>NZ_JARTVX010000003.1:0-1238380 GCF_031450875.1 Caballeronia sp. LZ001 | reverse complement strand
GCTCCTCGTCCAGGCTCGGTCGTGCGTGCGGCAGAGGGCGATCTCGCGGTATCGCTGCAAGGCGTGGAGAAGCGTTTCGGCGAGCGCACGGTGTTGTCGAAGCTCGATTTTTCGATCGAGCGCGGCAGTTTCGTGTCGATCGTCGGACGCAGCGGCTGCGGCAAGTCCACGCTGCTGCGGCTGATCGCCGGCCTCGAAGCGACCACGGCTGGCGTGCTGCAACGCCGGGCCGCCACGCCGGATGCCGAGTTGCAGGTTCGCATCATGTTTCAGGACGCGCGTCTTTTGCCGTGGAAGAGCGTGCTCGACAACGTGATGCTCGGTCTGCCGCGTTCGGCGCGTGACGAAGCCCGCGCGACGCTTGCTGAAGTGGGCCTTTCCGAGCGCGAACGCGACTGGCCTTCGCAGTTGTCGGGCGGTCAGCGGCAACGCGTGGCGCTGGCGCGGGCGCTGGTGCATCGGCCGGACTTGCTGCTGCTCGATGAACCGCTCGGTGCGCTCGATGCGTTGACGCGCATCGAAATGCACGGGTTGATCGAACGGCTGTGGCGAGAGCATCGATTCACCGCACTGCTTGTCACGCACGACGTGCAGGAAGCGGTGTCGCTTGGCGACCGCGTGGTGCTGATCGAGGAAGGGCGTATCACGCTGGATACGAAAGTGGCGCTGCCGCGTCCGCGCTCGCGTGCGGCGGAGGGGTTTGCGGAGTTGGAGGAGGCGGTTTTGTCGCGGGTTCTGCGGCGGTCGTGAGGGCTGGGGTTTGGACGTTTTTCGCGTATTTCCGCATTAGAACGTACGGGACGATGTCATGCCAACCTCGGCTCGGGTTCATCGAGCGAACACGGGCATGCGCCGCGATCCAAAACCCAACGCAGCCTGGAACCCCGACCATTGATATAAAGACCGTTCGCGGCCATTGCGCAAAGGCGCGTCGCCATAAGAACCGACCACGCGCCTTTCTCCAGGCATCACACCACGAAAAACCCATGCGTGCCATCGCGCTCCAGTTGCGCGACGAGGCCGTATTCCCAGTCGAGATAAGCCTGCATGGCTTCGCGCGCATTGCCCACGCCTTCATACGGACGGCGGTACCGGTCGATGCGTGGCGACGCAAGCCGTGCTTCCCCGCCTTCGGTCTGCAAACCGGCGCGCACCCACGCGGCGTTGCCGCCTTCGAGCACATGCACGGGCTTGTTCGTGAGCGTCGCGATTTCAGCTGCGGCGTAGGGCGCAAGCGCGCTCGTGCCGCATGTGACGACGTAGCGCTTCGCATCGGGAAGGTCGCGCAGATCGTCGTGAGCGGGCGTGATGCGCGAACGCAGAATCCAGTGCGCGCCGACGATATGCGCCTTCACGTAGTTTGCGCTCGGTGCAACGTCGAGCAACACGACGCCGCTCGCGGGATCGTCGAGTAAAGCCGACAATTCCTTCGGCGCGATGGTCGGCACGGGAGCGGGCGCGGGCCGTTCGGGACGCCACGGGCCGCTCTCGGTCAACGCATCGGGGCCGGCTTCATCGACGACATACGCTTCGACGTTCATCTGCGCGAGCCATGAGGCGGTCATGTTGGCGCGCACGCCGTCATCGTCGAAGAGCACGACGCGCGCGCCGCGCACCGGCGCGAACATCTCCGTTTCCTGCACGAGCTGACCGCCCGGCGCGCTCTGAAAACCGGGCGCGTGCGCGGCTTCGTATTCGGTTGGCGTGCGTACATCGAAACGATACGTGGTGCGCGACGTATCGCGCGCCCAGCGCGCGGCTTCATCGAGCGAGGAACGTCGAACGCCTGCACGTTGCGCAAGGGCGAACGCGGCCTGCCGTGACGCTTGCAGATCGCGAGGCGCGCGTCCCGTGTCATCCTCGAAACGGCGCTTGCTGCCGTGTTCCAGCGTCTGCCCCGCGAGCGTCCAGCCGATGGTCCCATTGCGCAGCGCCGCCACCTTGTTCGGCAGCCCTGCATTCACGAGCGATTGCGCGCCTATGATGCTGCGCGTGCGCCCCGCGCAATTCACGACGATACGCGTAGCCGGATCGGGCGCGAGCGCGCGTGCGCGCAGCACGAGTTCCGCGCCGGGCACGCTCACGCTGCCCGGAATGTTCATGGTCTGATATTCGTCGAAGCGGCGTGCGTCGAGCACGACGAGATCGTCGCCGTTCTTCTGCAGCGCGTCGAGCGTTTCAGCGGAAAGCGAAGGCGTGTGACGCTTCGCTTCGACGAACTCGCCGAAGGCCTTGCTCGGCACGTTGACATCGCGAAAGACTTCGCCGCCCGCGCGAATCCAGCCATCGAGACCACCTGCGAGCAGCGCGATGTTTGTGTAGCCGAGCGCGTCGAGCTTGTCGGCGGCGCGCACGGCGAGACCTTCGCCGGCGTCGAAGAGAACGATCGGCACATCGCGGCGCGGCAGACGCGCATGCACGTCGAGTTCGAGACGCGTCAACGAAAAATTGGCTGCGAAAAGCGGATGGCTCTGCGCATGCGGATCTTCTTCACGCACGTCGAGCAGCGCGATCTCCTGGCGGGCAAGCAAGCGCTCGCGCACGTCCTCGAAGGTGCGAACGGGATAGGTCTTCATGTCGTGCGGTCTTCCTTCGGTTTTACAGGCGTTCGAGGCTATCACCGCGCGGGGCGCAAGCGAAATAGCGGATTGGCATAAGGATATGGGCGCGGTTCGCGGCGTGCTCATTAGAAAAGCACGATTCCTTCGTTTGCACCGCCAATCCGCGGCTCGATACTCGGTATCCCGACAATCCCAGGATGCCCCGTTCCATGACCCAAGCCTTCGATCAGCAAGCACGCGAAACGCTGCGCCTCATCGGTCCCGATCCGGACGACTGGGTCGCGAGCCGCGAGGGCATCGACCATAACGTCGTGATCGTCGGCGGCGGCCAGACGGGCGCGGCATTCGCGTTCGGGCTGCGGCGCGCGGGCATCGGGCGGGTGAGCGTGATCGATGCCGCGCCTGACGATACGCGTGCGGGCGTCTGGCAAACCTATGCGCGGATGAATCGCCTGCGCACGCCGAAAAGTCTCGCTGGACCCGAGGCCGGTTTGCCGGGGTTGAGCTTTCAGGCGTGGCACGAGGCGCGGCATGGCGAAGCGTCGTATGCGGATATCGAGCGCATCGGACGCGAGCAATGGGCCGAATACCTCGCGTGGTACCGGCACTTTCTCGCCATTCCCATTCGATACGGCACGACCCTGACGCTGATCGAACCGTTGGGCACGCATTTCCGGCTGCATCTTTCGGTGCGGACCGACGAAGGCACTCAGACGCGCGTGGAGACCGCGCGCAAGGTAATCCTAGGCAATGGCGTCGCGGGCAACGGCGGCCGAATATCGTGCCGCCGCTCGCCGGTCTGCCCGCCACGCACGTTGCTCACACCACCGACGCGATCGATTTCAACGCGTTGCGCGGCAAGTCGGTGGCGGTGATCGGCTCGGCGGCTTCGGCCTTCGATGCCGCCGCGACCGCGCTCGAATCCGGCGCGGCCACCGTGCATCTGTTCGTGCGGCGTGCGTCGCTGCCTTCGGTGCCCGTGAGCCGCGCGAAGGCATACCCCGGCGCCTACGACAACTTCCCCGCTCTGCCCGATGCCACGCGCTGGAAGCTCGCCCTGCGCTTCAGACGCGCCGGTTCGACCGCGCCCGCCGATGCGATCGATCGCGTCGCGCGCTTCGACAATTTTCATTTGCATCTCGGCGCGCCCTGGCAGCATGCCGAAGCCGCGGGCAAGCAAGTGAAGGCGCAAGTCGGCGACGAAACGTTCGCGTTCGATTTCGTCATCGCCGGCACGGGTTACGCGGTGGACCTGCATGCACGGCCCGAGCTTGCGCGGATAGCCGATCACGTTCTGCTCTGGCGCGATCGATACGACGCTGCCGCCGACGAACGCGACGACGCCCTCGGCGCGCATCCGTATCTTGGAGATGCACTGGAATATCTCGAGAAAACGCCGGGCAGCGCGCCGTTTCTGAAGAACATTCATGTGTTCAATCCGGCGGCATTCGTGAGCCGTGGCGTGCCCGTCGGCGACGTGCCGAGCATGAAGCGCGACATACCGGCCGTGATCCGGCGCATCAGCGAAGATTTGTTCCTCGAAGACCTCGATGTGCACGAAGCGCGCATGCATGGCGACGTCCCCGCCGATTTCGACGCCTCGCGCTACGCGCATCGGCTCCATGAGAAAACGGATGCACAGCCGGCTAGCTGAAGCGCGCGACCCGCTTCGTCATGTAAGGCGAAGCGGCGTCAGACGAGTTCCGCCGCCCGGCCGACCTTGAACGCGGCGAGCTCGTCCGGCTCGCATTGCGCAATCAGCCCCGTCTCCCATGCGAGATACGCGCGCGCGGAATCGAGGTTGCCATCATGACGGTCATGCACGAAGAAGAGATAGTCTATGCGCGTCTCTTGCGGCAACTTCACGGCATCGCGATCCACGGGCAAGCCACGTTGCTCCCACGCATCGAGCCCAAACGCGGCGAGTTCGATATCGGCGAAACCTGCTTCGCGCAGATCGGCGGCGACGAGACGCGCCGATGCTTCCGACGCTGCATCGGCAAACAAAACCAGCGGCGTGTCGAGGCGCGCATGCAAGGCGGTCAACGTATCGAAGACGCGCGGGCGAACGGTCCAGCGCGCGCCAACCGGCCGGCCTTTCTCATGCGCCGCGCTCGACCGCAGGTCGAGCACGATTGCGTTCGCGGATGGCGCTTCTTCGAGGAGATCGGTTCGATCCAGCGCAGCGGCAGCGGGCGCATGCGTATTCCACTTCGACACGATGGCCACGTCGACGGTCGCCGCTTCGTAGCCCAATTGCACGAGCCAGTGAGCGATGACCGGCGCGCGGATGCCGTCGTAGTCGATCAACAAGAGACGCGCATGACACACCGCCACGCTCTGATCCGTCGCTTGCACGAGCTGACCGCCCGGCGCATGGGCAATGAAGGGCAGACCATCGCGCGCGTATTCCTCCGGCGTGCGGACATCGAGCAGATAGGTCGTGCGTGCGGTATCGCGACGCCACTGGTTCGCGTTCGCCTCATCGAGCGCAATCACGCCGAAGCGTCGCGCAAGCGCTTGCGCACGCTCGCGTGCCTTGGCCTCGTCGTGCGCGCTTGCCGCGCTCGGGATGATGTCCGCGTAACTGCGCGTGCTGCCGTGTTCCAGCTCAAGACCGGCGAGCGCCCATCCTTGCGTACCGTTTTCCAGCGCGAAGACATCGCGACGGATGCCGAGATTGCGCAAGGTCTGCGCGCCGATGATGCTGCGCGTGCGCCCCGCGCAATGCACGACGATGGTCGTATCGGGCGAGCCCGCGAAGGCGTCGATATGCGCCGCCAGTTCGCCGTTCGGCACGCACACCGCGCCCGGAATCGCCATCTTGCGATGTTCGTCGCGCGTGCGTGAGTCGATGAGCGAGATCGGACAGCCGCCGCGTTCGGCGCGCCAGCGTTGCAGTTGCGCGGCGCCGACATGCGGCGTGCCGTATTTGTGTTCGACAAGTTCGCCGAAGGTCTTCGACGGCACGTTCACGCCGCGAAAGAGCGTATAGCCTGCTTGCCGCCATGCGGCCGTGCCGCCTTGCAGGATCGCGATATCGCCGTAGCCGAGCCCTTGCAGACGGGCTGCCGCGCGACGCGCCACGGCGTCTTCGTTGGCGCCATCGTCGCATAGCGCGATGCGCACATCGGCGCGCGGCAGGAGGCGCGGCGCATCGAGTTCGAGCCGGCTGAAGGGAAACGGTACGGCGAAAAATGGATGGCCTTCGCCGAACTGGCCCGCTTCGCGCACATCGAGCAGCGCGAGTTCGCGGCCGTCGTTGAGCCACTGGCGTAGCGTTTCGGCGTCGATGAAGCGCACGGCGTCAAATGATGAAGGCATGGGAGGTCAGGTACAGGTGAGCCGGAAGGCACGGCGAAGATCGTCGATCAGATCGGCGGGGTCTTCGAGACCCGCGTGCAGCCGCACGACCGGCGCATCTTCAGTGAAATAGCCATGCACGCGAAGCCGCGATGCAGGGGCGATGAGCGCAAGGCTTTCGAAGCCGCCCCACGACGCGCCTTGCGCAAAGAGACGCAGGGCATCGACGAAGGCGCGGGCTGCATCGGGCGTCTTGCCGCGTGCGAATGCGAACGACACGAGACCGTTCGCGCCTTGAAAATCACGACGCCAAAGCGCGTGTGACGGATCGTCCGGCAACGCGGGATGATAGACACGCGCGACCGCGCTCTCCGTCTGCAAATATTCAGCGATGGCCAGCGCATGCCGCGCATGTTGCGCAAGCCGCACGCCGAGCGTGCGCGCGCCACGCAGCGCCAGATAGGCATCGTCCGCGCCGACAGCCAGGCCGAGAGCATCGTGGGTATCGCGCAGACGCAGTGCAAGCGCGCGGTCGTTCGTTGCAACCGCACCCTGCATGATGTCCGAGTGTCCGCCTATGTACTTCGTCGTCGCCTGAATGGAGATATGCGCGCCGTGTTCGAGCGGTCGATGCAGAACGCCGGCGCTATACGTGTTGTCCGCGGCGAGCAAGAGGCCGTGCTCGCGGGCGAACGCACCGAACGCGGGAAGATCGACGACCTCATACAGAAACGAACTCGGCGACTCGACATAGACGAGCCGCGTCGTCGCGCGCAACGCATGGCGCGGCGGCCCGTCTTGCGCGGCAAAGTAAGTGGCTGCGATGCCGAACCGCGCAAGCAGAGGCTCGATGCGCTCGCGCACCGGGCCATACACACTGTCCTGAATTAAGACGTGATCGCCCGGCGACAACAACGCCAGGAACACCAGCGTAATCGCGGATGCACCCGATGGCGCGAGCAACGCGTGCGCCGCGCCTTCGAGTTCGCCGATCACCGCTTCGAGCGCTCGATGCGTCGCCGTGCCATGACGGCCGTAAGTCGCGACATCCTCGCCATCGTGGCGTTGTTTGTGCAACCGCTCGTAGTCGGCGCTGCTGGCAAAGCGCACGGTGCTCGTGCGTACCACAGGCATGTTCACCGGCGCCGCGCCATTCTCGAAGCCAGCGAGACCCGCGTGCATGAGCCGCGTGGCGAGCGCGGTACGCTCGTCCGTCATCAGCCGACCGCCTGGGTCTGATGGTGCAGATGCGTCTGGTTGTATCGAACGATCTTGCCGTTTTCGAAACCGAGACGTCCCGTGAGCGTTTCGAGCGGCCTGCCGTAGAGATGGAAGTGCAGCGTCGGCTGCTCGCCGGTCACGTGGATGCTGTGGATATCGTCGGGCAGGAAAGCGATGGGCGTGCCCGGTTCGACCAGCACTTCGCGGTCCACCTCGACGCTCCCGCGGTCCTCGTCGTTGCGGTCGTCCGTGCGGCGATACACGCGGTTCAACTCGCTGCCTTCCACCGCGACGATCACGGCCCACGTGTCGTGGTTATGCGGGATCGTCGCCTTGCCGGGCAACAGCGAGTTCAAATAGAGCGCGATGCCATCGCTGCCCGGATTGAGACGGTAGCGCGTCGACGTATCGCCACTGGCCGGATCGGGCGGAGGAAAGGCTTCGCGGGTGAAAAGCTCGGGCTGGTCTGCAAGTGTCTGCAATGCGGCCGCGATGTTGGCGAGCGCGTTACGCGTGAGCCCATCGCGTTCGAGAATGGCATGCGTTTGAGCGACGAGCGTATCGACGCGCTGCGTGATGTGAGGGGCGATGGAGGGTGTCGTCACGATTGATTCGATGCTAGCGTCAGGGATGAGCGCGAACGCGTGCGCCGCACGCGTGTGCCCGCGCTGTCGAGAAAGCGCTGCGTGCGTTCGTCGCGCGGCGCATGAAAAAGTTGTGCGGGTGTGCCTTCCTCGACGATCACGCCGCCTTCGGTGAAGACCACGCGGTCGCTGATGTCCTCGGCAAAGCGCATCTCGTGCGTGACGAGCACACACGTAAGGCCTTCGTCCACGAGTTCGCCGATTACATTCAGCACTTCGCCGACCGTTTGCGGATCGAGCGCGGAGGTCACTTCGTCGAAGAGAATGAGTTCGGGCCGCATGGCAAGCGCGCGTGCAATGGCCACGCGTTGCTGCTGTCCGCCCGAGAGTTCGCCGGGATACGCGTGGGCTTTATCGGCGAGACGCACCTTGGCAAGCAATGCGCGCGCCGTGTGTTCGGCTTCGGCGCGGCTCGTGCCGAGTACGCGGACGGGCGCGATGGTGAGGTTCTCGAGCGCGGTGAGATGCGGAAAGAGGTTGTATTGCTGAAACACGAAGCCAATGCGCTTGCGCAATTCGATCTTCTGCTCGTCGCGCGTCAAGGCCGCGACATCCACACCGTTTACGCGCACTTCGCCACGCTCGGGCGTGATGAGGCCGTTGATGCAACGCAGTATCGTCGACTTGCCCGAGCCCGAAGGCCCGATGATCGATACGGCCTGATTGCGCTTCACGCTCAGATCGATACCGCGCAGCACGGGCGTGGTCCCATACGACAGATGGACGTCGCGCATCGTGACGAGGCCCGCTAGCGGTTCCATATCGAGTCTGGCGACGGCGCGCCCGTAGACGAGAGACATCATGCGTGGCTAGAAAGTGGAATCATTCGGGCGCTTCGGCGCTACCTCTTGGGTGAGAGGCCCATTGTAGGAATGGCGCGATGCTTTCCGAACGAAGCAATCTTCACAACCTTATATGCGGCGTGACGGCGCTTTTCTCGGCGCGTGCTTTCCTTAGCAGATCAGATTCGTTTGCAGCGCGCGGCGCTGTGCCTACGCTAGCGTGTCCCGCAACTCGAACATGCAAGCCGAGGCTTCGATGTCATCTGCCGTATCGCTTCAATCTTCTCTTATTTTCAAGCTCAAGCGCGCGACGCTCGCCGCGCTGACTCTCGCAGGCGTCAGCGCAGGAACGGCGCACGCGGATGCCACGCTCGATCGCATCGACTCGCGTCATGAGATCGTCGTGGGCGTGATGATCACAGGCGGTCCATTCGGTTCCATCGATCCAGCCACGCAAAAGCTGCGTGGCTTCAATGTCGATCTGGCGCAGGACATTGCGAAGCGTCTGAACGTGAACGCGCAACTCGTCTCAGTGCAGCCTTCCACGCGCGTGCAGTTCTTGCAGCAGGGCAAGGTGGACATACTCGTCGCCAATATGGAATTCACCGAGCAGCGCGGCGAGATTCTCGATCATGTCGCGACGCCTTACTATCAAGTGGGCGGCACGGCGATCACGGCGAATACGAGCGGCATCACGCGCTGGGAAGATCTGCGCGGCAAACCGGTTTGCATCTCGCAGGGCAGCAGCTACATCAAGCCCGTGGTCGAAAAGTATGGCGCGATTCCGCGCGCGTTTCCCGGCGCGGCCGAGTCCTTGCTCGCGCTGAAGGGCGGCAACTGCGTAGCCGCGGTTCACGATGCCGCGCCGCTGCTCTATCCGCTGCAACAGCGCGATCCCGAGTGGCGCGCGTATCGAACCTTGCAGCCCGAACTCGCGCCCGCGCCTTCGGTGATCTGGGTGCGGCAGGGCGAAAGGGACACGGCCGCACGTATCGATACCTTCGTGCGCGACTGGCATCGCACAGGCTGGCTGATCGATGTCGAAGCGAAGAACGGTCTCGCACCGCCATCGCCCGCGCTCGCGCAATGGCACACGACGCAGGTGTCGTCGAAATGACATCGTTCGCGCACGAGTTGATTGCACGCGCGCAGCACGCGGGACTCGACTACCGCTTTCTGCTCGATAGCTACGATCGCGCGTCGTTCGTGAGCGGCATCGGCTTATCGATCGGCATCGTTGCGGCGACGCTGCTCGGCAGCGCAATCGTCGGCGTGGTCTTGCTCGTGGCGTTGCGTTCGAGCAGCGCGTTGCTCGAAGGCATTGCGCGCGGCGTGATCGAACTCACGCGCAATACGCCGACCATCGTGCAACTGTACTGCGCGTTTCTCGTGCTCAATACGCTCATCACGCAGCATCTGCAGGCGCATGGCGCTGACAATCCGCTCAAACCCTTTCTGTGGGTCGTGATCGTGCTTTCGATAAACAAGGGCGCGTTTCATGCCGAAGCGCTGCGCGCCGGTTTCGATGCCTTGCCGCGCGAAACGCTCGAAGGCGCGGACTCGCTCGGCTTCTCGCGCAAGACGCGCTTCTTGCGCGTGGAGTTGCCGCTGGCGTTACGCGCGGCGCTGCCCGCGCTCGTCAACAATGCGGTGGAACTGGTCAAGGCATCGGCGATTGCATCGGCTATCGCGGTAGGAGACATCACGTATCAATCGATCATGATCTGGACGCAGCGTGACAACGTACTCGCGTTGATGCTGCTGATACTCGCGTTCTTCTACGCGCTCACGGCGCTCGTCAACGTGTCGGGCCGCTGGATAGAGCGGCGGCTTGCGGTGCCCGGTTATGGTCAGCGATAGACCCGGCGCCTATGCGGGCGCGACCATTGCCGTGGCCGCGCTCGTGCTATGGCTCATGGCGCCGCGCGATATTCCCGGCGCGCAGCTGCTTGCCGATTTCGTTCGATGGCTGCCCGCGTTGCTGCATGGCTTCGCAATCAATGTCGCGGTGAGCATCGGCGCGTTGACATTCGGCACGGTGCTGGGTGTGTTCGTCGGTTCGCTCTCGCTGGCTCGCGGTATCGTCGGGCGGGCGGCGCGGCTTTGGGTGCAGGCGTTTCGCAATGCGCCGTGGCTCGTGCTGATTTTTTTCACGACCTATGTGTTTCCGTTCGAGTTCGATCTCGGCGGACATATCGTGCCGTTTCCCGACTGGCTCAAGGTGGTTGCGGCGCTCGCGCTGCCGGCGAGCGCGAATATTGCCGAGGTATTTCGCGGCGCGGTGCAGTCCATTCCCTCCACGCAATGGGATGCCGCCGGTTCGCTCGCCATGTCGCGCCGGCAGATTCTCTTGCTGATCGTGCTGCCGCAATGCATGCGCCGCATGCTGCCGCCGTGGATGAACGTCTACGCGATCATCACGATGGGCACGGCGCTGTCATCGCTCGTCGGCATTCACGACGTGCTCGATACCGCGCAGATCGCCAGCACGACGGTCGCGCATTCGAGCTTCACCGTGCTCATGTACATGAGCGCGCTCGCGTTGTTCTTCGTTTATTGCTATCCGGTGACGCTCGCGACCCGCGCGGTCGAGCGGCGCTTGCGTTCGCGCTAGGCTTATCTTCCGTCAGGCGTTGCGTTGCCCACGCTCCGCGCTCGCGGAGACATCTCCTTACCCGTTCCGTTAATCGAATTGCGCGAGCCAAAGGCAGTCGTTATACTGCCTCGGCGGTATAGTGGCCTGACCACTGCAATTGGCCTGACCGCGACAGACAAAGGTAATGGCAACTCCTGGCAAGCATCGCACCGGCATCCGCGCCCGTGCGCTTACGAAAGGCGTGTGATCATGATGTCGTCTCAAAGCCTCGGCCTCGCCCCGCGCAACGCCCGCAATTTTCTCGAACAGTCGTACCATTCTTTATCTCTCGACACAGGGGGAGGGCCGAACGCGCCCTGATCGTCCATACGCATTCGGCCTGACAAAACGCTAATTCAATCAACGATAGCAGGCGACATGAAAGGAGACACAAGGATGTTCCGCAATGGAAAGACGGCCGCGCTCGCGCTGGCCTCATGCCTCATCGCAACCGGTGCGCACGCGCAAGTCGCAACCGGCGATACCTCGCAGAAGAAGATCGCGTTGTCCAACAGCTTCGGCGGCAACGCCTGGCGGCAGTCCATGCTGAAGAGCTGGAACGCCGTGTCGGAGCAGGCGGTCAAGGACAAGAAGGTCGCCGCCGCGCCCGCGTTCACCACGGCGGAGAATCAGGTCACGGAGCAGGCGCAACAGGTGCAAAACCTCATCCTGCAAGGCTATAACGCCATCGTGATCGATGCCGTCTCGCCCACCGCGCTCAACGGCACCATCAAGAAGGCATGCGCGGCCGGCGTGGTCGTGGTGTCGTTCGACGGCATCGTCGATGAACCCTGCGCGTATCGCGTCAACTTCGACTTCAAGGGCTGGGCGGAACAGGGCGTCGATTTTCTGGCGCAGCGTCTCAACGGCAACGGCAATATCCTCGAAGTGCGTGGCGTGGCCGGCATCTCGGTCGACAACCTCATGCATGAAGGCGTGCTCGAAGGCATGAAGAAGCATCCGGGCATGAAGCTCGTCGGCTCCGTGTATGGCGACTGGACGCAATCGGTCGCGCAAAAGGCCGTGGCGGGTATCTTGCCGACGCTGCCGCAAGTGGATGGCGTCGCGACCGAAGGCGAAATGTCCTTCGGTATCGCGCAGGCGTTCAAGGCAGCCAATCGCCCGACGCCGCCGATGATTATCGGCAGCACGTATCCCGAACTCAACTGGTGGAATGAGCAGACGAAAGCCGGCTATCAGTCGCGTTCGCTGTCGAATCCGCCGGGCGCGGTGAGCTTTGCTTTCTGGGTCGCGCAGCAAGTGCTGGCAGGCAAGAAGATCCCGAAGGAAGTGACCATCAACGTGCCGCTGCTTGAAATCTCGCAACAGGAATTGCCCGCGAAGCTCGCGGCGACGCCACCGGGCGGCATCAGCGATGTCACCTACACGTTGCCGCAAACCGTCGCGCTGCTCGACAAGAAGTGATCTCCATGGCGGCGCATGCCTCAAAGGGCCGCGCCGCTTTCTCCACACATGGAGCACGTGAATGAGTGCAACTTTTGATACCGGTAACAGCGGCGGCACCGGTCATGCCGGTAAGCGCGCCGCGCTGATTCGCTTCGAAGGCATCGGCAAGACGTTCGGCCGCGTGCGCGCGCTGGCCGATGTCGATTTCACCTTCCTGCAAGGCGAGTGCGTGGGTATTGCCGGTCATAACGGCGCAGGCAAGTCCACCCTGATGGCCGTGCTCGCGGGCGTGTACGAACCGACGCAGGGCACCATCGAAGTGGACGGCAAGCATGCCGAAGGCTACGACGCCAACTCCGCACGCGATGCAGGCGTGCGCTGCGTGTTCCAGGAACTGTCGCTATGCGCGAACCTGACGGTTGCCGAGAACATGTGCGTCGTGCACCCGCAATTGCATGGACGCGGCTGGCGGCGTCGCGCCACGGCGTTGATGCGCGAGAAGCTCGAAGAGATTTTTCCCGGCAATGGATTGAAGGGCAATGAGCTCGTTTCCGATCTCACCCTCACTCAGCAACAGATGGTGGAAATCGCGCGCGGCTTCACGGTGACGGATGCGCCCGTGCGTCTCGTGATTCTCGACGAACCGACGTCTTCGCTCGATGCTCACACCGCCGACCAGTTGCTTGCGTTCGTGCGCAAGGCGGCGCAAAGCGGCATTACGTGTCTGCTCATTACGCATATGTTGGGCGAAATAGAGCGCGTGGCGGACCGCGTGATGGTCATGCGCGATGGCGGTATCGTCAGCGTGCTGGGCCGTGACGATGCGAAGCGCGAATCGATCATCCAGGCAATGGGGCAGCATCTCGAAGCCGACAAGACGCCGGGCGCGGTGCGCGAGCAGAACGCGCGCAATGACGAGCGGCATTTTCGCTGGACGCTGGGTGCCAAACGCGAGACATCCGTCGATGCCGCGCGTGGCGAAGTCGTCGGCTTTGCGGGACTTGCGGGACAAGGGCAGACCGAAGCGTTGCTCGCCATCTACGAAGCCGCGACGAATAATGCGAGAGTCGCTTTCGTGGCGGGCGATCGCGCTCGCGACGGCGTGTTCCCGGTGTGGTCGATTGCGCAGAATTTGGACTTGCGCTGGCTTGCGGGCGGCATGAAACGCGCGCGCGGTCTGGTCGATCTCGCGGCGGCCCGTGAAGTGGTCGAAGCATGGCGCGCGAAGATCGGCATACGCGGTGCGTCGATGAACGCGGGCATTTTGTCGCTCTCGGGCGGCAATCAGCAGAAGGTGCTGTTTGCCCGCGCGCTTGCATCGAATGCGGAACTCATCCTGATGGACGATCCCACACGCGGCGTCGATGTCGGCACGAAACGCGACATCTATCAGCTCGTGCATGCGGAAGCCGCGAAAGGCCGCACGTTCATCTGGTACACGACCGAAAACGAGGAACTGTCGCACTGCGACCGCACTTACGTGTTCCGTTCGAGTCACGTCACGCGTGTGCTGCATGCGGACGAATGCACGGAAGAAGCGCTGCTCGCGGCGAGTTTTGAGGAGCAAGCAGCATGACGCCCGCCAGTAGTAACACCCGCGCCAACGCATCGAATACGCAAGCACGTTTGCGCGCCTTGCTTCCCGCCATCTCGCTCGTCGCCGTGTTGGTGCCGATTCTCGTCATGCAGCCCACGGTGATGAGTTACTTCGGTTCCAGCCTGCTGCTGAATCTCGCCGTGCCGATCGTGCTCGCCACGCTTGCGCAGCTTGCGATCATCACCGTGAACGACCTCGACCTTTCCATCGGACCATTCGTGAGTCTCGTCGCGTGCATCGGCGCGACGCTGCTCGTGAAGACGCCGTGGCTCGGCGCGTTGACGCTCGTCGGTTGCGTGCTTGCATACGCGGCTGTCGGCGCGCTCATCGAGTTGCGCCAGATACCGTCTATCGTCGTCACGCTCGGGCTTTCGTTCGTGTGGAGCGGCCTTGCAATCGTGCTCTTGCCGTCGCCTGGCGGCACGAGTCCCACGTGGCTCGGCAACGCAATGAATTATCAGACGCCCTTCATCGCCGCGCCTATCGTGTGGTCGGTGCTGATCGCGATCATCGGTCACTTGCTGCTCATGCGCTCGTCGGCGGGCGTGCGCATTCGTGGTGCGGGCGGCAATCCGCGCGCAATGCGCCGCTTCGGCTGGTCGCTCGTGCGCAGCAAGGCGACACTGTATGGCATAGCGGGCGTGTTCGGCGTCCTGTCGGGTCTGTCGCTGCTCGGTCTCACCACTTCCGCCGATGCCAACCTTGCACTGCGTTACACGCTGCTTTCCATCGCGGCCGTGATCCTCGGCGGCGGCGAATTCGTCGGTGGACGCGTGTCGGTGATCGGCGCGGTGCTGGGTGCGATCACGCTGACGCTCGCGGCATCGTTCCTCGCGTTCCTCAACATTTCGTCGGACTGGCAGGTCGGCATGCAAGGCGCGATTCTCATCGTCGTGCTTTCGTTGCGCGTGCTGCTGCAACGTGGAGAGCGCCGATGAACACACTCGCGGACAAGAATGGAAGCATTTGGACGCGCCTCAAGAGCATTCAGGCGCCCTGGGCCTGGTCGTTCGTCGGCGCGGTGCTGGTGTGGTTCGCCATCGTCGTGATCTTCGGCTTCGGCATTGCGAGCAATGTCGCGCAGACCGCGCTCACTTACGGCGTCTTCATGGTGCTCGTCGGGCTCGGGCAGATGCTCGTCATCACGTCGGGCGTGGGCAATATCGACTTGTCGGTGCCATCGACGATAGCGCTTGCGGGCGTCGTCGGCATGCACGTGATGGGCGGCACGAACGGCGGCATTGCACTCGGCATTGCGGCGGTGCTGGGCGTGGGGATCGTGATCGGCCTCGTGAATTACGCATTGATTCGCTTGCTGCGCATTCCGCCGATCATCGCCACGCTGTCGTCGAGCTTCATCATTCAGTCGGTCGCCATCACGCAAGGACGGCAACTGCCGCCGCCGCCTCCCGCGCTCGGAGCCTTTGCGACGGGACGCTTCCTCAACGTGCCGTATATCGCGCTCGTGGCGCTGGTTCTATCCCTCGTGCTGGGCGTGCTCTTGCATCGCGCGGTGTATGGGCGCCAGCTTTCCGCTATCGGTCAGAACTCGCGCGCGGCATGGCTTGCGGGCGTGAACGTGCATCGCACGCGCTGCATCGCGTACGTGCTTTCTTCGATGATCGCCGCGCTCACGGCCTTGCTGCTCGCTTCGGTATCGGGCGGCGCATCGCTCGACATGGGCGTGGAGTACATGCTCATATCGATTGCGGTGGTCGTGATCGGTGGCACGCTCGTGACAGGCGGCAAGCCGACCATCACGGGCGTGTGGGGCGCATCCATGTTCCTCTTTCTCACGAATGCCGTGCTCAACGCGGTAGGTGCGGATGCGGGCGTGCGCTCCATCGTGTATGGCGTGCTCATCATCGCGGTGACGGTGGCCGCGGGCGGCAAGGTGGTGCGCTGAAACGGATTCAAAAAAGGAGGAGACACATGAAGTCAGGAGAGTTCGAGATTCACGACGCGCGTTTCAAGTGGCTGATGCAGGGCAATGCGCCACTGCAGAAGATCACGGGCGATTGTCTGTGGGCCGAGGGTCCGGTGTATTTTCCGGCGGCGGACATGCTCATCTGGAGCGACATTCCCAACAACCGCATGTTGCGCTGGGCGCCGGGCATGGGCGTGGGCGTGTATCGCGCGCCGTCGAATTACAGCAACGGCAATACGCGCGACCGCGAAGGGCGGCTCGTGAGTTGCGAGCATGGCGCGCGCCGCGTGACACGCACGGAGCACGATGGCAGCATCGTCGTGATTGCATCGGAATACGAAGGCAAGCGGCTCAATTCACCGAACGACGTCGTGGTCGATTCACACGGCGCGATCTGGTTCACGGACCCCGATTACGGGATCATGAGCGATTACGAAGGGCATCGTGCGCCAAGCGAGATCGGCCGATGCAACGTATATTGCGTCTCCCCCGACGACACGCACGTGCGCCTGGTTTGCGATGACTTCGTCAAGCCGAACGGTCTTGCGTTCTCGCCGGACGAGTCATTGCTGTACATCGCCGATTCGGCGGCATCGCACGACGACACCGCGCCGCGTCATATCCGCGTGTTCGATGTCGCGAAGGACGGCGCGCTGCGCAATAGCCGCGTGTTCGTGGACATGCCAAGCGGCGTGCCGGATGGCTTGCGTCTGGACGAACATGGCAATGTCTGGACGAGCGCGGAAGACGGCGTGCACTGTTATGCGCCGGACGGCACGTTGCTCGGCAAGATACTCATTCCCGAAGTGGTGGCGAACCTGACCTTCGGCGGGTTGAATCGCGATCGCTTGTTCATCGCGGCGACTTCTTCACTCTATTCCGTGGCCGTGAGCGTGCGTGGCGTCGGACGATAAAGACACATCTACAAGGAGACAACAACGTGAAAACAGTATTGTCGTTTCTTGCCGGCGCCTGCTTCGTGGCGTTGTCGGCAAGCGCATCGGCGCAAGTCGCGACGGGCGATACTTCGTCGCTCAAGATCGCGCTTTCGAACAACTACGCGGGCAATAGCTGGCGTCAGCAGATGTTGAAGAGCTGGTCAAACGTGGCGGACCCGGCTGTAAAGCAAAAGGTCGTCGCGGCCGCACCCACCTTTACGACCGCCGAGAGTCAGGCGACCGAACAGGTCCAGCAGATTCAGAATCTCATATTGCAGGGCTTCAAGGCCATTGCCGTCGATGCCGTCTCGCCCTCCGCGCTTAATGGCGTCATCAAGCAGGCGTGCGGCGCGGGCGTGACGGTCGTGTCGTTCGACGGCATCGCGACCGAACCGTGCGCGTATCGCATTGCCGTGGATTTTCAGGGCATGGGGCGCATGCAGGTGGATTATCTGGCGAAGCGTCTGAACGGCAAGGGCAACTTGCTGGAAATTCGCGGGCTCGCGGGCGTTTCCGTGGATGACGAGATTCATCAGGGTATCGTCGATCAGCTCAAGAAGTACCCGGGCCTGAAGATCGTCGGTTCGGTGCATGGCGACTGGACGCAAACCGTGGCGCAGAAGCAGGTTGCGGGTATCTTGCCGACCCTGCCGCAGATCGATGGCGTGGTCACGCAAGGCGGCGATGGCTTCGGTACGGCGCAGGCCATCAAGGCGGCGGGCCGGCCGACGCCTATCATCATCCTCGGCAACCGGCAGGAAGAACTGGCGTGGTGGGCGGAGCAGAAGAAGACCGGCTACGAGACCATGTCGGTGACCATTCCGCCGGGGGCTTCGTCGTTTGCGTTCTGGGTCACGCAGCAGGTGCTGGCCGGGAAGAAGATTCCGCACGATATCCGCATGCCGGTGCTCGAAGTGAAGCCTGAAGAGCTGGACGCGGTGCTGGCCAAGACGCCAACGGGCGCGCTGGCTAACAAGGAATACACGCGGGATGAGGTTGTCGCGGTGATCGACGGAAAGAAGTAGACGTTTGCGAAGTAGCGTGTCGAAGGGCGGCCGATGAATGGCCGCCCTTCGACTTTCATGACGCGCCTGATCAGCCCTTCTGAATCAACCGCCCAAGCGGCGCGAGCGGACCCACCGGAATCAGGTCGAAAGTCATGAAACCGCTTTCGGTCAGCGGCAGCGCGCCGACTTCCGCTCGGGCCGCGTCGACCGATTCGACGTCCATCAGAAACATCACGCCCGGACGGTCCTGACGGAACCAGAATTGCTCGATCTTGCCATCGAGATAAAGCTGCAGGGTATGTGGAACCTCCTTCGGCATGATCCGTTGCTGCTGCTCCGGTGTGGGCGGATTGGTGATGGATCCAACTGCGAATACCTTCATGGGTGAACTCCTTCCTTGACTGCGTTGCGATGTACAACGGAGCTCACTGTAGTCTTAGGGCGCAAAAACCGGTATCGTCGCAAATGCCAACTTTGAGGGCATTTACGCCATGCGAATTTCAATCGTCGCTCTGGAAAGCCTGTTCGATACCGGGCTCACGGTCTTGCTCGATGCGTTCACGCTCGCCAACAAGTTCTCCGCTCAGGCCACGGGCGGTGCGCCTCGGTTCGATGTTTCGCTGGTCGGCGTGCGCAAGAAGGTCCGCTCGGCGCAGGGATTCGGCATTCCGGTTCGGCCGGTTGCAGCCGACCTGAAGCCCGACTGGGTGATCGTGCCGGCATTGAGCACCGGCACGCCCGAGTTGCTCGTTCCCGCGCTCGAACGGCCGGATGTGAGAAAGGCCAGAGCGCAACTGCTGCAATGGCACGACGAGGGCGCGCTTATCGCAGCGTCGTGCATCGGCACGTTTCTGCTGGCGGAAACCGGGCTGCTCGATCATCGCGAAGCGACGACGACCTGGTGGCTCGGTCCGTTTTTCCGGCAGCGCTATCCGCATGTGCTGCTCGACGAATCGCGCATGCTCGTGCCGACCGATGTGGGCGTGACGGCCGGCGCGGCACTGGGACATCTCGATCTGGCGTTGTGGCTGATCCGCAAGGCAAGCCCGGAACTCTCGAATCTGGTGTCGCGTTATCTGCTTGCGGACCTTCGCTCCTCCCAAGCGCCTTACATGATCCCCAATCATCTGGCGCAAGCCGATCCGCTCATTCTGCGTTTCGAGCGATGGTCGCGAGAGCACCTCAAGTCAGGCTTCTCGCTTCAGGAGGCCGCCAGCGCGCTCGCGACGAGCACGCGTTCGCTGCAACGCCGGTGTCAGGACGTGCTCGGCAAGTCTCCGCTCGCGTACTTTCAGGATCTGCGGGTGGAACGCGCGCAGGCGCTTTTGCATGGCAGCGGTCTCGACCTCGAAGCTATCGCGGCCGAAGTCGGTTATGTCGATGGCGCAACCCTGCGCACGCTCTTGCGTCAACGCCTGGGACGCGGTGTGCGAGACCTTCGCGCGGACTTGCGCTGAGAGCGGTGCGCCGGGACTTTAAACTTCAACGCATGGCGAACACCGTGCGCTGTTTGTTGTCGTTGCCGTCCCAGTGCTCGCTCAACTGCGAGAGCGGCACCGCTTTTGCATCGACACGTAATGCTCCCGATGCAGCCGCGTTCAGTACCGCCTTCACGCATTCGAGCAAGCGCGGCAGTGCAACGCTGCCGATCCCGCTGCCCATCAACGTGATTGCAGTGGAACGCAGCACGGCGCCCGGCAAGCCGATCTCGGCGCCGCCAATCGAGCCGATCTGCACGAAGCGCAAGACACGGCCATCGTCCAATGCTTTCGCGGCGGCGATCAACAAGGCACGCGCACCAGGACCCCAGAGATAGTCGAGCACGATATCGACGCCTTCCGCGAACTGCGCTTCGAAAGCACGCGACATCGCATCCTCGTTTTCATCAAGGGCGATCGTGACATCGGCGCCGGCTTTCGCGCAGCGCGTCGAGCACCGCCGCGTTGCGCCCTAGATTCGAGACCTATCGACATGAGGCCGCTCAACGCGCCCATCAACTTTCCGCGCGCGTGACTGTGCAGGGACATTTCGCGCGGCGCGGCTTGCGTGTGTTCGGCGGCAGCGAGAAAAGGCCCGTCTTGCGAAGTGACGAGGTCGGGGCGAATGAGCGGTGTAGTCATGGCCGGTTTGCCGTATCGATTGGCTTTTATACCGGAGATTGGCCGCGCTCGCATGGCTAGACTGGATGCATCGTCATGGAGGCACTATAAAAGCCGCAATCGTCAATGCAGCAGGACAGCAACCGTTCTACGGCGACTTCGCCGAACCCGTCGCAACGCCAGAACACCACATCGTTCAGGTCAATCAGCGCATTCATCGATGTGTTTCGCCGCACCTTCGGCACGACGCCCGGCCGCTATATGGCGAGGAAGCGCGTTTAGATGTGTTCCAGCATCCATTCCCGATGCCCGAGCAGTGTCTGCCCCAGCACTTCGAACGCCGCCGCGGGCAACTGCTGAAGCTCTTTCACGACGCTGCATACGGGATAGAACTCTTCGACCGCGTCATCGAGTATGCCGATACCGATGAGTTCCACCTTACGCGCGAGCACTTCGCGCACACGCTCGCGCAGATCGCTACGCAAAAGCGCGGGATGACCTTCTCCCGTCGCCGGATAACCGTCCGACAAAACCATCAGTATGCGACGGCGCGCACGTCTCGCGAGCAATCGTTCGGCGGCCCAGGTCAGCGCTTCGCCATCGGGATTTTCATGGCCGCATGCTATGCGCGCAAGCCCGCTGAGATTGGCCGAATCGAAGCGCTTATAGACTTGCAAATCGAGTCTTTCGACAAAGCGATTGAAGCCTTCGGGCGGCGTGTGTCCACTAGAGAGCCAGCGCTCGTAATAAGCGCGCATGTCCGCGTCTTCTATCGAGCTATAGCCCAGCACTTCGCACGCGAAGCCGAGTTGTTCGAGCGCGTCGCACAGCGCGGTCGCGCATAGCCGTGCAAGTTCGATCTTGCGTCCAGCCATGGAGCCGCTTCGATCGATCAGCAGCGTGACGGCGGCATCGCGGCCGGGACGCGCGCGTGCCGCACGAAACGGCGTGCGATAGCCAGGCGATGTTGCAAGACGCACGAGCGACGGCCGGTCGAGTTCGCCGCGTTCCTGTTCGCGCTGCCAGTGCGTTTGTTCGTCGGCCTTCAATGCGCGTTCAAGACGTGCCTTCAACGGCCCTGTTTGTGCGCGCGCCAGCGTGCGCAGCTTGCGCCATGCGGTGGGGTCGCCCATGCCGGTGAGATCGGTCACGCGATCGAATTCCGTGGTGAGGGGAACGGAGCGTGTCGGTCGTTCGATCGGCGATGCATTGCTTTCGGGCGCGATGGCATCGCCTTGAGAATCGGGCGAGGAATCGTCGAGTGGCGCCGCGCTGGAATGCGCGGGCGTCGACTCTTCGCTGGTTGCGTCGTATTCGGGCTCGGATGCCGACTCGTGGTCCACGGTGAACATCATGTTGTTGATGTCGCCCGCCGATAGCGCTGCAATGCGTTCGAGCGCGCGCATTGCAAGACGCACGCTTTGTTCCGTCGATACGCTCGCGCGCCCTTCGCGCAGGATATCTTCCATCACATGAAGCGCCGTGCCCAACGATGGCGTGTCCTCCACGGCCGTCGCTTGCTCGTTCCAGAGCGCGCGTTCGACGCGCCAAGCAAGTTGCTCGCGCCAACCGAGCTTCTGCCAGCCGCCAAGCACGAGTTCCTGCCGATGCTCGCGGTACGAACGCAATAACGCTTCGGCACCGGGGTAAGCATCGAGCAGAAGGGCGCATGCGCGTCTGTCGTCGAGTGCGCGAGCGATACCGCGTGCACCGGCTGCCGTCTTGTCGAGTGCGTCTGAATCGCAATGACAATGCCGCGCGACGAGCAAGTCGAGATAGCCCTTAACCGTGTCGTTTTGCGTCGTCGGGTCGAGCGTATCCGGCAGCAAAAGCAGCTTGCCGCGCACGACAGGCCCGTCCGGTGAGAAGCCGATTTCCAGATCGTCACGACGAGCCAGCGTGCGCGCGAGCTTCGCGAGATTGTCGTCATCCATCGGCGTCGATGCGTTCATCTCGCGATGTAATGCTGCACGATATCGCGGATCAACGCGGCGTCCTCGGCGCTGACCTTGGCGTAGATCGTCGGACCCGCGGCGGCTTCCGGGTCGCCGCTTCTCAGCATGAGCGCGGTCCAGTCGAGCAGCCTGCGCGTGGAGAACGCGCTCGACAGATCTTCGCGCGCGAAGGCAGCGCGACAGTCCGCCGCGATGGAGGCAAGCGTCGTCGCCATGGATGCGCTCACGCCTTCGCCGAAGGTACGCACGAGCACCTCGGCTTCATCGGCGGGAGAAAGGTAGTCGAATTGATACACGCGCCAGCGGTCGAGGAACGCTTCGTTCATCACGTTGGCGCCCTGATACAAGTGCCGATATTGACTCATCGCGCCGACTGCATTGGCTGTCGCAAACAATCTAAACGAGGGATGCGGCGTCACGATCTCGTTGCCCCTCTCCTTGAGCAGGAGACGTCCGCCGGGTTCCAGTACGGCGGTGAGGACGGCGAGTATCGCGGGTTCGGCGAAGTCCACTTCGTCGACGATCAGCCAGAGACCTTCGCGCATGGCGGTGGGCAACACGCCGTCGATCCAGATGGTCTCGCCGCCCTTGACGGTCCAGAAGCCGACGAAGTCGCCGACTGTCGTCTGGCCGTTCATGTTCGAGCGCAGCACGCCCTGATTCGTATGCGCGGCGACTTGTTCGATGAGGCTCGTCTTGCCCGTTCCCGTATGCCCGATCAGCAAGAGGCGCCGGTTCTCGACGATGTCCAAGAGGATGTCGCGTGAGCGTGCCGCGAAGAGATAGGCCGGGTTCGGTGCGGGAACGAAGGGTCCGCCCGCACCCGTCGGCATGGACACGGAGTCGATGACCGTGCTGTCCACCATGCTCACGACGCCCACGCTTGCAACGGCCGCGCGCTTCAAGTCCTGCATGAACGCATGACGGTTTGGAGACGACGCCTGATCTTCCCGATGCTTCACGAAGCCTTCACGCCGCCACTTTTGCAGCTTGGCTTCGAGATTGTCGAGGTCGACCACTGTATCGACACGGACTTCGCCCGCATTCAGACGATGCAGGATGCGATACAGATGCGGCCGGTCCGCGTGACTGACCGTCCATTGGCCGGCGTTTGCATCGGCGGGATGAACATAGACGCCGACGTGAGACGCGTCGCGCGTGGAAGATTCGAAAGAGGCGTTCATGAAAGGCGAGGCGCGGGCGATGACCTGTGCGAGGGTGCATCAAAAGTTACGCCACGTCCAGCTTACTTCATCGTGACCGACGACGGCACGAAGACGAAACCTTCCATCAGACGCCGCGCGCTGCGGCTCATGATGGCTTTTGTCACGGTCCAGCTTCCGTCGCGTTGCTCGGCTTTCGCGCCCACTTCGAGACTGCCGGAAGGATGCCCGAAGCGCACCGGTGCGTGCGCATTCGCGACGAGCCGGTTGACGACCGTCCCCGGAATGGCCGCCGCGACGGCGATAGCCACGGCGCCCGTGCCCGTCATCGCGTGATGCAGCTTGCCCATGGAAAAGATGCGCGCGTTGATGTCGAGCGCGCTCGCATCGACATGCTTGCCGCTCGATGCGACATAGCTCGCGGGCTTCGCGACGAAGGCGAGCTTCGGGGTATGCGGGCGCGATTGCGTGGCTTCGTCGGCTGACGCGGCGAGACCCATGCGCACCGCGGCGTGAGCGCGAATGGCTTCGGCTCGTTGCAGCAAGGCGCTGTCGCTGTTCACGTCGCGCTGCAGTTCACTGCCTTTCAAGTCGAGCGATGCCGCATCCACGAAAATGGCCGGGTTTCCCGCGTTGATCATGGTCATTTCGACCGAGCCGACGCCGGGCACGTCGAGCACGTCGATAGCGTTGCCGGTCGGAAACATGCTCTCGTTTGCATCGCCGGCTGGATCGAGGAATTCGATCTTGATCTCGGCTGCGGGGAAGGTCACGCCGTCGAGTTCGAAGTCGCCTTCTTCGACCACTTCGCCGTCTTTCATCGGCACATGCGCGATGATCTTCGCGCCGATATTCGCCTGCCAGATGCGCACGGTGGCCGTGCCGTTACGCGGGGCATCGACGAGACCCTGCGCGATGGCGAACGGACCGACCGCCGCAGTCAGGTTGCCGCAATTGCCGGACCAGTCGACCACCGGCCGGTCGATGGCGACCTGACCGAAGCGATAGTCCACGTCGCAATCTTCACGCGAGGAAGGACCGATGATCACGACCTTGCTCGTGCTGGAGGTCGCGCCGCCCAAGCCGTCGATATGCTGGCCATAAGGGTCGGGGCTGCCGATCACGCGTAGCAGGACGGCGTCGCGCACGGCAGCGTCGGCGGGTAGCCAGTCGTCGCGAAAAAATACGCCTTTGCTGGTGCCGCCGCGCATGTAGACGGCCTGAAACTTCGACTGAGCCAAGATGATTCTCCGGGTGTGCACGCATTCGATGTCTTCATTAAACATCAAAACGTCCCGACCCGGATAACTTACAAAAGCATCTCAACGCCTGGCATAGTCTTTCGCCGAACACAGCGAGGCTGCCAGCGCGACTTGCGTTTCATCCTCGCCGCGCAGACGCGCGAGCCACTTGCCCGCGTTTGCCGATGCAGTAGCGAACGGCGCGGTCACGCGTTGCAGATAGGCTGTCATCGGCGAGACGATACTGACGTTCTCCATCATGCCGCGATCTTCGTGGTCGAGGATATGGCAATGCATGACGAATTCGCCCGTGAAGTCCTGATAGATCGTGCGCATGGAAAGCTGATACCCGGCCTTGATGAAAAGCGTATCGCGCTCCACGCCTTGCAGGTTGCAGTACTCCGTGTCGCCGGTTTGAAGCTCTTCGTCGGTGCAACCCCCCGAGCCATTGAAAATGGAGTTGCCGGCTGCGTTCTTGATGTCGATGATCCTGAACGGATTCGTGTGAATGTGAAACACGTGTGTGGCGAAGGCCGTGGCGGAGACGTTCCATTGATCGATGTTGCCGAGCACGCCGGTGTAAGCAGTGACGCTCGGATCGTAGCTCTTGCCGTTGATGGTGAATGCGGGCGGCTTGATGTCGAACACAGCAGGCACGACGTTGACCACCTTGCCATCCACCGGCACACTGGGCGCGAACGCTCGCAACGTAAGCGATGCGAGATCCGTCTTCGCGGGTTCCGCGAGCGTGGGATTGGCCGCGACCAGTTGATTGCGAATGTATTGCCAGTAGCGCGAGTGATTGCCGACCGTGGTGTTCGGAATGTTGACGCCGGGACCGACACGCGCGAGCGACAACAGACGCCGGTCCTTCGCCTTCGATGAATTGGTTCTGAAGTTGATGGTCGCGGAAGCCGAGGCGGCTTCGTCGAGTATGCAATACACACCCGGCGATGGAAAGGCCACGAGCACGTCGCTGCGGTAGCCGGGGTTCATCGAATTGACGTCTTTTTCGACCATCGCGTTCATGGTGATGCCGTCTTCGGCGAACTCGAGTTGCTTGACGGTTTCACCGCTGCAGAGTTGATCGAGCGTCAGGGTCTGCGACGTCTTGGTGTTGTCCTTCGCGAGCGCCGAGGCTGCCGCGCTCGTCGCCGTGTTGACCTGCGCCGCGCTCAAGGACTGCGAGTCCGCCACGCCAACGGCCGAGAGATTTGCACGCACGATCTTCACATTGATGGTGTCGCGATTGCCGCCATGCACCATGCGAAGACGGCGCACTTCGCCTGCGGGTACGAAGGTCGTGGCGCTCGGAAAGACTGGCTGAACCACGCCGTTGATCTGCGTATAACGGCCGGATATTTGCCACGTCGAATTGAACTGCCCCGTGTGACCGGGCCGCGGGTCCTGAACGAAGGAAAGCTGGTTCGTATAGCCGCGAATTTCGCCGATCTTTCCAGATGGGCAGATCCATTCGAAAGTGGTCGGGTCGGCCAATGGCACGGTGGATTGCGCGTCGCTGAAGCAGCCGTATTCGATCTGCTGAAACAGCATGACGTGTTCGCGCATCGGCAAGGGTAACAGCAGGAAGCGGCGATGCAGGATGGTGTCGATATCGGCGCTGCCATCGACGACGCCATGGCGCGCCTGACGTGAACCGCGCACGATCAGCACGCCGGCCATGCCGCTCGCGACATCGATGGCAGTCGAGCCGTGCAGATGCGCGTGATACCAGAACGTGCCGGAGGGATGCGTCGACGGAATGTTGTAGACGTATTGCTGCGACTGCTGAGGCAGCACCGTCAGCAGCACGTTGTCCGACTTGCCGGAAGGCGAGACATGCAGACCGTGCGTATGGATGTTCGTGTGATTGAAGCAATGCGGCGTGGAGTGATCCGGATTGTCCGGGCAGTCGTCCACGGGATCGTTCACCTGCAACCTGTTGTTGAGCTTTAGCCTGAGCGTGGCGCCCGGCTTGATGCTGATGGTCGGCCCGGATGGGCAGCCATTGTACGAACGCATCGACACGGTATCGAAGGCGTTGGTGGAGGGGTTGTAGATGCGGTAGCTGCCCTTTTGCACCGACAGCGTGACCGAGGCCGAATTACCCGATGGATTCAGCCCTTGCAAGCACTGAAGCCGCGCAAGTATCGAAGCAAGCCCGCCCGGCGTTGCGACCGCTGTGTTGTCCGCCGTGGTGTCGGAGTCGTCGCTGAGATCGTCGAACGAACGTGTGGTCAGCGTGCTCGACGTGCTCTGCGCGAAGCTCATAGCGGGCGCGAATGCACAAGCGAGAAGCACGATCGGCAGAGCGCTTTTGAAACGACGAACGAGGGATTTCATGATCCGCTCCTTGCATGGACGAACACGGTTGGCTCGCTGCAAGAGGACATTAGGTGATTGGAAGAATGTCGTATCCCTAATCTTTTTCGATCTGTTCGCTTCACCACACGATGACCCGAGCGAGACGGTAAAAGCCGGTTGGCGTTGAAATCCCTGAGAGGGGAATATGAAAGGAAACCGAAGGGCGATGCCTCGGCGTCATCGCTTGCATGGAATTAGATCGGAACCCGAAACAATCTTCAGATGCGACGAAATTCATCGCATCAATGCCATGGATTCATGTCTGACGATTAGGCGAAGTCGTCCTTGCACTCCCAATCCCGTCATAAGCTTTCCACCCGTTCGTGCTTTTGCATATGCAAATCGATTCGTTCGCGTCCGCGTGACGGCGTTTTAACGTGTGCGCTGCGGCAGCAGCCCAGCAACGCCGCCAAGATCATCGACGACAGACGAAACAAAGGAACGGCAATACATGGCAGGCATCGATCGACGGGGATTTCTCATTTCATCGGGCGCGGCGCTCGCGTCCGCAAGCCTGTCCTCACTGGCGTTCGCTCAGGGCGACGCCGGAAGTCCGAAGCGCGGCGGCACGCTCAACATGCTGATCAATCCCGAGCCGCCCGTGCTCGTATCCATCTTTCAGACGACGGGGCCCGCGCTCGTCGCCAGCTCGAAAGTGCTGGAAGGCTTGCTCGCCTACGACTTCGATCTGAAACCGAAAGCGCAATTGGCGACCGCATGGAACGTAAGCCCGGACGGTCTCAAGTACACGTTCACGCTGCGCGAGAACGTCAAATGGCACGACGGCCAGCCGTTCACCTCGTCCGATGTCGCGTTTTCCATAGATTTGCTCAAGTCGATCCATCCTCGCGGGCGTAGCACGTTTGCCAACGTGGTGAAGGTCTCGACTCCCGATGCGCGCACCGCCGTGATCGAATTGTCGAAGCCCGCACCGTATCTGTTGAAGGCGTTGTCGGCGGGCGAATCGCCGATGATCCCGAAGCATCTCTACGCCACGGGCGACCCGCTCTCGAATCCGCACAACAACGCACCCGTCGGCACGGGACCGTTCCGCTTCAAGTCGTGGACACGCGGCGCGAATATCGTCTATGAGCGCAACCCGGACTACTGGGATGCGGGCAAGCCGTATATCGATTCGCTCGTGTTCAAGGTCATTCCCGACGCGGCGGCGCGTTCCGCTGCGTTCGAAACCGGCGCGCTCGATCTCGGCGGCGAGAATCCGGTGCCGCTCACGGACTTGCCGCGTCTTGGGCAACTGCCGCAGCTTGCCACGGAAACGCGCGGGTATCGTTTTCTTCAGCCGCAATCGGAGATCGACTTCAATCTCGATCATCCGATCCTGAAGGATCTGCGCGTGCGTCAGGCCATTGCGCACGCCATCAATCCGCAGATAGTGCAGCGCACGATTGCATACGGTTACGCCGATATTTCGCCGACACCGATCACGCCTGCATCGCCCTATCACGACGCCAAGATCACGCCCTATGCGTTCGATACGGCGAGCGCCGAGAAGCTGCTCGATGCGGCGGGTTATCCGCGCAAGAACGGCGGGCCGCGTTTCAGTCTCACGCATGACTTCCTGCCTTATGGCGATATGCATCGGCGTCAGGCGGACTATGTGAAGTCGGCGCTCTCGCGCGTGGGGATCGACGTGACAGTGCGCTCGCAGGACTTGCCTTCGTTCCTGAAGCGCGTGTATGCGGACCGCCAGTTCGACTTCACCAGCATAGGCGTGAATACGCTGTTCGATCCGAGCGTGGGCGTGCAGCGTCTTTATTGGTCGAAGAATATTCGTCCGGGCGTGCCGTTTTCCAATGCGCCGCACTACAGCAATGCAGAAGTCGATACGCTGCTCGAATCGGCATCCGTGGAAACGGATGAAGGCAAACGGGTCGCGCTTTATCAGCAGTTCCAGCAGATCGTGAATCGCGACTTGCCTGTTCTGAACCTCATCGCGCCGCGCATGATCACGGTCGCCAACAAGCGCGTGCATAACCACACGGTGTCGGCGCAAGGTCTGGAAGGCAATCTCGCCGATGTCTGGCTGAGCGCGTGAAGGCATCCACATGAGCCGACGCACGCGCCTCGCCGCCATCGTTCGCCGCACGGCCTGGCAAGCCGTGCCGACGATGCTTGCCATCGTGATCCTCAACTTCTTCCTGCTGAAGCTCATGCCGGGCGATGCCGCCGATGTCATCGCGGGAGAGTCCGGCTCGGCCACGACGGAGAGCTTGCAAGCATTGCGCGCGAAGTTCGGTCTCGATCAGACGGTGCTCCATCAGTTGTGGTCGTATCTCTCGCATCTCGCGCACGGCAGTCTTGGTTTCTCGCCGCGTTACGACGCGCCCGTCATGCAGCTAATTCTTTCGCGGTTGCCCAATACACTCATTCTGATGGGCGCGGCACTTGGCATTGCAATCGTGGCGGGCATCGTACTCGGCGCGGTCATGGCGCATTGGGCCGGCAAGTGGCCGGACCGTGTACTGTCCGTGCTTGCATTGTTGCTCTATTCGACGCCGGGCTTCTGGATCGGGCTTCTCGCCATCGTGCTGTTCTCGGTGCATCTCGGCTGGCTGCCGAGCGGCGGCGACGTGACGGTTGGCGCGAACCTGCATGGCTTCGCTTATCTGGCCGATATCGGCAAGCACGTGCTGTTGCCCGCGGTCACGCTCGCCACGTTCTTCGTCGCGATCTATGCGCGTCTCACGCGCGCCGCCATGCTCGAAGTGCAGCGGCAGGACTTCGTGCGCACGGCGCATGCAAAAGGTTTGCATCCGTTGCGCGTCACCGTGCGGCATGTGCTGCGCAATGCGCTGATGCCGCTCACGACGATGGTCGGCATTCACTTCGGTACCTTGCTCGGCGGCGCGGCCGTGACCGAGACGGTGTTCAGTTGGCCAGGGCTTGGCCGCCTCGCGCTCGATGCCGTCATGGCGCGCGACTTCAGCGTTCTGCTCGGCGTGCTTCTGCTTTCGTCGCTGCTCGTGATCGTGGCGAACGTGGTGGTCGATCTGTTGCAGGCATGGCTCGATCCGCGTATAGCCTGATACGCCCGGCACGCCCGACACGCCTGACATTCATTCGAGGACGCATGGCTTCCGATTCCCCCGAACTCGTTTCATCCCATGCCTCGCCCTGGCGGCGTCAGCTCGCGGGCGCGTTGTTCGGCACCCGCCGTGGTGAAGGCGCACCCACGGCCCGCGCGCGGCGTGGCGCATGGCACGCGTTATTGCGCAACCCTTCGGCGCTTGCGGGACTCGTGTTGCTCGCGGCGTTCATCGTGCTTGCGTTGAGCGCGCCGCACTTCTATCCGGGCGATCCGCTCGACATGGTAGCGGTTCCATTCGAATGGCCTGGCGCCGATCCGATGTATCGCCTCGGCACCGATTCGCTTGGCCGAGATGTCGCCGCGGGCGTAGCCCACGGCACGCGCGTGTCGCTACTGATCGGCGCATCGGCGGCTGCGATCGGCTTGTTGATCGGCACGCTCGTGGGCGCTATCGGCGGCTTCTTCGGCGGTCTCGTCGATGATCTGCTCGTGCGTATCACCGAACTCTTTCAGACCGTGCCGTCGTTCCTGCTCGTGATCGTGATCGTCGCTATAGGACGGCCCAGCGTGACGATCATTGCGCTTGCCATCGGCATTGCTTCGTGGCCCACGGTCGCGCGAATCGTGCGTGCCGAGTTCCGCGCCTTGCGTCAGTCGGACTTCGTGCTTGCGGCGCGCAGCCAGGGCTTCAGCAACGCGCGCATCATCTTCGGCGAGATTCTGCCGAACGCGTTGCCGCCGGTGATCGTCACTGCATCCGTGATGGTGGCGAGCGCCATCCTGATCGAATCGTCGCTTTCGTTTCTCGGCATGGGCGACCCGAACGTCGTCACGTGGGGCGGCATGATCGGCGCGGGACGCGATTCACTGCGTACCGCGTGGTATCTGACGGCGATACCGGGCGCGGCCATCGTGCTCGCCGTGCTCGCATTGAACCTGCTCGGCGATGGGCTCAACGACGCACTCAACCCGCGCATGCGCGAACGACCATGACGAGGCGCGACGTGGCTAATCTACTTGAAGTGCGCGACCTGCGCGTGAGCTTCGGCGCGCAACACGCGGTGCGCGGCATCGACCTCGATATCGCGGAAGGCGAGACGCTGGCGCTCGTCGGCGAATCGGGCTGCGGCAAGTCCGCGACCGCGCTTTCGCTCATGCGTCTCGTGCCGGAGCCCGGCCGCGTGACGGGCAGCGTGCGTTTCGACGGACGCGATCTGCTTGCGCTGGCCCCACGTGAAATGCGTGCGATGCGCGGCCGACAGATATCGATGATCTTCCAGGAGCCGATGACATCGCTCAATCCGGTGCTGTCGATCGGCGCGCAGATCGTCGAGACCTTGCGGCAGCATGAGGCGCTCTCGAAGGAAGCCGCGCATAGACGTGCCATCGAATTGCTCGACCTCGTGCATATTCCCGAGCCGCAGCGGCGCGTGTCCGACTATCCGCATGAGCTTTCGGGCGGGCAACGTCAGCGCGTGATGATCGCCATGGCGGTGGCGTGCAGGCCGCGTCTTCTCATCGCCGATGAACCCACCACCGCGCTCGATGTGACCATTCAGGCGCGCATCCTCGAATTGCTCGCGGAGCTGCGGCGCGAACTCTCGATGTCGTTGTTGCTCATCACGCACGACCTCGGCGTCGTCGCGAACCATGCGGACCGGGTGGCGGTGATGCTGGCGGGCGAGAAGGTCGAGGAAGCGAGCGTGGAGCAGCTTTTTACCGCGCCCAGCCATGCCTATACACGGGGATTGCTCGGGGCCTCGTTGAATCTGTCCGGCGAGTTGCATTATCGCGAGTGGAAGCTGCCGGAGATAAGGCACACCGTCACCGACGACGGTAAGCCCGTCTTCGACGTTACGCCGCTTGCGCCGCATCGGATCGTGCCGACCGCACAGGCGGACGATGTGCCCTTGCTTTCAGTGCGGGATTTATCGGTGCATTACGCGCATCGTCATGGCAAGGACTTGCTGCGTGCGGTCGATGGCGTGTCGTTCGACATCGCACGCGGTGAGACGGTCGGTCTCGTTGGCGAATCGGGTTGCGGAAAGTCCACGCTATCGAAGGCGATCATGCGGCTCGTGCCGTCCGCTGCCGGCGCGATCCAACTGCGCGGCACCGACCTCGCACCGCTTTCCGAACGTGCCTTGCGCCCGCTGCGCCGTCAGGTGCAGATGGTGTTCCAGGACCCGTATGCGTCGCTCAATCCGCGCCGTAGCGTGGGTGAAATACTCGAAGCGGTGCTCGAAGTAAATGCCATCGGCGATGGCAAGACACGGCGTGCACGCGCTGCGGCCATTCTCGATCGCGTCGGTTTGCCCAGTGCCGCGCTCGGGCGCTATCCGCATGAATTTTCGGGCGGTCAGCGTCAGCGCATAGGCATTGCGCGTGCGCTGATTCTCGAACCCGCGCTTCTCATCTGCGATGAACCCGTGTCCGCGCTCGACGTATCCATACAGGCGCAGATTCTCAATCTGCTGGTCGAACTCAAGCGCGATCTCGGGCTTGCGTATCTCTTCATCTCGCACGATCTTTCGGTGGTGCGCTATATCGCGGACCGCGTGCATGTGATGCAGGGCGGACGCATCGTGGAGAGTGGACATCATCGCGAGATATGGCGAGCGCCGCGGCATGCTTATACGCGCACGCTGCTCGAAGCCATTCCGGTAAAGCAATTCGATGCGGAAGCCGCATGACACAGAACCATTCAAACAAGGAAGAAGGTATGTCACAACAGGACCCGCGCCAGGCCGCGCTCGATGCGCTGCCCACGCTCGCCGAGGCGATCGGCGAAGATGCGGCCGCACGCGAGGTGCGCCGCGAGTTGCCCTTCGAGGGCTTCGCATTGTTTCGTCAGTCGGGTCTTGGCAAGCTGCGCTTGCCCGTGGAATGGGGCGGTCTCGGCGGGTCGCTCGAAGACGTGTTTCATGTGATCGCCACGCTTGCCGCGCATGAAAGCAATGTCGCGCATGCGCTGCGTATTCACTTCGACCAGACCGAAGCGCTGTTGCTCTCGCCCCGCACGCCGTTCAACGAATTGCAGATCAGGCGCGTGGTGGATGGCGCGATCTTCGGCGGAGCTTCGACCGAAGCGGGCACGTCGCGTCCCGGCGAGATCACGACCCGTTTGCAGCGCGACGGGGAACACTTTCGCCTGAGCGGCCGCAAATATTACTCGACGGGCACGGCGTTCTCGGACTACGCGCGCCTCAACGTGCAGGACGAAAACGGCGATGCGGCCGTTGCCATCGTACCCGTGCAACGTGAGGGTTTTCGCGTGATCGACGACTGGGACGGCATGGGCCAGCGCATGACGGCAAGCGGCAGTCTCGAGTTCGACAATCTGCTCGTGCATGCCGATGAAGTCACGCCGCGCGTGCAATCGACGCTCACGGGACGTCATGGCGGCGCGTTGCGTCAGTTGCATCTCGTGACGGTGGCGGCGGGCATCGTGCGCAATATCGTCGCGGATGCAAAGCGTTATGTGCTGAAGCATGGCCGGCCGGTGATGCACAGCACCGCGCCCACCGCGCGCGAGGATGCGTTCATTCAGCAGGTGATCGGCGAACTGAGTGCGCATAGTCACAGCATCGATGCACTGGTGCGCGAAAACGCGCGCGAGCTGGAGCGTTCCGCACAAGCCATTCGCAATGGCGTTGCGAATGCCGAGGCGCTCGTGCTCGAAGGCGCGCTTGCGACGGCGCGCACGCAGATCGTGGTCAGCAAGCTCGCGCTGTTTGCAGGCGAGCGGATGTTCGAGGCGGGCGGTGCATCGGCGACTTCCCGGGCGCATAACTTCGACCGGCACTGGCGCAATCTGCGGACCATCTTCAGCCACAATCCGCTGCTGCACAAGGCACGCGTGATCGGTGACTACGAATTGAACGGCGTGACTACCCATTTGACCGAAGGGAAGGTTTTCTAAGCTGCATTGAAGCCGTTCACCGGACGAGGCACGGCGACGTGTCCAGCGCTCGCGTGGGTTTCAGCGCAAATCGCCTTCATCACGAGGCGATGAAGCCATCGCAAAGCTCAGGGCTTGTAGCCGTCGTTCAACGTCTGCAGGAACGCGACGATGTCGCGAATATCCGCGTCCGTCATCGCGGGCTTGTCGCCGAACTTGCGGTCGAACGGCGCGTCCTTGTCATCGATATTCGCGTGATACTGCGGCGGCAGATCGTCGTACTTACGCACCGCGCCCTTCGCGTCTTTCGAATAGAACTTTTGCGGCGCGGTATTGCGCTCGTTGTAGAAGGCCATCACGTCGTCGAGCGAATGATAGATGCCGTTGTGAAAGAACGCGTGGCGCGTAGCGACGTTGCGCAGCGTCGGCGTGAGGAACATGCCGCAATACTGCGTCTGGTCGCGCAGATCGTCACGGAAAGGTCCGCATACGCCCATGTCGAAGAACTTCGGATCGTGATTGATCGCGAGCTTGTCGTTGCGCGGCACGCCAAGCGACTCGTACTGATAATCCGTGAACATGGGCGGCAGGCCATCGCCGCCAGGCTTCGACAAATGGCATCCCGCGCAATTGGCCTTGGCGGGATCGTTGAAGAGGTGCAGGCCGTGCAACTCCGCTTGCGTGAGGCGCGTCTTGCCTTCGAGCCAGTAGTCGTACTTGCTCGTATAAGGATGAAACGCCTGTTCCTCAACCTGATAACGCGCCACCGCGAACATGGCTTCCGACACGGCCAGGCCGCGCGTATCGAAGATGCGCGGGCCGAAGAGCTTTTCGAATTCGCCTTTGTAGGCCGTATGCGCTAGCTTGCCGGACACTTCGTCGAGACTCGTGTTCGCCATCTCGACCGGGTTCAGCATGGGACCGGATGCCTGTGCCTGCAAGGTATCCGCGCGGCCGTCCCAGAACAGGCCGCCTTGTGGAACCAGCGCGGGTGCGGCGGGCGCCACGCCTGCGGTCTTCGTGGCGCGTTGCGTGCTTTTGGCCTGATCGGCGAGTTGCGCGAGATCGGGCGGGGCGTCGGCATCGCCTGCATCGGGACCAATGCTGAAGTTCGGTTGCCGATACAGATACATGAGCGAAGGCGGCGGCCGATAACCCTGCAAGCTCAAATGCGGTCCGCCTTCCTGCACGGACAAATCGTTGGATGGCCCGAACGAATGGGCCGGGTCATGGCATGACGCGCACGACTGCTTGCCGGATGCGGAAAGCGTCTTGTCGAAGAAGATGTTCTTGCCGAGTTGCGCGACCGCACTCAGTTGCACGGCGGGCGGACGCTGCAAGACAACCGGCGCGGGATTCGCGCCGGTCAGGTTTTCCACGATCTCGCCGACGGCCGCAGGCACATGTGATGGATACATCAACGCAAACGCACCGAACGCGCCTGCGGCGATCACGAGGGCAGCAACGCCGCGTAACGCATGACGCCTGAGCGGCGGCTTGTGAGGGGAACGACCGAAGGCGGGTTCGACAGTAGCGGACATGTGCGGATGAGTTCGGAAAAACGCGATGTCGCCGGCGAGCGGCGACACGATACGAGTGGCGATGGCGCGCATTGAATGCGCGCGCCATGCGTCACCTTCAGATTGCGGGCACCGATGCGACCGGCGAACCGAGCGACTGATCGACGAAGACCTTCGGGTTGTTGCCCTTGCCCGAGAAGTCGAACATGCCCATGATGCTGCCGGCCGTGGCGTCGAACGAACCGCTGCCGAGACGCGTCGAACCAAGCCAGTTGTCTTCGATGAAGCGCACCACCGAAGCCTGCGAGATCGCCGTGTGATCGACGTAATTCACCTTCGCCCAAGGCGAGATTACGAGAAACGGAATGCGCGTGCCCGGACCGCAGCGGCCATTCACCGCGCCGCCGTTCACGCCGACAGGCGCCGCGCCCGAGCCGCATTTGCCCGCACCGTTCAACTGGTCGGCTTGCGGATCGAACGACGATGAAGTCGGTACCGCATAAGCGTGGTCGTACCAGCCATCCGAGTCATCCCATGCAACGATCACGGCCGTCGTGTTCCAGTCCGGCTGTTGCTGCAGGAAGTTCACGATCTTCGACGTGAAAGCCTGCTCGTCGAGCGGATCGGAATAGCCCGCATGGCCGTCCTGGAACGCGGGCGCCTTGATGAAGCTCACCGAAGGGTAGTTGCCGGCCTTCACCGCAGCGAAGAAGTCGTCGCTATCGTATTCGTGATTCGCGGGCTCGGCGGTCTTGCCATCCGCCTCCAGCGACGAACCGATGGCCGCCGTCGAACTCGGACGCAAATGCTGCGGATTCGCCGTCGACGCGTAGTACTGGAACCAGTTGTGATGTGCAACGTAGTCGGCCGTGGATGCATTGACCACGTTCGAGAAAGTCGCGCGCTTGCAACCGGTCGAGCCGTCGCTGTTCACGGTGGCGAGATTGAAACCGCCCATGAAGCCGCCCCACGTGATGCTCTTCGCATTGAGCAAGTCGCCGATGTTCTTCGAGGTCATCAACGCCTGATCCGTCGTGCTCGAACAGACGTCGTTGGCGGGATCGACGTCGTTGATCATCGAGAAGCCGCCTTGACCGTCGGCGACATAGTACGAGCCCGATGCCGTCGTCAGGTTGAACACGGGCTTGCTCGTCTTCACGATCTGCATGCCGTTGTTCTGGCCGGAGACGACTTCGAGCGCGCCGGGCGTGGACGGGCCGTAGGTGTCGGTGTACGCGTTGTCGCTCATCGCGAAGTTTTGCGCGTAGTTCCACAACGCGGCGACCGTGTTGCCGTCGTAATAGCCCATGACCTGGCCTGCCGTGCCGAATGCACCCGCGCCGCCGCTCGAACCCTTACCCGTGTATTTCGGGAAGAGATCGGCTGCACCGTTGTTATAGGCTTGTTGTTCCGCGGTGTAAGCGTGGTTCTGGTCGGCGGTCGCGGCTTGCGTGCGATCGAGGCGGAACGGGTTCGCGGCAGCCGCGCCGTTCAGCGTGTTGACGACGTTCGGGTTGGCCGTAAGCAGCGTGCCAGTGAGGCCATTGACCGTCGGCGTGCCGGCGGCCGCCGTGAAGGCGGGCTCGCCTGCGGGGTTGGCGGCGTTCGGGTAGGTTGCGAAGTAGTGATCGAACGAGACGTTCTCGTTGAAGATCACGACTACGTGCTTGATGGGCGTGGCGGTGACGAGCTTGTTTTGCGCGCTCTGTTGAGCGTTGTTGTCGTGATCGCTGCCGCAGGCGTAGAGGCCGAAGGCGGCGATCGCGGCCGATGTTGCGACCATGATGGCTCGACGAAACATGAAGGAACTCCGGGGGTCGATGTGATTTTGTTTGATGAGGCGCAAAGGCTTCTCCTCGACGCGGATTACAACACTCGCGTGTTGCGCGTCGAAGTCGAAGCGCTTTCGCACCTCTTACTTCACATTGACGATTCGGCGTATTCCGGCGTGTTTCCGATCTGACTCCGTAAGGCTTATTTCGCGGCAGCCCCGATGCCGTTCAGTTCCTCGATCACTTCCGGCGACAATTCGAGGCCCGCACTTTCGATGTTCTGCCGCAAATGCGCGCGTGAGGACGTACCCGGAATGAGCAGGATGTTTTGCGAGCGTTGCAGAAGCCATGCAAGCGCTACTTGCATGGTGGTGGCGCTCACCTGTTGCGCGACGCGATTCAAAATGTCGGATTGCAAGGGCGAGAAGCCGCCGAGCGGAAAAAACGGCACATACGCTATGCCTTGCTGCGCAAGATGATCGATCATGGCGTCGTCGCCGCGATGCGCGAGGTTGTACTGGTTCTGCACGCAGACAATAGGCGTGATGCTCTGTCCTTGCGCGAGTTGCTTCGCCGTGACGTTGCTCAGGCCGATATGCCGGATGAGGCCCTTGCGCTGCAATTCCGCAAGCGTCGTCACCTGTTCCTCGATATCGCCTTCAGCGGGACCGGCTATGTCGAACATGACGCGCATGTTCACGACGTCCAGCACGTCGAGGCCGAGATTGCGCAGATTGTCGTGCACGGCAGATTCGAGTTCGGCGGGAGACCGCGCGAGATTCCACGATGCGTCGTCGCCGCGTTTGGCCCCCACCTTGGTGACGATCACGAGATCGTCGCGATACGGATAGAGCGCTTCACGAATCAGTCGATTGGTCACGTGCGGGCCGTAGAAGTCGCTCGTGTCGAGATGCGTGATGCCGCTGTCGATCGCTTCACGCAGCACTGCGATGGCTTCGTCTTGGTCCTTGGGCGGGCCGAACACATGCGGCCCTGCGAGTTGCATGGCGCCGTAACCCATGCGCGTCACGGACGATTCGCCGAGTTGATAGAGGCCAGCGCGGTTTGCGTCGGTCATTGCAATGCTCCTTGCATCCGTCGATGCGAAATGGATTCTTGAAACTGCTCGTCTATAATACGAATAATCCTTCAGATCGTGCATTCGCATATGTCGAGCGACAACAAAACCGCGTTGAAGCCCCGCAAGCTGCCGCGCCAGGCGCGTTCGCAGGCCACCGTCGATGCAATCTTCGACGCCACTATTCAGGTTTTGCTGGCCGATGGTTTGCAGCGGCTCACCACCATTCGCGTGGCCGAGAGGGCCGGTGTGTCCATCGGCACGTTGTATCAATACTTTCCGCACAAGCAGGCGTTGTTGTTCGCGGTGCTGGAGCGGCATCTCGGCAGAGTAGGCGACGTGCTCCAGCAGGCGGCGGAGTCGGTGCATGGCGAGTCGCTGGCGACCATGGTGTCTACAGTCGTGGAGGCATTCGTACGCGCAAAGACCGCACGTATAGATGAAGCGCGCGCGCTGTATGCGGTCGCGGCCGAACTCGATGTGCGGGAGCTTGCGCAAGGCGCGGAACGCCGAAGCCGCGCGACGCTCGTTGCCATGCTTGCGACAGCGTCGGACGCCATCTTCGACGATCTCAATACCACTGCCTTCATGCTCGCGGCGGCGATGGTTGGACCCACGCGCTTGATGGTCGAAGGCGGAGCACCGCGCGCCATGTTGCGGGCCCTGCCGCGTCAACTCGAGTCGCTATGTCTGGGCTATCTGGAGCGAGAGGCAAGGCCGCGCGCGCGGTTGAAGCGCACCGGCGCTTCGTGAGTACGGCGTGCATGGGGCGGAGTTAGCCAGCCTTCGAGTTTTGAGCTAGGCTTGGTGTCTCGACTCAACTCATGGCTGCAAAATCATGTCTCGTCCCCTGCAAATCGACTTCGTCTCCGACATCGCGTGCCCGTGGTGCGCCGTTGGTCTTTCATCATTGCAACGCGCGCTGGAACGCCTAGGCGATACCGTCGATGCAACCATCACGCTGCATCCGTTCGAACTGAACCCGGACATGGGTCCGGAAGGCGAGCGTATTGTCGATTACCTGGGCAGAAAGTACGGCCGCACGCCCGAGCAAATAAAGGAAGCGCAAGCGATGATCCGCGAGCGTGGCGCGAGCGCCGGCTTTACCTTTGGTCAGCGCGATCGGGTGTACAACACATTCGACGCGCATCGGTTGCTGCATTGGGCGCGTATCGAAGGCAAGCAAGTGCCGCTCAAGCTCGAGCTCCTGCGTGCGTATCATTCCGATGGTAAAGACCCGAGCAATCAAGATGTATTGATCGAAGCCGCCAAGGCCGTCGGACTCGACGGCAACGCCGCGCGTGAAGTGTTGACGAGCGGTGCGTATGCGAACGAAGTCCGAGACGAGGAACGCGAGTTCCAGCGACTCGGCATCAGTTCGGTGCCCGCGATCATCTTCGATCGACAATATCTCGTGAGCGGTGGCCAGCCCGTGGAAGCGTTCGAGGAGGCCATCCGCAAGATCGTCGCCGAGGCGCAGTAAGGAAACGAAGGGCGCGCTTACTTGGCTGCGCCGACGAGCGAGAAAGCGTCCCAGGTCGGATCGATAGGCGTGTGCGGATTGTGCGTGAGCGCTTCAGCCACGAGCGGTTCGCATGCGCCGTAATCCGAACCGACACTGTCGCTATGCGCTTGTGGGAAGTTCACGCCCGTGACCTGACCGCCCCAACGATTGACGGTCGCGGTCATGCTGCACTTGCCAGCCCCACCCACCTTCAAATCCAGCACGAGCGCGTTCAAGTCGAGCGCCGCATCGGAGTTGGAAAAATTCCACTGCACTTCCATACGGTCGCTTGGGCTATTGCGATCCACAAGCTTCATGGTCTTGTCGGGAATGCCGACGGACTGCACCAGATCGAGCACATTGGAGCCGATGAGCGCGCCGTCGGTGTTGCGGGCTTCATGCGTTCGAATGGCGCTACATCCTGTCAGCAACGTGAAAAGAAAAGCGAAAGCGATCGTCAAACGTGACATGCGGGCTCCTTTCGATGAGCGTATCGATTGATGAAACGGCGCGCGTCCCTCGAATGGTGCAGGATTGCCGAACGACGCGAACCGCTTGAATACTGGTGCGACACCGCTGCTGCGGGCTGGTTCCAAACTTGCGGCATCGGTGTATGTGTTGAACACGGGTTACTCGCTTTCAACGCGCCACGGAAACAGTCCAAGCCATGCGAAGGAGACTTGATGCACAACGATGAATCACGACAATCGAACATGCGGCGACGCGTGCTTGCTTCCATCGGCGCGGGTTTGCTCGGCACGATGAGTGTGGGTGCAGCGACGCAGACGGCATTTGCTGCAGGTGCAAAAAACGCGCCTCGTCTGGAAACCGTGGCAACTTTCGACGATGATTTTCGTCTCGTGGGAATCGGCGTATCGAAGGAGGGGCGTGTGTTCGCCACGGCGCCGGCTTCGGCGAAGCGATCGCGTTACAGCATGGTTAAAGTCGATACGAAGACCGGCGCGCTCACGCCGTTTCCCGACGAAAGCTGGAATGTTTTCAAACCGGATGAAGATGGTTCGCATCAGTGGATCTCGGTACAAGCGCTATGGGTCGATGAACAGGACCATCTGTGGGCGCTCGACTCGTCGCTGACATCGGTCGATCAGACACGTCAGCCACCGAAGCTGATCGAGTTCGATCTGGCTACGAAGAAGATCGTGCGTCGGTTCGACTATGGCAGTGTGGTGACGCCGAAGGACTCGCTCAACGACATTCGCGTCGATCTGAAACACGGCTACGTGTATTTGAGCAATGCTGCAAATCAGGGCGGCGTGGCAGTGACGAACCTTGCAACTGGCGAGTCGCGTCTCGTGCTCGCGGGCGACAAGTCGAGCGTGTCGGACCCGCAGCAGCATCTCATGTTCCGCGATCAGATTGCGCGCAAGGGCGATGGCAGCGTCCTCGTCTTACAGACCGATGGCATTGCGCTTTCGCCCGATCGCGAATGGCTTTATTACCGGCCGCTCACGGATCACCATTATTGGCGAGTGCCGACCAAGGCGCTTACCGATACGTCGCTTTCTGCTGACGCCCTATCGAAGAAGGTGCAGTTTCTCGGCGACGGCGCGTTGACCGGCGGTCTCATCATGAGTCCAGCTGGCGTGCTATACGGTGGCGATCTGGAGAACAGGACCGTGGTGGGCTTCGATGTCGTCGAGAAGAATGGCAAGCCCGGGCTCGTGCAGAAGACGCTGGTAGGCAAGCATCCGCAGCTTTCATGGGCAGATGGCTTTGCTATTCAAAACGGCTACTTGTATATCGCGGATTCGCATTTGCATGAGTTGAACAACTTCTCCAATCCTTACCCGCGCGAAGGCAAGTTCGCGATCTTTCGCGTGCGCTTGCCGAAGCAGCCGGCGCATGGGTTGGCGGGTTGAGTTTAGCCTGGCGGTTGATGCTGCGGCTCATCGACGGATTGCCTCAAGCGAGTCAAGCAAGGGCCACGCACTTGCCAGTTCGCTTCGCATTTCGTCGATGAGCCATTGCGCGATCTGCCGCGCATGCTCCGAAAAACTCGACGAGCGATGTTCGACCACACCAGTGACAACCCTTCGCTACATGACGACTCCGTGCTGGCACCACCTTGCCTTCGTTAAGCGGTGCCGCTATTGCCAGCAACCATCCGGGGACAATGCGACGCACAGAGTTCGAAACTGCGTGGACTGAAGGGCAGTCGGTCAGGTCGGTCGATGAGGTATCGGTTTGGAGAATTTGCTTGGCTGAGTCGGTATTCACGATTCAACGTGGAAGCGCCGCCAACGCAATATCTCCGGCGTTCCCTAATTGCTCGACCTGCCAGCATTTATCCATCAACGCGCGAGTTTGCTCGGGCGAGAGAATCCCATCGGCGAGATCGGAGAACTTCTTCTCCAATTGCTGATCGGTCATCGGCACTTCGGTACTGCCGATAGCGTGCTGAATATACTTGTGCAGCTTGCGGCCGTCCTTCAGCACGATCGTCATGTCGACCTGTTCCGGTTTTATCGCGGGATCGATGATCGCATTCACCTTGTCGCGCAACGCGATGGTGTTCGGGTCGCGCACCTTCGCATCGCTGAACTGCTTCTCACCGGCCGCGCCGTCGATTATCGCAATCGCTACCGCATGATAGATGCTGAACTTTCCTTCGAGCCCGATCTGCGGCGTCTTCTTCCCCGTCAACTCAAGGACGAGAGGATGCACGCGAAGATCGATACGTTCTATTTGATCCGCTTGCAGCTTGTTTTCGTTGCGAAGCTGAATTGCAGCGTCTATTGCCGGATGAATGACGATGCCGCATGCAAACGGCTTGTACGTATTCAAGGTCGATTCGTAATGCGATCCCAGACCTTCGGTAATCTCGCGGTAATCCTGCTTCGTACTGATGGTGTTGGCCCATCCGCGCTTGGCTTCGATCATGCCGTCAGAACTCGTGTAATCCCTTGCCGCCAATAAGGCCGCGAAGATGCCGTTCGCGGCGGCACGCCCCGGATTGAAGCTCTTGTTCATCGAGCCGAATGACTCGCGCAGTCCTACCGGTTGCGACGCTGCAAGTCCCAGCGCCCATACCATTTGCTGAACGCTCAGTCCCATGAGCTTGCCGGTCGCGGCGGCCGAACCGAATACGCCGCATGTTCCGGTGATGTGCCAGCCGACATCGTAGTGGTTGGGATACACGGCATTGCCAATGCGCAGTTCGGTTTCGACACCCAGCACGAGTGCGTTGAGGAAGTCCTTGCCCGACACCGGTTGGTATTGCGAGAACGCGAGGATCGCGGATGCCACGGGACCCGCTGGGTGAATGATCGTCTTGAGATGCGTGTCGTCGTAGTCGAAGATATGACTGCTGACGCCATTGATAAACGCCGCGTTCATGATGTCGAAGCGCTCGGCGCGGCCCAGCAGATTGGCTTGTGGCGGACCCGAGAATGGCGTGAGCGCGGCGACGGCGCGACTGACGGTTTCATCGTGCGAGCCGCCCACCGCGACGCCGACCCAGTTCATGAGCGTGCGCACGCCTTCCTTGCATGCTGGCGCGGGCAAGTCTTGATAGCTCGTCTTGCAGATGAACTCCGCAAGTATGCGTGTGACTTTCGGCGGGCGGGCGTTGGATGCGCTTGCGGGTGCAGGTGAAGAAGCCTTAGCCGCGTTAGATTGCGCGAACGCGGCCGGACTGACGGTAGCCGATGCCAAGGCACTCGCTGCGCTGGTCTTGAGAAAATTACGACGGTCGAATGCGGACATTTTCTTTGTCTCCTTGAGTACTCATGCCGTGAAAGATGGCTCGGTATCGCGGCGAGCAGGTTTCGCTCCCGAAGAGATCAGACTCACGGTCCTCCAGCGTGATAGGACCTTTCCTTGACAGCCTCGTTCAGCAACTGTTATTAATAATGGTTATCATTTAGCCTGAATCGATCACGCCGCTGGCTTGCGTGACCATGGCGCTTGCAACTTCTGCTCGGCCATCTGTTTCGATGCCTTCGGCGTCGGTCACACGGCGCGTGTCCGCGACGGGACACAGCGCACTCATGAACTCAAGGATTCGCCAGCCAATGACTGGTTTGATTACCAACCGAATTGCCCGCGTGGGGCCGCTCGTATCGCGCATCGTCTGTGCGATGTTCGGCGGTTACGCGCTTGCCGCCCTGACGAGCGTCGCCGCGCTCGCGCTGCCGATGAGCAAGCCACAAGCGGTGCTCACCGGCATGCTGGCAAGTTTCGTCGTCTACGTATGCGCGGTGATCTGGGTCTTCGCGGTGCGGAGCGCAACGCGCGCATGGTTCGGATTCCTTATCGTATCGATACCGCTCCTGATCGCGGCGTGGTCGGTATGAAGGCAGACGTCAAACCGCGCGGCATCCGCCAGAGCATGTCGGACCTGCATACATGGGCCGGTCTGCTCGTCGGGTGGATTCTCTATGCCATGTTTCTCACCGGCACGGTCAGCTACGACAAGGACGAGATCTCGCAGTGGATGCGCCCGGAAGTCGCGCATCAAAAGGTCTTGCCCGACGCGGCATCCGCTGCCGAACGCGTCGCCGCGACGCTCGGCACCATCGCTGCGGGAAGCTCGCAGTGGAGCTTCGACTTGCCGAACGATCGCAGCAGCGTGATGGGATCGTTCTGGCGCACGCCGGGCGCGGCGCAGGGCCGGCGCACGTTTTCGGAAGCGAGCTTCGATCCTGCAACCGGCCAGAAAGTGACTACGCGCGAGACGCTCGGCGGTGACTTCTTCTACCGCTTTCATTTCCAGTTTTACTACATGCCCGCGCTGTGGGGACGCTCGATTGCAGGCTTCTGCGCGATGTTCATGCTGGTCGCAATCGTAAGCGGCGTCATCACGCACAAAAAGATTTTCATCGACTTCTTTACGTTTCGATGGGGCAAGGGACAACGCTCATGGCTCGACGCGCACAATGCGCTGTCGGTGTTCGGCCTGCCGTTCCACTTGATGATCACCTACACCGGTCTCGTTACGTTGATGGCGATGTACATGCCGTTCGGCGCATCGGCCGCATTCAAGACGCCCGCGGAACGCCAGCAGATGACGGCGCAACTGAGCGCATTCATTCAACCGGGCAAGCCCGATGGAACGAAGGTTCCGCTCGCGCCCATCGCTCCGATGGTGCGCGAAGCCGAAGCGCGCTGGGGCCGGGAAAATGCGGGACGAGTGACGATCACGAATCCGGGCGACGGCGCGGCACGCGTGGCCGTATCGCGTGGCGATGCGGTGCGTGTATCGATGAGTCCGCAGTATCTTCTCTTCGATGGCGTGACGGGCAAACTCATCGACGTGAAAGACAGCGTGGGCGCAGCCGCCGAAACGCGCGGTGTGCTCTATGCGTTGCATCTCGGGCGCTTCAGCGGTCTGCAACTGCGCTGGCTGTATTTCATCGTCAGTCTCGCGGGCACGGCGATGGTCGGCACCGGCCTCGTCATGTGGACGGTCAAACGCCGTCAAAAGCTGCTCGATCCGACGCGGCCATACTTCGGCTTCTGGCTCGTCGAGCGGCTGAATATCGCGAGCATTGCGGGACTTTCCATCGCCATGACCGGATATCTGTGGGCGAATCGACTATTGCCCGTGTCGATGCACGACCGCGCCGAAGCGGAGATCAACCTGTTCTTCGCCATCTGGGCGGCAACGTTGCCGTGGGTGTTCGCGCGGCCCGCGAAGCGCGCGTGGATAGAACTGCTTTGGCTTGCGGCTGCCGTGCTCGCGCTCTTGCCGGTGCTCAATGCCTTCACGACGCAAAGGCCGTTCTGGCGAAGTGTCCCGGAAGGCGATTGGGTGTTCGCCGGATTCGATCTGATGATGTGGGCGTTCGCCGCGTTGCATGCCGCATTGGCGATACGCACAGCACGTCACACGCCGCGCGTGAAGCCCGCGAGAACCGTCGACGAGCGCAAGGTGACGATGAAGGAAACCGAGGAGGAAAGCACGTGACGCAGGGAATCGCCTTGCTGGTCTGCGTCGTGTCATTCGCGTTTCTTGCGCTGGCAATGGAGCGGCATCAAGAGACCCTCTTCGGACGCGAGCTGTCACGCGGTCAGTCGCGCGCGTTTCGCACCGCCGGATGGTGCGGCCTCGTGCTCGCGCTTCGATACCTCGTCGGCGGCGAAGGCTGGGCGCTCGGACTCGTGAGCTTTAGCGGATGCACGAGCCTTGCCGCAGGCATCGTATATGGCGCGCTCATCTTGCTTGAGCGACGCGAGGTTCGTGGATGAATGAAGCATCGCCCACGCCTCGCATCCATCAAAACGCCGTGCGTAATCCGATCATCACGCTACGACCGCCTTCAGGCGCGATGTCCCTTACGACCGAACTCGCGTAACGCACTTCCTGATTCGTCAGGTTCTGTCCGCGCACGTAAGCGAGCCAGTCCGTTGGTCCGACGCGGAACTTGTACGTGAGCGTGAGCCCGAGCGTCGTGTAGCTTCCCGTCGGCAGATCGTTCTCCGGCACGCGATGCTGCGCCCACGCGTGAACCATTTCCGCGCGCGCGCCGTAAGGACCGTAGCCGTAGTCGAGCGCGAGCGTCGTGCGCAACGGCGAGATGCGCGGCAAGGCTTCGCCGGTATCGACATTACGGGCATGCGTGTAATCGGCGACGACTTCCACATCGAGCCGATGCGCGCCTTGATCGAGCACGCGCCATTTGCCATCCAGTTCGATGCCGTAAAACTCCGCGCGCACGCCGCGATAAACCGCTTCGTCGAGCGCGTCGTCGGTGCCTGGCGCCACGGGCGTGTCGTCGTCGTTGACGAGACGGCCCGTGTTGAACTCGGTCAGATAGTTGCGAAAGCGGCTGTAGAACACGCCCGCGCTGCCTTTGTTGGGACCGCTCGCGAAGCGCAAGGACACGTCGGTGGACACGGCCTTTTCCTTCTGCGCGTCCTGATTGCCGATCAGGTACTGACCGGTGGCATCGTGCGGACCGTTGGCGAAGAGTTCGTAGTAAGTCGGCGCCCGCTCCGTGTAGGCGAGATTGCCGACCACCGACCAGATCGGATTCAGCTTGAACAACGCGCCCGCGGACACGCTTCCCGCGTTGAAATCACGCGACATCGCCGATGCGAATTTCTCGTTGCCGCCCGCCGTCGGGTCGATCTTCACATGCTCGTAGCGTGCCCCGACGCTGAGCGTGAGCGCGTCGTTGACGGCCCATTCCTCGAGTCCGAAGAGCGCGGCGCTCGTCGTCTGCGATGTCGGCACGAGCGCTTCGTCGCCGAGCGCGGAAAACGTGTTTTGACTCAACTGCACGCCGATGGCGCCATCGGACGGACCGATCTTCTTGTGACGCGCCTCGATGCGCGCCTCGTAGCCGTGGTTACGAAAGGTCGTGCCAGTTTCGCCGTCGTCGATCTCCTTGTGTTCGTAATCGGTATAGCCGAAGTTGAACTTGAGCTGGCTGAACGGTCCTTGCAGATTGCGTATCTCCGATGCCGCCGTCACGTGATCCTGATGCATGCGCAGACGCACATCGTCTTCGGCGACCGATCCGTAGTTCGCTTCGTAGCCGTTGTAGCTCACACCCGCATATCCGTCGGCCCAGGTGTAGGACGTGCCGACCGCGCCGCCGTGCCAGCGCCCGTCGCTATTCGGGATGCTGCCGTAGGGCTCTTGCGCGTCCGGTCCGTCGAGCGCGCGCTGGCGATCCGAGTGCGTAAAGCCGGGGACGCGCTCCTTGCTGGTTTCGCGGTCGAAGGCATCGACGTGAAACGCGAACTGCCCGTTGCCGCCTTCCACGAGCGCCGCGCCCGCGCGCGCATCGTTGGCGCCGCCATAGCTGGCATCGGCCTGACCGGAGACGCCTTTGATCGGCTCGCGCGGAATGCGGTTGTCGATGGTGTTCACCACGCCGCCTATCGCGTTGCCGCCGTATAGCAGCGCCGCCGGTCCGCGCACGATCTCGACGCGCTCCACTGAAAGCGGATCTTGCGGGACGGCGTGATCGTACGAGAGCGACGACGCATCGAAGGCCGCGACGCCGTTTTGCAATATGCGGATGCGGTCGCCGTCCATGCCACGGATGATCGGCCGGCCGACCATCGGACCGTAAGTCGTCGTGGAGACGCCGGGCAGACCGTTGAGCGTCTCGCCGAGCGAATCGCCGCGTCGCAGAGCGAGGGCGTCGCCGTCGAGCGCGCTGGATGGCGACATCAACTGGTTCGATCCAAGCGGATTCGCCGTGACGAATACCGGCGTGAGCGCGGTGTCCGTTACGTTGCCGGCGGCCGTCTGGCCGCGTGCCACGGCGGTGACCAGCAGCATGCCGAGTGGCAAGAGGCGCTGTTTGCGCGGCGCTGGGTGAGCGAAAGGCGTGTGGTGCAAGATTCACTACTCCTGTCGAAATGATATAACGTTGCATCCGATGAGCGTACGGAGGCGTAAGGAACGGCATCCACCGCAGGCGGTGAGATGATATAACGTATCTTTACAAAAACGCCAGTGTCACGTGATCGACTAAACAACGCGCGTCAGTTGCGCAAAACACCACACCTTTTTGCGATGACTTGCCCCATCATGTCCGCTGCGATATTCGATGTGATAAAAGTCCGCGTGCTTTTTTCGATCGGCTTCACGAGAGCCATCGGCAAAGCGCGACATACAACATCGATCAAAGCATCCAGCTCACGACATCCATGAAGACGATCACATCGCGTGCCGTATCCGCCCTTGGCATCACGGCCATTGCAGTCGCCTGTCACACCGCATTCGCGCAAAGCTCGGTCACGCTGTACGGCGTCGCCGACGTCGGCGTGCGCTATCTCACCAACGCCAATGCCAACAACGACGGCAAGGTGTTCATGACCAACGGCGCAATCACCAATAGCCGGATCGGCTTGAAAGGCACCGAAGATCTCGGCGGCGGTCTCAAGGCGATTTTCCGTTTGGAAAGCGGCGTCGAATTGCAGAACGGCCAGTACTCGGATAGCCAGCGCGAGTTCAATCGCGCGGCGTATGTCGGTCTGTCGAACCAGTACGGCACGCTCACGCTCGGCCGCCAGAAGACGCCGCTTTTCGACATGCTTGGCGATACCTACGACCCGCTCACGGTCGGCAACTACTTCGAGAATGCGTGGTTGCCGGTCGCGCTCGGCGCCGGTCTCTATGCGGATAACGCGGTGAAGTACAACGGCACGTTCGCGGGCCTGACGGTCGCGGCGATGTACTCGTTCGGCACCAACTACACGTCGACGGGCGCGGGCGGCTTCTCGGGCCAGGTGCCGGGTCACATGGGCGCGGGCAACATGTACGGCTTCACGGCTTCGTATGTCGTGGGGCCGCTTGCCATCGGCGGCGGCTACCAGCAGAACAGCGACAACGCCAGCAACAAGCAGAAGATCTGGAACGCCAACGCGGTCTATACCATCGGTCAGGCAAAGCTCTACGTCGGCTATCTGCATTCGACGGATGACACCGGTTTCGTCGATAGCACGCTGTCGCAACGCGATCTCGTGTCGGGCGTGGATATCCTCAAAGGCTCGGGTCGTCGCGACGATGGTCCCTTCGCCGGCATCACCTATCAAGTGACGCCCGCGCTCTTGCTCACCGGCGCGTTCTACTACGACCACATGAAGAATGCGGCGATCGGCGGTGGAGAAGTCGGCAGCGGCAATCGCTATACGGGCGTGGCGGTCGCGGAATATGCGTTGTCCAAGCGCACCGAAGTCTACGGCACGGTGGACTTCAACAAGGTAACGGGCGCGGGCTTCGTGGAACTGCCGGGACGTTCGAATCAAACGGGCGTTTCCATCGGGCTGCGCAACATTTTCTAAGTGCTATCGATGACGGCGCGTTCGCACCGCGCCGTCGATGTCGCCTCTTGCGGGTGCGAATATTGCGATCTTTCGTGCTATTCGAAGAAGGACCGCAGTCAGCGCGCTTGCGCTGACTGCCCCTCACAGGAGACGACATGCCCGAGAATGAATCCCCCGATGTCTGCCGCATGGGTGTCGCGTTTATCGACGCCCAGTTGCAATCGCTCTATATCCACGCGGCGCTATTGAGCGGATGGATCGAGAATGGCGGTCCTCCACCCGATTTCAGCGGCGTGGAGCGGCTCCTGACGATGCGCCACGCGCATCCCGAAGCGCACACGCATAGTGAAGACGGCATGCCTGCCAAGCGCGCGCCGGACGATCCGCCGCCGTCGCTTCCGTCTCTCGACGATCCCGCCGATCGCATGGCTTTCGCGCTTCGCGTGCCGTCGACAAACGCGATTCTCGCCGTCGCCGATTTCTTCGATGCGCATCGCCTGTCCGGTTCGCGCACGCCCGAAGTGCAGTTTCTGATGCGTGTCCGCGATGCCGCCGTCAATGCCAATACCTTGCATGTGGAGACGGGCGTTTATCGTCCGCACGCGGCGTATGGCGGAATCATCATCGACGAAGCGCTCGACGGCGCACGGCTTTTCAGCGACGGAGAAAGGCCCGGCTTCATGGAATTTGGCGATACGGTGGGGTTACTGCGATATCTGCGCACGCTTCTGAAGAGCATGCAGACGGTGATCAGTTCAGGCGATGCAGGTTGAGCGCGGCAATCGGCGAGCATGAAGCCCGCATGAATGCCGCGCCCGGCATTCACGATCCTGCTTACTGCGATGCTGCGGCGGCCTTCTTTGCGTGATGCTTGTGGCTGTGCTTCTTGTAAGCAGGCCGCGGCTTGTTGTTCGGATATTGCGCTTCGGCGAACGACACGCTCGGTGCGAAGATAGCGGCGACCGCCAACAGGGCAACAGCTTTCTTGAGAGACATTTTCATCAGGAACTCGCAGAGAAGAAAGGCTTGGAAATGCGCGGCGGCGAGGCCTTCGCCGCATGCGCGGTGAGCACTGTAGAGACTGCGAAGCGGAGTGTAACTTGGGGAAAACATCAGCGCTCGTTAAAACAACAATGGCGTTGTTTTTTGCGGGACTGCCACGGAATTTGCACGCTTCCGGCGCACGTTTAGCGGTATTTCGTTAAACTCGACGAAAGCTCGCGCGCGCAAGCCACCTGTGGATTGCAATCGATACCGTCAGGAAAATCCATAGACGAGCGACTGGGAAACCGGCGAACTATCCCTCCATCAGTCCTTACCTTGTTTCCCTGCACTGCGGAAACGCTCAGTCGTTTTCTTGCAGCTGGCCGCGCAACGAGCCACAGCGCTAGTCGCCCAGCAACGTCTGTACGCCCTGCGCGAATTCATCGAGTAAGACGGGCTTGCGCAATACGATGGCGTCCTCGGGTAGCGTGGCCTTGACGGCATCGATATCGTCGTAGCCAGTCATGAACATCACCGGCAGACGCGGATGCGTTTCCGCGAGAATGCGCGCGAGCAAGCCGCCGTTCAAGCCCTGCATGGCCTGATCGGTCACAACGACATCGGGCGGCGAACGATCGATCGCTTGCAGCGCCGCAATGCCGCCACTCACCGCTTCGACATCGTAGTTCGCGTCGCGCAGCAGTTCAGATAACGCTTCGCGCACGTTGGCTTCGTCATCGACCAGAATGATGCGCACGCGCTTTCGCAGCGCGACCGGGCTCGCCGCTTCGCATTCGCCGTCAGCATCGCCCGCTTCCTGAACGGCCGTTCGCAGATACAGCGAGACGGTCGTGCCCGCGCCCGGTTCCGTGCCGATCCGCGCGATCCCGCCCGCCTTGAGCGCCACGCCATACACCTGCGAAAGCCCGAGCCCCGTGCCCTTGCCTTCGGGCTTGGTCGAGAAGAAAGGCTCGAACGCGCGCCGGGCGACTTCGGGCGGCATGCCGGGGCCGGTATCCGACACGCGCAGCTCCACGTAATTGCCATTCGCGAGATCGGGGTCGCCCTCGGCTTCGAAAACACGTGTGGCGACCTCTATTCGCCCGCGTCCTTGCATTGCGTCCCGTGCGTTGATGACGAGATTGAGCAGCGCCGCTTCGAGTTGCGTCGCGTTGGTCAGCACACGAACGCCTTCGGAGCGAAGCTGAAACGCAAGCTGGGTTTCGGGCCCGAGCACGCGCGCCAGCAGTTCCTTCATGCCGTGCACCGAACGCGTGACGCACAGCGACTCCAGTTCGACCGATTCCTGCCGGGAAAACGTCAGCAATTGCCTGATGAGCGCCGCGCCATGCGTGACCGCCTGCAGACCGTTGGCGCTCCAACGGCGCACCTGATCCGCATCGTGCGCGCGATGCTCGACGAGTTGCAGACACGTGCTGATGGTCTGCAGGAGATTGTTGAAGTCGTGCGCGATGCCGCCCGTCAACTGCCCGACCGAACCCACGCGCTGATTCTGCTTGAACGTTTCGTGCGCGGCGTCATCATCGGCGAGTGCGTCGGTGATCTTGCGCTGCAGCTCGCGTTTCTCCTCGCCGCGCTGAATGCCCATGCGCCGCAGCTTCAGCATGATGGCAGCCTGACGCGCGAGCGATTCAAGCGCCGTGCATTGTTCCTGGCTCAAGGCACGCGGCTCGCGGTCGATCACGCAGACGGTGCCGAGCGCGTGACCGTCGTCCGTGACGATAGGCGCGCCCGCATAAAAGCGGATATGCGGCTCGCCGAGCACGAGCGGGTTGTCCCTGAAACGCGGATCGAGCGTCGCGTCCTCGATCACCAGCAGCGAGGTCGGTTCCAGAATGGCATGCGCGCAGAATGCCTGATCGCGTGGCGTCTCGCGTGCGCCGAGACCGATGCACGCCTTGAACCATTGCCGGTCGCGGTCGATCAGCGAAACGAGCGCGATAGGCGACTGGCAGATCGTCGCGGCCAGCGTGGCGATGTCGTCGAAAGCGGGTTCGGGCAACGAATCGAGTACGTCGAAGCTTCGCAGCGTATAGAGACGTTCCGCTTCGGTGGCGGCCACGGCCGCGCCACTGTGCGTTGATTTGGGCATGAGTACGAGGGCAGAACGGGTAGCGAAAGGCGCTGACCGATCATGGGACGTGATCGTGCGCAGTCGCTCAGTGTACGCTGGTTCGCCGTGCGTTATCGGACAGGCTCAAGTCCGTGCAAGCGCGCTGCGCTTCGCTGGTTTGCGCCGTTTGCGCGCACCCGGCACGACGCCGATGCGCGGATCGCGAGCGAGTACGAGTTCCGCGAGCCGACGCGCCGTGTCTTCGAACGCCGGATCGTCCTGCGGCACGTAAAGCCATTTTCCGAGCACGGGATGTGGCTGCAAAGCCGGAACGTCTTCGATGAGCGCTGCATGATGCTCTTGCGAGGTGCATACGAGCACGCCATTCCATGGCTTGTCGCGGTCGGCGGCCACGAGACACATCAGTCCATCGATATACGCGGCGTCGGAACCGAACATGCGCTTTTGAATGAACGTGTCATCGCTCTCGAGCGGCTCGAAAACCCATAGCAGCGAATTGCGGACGGTGGAGGGCATGATGGCGGTCGCGAGCCTTGACGGTCTCCATGTTACAACTCGAAGCGGTCGCGGGTCGTCACGTAATCGCTTGCGCCGAAGCGCCCGACCGGAAAGTAATGCTGTAAGCGCACGCGCCAGGTGTCGAGGTCGATGAGTTCGTCGCGTGCGTGCAGCATCAATACCTTGCCGATGAAGATGTGCCGGCTCGCGGTTTCCAGCGTTTCCCACAACACGCATTCGAACGCGACGGGCGCCTCGGCGATGCGCGGCGGCTTCACGCGCAGCGACGGCAGCGCGGTGAAACCAACCGCGTCGAGTTCGCTGACATCGGCGGCGAAGCGTTCGCCGCAGCGATGCATCTGCTCGGCGATGGCTTCATCGGCGAGATGCACGACGAATTCCTTCTCGCGCGGGACGTTCGCGGCTGTGTCTTTCAACGTGCCATCCGCGAGCCGGTTGATGCTGATCATCACGATGGGCGGTTCCTCGCCGAGCATGTTGAACATCGAGAAAGGCGCGGCATTCACGGTGCCATCCGCACCGAGCGTGGTCACGAGCGCAATGGGCCGTGGCACGATGAGGCTCGCCATCAGCTTGTAGCGCTGGTATTCGGTGATGGCCTCGAAGTCGATTTCCATGTCATTGCACCTTTTCAATGCCGAGCAGATGCGCAAGGCTCTTGGTGCCCGGCATCCGTGTGGTTTCTATACGCGCTTCGAGTCCCTGCAGATGCGCGCTCATATGCGCCGCCGCGCCTTTTGCGTCGCGTCGTTCGAGGCAATCGAGAATGGCGGTGTGCTCGTCGTGCTCGCAAGGCGCGTTGCCCGCCGGTTCATAGACGCCAACGATAAGCGAGCAGCGCGAGACGAGTTCGTTCAGATACTGCAGCAGGATGGCATTGCCCGCGAGCGCCGCGATGCGCAGATGAAACTCGCTCGCGAGGCGCGCCCATGACGGTTGATCGAAGCGGTGCATCGCTTCGTGTTCCTGGTTGAGTTGCTCGCGCAAGGCGGCAATGTCCGCGCTGCTCGCGCGCTCCGCCGCGAGTTCGACGAGCGCGCGTTCCACCGAGCGGCGTGCTTCGAACACCTCGCGCGTTTCCTCGCGCGTCGGTTGTGCGATCACCGCGCCCTTGTTGGGCCGCAACACCACGATGCCGTCGTACGCGAGCTTTTCGAGCGCGCGCCGGACCACTGCGCGGCCCACGCCGAAGAGCTCGCACAGTTCCGGCTCGGGCAGCTTGGTGCCGGGCGCGAGACGCCGGCTCAGCACGCCGTCGAAGATGCTTCGATAGATGCGCATATCGGCGGCATCGGCTTGATCACGCATGCGCGGCGAGCTCATGCGGCGCGCGCGGCCGTGCTCGCCGCCTGTTCCATGTGCCGCGCGATTGCGCCGGGCGTGGTGAGCCAGATGTCGTTGCGCGCCGCCGCGATATGCGCGAGCGCGCGCCGTAAATGACGCAAGCGATACGGTTGCCCGACGATATACGGATGCAGCGCAATCCCCATGACGAGGCCCTGCGGCGTGCTCGCGCGTTGCGTCTGTTCGACCATTTCATCGAACTGGTCGACGATCATGTCGGTGAACGCGCACATGTCGAGATGCCGCGCCATGATCATCGGCAGATCGTTCAGCTCTTGCGGATAAGGCACGGACCACAGCGCGCCGTGACGTGTTTTCATGCGCACGGGCCGGTCGTCGTGACACCAGTTGAGCGTGTAGCCGTAACCCGTTTCGGCAAGGAGGTCCGGCGTGTGATGCGTCTCCGAGATCCACGGCGATAGCCATCCTTGCGGCATCACGCCCGACTCCGCAAGGATGCGTTCGCGACAGTGCGCGAGCAGTGCGCGCTCGCCGGCTTCGTCGAAATCGCTCTGACGCTCGGCGTTCGTGTGACCGTGCGCGATGAGTTCATCGCCCCGCGCCACACATGCTTCGATCAGCTCGGGGCAATGATCGTAGAGCGACGTGTTGACGAGCGTGCCCGCGGGCATGTCGAGCGCATCGAACAATTCGATGCAACGCCACGCGCCCACGCGATTCCCGTACTCGCGCCAACTATGGTTGAGAACATCCGGTTGCGGCGATAGTGGTCCGAGCGCGGCCCCCAGTCCTTCGCCGAACGCAAAGTGTTCGAGGTTGAAGCCGAGATAAACCGCGAGACGCGCGCCGTTCGGCCAGCAATACGGCTCGCCATGATGAATCGCTTGATAGTCGAAACGGCCGTGCGATCGGAGTACATCGGGATTGAAGTCGCTCATTGTCGATGAATGCATGAACCGGTTTGGTTACGTCGTGCCCCAAGGCGGACCTGTTGCGCACCGCGAACGTACACGCCTCGCGTCGCGACGTGCCGACGATCGAGGCTTGCGATCGTGTGCAATATGCGAGCCAACGTGTCGACACGCATGCTGCGCTACGCGTTGCATGCGATGAAGCCGAACCACGACAGCAAATGGCATATGTCTTGCAATGGCTTCGCGCTGCAAGCCATTTCCCGTCAGCGCGTTCATAAGGACAAGCCTTCATGGTTCAGCCGGGCATCAACCGTGGTTCACGCGACAGCCGCCGATATCGAACTCGTTCACGTGACGAAGCGCTATGCGGATTCCGTCGCCGTCGATGCGATCGACCTGCGCATTCCCGGCGGCGCGTACTGTTGCCTGCTCGGTCCTTCGGGATGCGGCAAGACATCGACCTTGCGCATGATCGCGGGGCACGAGTGGATTTCCGAAGGCGATGTGCTGATCGGCGGGCGCAACGTCACGCGCGAACAGCCGGCCGCACGCGGCACCGCGATGGTCTTCCAAAGCTACGCGCTCTTTCCGCATCTGTCCGCACTCGATAACGTCGCCTTCAGCCTCAAGATGCGCGGCGTCGCGAAGGAAGCACGCAGAAAGCGCGCGGGCGAACTGCTCGAACTCGTTGCCATGTCGCCCTACGCGAACCGCAAGCCCGCGCAGCTTTCCGGCGGGCAGCAGCAGCGTGTGGCACTCGCGCGCGCCTTGCTCAATGAACCACGCTGTCTTTTGCTCGACGAACCGCTCTCCGCGCTCGATCCTTTCCTGCGCGTGCAGATGCGCGCCGAACTCAAGCGCTGGCAGAAAGAACTGGGCATCACTTTCGTGCACGTCACGCACTCGCAGGAAGAAGCAATGGCGCTCGCCGATCTCGTCGTCGTGATGAGTCACGGTCATATCGAACAAAGCGGCACGCCGTTCGAAGTCTTCAACCGGCCGCGCACCGAATTCGTCGCGCGCTTTCTCGGCGGCCATAACGTGCTCGGTTCGAAGGGCGGGCTTTTCACGGTGCGTGCGGATCATCTGCGGATCGCGCCGCAGGGCACGACCCCCGGCACGAGCGCGGGCGAGGGAGGATTGAGCCGTATCGGCGGACTCGCGTGCACGGTGCGCGAGGCCGAGTATCAAGGCACGCATGTGCGCATGACGCTCGTGCCGCTCGACGGTTCCCCCGAACTCGTTTCTATCGTCAGCGATGCCGACTACGACGCCGAGCGCCTCGGCCCCGATGCGCGCGTGACTGTCTGGTGGGATCAACGCAACGCGCATCCGCTCGCGGCGTGATGCGCGCTTGAGCCAAACACATCAAAACCCGAAACGAGGAGGAAGGCTATGAGCAATGACAACGCACGTCCGCAAGCGACTCAGGAAATCAAAGAGACCAAAGAGGAACTGGAAAGCCGCGGCCGTACGCGCCGCACTTTCATCAAGGGCGCCGTGGCGGCGGCGGGCATCGCCGGGTTCCCTTACGTGCATGCGCAAGAGAAGATCACCTTGCGCTATCTCGGCACGGCGGTCAACCAGAGCGCGGACATTGCGAAGAAGTTCAAGGAAGACACGGGCATCGAGATTCAATACATTCCGGTGACGACCGATGACGTCACCAAGCGCATCATCACGCAGCCCAACTCGTTCGATATCGTCGATACCGAATACTTTTCGCTCAAGAAGCTGATTCCGGCGGGCACGCTGGCCGGCATGGATGCAAAGCGCATCAAGCTCGCGGACAAGATCACGCCGGTGCTCACGAAGGGCGAAGTGAACGGCAAGAAGATTGGCGATCAGGGCACGGCCCCGAAGAAAGTGATGTTCTTGAAGGGCGCGCGCTCGACGGAGTTCTCCGCGACGCCTACCGAATGGATGACGCTCATTCCCACGACGTATAACGCGGATACGCTCGGCATTCGCCCGGACCTCATCAAGCGTCCGGTCAACACGTGGGCCGACTTGTTGAATCCGCAATTCAAGGGCAAGGCGGCGCTGCTCAACATTCCGGCTATCGGCATCATGGATGCGGCAATGGCCATCGAAGCAATGGGTCAGGTCAAGTACGGCGACAAAGGCAACATGACCAAGGCCGAGATCGATCAGACCATCAAGGTGCTGATCGAAGCGAAGCGCGCAGGTCAGTTCCGCGCCTTCTGGCGCGACTTCAACGAAAGCGTGAACCTGATGGCATCGGGCGAAGTGGTCATTCAGTCGATGTGGTCGCCCGCAGTCACGAAGGTGCGCACCATGGGTATCGCCTGCACGTTTCAGCCGCTGAAGGAAGGTTATCGCTCGTGGGCGTCGGGCTTCGGCTTTCCGCGTTCGCTGCAAGGCAAGAAGCTCGATGCGGCCTATGAGTTCGTCAACTGGTTCCAGGACGGCTGGGCGGGCGCCTATCTGATGCGTCAGGGTTATTACCCCGGCGTGACGGAGACGGCCAAGACGCACATGCAGGCTTACGAGTGGGACTACTGGATGGAAGGCAAGCCCGCGACGCAGGACATCAAGGCACCCGATGGCCAGTTGCTCGAAAAGACCGGCGCGGTGCGCGACGGCGGCTCTTATACCCAGCGCATGGGCGCCATTGCATGCTGGAACGCGGTGATGGACGAGAACATCTACATGGTGCAGAAGTGGAACGAGTTCATCGCCGCCTGATGTTCACGTGAGGTTCACATGATGCACACAAGGAGCATTTGCTGATGGCATCCGTCGAGTATTTGTCGCAAGCGAAGGAAGCGCCGAAGCGTCATCGGCGCGTGAGCGCATGGTTGCAGGCCACGCCGCTCACACTCACCTTCGTGCTGTTCTTCATCGTGCCGCTCGTGATCACGTTGATCGTGAGCTTCTGGGATTTCAACGAATATCAGATCATCCCGGCGTTCACGCTCAAGAACTATGTGGCGATCTTCGACGGTTGCAGCTCCTTCACCGATGTCTGCGTGACCTTCAAGACATATTGGTCGACGCTCAAGTTCTGCGCAATGGTGTGGGCCGTGACGCTCGTGCTCGGATTCTCCATTGCGTACTTCCTCGCGTTTCACGTGCGCACCACGGCCATGCAGACCATTCTCTTCTTGCTCTGCACGATTCCGTTCTGGACGTCCAACGTCATCCGCATGATCTCGTGGATTCCGCTGCTCGGCCGTAACGGGCTCGTGAATCAGGCGCTGATCAACGCGCATCTCATCGATCAACCGCTCGAATGGCTGCTGTATTCGAACTTTTCGGTGGTGCTCGCGTTCGTGCATCTGTTCACGTTCTTCATGATCGTGCCGATCTTCAACGCGATGATGCGTATCGACAAGTCGCTCTTGGAAGCCGCGCGCGATGGCGGGGCGAGCGGCTGGCAGGTGATCCGCGATGTCGTGTTGCCGCTCTCGAAGACCGGAATCGTCATTGGCTCGATCTTCGTCATCACCATCGTGATGGGCGACTTTCTCACAGTGGGCGTAATGGGTGGACAGCAGATTGCGTCGGTGGGCAAGATCATTCAGGTGCAGACGGGCTATCTGCAATTTCCCGCCGCGGCGGCCAACGCGATCATTTTGCTGGCCGTCGTGCTGATGATCGTGTGGGCGCTCACGCGTGTGGTCGATATCAGGAAGGAGCTTTGACATGGCCAGCGGCATTGCGGGATTGAAGAATCATCGGGAGCACCGGCCCGCCAGCTTTTACTGGCTCGCGTTGCTGTTCGGCTTGTTCGTGCTATTCCTGTATGGACCGGTCATCACCATTTTCATTCTCTCGTTTCAAGGTCCCGAAGGCGGTCTGACCTTTCCCATGCGCGGCGTCTCGCTGCACTGGTTCGAGCAGTTGCGTCAGGGTGTGGGCGATATCGATATCTGGGCTTCGTTCGGCCGCTCCGTGAAGCTCGCGCTCGCGGTCACGGTGCTGACCGTGCTGTTCTCGGTCACGGCGGGTCTCGCCTTCAGAAGGCGTTTTCGTGGCGATACGGCCGTGTTCTACGTGTCGGTGGCGAGTCTCATCATGCCGTCGATCATCGTGTCGCTCGGTATCGGTCTCACGTTTCGTCTGCTCGACAACGTGATCAAGTATCTGGCGAACGAGTGGGGCTTTACTTCCTTCGCGGATTCGTGGACCACGTCGATGGGCCTCTTCACCTCCGCGCTCGGCGCCCATCTGACGTGGACGCTGCCGTTTGGTTTGCTCGTGATGTTCGCTGTCTTCAACCGCTTCAATCCGGCTTACGAGGAAGCGGCGCGCGATCTGGGTGCATCGCCGTGGCAGAGCTTCAGGAATGTGGTGTTGCCGATCATCGGGCCATCTGTCATTGGCGTGGGAATGTTCGGCTTCACGCTGTCATGGGATGAAATCGCGCGGACGTCCCAGGCTATCGGCGAGCAGAATACGTTGCCGCTCGAATTGCAGGGCCTGACGACATCGGTGACCACGCCGGTCATCTATGCGCTCGGGACCATGACCACGCTGATGTCGCTGGCGGTCATGGTCGGCGGCTTGTTGATCGTGAGGGCGGTGACCAGGCGCCGGACTTCGAAGTAGGCGCCGGCGCTTTCCTCACGTGCGATCAATGCAATCAAGTGCGATCACCTATGATCGTGCTCCCAGCGGCCGTCGTTCCAGCCGTTTTCGTCGTCATGACCGGTATGAGCGGCGTGCCAGTGGTTGCCGCCCTTGCACACGAGTTGCGATCCGTTTGCGCTGCATGACGCTTCATAGCCCGGCGAATAGAGAAACTCGCCGACCCAATGCGGATTCACGTTGGTGTTGCCGGGGTTGTACGCGACGAAGTTCGCTGCGTCGTCCGTGCTGCCCGAGCCCGTGTAGCGCGCTGCCAGCGGATACGGAAACACCGGACGCGTGCGCGTGGTCTGCCCGGTCGTATCGACGAGCGATGCCACGATCTTGCCCGGCTTTGCGCCCGTTTCAACCCACGCCATGGCGGGCGTCAGCATGTCGAAGGTGCTGGGACCGTCGCCGCCGCCGCAGTGCGCAACGCCCGGGAACAGATACAGCTTCGCGAACTTCTCGACGCGCTCGTCGCCCATGTATTCCTTCATCTTCGCGTAGTACTGCAGCGTCGATTGCGGCGAGATGTGCTGGTCTTCCAGGCCGTGCCAGAGAATCAGCTTGCCGCCGCGTCGATGAAAGTCACTCAGATCGGGATCGGTTGCAGCGAGATAGTTCGACGTCTGCACGGTCTTCCAGAACGATTCGACAGTGAACTTCAGATCGCTGAACGCGGCGTTCGGGCGCGAGTCGTTGAAGTAGTCGAGGTATGCCAGGAACGGCATCACGAAGTTGATGCTGCCGCTAGGTCCGGCGTCCGTCGCGGGCACGAAGAGCGACCATTGCAATTCCGAACCCCATTCACGCGCGATCGGCTGTTCGAGATGACGGCCATACTGATCCGTCGCGCCATCGTGAATCTTGCGCACCACCGCGGCTTGCGCGGGCGTGAGACACGTGGCGTCGGGCTGTCCCTTCGCACACACGAGACTCGCGGGATCGAAATGACAAGCCTGCGGATTGTCGATGATGCCGTCCGTCACGCCGTCCTGACCGTCGCACGACTTCAGCACGGCGGCGTGGATCATCGGCAACTTGTCGGCGAGCAGAATGTACTTGCCCGTCTTCTCGTCGATGTTGACCGCCGCCGCCCAGCCGTGGTGGAACGTGTTCTGCACGATCAGATCGTTGGCCGGCGCGCCCGCGACGATGCCGTCGAAGTCGTCGGGATAGCGTTGCGCTTCCATCAGCGCTTCGCGTCCGCCGTCTGAGCAGCCGTCGAAATACGAGTACTTCGGAGCGCGCGCATAAAACTTGTTGATGATCGCCTTGGATACCTGCGCCGTGGCGTGCTCCGCGCGATAAGCAAAATCGATCTTGGCTTTCGGATCCAGCGCCCATGCGCCATCGTTGCCGCCTTCGTGGCCCATGTCGGTGGCGGAGATGGCGATCTGGCCGTTCGTGACCGGCACGCAGGTCGATGCCATCGGCGCGCTGATCGAGAGATTGCCGCACAGACCGCCGCATCCCGTTTGCAGATAGCGCTGCGTCCAGCCTTGCGTCGGCAAGCGCAATTCAAAGAGCGATGCGCCAGGGCCTATGGTTCCCTTGATATCGCACACTTCGGAAGGCAGTCCGGGTCCAGCCGTCGCGCCTGGAGGCATGCCGGGGTTGCTGATGACCGTTCCTTTTGCAAGGACCGTTGCCGAGGTGATGGTGACGGTACCATCGGTGACGCCGCTTAGATCGAGCGTGGCGACTGCCGCGCAGTTCATCGCGGGAAGGATCGAGGGGAGGTCGGCTAGACCGCTTGAATTGGCCGCCATTGCTTGAGGCGCCATGAATACGCATGTCGTCAAAAGAGCAAGCCACGCATAGAGCGTGCGGATGCATCGTCTGAGTAGGGCGGGGTTGCTGCAGAGTAATCGCATCATCGTCTCCTGAGGTCGTCGGGTCACTTTCCAGCGAGTACGGAGGATGACGAAAGAGTTTCGCTATAGGGAGAGGGCGTATACCCGGCAACCCTGCTTAGTCGGCGCTCTAAAGCGTCAACGTTTGCGGCGCCGGCATGCTGCACCAAGGCGGAGCGGACATACCGCGCTTCCGGTGACCGATAAACAAAACAGATAGCCAGGCAAATGATACGCAAGGAAAGCGTCCTTCGTGCCGTACGCGGCTTCACCGAGACGCTTCGCCTGACTCATGCTAAAACGCTTCGAAGGCATCGAATCTGTTTATCGGGCACCGCATGGTCTTGCTGCGCAACGCCGCGCCAAATCACGCTGACGTGCATTTTCCGGCCCATGGGCATGGTTAACCCATCCTTTGCGTTATCAAACACAGGGACTAGCTTGCGTCATCGCCTGATAACCATTCCGGAGAAGCGTCCATGAGTAGCAACCTGCATCCGAGCGGCAGTCAGTTTCCGAACGGCATTGCAACGCCCAAGCCTACGAGCGCGTCGTCGGCCATACGCGCCGGTGTAGCCGGTGGTCTGGCGGGCGCCGTCGTCATCTGGATCTACGAAGCTTTGATTTGGGTAGGCGTACAGCATCTGATGCCCCTCGCGGGCATTCCGCGTAACGCGACCGGGCTGGTCTTCGGGAAAGCGTTTCAGGAAGCGAGCGGCATTTGGGCGTATGTGATTGGAACGGGTATTCACTTCGTGTTCGCCATTGCTTGGGGCATTCTCTTCGCACTCGTCTGGCCGTACTTTCGCCGACGCGGCTACGAGGCAACGTTCATCGCATTGTTCTATGCCGTGCTCGCGTGGATAGTGATGCATGTCGCCATCATGATCGCTTCGGACAATCACCCGAATTACTATGATCCGGCTGTCGTCATCGGCGGATTCATGTCGCATATCTTCTTCACGGTGCCGCTCGCGCTTATCGTAAAGCGCAAGATGGAAGTGCGTTAGGCGTTTAGCCTATCGATCGGTCCGCAGCGGCTTGCCTCGTTCGAGGCGCATGAGCCGTTCGCGGATTGAGTCTCGCTGTTATCCGATTCAAATTCCCTTATTGCAGCGCGAAAGCAGACGGCATGGCAGAAGACGCATGCCGCGTTTCTTTCATCTCGCGCAGAAGTCGACTTTCTTGTCACTTCGCGGTGAAAGCCCACATTGGTTTGTAGCCGAAAAAATGAGTAAACGGTTTCCTTTTTGTTTCCGAAACCCTGACTCCGTGCAAAACCATGCCCTTGTCTTGCCGGGTAATCCCCTATCAAGTCGTTAAATAAAACGTTTGACAGCATCGGCTTACAAAGCCTAAATTTGGAAAACGTTTTCCGGTGAAGTTCGCTAACTCAAGCTCGGGGCTTCATTCAAATCATTTTTAATCTTCACCGATTCCGATGAAAAACTTCGGAAGGCCAAATAACGTCCGGTCGATCAAGCGCTCAGAGGACGCGCAAAAAGGAAACCCCCGCACTACCCACATTCATAACTAAAGACGGAGACAACATGAATCGAAACAGGCAAATCACGCGTGCGTTCGCGCTCGGCACGCTCTCGGCGCTCGTCCTCGCTGCATGCGGTGGCCATGACTCATCGGATGGTTCCACGCCGCCGCCCGCCGCTGTGGCGGCTAATTCGCTTCAAGCCGTGGTCTACGGCGCGAACGACACGAGCGTGCCCGCCGGCGCCGGCGTCCCCATCACGATGATGGGCCAGATGCGCGCGCTCTTCGACCTCATCCGCAAGTCGCCGGATTTCACTCAGGTCGTGATGGATCTGGGCGATGACAGCCCCGTGCACGTACTCGATACCAACACGGGCGAAAAGTTCTTGCCGGGCAAGCTGGCGCTCGGTCTGTCTTACATCCTCATCGACATGAAGAAGAAGAGCGACCCCAAGTACGCCGACTATCTCGCAACCTATCAGAAGATAACCACGGCGATGATGGCGCAGTCCGCGAGCGGCGACTACGTCTACGCGAACACGTCCTGGGGCGAGTATTACTATCTCGTCGCCCTCAACAATTTGAAGGCGAACGGCATGCTGAACGAAGTCTTTAGCGATGCCATGCTCAACACGTTGCAAGGCCGCCTCACGTTCTGCGACATGTTCGGCCCCGATGCAAGCGGCAAGGACAATACGTGCCCGGCTGGCGGCGCGTCTATCGACGTGGCTTCGCTCAACACGGCGCAGAATTACTATGCGGTGTCATATGGCATTGCCGGGCTGAGACAGAAGCTCGGCTGGAGCAATCCGGGCTTCGTCTCCACTTCGGACCCGGCGGTTGCGACCATGGGCGCGCGCGATGCGCTGCTGTACACGTTAACCAAGCATATCCGCAATGATTCGTCGGGCGGCTTCTCGGATGAGGCATCGAACACGCATACGACCTACTACGATCAAGCGCGCTTCGACCGCTACAGCACGCTGCTTATCGCGGAGACGGTCGAGCGCAGTCTCGAGATGGGCAACGAAGCGAATTTGACGCCTGAATTGAAGGGCTATTTGCGCAAGTCGATCGATCTGATTCTGCCGCAGATCAATCCGGACGGGCAGGGCTTCAACTACGGCCGCTCGATCGGACCTTACGGCGATTCCGCTTTCATGGAGATTCTCACGGCCGCAGCCAACGCGGGCGTGCTGAGTGCCAAGGAGATGCAGGTCGCCTACACGTTCATCTACAAGGCAGCGCTGCGCTTCGACACCTTTTGGTACGACCCGAACCTGCCGACGCCGTCCGTGAACATGTGGGTGAAGGGGCGCGGCACGGACACATATCGCGGCAAGCCTCGCGTGATGGGCGAAAACTTCAGCCTGCTGCATCAGTACATGTACGTCAACGCGTGGTGGAGCAAGCTCGGCTTCGGCGGCCAAGCCCCCATGAGCGACAGCGATTTCAAAGCATGGCGCGATGCATTGCCTCATTACACGCTCACGTATTACAACTTGCCGAGCGACAGCGCGCATCCGTATAACGCGGCGTTGCTGACGGTGCGTGATGGCGAGCGTGTGATCAACCTGAATCTGAGTCAGGCGCCGGACTACAACTCGTATTCGCCGTACTATCCGGTGCCGTTCTCCGACAAGCTCATCTACGGCACGACCGACCTGGGTTACGCCTTGCTGATTCCGCAAGTGACGTACAACGGCAAGACATACATTCCGGTGACGTACTACAAGAATCTGAGCGTGCAGGAGAGCAACGGTCAGGTGACCGTTTCCTTCGATACAACGAAATTCCGTCAAGCGACCAAGAACGCGGCGTACACGACCGATATCGACCTGCAAGCGCACACGGTGCTGACTTTCGCGCATGGCACGATCACGCGTACGGACACATTGAGTTCGGCCACCCTTGCGGCGCCGCTCGCGGTGGAAACGGACTTTACCTCGTTCGCGGACTTTCAAAGCACGGCGGCGGGCGCGAACGGTAACTCGGTCACCTACGCCAATAGCGCCGCGACGAGCTATGCCACGAGCGGCTTCGATGCTTGCGCGCTGTCGAATTTCGATGTCGCGAACGGTGTCACCAATCCGCTGTCGACTACGCCTGTCGGCCAGTTGCACTCGAACTTCGCATGCAAGACGAATGCGTTCTCTCTTGCGGGTGGCGCGCAACGCAACTTTAGCTGGACCTTGAAGTACGCGGACCCGAACTGATCCTCGTGCAAGGCAAAGCGGGCTCCTCTTGCAAAAGGAGCCCGCTTCTTTTTATTCGACGTGCGCGGCAAATCCGGTCTGTCCCGCAGCATGCTCGTCTTGCAAGGTCAATTGCGGAATGCGGTAGTCGCCATGATTCTGCCGTCTATAAGCAATCGGCGCGTGGTCCCAGAGGGTGTCTAGCCGTTCTCCGAGCGCATCGCGCGTGGCCTCGAAACGCGTTTCATCCATCTTGCTCGTGCGATACACCACGAACGGTGGCACCACGTCGAAGCCCGGATAGAACAGCATGCCGTGCTGGATCGGGAAGAGGATATCGTCCATCGGGCCGTTGATGCCGCGCGCGTCGTAATGCGATTCCCAACCGCCGGTCGTCACGATGATCATCGCGCGTTTGCCCGACATCATGCCTTCGCCATAACGATCGCCCCAGTGCGTGTCCGAGTGTTCGCCCACGCCGTAAGCGAAGCCATAGGCATAGACGCGCTCGAACCAGCCTTTCATGATGGCGGGCATGGAGAACCACCACATCGGGAATTGCAGTATCAATGCGTCGGCCCAGCGCAGCTTGTCCTGTTCGATTTCGATGTCGCGGCTTTGCAGGCCGTTTGCGAACGCGTGTTTCGAATCGAGACTGGGATGAAACGGCGCGTCGGTGTTGCGCTCGCGCACGTCGTTCGCGTCGAGCGTCGTCTTCCAGTTCATCTCATACAGGTTCGACACCTGCACCGTGTGGCCGTTATCGCGCAGGCGCTGCACGGTAAAGTCGTTGAGGGCGCCGTTCAACGAGCGGCGTTCGGGGTGGGCATAGACGATCAGCACATTCATGGCTGCAACTCTCCGGGCTCGTATGACCGCCAGACTAGTGCGGATGAAGGTATATTGGAAATGAATAGTCAATATGCCAGGCATTTCGATGGATAATATTCTCCGCAGACTCGATCTCAATCTGCTCGTGACACTCGACGCGCTGCTCGCCGAACACAACGTCACGCGCGCGGCCGAACGGCTGAACTTTTCGCAGCCTTCGGTGAGCGTGCATCTGGCGAAACTGCGCGATATCTTCGACGATCCGCTATTGCTGCCCGGCCCGCGCGGCATGCGTCCGACTGCGCGCGCCGAGGGTTTGCGCGAGCCATTGCGCGAAGCGCTTGCAGCACTTGCGCGCGCGGTGTCGCCGGAGCAGGCGTTCGAGCCGGCGAGCGCGGAGCTTACGTGGCGTATAGCCGCAACCGATTACAGCGAGTCCACCGTGCTCATGCCGGCGATAAACGGCTTGCGGCTGGCCGCACCGCGGACGCGCATTGCCGTGCTCGAAGCCACGCCGCCGCGTCTCGCGCGACAAGCCGAACGCGGCGAGATCGATCTTGCGTTTCATATCACCGAAGGCGCGCCACCGGGTCTGCACCGGCAGGCGCTTTTTACCGAACGCTATCTGCTGGTGGCAAAGAAGGGGCATCCGCGTCTCAAGCGCAAACCCAGCCTCAAGCAGTTTTGTGCGCTCGAACATGTGATCGTGTCGCCGGACGGCGGAGGCTTCTTCGGTCCGACCGACGAAGCGCTCGCGGCACTCGGCGTCGCGCGTCGCGTCGTGCTGTCCGCGCCGCATTTTCTCTTCGTGCGCTCGCTGATTGCATCGACCGATCTCGTGGGCATGCTGCCATTGCGGCTAGTCGAGCACGATGCGGCGCTGCACGTGGTGGACGCGCCAATCGAAGTGTCCGGCTATGAAATGTCGATGTTCTGGCACGAGCGCGTGCATCGCGATCCGGCGCATCGGTGGTTGCGAGACTTCATCGCCGGATCGGTATGACGCGCGATTGCTAAGACGTGAACTGCGAGCGCAGCGACTTGCGGATGATCTTGCCAGTCGCCGTCATCGGCAATTCGGAGACGAAGCGCACCTCGCGCGGATATTCATGTGCCGCAAGCCGCGTGCGGACGTGCTGCTGCAGTTCGAGCACGAGGGCATCGCCCGGTTTGAAGCCGTCGTTGAGCACGACGACCGCGCAGACGATTTCCGTGCGCCGTTCATCCGCCACGCCGATGACCGCCGCGAAGCGCACGGCGGGATGCCTCAAAAGACAGTCCTCGATCGGTCCCGGCCCGATGCGATAACCCGCGCTCGTGATGACATCGTCGTCGCGACCGATGAAGCGAAAGAAGCCCTCCGCGTCGAGCATGCCGAGGTCGCCCGTCAACAGATAGTCGCCGCAAAACTTCTGCGCGGTCGCGGCCTCGTCGCGCCAGTAGCCGAGAAACATCACGGGATCGGGCGCGGCAATGGCGATATTGCCGGGCGTGCCCAAAGGCTGCGGCCTACCCGAATCGTCGACGACAGCCACGCGGTGCCCCGGCACCGCGCGCCCGATCACGCCGTTGCGCGGTTCGAACCATCTGGCGCACGAGGAGAGCACCACGTTGCATTCGGTCTGCCCGTAGAACTCGTTGATGGTGACGCCAAGCGTTGCGCGGCCCCACGACAGCAACTCCTCGCCGAGCGATTCACCGCCGCTCGCCACCGAACGCAACGCGAGCGCCGGCGCTTTCGCTTGCGGCGTCGCGCGCATCATCTTGAGCGCGGTCGGCGGCAGGAACGTGTGGCTCACGCCATGCCGTTCGAGCAGATCGAACGCGGCGTGGCCATCGAACTTGTCGAAGCGCCGCGCGAGTACCGGCACGCCGTGATGCCACGAAGGCAAGAGCACATCGAAGAGGCCGCCGATCCACGCCCAGTCCGCGGGTGTCCACATGAGCGTCGCGTCGAGCGGGAAGCACTGCTGCGACATCTCCACGCCCGGCAGATGCCCGAGCAGCACGCGATGTCCGTGCAATGCGCCTTTCGGTTTGCCCGTGGTGCCAGACGTATAGATGATGACGGCGGGATCGTCCGCGGAAGTATCGACGAGGGCGTCTTCTTCCGATGCCGCTTCGAGCGCGGGCCAGAACGTAGCGTCGCTGCCATCGGTCGCGAAGACGTGGCGCAACTCCGGCAGCGATGCGCGAATCGACGCGATCTTCGCCGCGCCTTCGGCGTCCGTCACGACGGCGGCGGCCCCGGAATGCGCGAGCCGGAACTCGATTGCATCGATACCGAAGAGCGCGAAGAGCGGCACGGCAATGCATCCCATGCGATAGGCCGCGAGATGCGCGATCGCCGCTTCGACCGATTGCCGCACGAAGATGGCCACGCGCTCGCCGCGCTGCACGCCGCGTTCGGCAAGCGCGTTGGCGAAGCGGTTGGAGAGGCGTTGCAGGTCGTCGAAGGTATAGCGTTGCTGCGAGAGATCGTTCGATTCGACGATCAGCGCGAGCCGGTTCGAGCCGTCCGCCCATTTGTCGCACACGTCTTGCGCAATGTTATAGCGCGCGGGGATGCGCCAGGTGAAGGCGGCATCGACTGCTTCGTAGGTGTCTCCTGACGGCAGCATGGTTTCTTGTGGTGGGTGAGGGTTCCTCGATCATACGCGTTGCAGCGTCTGCTCCTTCACTTCGTGGTCGCGCTCGGGCGTAATCTGCTCCCAGGTGCTATGCACATGCCGCCTCAGAAATTCCCCCAGCCGCGCGCCATCGCGCGCGTTGAGCAATTGCACGATGATCTCGTGTTCATCTATAGCGGTATGCCACGTCTCCGACGTCACGCTACCTTGAAAGCGATAGCGATAAAGCTGCCGGTTGAGCCGCTCGTGCACTTGCGTGAGCGTGGCGTTCTTGGCCGCCACGATGATGTTCGCGTGGATCGCCTGATTGAGCCGGAAGTAATTCATGCGGTCGCGCCGCTCGTAAGCCGCGTGCATCTCGTGATGGAGCGCGCGAATCTCGGCGATCTCCGCATCCGTCGCTAAACGACACGCCTGTTCGCCGCCAAACGCCTCGATTGCGCCCAACACGTCGAGCTTCTCGCGGATTTCCGCCGCGCTCAGGTCCGCCACGACCGCGCCGCGCTTAGGCAGCACGACGACGAGGCCGTCGCCCGCCAGTTCCTTGAGCGCCTCGCGCAACGGCGTGCGCGAGACCGTCAGCCGTTCGGCGAGCGTGCGCTCGCGCAGGCGCTCGCCGGGCTTGAGTTCGTCGGTCGCGATCATCGTGCGCAAGCGTTGCGCAATCTGCATGGAGAGCAGCGAATCCGGCTCGTCGGCGCTGTCGAAGCCTTCATGCTCGTCGTCTGAATCCTTCATATTTGCGTGTTCCCTCGTCGCGGCGACATCCTCGGCCGCTCTGGTATGCCACTTTACCAGCGAACGCGTCATCCGAGATTTGCGGCCGACAATCGCCCCGTCTAGGTGCGATCCCGCACTTGACGGTGCACGACGATAGAACTAAATTTCGGTATACCAGAATTAGACAGAGCGCAGAACGTCGCCCGGCGCCTGCGAAATTCATAAGAACGCGACTTGGAGACCTGCATGTCGATCGACCGAAAACACCGTTGAATAAGGGTTTCTTGCCGATGCCCGTGTAGTTCGTCCGTGTTTTCGGCAAATAACTCCATCGTCCGGGCGCCGCATTCGTCCGGTATACCGCAATTAAAACCTCGTCGACACCGGCGGGGCGCCACGCTATTCGAGCCGCACTACTTCATGTCGCCTTCGCTCTATACGTTGATCGCGCCCGTTATCGCGATCCTTCTGCTGGTACTGCTGATCACGAAGGTCAAGCTTCACCCGTTTCTCGCGCTCATTCTCACGGCCGGCTTTTCTCGGCTGCGCGGCCGGACTCGCGCCTACCGCCGTCATCAAGAGCTTCGAAAAAGGCTTTGGCGGCATTCTCAGTTCCGTGGGGCTCGTGGTCGGACTCGGCACCATGCTTGGCGGCTTGCTGCTCGAATCGGGCGGCGCGGATCGCATCGCCAACGCATTCATCGGACTCGGTTCTAAGCGCTGGATTCCGGCGGCCATTTGCGCGGCGTCGCTGCTCATCGGCTTGCCGCATCTGTTCGATGTGAGCTTCGTGATGCTCGTCCCGCTCGTCTACGCCATCGCGCATCGCACGAAAAGTCCGCTGATGGCCGTCGGCATTCCGATGGCCGCCGGCCTCTACGTCTCGCACGGTCTCTTGCCGCCGCATCCGTCGCCGACGCTCGCGCTTGCCGCGTTACATGCGGACGCGGGCCGCACGATCTTTTTCGGCCTGATCGTCGCCGTTCCGATGGCCATTCTCTCCGGCCCGCTCTTCACGGCCTTCGTCATGCGCTTTCTGCCGGTTACGCCAGGCGAGGGTCTTTATTCGCCCGCTGCCGCCGACGACAAGAAAGCCGGCCGCGCCACGCCGCCGCTCGCGCTCGTGCTCATCACGGTCCTGTTGCCACCGGTCCTGATGATGATCCGCACGTTCGGCCGCAACTACGCGCCGACCGGCACGCCGATGCGCGAACTGCTCGAAACCGTGGGCGACCCTATCGTCTCGTTGCTGATTGCCGTGCTGTTCGCAATCTGGTCGCTCGGCGTCAAGAGCGGCCTCACGTTGCCGCAGATTCAAAAGCTCCTCGGCAAGAGCGTGGCGCCCGCTGCCGCCGTGATCCTGATCCTCGGCGCGGGTGGCGGCCTGAAAGAGATGCTGCTCGCCACGCATATCGGCGACGCCATCGCGCATTGGGCCACGCATTGGTCGATCTCGCCGCTCGTGCTCGGCTGGGCGGTCGCGGCGCTGATCCGTATCGCGATCGGCTCGGCGACGGTCGCAACCGTGACGGCGGCGGGCATCGTCGCGCCGATCGCGGCGGCCACGCCCGGCGTCAATCTCGAACTGCTGGTGCTCGCCGTGAGCTCGGGCGGACTGATGCTCTCGCATCTGAACGACTCGGGCTTCTGGCTTTTCAAGGAATATTTCCGCCTCTCGGTCGCCGATACGCTCAAGACCTGGACGCTGCTCGTCTCGTTTCAATCGCTCGTCGCGCTCGGCGTGATTCTCCTCATCAACTCGGTGATCGGCTAAACGTGCCGTTCACGTTCCCCACAAGATCAGGCCTTAAAGGACAGACATCGCCATGAACTACGAACATCTCTTCAAGTCGCTCGGCAGCCGCACGATCCGCATGGCGCTCGTCGGTCCGAAAGGCGGCTTCGGCCGCTCGCTGCTCGTGCAATGCCGCGCGTTGCCGGGCCTCGAGATCGCCGCGCTGTGCGATATCGATATCGAAGGCACGCTCGCCGCCCTGGCATCGCTCGGCTTCGCGAACGATACAGCGCGCGTCTGCAACAACGCCGACGACGTGCGCGCCGCTCGCGCCGATGGCCGTATCGCGCTGGTGGGCGACCATCTGCTGTTGAAGAACGTGGAGCTCGATATCGTCGTGGAAGCGACGGGGCATCCTGAAGTGAGCGTGCAGATCGCCGAGAACGCATTGAAGCGCGGCGTGCACGTGGCGATGGCGACCAAGGAAACCGATTCGGTCGTGGGCCCGTATCTGAACCGGCTCGCGCTCGAAAACGGCGTGACGTACACCACGCCCGACGGCGATCAGCCGAGCAATCTGATCGGCCTCGTGACGTGGGCGCGCGTGCTCGGTTTCGAAGTGATCGTGGCTGGCAAGTCGAGCGAGTACGACTTCATCTACGATCCGGACGCGCATACCATCGACTATCTCGATCAACGCCACGAAGTCTCGCTCGATGCGTGCTGGACGCCAGGCGACGATATCGCCGCGACGCTCGCCGCCCGTAGCAAGGCGCTCTCGATGCTGCCGCAAAGCGCGACGCCCGATTACTGCGAGATGAACGTCGTCGCCAATTCGACCGGCTTCGTGCCGGCTGCCGATGCGCTCAACTATCCGCTCGCGCGCTTGAATGAACTCGCCGATATCTTCGTGCCGAAGGAAGACGGCGGCATTCTGGAGCGTACCGGCGTGGTCGATGTCTTCAACTGCCTGCGTCGTCCGGACGATCTGAGCTTCGGTGGCGGCGTGTTCGTCATCGTGCGCTGCAAGGACGAGGAAACCTGGGAGTTGCTCAAGCAAAAGGGCCATGTGGTCGGCAAGAACGGCCGCTATGCATGCATCTACTTGCCGTATCACCTGATGGGTCTCGAAACGCCGATGAGCATTTTTTCGGCGGTGCTGCTCAATCAGCCGACTGGCAGCGCGGAGCAGTTGCCGCACGCGCAAATGGTGGCGCGTGCCGAACGCGACTTCAAGGCGGGCGAGACGCTTGCCATGGGCGGTCATCATCACACCATTCAGGGCGCGACGCCGTTGCTCATCGAACGCGCGAAGGCGGGAGTCGCGGCGCCGTTCTATCTCGCGGCCAACAAGCGTCTTCTCGCCGATGTAAAGCAGGGCGACCTCGTTCCGCTCGATGCGCTCGACTTGCAAGGCTCGGCGCTTTACGAAGCGTGGAAGCGCAATCCGTCGCTATAAACGGCCTGCGATACGACGAGGGCTTTCGACCCATACAGGAGGAGACATGCAAACCAACTTATCCGCGAGCGCCTCGGGCAGTTCGCTGCGCGCGCTTCTTTGCACCACCCGCTGGCGCATGGTGCTGCTGCTCTTCGTGCTCTATACGATCAACTGCATCGACCGCATGTCGCTGTCCATTGCAATGCCGACCATCGTGCGCGAGTTTCATCTCGCCGCGACGATGCAGGGGTTGATCCTCTCTGCGTTCTTCTGGACGTACAGCACGTTCCAGATTCCCGCTGGCTGGGCCGCCGACCGCTTCGGCGCACGCCGCATGATCGGCATCTCGGCGGTGCTGTGGGGCGGCTTCCAGTGTCTTGCCGCGTTCGCCATGAACGGCGTGACGCTGTTGCTTACGCGCATCGGTCTCGGCGTGTTCGAAGCTCCTTACATGCCCGCCGCGACGAAGCTCACGGCGGCGTGGCTGCCGCCCGCGGAACGGGCGCGCGGCGTGACACTCATCGATAGCGGCGCGCCGCTCGGCTCGGCGCTCGGTGGCTTGCTCATCAGCGCGCTGATCGGCTTCTCGGGATCGTGGCGTTCGGCGTTCCTGATCGTGGGAGCGGTGACGATCGTCTTCGGTCTCGTCGTCTATCGCATGCTGCGCGAGACGCCCGAGCGGCACGCGGGTATCGACCAGGCGGAAGTCGCGTATATCCGCGAGCAGAAGCTCGTTGCTGGCGAAGCCCCTAGCGCGAAGATGGCGCCGCTTTCACGCGGCATCTTTTCGGCGATGGTGGTGGGCCGTGTCGGTTGGGCGATGGTGTTCTTCGGCCTCGTGACCTGGGGACCGAACTATTTGTCGGTCGGACGCGGGCTCGATATCCGCAGCATGGGCTTCGCGACCTTCATCATTTTTCTCGCGGGCGCGGTCGGCGAGATTCTGTCGGGCGTGACAGCCGACTGGTTGCAACGGCATTTCGCACGCAAGACGGCGTTCAAGATCCTCTTCGGCGTGTCGGGCGGCATGTCGCTTCTTTGTCTGCTGGCTTTGCCGTTCGTGGCGGATATCCGGCTCGCGGTCGCCGTGTTGTCGCTCGGCGTGTTCTTTCACTTGTGGGGCGGCCTGTACTGGCTCATTCCCGCGATGCTCGCACCGCGCGAGCAAGTCGGCCTCGTCGGCGGCGTGATGAACTTCGCGGGCACGGGCGGCGCGATCATCGTGCCTATCGTCGTGGGCGTGATCGTCGATATGACAGGCGGTTTCACGGCGGTCATCCTGTTCTTCGCTGCGGCGGCGTTCGCTTATCTCGTCGGCTCGCTCTTTATCGATTTCGGCCGCAACGATTCAGGAGCGCGCGCATGAAGGAGTTGTACGAAGGGCCGATCATCGACGCGCATCAGCACTTCTGGGACCTCGAAGCGAATCGCTATCCGTGGCTCATGCCGGGCGTGCTGGTCGAACATCGTTACGGCGACTACACGCCGATCAAAGAGACGTACCTGCCATCGGACTATCTGCGCGATGCGGCGGGGCATCGCGTGATCGGCAGCGTGTATGTCGAAGCCGAGTGGAACCCGGATGATCCGCTTGGCGAAACGCGCTATGTCCGCGAGCTTGCCGAAGAGACGGGTCGCCCCAACGCGATCGTGGCGCAAGCGTGGCTCGACCGCGCCGACGTGGACGACGTGTTGTCCGCGCAAGCCCGCGTGGCTCGCGTTCGCAGCGTGCGTCACAAGCCGGGCGCACCGGACAAGGATGGCCGCACGCTCATGTCCGACGAACGCTGGCAGCGCGGCTATGCCTTGCTCGAACGATACGGCCTGCACTTCGACTTGCAGGCGTCGTGGCGGCAATTGTCCGAAGCGGCACAGCTCGCCCGCGATTTTCCACACACCACGCTCATCGTCAATCATGCGGGCGTGCCCGGCGATAGATCGAACGCGACGCTTACGGGTTGGCGCGCGGCGCTGGAAGAACTCGCGCGTTTGCCGAACGTGGCCGTGAAGGTGTCGGGGCTGTGCGAGGCGGGCAAGCCGTGGAGCGTCGCCGCAAACCAGCCAGTGCTCGATACGCTTCATCAAGTCTTCGGCGCCGGGCGTCTCATGTTCGGCAGCAACTTCCCCGTGGATGGCATGTTCATCTCGCTCGACGGTCTGCTACGCGGCTTTGCCGAACTGGTGCGCGCCTGGCCGCGCGCGGATCAAGAGGCTTTCTTTCACGATACGGCCGTGCGCATCTATCGCCCGGAAGGGCTCGACGACAACGCACGCGGCACTCACGCAAGGACATCGCGATGACCACCAACACGCTCGGCTTCGACCTGCCGATACTGGATGCGCATCATCACTTCTGGGACTTGTCGGACGGCGACTTTCCCTGGCTCACGAACGAGTACGACGACGCCTTCTTCCTCGGCGACTATCGCCGAATGTGTCAGGACTTTTTGCCGCCGCAGTATCGCCAGGCGACGGCCGGCTTCAACGTGATCGGCACCGTGCATGTGGAAGCGGAGCGTTCGCGCAAGCAACAAGTGCGCGAAACCGACTGGCTCACCGCGCTCAACGCGAAAACGGGATTACCCAGCGCGATCGTCGGCCATGTGTTCTTCGTGCAGCCCGATTGCGATGCGATTCTCGCAGGTCATGCAAACAGCCCGCTCGCGCGCGGTGTGCGCTCGAAGCCTGAAATCTCCAGCGGTCCGCATGAATCCGTTGCGGGCCAACCGGGCACGATGCAAGACGAAGCATGGCTTGCGGGTCTCGCTTTACTCGATAAGTACGGCTTCTCGTGGGACTTGCGCGTGCCGTATTGGCACTTGGAAGAAGCGGCGGAAGTGGCGCGTGCATTCCCGAAGACGCCTATCGTCACGAACCATCTCGGCTTGCCGCTCGATCGATCGGACGAAGGCGTCGCGATCTGGCGCCGTGGAATGGAGAAGCTCGCGGCGTGTCCGAACGTCTATCTGAAGGTATCGGAACTCGGCTTGCCGAACGGCACGTGGGACAGCGCGAGCAATCGCCGCGTGATTCGCGAAGCCGTCGATCTATTCGGCTACGAGCGTTCGATGTTCGCGAGCAATCTGCCGGTGGGTAACTTGTCGGCGAGCTTCACGGAGATCGTCGCCGATGTGCTCGGCGCCTTGCCGCAAGCCACCGAAACCGATTTACGCGCGTTGTTCGAAGGGACCGCGCGACGTTTCTATCGCGTCGAATAAAAACATGACCGCACGAAATCAAGGAGACTGACATGACGCCCGCCATCGACGAAAACAGGCTTTTCAGAAAGATATCCCTGCGCATTCTGCCCGTGCTGATGCTTGGATTTTTCTTTTCCTATTTGAACCGCGTGAACGTGGGGTTCGCCAAGCTGCAGATGTCGAGCGACCTCCATTTCAGCGATGCCGTGTATGGCTTCGGCGCGGGCATCTTTTTTCTCGGTTACTTTCTGCTCGAAGTGCCGAGCAACGTAATCTTGCATCGCGTGGGTGCGCGACGCTGGATTGCGCGAATCATGGTGACGTGGGGCCTGCTTTCGTGCGCGACCATTTTCATCCGCACGCCGACGCAGTTTTATGTCATGCGCTTTCTGCTGGGTCTCGCCGAAGCGGGCTTCATTCCGGGCGCGATCTATTACATGAGCCAGTGGTATCCGGCGGCGCGACGCGGACGCGCATGGGGCGTGTTTTATATCGCGCTGGCATCGTCGGGCGTCATCGGCGGACTCGTGTCCGGCTCGATTCTCGGCTTTCTGTCGGGCGTCGGCGGCATGCGCGGCTGGCAGTGGCTGATCTTGTGCGAAGGCATTCCGACGATACTCCTCGGCATCTATATCTACTTCCGCATGAGCGAGGATATTCGCCGCGTCACGTGGCTGACCGATGGCGAGAAGACGCATCTTAGCGCGGTGCTTGCGGCGGAGAATCGCGACAAGATCGCGCATGGCTTCATGAGCCTGCTGGGTCATGGACGCATCTGGGCGCTGGTGCTGATCTATTTCGTCTACAACATGGGGCTGTACGCGATCAGCTTCTGGATGCCGACGCTCGTGCAGAAGATGGGCGTGGCCGATCCGTTCACCATCGGGCTTCTCACGGCGTTGCCGGGCGTGTGCGCGATCATCAGCATGCTGGCGTTCGGATTCTCGGCGGATCGTCGCAAGGAACGCAAGTGGCATCTGATTGCCGCGTTCTCGATGGCCGCGCTTGGCTTTGCGTTGTGCGTCGTGTGGCAGAACCAGCCGGTATTGGGCGTGATCGCGCTGTGCATCGCCAACATGGGCGTGCTGTCGATTCCCGCGTTGTTCTGGAGCTTGCCGACGGCGTTTCTCACCGGCGTGACGGCGGCAGCGGGCATTGCGATGATCAACTCCATCGGCAATCTCGCGGGCTTCGTGTCGCCCTATATGATCGGCTATCTCAAGGACGTGACGGGACGCACGGATGTGGCGTTGATCGTCGTGGCGGCGGGTTTGTTGGTCGGCGCGGTGGCGGTGGGGTGTGTGTTGCGTGGGCGTAGTGGAGTTGGGGCGGCGGGGGTGGGGGTGAGGAGTTGAGGCAGCCGGAAGGCACAGACCGGATGTCCGTGCCTTCCCCGATAGGCCCTGCCAGCGAGGCACGCTACGATGCCTGTTTCCCCAGGCATCGTGACAGCATGAAGGACGAACGCCTCACCGAGATGAGGATCTTCAGGGCCGTCGCCGAGACGGGCGGTTTCACGGCTGCGGCGCTCGCGCTCGATTTGCAGCAGCCTTACGTCAGCCGCACTGTATCCGCGCTGGAGAAGCGGCTCGGCGTATCGCTTTTGAGGCGCTCCACGCGTCGCCTTCAGATGACGCAGGAGGGCACGCAGTATCTCGCGCTCTGCAAGCGCATTCTCGAAGAACTCGAAAGCGGCGAAGCACAACTCTCGCGCGCGGGCCAGCACATGTCCGGCGATATTCGCGTGACCGTGGCTACGTCGTTCGGCATGGATCAGATCGTGCCGCTCATTCCGGCATTTCTCGAACGTTATCCGGGCCTGCGCGTGCGGCTTTCTCTTTCGGATACGCTCGCCGATATCATCGGAGAAGGGTTCGATGTCGCCATCCGCATGGGCAATTTGCAGGACTCGAATCTCGTGAGCCGCAAGCTATGTCATCTGCAGCGAGTGGTCACGGCGTCGCCTGCGTATATCGCCAGACATGGGGTACCCTCGACACCCGCGGAACTCACCCGACACAACTGCCTGATGTGGGAACCGCCGATGGACCATCTCAACCATTGGCCTTTCATGGTCGGCGGCGAGCGCACGTCCATGCTCATCAACGGCAACTTTCAGACGAGCAGCGGCGTGAGTTCCGTTTATATGTGTCTTGCAGGCGTGGGCATTACGCGGATGGCTGAACACATGGTGTTGCCTTCCATTCGCAGCAACATGCTCGTGCCTTTGCTCACCGACTTTCAATCGAGCGACGAAACCGCGATCTATGTGCTGTATCCGCGCGATTCGACTTTGCATCCGCGCGTGCGTGCGTTTATTGATTACGTGGCGGATAAGCTCCGGCGGCCGCCGTGGGCCGCCTGAAGCAACGCGTCATTTGTCCAACGTTCGAGGCAAGCGCATTGTCATGCAGGCGCCGAGCACGAGGAATGCGGAGATCACATACATGCCGACTTCCGCGTGTCCAAGCCACACGTTGAGCAAGCCTACGAGATACGGCGACATGAAGCCCGCGATATTGCCCACTGAATTGATGAACGCCAACGCTGCCGCCACCGATGCTCCCACGAAGAGACTTGTCGGCAAGGCCCAGAACAGCGCGATGCACGAATAGACGCCCGCTGCGGCGACCGACAGGCAAGCTACCGTCACGAGCGGCCCCGCCGACAACCACATGCTTACGGCAAGTCCAACCGCGCCGATAACCATGAACGCCGCGAAGTGGATGCGCCTGCCGCCGGTGCGATCGGCGCTGCGGTTCGACAAATATAGCGCTATCGCCGCAAAGATGTTCGGCACGGCCGTATAGAGTCCGATGGCGAACGGGTCGGCGACACCGCTGCGCTTGACGAGCGAGGGCATCCAGAAACCGAGCGCATAAAGACCCATGATGAGGCAGAAGTAGATCGCGCAGAACGCCCACAATTTCTTGTTGCCGAGAAAGCCGCGCACGCTCGTATAGTCGATCTTGCTGGCGTTTTCCGCGCGAATGTCGGCGAGCACGAGATTGCGTTCGTCGTCCGAAAGCCAGCGCGCCTTGGCGGGATCGTCGTCAAGAAAGCGCAACACGACGAAGGCGAGCACGATGGCGGGCAGCGCTTCGATCAGAAAAAGCCATTGCCACGGGGCTAGCTGGTCGTTACCTGAAAACGCGTGCAGGATATAGCCGGAAATCGGCCCGCCGACGACGAACGCGAGCGGCGCGCCCATCACGTAGATGGACATTGCGCGACCGCGGTAGCGCGCGGGAAACCACAGCGTGAGCAGATACATGATCGCCGGTGCGAAGCCTGCTTCGGCGGCACCAAGCATGAAGCGCGCAATGTAGAACATGGTCGGCGTCTTGACGAGGACCATCGCCGCAGAAATGACACCCCACGTGAGCATGATGCGCGCAATCCAGCGGCGCGCGCCGACCTTGCGCATCACGAGATTGCTCGGAACCTCGAAGAAGAAGTAGCCGGCGAAGAAGATGCCCGAGCCGAGGCCATAGATGGCGTCGTCGAAGCCGAGTGCATCGAGCATCTGCAACTTCGCGAAGCCAACGTTCACACGGTCCAGATATGCCACGAGATAGCAGATCAAGAGCAACGGCAAGAGCCGCCAGTAAGCCCTGCCATAGATGCGGCCAGCATCCGTTTCCTTGACGGCCTGATCTCCGTATAGCGCTTCCATGCTTGTCTCCTGTATTTTTTAGCGCTTTATCACGGCATGCTCGTATGGCACGCATGCCGCTGGGTCATTGCTCAGTCGAGATATTCCGGCTCCTCTTCGGCGATCTCATACAGCATGGTCTGGAAATGCAGCCAGCTGATGAACGAGTTGCCCAGATGACGATGCGAATACTCGGCATGCTCCGGGTCGATCTGCAACGGGCGCGATTCGGTCGCGTCCATGAGCAGCTGCATCTTGCAGCAGTGATCGAGGGCGATGAACGTCCATACTGCATCATCGATGCTATGGCGGCTCGCCGTCAGAAGCCCATGGTTCTGATGGATTACGGCCTTGTGTTCGTTGAAGGCGCGTGCAATCGGATTACCCGATGCATCCGCGACCGGCACCTTGCCCGCGCCGTCGCGCACGACCATATGCGAGCCATAAAACATGCAGGCGTCCTGCGTCACATAGTCGAGCGGCTTGCCCATTGCGGCCCACGCATCGCCATGAACGGTATGCGCGTGACACGACCCGATGATGTCGGGATTGTCAGCGTGGATCGCGGAATGCAGCACGTAGCCTGCGCGGTTCACCGCGTACTTTCCTTCGACCACTGTGCCCGAATGATCGACGAGCACGAGTTGCGAGGTCTTCACGCGTGACCATGGCACGCACATCGGATTGGTCCAGAAGAGTTCGGGATGTTCCGGGTCGCGCACGGTCAGATGGCCGCCGAAGCCGAAGCTGAATCCGTGCCGCGCGAAGATCCGGCATGCGGCGGCGAGATGCTCTTTGCGATAGCGCCGTTCTTCCGCCGAGGAGGAAAACGTGGGCTCTTCGGGGAAAATCAGCCCGTCCTGCGTCGGGCTGTAGATCGATTCCTTTGCTTCCATCAACATCGGTGTCCCCTTGTTCGAAATGTGAGACCCCAGTATAGGAAAGCCTTCCGCAAGAATTCAGTACCGCGCCGGAATAGCATTTATGCAACGCCATGCCGATATTGCGCCCGCACAATTTTGGCGTCGTACGATCAATTGCCAGTCGCCGCTCTCCGGGCAGGCCGTCGCTTTCAATCGTTCATGGAGCTTTCAGCAATGAAAAGGTCAATGTTGATGGTCGCGCTGCCTGCCGCTTTATGCGCAGCTTCGGTGCATGCGCAAAGCAGTGTCACGCTATATGGCCTGATCGACACGGGTATCGTCTACACCAACAATCAGACCGGCCACAGCAACTGGCAGATGCTCAGCAGCGTCACGCAGAACACGGTCTTCGGCCTGAAAGGCAGTGAGGATCTCGGCGGCGGCCTTAAGGCCATCTTCAAGCTGGAGCAAGGCTTCAATCTGAATAACGGCACCAATGCATTCGCGGGCGATGGCTTCGGCTCGCAAGCATGGGTCGGCCTGCAACACGACGACTACGGCACGCTCACGGCCGGGCGTCAATACGACGTGCTCAACGATCTGCTCGGTCCGCTCACCGCCGAATTCAACACCTGGGGCGGCAGCATCTCGGCGCATCCGTTCGAAAACGATAATCTGGCGGCAAACTCGGTCGTCATCAACAACACCGTCAAATACGTCAGCCCCACTTATCGCGGCGTGACGGTCGAGAGCATGTATTCCTTCGGCAATAGCGCCGGAAACTTCGCGGATAACCGCGCGTATGGCTTTTCGGCATCGTACGCGCAAGGGCCGTTCACGGTCGCGGGCGGCTATCTGCAATTGAACAACGCGGGCGGCGGCATTGCGGGGACGAATTTGAATGGCGCGGTGTCGCAAGGGGATGGCAGCGCGAACTTCGTCGCGCAACGGCAGCGCATCTGGGGCGCGGGCGCCAACGCCACCTTCGGGCCGGCGACGGTCGGTCTCGTCTGGTCGCACACGCAACTCGACAATATGAACAGCGTGCTTTCCATCGGGCTCGGCAACTATATTCCGCTCGATGGCACCCTGCGTCTCGACAATTACGAAGCGAACGTGCATTACGCGCTCACGCCCGTGTTGAGCGTATCGGCGGCTTACACGTTCACGGACGGCGCTTATGGCAACGCTGCATCCATCGCTTATCCGTCGTGGCATACGGTCATGTTGCAGACCGACTATTCGCTCTCGAAACGCACGGATGTCTATCTCGAAGGCGTCTATCAGCACGTAAAGGGGGCGCCGCCCGATTCCGTGCTCGGGCAGGCGATGCTCAATACGTTGTCGCCGTCATCGACAGGTACGCAAGTCGGCGTCACTGTCGGCTTGCGGCACGCGTTCTAGCATGATTCAAGGGCGCGCGGCCACTTCGTCGAGATGGAACAGCAGGTCGGCGGGGTCTTCGTAGACGCGCAGCGCGCCCGAGCGTTCCAGTTCGTCGCTGCCATAACCGCCCGACAGCAGGCCGACGCCGAGCGATCGGCAGCGACGCGCCGCGAGCATGTCCCAGATGCTGTCGCCAACCACCACCGTATGCTCGATCGGCACGTTCAGACGCGCGGCCGCCGCAAGGAACAAGTCGGGATCGGGCTTGGCGTATTTCACCTGATCGCGCGTGACGACCACTTGCTTGCCTGGGTCCACGCCCAATGCTTCGAGATTGAACGCCGCCGTTTCCATGCGGCCGCTCGTGGCGATCGCCCAGCGCGTGCCCGCCTGGGTCAGCGCGTCGAGCAATTCGCGCGCGCCCGGCAATGGGCAGACCTGTGCGCGCAGACTTTGATAAGCGTCGGCATGAAGGCGCCGCAGACGTTCCACGCGATCCGCGTTGATCTCCCCATGCGTTTCGCGCAGCAATTGATCGGTGAAGAGGCCGCCGCTCATGCCGATTTTGCGATGAATGCGCCACACCGACAGTTCGATGCCCTCGCTGTCCAGCGCTTCTTTCCACGCGAGCACGTGCTGATAGACGCTGTCGACCAGCGTTCCGTCGAGATCGAAGAGAAAGGATGTTTCGATTCGCATGGTCTGCTCCCTTGATGAATGGCGTGTTCCGGTTCCTTTCATGATACGCACGATCCTCGTCCGCTTTCGGAAATGCGCGACGCATGCGCTTCAAATGCGATAATCGATGTTTGCACCGCGCGGCCGGAAGTGCGCGGTTTTCTCGCATCGAATGACCGCAACATGCATTCTTTACGCATTCATTACGCCCGACGGAGCTGACCTTGAGCCGCATCGACAACCCCTCCCGCGATCAGGAGGCCGGCGTGGCCGACTCCACGCAAGACACGACCCGTATCGACGATACGCGCATCGGCGCGGTGCGCCCGCTGATCTCGCCAGCGCTTTTGCTCGACGAACTGCCGGTCACGCCCGGCGTGCAGGCGCTCGTGGAAACGAGCCGCGCGCGCATCGCGGACGTTCTGCATGGCCGCGATGACCGCCTCGTGGTCGTGGTCGGACCGTGTTCCATTCACGATCACGACCAAGCGATCGAATACGCGCACCATCTGAAGACCGTCGCGGATCGTCTCGGCGACGATTTGCTGATCGTCATGCGCGTGTACTTCGAAAAGCCGCGCACGACGGTCGGCTGGAAGGGCTATATCAACGACCCGCGTCTGGACGGCAGTTTCCGTATCAACGAAGGTCTGCGCCGCGCGCGTGAGCTTCTGCTGGAAATCAGCGAGCTTGGTCTGCCAACGGGCACCGAGTTTCTCGACCTGCTGAGTCCGCAGTACATCGCGGACCTGATCGCGTGGGGCGCAATCGGCGCACGCACGACGGAGAGTCAGAGCCATCGGCAACTGGCATCGGGGCTGAGTTGTCCGATCGGCTTCAAGAACGGCACGGACGGCGGCGTGCAAGTCGCGGCGGACGCGATCGTCGCGGCGCGCGCGAGCCATGCCTTCATGGGCATGACGAAGATGGGCCTTGCCGCCATCTTCGAAACGCGCGGCAACGACGACTGCCACGTTATCCTGCGCGGCGGCAAAAAAGCACCGAATTACGATGCGGCCAGCGTCGCGGCGAGTTGCGCGGCGTTGGCGGCGCTCGGACAGCGCGAGCAGGTGATGATCGATTGCTCGCATGCCAACTCGAACAAGTCGCATCTGCGGCAGGTGGATGTGGCCGAAGACATCGCGCGGCAACTGATCGCGGGCGAAAGCCGCATCACCGGCGTGATGATCGAAAGTCATCTGGACGAAGGGCGGCAGGACCTCAAGCCGGGCGTGCCGCTCAAGCACGGCGTCTCGATCACGGATGCGTGTCTCGGCTGGAGCCAGACCGAGCCGGTGCTCGACCTGCTTGCCGATGCGGTGAGACAGCGCCGTCGCGGCTAGGCGTGCGTACCTAGCCGTCTCCGCGTTCGGAGACGGCTAGCGGATCAACGCATCACCGCTGCGTTCAGCGCTTCGATCAGCGCCAGCGGGTCGTAAGGCTTGCGCAACTGCGTCGCGCGCGGCAAGGCCTTGCGTTCGTCGGCGCTCAGGACGAGGTCGTATCCGGTGACGAACACCACGCCGATTCCGGGCGCCTCACGGCTAGCCGCAAGGGCCAGCTCGATGCCCGATTCGCCCGCCAGATCCACATCGGTCAGCAAGAGTTCGAAGCGCTCTTCGCGCAGCAGGGCGAGCGCCTCGGCGACGCTGCCGGCTTCCACGAGATCGAGCCCGAACGTGCGTAGCAACTCGGCGCTGCTTACGCGCACGAGTTCGTTGTCTTCGACGAACAGCACGCGCATGTGCGAGAGGGCGTCGGCGGGCGCGGCATCGGAAACCGTGTTGCCGGTGACCGTCGCGGGCGGTGCGCTGGAACTCGCGCCCTTGCCGCTAGCCGCGAGCACCTGACGCACCTTGCGGACGAGCGCCTCATGCATATAAGGCTTGCTAAGCAGATCGATTCCTTCATCGAGCCGTCCCGCATGCACGATGGCGTTGTCCGTGTAGCCCGACGTGAACAGCACCGCGATACCCGGCACGCGTTCGCGCGCCTTTCGCGCCAGTTCGGGGCTGCGTAGCGGACCGGGCATCACGACATCGGTGAAGAGCAGGTCCACGGGCACGCCGCTCTCGACGATAGCCAGCGCGCTTTGCGCATCCTTTGCACGAAGCACGCGATAACCGAGGTCGCCAAGCATGGCGACGACGGTTGCGCGCACTTCTTCGTCGTCCTCGACCACGAGAATGGTTTCGTCGCCGCCGTGCGCGGGGCCGGCGTCGATCGTGGTTTCGAGGTCTTCTTCCTGGCGTGCGCGCGGCAGATAAATGCGTATCGTCGTGCCGTGTCCTTCCTCGCTGTACACCTTCACGTGGCCGCCGGACTGCTTCACGAAGCCGTACACCATCGAGAGTCCGAGACCCGTGCCCTGGCCCTCGCGCTTGGTGGTGAAGAACGGTTCGAACGCGCGTTCCTGCACTTCGGGCGACATGCCCGAGCCGGTATCGGTAACAGCGACCATGACGTATTGGCCGGGCAACAGGTCGGCGTGGCGCTTGGCGTAGTTTTCATCGAGCGATGCATTGCCCGCTTCGATGGTCAGCTTGCCGTGCGCGTTCATCGCGTCGCGCGCGTTGATCGCCAGATTGAGCAGCGCGTTCTCGACCTGGAACGGATCGACGAGCGTGTTCCACAAGCCGCCCGATACGATCGTCTCGATCTCGATGCCGTCGCCCAGCGCGCGGCGGAACATGTCGTCGAGACCGCGCACGAAGCGGCCCAGATTGACGACCTTCGGCGCGAGCGGCTGGCGTCTGCCGAACGCAAGCAGCTGCGAGGCGAGGTTCGCGCCGCGTGCCACGCCCGCGAGCGCGCTCTTCACGCGCTGCTCGGGGCGTTCCTGGCCCGCGACGTCCTTTGCCAGCAATTGCAGATTCCCGCCGATCACCTGCAGCAGATTGTTGAAGTCGTGCGCGACGCCGCCCGTCAACTTGCCGATGGCTTCCATCTTCTGCGCCATGCGCAACGCTTCCTCGGCGTGCCGCAGCGCGTCGGCGGTTTCGCGGTCCGCGGTGACGTCGCGCCCCACGCCGTGTATGCGGCGCGTGGCCGGGTCGATCGACAAGGTCCACGCGATCCAGCGCCAGCCGCCTTCCACGAAGCCGTGCCGGCACTCGTAACGCACGGACGCGCCGCTTTGGCGCAGACTTTCCATCGCGCTCGCGACCGCTTCGACGTCGTCGGGATGGACGAGGTCGAGCATGGTTCGCGCATGCACGCGCTGCAGATCGACGCCGAGCACGGTCGACCACGACGGGCTCACGCGCAGCAGCGCGCCTTCGAAGCTCGTCACGACGAACAGGTCTTCGGTCAGTTCCCACAGCCGGTCGCGGTCCGCGATGGCGTCGGCGACGCGGCGTTCGAGCGTATCGTTGAGATCGTGCAGCGCGGCCTGCGCCTTGGTGCGCTCGGCGATCTCGTCCTGTGCCGCCTGAAAGAGCCGCGCGTTGTCGATGGCGATAGCCGCCTGCGCGGCGATACCCACGACGATCCGCTCCGCGCGCAGGTTGAACATCGCCGGTTCGGGATGACCGAAGAACAGCCCGCCCAGCACTTCGCCCGTGCGCGAGATGACGGGCGCGGCGAGATAGCTGCATACGCTGAGATGACCTTCCGGCATGCCGTAATGCGGCGCGCTCTGGCCGTAGCGCGGGTCTTTCGTGATGTCGTCGGAACGCACCACGCCTTCGCCCGCGAAAGTCGGGCCGAAGAGCGCGGTGTTGCGCGGCATGGGAAAGCGCGAAAACGCGTCTTTCGGCACGCCGGAGATGGAATAGAGCGTGTAGCTCTCGCCCTTGTCGTCGAGCAGGTTGTAGAAGAACGAGCCGAAGGCCGCGCCGGTGAGCTCGGTGGCGGCATCCACGACGACCTGCACGGCGCGCGACAGATCGAGCTCGCCCGCGACCGTGGTGCCGACGTCGTTCAGAATCTCCAGCATGCGCGACTCTTCGCGCAGGTTCTCCTCGGACGCGCGCCGCAGCCGCGCGATGCGCAGATTGCTCGCGACTCGCGCAAGCAATTCTCGCGCGGCGAAGGGCTTAGTCAGATAGTCGTGCGCGCCAGCCTCGAGACCGCCCAGGCGCGCTTCCTCGCCCGCGCGCGCGGACAGCAGCACGACCGGTGTCTCGCGCAGCGCTTCGTCGGCGCGCACCGCGTTCAAGAGGCCGAAGCCGTCGAGGCGCGGCATCATCACGTCCGACACGATCACTTCGGGATGCCCGGTGCGAGCCGCTTCGAGCGCGCTCTCGCCGTCGGCCGCGACGCTCACTTCGTGGCCCGCCGCGACCAGCATGCGACGCATGTATTCGCGCAGGTCGGCATTGTCGTCGACCACCAGCACGCGGCCGCGGATTTCATCGGCGGATGCGCTGGCGTTCGCGCCCGCGCCGAGCGGTGTTTCGTCGTCGAGGGCGAGCGCCGGTTCGCTTGCGTCGGGAATCCAGCGCAAGGCGGCATCGACATAACTGCGCGCGCCGCTGCTGGCTTGCGCGCGCGGCGTATCGGCATGTTGCGCGTCGACTCGTTCATGCGCGGCGGGCAGCGTCACGGTAAAGCACGTGCCCTCGCCGGGACTGCTTTGCACGCTGATGGCGCCGTCGTGCAGCTTGACGAGCTCCTGAACCATTGCAAGGCCGATACCGCTGCCTTCCACCGAGCGCCCGGTCGCGCCCGCCACGCGATGAAAGCGCTCGAACACGCGCGCCAGTTCCGCCTCCGCGATGCCGATGCCGGTATCGCGCACGCTCATCTCCACGCGCTGCGCGGCGTTCGTGCGCAGCGTCACTTCGATCGTGCCGCGAAACGTGAACTTGAACGCGTTCGACAGCAGGTTCATCACGACTTTTTCCCACATGTCGCGATCGATGTCTGCGAGCACCGGCGTCGAGGGAATGTCGATGTAAAAGCGCAGCCCCGCGGATTCGATGGCCGAGCGAAACAGCGAAGCCAGCTCCGCCGTGAACGCGCCGATGTCCGTGGTCTGCCGATGAATCTCGATACGCCCGGCCTCGATGCGCGAAAAGTCGAGCAGCGCGTTGACGAGCTTGAGCAGGCGCAAGCCATTGCGATGCGTGATTTCGAGCAGACGCACTTCGTCGCCCGCGCGCTCCGGCTTCGTCAGCAGGTCTTCGAGCGGGCCGAGCATCAGCGTGAGCGGGGTTCTGAACTCGTGGCTGATATTCGAGAAGAAGGTGGTCTTGGCGCGGTCGATTTCGGCGAGCGCCTCGGCGCGGCGGCGTTCTTCTTCATAGGCATGCGCGGCGCCGATGGCCGCGCCGATCTGGCCGCCCACGAGGTTCAGGAACGCGCGATAGCCTTCGTCGAAGAGACGGTATGGATTGAGCGCGGCGATCAGCACGCCCGCGCGCCCGGTCTCGCCCGACGGCGCGATAGGCAGCAGCACCGCGTGCGTCGGCGCGGCGTTCCACGAGCCGGTGGGCAGCGGTCCGTCGATGAAACCCTTCAGATTGGTCACGAGCCGCGCTTGGTTGTCGCGCAGCACTTCGTGAACGGGCCACGCGCCCGCATGCGCCGCGTGCAGCACTTCCGGCGCGGCCGCACTGCCCGGCGCGATGCCGCATGCGCCGGTGAGCGTGGCGCTTTCGTCGCCGGGCTCGGCTGTATAGAGCAACGCGAAAGGCATGTCGCGCGCGGCATTCGCGAGCACGTTCATCGAACGTTCGCAGGCCTCGCGCCACGAACGCGCGTTCGCGGCCGACGCAGCCAGTTCGCGCAGTACGAGCAACTGGCGTTCGCCAAGCACGCGTTGGGTATCGTCGCTATTGGCGCAGATGATGCCGCCCGCGCCGCCGCGATCGTCCGGAATCGGGCTATAGGAGAACGTGTAGTACGTTTCCTCCGGGAAGCCGTTGCGTTCCATGATGAGCAGCTTCTGCTCGACGAAGGTTCCTTCGATGCCGGCAAGCGCGGTGTCGAGCAGCGGGCCGATCTCGTTCCAGATTTCGCGCCACACCACCGACGTCGGCTGACCGAGCGCTTGCGGATGCTTGCCGCCGATGATCGACTTGTAAGGATCGTTGTAGAAGAACAGGAGGTCGGGACCCCAGCCGACCCAGATCGGCTGCCGCGAGGTGAGCATGATGCGCACGGCCGTCTTGAGACTCTGCGGCCATTGTTCGGGCGAGCCGAGCGAGGTTTGCGTCCAGTCGAAAGCGCGGATGAGCGCGCCCATTTCGCCGCCGCCGAGCAGAAAGCTCGGCTCGGGCGCGTTGGTGCGCGTGTCCGGTATCAGCTTGTCAGCTTCCATTGACGCAGGTTCTCCTCGCTGCATGTCTTTTTTGCATGTCGTTTCGCGTGTGGATTGGCTCAACCCGGCTTGGCCCAGCGAACGGCTTTTCAACTATTGAGCGGACCAATCCTGCCTGTGGAGGCGCTCGCGCGACCATCTCGATTTTCGCACGGAACGCCGTTTTCGCTTCGCAAATACGCATGAAACGCAAGGTGAACCGGCGCGTGGCACCTGCCTGCGCTTCAATGCGCGGCGATCGGGTCGAGTCCGGTGGCGCGCACGGTGTCTTGTGCCTGCGGCGAAGCGAGGTAGCGAAGCAAGGCGCGCGCCTCCTCCGGGTGCTTCGAGCCAACCGGAATGCCCGCTGCGAAACGCGTGACGGACTGCACGGACTCCGGAATCCTGCCGACGAAATCCGCGCCTTGTACCGGTAACAGTTCGCTCACTTGCTGGAAGCCGAGTTCGTACTGACCGTCCGCGACGACCGAGGCCACGGGAATCTTCGGGATCATCTTCGCCTTGGGTTTCACCTGATCTTCGATGCCGAGCTTCTTGAACATCTCGTTCTGGATATAAACGCCGCTCGCGCTGTCCGAATAAGCGATCGATTTTGCGTGCAGCAGCGTTTCCTTCAATGCATCGACATTGCCGATGTCGGGTTTCGGCGCACCCGCTTTCACCGATACGCCGATGCGCGAATCGGCGAGTTCGACACGCGAGTCCGGCATGACCTTGCCTTCCTTGATGAGATCGTCGAGCGCGTAGCCCACCATGATGACGACATCGGCGGGTTCGCCGCGCGCGAGTCGATTGGGGATGGCTTCGGGCGCCTTGCCCATCGACGGGCCGAGTTGGGTATCGAGCGTATTGCCGGTTGCGGCCGTGAATTTCGGGCCGAGGATTTTATAGGCGGCGGTGAAGCCTCCTGAACTCATGACATGAAGCTCCTCGGCTTGCGAGGAAACAGGCGCGGCAATGGCGCCGAAAGCGATAAAAACGAATGCGGCGAGTCTTGAGGAGAGTGGTTTCATAGGCGGCTTGTTTGGTGGTTCAATGGCTGGGCCAGGGTGGATTTGGTCATAACTTTTTGCACTATACTGAAATCGATGCGTTATCGTTCGGCCTTCGTTTTTGCGGGCACCGGTACGAATGTGGAAACAACGCCGCGACTTGATTCGCGAAGAGGGATCAAGCGAACGCCTCATCTCCCGTCCGCAAGACGAAATAACAGAGATCTACCTGAGATCGAATTAGTTTGGTTTCCTACGCAAGAGAAATAATCACCATGCTTGAAGACAATGATCGAAACGTAACGATGACATTTGCTGAAGCCGAAGCGAAGTTTCGTCAAGACATCGAGGCCAATCCTTCCTCGGTTGTAGCAAAAAACAATCTTGCGCTGGTGTTGCGCCAGCTTGGCCGCTTCGCCGAAGCAGAGACGTTGTTGAACGAGGCGCGGACTTTGCAGCCCACGTCCGCCGAGATTGTCGTCAATCTGGCGCTTGTCATGGCAGATCAAAAGCGGTTCGCCGACGCCGCATCCTTTTGCCGTGAAGCGCTGGCTATCAGGCCGGATTCTTCTCTCGCGCACTGGATGCTCGGCTGCATCCTCAGCGACGAAAAGCGCGAGTCGGAAGCCGAGGACGCTTTTCGCCAGGCTATCCATCATCAGCCGGACATGGTTCAGGCGCATTGCGCGCTGTCTGATCTGCTGCGCCGTCGGCAGCGTCTGCCGGAAGCCGAGGTTGCAGCGCATGCTGCCATCGAAGCGCAGCCGCAGTCGGTCTCCGGCTATCTTGCGCTCGGTGATGTCCTTTGCGCCGCCGTTCGTCTAACCGAAGCCGACACTGCATTTCATCGTGCGCTGGACATCGATCCCAAATCCGCGGAAGCCTATTGCGGTCTGGGCAATGTGTCGGAACGACGCTTCAATCCGGCCGAAGCCGAGGCGCACTTCAAGGAAGCTTTGGCACGGCGTCAGCCGTTTTTCGAGGCGAGCATCGGTTTAGGCATGGCCATGCTCAATCTCGGCCGATTCACCGAGGCGGAAGGTGCGCTGCGTCAGGCGCTGGCCATTCGCCCCGACGACATGCGCGCGAAGGATGCGCTCAACTTCGTTCTTACGCGTCAACTCAAACCGGCCCCGCTTGTGCCGGGAACGGTGTTTGCAACTCCGCCGAACCAAAAGACGTCGCCCTAACGCTTGGGTAAGCCGGGCGATTGTTCCTGCGAGGAGCATGCCGACCACAACACCTCTCGCTGCTCCGTGCCACTTTCCATGGCGATGCAGCGAGCAGAGTGCCCCAGGCATGACCGGACCCTTCACGCGTTCGCGGGGAAGGGTCCGCACTTTGCCGTTTGCATCGATCGCAAAGCGCGGCGCTGCTTGCTAAAGCGGCGTTTCGTCGCGATAGACTTCATCAAGCTCCAACGCTCGTGCAACATCCAAACTCTACCGCGCCACCTTGGCCACCATCGCTTTCCTGTTCAGCACCCGCGCCTGCAGCACGATCACGAGCAGCAGGAACAACCCGCGAATCACCGACTGCCAGTAAGCCGATAACGAGATATAGCCCAGGCCATTCTCGAAGTTGAGCAGATTGAAGACGAGGCCGAGCAGCGCGACGCCCGCAATGGTCATCGCGATAGAGCCGTCGCCGCCTGTCAGACGCGTGCCGCCGAGCACCACCGCCGAGATCGCGAACAGTTCCCAGCCGATGCCTTCGTTCGGCTGTCCCGCGCCGAATTGCGCCGCGAGAATCGCGCCGGCGATGCCCGCGAGCAAGCCGCTCACGGCATACACGGCGACGAGCGTGCGATCCACATTCAGTCCCATCAGACGCGATGCTTCCTCGCTCCCGCCGATAGCCAGCGCATGCCGCCCGAAGCGCGAGCTGCGCAGCGCGATCCAGCCGACAATCGCCGCCGCGGCCGCGACGAGCCCCGGAATTGGCAAGCCGAAGAGATCGCCTTGGCCGAAGTTGGCGAAGCTGGTGTCCGACGAGATGGCGACGGCATCGTTATGGCCGAGCAGAAGCGCGAGGCCATGCGCGCCGAGACTCGTCGCCAGCGTAACGATGAAGGGCAGTATCCGCAGATGCGTGATCACGAGCCCGTTGAGCAGGCCCACCGCGAGACCGGCAGCCGAGCCCGCGAGCACCGCCGCCACGCCGCCATGCGGACTCGCGAGCGCCGCGACCACGCTTGCGAGCGCGGCCACCGCGCCCACCGACAGATCGATGCCGCCCGTGATGATGACGAACGCCATGCCGATGGAAATCAGCGCGAACATGGAGTTGTAGCGCCAGAACGACGTCACGTTGTATTCGGATGCAAAGTGCTCGTACCGCACGACGCCAAGCACGAGCAGCGCCGCGAGCGCGATGAGAATCGGGAGGTTCTTCTTCATGTCGTCGTCAGCCTCGCTTTCTCTGCACGTACACGGCGGCGATGATGATCGCAGCTTTCAGCACCAGCGCGGCGGCATCCGGAATGCCGTGTGCAAGCAGCGTATAACGCAGCAACTGGATGATGAGCGCGCCGATCAGCGTGCCCGTGATATACGCCTTGCCGCCCGTGAGCGCGGTGCCGCCGACGGCCACGGCCGCGATGGCATCGAGTTCCACGCCGAGGCCGACCACGTTCGCATCCGACGACGAATTCACCGAGATCGAAATCAGTCCAGCCAGACCCGCGAGCGCCGCGCACGCCGTGTACGCGATCATCTTCACGCGCGCGGTCGGAATGCCGGAAAGATATGCCGCTTCCTCGTTGCCGCCCGTCACGAGCAGATATTTGCCGAAGAGCGTCTTACGCACGATCCACGTAAAGATGGCGACGAGCGCGAGCATGAGCAGGATCTGAAACGGCACGCCCGCCACGCGGCCCAGCGCAATCCACTGAAACGCGGGATTGTTGAAGGCCTGCAGGCTGCCATCGGTGACGACCTGCGCAATGCCGCGTCCCGCGATGAACAGCACGAGCGTCGCGACGATAGGCTGCACATTCAGCCGCGTCACGAGAAAGCCGTTGAAGACGCCGCATAGTGCCGCCGCCACGATCGGCAAGGTGAATGCGAGCAGCAAGCCGCCCGGCCCGTCGATGTTCATGAAGAGCATCGGCGCGAGCGCACCGGAGATGGCCATCGAAGCGCCCACGGACAGGTCGATGCCGCCTGTCGCCACCACGAGCGTCATGCCGATGCCGACGATCACGATCGTCACCACCTGCGTAAGGTTCACGTTGAAGGTCTGCAGCGACCAGAAGTGATCGGTAAAGAGCAGGTTGAAGAGGATCATCGCGACGAGCACGACGATCTCGCGTTGAATCGCCATGCCGCGCTTTTTCTTCCGCGCGGGCGCGGTATCCGCGACGATAGGTGCGCTGGTTTTCTCTATCACGACTCGGTTCCTTGAGCGGCCGAAGCCAATGTCGATTCCTCGCCCGTGCCGTAAGCGATCGCATCCATGATCGAGGTCTCGGTCATCTGCGCGCCGTCCAGTTGCGCGACCGTTTCGCCGTCGCGGATCACGACCGCGCGATCGGCCACCGCCGTCAACTCTTCCAGTTCCGATGCCGACAGCAACACCGCAAGCCCCGCATCGCGCAACTCGCGCACGATTTTCGCGACATCGGCTTTCGCGCCGACGTCGATACCGCGCGTGGGTTCGTCGAGCAGCAAGAGACGCGGGTTGGTCGCGAGCCAGCGCGCGAGCAGCACCTTCTGCTGATTGCCGCCCGATAGCTCGCGGATCGGCTGATCCGGCGAGCGCAGCTTGATGCCGAGCGAGGTGATGAAGCCATCGACGATTTCGCGCTGTTTGGCCACGTCGATCACGCCGCGTCTGGTCAGCGCCGGCAGGCACACGAGCGTGAGGTTGTCGCGCACGGAAAGCTCCGGCACGATGCCTTCGGCCTTGCGATCCTCGGTGAGATAAGCGATGCCGCGCGCGATGGCGTCTTTCGGCGACTTGAATGCGACCTCCGCGCCGTCGACCGCGAGTGTGCCGTTGGACGGACGGTCCGCGCCAAACAACAGGCGCATGGTTTCCGTGCGACCCGAGCCGAGCAATCCGGCGAGTCCGACGGCTTCGCCCGCGTGGACATCGAGCGTGACGTCGGTGACTTTTGCGCCCGCCGAGAGACCCTGCGCGCGCAACGCCACCGCGCCGCGCTTGGCGAGATTCGCTTCCTTCACGGCATCGTCTTCATGCACGACGGCGGCAAGCGTGCGGCCGAGCATGGTCGTGACGAGCTTGAGCTTGTCCATCTCCTGCATGCTGCTTTCGGCGACGGTCTGGCCGTCGCGCATCACCGTGACGCGGTCGCACAGTGCATAGAGTTCATCCAGCCGGTGCGACACGAAGATGACCGCGCGGCCGTCGTCACGCAAGCGGCGCACGACCGTGAACAGCAATTCGACTTCGCGCTCGTCGAGCGAGGAAGTCGATTCGTCCATGATCACCATCTTCGCATCCGACGATACCGCGCGCGCCAGCGCGACCATCTGCTGAATGGCGGTGGAATATTCCCGTACGGGTTTTTTGACGTCGATGTGAAGGCCGAACGATTCGAGCAATACATGCGCGCGCCGCTGCACGGTTTTCCAGTCGATGAGTCCAAAGCGGCGCGGTTCGCGTCCGAGAAAGATGTTCTCGGCCACCGACCGGAACGGCACCAGATTGATCTCCTGATAGATCGTGCTGATGCCCGCTTCACGCGCTTCCTTGGGCGTGCGGAAATCGGTTTCGCGGCCATCGAAGCGAATCGTGCCCGCGGTCTTTCTATACGCGCCCGTGAGAATCTTGATGAGCGTGGACTTTCCTGCGCCATTCTGGCCGATGAGCGCGTGCACTTCGCCCGCCGTCACGGTGAGGCGGGCGCGCTTCAATGCGGGCACACCGCCGAAAGCGATGTCGATGTCCTGCATGTCGAGGAGGGGAGCGTTGGGCATGGCGTCGGTGTTCGTCCGGAGAAAAGAGCGGGCGTCCGTGGATAGACGCCCGCGAACCAGCCAACTGCGCTCAATACCCGTACTGCATGCTTTCCTTGACGTTGCTCTTGTCGTAGAAGCGGTCCGAGACCTTGACCCACGGCGGGATGGTTTCGCCCTTCGCGAACTTCTGCGCGACGTCGCACGCGAGCGGGCCGAAGAACGGACTCGACTGCACGCTTGCGCCCAGTTCGCCCGCCTGAATGGCTTCGAGTCCGCCCTTGGTGCCGTCGATGGTCACGAGCACGATATCCTTGCCCGGCTGCTTGCCGGCCGCCTTGATCGCCGCGATCGCGCCGAGCGCCATTTCGTCGTTATGCGCGTAGACGGCGGTCACGTCCGGATGCGCCTGCAACAGCGTTTCCATGACCTGACGACCCTTGTCGCGTGCGAAATCGCCGCTTTGCGACGCGACGATCTTCATACCCGAGTTCTTCGCGATGACATCGTCGAAACCTTTCTTGCGGTCGTTTGCAGCGGAGGCGCCCGTCGAGCCTTCCAGTTCGATGATCGTCGCCTTGCCGTTGGTCGCCTTAACGAGCCAGTCGGCGGCGCGTTGACCCTGATCGATGAAGTCCGAACCGATGAACGTGATGTAGTCGCGGCCGGCCTTCACCGTCGATTGATCGACGTTGCGGTCGACGAGTATCACCGGAATGCCGGCTTTCTTGGCCTGCAGGATGACCGGCACGAGCGGCTTCTCTTCGCGCGGCGGGAACACGAGCAGATCGACGTGCTGCGCGATCATGCTTTGAATGTCCGATACCTGCTTCGCGGCCGAACTGTTCGCGTCGGTCATGACCACCTGCCAGCCGCATTTCGCGGCGACATCCTTAAAGCTCTTGGTTTCCGCGAGCCGCCACGGATTGTTGCTCTCGGTCTGCGCAAAGCCGACCTTGAGCGGCTTCTTGTTGGCGATCTTCGGCAAGCCGTCGTCGGCGGCATGGGCCGCGCTGAAACCCATGGCGAGCGTCAGGGCGGCAAGCGTGGCGGCGAGCGGGCGCAAGCCCAGGCGAGTGTTCTTTTCTAGCGACAGCATGTCTTCCTCCGATAGGGATGGGTGCCTTCTTCTATTGATGCCGATGCTTATGTGTTGCCCGGTCTGCTGCTGCGAGAGTTGATTTCCGGCGAGAGCGTAGTCGGTTTATGACTCGTCATCGCTAATATTATTAATTGCGAGTTGCTTTGCTTCGGTAATTTCCCTGACGGAACCGCGTTCGATGAGCGGGCCGTCCAGCTTCACGGTGCGGCGTCGCACCGGTGCGCCGGCCGCGCGATTGTGTTCTTCCTGCAGTAGCGTTTCCACGGCCCAGCGACCCAGGTCGTAGTTGGGCAAGACCACGCTCGACAGCGGCGGATGCGTATGGCGCGCGATCTCCTGATCGTCGTAGCCGAGCACGGAGACATCGTCGGGCACGCGCAGTCCGAGTTGCTTGAGCGCTTCGATTGCACCGAGCGCCATCAGGTCGTTGGCGCAGAAGATGGCCGTCGGCGGATTCGCCTCGCGCATCAATGAAAGCGTCTGCTCGAATCCAGTGGCCGGTCCCCAGTCGCCTTCGCGGACCAGTTCCGGCGCAAACGGCAGGTCCGCCGTCGCCAATGCCGTGCGATAACCCTTGAGCCGGTCGCGCGCCGCGTCTTGCCACGGTTCGCCGTTGATATAACCAATTCGCCGATGCCCCGCCGCCAGCAAATGATCCGTCGCCGTGTGGCCGCCCGCGACCTCCGCCGGCACGACCGAAGACACGTTCGCTTCGCTCGCATAGCAGTTGAGCAGCACGGTCGGCACCTGTTCGAGCGCGGCGGGCACGGTGACGCGGCGCGTGTAGACCGTCGCGTAGATCACGCCGAGCACGTCCGGATTGCCGAGCGTCGCGTCGAGCACGCGCGCCTCGATTTCCGCGTTGCCGTGCGTCGAATAAACCGCGAGCATGCGGCCGTGGGCGAAGGCGGCATCGCGCGCGCCGTCGATGCTTACCACCGGATGCGGACTGGTCGAGATTTCATCGGCCAGATAGACGATCAGATTGCGCTCCGCCGTATCCAGCGGCGCGAACGAAAGCGGCTCGCGCTGCGTCATGCGATAGCCGAGTTCGTGCGCGGCGCGCAGCACCTTGTCGCGCGTGGCGTCGGAAAACTTCGCGCCGGACGCGTTGTTCAGCACGAGCGATACCGTTGATTGCGAGACTCCGGTGAGTTTCGCGATGTCGGTCATCGTCGGGCGGCGTTGGGTGGTTTTCTTCATCTGGCGCGCCGTCGTAACGGCGGCGATTCATCCGTGAGCGTGCCGCTAATATTAATGATGATTCCGCGAAATGCCGCTCGGGGTTTTCACTGGTTTTGCGTGGAAAATTACTAATAATATTGACGGACGGATTACGCCCATGCCATTCTTGGTTTTACTTCGGCAAACATAAAACAAGGAGACGACACGCATGGGCCGATACGACGAGAGCGCAAGAGATGCGCTCGCGCAGGACTTCGAGCGCGATGGCTTCGTTTTGTTGCGGGAACACTTTCCACGCGCAACCATCGAAGCCTGGCGCGATGCGTTCATGCCTTTGCTCGCGCCGCATAGAGAAGCAGCGGACGGCAATCGCGGGCCAGGCCGCTATTACGTGACCTTGCCTTTCGAAGGCGCATTTGCCGATCCATCGATTTTTTGCGACGAGGACATCGTGGCCATCGTCGAGCGCGTAGCCGGCGCCGATCCGGTCATTTGCCAGCTCGCAACTGATACGCCCGTGCGCGGTTCGGACTTTCAGGACTGGCATCGCGATACGCCCGCGCTCTTCGACGATGCGCCGGAAACGCCTTCGTTCCAGCTTGCGGTGAACTTTCCGCTCGTCGATGTCGACGACAGCAACGGTCCGCTTGAAACCACGCGCGGCACGCATCGCATGTCGCGCGAAGAAGCGCTCGCCGGTCTCGCCGATGGCCGCTTCCCCGCCGAACGCGTGCCAATGCGAATTGGCGACGTGATGATTCGCGATGTACGCGGCTTGCATCGCGGCACACCGAATCTTTCCGGTGCGCCCCGGCCGATGGTCGTGGTCGGCTACAGCCGGGCGTGGTATTTCCGGCCCGAAGTGCGGATCGACGTGCCGCGCGATGTCTTCGCCAGCTTGCCCGCTCGCGCGAAGCGTTTGCTGCGTTACAACCCGCAAGTCGAAAGCACGGCGCGCACCTTCGACGAAAGCTACCGGCAGTTTGCATATTGAACGCCGCTCTAGACTCCAACGCCCGCGGGAATGAAGCGCTCGTCGAACTGCGTCATGGCGCGCGGCGTGTTGTGCTCGCTCCGCATATCGGCGGTGCGATAGCTGCGTTCTTCGAAACGCGCGATGACGGCGTGGTTCACTGGCTGCGGCCCGCTACGCCGGATGCGCTCGCTGCAAGGAATCCGCTCGGCATGGGCAGTTTTCCGTTGCTGCCGTATTGCAACCGCATTCGCGATGCGCGCTTTGCCTTCGATGGCGTGGAGATCGATCTGTCCGGCGACGGCAACGGTTTTGCGCACGCGCTGCATGGCAATGCGTGGCGGCTGCCGTGGCAAGTGAGCGCGTTATCGGAGGCGCAGGCGACGTTGAGTTTGCGGCACGAGCCTTCGCAAGAAGCCGCGCATCACTGGCCGTTCGCTTACGAAGCCGAACAGCGCATCACGCTCGACGCACATGCGCTCCATGTGACGATCACGATGCGCAATCTCTCGCCAAGAGCGATGCCCTTCGGCATGGGACATCACCCGTACTTTCCGCGCACCGAAGCGACTTTCGTTCACGCAAATGTCGATTCGATGTGGCATGCAAGTCCCGATCCGCTGCCGCTGCACGCCGGTCCGCATGCTAGCGTCGATGCACTGACTTCGACGCAAGGCATGTCTGCAAACGGCTTCGATCTGGATAACCACTTCACGGGTTGGAAGCACACGGCGACAATCGACTGGCCGAACGAAGGCCGCTCGGTCACGCTGAACGCCGATGCACCGCTGGACTTCATGGTGATCTACGCGCCGGCCGTGTTTCCTTCACTGCTTTGCGTGGAGCCGGTGAGCAATGTCGCGGACTGGGTCAATTTGAATGTCGAGCCGGCGCTGAAGGGAGGAGGCGTGCTGCAAGCGGGCGAGTCGATCACGGCATCGTTTTCGCTCACGACCGACGTGCGCTGATTCATCGATTCGATGAAGAACAAACTAAAGCGCCCGGACCAAGGCCCGGGCGCTTTCAACTGTTGACGACTTAGTTGGACTGGCCGCCAGTGCTGTTGTTCGACATGCCGTTGTTCGACATGCCCGAGCTGCCCTTTTTCATCTTGCCCATCTTGTGCGAGCCGCTGCTGTTCGAACCGGAAGTGTCGCCACCGGTGGCGCCCGAGGTCGAACCCGTCGTGCCGTTTGCGTTCGGTGTGCTCATGCCCGTGCCACCTTGACCCGCGCCGTTACCGCCTGCCGTGCCGCCACCGCCGCCTGCTCCACCGCCCGCGCCCTGCGCGAATGCCGCGCCCGACAAGCTCAGAACCAGCGCCGATACCAGCAAGCTTTTTTGTGCAATCTTCATGATGTCCTCCCGAGTGGAATTTCGATGCGCGCCGCCTCGTGTCCGGAGCGACGTCGCTGCTTACATACCGCAATCGGCGTGCCGCGTTGCGAGCGAGCAGCTTTCAGCCGTCGACGTCTAAAAGAAAGAACACCGAGTTAGCGGTTAGGCAAGCACTTCGTCACACCACTCAATAGCCCACGAGCGCGCGCAATGCAGCGCATCCGCCTGGCTCTGGAAGGAGTCGAGATCGCCTGAATCGAAAACTTCCACATGCGCGGTGTCGTCTTCAGAGGCGCGCGTAATTCGCGCGTGAGCCTGGTAATTCCCGTCTTCGTCGTGTGGCGCGGTGCAGTCGATGTGAAAGGACCGGTAATCAAAGCGCATTGATTTCTCCGTAGGTGAGTGGACAAAGGCTAGCACGCTTGCGGCGTCTTGCCGGGTGCATGGCTTGCTCTTTCGTGACGAGAAACTTAACGGATGAACGCTCATGACCACTCGACACGCGCAGCATGGACACCCTGCGGACGAAGATGAAGCCCAAATCTACGGGGCTTTCAAGGACCTCGTGAACATGACGCCGCACCAGATAGAAAAGTGGCTCGCGACGGATCAATCCCGCGAAGTTGGCCAGAAAGACGGCAACAGCGAGTCCGTGGGACACAAGTCGGGGCGGCACATTATCGACATACTTGGCAAGAAGAAAGCCGACCTGAGCGATGACGACTACGCGCATATGCGCAAAGTGGTCGGCTATATCAAGCGACATCTCGCGCAACGACCGAATGACGTCGAGCACTCGCACTGGCGCTATTCGCTGATGAACTGGGGCCATGATCCTCTCAAATAAGCCTGCCGAAACGGTCGATTGCTTTCCGCTACTCACACCCATAGAATACTGTACGTATATACAGTATAAAAGCCAAGATGGAACTGTCCGAAAAGCTCGAAATTCTTGCTGACGCCGCCAAGTACGACGCGTCGTGCGCCAGCGGCGGCGCGCCGAAACGGGAATCGCGCGGCATCGACGGGCTCGGCGCGAGCACGGGCTCGGGCATTTGCCATAGCTTCACGCCGGACGGCCGCTGTGTGTCGCTGCTCAAGATTTTGCTGACCAACTTTTGTCTGTACGATTGCCGCTACTGCATCAACCGCCGGTCGAGTAACGTGCCGCGCGCCCGCTTCACGCCGGACGAAGTCGTCAAGCTCACGCTGGACTTTTATCGCCGCAATTACATCGACGGCTTGTTTCTCAGTTCAGGCGTGATCCGTTCGTCGAACTACACGATGGATCAACTCGTGCAAGTAGCGCGATCGCTGCGTGAAAAGCATCGCTTTCGCGGTTATATCCATCTGAAGACCATACCGGATGCCGACCCGGAACTCATCGAACTGGCGGGGCGTTATGCGGACCGCTTGAGCGTCAACATCGAGCTGCCGACCGAAATCAGCCTCGAACGTCTTGCGCCGGAGAAGAGCGGCCGCACCATCAAGCTCGCGATGGGCAACATTCGCGTGGCGCGCGAAGAGTCGGAAGCGGAGCCGCGCGCGCCGCGTTTCGCGCCCGCCGGGCAGAGCACGCAGATGATCGTTGGCGCGGACGAGACCGATGACCGCACCATTCTCGGCACGGCGGAAACGCTGTACGGTTCTTATCAGCTCAAGCGCGTCTATTACTCGGCCTTTAGTCCCATCCCCGACAGCCCGTCGGGTGTGCCGTCGCAGGCGCCGCCATTGTTGCGCGAGCATCGGCTGTATCAGGCGGATTTTCTGATGCGCGGCTATGGCTTCGAAGCGCAGGAGTTGCTCGGAACGGCCGGTAACCTCTCGCTCGATATCGATCCTAAGCTCGCCTGGGCGCTGTCGCATCGCGAACGCTTTCCGGTGGATCTGAACGCCGCGCCCGTGCGCATGATCTCGCGAGTGCCGGGCATCGGCATGCGTAATGCCAAGCGTATCGTCGAGTTGCGCCGTTCGCGGCGCGTGCGGTTTCACGATGTCGCGCGGCTGCGTTGCGCAATGGACAAGGTGAAACCGTTCATCGTGACGGACGATTATCGGCCGCCGTTGCGCGAAGCGTCGACGGAGCAGTTGCGGCGTTCGCTCGCGACCGAGCCCGTGCAGTTGTCGCTCATCTGAGCGGATCATGCACGTCATCGAGATAGACGACGACTTCGACTCCTGGCGGAGCGCGGCGCTCATCGCGCTGGCAAAAGAGCGCGCGCCCGAATCGATCGAATGGCGCACGGCCGAAGGCGCGGCGCAAGCGCCTGCGCTGTTCGGCGACGTCGTTGAAGACGCCGCCGCTTTCGAGGTGAAGCCCGCACAGATCCGCGTTTCGAAGGAACTGGCGGCGTTGCTCAAAGACGCAGCCTGCTTTCGCGACGAACGCCGCTGGAGCTTCCTCTATCTCGTGCTATGGCGCTGGACGCATGGCGACCGTTCGGTGGCATCGCCCGCGGATGAAGACGGCGCGCGGCTTTACAAGATGGCCAAGGCCGTGCGGCGCGCGCAGCACGACATGATCGCCTACGTGCGTTTCCGGCAGCGCGACGAGGCGCTCGGCGCGCCCGAGTACGTCGCATGGTACGAGCCGGATCACGACGTGCTCGCTTGGGCCGCCGAACACTTCGCGGCGCGCATGGGACGCTCGTCGTGGCTCATCACCACGCCCGATGGCGCCGCGCTCTTCAACGGCGAGCGCCTGCAACTGGAGCGCCGCCGCGCGCTCGCCGCCGATCACGCGAACGACGCAGCCGACGCCGCCGAGGCGCTCTGGATGACCTACTACCGCAGCATCTTCAACCCGGCGCGGCTGAACGAGAACGCGCTCGAACAGCATATGCCGGTGCGGTTCTGGAAAGGTTTGCCCGAAGGCGCGCTCATTCCCAAGCTCGTGAGCGATGCGCGCGGCGGCGCGCGGCGTGTCGGCCAGGCGCGCAGCGTCGGCGCACTCGGCGGCAAGGCGGTGCAGGTCGAAGCCGACGCCGCGCAACCCGAACGCGACGCGCCTACATCGCTCGATGAATGCCGCCGCTGTTCGCTGTGGAAGCACGCGACGCAAGCCGTGCCCGGCAGCGGCCCGGCCGACGCGCGCATCATGCTGCTCGGCGAGCAACCGGGCGATCAGGAAGATTTGAAGGGCGAACCGTTCGTCGGCCCGGCAGGGCAGTTACTCGACGACGCCATGCGCCGCGCGCAGCTTCCGCGCGAGCAGGTCTATCTCACGAATGCGGTCAAGCATTTCAAATGGGAGCCGCGCGGCAAGCGGCGCTTGCACAAGACGCCCGGGCAGCAGGAAATCGAAGCGTGTTCGTACTGGCTCGACAAGGAGCTTCAGGAGACCGGCGCGCGCGTGATCGTCACGCTCGGGGCCACGGCGCTGACTGCCTTGCTCGGCAAGCGGGCGACCTTGCAGGCGCATATCGGCCGCGTGGTGCCGTATGGCGACAAGTTCATCGTCGCCACGTATCACCCTTCGTATGCGCTGCGGCAGAACGACGAAGCCGCGCGCGAGAAAACCGTCGCGGCTATCGTCAGTGCGCTCGAAAAGGCCGCCGAAGTGAACGCGTCGCGCTAGAACGCCGACTTCACGACGCCGCCATCCGCGCGAACCGCCGCTCCGTTGGTCGCCGAAGACAGTTCCGAGCACACATACACGACCGTGTTCGCAATCTCCTCGGGCGTGATGAAGCGCTTGAGAATCGAGGTCGGCCGGGCTTCCTCGAAGAACTGCTTTTCGAAGTCCTTCAGGCTCTTTCCGCCCGAGAGCTTCTCCGCGAATTCCGTGACGCCTTCCGAACTCGTCGGACCGGGCAAGACCGAATTGACCGTCACGTTCGTGCCCGAACACGTCTCGGCGAGACCGCGTGACAGCGCCAACTGCGCGGTCTTGGTCAACCCGTAGTGAATCATCTCGACGGGAATCTGAATACCGCTCTCGCTGCTGATGAACACCACGCGGCCCCAGTTTTTCTCCTTCATCTTCGGCAGATAGGCGCGCGAAAGCCGCACGCCCGACATCACGTTGGCGTTGAAGAAGCGCAGCCATTCTTCATCGGAAATTTCTTCGAAGGGTTTGGGATCGAAGATGCCCATGTTGTTCACGAGAATATCGACACTCGGGAAGCGCTTCACGAGTTCCGCGACCTGAGCGGCATCCGATACGTCGCCCGCGAAACCCTCGGCCTGTGCGCCCGGCGCCTGCTCCTTGAGCTTGGCAAGGGCGGCATCGACGGAAGCCTGCGAGCGGCCATTGAGGATCACCCGCACGCCTTCGCGCGCGAGTCCCACCGCGATGGCGTGCCCGATGCCCTTGGTCGATCCGGATACGAATGCCAGCTTGCCGGCGATCTTGAGGTCCATATGCGCTCCTTGAAAACGATTCGTGGATGCGGCGCGCCCCTTCGCGCGACGCCTGGCGGTCATGGTAACCAGAAGTGGTGCACCTCTGCACAAGCGGTGCGCCGGCGCGGGCCGCGAAGGCCGCGAAAGACGTGAAACCTCGCGACATAAATGCTCGATGGCGCACGCGGCGGGCATCGTCCATAGTGGCGACCAGCGTGACGCAGACATCGCGGTAACGAGTGAACCCAAGCGCCGTATCACGCACAGCCAGGATCGCGGTTATACGGTCCGATATCCCCGAATTTTTGCTTTCCGGCGCGGCCGGCATAAAAGGTGCACATCATGTTCGACTCGATCAAGACCCCTTCGCTCCACTCGCTGCTGAAGCTGGCTCGCCGCGTGACGGTGGCAAGCCTGTTTGCCGGAGCGGCGCTCATGGCCGGTTGTGCGAACGCAAACGCGCAGACCGTCGCACGCCCCGACGTGATCTACGTCTACGCATTCGATAGCGACGCGTCCCAAGTCAAGCTCGATCAACATGGTCTCGTGTCGAAGCTTTCCAGCGCGTTCTCGGGCGACACTTCCGCCGCACAGCAAGCGCAGGACGCCACGGCCGCGCGTGAGGAAGTGGCCAACGAAATCGTCGCGAAGCTGCAAGCGCAGGGTCTGCGCGCCATTCGCGCCAACGTCGCGCCGCCGGACGATCAAAACGTGCTCGCCGTGGTCGGCGACTTCAGCACGATCGATGCGGGCAATCGCCGCCGGCGCGTCCTGATCGGACTTGGCGCGGGCGAAAGCAAGGTAGGCGCGAACGTGCAACTCGTCTTCAAGCCGGCGCACGGCGCGCCGCAAGTCATCGAACAGTTCGATGCCAAGGGCGACAGCGGCCACGCACCGGGCGTCGCGGAAATGGCGGGCGTCGGCGCGGCGGCGGGCCATGTGGCGAGTTCGCTCGCGGTATCGGGCGGCATGCACGCGGTATCGGAGACGAAGCACGCGGATGTATCGTCCGATGAAAAGCGCCTGGGCGACGCCATCGCCAAGGAAATCGCCAAGGTGAGCCGGGAAGCAGGCTGGACGGCATTTAGCGGTTGAACAAAAACCCAATACACTGTGGGTCCCGGACGCCAGTTCCTTCACCGAGACCCCCGCATGCCGGCGCTTGCCCTGATTGCTGTGATTGTCCTGACCGTCGTCGTGACCGTGGTCATCGTGCTGCTGATCGCGAATCTGACGAGCGGCGAAAAAAAGATCGAACACAAGATCGAACGGCTCTACGCGAGCGACGACCCGCAATTCCTCCGCTCGATGGGACTGTTGCTCGGCCCGCCCGTCGTGGATGGCAACTGCTTCGAGATGCTCGTCAACGGCGATCAGATTTTCCCGTCTATGCTCGCGGGCATTCGCGGGGCGAAGAAAACCATTACCTTCGAAACGTTCATCTACTGGTCGGGCAAGATAGGCGAAGAGGTGGCCGCCGCGCTCGCCGAGAAAGCACGCTCCGGCGTCGCGGTACACGTGCTGCTCGACTGGGTCGGCTCCTCGAAGATGGACAAGCGCTACTTGCAGATGCTCAAGGACGCGGGCGCGGAGGTCATTCAGTATCACAAGCCGCACTGGACCGGTCTTGGCCGCATGAACGACCGTACGCACCGCAAGTTGCTCGTGATCGACGGTCATACGGGCTACACGGGCGGCGTCGGCATTGCCGAGGAATGGACCGGACACGCTCAGGACGAGAAGCACTGGCGCGACACGCACTTCAGGATAACCGGCCCGGCGGTGGGACAGATGCAGGCGGTCTTCATGGACAATTGGGTCAAGGCCACGGGCAACGTGCTGCACGGCGGCGACTACTTTCCCGAGATCGCGCCCGCGGGCGACGGCCTCGCGCACATGTTCAGCTCATCGCCCTCGGGCGGCAGCGACGACATGCAACTCATGTATCTCATGGCGATCACCGCCGCCACGACGTCGATCCATCTGTCGAGCGCGTATTTCGTGCCGGACAAGCTGACGATCAACGCCATCGTGGAAGCGGCGAAGCGCGGCGTGCGCGTGCGTATCATCACGCCGGGCAAGCGGATCGATACACACACGGTGCGCGAAGCCTCGCGCGCCTGCTGGGGCGACCTGCTCGCGGCGGGCGTGGAGATGTACGAATATCAGCCGACCATGTTCCACTGCAAGCTGATCGTGGTCGACGAATATCTCGTGTCGGTCGGGTCGACCAACTTCGACAGCCGGTCTTTCAAGCTCAACGACGAAGCCAATCTCAACATCTACGACCGCGACTTCGCGGCCCAGCAGACCGCTATCTTCGACGACGACGTGACCCGAGCCAAACGCATCACGCTGGAAGATTGGCAACGTCGGTCCTTGCGCGAACGCGTGCTCGAACGCGTGGCCGCGCTTCTTGATTCGCAACTGTGAAGCGCTTCTTACCTGGACAAAAGTTGCGTGCGGAACTAATTGCAGCCGCACGCTAAAGAAGCGCGATACCGCGCCGATAAGACGCTCACACTATTGAGTCTTCGACATCGGCCCGGACATGCACGGCACCTATAACTTATGGCTGGTCGCGGCATCCTTGATCGTCGCGACGCTTGCCTCCTTCACCGCGCTCGACATTTCGGGCCGCCTCGCCATGCTTGGGCAGTCGCGCCTGCGCCACGTCTGGCTCGCAGGCGGCGCGGCGTCCATGGGCCTCGGCATCTGGTCGATGCATTTCATCGGCGTGCTGGCGTTCCAGTTGCCGATTCCGCTCGGCTACGACTTCTGGATCACCACGGGATCGCTGGTCATCGCCGTCCTGACGTCGTTCTTCGCGCTCTACGTGATCACCGGCGCAAAGCTCACGGCGCGACGGCTCGTGGTCAGCAGCGTGATGATGGGCGCGGGCATCGCGGCCATGCACTATACGGGCGATGCCGCCATGCGCATGCTGCCCGCGATCGTCTACGACCCGACGCTGTTCGCGGCGTCGATCGTGATCGCCATCGTGGCTTCGGGCGCGGCGTTGTGGATTGCGCGGACCTTGTCTGACGCGAATAAGTCGCACGTTCTGACCAAGCGCGCGGCGGCGGCGCTGGTGATGGGTATCGCCATCACGGGCATGCATTACACCGGCAATGCGGCGGCCGAGTTCGCGCCGGGTTCGATCTGCGGCGCGGCCAACGATGTCGATACACACTGGCTCGCGACTACCGTCGTGCTCTTTACGCTCACCATTCTGATCATCACGCTGGTGCTGTCGCGCCTCGATGCGCGCACCGCGTTCCTCGCCGGCTCCGTCTCGCGGCTGAACGGACAGATCGTGCGCATGGCGACCTTCGACACGCTGACCGATTTGCCGAATCGCAGCACGATCACCGAGCGCATCGAGCGCGCAATCAAGAGCGCGCAGTCGGGCGGCAACGGCTTCGCCATTCTCTTCATGGACCTCGACGGCTTCAAGACGATCAACGATTCGCTCGGCCACTCCATCGGCGATGAAGTGCTGAAGGCGTTCGGGCGGCGTCTGCAACAATGCGTGCGTGGTGGCGATACGGTGGCGCGCATCGGCGGCGACGAATTCGTCGTGATGCTGGAAAATCTTCCCGAGCCCGCCGATGCCGAAAAGATGGCCGAGCGCGTGCTCGAATCCATGCGTCAGGGGCTGATGGTCGCGAAACATACCTTGCAGGTAATGCCGAGCATCGGCATTGCGCTTTATCCGCAGGACGGCGACACGGTCGATGCCTTGCTCAAGCACGCGGATATCGCCATGTACGAAGCGAAACGCGGCGGGCGCAGCACCTATCGCTTCTTCGAGGCGAGCATGAACGAAGCCGCCGTGCGGACCTTGCAGATTCAGCAGGCGTTGCACGAGGCATTGAACGCGGGACACTTCTATTTGCTGTTCCAGCCGAAGTTTCGCGGCGCCAACGGTACGCTGGCGGGCGCGGAAGCGCTCATCCGGCTGGATCATCCCGTGATCGGCGTACTGACGCCGCTCGAATTCATTCCGATTGCGGAGCGCTCGGGGCAGATCGTGCAGATCGGCTACTGGGTCGTGCGCGAGACTTGCCGACATATCGCGCGCTGGCGTGCCGAGGGGCGGCACGGCGGTGAAGGTGGCCATCAACTTGTCGCCGCGTCAGATGAACGAAGTGGACCTCGTGGCGAACGTGATGCGAATCGTGCGTGAAGAGAGCGTGCCGAGCGACCAGATCATGTTCGAGATCACCGAGACCGTCGCCATGCAGGACGCGCCGCGCACCATCGAGATGATTCGCGCGTTTCAGGACAATGGCTTCGAAATCGCCATCGACGATTTCGGCACGGGTTATTCGAGTCTCGCGTATCTGCAGCGGTTTCGCGCGAAGCAATTGAAGATCGACCGGTTTTTTACCAGCGGGCTGGACGAGAACGGCCACGAAGGGCGCGCGATCGTATCGGCGATCATTGCACTCGCGCATTCGCTGGACATGGATGTGGTCGCGGAAGGCGTCGAGACGGGATCGCAATTGAATCGCCTGCAAGACTTGATGTGCGATGAAATGCAAGGCTTCTTGCTGGCGCGACCGCTTTCGGCGGATGCATTTGGCGAGTTGCTGGTTCCTTCGGACGCGAGAACCGATGATGCGGTAAATGGCGCATCGGCGTCTGGCTTAATTACGGGATAAGCGCGCCGGGGGTTTCATAGCGATCCATACAATCTCCCTCCCGAACGAAGCTAGTGCTGGAGCGAGATGTCGATGTACAGAAGTAACTTGCCGCATGTATTGAGCTTTATCAATCTCAAGGGCGGCGTGGGAAAGACCACGACGGCGGTGGCCGTCGCCGAAATGCTTGCGCACGAGTTGCGCAAGCGCGTGTTGCTGATCGACCTCGATCCGCAGACAAACGCAACCATCAATCTCATTTCCGAAAAGCGCTGGGACGAACTCGATCGCGAAGGGCAAACCATCGCGCAGCTGTTCGAGGACAAGATCAACCTGCATCGCAAGCCGAAGTTCGATGTAGAGAAGGCGATCGTGCGCGGCGTTTCCACGGTCGATGGCGGCATTGCGCGGCTCGATCTCTTGCCTTCGAGCATCCGGTTGATCGACTTCGAAGAGCGCATTGCGATGATCTCGTACAACCCCGGTTTTCTGATTAGTCCGCTCGATGTCTTGCGTCAGGCGCTGGAGCCGGTGCTTGAGCGTTACGAGTATGTGATTATCGATTGTCCGCCGAGTCTTGGTTCCGTCACGAAGAACGGCTTGCGCATTTCCACGGGCTATGTGATTCCGACGATACCGGACATCGTTTCGACTTGGGGCATTTACCAGATCGTGCAGAACGTGCGGAGCTTTGGTGCGCGGTTTGGGCGCGTGCTCGAGCCGCTTGGGATCGTCGCGACCAAGGTGCAGAGGAACAACCTGCACGCGCGCGTGATGGAGGACTTGTTCCATGGACGACTGGGCAAGTTCTCGGAAGAGGGCGTGCCGCAGCCGCGCTTTTTCAAGAGCAGAATTCCGCTGGCGGTAGACGTCGCGCGAGGCGGTGATGCGGACGCGGGGCTGCGCACGCTGAAAAGCAAGTATGGCATCGAAGCCTATGAGGCTTTGCACGAGCTTGCCTTGGAGATATGGGCGCTATGCGAAGCACGATGCCATTGAGGAAGTTGTTGATGCGGCTTGCCCGGGTGGTGGCGGAGGAGGAGGCGGTTTATCCTGGGTTTGCGGTGAGACTAGGGGCGGTGTTGGTTTCGGTAGGGCGGGAGGTGGAGGCGGCTGCGGCTCCGACTGCAGTGCAGGTTCCTGCGGCGGTTCCAAGTCCGATTCAGGTTGCAGCCGAGGTTGCGTCTGCGGTTCCTGCCTATGCTGCGGCTGCGGATGCGGATGCGGATGCGGATGCGGATGCGGATGCGGATGCGGTTCCGACTTTGCGTGCGCGCTCGCCGAAAATCGTTTTGCCCGATGTGCATAAGGAGTTTGCCAAGCTCGGCGATGAAGGCTTGCGCATATGGCTGCGTTCACTCGCGGTGGAGACGCTTAGGGCGATCATTCGGCGCGAAGATATGGATGCGGCGCGAAGGGCTTCGCGATGGAAAGATGTCGGAAGGCTGGCAGAGTTTATCGCCGATGCGCTGGAGGCCAGGAGGAACCGAGGTGCGGCGTTTATTGGGCGCGAGCCGCGGGACATTGGCGGATCGTCAGATGGTATGGACGTCTGACGCCAACGCGTGGGTTCTGGGAAAATAGAAAGCGGTCGTCCTTCAGAACGATGAGGGGCCATTTGTAGCGGCCCGCCTATCGCTCGCACAATAGGGCAGCGGTGGCAATCAACGAATAATGTTCATGTCGAATGGCATATTCTTTGGGTACATTCCTGCGCAAGTTCGCCGATGCGACAGACATGGCGTAGAGGTCGCAGCCCTGCTTTAAGAAAACGCGGAGCCATCGGTGATGGCTCCGCGAATCATAGTCGCTAGCTGATTATCTTACTGAACAGATATCGCGATTCCGGACTTGAGGCCACCAGTTGTATCGGCTCGGTTGATGTTGATTGTAACGCTCGTATATGAGGAAGATGACGTCGAACCGGCGCCCGCGATATCGACTTGTGCGAGTGCGCTTCGCGTGATTTTCTGCATACTCATTTTTGAACCTATTTAAAGTAAAAGCGTTGATAAAAATTCTCGAACCTGTTGACGAGAATGGGTTTTCCGAGGTCGTCATGTATGGGTATCGATGCAACGACACGCGGATGTTTGACGGATAGCGCGGTGACTATTCGACCAGTCAATCTGGGAGCGTTTAGAGCGCGCTAAATCCTTAAGATTGGTTCACATATCGTTAGTTCGGAAAACGAACCTTAGACCAGTTAATTATAAGCGAAATTGACTGTAGCTACTGCTGTCACCGTACCACCCGTCATTGCTCCAAGTCGGTAGAACTGCGCAACCATCGGGATGGTCATCTCATTCGTCTGATCCACAGCACCGAGCGATTCAGCGCTTCCAAGCGTAATAGGCGATCCAGTCGTGTCGCCAACATTCGATGCCTTTAGCAACTGCACGCCCACCTGCGCCGCTGAACCGGTGTTTTTCAACACGCTGGTCAACGTGTCATTCGTACCATTCACGGTCATTGTCACGTTGGTGTTCGTAGCACAAGCGGCCAACTTCACGTTGAACGGCCGAGGATTTTGAGTGGACCCCACAGCCGCGAAATCGGTCGTCTTCGCCGTGTCGAGCGAGATCGTCTGGTTCGCGCTACTCGAATCGACCGTGCAGGTCGGCAGAATGATTGTGCCTGTGAAGTTGAGCGTCGCGTCTACTGCAAACACAGACTTCGCGGCGGCCAATGCTGAGACTACTAGAATGAGCTTAAGTTTGTTCATCTTACATTCCCGAATGTTTATAAACTTGATTGGTGCAAACACGTTTTTTTACGCTTCTATTGGTACAGCACAGTCATCGTCATGGTCGAGTTCGCCGGTCCCGGAGTGAGGGTTCCTGTTCTGTAGTAGCGTGCCGTGAGCGGAATGTTGTAGCTACCGCCTGTGGCGCTATTGAAGTTGCTTAAAGCTTTGTACACGCTAAGCGGAAAGACTGCACCGGTGCTGTCATAGAGCTGAATTCCGACGCCACCGGCGGATGGGCTTCCGCTCAACGCTGCGACGTTGGCAAAGCCGGCCACTGCACCATTCGACGGATCGATTCGGTATTGAATGCTGTTAATTTGCCCAACCGAAAGGCCTGCTACGGGCGCACCACCAGGGCAGTTATTCAAGTCGAGCGTAAACGATGCCGGATTGCTCGACGTCGACCCAACAGTAGGCAAGTCACTTGGGCCGTGTATGCCCATGGGGATCGTCTTGTCTGGTGTCTGACAAGTCAACACGGTCACGACGACAGGCGTAATGTTGAAGTTTATGACCCCCGACGCAGGATTATCTCCGGCAGGTGGAGTAACGGCTCCTTCCCATGAAAAGCCTTGTGCGACCAAACCCGAAAGCGTGCCCGGAGTGATGTCACCGATCTTCACCAAGGCAACGATCAACTGACCGCCATTGTCATTGGTGCCGTTACTGTTCCAGTGAAAGCCCATGCCATTAAATCCGATAGGACCGGCCGTGCGTCCGTGAGCATTCAGATTGCCTCCCATCGCGATTCCCACGCCAGGAAGGGTCGTCTGATAGACAGGGAAGGCGGTGCCGTTATACGAGGCCGTATAGCTCGTCATGGTCGAACTCATGCCTGCGAGTTCGAAGTCTATTCCTGAATATGTAAGGTTAGTCGATGTACATGTGTACATGTTGGTCGTGTTCGGCATCATTGACCAGGATGTCAGCATGGAACCATTGGCCAGGTCGCGAGGAACCGCAACCGTGCCCGGCATCGTGATGGTAAAACTCGTGTAGTTCGAGCGGCATGAGACATCGGCTTTAGCATTGTTAGGGAGCATAGTGACAGCTAACACCGAGCACACCGCGAGCCGCGCGAATGTCAGCACTATCCTCTTAACGTGATTCATGTATAACTCCAAAATGGTTTAGCTCGTGCCTTTTGCATTACTGGCATACGCCGTCCGCGATCTTTAGCAAGATCGGCGTCACCGAGTTTGTCTTTTCTGGCAACTGATAAGGCACGGAGCAGGTTTGATCAGATGCGTCGCCCCACTTGACATTCAATTTGCCGCTATCGAGCTTCAGTCCCACCGCGATAATGCGGCTGCCCTGAGCCACGGTCCCGACGGTGTTTTGCGCGTCGTCCGAAACCGTGGCGCCAAACGGAAGCGGCTTGCCGTTGGCCTGCAAGACGCGCATCACTGCGGACTTGCCCTTGTCCTCGGTTTCGAACTTGAGCTTCACGACGGCGCCTGCCGTCGGCGCTGTTCGCTGAACGGTTGACTTCAGCTCGATATTCAGAGGCAAACCCTTGGGATCGATCTCGACGTCGTTATTCGAATACGGCTGTATGCCCGACACCACTGCGTGGCCCCAAGGATCCACGCGAAGGCCCGAACCGTTCGCAAGCTTGGCTCCAGCCGCATCCTTGGCTTCCACCACGGCCACGGTTTCACCCATGTTCGGCGTGAACGCAACGCCATCACCCCAGGCCACCACACCGCCTGAAACGCTCGCGCCCACCTGAGAGTATTGACGTCCCGTGCTGGCGTTGGCCGTCAATAGCGCGAATGGCGACATATAGCCCACATTGGCGCCTGCATTGAACGAACTGCGTGCGTGGCCGCCGTCGTTAAAGTTTCCATTCAGGCCATACGTGATGGCGTTGTCCTCACCCAAGGTGCCGGTGATCGACTGTTGAATACTTGAACTGCTGTCGCTCGTGTCATGCTGGAAGTATGTTGACGATTGCGGCGCGTGCGAACCCAAACCCAGCGGAACCGTAAGATTCAGCATGATCCGGTTGTCCCAGCGGTCCGCATCGACCTGATACTGGCGCACAAGCGACGCGCCATAGGTCAGACGCTTCCAACTGTTGTTATAGCCAATTTGATACTGCGTGTCGTGGCCGGAGCGATTCCAGTAAGAAGTGACCGAACCCATTGCATACACTGACCCAAAACGGCCACTCGATCCGATGCTCTGATTCAGCACGAACTGAACACGCGATTTCTGTAGCGCCGACATGGCCGCTAGCTGACCGTCGTCGTTCAATTGACGCATGGTCATGGCATCAGGCAAGCTGAAGAAACCGCTCGTGGAATAGCGGTACGCCGCGATCGCGATATTCGTGTCGGTTGGTGCAATTAGCTGCGAGTAACTCAGGCGTACGCTCGCCCCGTTACGCGTGCCGAGTCGCTTGAAACTCGCGGTCGCGCTGGTTACGTCCACGCCGAATGCACCAACGCTCGTGTTTAGCGCCGTGCCCACCATGCCCGCGAAATACAGATCCGCAGCGGTGATCCCGCCGTAGAGCGTCAGCAGGTTGCTTATGCCGTGCTGTATCGTGAACTGCGAGACGAAGGGATGGATGTTGAGCGTGGCATCACGATATTCACCTATCGTCGCGCTATAGCGTGTCACCCCTGGACGCAGCGCATTGACGGCTGCGGCGTACGGCACAGTGGAGATATGCTGAGACCCGTCTGCTTCCGTGACGATGACATCAAGATTGCCGCCGTAGCCAGTCGGATACAGGTCGTCAATCTCGAAGGCACCGGGGGAGACGGTCGTTTCGTAAATGATGTTGCCGTTCTGCCGGATCTGAACCTTGGCGTTGCTATTCGCTATGCCGTGGATGACCGGCGCATAGCCACGCTGCGATTCCGGATACATCCGGTCATCGGTGCCCAGTGTGACGCCTCGAACGCCATAGCTGTCGAACAGAGCACCGTCGGTGAAGGTGTCACCGGCGGTCAACTGGCTCTTGATTCCCTTGAACCCGCGCTGAACATAGGTCTGCACGCTTTGGAAATGCGAACCACCGTTACTGGTGTTCGTCAGGTTGCCCTGATAGCGAAAGCGCCAGGCGCCCGCGTTGACCCCGCCGATCAGTCCGAGATACTGGGAGTCGTTATTGAATTGGGGCGACGAACTGTGATAAGCGTTGGCGTTGTATTGCAGCATGGCCGCAGGCACGCCGTCCTCCCAGTACTTCGGATCGACATAGCCTCGGGCACGGCTATTCATCACGATCTGGGGGATTGAGACGTCCAGCCGTTGCTCGCCACTGTCAAACGACGCGACCGCGCTCGGAATCAGATCTGGCAAAGTCAGGCAGACCTTATCTGCTGTTTCGAGCTTGGCGGTCGACTCTGCCGAGAGCTTTCTCGGGTCGACGCCAAGCCGTTCGAGCAGATCGGCATTCATGCAAGGGACCACCTCGTGAGAGTCCCCTCCCAGCTCTCGAACCTCGATATTCAGCTTTCCTTTCCAGGCGTCGTTGACATATATGTCGGACCGATACGTGCCCGGAAGCACTTCTTGGCCCTTATTGAATCGAGATACATCTAACTTCTCGGAATCGCTGGAATCGAGGAATTGCTCGTTAAACTCGACGGCGGCATAGTGTTGCGGTGCATCCGCCCAGGCACGGCAACTGGTACCCACTGCCGCGATAGCTTGAATGACCAGAATACTTACCGGTTTCAGGTGCGTGCCTGCCAACTTAATGCTGCGGTATTTCATGTTCCCTGACGCATACGAAAATTACGGGCGTGCATAGCCATGCAGCCATTAAAGGCGTGCATGCCAGCCTGCGCGTCTTTTGGAGGAAATCCGGCGCGTTTGCAAACTCGTGGTTAGTTGGCCACGCGGTCGAACCGGGGTTGTCTCTTAGTCAGGGAGCCAGACTCGCTTCGCCAGACTGGGGGCCGCCGTAGTCGTTAATGGCCGTGTATTTGACCTTTCCGCCCGATGAAGGCACTTCACCCTTGAGCGGAAACGATTTTGATTCTCCCGGCCCGACCATTCCACCTTGATCGAATGCCGCGGTATGCCCGTCCCCCGTAAGTTCGATGCGGTCGAAAGAAACGTGATACTGAGAGCTATTGGACGCTTCGATCGCATTCGTCGAGCCATCACGCTTGATGTGCCACACGACAGCGCCGGGCGCGTCCGATGCTTGTCCTTTCAGTCCAGTCGGCCGGAAGAAGAACTTGATGCGTGTACGGAACGCCAATTGCAGCTGGTTGGCGGAAGCGTCATCGCCGGATGGCTTTGGCGGGACTTCCAGCACGTTCAGGTAGAGAATTGATTCCTTGTCGGCAGGCAGCGCCTCGCCGGTCGACATGATGCGCAACGTCTGAGACTTGCCCGGATCGATGCGCATGATGGGAGGTGTGATCGTGAACGGGACGTCGATGCTGTCCGGCTTGGCGTCCGGGTCGCCCTTATCGAGCCACACCTTGGTCAGCCCCGGGAGCTTTCCATTGTTCGTGAGCTTCACGGTGACTTCGGAATCGCTCTGGTTATAGACGACGCGCGTGCCGGCAATCACCACGGAGGCGTACGCTTGTGGCGCCGCCGTGAGATGCCCAATGCACAGCGCTGTAATTGTGAGTAGCCTGCTTGCCAGTCTCATGGGAACTAAAATCTCAACCAAATGCTTTGACCCAACGCGAGGGTGGGCTCGCGCCCACCCTCGCATGACCTCTTACTTATGCGAACTCAACCGCTGCCAAAAGCTCGGCTTATTGGTAGTCGATGCTATACACGACTGACGAGTTTGCCGCGCCAGCGGACGTTGCGCCGGTTGCGTAGTACTGGACTTGATAGTTCAGCAAAGCCGAGCCTGAGGAGATGTTGGCCGCGATGGAGTTCTGCAAATCGCGCGAAAAACCTGCCTTGATAGGCGAGGAGTCAGAGTTCAACAGTTGCAGCTTGACGTTTCCGGCGCCGCCGCTTGCGACCATCAGACGACCATCGCTCGGGTCGACGGTTGAGCCCGCTTCATAGAACACCGCCGCCTTGCTGCTGGCGGTAACCGGCGAGCAGGCCGTCAGTGCTATGTGGTAGGACGTCGTGCCGGCTGTCTGGCCTGAAGCCGTGAGTTGGCTGGTCATAACGTTAGGCAAGTTGACGGTGAAGTCTTTAGACGACGTGTCGTTGCCGTTGATGGTACAAGTAGAGGCAGTCAATGCGCCGTTGAACGTGATGGTTCCGTCCGAGGCGAATGCGCTGGCGGCAGTCAAGCCAAGCAAGCCAGCAACGAGGGCCGAGATAGCAAAAGTCTTCATACGAGATTCCAGACAGTTAGATTTGCGAATGTGTTTTAAGTTGAATCGCCGCTAAGTATGTGAAGCGTCGAGCTTGGATTGGCGCCGAAAAGGTGCGCGTCAGTCCAGACAGTCAGCTTCATCAGACGACAGAGTCAGTGCGACTAAAGTCATCCGAGTCGCTCTCTACAAAGCGTGTTTGAATGATCCGGTATCCTTATCTAAGCTTCAACGAGATTGGTCTTATATTTTCATTGGCATTGTTGCTTATGTTTAGGAAATCGAATCTTTGATTGAAAAGTGCCAATGTGAGTGTGAAGGAAATTGCTTTAGGGCAGTGGGTGAGCCGGCTAACTTGCTGCGCCTCGGGCGTCGTATGCTTCCTTGCGCCTGCCTTAGTATTTCGATGTAAGAAGGGTTTGATCCGGCGATGCAGAACCAAAATGTGCTCTTGGATTTCCGTCTCCGCCGGATTGGTGAGGCACCCGGAAAGCGGCGCGAACACTAGCCGACGTTGTCAGTGCGCAAGCAGCACAGATGAGTACGTGACGCCAGGCAGCTTGTCAAAGTGGAACTGCTTCCAACCACGCTTCAGTCGTGGCGGTTGCATGCGAAGTGCGTTCGGGGAAGTGGCTTGTAGTACCTCTGTCATGTTGCGCAGGGTACCTCGACCGGTGAACAAGACAGAAGTCACCTGGATGGCGAAAGTCGAAAGCCAAGAGCCGAAAACCTTGCATCTCAGACAGACGCGCGTTGCGGAAAGGTTGGTTTTTTGTTGGCGCCAAGGAAGACCATCAGGTCGAGCGGACGCTCGAGGTAGGGAAAGACCCGAAGGACAATGTTGACAAGACGAAGTCTTGATCGACGCGCCTAAACGACCCATGCACGAAAGCATCGGCACAACCCATCGTGCCCACACGACGTTCGGCCATGACATGCCGCGCCGAAGCACGAGCGCATCAAGCCCCAGGTAGACTAAGCGGTATTAGATAGCAGCAGCCGAGCAGCGCAAAACCAATGCGCGTCGCCGTGCCTAAACAGAAGGTCAAATATGACGCGCCGCAGCAAACCCGAAAGCTGCTGCGGCGCGTTCGCCTTACACAGGCTTGATGTTCGAAGCTTGCTTGCCCTTCGGGCCCATCTTTTCTTCGTAGCTCACTTTCTGGCCTTCCGCCAGGCTCTTGAAGCCGTCAGCGCGGATTTCCGAGAAATGTGCAAACAGGTCCTCACCGCCGCCATCAGGCGTGATGAAACCAAAACCCTTTGCATCGTTGAACCACTTGACCGTACCGGTTGCCATATCTTCTTCCTGAATTTTGCCGCGTAGCGGCGGTTTCCTATCGCGATTGCGCTAAGGCGCCTATAGTGAACTGCCTACGTCTGAAAGGCAACTGGTGTTGTGCGCAAAATTACTTCTGCGTCAAACTCCGGTTCGCGAAACGCCGGATTTCCTGCCTTTCGGGCACACAACGTCCATTTCAACCTCAATATACCGATGGCAAGCCGTCCGGCCGATGCTTGAAGCGCCTGTGCACCCAATAGTACTGCTCGGGCATCAGGCGAATTTGTTCTTCCAGAAATGCATTCATGCGGCTCGCATCGACCGTGTCGCTAGCGGACGGAAAATCGATCAAGGGTTTAAAGACCTTAAGCCGGTATCCTCGATAATCGGGCAACACCTCGGTGACGAACGGTACCACACGCGCATGTCCCAGCTTTGCAAGCCGAGAGACGGCAGTCAACGTGCAGGCCGGCACGCCGAAAAACGGCACGAAAACCGAATTGTCGATGCCGTGATCCATATCGGCCGCCAGCATCACCGGCGTGCCCGAGCGAAGCAGCGCGACCACCTTTCTGGCGCTCGTCGACCGCTCTATCAGCTCAGCGCCGAACCTGCCGCGCTGCCGTTTGGCGAGCGCGCACAGGCGCTTGTTCGACATGCGGGTGTAGAGCGCAGCCACCGGCGAAGTCGTCGAATGCACCAGACAGCCGACCTCGATGGCAACGAAGTGAAAGCCCATGAAAATCGTTGGCGGGGCGTTTTTATCATCGAGATCGATTTCGCTGTCTATCTGCACTATCGAACGTATCGACTTCGCGCTGCCGTACCACTGAATACCGCGCTCGAGATAGCTGCGGATTACATGACGAAAGTGCTTTTTGGCAAGCTCTTGATAGTGCGCTTCGGAATTGCCGGGAAAGCAAAGGCGCAGATTGACGAGAACGATGTGCTTGCGACGGCTCGGGATCTCGTACAGCAGCGCGCCAAGTATGCTGCCAATTCTGGCAACCCATCGATATGGGAGCATCGAGAGAGCACGGAGCAGTAGCGCGACAGGCGTGAAGCCGGGGTTCTCCGGTATTTGTTCTCGTGGATGAGGGAGGGAATCGGCTTTCATGGGCAGGTACCACTCGGTAGTAAACACCGTTTGCTCCGTAGACCGGTCTGAACCAGCTATTTACACATACGTAGTAGGCATTTAGTCTTGTTGAGCCGGAAAAACAGCCGGCTGGATATTTCACGCTGATGTCGGTGGCCTGGACGCGCCGACCAAGGTGGCAAAGACTATTTTTCGCGAATCGATCGCCGATGCGATCGTGACGCACGCAAGACATTAGTCGCAGAGAATGGCGACTCTTGGCGGATTAGAAGCGGGCAAGGCTTGCGTTCAAACGCGCCTGCAACCGAGGAGATCGTGCAACCCGTCGCTGCACTTACACGAAGTTAGAACTAACGAAGCGAGTATTGAAAAGGATCGTCAGATCAATAATGCGCTAATTACTAATAAAGCGAGTCGTGCGAAAAGGGCGCTTTCTCGTTGAAGGGAGCATGGATTGTCCAAGCCCCTTGGACGATACGGGCACGATCGATAGGAGGGACAACTCACAAGCGGCGAATGGTGCGTGCCGCGTGGCTTGCTTCAGGCGGCGTGCTGTGAAGCTTAACACGCATGCGGCTGTAAATCGGTAAAACATAAAGCAATTGGAACGATATTTACCGGGCGCTGTGCAACTAAATCCTGCCCAACTAACGCGCGCGTCATCCTGTGTGCAGAGACTAAATAATTTAGTACTGTCGAGCCTTTATCGGCCGTTGTGGCAGACGTTGACCCGTGACCAAATTCGAATATGCGAACTGATACATCCATGATTCGAATCGACCGCGCCATCGGCAAAAAATTCAGAGATATTCGGATACCGAAACATAACGATTAACTTCAAGAAGTCGAGTCATCTCTTCGGCAAAAATAGGCATGGACTTTTCGCCGTGGCGTGCGTCGAATGATTAGCGACTCAATTCATCGCTGGGCGCATCACACCGACAACGCACATCAGCATGAAGTCGTTGAGATCACGATCATCGTGGTTTGCCTGCCCGTCGCCTCTGGAACACCGGGCGGCGTCTTCCCTATAATCGCCCGATGGAAACTCAACTCGACAAACGCTTCGGCTTTCTGGTCGCCGATGTGGACCGCCTGTGCGGCAACCGCTTCGACGAGCTTGCCAAGTCATCGCTGAATCTGACCCGCGCGCAATGCCGCGTGCTCGCCTATCTGTCGCATTACGGCGAGGTGAATCAGGTGCGGCTCGCCGGGCTGCTCGAGGTCGCGCCGATCTCCGCCGGGCGACTGCTGGATCGCATGGAGGAGGGTGGCTGGATCGAACGACGGCTCAATCCCGACGACCGCCGCGAGCGGCAAGTGAGCATGACCGCGAAAGCCGAGAAGGCGCTCGACCGGGCGCGGCGCGTCGGCGACGAAATCACTTCCGAGGCGCTCGCGGGCCTGAGCCGCCAGGAAAGCGAGCAGTTGATCGGGCTCCTGCAGCGGGTGCGGGCGAACCTCAGCCGGATCGTCGACAGATAAGGTTTGGATCGGGTCTTGCTGTCGCGACAGGCGCTTCATTCACTTCCTGGGGAGAAGAATTATGCTTAACCTACGCACCGCACCGCTCGCCGTCATCGCGCTGTCCGTCGCGGCGCTCGTCACGCTGCCCGCGACGCCCGCACACGCGCAAGACGCCGGCGCGTCCACGCCCAAGCAGGTCAAGAAAGCGCAGCGCAAGGAAGCGCGCGCAAAGAAAAACGCCGAACTCGGCGAGCTCGAAAAGAACGGCTATAACCCCGGCGGCGAGCAGAACGACTATCCGCAGAATCTGCAGAACGCGCAGGCCAAGGTCAACGCAAAGAAGGCCGGACAACCGGCGCCCGCTTCGACGCCGTGAACCGGACGCTCAGTCACGTGAAGCTTCAGTCCAGCTGATACGACAACGAAGCGTTCACACGCGGACTGCGCGATGCGCTCTCGAGGGGCGCATCGCCCGTTGCCTTGGCGACGGACAGATCGATGCTGTAGTGCTTCGAATCCGACACTCGAAAACCTATCCCGAACGACGACAAACGCCGCGGACTCGCCGTGCCGCCATGCAGAAAAACGCGCGCGGCATCGACCATGACGTAAGGCGTGAAGGTCTTCAGATACGTCATGCCGATATCGAGCGGCCGGTTCACTTCGAATGACGCGCCGAAGCCCGAATCGCCCGACACTTCGCCCGGCTGATAGCCCAGCGCGAAACGCTGCGCGCCGAACGAAACCTGCTCGGATGTCGGCAGGGAGTCAGGCGAATACTGCCCCGTCAGCGAAAGCGCCGTGCCGATTTTCATCGGCCATTCGTTGCTCTGCGTGTAGCTCGCGCCGGTCCGCACGAAGGTGAGCGAGACGGGATTGACGGGCGCGTAGCCGGCAATGTTGGTGTCCGCGCTCTTCGAGGCGCCGAGCACGTCGAACGCCTTCGCCACGTTCACGCTCGCGCGCCGCACGACGCCTGTCGCAATGCCGGTGTAATCGAGCTGCAATTGCGCGACGCGAATCTGCGAGCGCTGCGACAACTGCGGATTGCCCGCGACGATGGTGTTCTTCAGCCGGTCTTCATCGTGCGATGCATAGACGCTTCCCGTGCCGACGAGACTGCGCGCGTTACTCAGCAGGAACGGATAGACGGCGGAAAACGCGAGTTTGTCGTTCACGACGGTGCGCTCGATATAAGACGGCAGCCCCGGATTGTCGACCGGATGCCCGTGATAATGCGATGCATCGACTTTCGCGGTGAAGCCATCCGTGCCGATAGGCAGCGAGCCGTTGAGCGCGTAATAGGTTTGATCGTCGCGTCCCTTGGGCAACAGCGCGGACGCCGACAGCGATTCGCCGAAGCCGAGCATGCCGTTCTCGGTCGCGCTCAGAATGCCCTGCACGCCCGGATGATTGAAGTCGATGCCCGTGCTCACGTTGAAAGGCTTGCGCTCGACATCGAGTTCGAGCGTGGCGGCGCCGTCCGTATTCTGCGGCGGTGCGACGGTCGCACGCGTCTTCACGCCCGGAATCATGCCGAGCACGTTGATATAACGCTCGAAATTCGCTTGCGTGAGCGGCCGGTCCTGACGCATGCGGTCGGCCACCGCGCGAATGCGCTTCTCGGCCGCGCCCGCGTTGCCCTTCACGACGACCTGCGCGATATACCCTTCGACCACCGTTATCCGCACCACGCCTTCCCGAAACGTTTGCGCCGGAATGAAGGCGAACGAGAGCGCATAGCCGCGCTCCTTGTAAAGCGCGGTGATGCCGTTGGCGGTTTCGATCAGCTTGCCGATGGTCACGTCCGTGCCGACGAGCGGCGCGAAGCGTTGCGCGACATCGTCGAAGGGCAGGGCTTTGACGCCCTCGATTTCGAATTTGCGCGGCGTGAGATGCTGTGCGAGGAGCGCGTCGAGCGCGGGAGCGGGAGGCTGCACGTTCACCGATACCGCCGGCTTGGGCGGCGTGTTCACTTGCGGCAGGGCATCGAGCGGATTGCCGCCGATGCTCGCGCGCGGTGCCGCCGGAACAGTTTGAGCGAGCGCGAGTTGCGCCGTGAATGGGGCGCCGATTGCGGCGAGCAAGAGCACCCGTTTCCAGTCGCGGATCTCCACGATGAATCCTCGAAGGTTGTCGCGAGAACGTCGTGCGGTGCGTGCTTCTTCCAACATCCTGCACGGGCAGCGCCGCGTTCTTCGTCGTGTGTTGTCGTTTGGTGATGCGATTCGTGGCTTCGATCGGACGCGTGTTGTGTTGCTGGCATGCGCGTCGACATTCGCCTGGCGTCACGCCGTTTCCGAACCGCGATACGCCGCGATCCGGAAACGGTGACGCCTGGCTTCATGCGTTAGCGTCGCGGTCCTCCGAGCACGCCGCCGACGATCGAACCCACCGCGCCGAGCAAGCCCGTGCCAGAGCCGTTTGCGGTGCTGGCGGTGCTACCCGTGCCGCCTGTCGTCGTCGCGATACCCACGCCCGTACCCGCGCCTGCGCTGGTCGTGCCGTGCGTCGTGGCAACCGTCACGCCGACCGCGCCCGTGATCGTGGTCACCGTGCCGAGCACGCCGCCGCCCGAACCGGACGAGCCGGTCGTGCCGCCCGGCGCACCAGTGACGGCGCCAACGATGCCTGTCACCGGAGCCAGCACGCCACCGGCCGATCCCGTGGCGCCTGTAAGCGCGCCGGTCACGCCGCCGACCACGCCCGTGACCGGAGCAAGCACACCGGCACCGGCGCCCGTCCCGCTCGTCGCGCCTGTCAACGCACCCGTCACGCCGCTGACCACGCTCGTGACCGGCGCGAGCACGCTCGTACCGCTGCCGGTTGCGCCCGTCAACGCACCCGTGACGCCGCCGACAAGCCCCGTGACCGGTGCGAGCAAGCTCGCCGTCGAGCCCGTACCGCCGCCCGTCGCGCTCGTGAGCGCGCTCGTCACGCCGCCGACGAGACCGGTGACCGGCGCAAGCAAGCCTGCCGTCGTTCCAGTGCCGCCCGTTGCGCCCGTCAGTGCGCCCGTGACGCCGCCGACCAGACCCGTGACCGGCGCAAGTACGCCCGAGCCTGCGCCGGTCGCGCCGCCGAGAATGCCGGTGATCGGTGCGAGCGGATTGGACGCCGGCGTGCCGCTGACGAGGCCGCCCGCGGATGCCACCGTCGTTCCCGTGGTCGACACCAGATTGCCCACGCCCGCCGTGACCGGATTGGCGCCCGTGCCTGCGATGCCCTGACCCGCCTGACCGAGCGCGCCGCCGAGCGTTGTGAGGAGGTTGTTGACCGGCGTGCCGAGGCCCGTTGCCGCGCCGACGGTCTGCGTCGTCGAACTGACGACAGACGTGATCGGCGTGATGGCCTGGCTGACTTGCTGCGTGAGTTGCTGAACCGGTGCGCTGGTCAGCGTCTGATCGAGGACGCCGCCCGTCTGCGTCACCGCGTTACCCACGATTCCGACGATGCTCCCGACCGGCGTCGTAACAGGTGCGAGCGGCGAAAGCGTACCGGTGCCGAGGCTCGATACGAGCGTCCCGGCGCTGCTGACCGTATCGCCGGTTTTTTCGACGACACCGCCAAGACTCGCCACCGTCGTGCCGACCGGATTCGTGCTCGAGCCGATGGTTCCGAGCCCGGCCGACACGCCATCGCCGAGCGTCGTGACAGCCGCGCCTGCGTTCGTGACGACATCGCCCGTGGCTTTCGTGGTGCCCGCGCTGACGAGCGGCGTGGTCGTCGCGCCGATTGCCGACCCGATTCCCGATACCGTCGCGCCAAGCGCGGACACCACGTTGCCTGTTTTGCCTACGACGGCCGCGACAGGCTGAGGCGTCGTGCTGCCCGTGGTGCCACCGCCGGTTCCCCCACCGCCAGTGCCCCCGCCGCCCGTGCTGCCACCGCCGGTGCTGCCACCAGCCGTGCTGCCACCACCCGTGCTACCGCCTCCGGTGCTGCCACCGCCCGTACCGCCGCCCCCGGTGCTACCACTACCCGTGCTACCGCCTCCGGTGCCGCCGCCGCTTGTGCCGCCCGTGCTGCCACCGGAGCCCCCGCTGGTCCCCCCGCCACTACCGCTGCCACTACCACTACCCCCGCCGCTACCCGTTCCGGTACCGCCGCTGCTGCCCGAGCCCGTGCCGCTGTCGCCGGTCGTGATCGTTCCAGAGCCGCTACCGCTCGCGCCTGCCGACTTGCTCATCGTTCCCGAGCCGCCACACGCCGCCAGCGTGAGTACGCTCGCGACCGCTGCCGCGACGATAGACTTGCGCAAGAATTCCTGTCCGACGTTCCTCGTATTCATGATGGCCCTCGTTACTTTGTTTTGGTTGAACCGCGGGCCAGTAACTGCGAAAGGTGTGCCAACGTACGGACGACGGGGCTCGCAGGCGTTCCTCGCCCTGCGAGAAGCGCTCGCGAAAGGAGAATTTCCAAATGAATTCGGGGTTCGGCGGGAGATTGCGGCCGCCTCTCACCGCGTGTCGGCAAACGGCAATGCGGACGTTCGTAACGTAACGAACATCGAACCGCGTTACGACGCGACGCGTTACGCGGGCCCGCCATAATGAGCCAGTGAGTGAAAAAGAGCGGGGCAGGAAATGAATACGAGTCGCTGCATTCGCATCAAGTTGATTTTACTGATATGCCAGAGTTTATTTACTCGATGCAACTATTGATGCACTGCACGATACAAAATGTTCTGATGTAATTGATTTTGAGATGTGCATGCGATATAAATTCGCCAACGCAGTCCTCTTCTTTCGGCAAACGTTGTGGGAGGGTAGCGATCAACAAGAAAAACCAAAAATATCGAGAGAGTTGGAGCGCCGCTCCGATGCATGGGCCCGGGGTCACGACATCGCGTTCGCGTGGTGGTCTGCCGCCTGGAGCCTCGCACGAAGAGGCGAATCCGCGGCCAGGCAGTACACCATCCGAGGGCAACAAGAATGACATCTACCTTGCTTCAATTCATCCGCGACAGGCGTGGGATCACCGCCATCGAATATGGGCTGATTGCCGGCGTGCTTGCGCTCGGCATCATGACGGCCGTGGGCGGCGTCTCCACTCAGCTCACGTCCACTTTCAACGCGATAAAGGCGGAGCTCGCTAAAACGTCGAGCTAATCCCATCTTCATTCGCTGACGAGATGCCGATTCGCGCGCCGGAGCAATCCGGCGCGCGGACCGAATACATCTTTCGAGTTTCGATTAAACCTCCGTATTACTACGGAGGGCGCTGTCTTATTGCCTGCCGATTTACGCTGCCATGATTTATTTTGAATCCGCGATATTTATCGGCTGGGCGCTGGCGGTCGTCTTATTCGACTGGCAGCGCAGGTCCATTCCGAATTCGCTGGTCGCGGCCGGAGGCGTGTTCGCGCTTGCGTTCGCCGCGCTCGGCATTTCGCCTTTTCAGACGGCGATCGGCTTCGCATTGCTCGGCGCGTTGGCGGGTTTCGCCGCGCTCTTGCCGTTCTACCTGCTCGGCATGATGGGCGCCGCCGACGTCAAGGCGTTCGCCGTGCTCGGCGCGTGGTGCGGTCCGCGCGAACTCGTCGGCGTCTGGGTCGCGGCGAGCCTTGCGGCTGCGGTGCATGCACTCGTGTTGCTCGCACGCCGTGAGGACCGCGTGGTGCTGTCGCTGCGCAGTCTTGCCGCGCATGCGAGCGTGGCCGAACGCAGGCGCAACAGCACGCCCTACGGCGCATTGCTCGCGGCGGCCGGGATCGGTCAGCTGGCGCTGCATCTGCTGAACGCAACGGGGCGGCCAGCATGAAGTCCGCGCCATCAATCCAACGGCCACGCCCACGACGAAACCAGCGCGGCAACGTGGCGGTCGAGTTCGCCATCGTGTTTCCGCTGTTCTTCCTTATCTTTTACGCCATTGTCACCTACAGCCTCGTGTTCGTCGCGCAGCAGTCGCTGACGCTCGCAGCGGAAGAGGGCGCACGCGCCGCGCTGCGCTATCAGGCCAACGCGACAAGCATCGACGACGCCCTCGCGCGCCGTGGCAGTGCCGCCTGCCAGACCGCGCAAGGCTTGTCGAACTGGCTTGCGGGACTCGCGCAATGCACCGCCACGCCCGCGCCATGTACCTACGACGGGACCCTGCGCTGCATCCAGGTGACGCTCGCTTATGCCTATGCGCAAAAGCCGCTGGTGCCGACGCTGCCGTTGATCGGCCTCGCGCTGCCCGATTCGCTGGTGGCGCGCGCGATGGTCCAACTCAATCCGGACAACGTGTTATGAGCGTCCGCCCGAACTTTCACGATTGATCTCACATCGCCAACGTCACACGAACGCTCGCGGTCCTGTTTTTCATGCTGGCCATCGCGCTGGGCATCTTCGCGTTCACGCTGGCGCGCGCCCCGGCGCCGCTGCCGGCAAGCGCCAACGGCGGCGCGCCCGGTCCCGCGCTCGCGGTGGATCGCAAGCTCGCGCCGGTGGTGATCGCCGCACGCGATTTGCAGCCCGGCAAGCCGCTCGATGCCGCGTCGCTCACGGTGCGCATGCAGGCCGAACCCGCGTCCGGCGTGTTCAGCGATACCGCCGCGCTCACCGGCCGCACCACGCGCGTCGCGGTGCCGCAAGGCACGCCGCTCACGGTCGAGACGCTGTCTAGCGGACTTGCCGATGTCGTCGAGCCGGGCGAACGCGCGGTCGCGGTGCGCGTCGACGAAACCAACGCGGTCGGCAATCTCGTGCGCCCAGGCAATTTCGTCGATGTGTTTTTCACGCTCAAGCGCGAAGGCGGCGGCAGCAGCGGCGCCGAAGTAGAGGCGACACAGGCGCGCCTTCTATTGTCGAAAGTGCGCGTGCTGAGCGTGGGCGGCGCGTCGGTGGAGGGTGTCGATGGCAAGGCCGCGGGCGACACGAACCAGGCGACTCGCAATTTGAACGCACAGACCGCCGTACTCGCCGTGCGCACCGCCGACGTCGATGCGCTCACGCTCGCCGAAAGCGCGGGCCGCCTCGTGCTGGCGCTGCGCAACACCAACGACGACGAAATGCCGCCGCCGCAGTCGTGGCTGCCCCTGCATGCCGCTGCCTTGCATGCCGACGCGGATGGCGCCGCACGCGCGGCCGCCGGGGTATCGCTCGGTGCGCTGTCGGGCGCGCGCGCCGGCCGCGAACCGGTGACGCAGCCTCGTGCGGCGGGCGTGACGCGTGCGCCGCGTAGCAACGAAGTGGAAGTGATCCGGGGTGGCCGTGTCGAGCGAACCGCATATTGAGCGCGCCGATGCCGGCTATCCCGATGAATTCGAAACGAAGCAAGCCATGACGATGACGATAAACCGGCCAACGACGTTGCGGTTCCACACGCGCGCGCTCATGGCGTGCTGCGCGGTTTTGCTTGGCCTCAACGCGAACGTGGCGCATGCCGTCGCGACGCCGCACGCGGATGACATCGAGCGTGCATCGACGGGCAGCGCGCAAGACGCTCCCGTGATCGCGCTTGCGACCGGTGCGCAGCGGGTTCTCGCGCATGGCCGCACGGTGTCGCGCGTGGCCGTCGCCGATCCCGGCATCGCGGATGTTCTCGTGCTCAAGAATGGCGGCGTGCTGCTGGTCGGCAAGTCGGCAGGCACGACCAATCTGCTCGTCTGGGAACAGGGCAGCGACACGCCGGCGTCCTATACCGTCGATGTCGCCGCCAGCGCGAACGCCGCGCTGCTCGACCACGACGCGCCGCAAGTACGCGTGCTCGGCAAGACGGCCGTGCTCAGCGGCAGCACGCCGTCGATGGCCAAGCATCAGCGCGCGGCAGCGGCGGCGCGCGCGGCTATCGGCAAGGACGGCGCGCTCGTCGATACATCGACGGTACAGAGCAAGAGCGTCGTGCAGGTGGACGTGAAAGTGGTCGAGTTCAGCAAGGCCGTGCTGAAGGAAGCCGGCTTCAATCTGTTCTCGCAGAATCACGCGGGCTTCGCGTTCGGCAGTTTCGCGCCCAGTTCGCTGGGTTCCTATACCGGCGGCGCGACGACCGCGTTGCAGGTGACGTCCACCTCGCCAATCGGCGCCGCGTTCAACCTGCTGCTCAACTCGGGCTCGCGCGGTTTGTTCGCCAACCTGAGCCTGCTCGAAGGGAACAACCTCGCGCGCGTGCTCGCGCAGCCGACGCTCGTCGCGCTCTCGGGCCAGAGCGCGAGCTTTCTCGCGGGCGGCGAAATTCCGATTCCAGTGCCGCAGGCGCTCGGGAGCACGACCATCGTTTATAAGCCGTATGGCATAGGCCTTTCGCTCACGCCGACCGTGCTCGGCGCCGACCGCATTGCGCTGAAGGTCGCGCCCGAAGCGAGCCAGCTCGACTTCGCGCACGCCATCACCATCGACGGTGTTTCGGTGCCCGCGCTTACCACGCGCCGCGCGGAAACGGCGGTCGAACTCGGCGACGGCGAGAGCTTCGTGATCGGCGGGCTGGTGGATCGCGAAACGGCGTCGAACGTAAACAAGGTGCCCTTGCTCGGCGACTTGCCGGTCATCGGCGCGTTCTTCAAGACTTTGCAGTACTCGCAGACGGACCGCGAGCTGGTGATCATCGTGACGCCGCACCTGGTCGCGCCTATCGCCCGGGGCGCCGCCTTGCCGATGACGCCCGGCCAGCAGTCCGAACAGCGCGACGGACCGGTGTGGAAGAGCTTTGTCGGCGGAGCGCTTTCTTCCGACACCGCGCCAGGATTTTCGCGATGAACACCCAAGGATTCGGACCCGGCAAGGCAGCAGCGGCGGCGGCAGCGGGCGAGCCGCTCACCGCGCGCTTTCTGCTGGCGAGTCCCGAACCGTCGAGGCAAGCGTGGCTGCAGCAGGCGCTGACCAACACGGGCGCGGTGAAAATCGCGCCGTGCGATGCCGTCGCGCTGGTCACGCGCATCGCGGAATGCGCGCCGGCCATCGTGTTCATCGACTTCACCGAGCGCGCCGATTACCACGCGGCCGCACTCGCCGAAGCGGCCCGCGACGCTTTTCCAAACGTGCCGGTCGTGGCGCTCGGCACGCTTGCGACGCCCGCACCCGCGCTCGCCGCTTTGCGCGCGGGCGTGCGCGATTTCATCGATACCGGTGGACATCCCGGCAGCGTGCTCACGGTGGCGCGGCGGCTCATCGACGAGCGTCCCGAACATGTGCCCAAGCGCGGCAAGCTGACGGTGCTGCTCGGCGCGCGCATCGGCGTGGGCGTGAGCACGCTCGCCGCCAATCTCGCCGTGAGTCTGCAACGGCGCGGTCAGAGCGCGCGCCGCGCCACCGCACTGCTCGATCTCGGCCTGCCCGCCGCCGACAGCGCGCTTTTGCTCGACACGCGCAGCGAACTGCATTTCGTCGATGCCGTGCGCAACCTGCGCCGGTTCGACGAAACCTTCGTGCACACCGCCTTCGCGCGTCATGCGAGCGGCCTCGCGCTCACCGCGCTGCCCGCCGATCTTGCCGAATTGCGCGCGATTTCCTTTGCCACGGCCGTCAGCACACTCAACCGGCTGCGCGCATACTTCGACCACCAGATCGTCGATCTCGGCGGTTTTTCGAATCCCGACTTCGTCGCGCAAGTCGTGCAGGCCGCCGACGAAACCTGGCTCGTATGCGATCCGAACGTGGTCTCGGCGGTCTCGGCCGTCACGCTCGTCGAGCATGTGCGCGGCGGCGAGCAAACCGAAACCGCGGCGCGGAAGATTTCGCTCGGTCTCGTCGTCAACAAGTTCGATGCGGCGCTCAACTTCGGCGCGGATCAACTGGCCGCGCGGCTCGGGCTACCGCTCATCGGCATCTTGCCGGAACGTGCGCAGGCGCTCGGGCGCGCGGTGAATCAGGGAAGCCTGCTCGCGGATACCGCGCCTCGCGACCCTTACGTGCGCGCGCTTTTACCTCTCGTCGCGCGTCTCGCGGATGAACCCGCGCCCGCCGGCCGCCATGCACTGCCCAAGGCTACTGAAAGCCCGGCCGCCGGACTCGCGCAACTTCTTCCCACCTTTCTCAGGCGGTCATGACGATGGTTCAGGACTTCAGCAAGGACATCGCGTTTTCCAACGATCTGGCCGAGGATGCCGTCGCGTTCGCGCACTCGCAGCAGTTCCAGGACGTGGCGAGCGCGGCGCATGAACATCTGCTCACGCGTATTGAGGAACTCGGCGCCGAATTCGGGCGATGGTCGCGCCAGGCCATCCAACAATTCGTCGATCTGGAGATGGACAGCTTCGTGCGCCTGCGACGCATCCCGCTCAACGAGAGCGAGGTGCGCCTCGTCGCGGCCGCGCTCACGAAGGAGCTCGCGGGCTTCGGTCCGATCGAGGACTTGCTCGCCGATGCCGCCGTGGAAGACATCCTCATCAACGGCTATAGCGATGTCTACGTGTCGCGTCACGGCATGCTCGAAAAGATTCCCGTGCGCTTTGCGGACAACGCGCACCTCTTGCGCATCGTGCGGCGGATTCTCGCGCCCATCGGCCGACGGCTCGACGAGTCGAACCCGATGGTCGATGCGCGCCTGCCAGACGGCGGCCGCCTGAACGTGGTCATCGAACCGTTGTCGATCGACGGGCCGGTGGTGTCGATCCGCAAGTTTCGCCGCGATCCGCTGCGCCCCGACGATCTGCTCGCGAACTCCACGTTCAATCAGGAGATCAGCTCGCTGCTCGAAGCGGCGGTGGAGGCGCGCTGCAACGTGCTCGTCTCGGGCGGCACGAGTTCGGGCAAGACGTCGCTGCTCAACGCGCTCGCGTTCTTCATTCCGAAGCACGAACGCGTCGTGACGATCGAGGATACGGCCGAGTTGTCGCTCAATCATCCGCATGTGGTGCGGCTCGAAAGCCGTCCGGGCGGCTTCGACGGCGCGGGCGTCGTGTCGATTCGCGACCTCTTGCGCAACACGTTGCGGATGCGGCCCGACCGGATCATCGTCGGCGAAGTGCGCGGTGGCGAAGTGCTGGAAATGCTGCAGGCGATGAACACCGGCCACGACGGCTCGATGGGGACCGTGCACGCGAGTTCACCGCGCGAGTGCCTTTACCGGCTGGAAATGCTCGCGGGCTTCGCGGGCTTTCAGGGCACCGAGGCAAGTCTGCGGCGGCAGATTGCAAACGCCATCGACTTCATCGTGCAGATCGGGCGGCTCTCGAACGGCAAGCGGCGCATTCTTTCCGTGACGGAAGTCACCGGGCTGTCGGACAACATCATCGCGATGCAGGAGTTGTATCGCTACGACCCCGTCGCCGATGCGAACGGCGAGGAAACCGACCGCTGGACCTCGCTCGGCATTCATCCGAGCTCGCCCAAGCTCGCGAAGTATCGGCAGGCGTTGGGCGCGTCGCTTGCAGAAGGGTTCGGCAAAAGCGGCGGCGGCGGTTTCGGCGGCTTCGGCGGAGGCTTCCGTGTCTAGAGGCGTGGCGCTCGTCGCGATGCTCGCGCTGTTGTTCGCAGCCGCCGCGCTCGCCTTGTGGCGGCGCGGCGCGCAAAAGCGCGAACGCATGCTCGCCGCGCGCTTCGTTGAGCGGCAGGTCATGGCGTCGCACGCAACGCCGCGGCCGCGCACTGCACGGCAGCCCGAGCAGTCGCGGGCATCGGCGAACACGCACTCGGGCGTGAGTGTCGAGATTGCGCGAGACATCGTGCGGGCGCGTGCCGCTTATGGATATCTGATGCGGCGTGCGGGAATCGAACGGCCGCGCGCTTTCTTTTTCGTCACGCTCGTCGCCGCCGCGCTGGCCGCATTCTGGATGACAGCGCGCACGAACGCATTGCTCGGGCTTGCGGCCGCCGCGCTCGTGCTTGCCGTGACGGCGGCAGCGCTGTTTTGGCGCGCGCAGAAAAGACGTCAGCGTATCGTGCGGCAGTTGCCCTCGTTCATGGATGGCATCGTGCGGCTCATCGTCATCGGTCATAGCGTGCCGGCGGCGTTTCAGACCGCGCTCGGAAGCACGGAGCCGCCGCTCGCCGATTGCCTCGACCGCGTGTTGCCGATGCTGCGTACCGGCATGGAGATCGATCACGCGCTCGGCGCGGTGGCGCGGATGTATCGCGTGCGCGAGCTCGAACTGGTGGGCGCGGTGCTGCGCGTATCGGTGAAATACGGCGGGCGCTCGGACGTGATGCTCGACCGCATGTCGGCGCTCATGCGCGATTTGGAACAGGCCGACCGCGAACTCGTCGCGCTGTCGACGGAAACGCGCCTCTCATCGTGGGTGCTCGGTCTCCTGCCCGTTCTGCTCGGCGCGGCGGTGATCGTCACCAACCCTCAATATTTCGATGCGATGTGGACCGATCCGCTCGGCCAGCGGCTCGTGTACGCGGCGCTCGGCCTGCAAATGCTCGGCGTGTGGCTGCTGTTTCGCATGGCGAGGCTCAGGACATGAGCGCGCGCGCCGTAAACGTTAAGAGGACGCGATGCGTCTGACGCCCAACCTCGTGGCCGCGTTCGCCGTGCTCGCGCTCGCATGCGCCGCCGCCCTGATCGGCGCGCTCGCGTTGAGCCGCTACGCGCGCATGCAACGCTCGGCGCGCACGCTGGAAGGTGCGCTCACGCAACGTGTCGCGGCAGGCGCGCCGGTATCGACGGATAGCGGGCCTGCGCGCGGCGAAACGCCGCTAACGGGCCTGTTCGCCGCCATCGGTCGCGCGAGCATCGCGTGGCTCGATACCTCGTTCGGGCGCATCGCCGTGGCCGACGAAGACCGCCGCCTGCTCGATCGCTGCGGCTATCTCGACGCGCGCGCTCGCGGCGCTTTCATGCTGGCGCGCATCGCGGGCGCGGCGCTCGCGCCGGTCGCGCTGATGTTGCTCGCGCGTGGCACGCCGCACGGCGCGCGCTTCACGCTGCTGCTGTTCGTCGCGCTGTCGGGCGGCTTCATGGCGCCGAAGTGGTTCGTGCAGAGCCGGGCGAACGCGCGTCAGCGCGCGGTCGGCAACGAGCTGCCGATGTTCGTCGATCTGTTGCGGCTGTTGCAGGGCGTGGGGTTATCGCTGGATCAGAGCCTGCAAGTGATGATCCACGACTTCAAAACGGTGCTGCCGATCTTGTCGAAGGAACTGGCGGCGGCGCAGGCGCAGTTTGCGACGGGCCGCACGCGCGAGCAGTCCCTCAAGCGCCTTTCCAGCAGCTACGAGAACGAAGACCTCGCGGCGGTCGTGCGGCTCGTGATTCAGGTGGAGAAATACGGCGGCGCGGTGCAGGAGCCGCTCAGGCAGTTCGGCGACCGTCTGCGCGAGGCGCGGCGTGCGGCGCTGCGTGAGCGCATCGGCAAAGTCACCGTGAAGATGACGGGCGTGATGGTGCTGACGCTGTTGCCTGCGCTGCTCATCGTCACCGCGGGGCCGGGGTTTCTCGCGGTATTGCATTCGCTTTCGGGGCTTCATCGATGACGCAATCTTCAATCAACCGGACGCGACTCGTCACGCTTGCCGCTATCGGAGCATGCATGCTGTTAGGCGGATGCGCGAGCAAGATGGAAAGCGGCTACGGCGTCGGCATTCAGGCCGAACGTCAGGCCGCGCTCGATCAGGCGATGCATCGCGATGCCGCGCCCGACACGCCCGGCATGTATCTGGCGCTCATCGACCGGATGCAGTCGCAAGGGTTGTACTTCGCGTCGCTCGCGCATATCGACGCTTACGAGCAGCAGTATGGCGAGTCGCCCGACACCATTCTCTTGCGCGCCGATGCGCTGCGTCAGACCGGCCAGACACAGCCCGCCGAAGCAGCTTATGCGCGTCTCGCCGATACCCCGTTCGCCGCGCGCGGTCTGCGTGGACTGGGTTTGCTGGCCGGCCAGGCGGGCGACTTCCGGCTGGCGGCAATGCGCTTCGAAGCCGCCGCGCAGCGCGCGCCGACCGATGCCGCGACGCTGTCCGACCTTGGGTACGCGAAGCTGCGCGAAGGCGACATAGCGGGCGCGCGCGTGCCATTGATGAAGGCCGCCGAACTCGCGCCGGACAACGCGAAGATCATGAGCAACGTCGCGCTCTTTCTGCTTTCGAGCGGGCAGGCCGCTAACGCGCAGGGATTGATGACGCAACAGAAGTTCGCGCCGGACGTGCAGCAGGCCATTCAGGGCGATGCAAAGCGCGTGCAGCAGGCGGCGCGCACGTATCGCGCGCAAGTGCAGGACGAAGGCGGCGGTAGCCGTATCGCGTCACGTTGAAATCGAATCGAGCGAGGAAGCAGTCGATGAAAGCATCGTCAATGGCAGCGATCTGGTTGAGCGCGATGGCGCTCGTATCCGCAGCGCGGGCCGAGGAAGGCGCACCGGCAGCAAGCGAAGTCGGTCACGCAACCGAAGCCTGGCTCACGTTGCAGTCGAGCAATGCCGCAGCCGGTCCCGCGCGCCCGATGCCCGGCGCGCAAGCGAGTCTTGGCTACGCGCGCTACATGAAGTCGTTCGAGACGGCTATTCCCGAGCGCTACGGCTCGTCGCTGGAACAGGCGGGACGTCCGGCGCTCGATGTCAACTATCACGACGCGGACTGACCGGCCCATGACACGGCCTTTTCGCCATCGACCAGCGCGGCGCGCGCAACGCGGCGTGGCGGGCACGCTCGCGGCCATCTGGCTGATCGTGGCGGTGGCGGCGCTCGGCGCGATCGACGTCGGCAATTTCTTTTTCGCGCGCCGCAGCCTGCAAAGCGCGGCCGATCTAGCGGCAACCGCAGGCTCGCAAGTCGCCGATGCCGCGTGCACGCGCGCCACCGCCGCCGCGACGGGCAGCGCGGCGGTCAACGGCTTCGATGCCACCGCGTCGGGCAACGGCATGACGACCGCGTGCGGCCGCTGGGACACGCAAGCGAACGCCGCGCCCGACTACTTCGCGGCGGGCGGCACGCCGATCAACGCGGTGAAAGTCGTCGCGACGCGCACCGTGCCGTACTTCTTCGTGGGGCCGGCACGCACGGTGACGGCGACGGCCGTCGCCAAGGTCACGGATATCGGCGCGTTCAGCATCGGCACGACGCTCGCGAGCATCGGCCCGGGACCGATCAACGGCCTGCTCAACGCGCTGCTCGGCACGAGCCTCAATCTCTCGCTCGCGTCGTATCAGGGACTCGCCGATACCCGCGTGAAAATCGCCGATCTGGTGACGGCGGCGGGCGTGGGCACGGTCGATCAACTGCTCGCCACGAGTCTCACGGCCGCGCAGATCGCGCGCCTGATGGTGAACGCGCTGCAAACGACGAGCGTGGCCAACGCCAATCTCTCGACGGCGCTTGGCGCGATGCAGACCATCGCGAGCGCCAATATCCCGGGCAATCAGACGATCTCGCTCGGCAAGACATCGACGGCGCCGGGGCTGCTTTCGGTGGCGCTCGCCAACACGCAATCCGCGCTCAACGCGACCATCAGCCCGCTGGATGCGCTCTTCGTCATGGCCGAGATCGCGCAGGCCGGGAAGTCGGCGGTGAACGTGGCGGGCGGGTTGAATCTGCTCGGGATTTCCGCCGGGCTGACCGTGCAGGTCATTCAGCCGCCGGTGCTTGCCATCGGCGAAGCGGGACAGGATGCCAACGGCAACTGGCGCACGCAGGCGCAGACCGCGCAAGTGCGCGCATCGCTCGATGTCACGGTCGGCACGCTGTCGCTCGTGCTCGGTCCGCTCTTCGGCAACATCGCGCCGACCGTGCATCTGCCCGTGGTCGTGGAGGCCGTGGCGGGCTCCGCGTACCTTGCGTCGACGCAATGCAAGGGGCCGCCGCTCGCGCGGCGCTCGGTCATCGGCGTCAACAGCACGGTGGCGAACGTGTGTGTCGGCGACACCCCCGCGGGCACCGCCGCCTGCTCGCAACCGGCGACGCTCGTCAACGTGCTCGGACTGCTGACGGTCACCGCCAAGGTGACCACCGGCTCCGTGCCTTCGGCATCGGGCACGCTCACATTCGATGGCCAGAGCGGCAACAGCGACGACTATCAGACACTTGCATCGCTGCCGGGGAAGACGCTCGCCAACGCGTTGTCCTCGCTCAACACGAGTCTCTCGGCGCCTGGCGGTTTGATACTCGCGTCGCCGCTGCTTCCGTCCGCGCTGCTCAATAGCATCGCACCGCTGCTGCTTGCCTTGCTCACGCCCGCATTGACCACGATACTCGCCGGACTGGACCAGGTTCTCGTCCCCGTCCTGCAACTCCTCGGCGCGCAGATCGGCACGAGCACGATTCACGACTTGTCGCTTACCTGCGGCGAATCGCAACTGGCGTACTGAACGACATGAGACAGATCACCAAAATCGATGGCCTCGACATCCACGTGTGGGAGGGCAAGTCCGACATCGTCGAGCGCGTGGTGCGCTGCATGTCCAGTCACGAAGTGGATGTATTGCGTGCGGATGGCACGTCCATCAGCGCGCCGCGCGATTCGTCGCGCCCGGCGATCGCGATCATCAGCGTAAGCGTGATAGACAGCGGCGCGTTCGTGCTGCGCGACTGGGAAGCGCGTCATTCGATGCCCGTGGTCTGGGTCGGCGCGGCGCCGCGCGAACGCGATCCGTCCATGTTTCCCGCCGATTATTCGCACATCCTGCCGCTCGATTTCACCGGCGCCGAATTGCGCGCGATGGTCTCGAAACTCGCACAGCAATTGCGCGCGCATGGCGAGGAAGCGCAGGCGTCGCATGCGTTGATCGCGCATGCCGAATGCATGCAGGCGCTCTTGCACGAAGTCGATACCTTCGCCGATTGCGATACGCCCGTGCTTCTGCACGGCGAGACCGGCGTCGGCAAGGAGCGCATTGCGCAATTGCTGCACGAGAAGCATCGCCGCTATGGCGAAGGTCCGTTCGTGCCGGTGAACTGCGGCGCGATTCCCGATGGTCTCTTCGAGTCGCTGTTCTTCGGGCATGCGAAGGGATCGTTCACGGGCGCCGTGCTCGCGCATAAAGGCTACTTCGAGCAGGCCAACGGCGGCACGCTTTTTCTCGATGAAATCGGCGATTTGCCGCTCTATCAGCAAGTCAAGCTGCTGCGCGTGCTGGAAGATCAGGCGGTCACGCGGCTCGGTTCGGCGACGCCCGTGCGGCTCGAATTCCGGCTTATCGCGGCGAGCAACAAGAGCTTGCCGCAGCTCGTGAAGGACGGCACGTTTCGCGCGGACCTCTATTACCGGCTCGCGGTCATCGAACTCAAGATTCCGACGCTGGAAGAACGCGGCGCGGCCGACAAGATTGCGCTCTTCAAGTCGTTCATCAACGAAGTGGTGGGCAAGGAGAAGCTCGAGTCCTTGCCCGAGTTACCGTACTGGCTGGCGGACGCCGTCGCCGATGTCTATTTTCCCGGCAACGTGCGCGAGTTGCGCAATCTGGCGGAGCGCGTGGGTGTGACGGTGCGGCAACTCGGCTCGTGGGACGAAGGGCGCGTCAAGCGGCTCCTCGTGCTCGCGCGCAATGCGCAACCCGTGGATAACGCCACTGAGCTGCTCGTCGACCGCAGCAAGTGGGACATGAACGAACGAAACCGCGTGATCGCCGCGCTCGAAGCGAACGGCTGGCGCCGGCAGGATACGGCGTTGCATCTGGGCATCAGCCGCAAGGTGCTGTGGGAGAAGATGCGCAAGTTCCAGATCTTCGATGAGGAACCGGAGACGCGCCCGCTCTGAGTGCCGCGCTCGGGTATCGATTCCGGGCGTCCAAAAAAAAACGCCGACGCATGCCTACGTCGGCGAAGTTCTGGCGTTTCGAGGGCTGCCAGAAGCTCTGGGCGGCCGGATAAAATCAGCGGGTCCGGCCTTATGTCCTTTCAACCTTCCATACAGGCGGTGCGCGCCTTCATGCCGCGTCCGCGATACGCATCGCCGAGCGCCGGCTGGTTTGCCGCGTGATTGCATGGGCTCCCTGCATGCCTTGCATGTCCGCGTGAGCATCGACGCCCGGCACGTTGTCCATGCCAAACGTGGGCCGCGCGAGCAGGAAGCCTTGCGCGAGCACATGCGGCCACTGCGCGAGCCATTGCGCCTGCGCGGGCGTCTCCACGCCTTCGACGACGATCGATACCTTGAGCCGCGTGAGCAGCGCGAGCACCGAGGAAAACACCATGCACGCATTCGGGCAGCGCGGCGCTTCCGCGAGCAACTCCTTGGCGATCTTCACGGTGCCGAAGTCGATCGGCCCGAGCGCGGCGAGGCACGCGTAGCCGGTACCGAAATCATCCATCGCAATGTTGACGCCTTTATTACGGAAGCGCTGGACGACCTGTTGAATCGACGGAAAGAGCGCAAGATCCTCGCTTTCCGAGAGTTCGAGTTCGATATAGCTCGACGCGATGCCATGCGCCACGCAGATCGCTTCCATGCGTTTTGCGAAGCCCGGCATGGCGGCGACCGAAGGCGGCACGTTGACCGCGACGGGATAACGCTTGCCGCCGCGCGCGAGCCACGCGGCGATATCGCCTGCGACGGCATCCATTACGAACCAGGTGATCTTCACCATGACGTCCGGGTCCTGCAACGCCTCGCAGAACGCGCCAGGCAAGAGCACGCCGTAGTCTGGATGACGCCGGCGGATGAGCGCTTCCATGCGCGCAAGCTCGCCGCTGTCGACTCGGTAGATTCCCTGATAGGCGATACAAAACTCGCCAGCCGCGAGACCCTGAAGTACGCGACGCCTCAATGCCTGACCGGAGTCGCGCACGACGTTCTCGACCTGCGAGCGGGATGTCGTTGTACTCATGCTTTGCCGCCCTCCCTCCCTTAGTGTTCAAGAGAAGGTTTGCAGGAGTCGTGCCAGTTTGGATATACGCGGCGGTTCGGCGTTTGGATGCGGATTTCAGAAAGGGAAAACCCGAATTTTTGCCGGTGTTGAGCGATCCTCGGAAGGATCGGGAAGAGCGTATCGGTCAAAGGTAACGTTACGTCGAGGCAAGCGTTACGCCCGCATGCGTCGTCACCGTGCACGGCGCCTTGTAGTTTCGAGCCTGTGTGTAATAACTTTTGCAATGCTGACTAGTGGAGAGCGCACGTTCGCGGCTCAGTAAGTGATGGTCGCAAGGATGGTATCGCTATAAGTTCCGGCGGTGGGTGTGGCTTGCGGCAGCACGCGCGCATAGACCGTGATCGCCTGACTCGAACCGGTGCCGGTGCCTGCGAGAGCCGGCGCGGAATTCGTGCCATCGCCCCACGGAGTCGAGTAAGCCGCGTTCTGATAGAGCTGATATCGCACCTGTTCGCTGCCGCCGCCGCGCGTCATGCGCCGGTCCGCGACGCTTGCGCCGCTGCCGCCGCCGGCCGATAACGTTATCGAGTAAGGGTCGTTGTTGGTGCATGCCACGCTCAGTGTGCCCGTTGCCGTCAAGGCGCCATCGAGTAGTCCGGCCGTGCCGAAATTGATGTTGGTCGCGGCAAGCGTGCAATCGTTGATGACGGTCGCGCTCACGGTAAAGGAAAGGGCGTTCGAATTGGCGGTCACGGTCGAGCAGTTGGGCGGCGAAACAACGTATTGCTGATACGTCATTTCGGCCTGCGTCGCGCCCGAGAATGTCGATAGATACGTTCCCGCGACGAGCGTGCTCTGACCCGCCGCGATGCGTCCATAAAACGGCAAGGTACGGCTGCCGGATGCCGTGCCGAGCGCGAGGGTAAGCGGTATGTCGAGCGCCACCGCGCCGTAACTCGCGGAGCGCCGCGAGCCCCAGATCGTGCCGCCGGTCGAATCGGCATAGAGGTTGTATTGCAGCGTGCTGGCGCCGTTGGCCGCCAGGCGCGGCGCGTAGGACGCACCTGCGCTGCCCGTCCCGATGCTGATGCACGCCCGCACCGGCAAGGTCAGCACGAAGCCCGTGCAAGACACCGTCACCGAGCCCGAGACGTTCGCGGACGAATCCGTCGCGGGCGCGATCGATCCGAAGTTGATGCTCGATATCGACGCCGTGCACACTTGCGCACGCACCGGCGTCGTCATGAAGACGAACAGCGCGATAGCCAAGAACCATGCGCGCTTCATGGCGACGCGCTCTTGCAGGTGAATGGGCCGAGCGTCGGCAAGGCGTGTGCTTGCGCCGTGAAGGCAACGTGCGCTTCGCAGGACGTGCCGGATGACGTGGCGTCGAGCGTATTGGTCGCGGCGAGATCGTCGATAAAGGCGAGTCCGTCGTAGCCGACGACGTATCGCTTGCCGGTCTCGCGGTGCGTAAGCGTCGTGCCCGGCGGCAAGGGAGCGCTTGCGGCATCGACGAGCTGCAGTTGTGCGCCGCTGAAACCCCGTATCGGAAAACGCGCGACGACGCCCGCCCGCGATTGCGGCGCGAGATTGAGCTGCGTGGTGGCGATGGAGGTATTGGCGGGAAGATCGAGCGGGTCGATGCCGAGATGATTCGCCTGATACGCAATCAGATCCGGCACCAGCAGATGCCCCGCGCCATTGGTCTTGCCGATCTCGCGGTTCTCGTGCAGCACGGGCACGTTCGCTACGCCATCGGTGGAGACGAGCGCGAAGGCGTCGTCGATACGGCGGCCCGCGAGCACATCGCCTTCCATCATCACGATGGAGCCCGATGCGTCCAGCTCGCCATACACGCGCGACTGCACGCTCGCCACGGTGCCGAGCAAATCGCCATAGCGCGTGCGATACGCGCCTTGCGCAAGCGACTGCTGCACGCCGTTCTGATGCGCCGTCTGCACTTGCCAGCCGAAGCCGCCGCCGTAGTCGGCCGTCTTCGTCACCGATGCGCCGAAGAGCGGCTTGCCGTGATCGCTGCCTGCATCGACGCTCGCGTTGAGGGCGCCGCCGAGCGCGAAGGCGAGCGCCACGAAGACGCCGGTGTTACGCGTGTCGCCGAAGTCGTGATACACGCTCGCCGATAGCGACGTGCCGCGCGGCAACGTCACCGTGTACGCCAGCGAACCGATGCGCGAGTCGCCGTAGTAGGGATCGGCAAGACCCACGTAACTCGCGCTTGCCGTGCTCGAAGAACCCAGCACGCGCACGGGCGCGGCAAGCGTCGCGCGATACGTCGAACGCGGCACGGGCGTGCCTTCGGCGGACGCCAGATCGCTGTAGTGAGGCGTCGCTTTCTGCGCTTGCAGATCGACGGAAAGCGCGGGCGTGCGCCATTGCCATCCCACCGAAACCTGCATGCCGCTGCCGCCATGCGGCGCTTGCCGAACATAAGGCGGCGAACTGCTATCGAAGCCGTTGTAGAAGCTTGCCGGATAGATATAAAGGGGCGCGGGATTCGAGCCGCCGTTGCCCGCGCTGCCCGCCAGCGACACATTGAAGACGCCCGCTTGTCCGATGCCGAACAACACGCCGGCGCCCGCGTTGTAGACGCCGCGCGTGGCTTCGCCGTGTGCTTCGAGCGTGATGGTATCGCTTAAACCGCGCCTGATCGACGCCGATGCCGACGGGTCGCCCGCATAGTCGAACGAGCGCAGCGCATACGCGCGGCGCACGAAGCCCGCTTCGACGGAGAAGTCCGTGAGGCCGCTTGCGAGCAGACGCGCGTCGATATAGAGCGGCACCGTCGTCATTACGCTGCGGCCGAGCACATCGCGGCTCACGATCACCGCTTCGCCCGCGCCGTTGATGGCCGGCACCGCATTGATGACGAACGGTCCCGAGGGCGCCGCGCCGCTGAACTGGCGCACATTGTTGACGTAGAGATCGACGGCGCTCGGCACGGCGGCCGAACCGCCGAGCGCGGGCACGGGATACGTGACGAGATCGGGCCGCAAGCCGAAGTCGCGCGATAGTTGCGCGCCCCCCATGCGCACCGGCCGCGTCCATGTGAGCGATGAGGAAATCGTGTCGCCGATGCGCGTGGTCATGAGTGAAGCGGTGTCCGAATGGCTCCACGACGTATCGAGCCGCACGTAGCGGCGGCTGTCCGCATACCAGTACGCCGTGCCGGTGTTGTCGAAGAGGCCGCCCGGATAGAAGAAACGTTCCTCGCCATAGAAGCCGTATTGCGCCGGCGAGTTGGTCTGCACGCTCGCTTCGTAGTTGATGACGAGGCCCGTGCCGCTTGCGGCCACCGGCGCGCGTGCCGGAATGTTGGAAAGCGCGGAAGGCACGCGGCGCGCATCGGCGGCTTCGAGGTCGATGCGTTGCTGTTGCTCGATGTATCGATAACGCAGGCCCGGCACGACACCCAGCGCGATGCGGCCGTCCGCTTGCGCTTGCAGGTCGTTGGTGCGCAAGCCGAGTTCGCGCAATTCGCCAGGCGTCGTGTAGATCATCTCGTCGGCCACGAAGAATTGCGCGATCTTTTGCGTCGATGTTCCGTTGATCGACACTTCGAGATATAGCTCGCCGCGTTCATGGGGAAGGGCGCCTTGCATCTGCATGGGCGCTATTGCCGGTGTCGAGTCGTTCGCGTGCGACCACGCGGGCATGGCGGACCACACGATGATCGGCACCAGACGAAGCACATGAGCGCGTGACCGGCTCGCACGCGGGCGCGGCGATGGCATCCACGGCCTAGCGGTCGGAGCCCGGCGGTCCCGGCTCGACGTTCACACGCATGGTCACGGGCTCGCCGTTGACGACGGCGTGCAAGGTCGCCCACGTGCCATTCGCAGGCGCGCCCTGCACGGGCCAGCGGCGCGCGGCGCCGGGCAAAGCATAGCCGAGCAGTCCCGCCGAGACTTGCGTGCTCTGACCATCGGACCAGTCAAGATGAACGCGGCTCAGTTGCGCATGCGTTTGCGCGCCGTTCGACACGCGCAGCATGACGTCGGCTTCGTTGCTTGCCTGGCTCTTGCGTTCCAGCGCGAACTTCAACGCGGGCGAGCGCGCTTCGTCCGCGCCCACGAAGACCGGCACCGAGTAGCGCAACTGCATGCGCACGCCCGTGTTCTGCGCGCTTTGTGCGTTCGGAATTTCATCGATCAGCAGACGATACGTCTCCTCGCGCGCAAGCGGCTCGCTTCCCACTCGCAGAATGCGGATGGTCTGATCGCCGTTCGGCGCGATCTGCACGATCGGCGGACTCGCGACGATGGCGGCCGTGCGCTCTAGATGGTCTTCGTCGAGCGACTGCGTCCATGCGAACACGCGTACCTGAGCATTGAGCGGCGCACTGCCGTCGTTATGCAGCGTGAGCGCGGCGGCGGGCCTTTCGGCGGAGAGATCGAGCCGGATAGGCGACACTTGCAAGGCCGCCGCCGATACGTTCGCCGCGTACAGAAGGCACCACCACGAGAAGCCCGCCAGCGCACACGCGAGCGCCCGCCTGGCGGGCCGCGCGGCCCGGTAACACTGCGATGAGCGCATGCTAGAACGTGACGGTAGCCGTGACGACGGATGAATACGTGCCCGCGGCCGGCGTGGTCTGCGGCGCGACGCGGCCATAGACCGTGACCGTCTGCGCCGCGCCCGTGCCGGTGCCGGAGACCGTGTCGGTGCCGACCGTCTGGCCCCAGACGAGCGTGCGCGCGGCATCGCGATAGAGCTGATAGGCGACCGTCGGCAGAGGCGTGCCCGTGCTCGCGAGCAGCCGGTTCGGCACCGTGGAACCCGACACCGAACCCGCATCCAGCCCGACGTTATACGACGCGCCGTTCGAGCAGGTGACGCTCAACGTGGTGGTCTGATCGATGTTCGCCGCGATAACACCCGAGTTGCCGAAATTGAGCGGATTGGCCGCGATCTGGCAATCGTTCTGCAGCGTGAGGGATACGGTGAAGGTAGTGGTTCGCGTGGCTGCGTTCGCTCCGAACGGAACGAGCGGCCCCGATGCCAACGCGATGCAAAGCACGGAAACGGCAAGGTTACGGCGACGCATTGTTCACCTCTTCTCTGGAAGTGTCTTCCGCGCGCCAAACGTTTGTGCTGCTCTCTCAGATTTTTGGCGCGTCGTGACGCCCTGATTATGTGCATTCCTCAGACGTTAAAGCGTAAGCGATTGTAACAATGCATCGCCATGGCTTCGACGTTTCAGAACGCGATCTCGACGACCCGCATTTGCGGTCGTTGCGCGGCCTTGATCTCGGCGATGCGGACATCCGCGAAATATTCGCCCGCGAGGATGCGGTACTGGCCGCCTGCGGAACAGGCCACGATCGGCTGCGTGGCGCCCGTATCGAGCGTGCAGATATCGTAGACGGTCAGCGTCACGGGCAACTCTGCGTTGCCGGTGCCTGCGAAAGCGGAAGGTGCCGCGCTGAGCGCGAACGTCACCACGACGGACCATGCCGTCAGCGAACGGATGCTGGATGCCATGAATTTCACGATGAACAGCGGTGACGGATGCAGCCGACGGCGCGGCCGCGAGCGCCGCTACTTCGGCGCCTCTTTTTCGTTTACGGCATCCGCTGAGGAAACTTGATCGAGCGACCCAGCCTCAAGCGGCAGCAGTCTCCGTCACGGGCCGAAGACGTTCGAGCGCACTGCCGTCCTGGTTGAACAGATGCACATGGCGAATGCTGAAGCCCGCGTTCAGGCGTTGTCCTTCGAACGCAGTCGACTCGCCCGAGCCCTTCACTTGAATCACGAGGTCGTTCGGCAATCGCAGATGCAAGAGCGTCTCGCCACCGAGATGCTCGATCACCATCACTTCGCCGGCAAGACCGCTATCGATATCGCCGCCGCATTCCTCGACGAAATGTTCCGGGCGAATGCCGAGCGTGAGCGTCTCGCCCGCCTTCACCGACGAAGCCTTGAAGGGCAGCGTGAGCGCCTCGCCACCGGGCAGTTCGATGCTGACGCCGGCGGCATCGACACGTTGCACGCGCACGTCCATGAAGTTCATCTTCGGCGAGCCGATGAAGCCCGCGACGAAGCGATTATGCGGCGTGCGATAAAGCTCCAGCGGCGTGCCGATCTGCTCCACGCGCCCATGATTCAGCACGACGATTCGATCGGCCATGGTCATCGCTTCGGTCTGATCGTGCGTGACGTAGATCATCGTCGCGTTGAGTTGCTTGTGCAGCTTGATGAGTTCGAGGCGCATCTGCACGCGCAAGGCGGCATCGAGATTCGAGAGCGGTTCGTCGAAGAGAAACACTTGCGGTTCGCGCACGATCGATCGCCCGATGGCAACGCGCTGACGCTGTCCGCCCGACAACGCGCGCGGCCGGCGTTCGAGCAGTTGACCGATCTGCAGGATCTCGGCTGCGCGCTGCACGCGTTCCTTGATCTGCGCTTCGGGCAGCTTCAGCATGCGCAGTCCGAACGCGATGTTCTCGTACACCGTCATGTGCGGATAGAGCGCATACGACTGAAACACCATCGCCACGCCACGCTGCGATGGTTCGAGTTCGGTGACGTCTTCACCGCCTATCAGTATTTGCCCTGAATCGCTGCGTTCGAGCCCGGCGATGCTTCGCAGCAAGGTGGACTTGCCACATCCCGATGGTCCGACGAAGACCATGAACTCGCGGTCCTTCACCTGAATGTCGACGCCCTTGAGCACATCGGTGCCTGCAAAGGACTTGCGGATCTGCTGTAGATGAACGGCGCTCATGCCTGTCTCCGTCTATGGCCGGGCCACGAGTGTGTTCATCGCAGCGCAGCATCGAATGGCTTCGTCGATTTAGTTCTTGACAACCTGTTCGGGCCAAAATATACAATTGTAAAACCGAAATTACAAGTGAAACGACACAGACGGTCTTCGCCGCATACGCCGTGTTTTCCACCCGTTTCCCTTCGCACTCGCAGGAACCGAAAGACGCTACGAACGAATCCGCAAGCCATCACTGCTCTAAAAAAATCAAAGGAGACAGGCATGAAGAAGCGCTTCACCCAGATGAGACAACTTGGTCCCGTCAAGCACGTAGCGGCTGTCGCGCTACTTGCGGCCAGCGCGGCTTTCGCCGCATCGAACGCACAGGCGTGGACGCTCAAGGAAGCCGCGGAGCCGTATTCTGGCACCACCATCAAGGCCATCTTTCTGGATCGTCCCGGTTACAAGGCAGCACAAACCCTGATACCGCAGTTCGAGAAAGAAACGGGCATCAAGGTGCGCTGGGAAGTGATTCCGTACGAGAACACGCGTGAGAAGGAAGTGCTCAACTTCGTGGGCGGCGGCGATCAGGACATCGTGCTCGTGGACGTGGTTTGGATCGGCGAATTCGCGAGCAACAAGTGGCTCGTGCCCATCAAGAAGTTCACGGACGATCCCAAGCTCGCGGACCCGAATCTCAATCTGAAGGGCTTTTTCCCGATTCTGCTCGACTCGTTCGGCACATGGGACAAGGTCACGTATGGCCTGCCGTTCGATAATTACTCGGGCCTCATGTTCTACAACAAGTGCATGCTGAAGGACGCGGGTTTCGACGAGCCGCCGAAGACCTGGGACGAGTTGCTGACAACCTACGCGCCGAAGCTCACGAAGGGCGACAAGTTCGCTTTCGCGTTGCAGTCGCGGCGCGGCGAGACGCAATCGGCGGATAGCTTCATGCGCGTGTTGTGGCCCAATGGCGGATCGCTTCTCGATGCTAAGTTCAAGTCGAACCTGATGTCGCCGCAATCGCAAGCGGGCCTCGAATACCGGCAAAAGCTGATGAAGTACATGCCGCCGGGTATCGTCGATTTCGATCACGCCGAAGCCGTCAACGCGCTTGCGCAAGGGCAGGTCGCGATGATCACCGAATGGTCCGCTTTCTATCCGACGCTCACCGACCCGAGCAAGTCGAAGCTCGGCAACTGTCTTGCGATCACCACCGAACCGAAGGGGCCGGCGGGACTCAAGCCCGCGCTCGGCGGCTTCTCGCTTGCCGTGAATGCAAAGGCCAGCGCGAAGAAGCAAGCGGCATCGTGGCTCTTCATCTAATGGATCACGTCCGAGGCCATGGCGAAGCCTTATCTCGAGGCGGGCGGCGTGCCGGCACGCACGGCGGTCTATCAGGACAAGGCGGTGCAGGACAAGTATCCGTTCGTGAAGCCGATGGTCGAATCGTGGCAAGGCGGCGTGCCGGATTATCGTCCGCGTTTCCCCGAATGGCCGGCGGTGTCGGAAGTCATCGGCGAATGGGGCAGCAAGATCATGCTCGGTCAGGTGACGGTGAAGGATGGCGCGCAGACCATCGGTCAGAAGACCGAGGACATCCTGAAGAAAGCCGGCTATTACGACGGCAAGAAGCCTTTGCTCAAGTAATCGGCTGAACGCTAAACATCAGGAACCGGAGGCGATCGAATGGCAGGCGTGGCAACTTCTCCAAGGCTCGGAAAGCGGACGCGTTACTTTGGCGTGGTGCCGCGAACGCCTGCCTTCTGGTTCCTGATTCCGGCGATATTCGCGCTGGCGGTCATCGGCATTTACCCGCTGCTGCTGGCGCTCTATAACTCGTTTCATCAGTACAAGCTCGCCGATCTCGCGTCGGGCACGCCGTTCGTGGGCATCGACAATTACGTGGCGACGCTCACCGATCCCTCGTTCTGGGGCGCGCTCGGCCGCACTGCGTTGTTCCTTTGTCTTACCTTGCCGATCGAGGTCGCACTCGGGCTCTTTGCGGCGTTGATGCTGCACCGTATCGACTTGCGATGGATGCGCGCCGCCGCTCGCGTGAGCCTCGTCATTCCAATGGCGACAACTTATGCGGTCGTGGGCCTGATTGGCCGCCTGATCTTCAACCGGCAGTTCGGCGTGGCGAACTATCTGGCGGGCCTCTTCGGCATTCCGCCGCAAGACTGGCTTGCCGATCCGACGCTGGCGTTCGTCTCCGTGATGATCATGGATATCTGGCAGTGGACGCCGTTTTGCGCGCTGATTCTGCTGGCCGGGCTTTCCATGGTGCCGAAGGAAGCCGAGGAAGCGGCGCGCCTCGAAACGCCGAAGTGGAGCATGATTCTTTGGCACTTACAGCGGCCGTATCTGCTGCCGGGTTTGACGGCCATTCTCATTCTGCGCTCGGCCGACATGTTGAAGATGTTCGATGCCGTCTTCACCATGACGCGTGGCGGCCCCGGCACCGCGACGGAGTTCATCAGCATCTATATCCAGCGCGTGGGCTTTCGTCTCTTCGATCAGGGCATGGCGTCCGCTCAGGCCATCATTCTCTTGATCCTGACTATCGTGCTGTCGCGTCTTTATATCCGCTTCGTGTACCGGGAGGCCGCGTGAGTTCTCCGACTCTGCAAGCCGCGAATGGCGACATGACCAAGCGTGCCTTGCGTGCGCGTGCCGCACGCAAACGCGCCACCGTATGGCACTTTTTCGGTCTGGCGATCGTCTTCCTTTCGTCCGTGTTTCCGTTCTACTGGATGGTGACGACGAGCCTGAAGAGCCAGTCCGACGCGCTCGCGTATCCGCCGAAGTGGCTGTTCAGTCCCACGTTTCATCACTATTCGGCGGCGCTTTTCGAGCATGACGTGGCGGGCAGTCTGCTCAACTCGCTCATCATCGCGAGCAGCACGACGGTGCTTGCCATTCTGCTCGGCGCGCCCGCTGCCTATGCGCTTGCACGCTTCGAATTCCGTGGCAAGGAAGACCTGTGGTTCTGGTTCATCTCGAACCGCATGGTGAGCCCCGTGGTGCTCGCGGTGCCGTTCTTTCTGATTGCGACCAAGCTCGATCTCGTCGATACGCACATCGTGTTGATTCTTCTTTATCTGACCTTCTCGTTGCCGATCGTCGTATGGATCTGCACCGACCAGTTCCGCAATATTCCCGTGGAACTCGACGAGGCCGCGCGGCTCGATGGCGCGTCGCCGTGGCGCGTGTTCTGGCGCATCAACTTGCCGCTCGCGATGCCGGGCATCGTCGTATCCGCCATCTTCGCTTTCATCTTCTCGTGGAACGATCTGCTCTATGCGCTCGTGCTGACACGCACCGATGCCATTACATCGCCGGTCGCCGCGACGAGCTACATGAGCGGTTACGAATTGCCCTGGGGCGAGATCATGGCCACGGGTACGCTGATCGTCCTGCCGATGGTCGTCTTCGCGCTGCTCGTGTCTGGGCGGCTGGTGCAAGGTCTCACGATGGGCGCGGTGAAGTAGACTCCTTCGGCCTTCCATTGTGACCAGACACTCGATATGAGCAAGACAGTACCGCCCCTAGCCTTCGCCGAAACCGACGAATCCATCGACTCGGAAGAGGAATTGCAGGCGCGCGTCGCGTGGCACTACTACGTCGGCAACCTGACGCAGCAGGAGATCGCGGAACGTATAGGCAGCAACCGCGTGCGCGTGAACCGGCTGCTCGCGGCAAGCCGCGAGTCGGGTCTCGTGCAGATCACCATCAACAGCAAGATAGCGCCATGCGTCGCGCTGGAAGAAGCGCTCAGCAAACGCTTCGGTCTTGAATGCGCGGTGGTCGTGCCGACCGGTGCGAACACCGAAGCGAACAACGCGGCGCTCGGCATCGGCGCGGCGAGCTACTTTTCGAGGCAGATAGTTGCAGGGCAAACTATCGGGCTTGGCTGGGGACGCACGATCCGCGCCGTGCTGCGCGCCATGCCGCAACGCAGTTATGGCGCGGTGTCGGCGGTGTCGCTGCAAGGCGGCCTCTCGCATTGCCCGAGCATCAACACGTTCGATATCGTTTCCGACTTCGCGGATATCTGCCGCGCGGACGGATATCTGTTCGCCGCGCCCATCTACGTCAGCAGCCAGAAGGCGCGCGATGTGATCCTGCAGGAAGGCACCGTGCGCGAGACCTACGAACTCGCGCGCAACTCCGACCTCGCCCTGCTGACTTGCGGCGATCTGACGGAATCTCTCGTCGTAACCTATGGCATCGACAATCCGGAGCAATTGCGCACGCTCGAAAAAGCAGGCGCGGTCGGCGACATGCTCGGGCATTTCATGGATGAAGACGGCGAGCTGATCGATCATCCGCTGAATCGCCGCACCGTTGCGATCACGCTCGAAGACTTGCGCAAGCTGCGTCGCGTGGTTCTCGTCAGTGGCGGCGCGAAGAAGTTTCATGTCACGCGTGCGGCGTTGCGCGGACGCTATCCGTCGGTGCTCGTGACCGATGAAGACACGGCGCGGCGACTCTGCGACGAACCTTGAAGAGAACATGACCGACACCATCGACCGTAACCGCGAGTTTGCAGGCAAGACCGTGCTCGTCACCGGCGCGGGCAAGGGCATCGGCCACGCGACCGTGCATCTCCTGATCGAACGCGGCGCGCGGGTCGTTGCCTTGAGCCGCAGCGCTGCCGACCTCGCGCAACTCAAGGAAGAGACCGGCTGCGAAACCATCGCCGTCGATCTCGCAAATGCCGATGCCACCCGCGAAGCCGCGCGCGGCGCGCAACCGGTCGATCTGCTCGTGAACTGCGCGGGCATCGCGCAATTGCAGCCGTTCCTCGAGACGACCGCCGAAGCGTTCGATCTCACCATGAACGTCAACGTGCGCGCCGCGATGATCGTCGCGCAGGAGTGCGCGAAGAGCATGATCGCGCGCAATGTGGGCGGGGCCATCGTCAACGTGTCGAGCTTGTCGGCGACCGTCGGCTTGCCGTTGCATGCGGCGTATTGCGCGTCCAAGGGCGGCCTCGATGCAATGACGCGCGTGATGGCCGTCGAACTCGGACCGCATGGCATCCGCGTCAACGCCGTGAACCCTGTCGTGACGATGACGCCCATGGCCGAGCGAGCCTGGAGCGACCCCGTCAAATCCGGCCCGATGCTCGCGCGCATTCCGCTGAACCGCTTCGTGCAGCCCGTGGAAGTGGCGCGCTCCATCGCCTATCTGCTAAGCGACGATTCCAGCATGGTCAGCGGCGTGAGCCTCGCCATCGACGGCGGCTTTCAGGCGGGCTAGCCAACAATAAACATTTCAAGGAAGGAACGACGATGGAAGCACTGGTTCTCGAAGAAGCACGGCGTATCAGCTTGCGGCCGTTCAGCTTGCCGCAGGTGGTCGGACCGCGCGACGTGCGTATCCGCATTCACACGGTGGGCATTTGCGGCAGCGACATTCACTATTACCAGCATGGCCGCATAGGACCGTTCGTCGTCAATGAGCCGATGGTGCTCGGGCATGAAGCGTCGGGCACGGTCATCGAGGTCGGCGATGAAGTGAGCAATCTCAAGGCGGGCGACCGCGTGTGCATGGAACCCGGCGTGCCGGACATGGAGTCGCGTGCATCGCGTGAAGGGCTTTATAACCTGGACCCCAAGGTGCGCTTCTGGGCCACGCCGCCCGTGCATGGCTGTCTCGCGCCGTTCGTCGTGCATCCCGCGGCCTTCACGTACAAGTTGCCGGACAACGTGAGCTTTGCCGAAGGCGCGATCGTCGAGCCGCTCTCCATCGGCTTGCAGGCCGCGAAGAAAGCCGCGATCAAGCCGGGCGATGTCGCCGTCGTGCTGGGTGCGGGCACCATCGGCATGATGTGCGCGCTGGCGGCGCTCGCAGGTGGATGCAGCCGCGCCATCGTCTGCGATCTCGTGCAGGAGAAGCTCGATCTCATTGGCGCGGTGCAGGGCGTGACGGCCGTGAATATCCGCGAACGCAATGCGAAGGACGTGATCGCCGAACTGACCGACGGCTGGGGCGCGGATATCGTGATCGAGGCGAGCGGTAATGAAAAGGCCTTCGAGGGCATTGTCGATCTGTTGTGTCCCAGTGGCTGCCTCGTGCTGGTCGGCATGCCGCAGCGCGCCATTGCCCTTGATGTGGTCGCCGTGCAGATCAAGGAAGCGCGCATCGAATCCGTATTCCGCTACGCGAATATTTTCCCGCGTGCGATCCAGCTGATCGCATCCGGCAAGCTCGATGTGAAGCCGTTCATCTCGCGCACATTCCCCTTCGCCGATGGTATCAAGGCGTTCGAGGAAGCATCGAGCGGCCTGCCTACGGATGTGAAAGTGCAGATCGTGCTCGAAGAATAACGATCGCCAAAACGATAACCGGAGACACGAACATGACGGATATGACGGCCATTGTGTGCCGCGCGCCGAAGGACTATCGCGTGGAGCGCGTCGCGCGCCCGACGCCGGGCAGAAACGAGATCGTCATTCGCATTGCCGCATGCGGAATCTGCGCGAGCGACTGCAAATGCTGGTCGGGCGCAAAGATGTTCTGGGGCGGCCCGAACCCTTGGGTCAAGGCGCCGGTCATTCCAGGCCATGAATTCTTCGGCTACGTGGAAGAACTGGGCGAGGGGGCGGCCGAGCACTTCGGCGTGAACGAGGGTGACCGCGTGATCGCCGAACAGATCGTGCCGTGCGCGAAGTGCCGCTATTGCAAGTCCGGGCAATACTGGATGTGCGAAGTGCATAACATCTTCGGCTTTCAGCGTGAAGTGGCGGATGGCGGCATGGCCGAATACATGCGCTTCCCGCCGACAGCCATCGTTCACAAGATTCCGGACGGCATCTCGCTCGAAGATGCCGCGATCATCGAACCGCTCGCGTGTGCCATTCATACGGTGAATCGCGGCGATATTCAGCTAAGCGATGTCGTCGTGATCGCAGGCGCGGGACCGCTCGGTTTGATGATGACGCAAGTCGCGCATCTCAAGACGCCCAGGAAGCTGGTCGTGATCGATCTCGTGGATGAGCGGCTGGAACTCGCGCGCGAGTACGGCGCGGATATCACCATCAATCCCAAGAGCGATAACGCGCTCGACATCATCCGCTCGATCACGGACCAATACGGTTGCGATGTCTATATCGAAACCACGGGCGTGCCTGCCGGCGTGTCGCAAGGGCTGGAATTGATTCGCAAGCTTGGACGCTTCGTGGAGTTCTCCGTGTTCGGTGCGGATACGACGGTCGACTGGTCGATCATCGGCGACCGCAAGGAGCTCGACGTGCGCGGCGCGCATCTCGGTCCTTATTGCTATCCCATCGCTATCGACTTGCTGGCGCGCGGGCTCGTGACTTCCAAGGGCATCGTCACGCACGACTTTTCCCTGGAAGAATGGGACGAAGCGATCAAGACCGCCAATTCACTCGACTCAATCAAGGTTTTGCTCAAGCCTAAGAGCGCTTGAAGCAGGTGTTGCAAGCGCGCCGCATTTTCTTAAGCAGGCGTTTTCTTGCTGACATAACCCGTACTAAGATGTAACGGTCAACGACGACGCTCGCCGAGGCCGAATGTGAGACGAAAGGATCTGCTCTATCTTGCGATTCTGGCGCTTCTTCTAAGGTTCTTGCCTGTCCTTGCGCTCTGTTTCCTGGCAAGCGGCTTAGCGGATTTTCAACGCAGCCGCCAGTTCGATGCAGCAAACTGGCGGCGTTATTTTCTTGGCAATGGCCTGCTTACGTGGGTGCTTTCTCCCTTCAATTTGCTGGTCGATCTCATCTGCGAACGGAATCACGGCGTCTACGATCTCTCGCAGTTACCGGCCGCGCATCAAGACGAGATCCGCTCGATCATCGCCGCTTTCAACGACCATCTTCCGCTAGTGAACGCGCGCCTCGGAGGGCAAATGGCAAGCAAGCGCCGCGGCATGTGTTTCGTGCGCTGGTACGGCATGCCTGTCGATAGTTCGCTTGACTTACCGGAATTGGCGCGCGACTTCAAATACGTCAAGACCATCGGCATATCGGTTTTCAATGAGCGGCAGAGTACGTCAGTGCATTACGGACCGCTGCGTCTTACCTTGCGTTGTCTTTACAACCTCCGTCCTATCGACGACGAAAATGTCTTTATCGATGTAGCGGGGCGTCGTCATTATTGGCACGACGATCCGCTATTCATTTTCGACGATACGCTCGTGCATCGGTCGGTCAACGAATCGGATCGCTTGCGGTACTGCATTTTTCTCGATGTCTTGAGGCCTTCGCATTTTGCGCGCGTGCTTGACGTCATGGTCGCGGCGGTGCGTCTTGGCGTCATGTCCATGCGACGTGTGTTCTATGCAAACTGGGAAATGATTCGCTAGCTTGCCAACAGGCGAGAGGGCCGCAAAGCAACTCGCCTTAGCTCTTATCATGCAACTAACTGTCGATCGCGCTTGATCCTTTATGTTGACGCCTTAAAGCAAATGCCTCATTCCTTAAGCCTGCAAAGCAACATGGTGTTAAAGCCGTCTGAGCTAAAGGCGTCGCCATCCATGCTCCTTTTTTAATGCGGCGCTACAATCCGCTTGCCTCGTGCTTAGTCGCCTTGCATTTGAGACGCGATGAATTCAAAGACTGACGGCCGCCCCACGCCTTCAGCCTCATGCGATATCCGATAACCATTAATAAGCCGGAGCCGCCCAATGACCACGCTTTCCATCAACGGCCAGACGCATACCGTCGATGCGCCGCCCGACATGCCCTTGCTTTGGGTGCTGCGCGATCTTGTGGGCCTGACGGGCACCAAGTTCGGCTGTGGCATCGCGCAATGCGGCGCCTGCACCGTTCATCTCGACGGCGTCGCCGTGCGTTCATGCGTGCTGCCTGTGGCGGCTGTCGGTGAGCGCAAGGTGACGACGATCGAAGCCGTCGGCGACACACCCGCTGGCAAGAAGGTGCAGACCGCATGGCGTCAACTGGATGTGGTGCAGTGCGGCTACTGTCAGTCCGGACAAGTCATGTCCGCGACCGCATTGCTCACGACCGTTCCCAATCCGACCGACGACGACATCGACGCCGCGATGGCGGGCAACATCTGCCGCTGCGGGACGTATCACCGCATCCGCGCGGCGATCAAGCAAGCCGCGAAGGAGGCCTGAGATGTCGCAAGGCTTAATCGAGGCGGGACGTCATGCGTCGCGCGGGACATTCTCGCGCCGTGCGTTTCTCAAGTTCGGCGTAACGATAGGCGCGGCTGCCAGCGGCGGCTTATTGATCGGCTTTAGTCTGCCGGCCGCGAGCCAGGATCAGAAGAGCGGCAAGTCCGTTATTGCCGGCGATGGTGTCGAAACGCCGCAAGACGGCGTATTCGCGCCCAACGCCTTCGTGCAGATCGACAAGAACGGCAAGGTCACGCTCATCATGCCAAAGGTCGAGATGGGACAAGGCGTTTATACGGCGCTCCCCATGCTGATCGCCGAAGAGCTAGAAGTGCCGCTCGACAGCGTAGCGATTGCGCATGCGCCGCCCAACGAAAAGCTTTTCATGGACCCGTTGCTGGGCGGTCAGCTCACCGGCGGTTCAACGTCGATTCGTTATGCATGGGAACCGATGCGCAAGGCAGGCGCCGCCGCACGCATGACGCTCATAGCGGCTGCCGCGCAGCAATGGCAATGCGATGCATCGACATGCAGCGCCGCAGGCGGCAAGGTCACGCAGGCATCGAGCGGACGCAGCGCAAGTTATGGCGAACTCGTCGAAGCAGCCGCCAAATTGCCGGTTCCCAAAGACATCAAGCTCAAAGACCCCAAGGACTTCAAGCTGATCGGCACGCCCGCCAAGCGTTTGGATTCTCCCGAAAAAGTGGATGGCACGGCGGTATTCGGTCTCGACGTGCGCTTGCCCGACATGGTCTATGCGGCCATCGTGAACTGCCCGGTGTTCGGCGGCACGCTCGTTTCCGTCGACGACAGTCACGCCAAAAAAATCCCGGGCGTGAAGCAGGTCATCAAGTTCGACAACGGCGTGGCGGTCATCGGCGATCATACGTGGGCCGCCAAACGTGGCGCGGCCGCACTCGTGATCGAATGGAACGAAGGCGCGGGCGCGAACACATCGACGAAACAACTTGTCGATGAAATGGCGAGCGCATCACGACGCTCGGGCGCCGTGGCGCGCAAGGACGGCGATGTCGACAAGGCGTTTGCCAATGCCAAGACGCGTGTCGATGCCGTCTACGTGCAGCCGTTGCTCGCACACGCGACGATGGAGCCGATCAACTGCACGGTGCACGTGCGCGCCGATGGTTGCGATGTCTGGCTAGGCACTCAAGTGCCCACGCGCGTCGTCGATGCAGGCGTCAAAGCCACGGGCTTGCCGCCCGAAAAGATCGTCGTGCATAACCATCTGCTCGGCGGCGGCTTCGGCCGCCGGCTCGAATTCGACATGGCCACGCAAGCGCTCAAGATAGGCAAGCAGCTTGGCGTGCCGGTCAAGGTCACATGGTCGCGCGAGGAAGACATTCAGCACGACATGTTTCGTCCTTGCTATCACGACACGCTGTCGGCCGGTCTCGATGCGAACGGCAAGCCCGTGGCGTGGACGCATCGCATCGTCGGTTCGTCGGTGCTCGCGCGTTTTGCGCCGCCGGCGGTGAAGAATGGCATCGACCCGGATGCGGTGGAAGTCTCCGCCGATCTTCCCTACGATCTGCCGAATCAACTCGTGGACTACGTGCGCCAGGAGCCACGCGAGGTGCCGACCGCATTCTGGCGCGGCGTGGGACCGACGCGTGGCACGTTCGTCGTGGAAAGTTTCATCGACGAACTCGCGGCGCAGGCGAAGATCGATCCCGTGCAGTATCGACGCGATCTGCTCGGCAAGTCGCCGCGCGCGCGCAATGTGCTCGATGTCGCCACGCAGGCGGCGGAATGGGGCAAGCAAACCATGCCGCAAGGTCAGGGGCGCGGCGTGTCGGTCATGCATGCGTTCGGCAGTTACTTCGCAATCGTGGCGGACGTCGCCGTCGATAAAGCCGGCGCGGTGAAGGTCAGTCGAATCGTATGCGCGGTGGATTGCGGCATGGTCGTCAATCCGAATACGGTCGAGGCGCAGGTGCAAGGCGGCATCATTTTCGGCATTACGGCGGTGCTTTATAGCGAGATCACGATCAAGGACGGCCGCGTCGAGCAGAGCAATTTCACCGACTACCGGATACTGCGTATTCACGAAACACCGCCGGTGGAAGTGCATATCGTCAAGAGCAGCGAAGCGCCGGGAGGAATCGGCGAACCGGGCACGGCGGCACTCGCCCCCGCCATCACCAATGCGATTTATGCCGCCACCGGCAAGCGACTGAGGCAATTACCAGTCGGCAACCAGTTGCAAAGCGCTTGACGGAGGCCGACATGAAAAACGTATTCAAGCCTCTCGTGGCTGCCTGTTTTGCAGCGTATGCCGTGACGTCGACACTCGCGCATGCAGCGGATGCATTCGCCGATGCACTCGTCGCACGCGGCGCTTACCTTGCCAAGGCCGGCGACTGCGTGGCCTGCCATTCCGCTCCGCGCGGCAAACCCATGACCGGCGGCTTGCCGATGATGACGCCGTTAGGCGCCATCTATACGACCAATATCACGCCCGACCCCGACACAGGCATTGGCCGCTATACGGAAGAGGATTTTGCTAAAGCCTTGCGCGAGGGCGTTGCCAAGGATGGCCATAATCTTTATCCGGCCATGCCTTATCCGTCTTATGCAAAGATCAACGATGAAGACATGCATGCGCTTTACGCGTATTTCATGCATGGCGTCGCGCCGATCAAGCAGGCTAATCGCGAACCGGACTTCAAATGGCCGCTCACCATGCGCTGGCCGCTCAAGCTTTGGAATATGGTATTTCTCGAGAAGGGCGTGTACCGCGATAAATCCGGCAAGGATGTCGCCTGGAACCGTGGCGCCTATCTCATTCAAGGCCTGGGCCATTGCGGCTCGTGTCATACGCCACGAGGTATCGCGTTCCAGGAAAAAGGACTCGACGAAACGAGCAGCGTCTATTTAAGCGGGGGCTTGCTCGACAACTGGTTTGCATCGAACCTCACCGCCGAACACAACACCGGTCTTGGCCGATGGAGCGAGCAGGATATCGCGACGTTCCTCAAAACCGGCGCGAACGGGCACGCGTCCGCATTCGGCGCAATGACGAGCGTGATCAACAACAGCACGCAAGCCATGAACGACAGCGATGTGGCGGCCATGGCGAGTTATCTGAAGTCGCTGCCGGCAGCGGGCGGTAACGGCAACGCGCCGTATTCGTATGATGCCAAGGCCACGAAGGTGTCCCTGGCGCGTCCAGCTGCATCGGATTCGGGCGCGCGTGTCTACACGGCGTACTGCATGCATTGCCACGGCGTGGACGGTCGTGGTTTTGCGCCGATGCTCGCGCCTTTGGCGGGCAATCCGAACGTGCTGGAAAAGGATGCGTCGTCGCTCATTAACGTGACGCTGAACGGCACTGGCGACCTCGTCATTCAAGGCGTGCCGGCGCCTTATCCCATGCCTCGCTATGCGCCGGTACTGAGCGATCAGCAGATAGCGGACGTACTAACGTTCGTTCGCGGCGCATGGAACAACAACACGCCCGCTGTCAACGTCGAGGACGTCACCAAAATGCGCAAGTCGACGCAGGCGGCGCGTTGAGCCGCGTCAAGTGGAAAAATCGACCACGTCGAGCGTGACCGAACTCGACGGATGAGCAAGGAATTTACGATGAACGCGAGCGCTGATGCGCTCGTAGCCATCGCTTAACGCTTTGAGCAGACGCTCGTCGGTAGCACCGACGGGCGCCCAGAAATATTGCTCCAATGCCTTGCGCGTGATGTTGCACTGAATGGCCTGCTCGCGCGAGAAGGCAACGAAACTGACGGACGCGCGGTCCGCCGAGACGCTGGCATTGACGTTCATCTTGCTTGTCATGATTCGACAGGGTTGTCCGGTTCGCGGTTTTTATTTTGTCAGAATTTCGCCGCTCCGCGCATGCTTCATCGTTCGGCAAACGTGCGCAAGCAGGCAAACGACTTCCTTCATTACGGTGACATGGTAAGCCGCTAAAGTATTCTAAAGGGTTTGCCGAACGTTCGTTCGCTAATGCATTACGCGTTCGCTTTCCCCGCCGCGTCTCAAATGGCGGGCCGGACGGCCCGCACGAGCTACCGACGCTTGTCATTTTCGACAAAAGAATGGAAAGAAAAATAAAAACAATGCATGCTCAGGTGTACTACTCTAGATCGAATGTCCAGAGCAGTGTCTCCACCAAGAGCAGGAGTCGATAACGGTTCGACCTGGCGCGGCTCGCCCCGGTGTCAAAGATGGCGCGTCGTGCATTCCCGAAAGTTCACCAGGCAGCGGTCCGGCTTGCTTCGCGGACGTCTGTTGCCGCCAGCAGGAGCGGAACATGAAGCTTCCATCGACGATGGATCCCTGGAGCCGTACCCTGGCATTGCTCGATAGCCGGTCAAGCCGACGATCGCAGTCTGGCGAGACCCATGGGCTGATGCCGCGTGCCTTCACGCGCGAGCCATCGAACGCATTAGCGCGGGCGGCGGGCGCGGAAAGCGTGAACATTCGCGTGTTGGAGCGCTTGAGCGAATCGACACTGGCGCTTTCATGGCACGATCCCACTTCATTCAATTATTCAGAGCAGGTGTGGGCGCTTTGCACGGCGCGCAAGGGCGGAACGTGCGTGCTAAGCGGGCAGGTGATCAGGCGCGGGCAGCCGGTGTATCGGCCAAGGCGCGTGGGCAGTTCCGTGCCGCTCAATAGCGGCGCGATGATTCTCGCGGGCGCGCTCGTGACGGATGTGCACGAGCCTGCCGAGATGGCGCAGGAAAGCTGAGAAGTCGTCAAGAGGGCGTGTGCAATGCACGCCTCGCCACACCGCTTTTTTGATTGTTTCGCCAACGCCATATTCATCAAGCCACTGCGCCGTGCGCGGTTAAAGCACGTCAAGCGCATCGAACGCAATTAGGCCGAAAGCAATAAAAAGTAATCTTTTGAGCGATTGCCGCTATAACAATGGTATCGCTTTAAGATGTCTCGACGGGTGAGTGTGCGCGTCGAGATTAATGCTTCATTGTTTAAGCCTTTATCAATTCTCGTACGCTCATTCCCTAGACCTATGCAGGATATCAAACGGGGGAAGAATGGTTACATTGGCTCAGTTGGAAACTCAGATTCAAAAATTGCAGCGCCGTGCAGATGCATTGCGTGAACGTAAATCGAGCGAGGTCATCGCAAACATTCGCGCGCTGATGCAGCAATATGGCCTGACTACGGCGGATCTCGACAAGAGCGACAGTTCGCCTGGCGTCAAGAAGCGCGGGCGTCCGGTGGGGTCGAAGAATGCGGCTTCGTCCAGGAAGGCCGTCAAGAAATCGAAGATGCCGCCTAAGTATCGTGACCCCGCGAGCGGTCTGACTTGGAGTGGGCACACGCGTCCACCGGCCTGGATCAAGGATGTAGCAGACCGTAGCGTGTATTTGTTCGACGGCGCATCGAACGGCAAAACGGGCGCGCGTCGTGACAGTCCGGCAGGATCGTCTAAGGCAGCGGGCGCCAAGAGCAAAGCTCGTCCGGCAGGAAAGAAAGCGGCAAGCGTGCAAGAAGCAAACACTTGAAATGCGCTTAGCGCGGTTTAATCCCGCTAAGCAAGCAACGGACTGCGCATGCTGGAATAGCCGCTTGCGCGATCGTAGGCAAGCCCGACTTGCAACACGGCAAGATCCATTTGCGCCGGCCCGATTATTTGTATTCCGGCTGGCAAACCCGCAGGACCGAAACCGGCTGGCGCCGACAACGCGGGTAAGGACGCCATGGTTGCGGGCACCACGGTTTCCATCCATCGGTGATAGGTATCCATTGTTCGTGCGCCTATGGAATGAGGCCAGTTGAGCGTGGCATCGAAGGGGAAGACTTGTGCCGCAGGCAGCACCAGAAAATCATAACTTTCGAATAGCGCGTTCAGCGTTTGATACCACACCGAACGGTCCAGTGCGGCGCAGTAGACGTCTTCTCCCGAAAGACCCAGTCCGCGCTCGATTTCCCATACGGCTTCGGGCTTTAGCAATGCGCGCTTAGCGGCATCGCGATAAAGCGGCGCATTAGCGCCCGCAATGGCGAAGCTGCGTAAATCGATCCACGCTTGCCACAAGCGATTGAAATCGAATTTCAACTCTGCCGCTTCAACCGTGCAACCTGCCGTTTCAAAGTGACGCAAGGCGGCGCTACAGGTATCGAGCAAGGACGTCTCGGTAGGCAGATATCCGTTCAGATCGCCAAGCCAGCCGATTCGCGTGCCACGCATATCGCGCTCCAAGGCACTGGCAAATGCCGCCGGTGAATCGTCGCGGCGCGAGAGTGGGGCGCGCGTATCGAATCCCGCTTGCACCGAAAGCAGGAGGCCGAGTTCGGGGACCGTGCGCGCCATTGGACCGGCGACGCTGAATTGCTGATAGAACACTTCGTCGGCGGGGCCATACGGCACGCATCCCGGTGTACTGCGAAATCCGAACACGTTGTTGAATGCCGCAGGCGTGCGCAGCGAGCCCATCATGTCCGATCCATCGGCCACGGGAAGCATGCGCAACGCGACCGCAACGGCTGCGCCGCCACTGCTTCCGCCAGCCGACCGAGATGGATCGAATGCGTTGCGCGTCAAACCATAAACGGGGTTATAGGTATGTCCGCCAAGGCCGAACTCGGGAGAGTTGGTGCGGCCAATGAAGACCGCGCCTGCGCGACGCGTGCGTTCGAAAATAAACGCATCGGTTCGCGTGATTTGCTTGGCTAAGAGGGGCGAGCCTTTGGTCGTCACCATGCCGGCGACGGGCAAAATGTCCTTGGGCGCTTGAGGAAAACCATGCAACACGCCAAGACTTCCGTCACGCGCCAACTGCGTGTCGCGCTCGCTTGCGAGCTTTAGAAGACTCTCGCGATCCTGCATCGAGACAATCGCGTTGACTTGCGGGTTGAGGCCATCCACTTGCGCCAGATACGCGTTCATCACTTCGACGCAAGATACTTCTCGTGCATGGATAGCTTGGGATAGCGCAATGGCGTCGAGTGCAACGATATCGTTGGTGGGCAAGGAAGCAAGCCTGGTCATATGCGTTTAGCGATTAAATTCGGGTAACACGTATCTCGCGACTTCCTCGATGACCGCGCGTGCCTCGCGCCGCTCAGACGAAACGTTCAGCGTGACGTGATGCGTGCCGTTATCCCGCATGGCGCGCAGCAGGTCGATCAACGCGCGATAACCCGTGCGATAGCCAAGAGAAATATCGCTGGCGGGTTCGTCGGGATCTTCGCTCAAGTCGAGACGCATGGCCACGCCGAATGCGCGAAATTCGCCGGGCGACACGCGCTCGACCGCTGCGCGCCACATGCTATAGCGGCCGCGCTGCGCTTGCGGTTCGCGGTGATAAGTCATCCAGCCAAGCGAGTGACGCGCAATCCAGTCGACGCTTTGACCGCCGGAGCCGACTGCGATCAAGGGAATCGAAGCGTCCTGCTCAGGCAGCAGAAAGAATGCGGGCGCACCTTCGGGCTCGCGGTCCGGAATGACGCGCGAGGGCACCTCGATGGCCGCAGCGAGCGTCTCCCAATGCCGTTTGTATAAGTCGCGGCGTTCTTCAAGATCGCGCCCGAAGGCCGCATATTCAGGCGGCCTGTCACCGGAGCCGACGCCGAGAATGAAGCGTCCACGCGAAAGCGTATTGACGGAAACGGCGCCCTTGGCGATATGAAGCGGGTGTCTCAACGTGAGCACGATTGCTCCGCTTGCAAGCGCTATACGCTGCGTATTCGATGCAAGCGCGCCGAGCAGCACCCACGGATCGAGGTGTCCGACGGGATCGGGATAGTCGATGCTATTGAGCGGGACATCGCGCACCCATAGCGCACGAAAGCCGACTTGATCTGCAAGACGCGCGAGTTCTAGCTGCTCGCTAAAGTCCACTGCGGTCCGGCCCGACGTTACCAAGGGAAGCGTAAGGCCGATGGAGAGCTTGCCGGGTGCGAACAGCGTGTTCGCGATGGAAGAGGCGGACATGGCACTCGACGGAAGATGAGAAGGGCATGCTCCATCGATACTATCACTCGGCAAAGAAGCCCGACGCCGTCAAGCGCCGGGCTTTTTCCATGGCGCTAAACCGCGGGCACCACGCGGCGATGCGTCACGAGCGATACCGCGAACGTCACGACGATATTCACCGCCAGCGCAATCAGGCCGATATAAAGCGGCCACGATCCCGCGCCTACATGCAGGACATACACCGGCTTGAGCCCTTGCGAGATGGCAAGTCCAGTGCCGAGCACGATACCGACGAGCCAGCCGAGAAAGAGGCCGGGCATCGTCATGCGGCGCGTGTAGAGACTGAACACGATAGCGGGGAATATTTGCAGAATCCACACGCCGCCGAGCAATTGCAGGTCGATGGCATATTGCGTCGGCAGGAAGACGATGAACAGCAGCGCGCCGAACTTCACGACGAGCGATACCACCTTGGCCGTCGCGGCTTCCGAAGCGGGCGTCATGTCCGGCGAGATCAGCGGTCCCCACAAGTTGCGTGTGAAAAGATTCGCCGCGCCGATCGACATGATCGCGGCCGGCACGAGCGCACTAATGGCAATGGCCGCCGCCGCGAAGCCCACGAACCACGAGGGAAACAGCGTGTTGAAGAGCGCGGGCACGACATCCGACGCCGATTTCACATGAATGCCCGCCGCGATCGCCATATAGCCGAGCAATGCGATCAGGCCCAGCAGCAAGGTATAAGCAGGCAGAAAAATTGCGTTCTTGCGCACCGTGGTCGCGGACGACGAAGACAGCACGGCGGTCATGGTATGCGGATACATGAATGCCGCAAGCGCCGATCCAAGCGCAAGCGAAGCATACGCCGTGAATTGCGCGGGCTTGAGCGTGATGCCCGTTGCGCCGCCCTTGGCCTTGAAGAACTGATCGGCGGTATCGAACACATGCGCATAGCCGCCGAGCTTCGACGGAATGACCCACACGGCCGCGATCACGACGATATAGATCATGATGTCCTTGACGAACGCGATCATCGCGGGCGCGCGCAGGCCGCTCGTGTAGGTGTAGAGCGCGAGGATCACGAACGCGACGATCAATGGCAATTCGCCCGTCACGCCAAGTCCCTTGATGACCACCTGCATGCCGACCAGTTGCAGCGCGATATAAGGCATGGTCGCGACGATGCCTGTCAACGCGATGGCAGCAGGAAACCACTTGCCGCCGTATTCGCCGTGCACATAGTCCGCAGCGGTGATGTGATTTTTGGCGTGCGCGATTTTCCAGAGCTTGGGCATTACCGCGAACACGAACGGGTACACGATGATCGTATAAGGCAGCGCGAAAAAGCCGTACGCGCCGACCGAATAGACCAGTGCGGGAACCGCGATCACCGTATAGGCGGTATAGAAATCGCCACCGACCAGGAACCACGAAATCAAAACGCCGAATTGCCTGGCCGCCCAAGCCCCATTCATGGAGTTGCGTAAGATCGCCACGCTTCCAGCGCGCCGCAAAGAAGCCGACGACGGTGACCAACAGAAAGAACGCGATGAAGATGGTCATCGCAACCGGATTGACTGGATTGAGATCGTTCATTTGATGCCCCGATACACGACATAAAGCAAAAGCGACGTGAGCGGCACCCAAAGAAACTGATACCAGTAGAAGAAGGGAAAGCCTGCGAACGATGGATGTGTGTCGTTATAAAACGGCAGCCAGAGCAGGGCAATATAGGGAATCAAAAGAGTCGCCCAGAGCCATGGACGGTTCTTGTTTTGGTCGCTCGTGTCGGGTTCCAACGCTGGTTCTCCTCATACGTCGTTGCGGGTTCGAGGCGCGGCGCAGTATCGTCTTTTGTCTGCGCCTGGCGCTGCGAGCGAATTATCCAAGATATTTGTAATTGATGCGCGCATGTCACGCTATCTTCGTTTAATGCTTACGTGTTCCTTTCCGGTTACGTCAAGCATTAGCTAAACCATCGCTTATAGTTGGTCCTGGCACGATGCGCTAAAGCTAAGCCGCCTCGAAGACGATCAGCATTGCACGCCTGACGCTAAAGCCCGCGGGATCGATCGACACACTCATGCTTCGTCGGACGATCCTTCGAGGTCGATTCCCAATTCAGCCGCCATGCGCTGAACCATCGCTCTTAGCTGGTTGACTTCAAGTGTCAGGCGCTTTTGCTCGGCCTTGAGCGATTCGACTTCCGATGGCGACCAAGACTCGCGTTCAGCGACATCGCGCACGGGAAAATCGCTCATGCTCACTTCGCCGCATAGCAAATGCACCCAGCGGCTTTCGCGCTCGCCCGGCACGCGCGGCAGTTTCATCACGCGCGGCGGGTCGTTGGAAGCGAGCTCATCGAGAAAGCTCTCCACGGAGGAGATGTCCGCGAAGCCATGCAGACGCGCGCTGTTCGAACGCAATTCTGCAGCGGTTTGCGGGCCGCGCAAGAACAACGTAGCGAGCAAGGCAACCGATTGGCTCGGCACACCAAGCACACGATTGACGTTATGTTCGAAACGCGGCACGCGGCTGCTGCTGCCTTCCATCACGAGCGAGAGGCGCTTCAATCCGTCGATGGTCGTGAGGACTTCGTCCTCGCTCACGTTCATGACTGGAGCCCGTGCGGTCTTCTGGTTGCATCCCGAGGTGAGGGAGTTGAGCGATAAAGGATAAGTGTCCGGCACGGTATGCTGCTTTTCTACGAGCACGCCAAGGACGCGTGCTTCGAGTGGCGTGAGTTCGCGCAAGGCAGGGCGCGAAGCGGGAGAAGAGGGCGTATTCATAAACTGTCGGAGACTGGCGGTGAGACGCTTATGATACCGGTGGAGCGCAACGATTCATGCGTACGCGCACCGTCGTGCGGCCGTCTGGCTTCCTCAGACTGTGCACTCGTTCGGACCGATGCGCTTTTCTGGTGCATGGATGTTGGCATCGGCGCAATATAAAGGTGTTTTTATTCCGGCTTGTACCATTGGCATTGAAGTTGCTTTTTGATTGAACGGCACTGGGCTGCCCGCGCATTCGATGCAGACGAAAATCGTGGCTATCGTTGACATCGCGCTTAGAGGTCGCCTAAGAAACAACACGACATACCGGTTGAGTCCGGTCGGCCGCGTCGTTCAGGCTTTCGAGCGTTTGCGAGTGCAACCAGAATTACGAGCGAAGGGGCGCCGCCCCAGCATGCACTTCATATGGAAGACCGGTTATGACGCAAGCATTCTTCAACGAGATGTTCGAGCAAAGCGTGCTGGAGGCGCGCGGTGTGCCAGCGGCAGCCTTCAATGACGTGGGCGATCCGCGCAAGCATTACCGCGATTTCATGACCTGGCTCATCGCGCAGAGCGAACAGCAAATCAGCCTCAAGCGCGCCGAAGCCGATCTCAACTTCCGCCGCGTCGGCATTACGTTCGCAGTCTATGGAACGAGCGATACATCCGGCAGCATTCCCGAGCGCACCATTCCCTTCGATGTCATTCCGCGCATCTTTCCCGCAGACGAATGGAAAGCGCTAGAGCGCGGTTTGCGGCAACGCGTCAATGCGCTCAATCGGTTTATTCACGACATCTACCACGAGCAGAACATCATTCGCGCGGGCATCATTCCCGAGACGCAGATTCTCAACAATTCGCAGTATCGGCCGGAGATGCGCGGCGTTAAGGTGACGCGCGACATCTATGCGCATATCGCGGGTATCGATATCGTGCGCGCGGGCCAGGGCGAGTTCTACGTACTCGAAGACAATCTGCGTGTGCCGTCGGGCGTGTCCTACATGCTTGAAAACCGCAAGATGATGATGCGGCTCTTTCCCGATCTGTTCGCGCGTAACCGCGTGGCGCCGGTTGCGCATTACCCCGATTTGCTGCTCGATACATTGCGCGCGGCGGCACCCGCAGGCGTTGAAAATCCGACGATCGTCGTGATGACGCCCGGCATGTATAACTCGGCGTATTTCGAGCACACGTTCCTAGCGCAGCAAATGGGCGTCGAGTTGGTCGAAGGACAGGATCTCTTCGTCGACCACGACTTCGTGTATATGCGCACGACGCAAGGGCCGCAGCGCGTCGATGTGATCTATCGCCGCGTGGATGACGACTTCCTCGATCCGCTCGTGTTCCGCGAAGATTCGTCGCTCGGCGTTCCGGGCCTCATCTCGGCATATCGCGCGGGCAACGTGTCACTCTGCAATGCGGTAGGAACAGGCATTGCCGACGACAAATCGATCTACCCGTATGTGCCGGACATGGTGCGCTTCTATCTCGGCGAAGAGCCGATACTCAACAACGTGCCGACATGGATGTGCCGCAAGCCAGACGACTTCAAGTATGTGCTCGATCACTTGCCCGAACTCGTCGTGAAGGAAACGCATGGCGCGGGCGGCTACGGCATGCTGGTCGGCCCGGCATCGACGACCGCGCAGATCGCCGAGTTTCGCAAGGTGCTCGAAGCGCATCCGGACAAATACATCGCGCAGCCTACGCTCGCGCTATCCACATGCCCGACGTATGTGGAGGCAGGCATCGCGCCTCGCCATATCGATCTGCGTCCGTTCGTGCTGTCGGGCAATGAGGTGCGCATGGTGCCGGGCGGCCTTACTCGGGTCGCGCTACGTGAAGGTTCTCTTGTCGTGAATTCGTCGCAAGGAGGCGGAACCAAGGACACGTGGGTGCTTGAACGCTAAGAGCCCCGGCTCGAGAATCGAGACGCGAACCTCCATATCAACAACCGGGAAAACCCATGCTGAGCCGTACCGCGGATCATCTCTTCTGGATGGCGCGCTATACCGAACGCGCCGAAAACACCGCGCGCATGCTCGACGCGAACTATCAGCTTTCGCTCTTGCCGCAGTCCGACGAATATGCGGAACTGGGCTGGCGCGCGATGCTTTCCATCTCCGAACTAAGCGGCATCTATTCCGCCGCGCACCACGGCATGAAGAGCCACGAGGTCGTCGACTTCATGGCGCGGGACATGTCGAATCCCTCGTCCATCGTGAGTTGTCTGCGGGCTGCTCGCGAGAATGCACGCGCTGTACGCAGTTCGACGAACAGCGAGTTGTGGGAATCGCTCAATACGACGTGGCTCGACTGTCAGCGCATGCTGGCCGATGGCATTCTCGAGCGCGAGCCCTATACCTTCTTCGAGTGGGTGAAGTTTCGTTCGCATCTCTCGCGCGGGGTTCAGCTCGGCACGCTCGTCAAGGACGATGCGTTTTACTTCATGCGTCTCGGAACCTTCATCGAACGTGCGGATAATACGGCTCGCATTCTCGATGTGAAGTTCGAGATGATGGAGCAGCGCGCCGATACCTCCGCGCAGCCGTTCGATTATCACCACTGGACCGCCGTGCTGGGCTCGGTATCGGGCTTCGAGGTGTATCGCCGAGTGTATCGCGATGTCATCACGCCCGAGCGCGTTGCCGGCCTCCTGATTCTCTATGGCGAATGGCCGCGCTCGCTTGCGGCGAGCATTGCCGAAGCGGAGCTGCTCATCCGTCATGTCACCAAGGGTCGCGAAACCGAGGCGTCGCGCCTGGCGGCGCAGTTGAGCGCCGAGCTTAGAACGGGACGCATCAGCGAGATTCTGCAAGCGGGGCTGCACGCGTATCTTGTGAGCTTCCTCGCGCGCGTGAACGATCTTGCAGGCCGTATCAGCCGCGAGTTTCTCTTGCCTATCGCTCCCGAGACGCCGGAAGCGACTCAGGAGCCCTCGCAAACGCAGACGCAAACGCAGGGGACGGGTCAGTCGCAGAGCCAGTCGCAAGGCTCCGCTTGAACGCGTCCCTAGCGTTTCGACGCCGCCGCGACGACGCGATGCACGAAGCGCAGCTTGTCGATCACCGCCGGGGCGAGCGTGAACGGATAACCATCGGGCATGCCCAGGCTGCGGTTCAGGCTGTTGAGCACATAGGTCAACGGAAACCAGCGTTTCATCAGGTTATCGAAGGTGGTTTCCTCGACAGGCGTCTGGTCGGTAAGCGTCGGTTCATGCGGACTGTCGGGGACGAGCGCGAGGCCGCAGGACACGGCGGTATCGAGCGTATCGACGATATGCAGGTAATGCGCCCAGGTCTCGGCCCAGTCCTCCCACGGATGCATCGTGGCATAGCTGCTCACGAAGTTCTCTTCCCAGTTGGGAGGCGGTCCCTCGTTGTAATGGCGCTGGAGCGCGGCGTTGTAGTCCTGCTGCTCGTCGCCGAATGCAGTGCGATAAGGCGCGATTCGCGCGGTGTCGCCAATCAGGCGATCGAAGAAATAGTGCCCTGTTTCATGGCGGAAATGACCGAGCAAGGTGCGATACGGCTCATGCAGATCGGCGCGCGTTTTCTCGCGATGCGCGTCGTCGGCTTCCGCGATGTTGAGCGTGATGATGCCGTTGTCGTGACCCGTCATCACGCCGTGGCCTTGCGAATCGCCTTCGAGAAAGCGGAATTCGAGGCCGCGTTCCGGGTCTTCCTGCCGCGAGATCACCGGCAGGCCGAGCTCGGAAAGCGTATAGAGCAAGCGCCGCTTGGCCGCCTCGATCCGATACCAGTAGGTGCGGTTGTCGGGATTGTCGAGGTTGGGAATGACGCTCGTGAGCTTGCAGGAGCAGCAGAGCGTTTCCGGCGAGTCGGCGGGAACCACCCAGTTGCAGACGTTCTCGACCTCGTAGTTATGACACGGGCGGTACAACATGTCTTTCGCGAGGGGATGCAGGCTTTTCCATTGGCCGTCGCCGGTTTCCTCGAATGCGCTGATCTGATTGAGTTCGGGCACGTAGCCAAGCCGCGCGCCGCAATTTTCGCAGTGTGTGTTCTCGAAGAACACGAGCTGATCGCAGCGGTTGCAGTGAAAAGTCTTCATCGTGATAGCCGGAAGGGGTGGAGTTCGCGTCGGAACCGACGCGGTGTTCGTGGATGCGCGCAGTCCACGCAATCATCGTGCCGCGTTAAGCGCTCTTCCCGCCTGGCGTTACAGCAACGCTTAAGCAACAGATAAGACGCGCACGATGCACTGTCCGTGTGCGGCGTCATTTGAATAAAAGGAGTCCGGTGTGTCCATTCGCGTCGCGTTGAACCATGTCACGCATTACCGTTATGACCGGCTCGTCGGGCTGTCGCCGCAAGTGGTGCGCTTGCGCCCGGCGCCGCATTGCCGCACGCCGATTCTGTCGTACTCGTTGAACGTCGAGCCCGAGGAACACTTCATCAACTGGCAGCAGGACGCGTTCGCCAATTACCAGGCGCGCCTTGTTTTCCCGGAGAAAACGCGCGAGTTCAAGGTGACGGTCGATCTCGTCGCCGAGATGGCGGTCTATAACCCGTTCGATTTCTTTCTCGAACCGTCTGCCGAAAAATTCCCGTTCGCCTACGCGCCGGATTTGCGCCACGACCTTGCACCCTACATGATCAAGCGCGAATTGACGCCGCGCTTTGCGGAGTTCATCGCGAGCATCGACCGTACGGAGACGCCGACCATCGACTTCATGGTCGGATTGAATCAACGTCTCGCCGATGAGATTCGCTACCTGATCCGCATGGAACCGGGCGTGCAGACGCCGGAGGAAACGCTCGTCAGCGCTGCCGGTTCGTGCCGCGATTCAGGCTGGCTGCTCGTCGAAACGCTGCGCCATCTGGGACTTGCAGCGCGCTTCGTCTCGGGCTATCTGCTGCAGCTCGCGCCGGATACGAAATCGCTCGACGGTCCGAGCGGAACGGAAGTCGACTTCACGGATTTGCATGCATGGTGCGAAGTGTTTCTGCCGGGCGCGGGCTGGATCGGTTTCGATCCGACCTCGGGCCTGCTCGCGGGAGAAGGCCACATTCCGGTGGCGTGCACGCCGGAGCCGGACAGCGCGGCGCCCGTTTCAGGTGCAGTCGATGAGAGCGAAGTCGAATTCACTCACACCATGACCATCACGCGCGTGCTGGAAACGCCGCGTGTGACGAAGCCGTACAGCGAGGAAGAATGGAGTGACGTGCTGCGCATGGGCGATCAGGTCGATGCGCAATTGAATGCTTCCGATGTGCGCCTGACGATGGGCGGCGAGCCGACCTATGTCGCCGTGCGCGACCGCGATGCGCCCGAATGGAACACCGACGCCCTTGGTCCGACCAAACGCGCCTACGCGGTCACGCTAATGGACAAGCTGCGCGCGGAGTACGGCGTGAACGGCTTCCTTCATATCGGCCAGGGCAAGTGGTATCCCGGCGAGCAGTTGCCGCGCTGGGCGCTGTCGCTATTCTGGCGTGCGGACGGCGAGCCGTGCTGGAGCGATCCCACGCTCTTCGCGGACGAACGCGAGCCCGCCAACTACACCGCCGAAGATGCCGAGCGCTTCATTCGCCATCTCGCGGGCAAGCTTTCCTTGGATGCAAAATACGTTCAGGCGGGCTACGAAGACAGTTGGTACTACCTGTGGCGCGAGCGTCGCCTGCCGGTCAACGTGGACCCGTTCGACTCGCGTCTCGACGACGAACTGGAGCGCGCACGGCTCTTCCGTGTGTTCGATTCCGGCTTGCCCTCGGTGACCGGCTACGCGCTGCCGATTGCCCGCGAAGCCGCCGACGGCACGCGTCCGGCGCACTGGGCGAGCGGCCCGTGGTTCTTCCGCGACGAGCGCATGTATCTGATTCCGGGCGATTCGCCGATGGGCTACCGCATGCCGCTCGATTCGCTGCCGTGGGTGGCCAAGAGCGACTATCCGTATCAGCACGAGCACGACCCGTTTGCGCCGTCCATGCCGTTGCGGCGGGCGGCTGAATTTCGTATGCAATATGCCGCCGACCTGGATTTTGAATCCGGTGTGCAAAATGCCGAGCCGGGCGCAGATGTTCTCGGCAGCGATGCGGCAGGTCCGGCGAAAGCATTGACCGGATCGTCAGCCTTGGGCGATGCATCGGCGTATTCGGCAAGCACTCGCATGCCCGAACGAGGCGAATCCGCGAAGTGGATCGCGCGTACCGCCGTGTGCGTCGAAGCACGCAATCCGGCGCGCGCCGCAGGTCCGAAAGCCGAAGCCGATGCGCTCAAGAAACACGGCAACGGCAATAAGCTCATGCATGTGTTCATGCCGCCGCTGACCTCGCTCGACGCATATCTCGACTTGCTCGCCGCCGTCGAAGCCACGGCCGCCGACCTGCGTATCCCGGTGATCGTCGAAGGCTATCCGCCGCCGCGCGACACGCGTCTGAAGGTGCTGCAAGTCACGCCCGATCCTGGTGTGATCGAGGTGAACATTCATCCGGCATCGAACTGGAAACAGCTCGTCGAGCACACCGAATTTCTCTATAACGCGGCGCACGAGACGTATCTGAGCCCTGAGAAATTCATGCTCGACGGCCGTCACACCGGCACGGGCGGCGGCAACCACTTCGTCCTTGGCGGTGCGACTCCGCCCGACAGCCCGTTCCTGCGACGGCCCGATCTGCTCGCGAGCCTGATTGCCTATTGGCTCAACCATCCGTCGCTATCCACACTGTTCTCGGGTCTCTTTATCGGTCCGACGAGCCAGGCGCCGCGTGTCGACGAGGCGCGCAACGATCAGGTCTACGAGCTTGAAATTGCATTCAAGGAACTGCAACGCCAGCTCGATCTGCTGGGCGGTCGCGACAGCGCCACCGTGCCGCCTTGGCTCATCGACCGCATTCTGCGCAATATCCTGATCGATGTGACCGGCAACACGCACCGCGCGGAATTCTGCATCGACAAACTGTATTCGCCCGATGGTCCGACCGGCCGCCTCGGCCTGCTCGAACTGCGCGGCTTCGAAATGCCGCCGCACGCGCGCATGAGCCTCGTGCAGCAGCTTCTGCTGCGCGCGCTGGTCGCCCGCTTCTGGGAAAAGCCCTACACCGCGCGCCTTACGCGCTGGGGCACGGAGCTGCACGACCGCTTCATGCTCGGCAGTTTCGTGGAAATGGATTTCGAGGACGTGCTGGCCGACTTGCGCGAAGCCGGCTTCGCATTCGAGAAGAGCTGGTTCGATCCGCATTTTGAATTCCGTTTCCCGCTCGTCGGCGCCTACGACACCAATGGCATCGAACTGACGCTGCGCAATGCACTCGAACCGTGGCACGTGATGGGCGAGGAAGGTGCGATAGGCGGCACGGTGCGCTTCGTCGATTCTTCCGTCGAGCGGCTCGAAGTGCGGGCGCTCGGGCTCAACGGCGCCCGGCATGTCATTACCGTGAACGGCCGCCCCTTGCCGATGCAGCCCACGGGACGCGTCAGTGAATATGTGGCCGGCGTGCGCTTCAGAGCATGGTCGCAATCGGCGTCGCTGCATCCGACCATCGACGTGCATGCGCCGCTGACTTTCGATATCGTCGATACCTGGACGGGCCGCGCCATCGGCGGATGTCAGTATCATGTCGCGCATCCGGGCGGGCGTAATTATCAGACATTCCCGGTGAATGCATACGAAGCGGAGAGCCGCCGGCGCGCGCGTTTCTTCGCGACGGGACATACGCCGGGCGCAACACAGATCGAGCCGCAGCAACGCAGCCTCGAATTCCCCTTCACGCTCGACCTGCGCTATCGTTAAGAAGCGCTCATTCACGGAACCAGACGATCTTGCCGTTTCAATCGACCTTGCCCTTCGACACGTCCGGTGCGCGTGTCGACGCACTCGCGCTGATGCGCACCTTGCCGGCGCGCGAAGGGCACTGGGACGAATTGCGCGATTCTTCCGGCCAGTTGCGCGAGCCCTGGCGCCAGTTTTTCGAATTGCTCGGTGAAGACGGTATCGAGCATCTGGATGAAGGCGTGGCCGCCGTTGCGCAGCAGATTCGCGACAACGACATCACGTACAACGTCTATGCCGATAACGGCGAGCCGCGCGCGTGGTCGCTCGACCTGCTGCCGCTTCTGATCGACGAAGAAGAGTGGGCCGTGATCGAACGCGGCGTCGCTCAGCGCGCGCGTCTCATGGAAGCGATCATGGCCGATATCTACGGCCCGCAGACGCTGCTGCATCGTGGTCTCTTGCCCACCGCGCTCGTGTTCGGACATCCTGGCTATCTGCGTCCCGTGAAGGGCTACGTACCGCCTGGCGGGCGCTTCCTGCAGATCGTCGCGGTCGATCTCGCGCGCACGCCGAAGGGCACATGGACGGTCATGGCGCATCGGACCGAGGCGCCTTCCGGCCTCGGTTATGCGCTCGAAAACCGGCTCATCGTCGCGAGTCTATTTGCCGATCCGTTTCGCGCCATGCGCGTGAGCCGTCTCGCGCCCGCTTATGCGCAACTCATCGCGACGCTCGCACGCGCCGCACGCGCCACCATGCGCGACGACGATGGCGAACACGAAGAGACTTCTCCCGATGCACCGCATATCGCGCTCTTGAGTCCAGGACCATTCAGCGAGACTTACTTCGAGCACGTGTTCCTTGCGCGCTATCTGGGCGTGACGCTCGTGGAAGGCAAGGATCTGACGGTGCGGCACGACAAGCTCTATCTCAAGACCCTCGCGGGTTTGTCGAGAGTGCATGCAATATTACGGCGGCTCGACGATGCATTCTGTGATCCAGTCGAGTTGCGCGGCGACTCGACCATCGGCGTGCCGGGACTGCTGCAGGTCATGCGCGCGGGCAACGTGATGGTGTCCAACGTGCCGGGCGCGGGCTTCACCGAATCTCCCGCGCTCAATGCATTCCTGCCGGGTATCGCCGATGCCTTGCTCGATGAGTCGCTCGACTTGCCGACCGTGCCGACGTGGTGGTGCGGCGAGCCCGCCGCGCGCGAGGAAGCTTTCGAGCAACTGGACCGAGCGTTGCTCGCGCCGACGTGGCCGGGCGCGCAAACCGACCATCCGCCGGGCATCGACGCGGGCGTGCAGGACCTGGCGGAATGGCGCGAACGGATTGAACGCTCGCCGGATGTTTTCACCGTGCAGGAGAACCTGCAGTTTTCGAGCGCACCGCGTTTCAATGATGGCGCGTTGGGTTCGCGTCCCTGTGTGCTGCGCGTGTATGCCATTGCGAACATCGACGGCGGCTTCAGCGTCGTGCCGGGCGGTTTCACGCGGCTTGCCGCGGATCGGCGAGCCACGGTGTCCATGCAGTTCGGCGGAAGCAGCGTGGATACGTGGGTGCTGTCGAGTCAACCGGTGCCGGCCGCATCGCTGTTGCCTTCGCCGATGAAACCGGGCGACGTGCGCGCGCGCCGCACGGTGTCGAGCCGCGCGGCAGAAAATCTTTTTTGGGCGGGCCGCTACAGCGAGCGCTCGGAGAACAACGTGCGCCTGTGCCGCCTGCTTTTGGGCACGCTCGAAGTCAACGACAACGGCGATCTGTTCCCGACGCTTGCCGACTTCGCGGCGCAATGCGGCCTGATTCCATCGATCGATACGCCCGCGCGCAGTTCGCCGCAAGCCTTCGAGCGCGCATTGGTGATGGGTCTTGCAAACCGGTCGACGAGCATTGGCGGCAATCTCGCGGATCAGGCGCGCGCCTCGGGCGAAATTCGCGACCGTCTTTCCAACGATCACTGGCGCAACATTCTCGCGTCGCGCAACGATTTCCGCGATGCCCTCGCGCGGCTTGCGCTGCCTTCGGCGAGCGGAAGTCCGAATGCGAGCGGAAGCGGCGAGTTCGCGCCGCCGGTCAGCAGGCACTACGACCGCGTGATGCTCGCGAATGCGCTCGAACATCTGGCGACGCAGCTATCCGCCATCAGCGGTGCGCAAGGCGACCGCATGACGCGCGACGAAGCGTGGCGGCTGCTCTTCATTGGCCGGCATATCGAACGCGTCGCGAACATGGCGAGCTTCGTGCGCGTGGCTGCCGAGCACGGCACGTTGACTACGCCGGCAGGCTTCGACTTGTTGCTGCAGCTTTTCGACAGCACGTTGACGTATCGATCGCGCTATCCGGGACGGCTGGAAGTGCCGGCGCTCATCGACATGATCGTGCTGGATGAAACCAATCCGCGCGGCCTCGCCGGCGTGTATGTCCGCTTGCGCAAAAAGCTCGATGAAATCGCGGCGGCGGCGGGCGGCGCGCGTCGAACGCATTTTGCATTCATCATGCCGCATGCAGAATCATTTCCGAGTCTCGAGTCGCTGTGCGAGACGGACGAAGACGGCCGCTTCGCCAATCTGATCGAACTGTGCGACCGGCTCGTGAGCGCCGTGGGCGTGGCTTCGAACGAGGTAAGCGCGCGTTACTTCAGCCATGCGAACACGCTGGCCTCGCAGGTATCTTCATGACCGTATCCAGCAACCCCGAAGCCACGACACTCGCGGTCACGCATCGCACCACGTATCGTTATTCGACGCCTGTCGAGATCGCGCAGCATCTCGCGGTGATTCGCCCGTTGCACTGCCCGTGGCAACAGGTGATCGCGCACACGGAGCGGATCGAGCCGGTGCCGTCTTATGTGCACAGCCGAGTCGATGCGTTCGGCAACGACGTGCTGTACTTTTCGCTCGATGCGCCGCACGAGCGTCTTTCGATGACGAGCGAGACCACGGTGCGGCTCGTGCCGCGCTGGAATGCGTTCGATCCCGCCGAAACGCCGCCGTGGGAAAAGGTCGTGCAGCGCCTGCAATACCACGCGGGCGCGCGGTTCTTCGCGGAGAGCGAGTTTTGCTATGCGTCGCCGAACATCGCGCTCGATCAGGCGTTGCGCGAGTACGGCGCACAGAGCTTCGAGGCCGACACACCGCTCGTCGTGGGTGCAATCGATCTGATGCATCGCATTCATGCGGATTTTGAATACCGCCCGTCGTCGACTGCGTTCGATACACCCGCCACGCGCGCCTTCGACTTGGGTCACGGCGTATGCCAGGACTTCGCGCAGGTGATGATCGGTTGCCTGCGCTCGCTCGGCTTGCCGGCGCGCTACGTGAGCGGTTACTTGCGCAACGACCCGCCGCCGGGCCAGACCCGGCTGATCGGCGCGGATGCCTCGCATGCATGGGTTTCAGTGCATTGCCCGCAGAGCGGCTGGGTCGATCTCGATCCGACCAACGACGTGCTGGCGGATCTCGATCACATCACGCTCTCCACGGGGCGTGACTACACGGACGTGTCGTTATTGCGCGGGATGATTCTCGGCGGCGGGTCGCACCACATAGACGTGGCGGTGAACGTGCTGGCGTTGTAAGTCTGGCATTCTGCATTCAACAGACCGCATGCAGAATGCCCTATTCATCAGCGCACTCATTGGCCTTCCGGGAAGTCCGCGCCCAGCGTCACCGCTTCCCAGCCATCGAAGTCCTTGCGCAGGGCTTCGACTTTCAGGCGCGCGTTGGTGAGCGCGGCCTTGCCGAGCAAGAGCCGCAACGGCGGATTGTCGCTTTCGACCGCTTTGATGATCGCTTCGGCGGCACGCACCGGATCGCCCGGTTGCTTGCCGCTGTAGTTGCGCACCATATCGACGCGCGCCTTCGCGGTCTCGGCGTAATCGGCGATGGTATGCGGCGCCTGATTCGCCGAGCGGCCCGCCCAGTCGGTGCGAAACGGTCCCGGCTCGACGATGAGCACCTTGATGCCGAGCGGCTTGACTTCTTGCGACAGTGATTCCGACAAGCCTTCGACCGCGAACTTCGTCGCATGATAGAAGCTGATGCCCGGGAACGCGATGATCCCGCCGACCGACGAAATATTCACGATGGTCCCGCTCTTTTTCGCGCGCATGCCCGGTAGCACGGCTTGGGTCATATCGACCAAGCCCCAGACGTTGATTTCAAACATCTTGCGCACTTCTTCGCTTTCGCTTTCTTCCAGCGAGCCGAAGTAGCCGATGCCCGCGTTGTTCACGAGCACGTCGATGCGGCCGAACTTGGCGGTCGCATCGCGCACTGCGGCTTTGACCTGAGCAGGGTCGGTGACATCGAGCGTGAGCGCAAGCGCCAGATCGCCGTACTCCTTTGCAAGATCTTCGACGGCCGCGACGTTGCGCGCGGTGATCACGGTCGGGTAGCCGAGGCCCAGGGTCTTGGCGGCGAGCTCACGGCCGAAGCCGGTCGAACATCCGGTAATGAACCAGACGGGTTTGTCAGCGGTCGTTGCCATGTGCGATTCTCCGTTAGAAAACGTTATTTCGTGAGCAATTCGCGAGCATGATCCATTCCCTGCTTGTGCGACAGCGTCTGGAGATTCAAGCCCTTATAAGCGCCGCTGACAGACAAAGACTTCAAAGCGCCTGACGAATCAGCATATCGACGCTTGGCCTATGTTCGATGTCTTGCTGCGAAGTCGCGAGCCCGTCACGCTCATCGCGAAGAAAGTCGATGAAGGCGCGCAGCTTCGGCGCGACATGACGGCGGTCCGGGTAATACAGCGTATAGCCGGGCAGTGGCGGGCTCCAGTCGGCGAGGAGGCGCACGAGCCGGCCTTCCTCGATGAATCGCTCGATATAACCATTGATGATATAAGCGATGCCGATGCCATCCAGCGCCGATTGCACGAGCGCAGCCGAGTCATTGAGAATGAGCCGACCTGTCACGACGAGATCGAGCGATTCCCCATTCTTCCTGAAGCTCCAGCGCTCGATCTGTCCGGTGCTGATCAGACGAAAGCTTATACAGTCGTGCGCCGCCAGATCATGCGGATGCTTCGGAACGCCGCGCCGTGCAAGATAGTCAGGCGATGCGACGATATGCGCTTCGATGGGCGGCCCGATCCGTACGGCCACCATATCGCGCTCGACACGATCGCCAAAACGAATGCCCGCGTCGAAGCCGCGCGCCACGATATCGACGAGCGAATTGTCGATGCACAGGTCGACGCGAATCTCCGGATAACGTTCGAGAAAGCGGCGTAACACGGGCTGCAGCACGATCATATGACCCGAGCGCGCCACCGTTATGCGCAAGGTTCCGGACGGTCGTTCGGCCGCCGCGCCGAGTTCTTCCGAAGCGAGCGCGAGTTCGCGCACTGCGGGCAAGACGCGTTCGAAGAATTTTTCTCCGGCTTCGGTAAGGCTCACGCCGCGCGTATTGCGCGAGAACAAAGCGAGGCCCACGCGCCTCTCAAGTGTGCGAATAGCCTGACTTACGGCGGAAGGCGACACGCCAAGCCGCACGGCAGCGGCGGAAAAGCCCTTTTCCTCGGCTACCGCGACGAACGTCATGATGCCGTCCAGCTGATCCTGATGCATGCACGCATTCCTCGAACGAATATCGGCGCTTCCTTGCAAGCCACGCGAGCTTGAACATCTGGTAAAGGCGCTTCGAAGCAGGGCATGTTAGCAGCAGCGGACGCTACCGGCAGGAGTGAAGGGATGCGTCAAGCGCGAATCGCCATGCAGGCTTATAAGACTGGCTGAAAGCGCGCGGGGGCTGCATGCGCTAAGGTAGAGGGCTTGGTTGCCTACACGCTTGTTCGCCTTGAATGGAGAATCACACGATGGAATACGTGAAACTGGGCTCGACCGGACTCGAGGTCTCGCGCCTGTGTCTCGGCTGCATGACGTTCGGTGTGCCGGAGCGCGGCACGCATCCATGGACGCTCGACGAAGAAAAGAGCCGCCCGATCATTCAGCACGCGCTGGACGCGGGCATCAACTTCTTCGATACCGCCAATACCTATTCGGATGGCACATCGGAAGAGATTGTCGGCCGCGCATTGCGCGACTTCACGCGACGCGACGATATCGTCATCGCAACGAAGGTCTTCAATCGCATGCGTCCCGGTGCGAACGGTGGTGGCTTGTCGCGCAAGGCTATCTTCAACGAGATCGATAACAGCTTGCGCAGACTCGGAACGGATTACGTCGATCTCTACCAGATTCATCGATGGGATTACACGACCCCGATCGAGGAAACCCTCGAAGCGCTGCATGATGTCGTCAAGGCGGGCAAGGCGCGTTATATCGGTGCGTCTTCAATGTATGCGTGGCAGTTCAGCAAGTCGCTCTATCTTTCGCGTGCCAAAGGATGGACCGAGTTCAAGACGATGCAGAACCACTTGAACCTGCTGTATCGCGAAGAAGAGCGGGAGATGCTGCCGCTTTGCGTGGATCAGGGCATCGGCGTATTGCCGTGGAGTCCGCTTGCACGAGGACGCCTGACGCGCGACTGGGATGCGACCAGCGCAAGACAAGAGTCGGATGCATTCGGCAGCACGCTGTATCGAACGGACGATGCGGACCGTGCAGTGGTCGAAGCCGTTGCCGCCGTCGCTCAAGCGCGTGGAGTACCGCGTGCGCAGGTTGCATTGGCTTGGGTTGCACAGAAGACGCCTGTGAGTGCGCCGATCATCGGTGCGTCCAAGGTGGGACATATCGACGATGCGGTTGCTGCGCTCGAATTGAACCTGACCGACGAGGAAATCGCGCAACTCGAAAAGCCTTACGTGCCGCACGCGGTGGCCGGGTTCAAGTAAGCGTTTCGGCGTTAATGGCTGCGTTGTCCATGAGATGACGCAGCCATCGTCGAGGCTGCTAAACCTCGCTCGCGGCTTTTCGCGTGACGGCCGAAAGCCGCGACCTGACGAAGCCGATATGTTCGCGCAAAACGTAAAGCGCATCCGCATACGCAAGCGGCACTTTGAGCGTGTTCAACGACTCCTCGATGTAATCGAGTTCGACCAGCAGGCCCTTGCGCTCTTCATCGTTCGACATTCGCATGGCGCCGCGTTCGACCGCCAGCAACGCGCCGTAGTAACGATAGATTCGCGACCTCACGCGCCATCGATACAAGCCTGGCACGATCCGCAGCGCCGGAAAAATCAGCACCGCCACGGGCAGCAACAACACGAGCGCGCGATCCGCGATATTCGCAAGCCAGAACGGCAGCACGCGGTAAAAGAAGCCCTTGCCGGAATGGTAGTAACGGTTGGCGTCCTCGCTGATCGGAAACTCATGCGCGACGAAATTCGGAAACTGTCCGCCGCGTTGCAAGAGCCCGGGCTTGCCATGCACTTCCTGCGCGGCTTCGATCAATAGATCGGATAGCGCGGGATGCAGCGTTGGACGCGCGACGAGTTCGACGGTTGGCGCAACCAGATGCACGGTCTCGGACGGCACGCGACGGCCCAGATCCAGCACGCCTGGCGGCAGATCGATCTCATCGAGATAGGGAAAAACACGCGTATAAGCGCGCGCTTCCTGAAAGTCCATTACCGAGACGCCAGGTACTTTCAAGATGCGCAGCATGAGTGCGCGTGTGGCGGAGTCGCCGCTTAGAAAGACGGCATCGACCTGATTGCTGACGAGTTGCGTGGCCGCGTCCAGGCCGTCTGTTGCAAATAGCTCCGTGCTTCCACCCGGTCTTATGCCATTCGCTTCGAGCAGCTTGAGCGACAGCATGCGCGTGCCGCTGCCTTCACGGCCTATTGCAATGCGCTTGCCTTCGAGTTGAGAAAGCTGCGTCAGCCCCTTTCCGCGATAGAACACGACGAGCGGGACATACGACACGCTGCCGAGCGATATCAACGATGACGCATGCTCCTTGCTCGCCACGCCACCCTGCACGAGCGCGAGATCGATTCTCTCCTTCGGATCGAGCAGACGATGCAGGTTCTGCACCGAGCCATCCGATGGCATTACCTTGAGCGTGACGCCGTTTCTTGCGAGGATCTTCGCGTACTCTTCCGCGTAATAGTAGAACGAGCTGTCGGTTTGTCCCGCGCTGATGGTGATGGTGCGAGGCGGCGCGGGATCGAGGAGCCAGAAGACCAGCGCCCCGGCGATGGCAAGCGCAAGCACGACAGGTCCGGCAGTCCAGGTGAGATCGTGCAGTACGCTATGCGTATGTTCGTGTGGCAGGTACGGGCGCTTCGCGTCTTGCCGCTTCATGAGTGAGCGATCCTGAAGGTCCGGCAAGCACAAGCATGATTGACCATGGCGGGTCTCGTTGATGAGCGGCGTTGACCCGCAGTGTACCGCTTACAGGCGGTAAGGCATGCCCGTCATGCTCGCCGCATCACGCCCAATGCGCGGGCACCCAGAATCTGCCGACCCAGTGCGCGGGAACCCACACGGCAGGGCGCGGCGCCGGTGCGACATAAACCGTCGCTGCGGGCGGCGGCGGAGTCGCGACGACGGGCGCTGCGATCACCGTCGTAGTGCTGGCCGTTACGGTGCCACCCGTGACCACGGTAGCGCCGTGCGAGCCGCTGCTGGCCACATAAGCACCCGACGTACCCGATGTCACCACGACGCCCGGCGCGACGCTCGTAGCGCTTCCTGAGTGCGTTACGCTGCCGCCGTTCGCGGTGTTCACCGTGCCCGAGCGATTGCAGGTGTAGCCTGCGCAATTCGTGGATGCATTATGCGTCGAGGTGTTGCTGTTGGGTCCGGTCACCGACCCCGTCGATGAGTACTGGCCGACGCCGTTGCGCGTGACGGTGCTGTCGGTGGTGGTGGTCTTGCCGTTCGGCGTGGTCATGTTGCCGGTGTGATTGCAGCTGCCGCCCGCGCAGTTCGTATCGCCGGAGTGCTGCACGGATCGTCCTTCCGGACCCACGGCGGTGCCCGAGTTCGCGAACTGCCCGGTGCCGGTTCGCGTGACCGTGCCGGTGTTGGTCGCCACGCCGCCCCACGGATTCACGTAGCCGCCGGCATGCGAGCAACTGCCGCCACCGCATGAACCTGCGTGCGCGCCGTTATATTCGCCACGGCCGGTGTAGGCGGAGCCTGAGCGTGTCCAGCCCGCGAAGGCCGAGCTGCTTGCAAATGCGAGCGCCGCGGTGGTGACAATCACGAGTACATGACGCAGCGCGCGAGCAGTCGCATGCGTGCCGTATGGGTTCGATACGGTGATGTCTGATCTGCTTTTCACGGGAAGTCCCTTCGATTCGTGGGTGGCGATGCAGATCACTATAGGGAAAGCGTCTCGCGCAGTCTCTTCCAAACTTATTTCACGAGATGTCGCGCCGACGCGAAATCGCGCTTTGCGTCACACTAGGGCCTCTTCGTTAGCAGCAGAGCCATTCATCATGTCTATCGCGTCTACTTCTTCTTCGATCCGCGTCGCCATACTCGACGACTACCAAAACGTCGCACTCAAGCTCGCAGACTGGTCGCCGCTCGAAGGCCGCGCCGAGATCACCGTCTTCAACGATCACATCGCCGAGCGCGATGCCTTGCTCAAGCGCCTCGAACCCTTCGATGTCATCTGCGCCATGCGCGAGCGCACGCCGCTCACGCGCGACATCATCGAGCATTTGCCAAGGCTCAAGCTGATCGCATCGACGGGTGCGGCGAATGCATCCATCGATCTCGACGCAGCCGGGGACCGTGGCGTCGAGGTCAGGCACACGGGTTACTCGTCGACGGCCACTATCGAGTTCACCTGGGCGCTCATCCTCGCGACGATGCGCAACATTCCCGCCGAGAATCGTTCGTTGCAAAGCGGCGGATGGCAGGTTGGCCTCGGCACCGAACTCGCGGGCAAGACGCTCGGGCTTCTGGGTCTCGGGCGTATTGGTTCGGCAGTCGGCGTGATCGGCCGCGCGTTTGGCATGAACGTGATCGCGTGGAGCCAGAACCTTACCGAGGAACGCGCGCAAGAGAAAGGCGTGCAGCGCGTCGATAAGGAAACGCTCTTTCGCACCTCGGACCTGGTGTCGATTCACTTGCGGCTATCGGAGCGCACGCGGCATCTCGTGAGCGCGCCTGAATTCGCGCTGATGAAGCCGACGGCGCGGCTCGTGAATACGTCGCGCGGGGCGATCGTCGATCATGCCGCCTTGCTCGATGCACTCACGTCGAAGCGAATCGCAGGCGCGGGGCTCGACGTGTATGACGAAGAACCGCTCGCCGCGGACGATCCATTGCGCTCGCTACAGAACGTGCTTGCAACGCCGCATATCGGCTATGTCACGGAAGAGTTGTATCGCACGTTCTACAAAGACACGGTGCGCAATATCGTCGAATGGATGGATGCAACCAAGGCGTAGTCATGATTGCTTCGGCGGCTGCGGATTGCGTGCAGGGTTCGTATCGATCTTTCTGATCTCGCTGATCGCTTCGCTGTTCAGCGCGGTCAGGTCGGCTTCGAGTGCATCGGCGAGCCGCTTGTCATAGACCTCTTGCCCTTGCACATGGAAGGTGAACCACTCGATGTACTTGGCCTTCTTCACCGGGTCTTCAATGGTGTCGCGCGTCCATTGATAGAGCCGATAGTGTTCCGTTCCCTCGCGTTCCGCCTCGGCGACGTAGCCCGCGAAGGCATCGAACTGACATTGCAACTCAGCGTCATGCGTTCGCAACAGCGAAGCGAGCGGCGCGAGCGCAACGTCATCCATGTTTTGGCGAGCCTTCGTCGCATAGTCCGGCGCGAGCCTGATTCTTACCTGATATTGCCATGCATCGCTCATGATGCGCTTCTCCGTTTAGTCCTTTCAGATTCGAAAGCCGTTGCGCGAACCGCGTGCGCGTCTCGCTTCAAATACACTACACTTCCTCTCGCATCGTCAGAAGCTTGAAGCGACGATGCCCGTCCATGCAGGCGACGAACAAGAGGAGGGTAACGATGAGCCTTCAGCACTCGATGTTCTGCCCATGCTGCGAAGTCATGCAGCCGGGCGTCGCAAGCCGCCGTCGCTTTCTCGCGATGGCCACGCAGAGCGCAGCGGCGCTCGCACTGTTCCCGCATCTTGCTTATGCAGACGACAGTGTGCCATCTCTATCCTTCGACTCCATACCCGATCCCGTGCGCTTGCCGACCGACATGTACCTCGGCGAATGCTCGGGCGTTGCGGTCAATTCGGCGGGGCACATCTTCGTTCTTTCGCGCGGTAACAGCACAGGTCCCGCGTATGGCGCGGCGGCCGCGCAACTCCTGGAGTTTGATCGCAATGGCCGCTTCGTGCGCGAGATCGGCCACAACCTCTATGCGTGGTCGTTCGCGCATACGGTCAAGATCGACCGGCACGACAACATCTGGGTGACGGATAAAGGCTCCGACATGATCATCAAGTTCACGCCTGAAGGACGCGTGGCGATGGTGTTCGGCCGCAAGCAGGAAGCAGCGGACGAAGAAACCGCGCCGCTCAAGCATCCGAACCCGCCGCTGGCTTCGGAGCCGGGACGCTTCAGGCAAGTGACCGACGTTGCGTGGGACACGGCAGGCAACACTTATATAAGCGATGGTTATATCAACTCGCGCGTGGCGAAGGTCGATAACGACGGCAACTGGATCAAGTCGTGGGGCGAGCGTGGCAAGGCGCCGGGGCAGTTCCATACGCCGCACAGCATTGCCGTCGATGCAAACAACATGGTGTACGTCGCCGATCGCAGCAACCGTCGCATTCAGGTCTTCGACACGGAAGGCAACTTCCAGCGCCAATTCACGATCGACGTACCCGTACCGCCGGATGCGCGTCCTGCTATTGGCAACATGCCGGATGAAGCCGCGATTGCGGCGGGCACTTTCGCGCCCGGATCGCCCTGGGCCATTTGCATCTCACCGGGACCGAACCAGGTGCTCTATAGCGCCGATGCCTTTCCAGGCCGCATCTACAAGCTCTCGCTCGACGGCAAGCTGCTCGGCGTGCTTGGCCGTGCCGGCAAGCAGTTGAAGCAGTTCGGCTGGATTCACGAGATGGCGTGTCCATCGGAGAACACGCTCTTCGTCGCGGAACTGCTCAACTGGCGCGTGCAGAAGCTCGTGCTTCATGCATAGACGCTACCCTCGGTTTTGCTTGCCCCGCATCGACATGATCGGTTTGGGCAGCGGGTCCTTGCCGGTTTCACGCCATGCGCGCAGCGTATCGAGCGCGACTGAGTTGCGTACATAGCGATGCCATACGAAGGCGAGATCGAATATCAGAATGGCCAGCCACCACGCATAGAGAAACAGCAGCGCACCGATCACCACGGGCCATAACGGCTTGTTTGCGAGGTCGCCCCAGAGTCGCACGCCGACGATGAGGATTGTCATCAACGTGCCCGCTGCGACGAGCACGCGGCGTCCCCATCGCGGTTTGCGCGGCGCGAACCATCCCGTCAGTGCGACGATCAGCGCGGCCAGGGTGAACATGATTTTCCCGGTGAGCGCGCTGGGCGCATCGCCATCATGCGTGACTGGACTCGCGAGGAATTCGGCAACGCCATTCAGGATCACGAGCCAGAAGATGGCGACGCCCGCGACGAACGCAGCAAGCGCGACGAGACGCCAACGTAGCCGTGCAACCGGATGCGTGGCGCGGCTCGCCTTGACGAGCCGCGGTATGCGTGCGGCCACTGTCGTGCCCATCAGAAGACACGCGAGCGCGAACACCGAGCGCGTCAGGTATATAAACGCTGGCGCCGTGCTCGCGCCGCCCGCACCTGAGGTGGCCGTGACTGCCTTGTAGATGAAGAACACAGCCATGAGATGAAGCGCGAAGCTGAGCAGATAAGGAATCGCCGTGCCGACCATGCCGCGTAACGGCAGATTGCCCGGCGCCTTCGCGGTGTTCTTGCGCAGCACCACGTCTTCGATGAAATGGCCGAAGACATTCGAGTCCGTCCAGTAATCCGTGTGCGCCTTGCCCGGCAGCCAGTAGCGCGAGAAGCCGATGTCGTGCTTGTCTGCATCGAACTCGAAAGCCTCGCAGCCGCGCTGTTGCAGAAAGTCGCGGGCGGTATCGAGCGCGAAGCCGACCGGATCGCCGAAGTCATAGTAGTTGCGCCAGCGGATACGCGAGGGCAGTGTCAACGGCCCACCCGGACGATCGACTTGCGTGATGCACTCTCCTTGCACTTCGCTTCGAAGCTGCATGCCGTCCCAAAGTCTTGGCCACAAGAGGATGTGCTTGTCGATGGGTGAACCGATCGTCATGAAGCCGCGCAGACTCTGTACCCAGCTCGTATCGATGACTTGCTTGTGGTCTTTGGGGTCCGCTGCCGTCGGAGCGGAAAGCGCCTGCAGAATGCCCAGAAAACTGATCACCGTACCTTCGCTGTGCGCGACGATATACACCTCGGGCGGACACTGACAGCGCTCGGTGACGAGCGCGACGAGACGCTCCATCACGCGATGAAACCGGAACACGATGGTGTCGCGATGCTGCTTAAAATCCGCGACAAGCTGCACGTCGCCCACATAGTCGCGCAGCACGGGCGCTAGATCGAACTTGAAGATGCCGGCCTTCTCGGTCACGGCAAGCAGGCTTTGCATGATGGCGACGGTTTCGACCACTTCTTCCACCACACCCGCGGCGAGCGAGAAATCGGCTGGCTCCAGCTTGCGATCCGCGACGGTCAGCATGTATGCCGCCTGCGCGCGGCTCACGATGGACAACCCCCAGGCCTTGCTTTCTTCGAGCGTGTCGTCCTGTTTGACCACTTCGCGCGGGATGTCGGCCCAATACACTTCCGCGAAGCCAAGCGCGGAATAGAACTCGCGCTGCTCGGCGGTATAAGGACCGCCTTGCGGCAGATCGAGCTGGCGTACATCCACTTCGCCGACGCCCGCGATATCGAAGTATCCCAACGGCATGACGGGCAATGGCGGATCGTAGCGTGCGCCGAACTGGCTCGCGACCGAACGCACGGTATCGCTGTGCAGTTGATTGCCGATGCCGTGTATCGCCACGACGATCTTCTGAACGCGCGGCTCCATGGGGAGGTTGGTGGCTTGCTCGAGGTTGCCCGAGTCGGAGGCGGCGGGGCGTGAGGCGTCGTTCATGGGCGTCTCCTGGCGTCGGGGCGCGGGCGCTTGCTGGCTGGACGATGCGGTACGGGCTGTTGCGCCAGATGGAGATTAGTCTATTTTTGTGCGCATGGCTTAGTGTTTTGCATTTTGTGTACCGGCGTGCTGTATGTTGCACGCAAGACCAAAGGTTGTCGTGCGCACGGAGGGTTGCAGAATCACGCTCCGACAGCGGAGAATGCGTGCCGCCGGGGTTTCGGAATGAATTCTAAATACCAAGTAACAAGCAAATGATTGAACTGGATGGATCGGCCGGCGAAGGTGGCGGCCAGATTTTACGCACGGCGCTCACGCTTTCGCTTTTAACGGGGCAGCCTTTCGGGATCGGGAATATCCGCGCAAGGCGAAGTGAGCCAGGGCTGTTGCATCGACATCTCTTAGCGGTGGCGGCAGCGCAAGCAATATCCGGTGCGCAATGTTCCGGAGCAGAGGTCGGATCGCGGATGCTGATGTTCGCGCCGGGGCCGATCAAGAGCGGCGAGTACAGCTTCGATATCGGTACGGCGGAAAGCTGCACGCTCGTCTTGCAAACGATTCTGCCGGCGCTTTTATTCGCCGATAAAGCATCTACCGTGCGTATACGCGGCGGCACACACAATCCGATGGCGCCGCCCGCGCATTTTCTGCAACGCGCATGGCGTCGCGCGATGGGCGACATGGGCGCGGTCATCGACATCGAGCTCAAGCGCTTCGGCTTCTATCCGGACGGTGGTGGAGAGATTGTCGCCACGGTGCAGCCGTGCAAGGGCTTGCGTCCGTGCGAGTGGATGTCGCGTGGCGCGCTCGATACCGCGTATGCGGAGAGCTTCATCGCGGCGGCGCCCGCCGGCGTTGCGCAACATGAACTCGACGTGGTTCGTCCCGGCATGGGATGGGACGACTCGCAGCTGCTCGTGCGTGGTCTGGAAGCCGAACCGGGGCCGGGCAACGCGTTGCTCGTCACGCTCGAACATGCGCACGTCACCGAGGTATTTACGGCGTTTGGCGAACGCGCGGTATCGGCGGATAAGGTTGCGCAGACCGTGGTTCGAATGGCGGATCGCTATTTGGCATCCGCTGCGGCCATTGGCGAGCATCTCGGCGATCAGCTCCTGTTGCCACTCGCGCTCGCGGGCGGCGGCCGCTTCACGGTCGAGAAAATATCGATGCACGCAAGGACGAATGCGGAAGTCATCGAGCGCTTTCTGCCGGTGCGCTTCGAGTTCCATGAAGCCGACGATGCGACCGCATCGGTCGTCGAAGTCATGCGTCGCTGATCAGCGACGCATGTGAACGCTTCACATGCCCGAGCAACAATGCGGCGCACTTATTCGCGCGAGAGCGGCATTCTTTATGTCGATACCGCCGTGACTATTCATTCGCATGGCACTCGTCGCTATCGACAGACTTCTTACGGGCAAACATCGGCGAAAGAATACTTCAGGCGCGTATCAAACGTATTCATGCGCGGTAGCGCCGGAGTGAAGCAGGTGCATTGAACTTGCATCTGCGAGCAAATCAAACACGAAGTTAAAGAGCACTATGACCAAACGTACAATCAATGAGTCCGAATTCATCACGCACGACAGTGAGAAGCTTTTCTACCGTCATTGGCCGGCGGCGAAATCGCGTCGTCGTGGCGCAATCGTCTTGCTGCATTGCGGACACGAACATTCGGCACGCGTCGCTCATCTCGTCGATGAGCTGAAGTTGCGTGACTTTTCCTTCTTCGCATGGGACGCGCGCGGACATGGCAAGTCGCCGGGGCCACGTGGATATAGCCCGAGCGTGGCTGCGTCGGTGCGTGACCTGCAGTGCTTCATCGATCATATCCGTGATGCGCACGGCATTGCCGTGGAAGACATCGCTGTTGTCGGGCAAAGCGTCGGTGCGGTGCTTGCAGCGACGTGGGTGCATGATTACGCGCCGCCTGTCCGCTGTCTCGCGCTGGCATCGCCCGCATTTCGCATGAAATGGTATATACCGTTTGCGCGGGCTGGGTTACGGCTCGCGCACAAGCTGCGCGGCTCGTTCCATGTGAAAAGTCTAGTGAGGCCCGAGCTGCTCACGCACGATATAGAACGCATCGCGAGCTATGCGGCCGATCCGCTCATTACGCGGCCGATCGCCGTCAACATGTTGCTGGACCTGCACGATACGTCGAAGCGTATCGTCGACGATGCCGCTGCCATCACCGTGCCTACGCAAGTGTTGATTTCAGGTGCGGACCGGGTCGTGCAGCGTGCGCCGCAGGACCTTTTTTATGATCGGCTGCGTTCGGCTCGCAAAGAGCGCGTCGTGCTGCCGCGTTTTCGTCACGATACGCTAGGCGAGCGGGATCGCGCCAAGGCGCTGGAACCATTGCGCGCATTTATCTTGCGTGAATTTAATGCGCGCAGCCCGCGTGTATCACTCGTTCACGCGAACAAGCGCGGACCATTCCGCGACGAGTACGAGGCGATGCTGAAGCCTCCAACCAAGCCGTTCGAACGTTTTTATTGGTGGATGAACCGGCTGGCGCTGAGGGCGGGCGGGGCGCTTTCGGAAGGCATCGCGCTTGGTCTTTCGCTTGGGTTCGATTCGGACGCGACGCTCGACTATGTCTACCGCAACGAGGCACGTGGATGCGGTGGCATCGGACGTCTCATCGATCGCTTTTACTTGAATGCGCCAGGGTGCAAGGGTATGCGGCAGCGCAAGACGCATATCGAAGCGCTCCTGGGTCTGGCTATCGCGCGGCTGGTTCGTGAGGGCTCACCCGTGCGTCTCGTCGATGTCGCGGCCGGGCATGGACGCCACGTGCTCGACGCGATAGCAAATTCAACCGACGACGCCAACGTGACCGTCGATCGCATCGTGCTGCGCGATGTGAGTGCGATCAATGTCGAAGCGGGACGTGCTTCGATCGCACGGCGGGGACTCGAGTCGATCGCCCACTTCGAGCAAGCCGATGCCTTCGATGAAGCGTCGTTCACCACGCTCGAACCCCGTCCGACGCTTGCCATCGCGGCGGGTTTATACGAGCTTTACGGCGACAACGCGATGATCGAACGCTCGCTGCATGCGCTTGCGCAAGCAGTGCTGCCGGGCAGTTATCTCGTCTATACGGCACAGCCGTGGCATCCGCGACGCGAATTTATCGCGCGTTCGTCGAGTACTCATCGCGGTGAGGCAAGCCGGGTCATGCGGCGTCGCTCGCAGGCCGAGATGGATGAACTCGTCAGGCGCGCAGGTTTCCGCAAGCTGGAACAGCGTATCGATGAAATGGGTATTTTCACGGTGAGTCTTGCGCAGCGGGAAGCGAGGCAATGAGCGATGCGGCGGCCGCTATCGCTGCGCTGCTCCGTGCTGGCGTGGAGAGACCGTCGGCATCGTGGTGGCGTTTAGCGGACGTTGAGCGCCGTGTAAAGTCGTCGCCTAAGCTTTCTTCACGGGCTAGTGCAAGCGAACAGTGCACAATGACGCCATGAGCGCCTTTAACCGCGCGCGAACGAAGCACCGTCGCTAGACAAGACCCCTTGCCGCAGAGAGACAAATGAAGAAAGGAAAACCCAAGCTCACCCGCGACGACGCCGAGCGTCTCTTCGAAGGTCTGCCGAAATCCAGCACGAGCGAGCGTAAATCCGGCCGGCCCGAGAATCCATTCGAAGCTGGCGCGTTCGAGCCTGTCGAGCGCATCGACGAAGAAGCCAAGCTCTGGAAAGACAACCTGATCACGCTGCCGATGGCGGTCGAGTTGCCCGCTGGCTATGAATCGGTCGCACGCATGCGCGATGCGATGGCACGAGCATGGCGCCTGAGATGGGTGAGGGAAAGCGGTCACGAAATCGTGACGGAATTTCCTGAAGGATGGTCGGCGCTTCGCCCGGAGAGCGGTCCTATCGAAGTGCGAGATCCGGCGGGCGTGGTGCGCGCCGTGTTTGGTTGGGCCAAGGATGCCGAGTTGCGAATCTTGCCGCGATATTCCCTTGAATCGCAGACCAACGGTTCAAATGGGCTGGGCAGTTTGCTCGTCCGGGATCGATCGAACGGTCAAATTCTCGAAAGATCGTCGACCTGGTCCGCGCAAAGTGGCACTAACCATCCCGATTGGACACGGCTGTCGACGTGGCTCAACTCGAATTATCCATTCCATCGCGATCCTTTACGGTACTGGGCAGACTGCGAGGGCAATCTTCAAGGCTAAGACACGGCTTGGCGCTTGATCGAATTTCTTTAGGGAATATCTTGCGACCTGTACGAGCGCGTCTTGCCGTGACACGCTAAGAAAGCACGCGCTTGGCATTAAAGCCCACGCGCCAGGCAAACGGAATCAAGCTATTTCGCTTAGCGCACAAAAAGGCCCAGCCACTAAGCGCTGGGCAATCCAGTGATTGAAGGCCACCGGAGGAGGATCTTGGAGACGAGGCGCACAAGACGATTGCGCGCCAGACCTTGAACGAAAACAACTGAACAGATTAGGAGCCAAAGAATACAGGCTTCATGCCGTCGTTGGCATCCGGACGGACGGAAGCGCTGATCTTGTGTCCCACGCGAGCCACTGCATGGTCGAAATTGCGCAGCGTATGGTGTGCGCCCGAAGCCGATGTGCCATCCGCGGCGCCGCCGACATCCGTTGCGTTATTGCCTTGGGCGTTCACACGAGCTTCCGCGGCTTGAATATTGGCCGGATATTGCGTTTGATCGCCGGTGGGGTTGTCGCCGGCTTTTTCGAGTTGAACCAGTTGCGCCTTCACTTCAGCGCGAGTCACCGGCTGGTTCGTTTGAGCGAACGACGACACGGCAGGGATTGCAAGAGCAGCGGCAACGATGAGCGATTGAACGAGTTTCATGATGCTTACCTCCAGGCTTCGTTTTTGCGCAAACACCCGTTTGCGTTTCAGTGCTTGAAGTCTAGGCGGCACGTGCTTGGGAATTAAGTGCGGACTGAACAAGTAATTATTGTTAAATACGCGTTAACCCTTCAATAGCCGATGACGCCGTTGCATCGGACGCGCTCGCGTAAAATCGCCTTGCCGCCGTTCTTTCGTTCGAATGACAGGACACCCTATGTTGCAGCCGTTTGCATCATCAGAACCGTTCACGATTGGCGTCGAACTGGAAGTCCAGGTCGTCAATACGCATGACTACAACCTGACGAAGGCGACCACGGAGTTGTTGAACCGCGTTCGAGAGGAAACCTTCGCGGGGGCCATCGACCCCGAGACGACCGAAGGGATGATCGAACTCTCCACTGGCGTGTGCCGGAACTTCGACCAGGTCAGTAACGAGTTGCAGGTGCTTCGCGATACGCTCGTTCGCGCCGCCGACTTTCTCAACGTCGGCGTATGCGGTGGCGGCACCAACTTCTTCCAGAATTGGTACGACCAACGTTCCGATGGACGCGAACGCTCCGAATATCTCATGGGCTTATACGGGGCGCTCTATCAGCAGTTCACCATCTTCGGTCAGCACGTGCATGTCGGTTGCCCGGACGCCGACTCGGCGCTCGTTCTACTGCACTCGCTCTGGCGCTACGTCCCGCACTTCATCGCGCTCGCCGCTTCTTCGCCGTTCGTGCAGGGCAGCGACACGCAGTTCCAGTGCGCAAGACTCAATTCGGTCGCGCCGTTCCCCTTGTCGGGCCAGGCGCCCTTCGTGACGAAGTGGAGCGAGTTCGAACAGTACTTCGAGCGCATGACCAACACGGGTCTCGTCAAGAGTCTGAAGGACTTTTACTGGGACATTCGTCCGAGTCCTGGATTCGGAACGATCGAAGTACGCGTCATGGATACGCCGTTACGCGTGGAACGAGCCGCCGCCATCGCAGCTTACATTCAGGCGCTTTCGCGCTATCTGCTGATCGATAAACCCTTGACGCTGAGTGAACGCGACTACGAGGTTTATCGGACGAACCGGTTCATGGCTTGCCGCTTTGGTCTCGATGCAACATGCGTGAATCCGGAGACGGGGCAAAGCAAACCGATCAGAGACGACATCCTTGCCACGCTCGATGCGATCAGCGGCCACGCTCAGGCTCTCGGCGGCCAAGCAGGCCTCGAATCGATCAGGCGTGCGGTGACGAGCGGCACGAGCGATGCCGCGTGGTTGCGCCGCGTCTATGGCGCGCATGACTCCTTGCATGAAGTCGTGCGGCAGCAATGTCAGATATGGCGTGGCGCGCAGACGCTCGAATGAACTCAAGGCAATGACTAAAGCGTTAGCCTGAAACCGCGCACCAGCACTCCTGGCAATTGCAGGCCGCCTGTCGAACGTTCGCCCCACGTCGAGTCGTTCAACAGCAGTTCGGGCGTGGCGCCTATCCGGTCGAGTTCGCTTCCTAGCAGCCGATAAAGGCTGTCGTCGAAGCGCATGGCTTCGATGGGCGCGACGATCTCGCCATGCTCGACCCAGAACGTGGCAAAGCGCGTCATGCCGGTCATGCGGCAATCCATCCGGTCGGAGAAGTTCACGTACCACAGGTTGCCGACATAAAGACCGGTGTCGAGCGCGGCGAGCACGTCGCTGTCGGCGAGATCGCCGCCTTGCATCGAAAGCGATATGGGCATCTCATTCGCGGGCGCGCCGTTGGGACGCAAGCCGTATTCGCGGGCCGTGCGCGCGCTGGTGAGTTGCTGCGCGCCGCGGCCTGCTCGAATCAGCGGGACGGTCTCGCGCTCGTAGCCGTCTTCACTAAAGCCCGGTGTAATGCCAAGACCGATGTCTTCGGTGAGCGTGACGCGTTCGTCAAGCGAAGCCTCGCCGCTATTCAGGCGATGAAACTCGCTACGCGATGTTGCCTGCTTGCGTGCCGAAAACGCCGTAAAGGACGCCGTGCCGATGAGTTCGGCAAGCGCGGCCGGCGCGAGCCATGCACGATAATTCCCCGGCGCAAGCGTGCGCGCGGGCCGGGCCAACACCGGCATGCGCGCCGCGGCCTCTTCGACTTTTCTTGCGAAGACTTCGTCGCTCCATTGCTCGCCCGCGTAGGTCGTCTTGATTGCGCGTCCGCTTGCATCGTAAAGCGACCAGCTGAAGTTGAAGTTGTCGAGTTCATGCCAGCCACGGCTCCCATTCGACGATGCAAAGCCGCGCGCCATCGAACCACCGGCATAGAAGCCGACGAAGTCGAGCCGTGCCGCGCATCGTTCGACCACGCTCAAGAGCGATTCGATCTCCGGCAGCGTGCCGCGTCGTCGAGTGGCCTGGGTCCATGTCGCCGTATCGACGAGCAAATGCGGATCGGCGCTGGCGTCTTCGAGCGCGGCCCGCAGCGCGGCGAGCGTCCCGGCGATGGCTTCGTCGTCCGTATGCGCGTCGCCGCTTATCGTGAGCGTGGAATAGGCCTGGCGCTCGTTCCTGATGAGCCGCAGCGTCAACGCGCCCTGCGAGACGTGCCCGATCTGACGGACCTTGCCTGCATTGAAGCGCACGAAGTCCGATTCCTCGGCGGCAAGTGTGGTCAATGCCACTTCGCCTGTGACGAGCCGACGCTCGACGACATCCGCGAGCCGCATGAAGCGATGTTCCCAGTTTGCCGCGGCGGCCGTCATCGCGTGCCTCCGAACACATCCACGTTGCTGAACACGCATGCAGGCGATGCATGGCCCACGCGCACGATCTGCATTGGCTCACCCTTGCCGCACATTGCCGTGCCGTAGATGCCGCGCGTTGCTTCGTTGCCGACCGCGACGAGGCTGCGCCAGAAATTCGCCGAAATGCCGCGATAGCCCGGTTGGCGAACCACTTGCGTAAGCCGGCCATTCTCGATCAGTTGCCCGAACTCGCAGCCGAATTGAAACTTGTTGCGATAGTCGTCGATGGACCACGAGGTGTTCGTGCGCATCAGAATGCCCTGTTCGATGTTCGCGATCATCTCGTCGAGCGTACTCTCGCCAGCTTCGATATTGAGGTTCGCCATCCGGTCGATAGGCGGGCGGTTCCAGCTCGATGCCCGCGAATTCGCGACCCCGCCGATGCCCGCGCGTTGTTGCGAGAGCGTGCCGCCGAGCGCGCGTTCGAGCACGCCGTTGCCGATCAGATGGTGTTTGCTCGCAGCGGCGCCGTCGTCGTCGAATGCGTAGGTGGCGACCTCAGCGGCCACGCCGGGATCGAACGTCACGTTCAAGAGCGGCGAGCCGTATTGGTAGGTGCCGAAGAACTCGGGCTTCACGAAGCTCGATCCGGCGAAGTTGCGTTCGTCGCCGAGAATGCGGTCGAGTTCGAGCGGATGACCGATCGACTCATGGATTTGCAGCATCATCTGATCGGGCATGAGGAGCAGGTCGCGCACGCCGCTCGGGCAGTTCGGCGCGGCGAGAAGCGCGAGCGCTTCGTTGGCCAGCCGCTCGCCGGCGCCATCGAAAGCGAAGCGATCGAGGATTTCGACGCCGCCTTGCGCGATGGTTCCGTAATCGCCGCCCAGTGTGCGGACTTGGGTATCGCCGTGGGCGTGCGCCGCTACTGCCAATTGCGGCATGGCGAACCGGAAACGCTGCTCGATGCGAACGCCGTCGCTCGTGATCAAGGTTTGTTCGCTTTCGATGACCTGCATGGACGCGGTGCGCTCGACGATAGGCGGGTCGATGCTCGCCGCGGCGCATTCTTCCGCGAGCCGTTCAAGCCATTCGCGCCGCGCCGGCAGCGTGGCCTCGATGCCGGGCGACGCGTATTCGCCGCTTTGCGATGGACGCGCGGCGAGCCTGTGATCGACGAGCGAGACGCGTGCGCTTGCCTTGGCGCGGCGCGTGGCGAGGTCGAGCGCCGCCTGCAAGCCAGCCGGGGACAAGTCGGCGGTCGCCGCATAGCCCGCGCCGGCGCCGTGCCATGCAGTGAGCATTGCGCCGCGATCGCGCGCGGTGCGAAGTGGCTGGATCACGTCGTTGCGGACCTTGTGATCGTCCGTGCGTTCATCGACGAAGCGCACCGAGTGGAAGTCCGCTTCGCTGGAAAGGGCGCGAACGTGCTCGTCGAGTGATGGACCGTTCATATCGCTTCCGTGTTTTTACCGTCGGGTGCGCAAATGCGTGCGCAGGCAGCGTTAATATGCCATGGCACCGACCAACGCACGCGCGTTTGCGGATGTGTATCCTCTCGATGTCGTCATTCGAGGATGCCCCTGTGAAATACCCACTCATACTGGGCTTCGCTATCGTCGCGCTGGATGTCGTCGTGTGGCGCGCGCGTCTGCCCGCGCAAGACCTCGCGCGGCTGTTCATACGGCTCGCGCTTTTCGTCGCGTTGAGTTGGGACCTCTTTTCCTCTGACCTGAATCCGTTCACTCAGGCGCCTTACGCTGCCGTCGTCGAATTGCACTGGCTTGGGCAAGTGCTCGAAATCATCTGGTGGCTGACGGGCGCGCGGTTGCTCACGCTTTCGCTCGACACCTTGCTGTTGCCGCGCGCCTGGCGCAAGCAGCGGCTATTTTCAGATGTGTTCGGTGCGGTGGTCTTTCTCGCAGCGGCCGTGGCAGCGCTCGGCTTCGTGCTCGAATTGCCGGTACGCGGGCTGGTTGCGACGTCGGGCGCGCTCGCCATCGTGCTCGGTCTCGCCATTCAAAGCACGTTGAGCGACGTGTTCGCGGGCATCGTGCTCAACACCACGGAGCCTTATTCGGTTGGCGACTGGGTCTTGATCGATGACGTCGAAGGCAAAGTGATCGAAATGAACTGGCGCGCCACGCATTTGCTCACGGGTCAGGGCAATACGCTTATCGTGCCTAACGCGGTTGCATCGAAAGCCAAGATTTCGAATAACAGCAGGCCGGCGAACATCCACGGAATTTCTCTCATTCTCGAGATCGATCCCGAAGCCCGGCCAAAGACCGTGCTCGATGCCTTGGGCCGTGCCCTGACCGGCTGTAATGTCATTCTCGACAGCCCCGCACCTTATGCGCGGATGAAGCGCGCCACGCTCAATTCGGTGCAATACGAAGTCGTGGCGTTCGTCGATGACATGAACAAGAAGTCGTCCGTGTCCAACGAGTTGTTCGATCTTTGTTACCGGCATCTCGCGGCTTCGTCCGTGGCGCTGCGCGCGCTCGGCATTCCCGCGCCCGCCGTGACCGCGCACGATGCACGAGAGGCCTTGCTCAGACGCGTGAGCCTGTTCGACAGTCTGACGAGCGATGAAATAGAGCGGCTTGCCAAGCGGCTCTTGCGGCACGAGTATCAGGCAAGGCAGCAGATACTCGCGCCTGACACGGTGCCCGACAGTCTCTCTATCGTTCATTCGGGTGTGCTGTCGGTCACTCATCACGAAGCGACAGGAGATCGCGAAGTTGCCCGCGTCGGTCCCGGAGAGGCCTTCGGGGAGGCCGGGCTGCTTGCCGGTTTGCCGATGCACGTATCCATCTCGACGCTCACACCCGTAGTGCTATATCAACTCGGTAAGGACGATATGACGTCGTTCCTGAAAGATCATCGGGACGTCGCGAAGCAGTTGTGTCAGCTCCTCGCTTATCGTCAGGACAAGCTCGGCCAGTTGACGAATCCCATGCCGGTGGAAGAAGAAAAAGGCACATCGCTGTTTCAGTGGTTGTTGGACAAGGTCTGGTTTCGGCACGCGTTGCAAGAAGCTTCTCAGGTCAAGCAGACCGACAAGTCCGCTTAGAAGAGGCGTTTGAGCGAAGACACGTAGTCGCGTTGAACGAGGCCATCCGTTGGCATCTTTCGAAATCTCTTGGAGAGGTATCTCATGGGCGAATATAGGCAACTGCATACCGACGATGGCACCTTCGCCGTTTATGTCGAACTTCCCGCCAACACGCCGGCGCCCGCCGTCGTGGTACTGCCTGAAATTTTCGGCATCAACGCGGACATGCGGGAAACATGTCAGGAGTTGGCGAGGCAAGGATTCATCGCGCTGTGTCCCGATCTCTTCTGGCGGCTAGAACCGGGCGTCGAATTGAATAGCTGGTCCGAGGAGGAATGGAAAAAGGGCTTTGCGCTCTATCAGGCATTCGACATCGATCTGGGTGTTCGAGATGTCGGCGCCACGGTTGCCATGGGACGTGCCTTGCCCGAGTCGAACGGTAAGTGCGGGTTGATGGGCTTTTGCCTCGGCGGTCTGATGACTTTCCTGACGACCGCACGCGAGGGTGTCGATGCCGCCGCGGCTTATTACGGCGGTCAGACTGATCAGTACTTGGGCGAAGCAGACAGCATACGAGCGCCGATGATCATGCATCTCGGTACCGAAGACGAATTCATATCGACGGATGCACAGGCCGCAATCAAGGCGGCGATGAAGGACAGGACGAATGTGACGGTGTACGCGTATCCCGGATGCAGTCATGCGTTCGCGCGGCACACAGGTTTGCATTACGATGCGGCCGCGGCAGAGCTTGCGAATGAACGGACCTATGACTTGTTTCGGCGCGAGCTGGCGGGGACTTGAGTTGTCGGGCTGCGTGTCGGTGGAGGTCTTTGGCATCGGTGGAAATGTTCGCCATCATCGCCAGGCACACGCACTCACCGCACGGCTTCGACTTACCACTTACGCCATTGCGTCCCGCTTCGCGACACACAACTCGATGAACCGCTGCACCGGCTGCGTAAGCGTCGCCCCACGCCGCGTGGCAATTCCATAAGGCGCGCCTGTCCTGTCGATTCGTATGGGCAGCACCGCCACCAGTCCATGTTCCTCGAAGTATCTCGCCACCTTGAGCGGCATCAATCCCACCGTCCCCGCGCCGGAGCGCAAGAGCGACAAGGTCGCGAACGTCGATGACGTCTCGATCGCATAGCGCGGGAAGGGCACTTGCGCATCGTCGAATAGCTGTTCGAGAAGCGAGCGCATTGGCAGGGTGGCCTGAGGGACGATCCACGGATTCTCGCCGATGCCCGCGAACGTCACGTTCGCGTCCGTGGCCAGCGGGTCCGCGCCATCGACGACGAAACACACTTCCTCCACTTCGAGCGGAATGAAGTCGTAAGCCTCGGGATGAACGCTGATGCTCGGCCGACCGATCACGAGATCGAGCAGCCGCTGATCGAGCATCGACAAGAGCCGCGCACTGTTGTCCTCCCAGACCTCGACGGAAATATCCGGCTGAATGCCCCGCAACTCTCGCAGCACGGGCGTGAGCCATACGGGGACCGAGCCCATGACCGCGCCGACCGCGAGCGTGCCGCCGCCGCCGCGCAAGAGGGCCGCGAGTTCATCGCGTAATGCGCCGATCTCCGAACGGACCGCGCGCGCATGGCGAATCACACAGCGGCCGAGTTCGTTCGGCACGATGCCGCGCGGCGAGCGCGCGAAAAGCTCCGCGCCGAACAAAGACTCGATCTCGCGCAGCGACTTGGTCGTGGCGGGCTGTGAAAGCGAGACCTGATGCGCCGCCTTGCGCAGCGAGCCGTGGTCGTCCAGCGCGATCAACAATGCAATGTGATTGCCGCGCAATCTACGCAAAATCGCATCGATACTGGTTATCACCGATATAACTCCAGCCTGTCACCTGATCCGAAGGTTTCATTATCTGGCCAGGGCGTTCTCTCCCTACACTGGCTCAGACGTCGCCGCCCATGCTCGGCCACGCGGCTCGATCATAGCCGCATTGATCGACGAACGAGCAAGCGAACAAGCGGGCGGCGTGACGAATCATGCATCCCTATGGAGAGAAGCAAATTGAAAAGAATCGGTATCGACGTCGGCGGCACCTTCACCGATGTCGTGATGGTGGATGACCAAACGGGGCAAATCTGGTCGACCAAGGTGCCGACGACGCCGAAGGATCGCGTCGTCGGAACGATCGAAGGCTTTCTCAAGATTCTGGAGCTTTCAGGCACGCAAAGCGAAGACGTCGCCTTTCTCGGCCACGGCACGACGATGGCGACCAACATGGTCGTGGAAGGCACGGGCGCTAAAACCGCACTCGTCACGACGCGCGGCTTTCGCGACATCCTCGAACTGCGGCGCGTGTCGCGTCACGACCGCGCCGATCTGTACGATCTGCTGTTCGACAATCCGCGTCCGCTCGTCGAGCGGCGCTGGCGGCTCGAAGTCGGGGAGCGTCTGCGTTACGACGGCAGCATGGAAATGCCGCTCGATCACGCCGGACTCGAAGCCCTTGCCGCACAGATTCGCGAGTCGGATATCGAAGCCGTCGCCGTGTGCTTCCTGCATGCGCATGTGAATCCGCAGCACGAGCGCGAAGCCGTCGATACGTTGCGCCGCTTGCTGCCCGACCGCTTCATTTGCGCATCGCACGAGGTCAATCCCGAAGCGATGGAATACGAGCGCACGAGCTCGACCGTCATCAACGCAATGCTCGGTCCGGTCTGCGGCCGGTATATCGGCAGGCTCATCAGCACGCTCGCGCAACACGGCTTCGCGGGCAAGTTCCTCTTCATGCAGTCGAACGGCGGTCTGGCAAGCCCCGCGATGGTCGCCGACAAGCCGATCGTGCTGCTTGAATCCGGTCCCGCGGGCGGCGTTTCCGCGGCCATTCGCAACTGCGAGAAAAGCGATCTCAAGAACGCGATTCTCGGCGACATGGGCGGCACCACGTTCGACGTATCGCTGATCCGCGAGTTTCGGCCGGAGCTGCGCAACAAAAGCCTGCTGCATACCTATACCGTGCGCTCGCCCAGCATCGATATCGACTCGGTGGGCGCGGGCGGCGGCTCTATCGTCTGGATCGATGCGGGCGGCGGCGTGCGGATCGGTCCCGAAAGCGCGGGCGCCGATCCGGGCCCTGCGTGCTATGGGCGCGGCGGCACGCGTCCGACCGTGACCGACTGCAACCTCGTGCTCGGCTATATCGATCCCGACAGCTTCCTCGGTGGCGAATTCAAACTGGACGCACAGGCGGCGTGGCGCGTGGTCGAAGAGGTCATCGCCAAGCCGCTCGGCGTCTCGGTGCCGGAAGCTGCGCAAGTCGTGCGGTCGGTGGCCAATGCACTGATGGCCCAAGCCATCCGCATCATGACGGTGGAACGTGGCTACGATCCGCGCGAATTTTCGTACATCTGTTACGGCGGCGCGGGGCCGGTGCACGCGGTCGATCTGGCGCACGAGATGGGCATTCGAAGAGTCGTGATTCCGCCGCTGCCGGGGCTTTTCAGCGCATTCGGCATGACGGTCGCGGACCAGCAATACGACTATCAGCGCCCGCTGGAAAGCGATCTCGCGATGATTGACGACGCCACCTTGCAGCATGCGCTCGACGAACTCACCGCCGAAGGCATGCAAGAGCTGCAACGTCATGGTGTCGATGCAGACGGCGTGAAAGTGGTGCGTCTCGCGGATTGCCGCTATGCCGGTCAGCCCGATGTCATCACCGTCGAAGTGCAGGGCGATGCGCAAGGCATTCGCGCCGCGCTTGCGCAAACCTTCGAAACCGCGCATCAGCGGCAATGGAATTTCATCAGCAAGGACAAGCCGGTCGTGGTCGCCAACGTGCGTCTGCAACTCGTCACGACGACGGGTTGGCGCGGCGGCGTCGCAAGCAGCAAGGGCGGCGCGATGCCGAAGCCGGTGCGTACGCGCGAGGTCTATTTCGACGGCGGCGTGCGCACGCTTCCCGTGTTCGCGCGCATGGAGATTCCCATAGGCGCGACGATCGAAGGGCCCGCCGTCATCGAAGAGCACAGCAGTTGCGCCGTGCTCAAGGCGTCGCACGTCGCGCGTGTCGATCCCGATCTGAATCTCGTCATCGAACTGGCAGCCTGAATAAACGGACATCCTCATGGATATTGTTACTTACGAAATCATCCGCAGCAGTCTCTTTGCCGTCGCGCGTGAAATGAAGATCGCGATGATGCGCACCGCCGGCAGCCCGCTCATGCATGCGAGCGGCGACTCGTCCGCCGCGATCTTCGACGCCGACATGCAGCTCGTCGCGCAAGGCAACGACATTCCGACGATGCTCGGCTCCGCCGTCATCTCGACGCGCGTCTCGGTGGAGGCGATGGGACGCGAGAACTTGCGCCCCGGAGATGTCATCGTCAGCAACGACGCGTATGTCGGCGGCGGCAATCATCAACCGGACGTGCAGTTCACGCGCCCCGTTTTCGCCGATGGCAAGATCGTCGCCTTCGTGATGACGCGCGGCCACTGGACCGATATCGGCGGGCAGTCTCCGGGCAGCTATACGGTCACCACATGGGACGTGTTCGCGGAAGGTATCCGCATTCCGCCGGTGTTTCTGTATCGCAATGACGAGCCTGTGCAGGACATGCTCAACCTGCTCACGCGCAATAGCCGCAATGCGCACGAGTTACGGCTCGACATTCAGGCGCAATACGCGGGCACGTTCGTCGGCGACCGGCGTATCGGCGATCTGGTTGCGAAGTATGGCGCCGATGCCTTGCGCGACGTGATGAGCCAGAGCCTCGATCACTCGGAGAAGCTGATTCGCGCGGAAATAGCGCGTATTCCCGATGGCGTCTACGAAGCCGAGGAGTATCTCGATCCGATCGAAGCGCCGGGCTGGAAACAGGAGCGTCCGCTTCTCAAGGTCAAGGTGACGAAGACGGGCGATCACATCACGTTCGATTACACCGGCACCGGCGCGCAAGTGCGCGGCGGCATCAACTGTCCGCTGTCGGTCACCTGCAACAGCACCTGGTTCACGGTAAAGGCGCTGACCGACCCGGGCATTCCGATCAATCAGGGTTGCTATCGACCGGTGACGATCATCGCGCCCGAAGGCAGCGTGCTGAACTGCCGCTATCCGGCCTCGGTCGTGTCGGGCAATACGGAAACGTCGCCACGCGTGATCGATCTGCTTCTGAAGGCACTCGCGCCCGCGGTGCCCAAGCGCATCACGGGGCAAAGCAACTGCGCGTCGTGCGCGGGCATCTTCAGCGGACGCGACACGGACCCGGCGCGCATTGGCCGCACCGGCCAGGAGTTCGTCACGATGCACGACGTCCACGCAGGCGGCATGGGTGCGCGCGCCGAGAAGGATGGCGTGAGCGGTGTGCGTGTGTACGTGGGCAACGCGGGCAGCCAGTCCATCGAGATGATCGAGGCGACATCGCCGCTCGTCGTCGAGGAATGGTCGCTCGTGACCGACAGCGGCGGCGCGGGACGCAGACGCGGCGGCCTGACGTCGCGGCGCGTCTATCGCGTCGAATATGACGAGGCGACCTTCACCGTCTCCGGCGAACGCGGACGCTCGGCGCCCGAAGGCCATTTTGGCGGGATGGCGGGCACGCGCTTTCAATGCATCGTGCAGCGGGCGGACGGCAGCGAGCACGCGGTCGCGGCGAAGGGCGGACAGACGGTGGTGTATCGCGGCGATCGCGTGTCGGTGCAGCCGGCAGGCAGCGGTGGTTATGGCGATCCGCACGAGCGCGATCCGTTGCTCGTGGCAGCCGATATCGCCGATGGCTACGTCAGCGCCGAAGCCGCCGCGCAACGTTACGGTCCGAGCGCACAGCCGGCAGCGGAAGAGCCGGCAGTCGCATCGCTCGCGGTGGCGGCGGAATGAGCGCCGGCGAAGCCATGAGCCCGACCTTGCCGCTCGCGGGCGTGTGCGTGGTCGAGATCGGCCATAGTCTTGCCGCGCCCTATGCGGGCATGATCCTCGGCTCGTTGGGCGCGGAGGTCATCAAGATCGAAAGCGCGGAAGGCGGCGACTATGCGCGCGACTGGGGCCCGCCCTTCGTCGATGGCGCCGCCGCGCTGTTTCATGCGGTGAACCACGGCAAGAAGAGCATTGCGATGACGCTATCGAATCGCGACGACGCGGAGGCATTGCGTGCGCTGATTGAGCGCCGCGCCGATGTCGTTCTGCAGAATCTCAAGGCCGGCGGCACGGAGAAGTACGGCCTCGGCGGCGAGCAGATGCTGCGCATGAAGCCCTCGCTCGTCTATTGCAATCTCGGCGCGTTCGGCACGGCGGGACCGCTGCGCGACAAGCCCGGCTACGATCCGCTCGTGCAGGCGCTTTCGGGTCTCATGAGTTTTCTGGGGCAGCCGGGCGAGCCGCTCTCGCGCATACCGGTGTCGGTCAACGACATGGGCACCGGCTTGTGGGCGGCAATCGGCGTGCTGGCTGCGCTCTTCCGACGCCAGACGACTGGCGTGGGCGAGGTCGTCACCGTGTCGCTGTACGAAACCGCGATCAGCTGGGCCGGCATTCAGATCGCGGATTATCTCGCCTCAGGCGTGCTGCCGGGCCGCTGGGGATCGGGAACGGCTGCGATCGTGCCGCATCAGGCGTTCGAATGCGCGGATGGCACGATCATGGTCGCGGCCGGTAACGACCGATTGTTCCGCCGCCTCTGCACCGTATTGTCTATCCCGACACTCGCCGACGATGCGCGCTTCGTGACCAACGGCGCCCGCGTGAGCCATCGCGTCGCGCTCATCGACTTGTTGCATCTCGAGTTTCGCAAGCACGGAACCGCGCACTGGCTCGAAGCGCTCGACGGGGCGGGCATTCCGTGCGGGCCCATCCAGACCATCGATCAGGTGGTCGCGCACGAGCAGACGAAAGCGCTCGACCTCTTGCGCACGACCGACGATGGCGCGGCCACGGTCGTCGGCGTGCCGATATCGTTCGGCGGGGCACGGCCCGCGCATGTGGGCATCACGCCCAAGCTCGGCGAACATAACCATCTGCTGGCGAAGACGCCACTGGAGACATCTTGAAACTCGCATCGCAACTTGGCGGCGCGCTCGACACGCTGTCGCTCGAAGACATCGATCAGCAAATTCTCGTCGTCACCCTGAACCGCCCGAATGTGTCGAACGCGATCAGCACGACGATGGGACAGGAGATCATTCGCGTTTTCGGCGCGCTTGAAGCCGATCCCACGCTCTATCGCTGCGTCATTCTGACGGGCGCGGGAGAGCGTGCGTTTTGCGGCGGCGCGGATCTCAAGGAACGCGAAGGCATGACCGACGAGCACTTCGGCGTGCAGCACTATTTGTTCGAACGCATGAACCGCGCGATCACCTATTGCCCCGTCCCGATCATCTGCGCGGCGAACGGCGCGGCGGTCGCGGGCGGGCTCGAACTGCTGCTCGCCTGCGATTTCGCGTATGCATCGGAACATGCCGTTTTCGGCTTCACCGAAGTGAAGCGCGGCATCATGCCGGGCGGCGGCGGCACGCAGCAATTGCCGCGCACCATCGGCGCCCGCCGCGCGAAGGAACTGATCTTCCGGGGAGCGAAATTCACGGCGCAGGAAGCATTGGCGTGGGGCGTCGTCAATCGTCTTTGCGAGCCGGGCGGCGTGCTCGCCGATGCCATCGACGCCGCCCGCGACATCTGCACGAGCGCACCGCTGTCCGTCGCGCAAGCCAAGAAGGCGGTCGACCTCGGCATGCAGGGCGACTTGCGCACGGGCCTTTATCTGGAAATCGAAGCCTATAACCGGCTGATTCCGACGGCGGACCGTCTAGAAGGCATCAGCGCGTACAACGAGAAGCGCGCACCGCGATTCAATGGCGTTTAGTTCGAACGCAACAGCCGGCATACCTATACCCGGATAACCGGAGGAGACAGACATGACCCCCAACATCGGCAGCTTCGACATGCCGAAAGCCGAAGCGACGTATGGCAAGATCACGCGCCGGCTCATCCCGTTCCTGTTCCTGTGCTATGTGTTCGCGTTTCTCGACCGCATCAACATAGGCATTGCGCAGCTCGACATGAAGCACGATGTCGGCTTCAGCGATCTCACATACAGCATCGGCGCGGGCATCTTCTTCCTCGGCTACGTGCTGATGGAAGTGCCGAGCAACTTGCTCTTGGCGCGCATCGGTGTGAAGCGGACGTTCTCACGCATCATGATCCTGTGGGGCTTGATCGCGGCGGGCACGGCATTCGTCACGCTGCCTTCGCATCTCTACACCGTGCGCTTCTTTCTTGGGCTTGCCGAAGCGGGGCTTTATCCGGGCGTGATCTTTTATCTCACGCGCTGGTATCCGGTCGAACGGCGCGCCAAGGTCATCGCGCTCTTCACGTGTGCAACGGGCATTGCGGGCTTGTTCGGCGGGCCGCTGTCCGGTGCGCTCATGACGTACTTCAACGGCTACTTCGGTCTGCACGGCTGGCAATGGATGTTCATCGTGCAAGGCTTGCCCGCGACCGTGCTGGGCGTGGTGGCGTTCTTTTATCTCGATGACGGCCCGCAGCAGGCGAAGTGGCTCACGGAAAGCGAAAAAGCCGTCGTGCTCGCGGATATCCGCAAGAGTTCGAGCGTGTCGGCGAAGCACGAGGAGCACACGTTCGGACGCACGCTCACGGACTTTCGCGTCTACGTGATGGGCTTCGTGTGGTTCACGCAGATTGCCGGCGTGTTCGCCATCGGCTTCTGGCTGCCGACGCTCATCAAGAGCGCGGGCGTGTCGAGCGCGTTGCAGATCGGCTGCTATTCCGCCATTCCGTATTTCGTGAGTTGGGTCGCGCTCATCATGCTCAACCGTCATTCGGACCGCACGATGGAGCGCCGCTGGCATTGCGCCATCGCCATGATCTTCGGTGCCGCGGGACTCGTCGTCGCGGCGTTCACGACCGGCAATCTCGCGCTGTCGCTTGCGGCGCTCTCGGTGGCGACCGCGGGCATACTCGCGCCCAACCCGCTCATCTGGGCAATCTCGACGGATTACATCCGTGGCAGCGGCGCGGCGGGCGGCGTGGCGGTGATCAATTGCGTGGGTCTGCTCGGCGGCTTCGTGAGCCCGATGATCATCGGCTCCATCAAGACGATGACCAACAGCATGGCAGGCGGCCTTGGCGCGATTGCCACGCTGATGGTGCTCGGCGCCATCGCGGCTGTCGTGCTTGCGCCGTCCACATCGAGCGCGCCGGTGAGCGAAGGACGCGCCGAGGAAGGCGGTGAACGCGTACCGGATGCAACCATCTGAACGAAGGGAGTGAAAATGAAAGATGTAGCAGTACAGATACGTGAAGTCGGCTTGCGCGACGGCCTCCAGATGGTCCGCACCATTCTCGGCGCCGCGCAAAAACTCGAATGGTGCGCGCGCATGGTGGATGCGGGCGTGACCGATATCGAAGTGACGTCCTTCGTGCCGCCGAAGATCGTGCCGCAATTTGCCGATGCGGTCGAGGTGGCGACGGGCGCGCTTGCCATCGACGGATTGCACGCGGCAGCGCTCGTGCCGAACCTGAAGGGAGCGCAGCGTGCCTTCGATGTCGGCTTGAACAAGGTCCACTACGTGCTGTCCGCGAGCAACGAGCACAACCTGAAGAACGTTCGGCGCAGCACGGCGGAATCCGTCGAAGACTTCGTGCGCATTGCGGCGGCGCGCGATGAACTCGGCCGGCGCGTCGTGCTGGGCGCAGGCGTGGCGACGGCGTTCGGCTGCACCATTGCCGGTGAGGTGGATGAAGGCATCGTGCTCGGGCTGGTCGAAACGTTGATCGAGGCGGGCGCGCAGGAGATCACCATCGCCGATACGGTCGGCTATGCGAATCCCGCGCAGGTCTATGCGCTCATGCGTCGCGTCATGGAGCTTGCGGGGCCCCTGCCGGTTGCGTGCCATTTCCACGATACACGCGGACTCGGTTTGGCCAACGTAATGGCCGCACTCGATGCGGGTGTGCGTGCGTTCGACTCTTCGCTCGGCGGACTCGGCGGATGTCCGTTCGCGCCGAACGCCACGGGCAACATCAACACCGAAGACACGGTGTTCATGCTCGAAGCGCAGGGCATGACCACGGGCATCGATATAGACAAGTTGCTGGCGATACGCGAGACGATTGCCGCGTGGTTGCCGGGCGAACCATTCACAGGCGCCATTGCGCGTGCAGGCTTGCCGAAGACGTTCGTGCGAGCAGGGGAAGCAATGGCGGCTTAGGGCTCGCCGCTGTCATTCACCCTCATGCTCACCCTCACGCGTTCGAGGCCAGCCTCTCCAGCAGATCGACGAGCAGATCCGGCGCGAGCACCATCGCGTCGTGTCCCGTGTCGATGGTCTCCCAATTCCACGCGGGCAAACCCTTGATGCGTTCGCGCACGGGTTCGAGCGTCTCGTATGAAGGGTTCGTGCAATGCACGTAGGTACACGACAGCCCATTGCCGAGCGGATGCTGTAAGTCGAGCGGCGTGGTGTAGGTTGCGAGCGGGTGAGGCGTCAGGCGCCTTCGCACCCACGCGGCGCGTGCATGATCTTCCGGAATTCCGGTGCCCTTCAATCCGTTGACGGGCATCGCCAGCGGCTGATCGCTCGCCTGAACGGATTCCATGCGCTCGCGCACCACCTCCGGCGGTAGCACATCGAAAGCAGCTTGCCCGTTATCGACGAGCAACGCGTCCAGCATGACGAGCGAACGTATTGCGTGAGGCATGCGGTCCGCGACGCCCGAAGCCACCAGTCCGCCGAAGCTGTGACCTACCATGACGATGTTCGAGAGCTCTTCGGCATCGATCAGATTCTTTATATCTTCGATGCAGACATCAAGCGACGTCGCGGCTTCCAGCAGATGCCGCCGTTCGCCCAAGCCCGTCAGTGTCGGCGCGAAGACACGATGACCGCGCGCGATCAGCTTGTCGGCGACGAAGCGCCAGCACCAGCCGCCATGCCACGCGCCATGAATGAGGACGAAGGTGTATCGCGGTGCGGCGGGACGAACCTGCTCTGCCGATGAATCATGCATCGATGTCTGGCTCCGGAAACGGTCATGCGTGAACGTCAGCACTGAAGGCCGCATTCTGCGACGGCTGCGCGTGAGTTGTAAAGCGCGAATAGCCAGTGAATCCGCGCTGCGTGTCATTACGTTCGATACTGGTTATCACCGATATAACCCGCGCATCTCACCTGATCGGAAGGTTTCATTATCTCGCCTGAGCGCGGCCTCTTTACACTGGACCGGTCCAAGGTTCCGCGCAGCGGCAGCCGATTAAAAGCCGCGCAGACGTCGGGATAGAGAGAGACACTATCGAACGAAGGAGACACGCTGTGAATCGTACCTTTGTTGAACCCGAGCCGGCGGTATCCGACGAATCATCAACCGTCTCGACGTCGAGCGCCGAAGAGCGGGCGCTCTATCTGCGCGTCACGCTTCGCATCGTGCCATTGCTGTTCGTTTGCTACGTCGTGGCTTTTCTGGACCGCATCAATGTCGGCTTTGCGAAACTGCAGATGCAGGACGCGCTCGGTTTCAGCGACAGCGTCTACGGCCTCGGCGCCGGCATCTTCTTTCTCTCGTACTGTCTGCTGGAAGTACCGAGCGCCATGTTGCTCAGGCGGGTGGGCGCCAAGAAGACGATTGCGCGCATCATGATCTGCTGGGGAATCGTCGGCATGTGCACGGCGTTCGTGACGAACGTCACCGAGTTCTACGCCGTGCGGTTGCTGCTCGGCGTCTTCGAGGCGGGCTTCTTCCCAGGCGTCATCTTTTATCTGAGCTCGTGGTTTCCGGAGAAGCGGCGCGGCGTGATCATCGCCTGCTTCATGGTCGGCTTTCCGGTCGCGGGTCTGGTTGGCGGTCCCGTCTCGGGATGGGCGATGACGCAACTCGCGCATGTCGCCAACATGGCGGGATGGCAATGGCTTTATATCGTCGAGGCGTTACCGGCCGTGGCGCTTGGCATCGTCACGTTGTTCTTGCTGGACGACAATATCGACAAGGCGCGCTGGCTCAGCGAATCAGAAAAGAAAGTGCTTCGCGATGGCTTTCTCGTCGAGACCGAACGCAAGCGCAAGAATGAACATCGCGGTCACGGACGCCTTGCGGATGCGCTTGCGGACCCGAAGGTCTATATGCTTGCCTTCATCGACTTTGCGTTTGTCTGCGGAACGTATTCGGTGACTTTCTGGCTTCCTACCGTCATGAAAGATTCAGGCATCTCGAACCTCTCGCAATTGGGCTGGCTTTCGACGATTCCCTACGCCATGGGCGCTATCGGCATGGTGGCTATCAGCCGCAGTTCCGACCGCATGCTCGAACGGCGCTGGCACGCGGCCTGCGCCGGTGTCGTGGGTGCGGTGGCGTTGCTTCTCGTGTCGCATCCGACGAACTCGCCGGCTTTGACCGTCACCTTGCTGACCTTCGCATCGATCGGCATCTTCGCGACCAACGTGCTGATCTGGTCGCTCGCCGCGGATTATCTTCATGGCTCGCCTGCTGCGGCGGCAAGCATTGCGTTCGTCAATTGCATCGGCTTGCTCAGCGGCTTTTGCAGCCCATTCGTGATCGGCTGGCTCAAGACGATGACCGGCACGCTCGTGAGCGGCCTCTACGTGATGACGGCGATACTCGTCCTCGGGATCATCGTCATGCTCGTAGGGTTCAAGCCGCAGACAAGCAAGCCGGTTTGAGATGACCGACACGTTCTCCATACGTTCTCACGAAAACACGACGCTCATGCACAAGATCGCCATTCTCGATGACTTCCAGAATACCTCGCTCAAGTTCGGCAACTGGAACGGCTTGCGAGAGCACGCCGAAATCGATGTGTTCACCGACCATATCGATGACGAAGCGGAACTCATCGAACGTCTTCGGCCGTATGACATTCTCTGCGTCATGCGCGAGCGCACCCGCTTCACGCGAAACGTCCTGTCGAAGCTCGAGAACCTGAAGCTGCTTGCGAGCACGGGGCCGTGGAATGCGGCTATCGATATCGAAGCCGCCGACGAACTCGGTATCACGGTCTGCGCGACGGCTTCTTCGTTGACGGCTGCGGCGGAGCACACCTGGGCGCTCATCCTCGCGGCGGCGCGCCACATTCCCAGCGAGGCGGCTTCGTTTCGCGAAGGAGGCTGGCAAGTGTCGGTCGGCCGCGATCTCAACGGCAAGACGATCGGTCTTCTCGGGCTGGGTTATTCCGGCAGCGTGACCGCCCGCGTGGCACAGGCGTTCGGCATGAAGACGATTGCGTGGAGCCAGAACATGACGCCGGAGGCGGCCGCCAAGCATGGCGCGACCTATGTGACAAAGGAAGAACTGCTTGCACGAAGCGATATTCTTTCCATTCACGTCCGCTTGTCGGAGCGCACGCGAGACCTGATAGGCGCGGCGGAACTCGCCACCATGAAGCCGAATGCGCTTTTGGTGAACACGGCGCGCGGACCCATCGTCAACGAACGAGCGTTGATCGACGCGTTGCAGCGCGGACAGATTGCGGGCGCGGCGCTCGATGTCTACGATATGGAGCCACTGCCCGCCGGGCATCCCCTTCGCTCGATGAGCAACGTGATCGCGACATCCCACATCGGTTACGTGACCGAGGACTCGTACGCCATCTACTATGGCGAATCGGTCGAGAATATTCGCGCGTGGATCGAAGGCAAGCCCATTCGAGTGATCACCGCCGACAAGCGAGAGATTGGCTACGAGCCTGCGGTCGGCGTTTGAAGCGTACTTGCCTCGACGCTGCGCGAGGCCGTTCGAGTTGCCGCGGTGTCGCGAAACGGCTTCATCTCAGTCGGCGTAGGACGGGTCTTCCTTGTCCAGAATGCGCTTCATCTCTTCGAAGTGCGCGAGGGAGAAATCCGCAATGCCTTCCCAGTCGCGCGCCGTCTTCTCGGCGACTTCTGGCGACAGCAGTTTCAGCGGTTGTCCCGTTGCGTACGCCATGCACAGAATCTGGCAGGCGCGTTCGAGCGTGTACATGTCGTCATACGCTTCACCAACGGTCGAAGATGTCACCATGACGCCGTGATTTCCCATCATCAAGCGCGACTTGTCACCGAGTAGGCCGGCCAGACGCGCGCCTTCTGCCGCGGTATCGGCCATGCCACCGAAGGACGTATCGAGCGCAACGCGATTGAAGTAACGCGCCGTGTTTTGTTCGACCGGCTTGATCTCCGGGTCGGCGAGACATGCGAGCGCGGTAGCGTGAATCGGATGCAGATGCATTGCGACGCGGATATGCGGAGCGAGCTTGTGAAGCTGTCCGTGGATGGCCCACGCGGTGGGATCGATATCGTCGCGGCCGGCCAGGTCGTCGGCGTCGTCGGCATCGAGCAACAGCAGGTCGCTTGCGCGGATGCGCGAGAAATGCACCCACTTCGGGTTCATCAGAAACTTGCGTCCATCTGGCGATACGGCCGCGCTGAAGTGATTCGCGACGGCCTCGTGCATGCCCAGCCGGGCGAAGCATCGGAATGCGGCAGCGAGATCGATACGAAGCTGGCGTTCGTTCATGAGTCGGGTATCCGGTGTCGAGGTGAGGGGTTCGAAGTCATGCGTATGAAGGCAAGTGGCCGTGCATGTCTGTCGAGCTCGGCGCCCGATCGACGATTAAGCACCTCCAACTACGCATCGCGCGCCCATCGAATGCGTCAAGGCGGGAAGCGTATTCTCCAATCAACAAACACCGCCCGACGCTCACAACCGTCCCAACAACTCCGCCTTCTTCGAAGCGTACTCTTCATCGCTAAGAATTCCTTTAGCGTGCAATTGAGCGAGCTTCTCGATGGTGGCAAACACATCCGACTCTGCCGCCGATGACCGAGCACTCACCGGCGCCTCCTGCACAGGCAAACCCCCGCTTGAGGAGACAACAGGAAGGCTCCCGACATCGACCAAACCGTGCTGGCTTCCAAACGTAAGAGACGCACCGTGCGACTGCTGCTGCGAGAAGCCGCCGATCTCGTGATCGAGCGTGTCGTAAAGCGTCGTCTTTCCGTTCACTTCTATCGCCAGGCGTTTGGCTTGAGAGAAGAACGCGTAGCGCATGCCGTTCTGTGCGCCGGTGCTATTCGGCCAGCCTAGATCGGCGGGCCACCAGTTGCCGGAGTTGCTCGTATCGGCGGGAACGAAGAGACTCACCGAGCCGACGGGGCCGCCTGCAGTCTGCTGTCGATGACCATCACCATCGCGATGCTGATACTGAGCACCCTGGCTCTGCGACTGAAAACTGCCGCTGCGAATCAGGTCGGGCTGACTGGCGATCAGGCCAGAAAGCTCGGAGCACAAGCCGTTCACCTGACCCTTCAGGTGGTTGTTGAACAGGTCCGAGACCATGGTCATGCCACCCAGCATCCACTGGCCGGAACCTCCGAACTCAGGGTGGCTGAATTGCGCCATGCCGCCGTTTCCCCGAATCACGGATTCCAGCATGCTCATCACGGCATCGGTGCTGAAGCCGTGTCGCCGGGCAATTTCTCCGACGATTTGCTCGCCAGCCGGAGTCAATTTTTGCATGATGTTCGCTCCCAAGGTTTCCTGTGACCTTATCACGCGGGAGAGTCGGGCGTGGTTTGCGCTGGCTTCAACCTCTTGCGACCAAAGCGGTGCCGCGCATGACTAAAAGTGCCGCTACTTCCGGTGGCATCGGGGCGAAATGCAACTACCGGTCGACCCGTTTCCTTGCAACAAACGACGCGCGCCTAAAACGTCCGGCCCTCCACCAAATGCGTCTTCACGCCATTGAGCACGTAGTCGCCCACGACCTTCGCCTTATGATGCAGGGGGTTATGGCTGAAGATCGTGCGCAGATTGCGCCAGTGCCGATCGAAGTTATGTTTGCGCGAAGTCGCGGACGCGCCGCCCGCATCGAAGAGACGCTCGCCCGCCTGCAAGGCCAGCTTGCCGACGACGATCTGCGTGCGCGCCGTGGCGAGCGCGCTTTGCAGCACGAGTTCATCCGCGGCCGGATCGGCATTGCGGATGGCGTTCGACGACACATCGAGCGTGCGCGCGTTGTCCCGCACCAGCACATCGATCGTGTGACTCAACGCCGAAAGTTCGCCCACCACCTGCTGAATGAACACGTCCTCGCGGGCCGTGGCCGCGGTGGAGTGCATGACCGGCCGCCCATGTCCCGTGACATAGCCGCGCGCATCGGACACGACATTGCGCACGATCCCCGCCGCCACCGCGACGAGGTGCAACTGCCGATACGCGCCGCCGTGCCGGCCGACGAGCGACGGATAGCCTTTCTCGATCACTTCGCTTGCGTCCACCTTCACGTTGTCGAACACCACGCTGCCGCTTGCCGTCATGCGCTGACCCATGCCGTCCCAGTCGTCGAGCACTTCGAGTCCTTCCGTGCGTACCGGAATGATGGCCGTCACGCCCTTGCCGTTTTCATCGACCAGATTGGTGCGCACGAAGTCGGCGTACGCCGTGCCGGTCGTGTAATACTTCTTGCCCGTGACGCGGAAGTGGTCGCCCTCGCGCCGCAATGCCGTTTCGATTTCGCCCGCGCGCGCCGTGCCCTGTTCGCCCGATGCGCCGCCGAACAACCCGCCTTCGACGATACGGCGCACTTGCCGGTCGTGAAACGGCGTGTCCGGTGCAAGACGCATGGATTCGGCGACATCGAAATGCACGCGCAACGCATGCGCGACGTTCGACTCGGCCGCCGCGAGCGTCGTGACGACGTGAATAGCGTCTTCGAGCGAGCCGCCCAGTCCGCCGCGTTCGGCGGGTATGCGCAACGCGCCGAGGCCCGAACGGCGGAACGCGTCGAAGGCCGCGAACGGCAGTTCCCGGCGCAGCTCGCGCTGGGCGGCATCGGCGCCGATTTCGTCGGCGAGTGCGGGCAGGGCGGCGAGTGCGTCGGAGAGTCGTCTGGAAGTGCTCATGGTGGAGTCTTCGAAGGAGTTAGCGGCGAAACGCGGCGCCGGGATGACGCGCGTTCAGGAAGCTGCTTTGCCCGCCGAGCTTCTCGCGCAGGCTGCCCGGTGCATAGCGCGTCTTGTAGCGGCCGCGCGCCTGCAACTCGGGGACGATCAATTCCGCGAAGTCCTCGTAGGCTTCCGGCGTAACGGCATAGCTCAGATTGAAGCCGTCGATATCGGTTTCATCGACCCAGTCTTCGAGTGCATCCGCCACTTCGTCCGGTGCGCCGATGAACACTGGACCGCGTCCGCCGATGGCGTTATGCAACGCGAGTTCGCGCACAGTCCGAACGCGTTCCGGATCGAGCCGTGTGAAGCCTTCAAGCGCCGAGGACGTGCCCGCATCGAGCTGCATGTAACGGATCGGCTCGTCGGGGTCGTAAGTCGAGAAGTCGATGCCCGTCCAGCCGGAAAACATCGCCAGCGCGGCTTCGGGCGTCACGTAGCGGCGATAGTCCTCGTATTTGTCGCGCGCCTCGCGCGGGGTGCGGCCGGTGACGATGGTCGCCATCGTGAAGAACTGAATGTCGCGGCCGTCGCGTCCTGCCTTGACCGCTTCCGCGCGCGTGCCCGACACCACGGGCGTCAGCACCTTCTTGCTCGGCCCGCTCAGATAGATGCCTTCGGCGTGACGTCCCGCGAAGCGCTGCCCGCGCGCCGACGACCCCGCCTGGAACAGCACCGGCGTGCGCTGCGGCGAAGGCTCGGTCATGTGGATGCCCTGCACCTTGAAGTACTTGCCGTGATGATCGACGCGATGCACCTTCGACGGATCGGCGAAGATGCCGGTGTCGCGGTCGCGCACGCTCGCGCCGTCTTCCCAGCTGCTTTCCCATAGCTTGTAGACGACATCCATATACTCGTCGGCGATATCGTAGCGCTCGTCGCGCGAGGCGACGCCGTCCTTGCCGAGCACTCTCACGCTACTCTGTGCGAAGCCCGTGACGATGTTCCAGCCGATGCGTCCGCGCGTCAGGTGATCGAGCGTGGACATGCGGCGCGCGAACACATACGGCGGCTCGTGATTGGCGTTGCTCGTGACGCACAGGCCGAGATCGCGCGTGGCGTAGGCCATCGCGGAGAGCGACATGATCGGGTCCTGCTTCGGCACCTGCGCTCCGTGACGCAAGGCCGTATCGATATTGCCGCCGTGCACGTCGTTCACGCCGATGCTGTCGGCCATGAAGAGCGAATCGATCAGCCCGCGCTCCAGCGTCTTCGCCAGATCGACCCAGTAATCGAGCGTGTTGTATTCGAGCGAGCGGTCGCGCGGATGCCGCCACATGCCTGGCGAATGATGCACGGGGCTGTGCAAGGCGAATGCATTGACGCGGATTTCCTTCTTGATGCGCTGTGCGTCGTGGCTCATAGGAAAGGCTTGTCACCGTTGATCGTTACGCGAAAACCCGAGCGCACTTCCGGGTAGTAATCCCACACGGCGAGATGCTGAACCGTGCGGTTGTCCCAGAAGGCGATGGAATGCGGCTGCCAGCGAAAGCGCACCTGGAACTCGGGCGCGGCGAAGCGTGCATAGAGCAGGCGCAGAATGCCTTCGCTCTCCGCCTCGGACACGCCATCGATGTGCGTCGTGAAGTTCGAATTGACGAATACGCCACGACGTCCCGTTTCCGGATGCGTGCGTACCACCGGATGCGATGCCTTCGGAAAGCGCTTGCCCGTATCGTCGATACCGCGCAGGCGATTGCGCTGCCGATAAGTCGGCTCGCCATCGTGCGTGGCGGTCAGTCCTTCGAGATAAGATTGAAAGCCGGGCGACAGCGATTCATACACCGCGTAGGAACTGGAAAAGAGCGTGTCGCCGCCATGCGATGGCAGCGTATGCAGATGCAGGATGCTGCCCATTGGCGGCGCTTCGTCGCAAGACACGTCCGAGTGCCAGTGGTCACCCGCGACGCGTTTGCTGCCGGCATCTGCGTGGATCGTCAGGATCTCCGGGTAACCTTCGGGACCGGGACTATTCGGATGCACGTGCAACGTGCCGAAATGCCGGCCGAGCGCGAGATGCTGGTCCAGAGTGATCGGCTGATCGCGAAAGAAGATCACCTGATGCGCGAGCAGCGCGCGGCGCACGTCGGCCACCTGCTGCGTGGAAAGCGGCTGCGTCAGGTCGATGCCGCCAATCTGCGCGCCAATATGACGCGTGAGCGGCTCGACGGTGATGGTCTCGTATGCGGTATCAAGCATGGCTTTCGTCCTCGATGGGCGAAACGCTGTGAGCGCTTCGGAACGATGCGGCGGGATGCGGCGCGGCAAGGTGCGCCGCGCCCTCGCCATAGAGTTTTTCGCGCAAGGTGCCTGCGCGATAGGCCGGTTTATAGACGCCGCGACGTCGCAGTTCGGGCACGACGAGATCGACGAAATCTTCGTGCGTGCCGGGCAACAGCGCGTGACTGAGATTGAAGCCGTCGATGCCGGTTTGCGCCATCCAGGTTTCGAGTGCATCGGCGACTTCGGTGGGCGAACCGATGAACACCGGTCCCTTGCCGCCAATGGCATTGAAAATCGCGAGTTCGCCTATGGTCCACACGCGCCCGGGATCGGCCACGGTGAATGCTTCTATCGCCGACTGCATGCCCTCGCTCTTCACGTAGCGCAACGGATCGTCGGGGCTGTACTTCGACAGGTCGATACCGCTCCAGCGCGAGAACAATGCAAGCGCGCCTTCCAGACTCACGTGGCGCTGAATGTCCTGCCACTTCGCCTGCGCCTCTTCGGCGGTCGGCGCGACGATCACGGTGGCAAGCGCGAAGAACAACACCGAAGCGGGATCGCGGCCGAGCGCGGCGGCCCGTGCGCGCACATCGGCGACATCGCGCGCGACCAGATGCGCGGTCGGCGAACTCAGGAACACGCATTCGGCATGACGCGCGGCGAAGTCCTTGCCGCGACTGGACGTGCCTGCCTGATACAAAAGCGGTGTGCGTTGCGGGGAAGGCTCCGAGTAATGCGTGCCCTGCATCGAGAAGAATCTTCCTTCATGGCGAATCTCGTGAACGCGCGCCGGATCGGCGAAAACGCGGGTCTCGGTATCGCGTACCGCCGCGCCGTCTTCCCAGCTTTCTTCCCACAGGCGGTACACGATCTCCATGTATTCGTCGGCGAGATCGTAACGCTCGTCGTGCGGCCGCGCGCCGTCCTGTCCTATCGCCCGCGCGCCGCTCTGCCCGAAACTCGTCACGATGTTCCAGCCAATGCGCCCGCGCGTCAGATGATCGAGCGTGGACATGCGCCGCGCGAAGAGGAACGGGGCTTCGTAGCTCACGCTGCTTGTCACCGCGAAGCCGAGATGCTCGGTGACCTGCGCCATCGCGGAAACCAGCAAGAGCGGATCGAGGCGCGGGAACTGCAGGCCCCAGCGCACGCCCGCGGCGTTCGAGCCGCCATAGACGTCGTACTGGCTGATGCCATCGGCGAAGAAAAGCGCGTCGTAGCCGCCGCGTTCCGCCGTCTTCGCGAGATCGGTCCAGAGCGAGAGCGAGTTGTAGTCGAGCGCGCGGTCACGCGGATGCGCCCATAGCCCCGGCGAAAGGTGCGTCGGCGCGAAGGCCAGAAACGCGTTGATGCGGATTTCCTTCGACATGGCGTGCGTCCTATGTCTGCTTCGATGCGATGGGAAAATGACACATCACGCGATGCGTCGCGGACAACTGATAATCGGGCGGCGCTTCCGTGCGGCAGACGTCGCGCACAGCGGGGCAGCGCGTATGAAAGACACAGCCGGAAGGCGGCGCTAACGGCGATGGAATCTCGCCACCAATAGGCTCGACAGCGAACGAATCCGGCGCGGACGCGGCGATCAGCGCATGCGTGTACGGATGCGCCGCGCGCTCGACGATATCCTCGCGCGTGCCTCGTTCCATGAAGCGTCCGAGATAGAGCACGCCGATATGGCTGCTCATGAACGCGACCACGGCGAGGTCGTGCGAAATCAGCAGATAGGACAGGCCGAGCGCATCCTGCAGGTCTTTCAGCAGGTTGAGCACTTGCGCCTGAATGGACACATCGAGCGCGGAAACCGGCTCGTCCAGCACGAGAATCTCCGGTTCCAGCACGAGCGCGCGCGCAATGGCCACGCGCTGACGCTGGCCGCCGCTCAACTCGCCGGGGCGCCGCCGTTTGAATTCCGCAGGCAGGCCGACTTGCGCGAGGAGTTCGTCGAGACGCTTGTCGAGTACCGCGCGAGCAAGCCCGCTGCGCTGAATACGCAGCGGTTCCAGCACGATGTCGCTGATCGTCATGTGCGGATCGAGCGAGCCGAACGGGTCTTGCAAGACGGCTTGCACGGCGCGTTGCCGCCAGCGGACGTCCTTCGCCTGCGTGTGCTTGCCGAAGACGCGTTCGCCGAAGAAGACGTTGCCCTGGCTTGCATCGTCCGCGCCGAGGATGATCTTCGCCAGCGTGGACTTGCCCGATCCCGATTCGCCGACGAGTCCGAAAGTGCCGCCAAGCGGCAGCACGAACGATGCGTCTTCCACGGCGCGCAGCATCTTCGGACGCGCGAAAAGTCCACCGCGCACCGGGAACGTTTTGGCGACGCGCGCCACTTCTATCGCTGAGACTTGCGTGTCGGAAGCACTCATGTCGTGGCCGTCGCAAGAGGAGGATGCGCGGTGACGTCGTACTCTTGCGGATGCCAGCACGCGACTTCGCGGCCGGCATCGAGCGAGCGCGTCGCGGGATAAGTGCTCAGGCAATCGGCTTGCGCGCGCGGGCAACGCGGCGCGAAGCGGCAACCTTCTGCAATGCTGCCAGGCAAGGGCGGATGTCCGGGAATCACCGTCAGCCGATGCTGCAAGCTGAACAGTCGCGGCACCGCGCCGAGCAGCCCTTTCGTATAAGGATGGCGTGGCCGCGCGAACACTTCTTCCACCGGACCCTGCTCGATGATGCGCCCCGCATACATCACCGCGACGTCGTCGCAATAGCCGCGCACGAGATGCAGATCGTGTGTGACGAGCACGATCGCCGTCCCGCGTTCGGCTTGCACCTCGCGCAACAGGTCGAGTATCTGCAGGCGCACGGTGATGTCGAGCGCGGTGGTCGGTTCATCGGCGATTAGAAGGCGCGGATTACACGCGAGATTCATGGCGATTGCCACGCGCTGGCGCATGCCGCCGCTGAACTGATGCGGATAGCTCTTGAGCCGGGCTCTCGGGCGCGGGAATGCGTACGCGCCGCAATAATTCGATGGCGCGCGCCTCGCGTTCGGCGCGGCCGGTCACGCCCTCCCGATAACGAAACATCTCCGTGATCTGCCGGCCGATGGTCAGAAGCGGATTGAGCGAGGTCATCGGGTCTTGCAGAATCATGCCGATATCCCGGCCACGCAGCGCGTTCAGTTCGGCGGGTGTCTTGTCGCGCAAGTCGACGCCATCAAGCAGAATGCGGCCCGACCTCAAGCGCACGCCGCGCGGCGGCAAACCAAGCACGGACAAACACGTCACGCTCTTGCCCGAACCCGATTCGCCGACGAGACCCAGCGTGCGGCCCGCGTGCACGGAAAAGCTCACGCCGTCGACGAGTCGCACGCGTCCGTTCGCGCCGGGCGCTTCGGCCACGAGATCGTCGATCGCGAGCACGGGCTGGTTGCTCATCGCCAGTCCTCCCCGGCGCGTTCGCCGCGTTGCAGACTCTCGCCGATGCGGTTGCTGCATAGAACCGTCGCAATCAGCACGAGGCCCGGCAGCGCGGAGAGCCACCACGCGGTATCGAGATAATTGCGGCCCTCGGCGATCATGCCGCCCCACGAAGGATCGGGCGGCTGCACGCCGAGTCCGACGAAGCTCAACGCTGCTTCCATGAAGATGACGAGCCCGATGTCGAGCGTCAGCAAGACGATGAACGTATTGCGCACGTTCGGCAGCAGATGACGCAGCACCACATGAAGCGGCGTGGCGCCGGCCAGTTTCGCGATCAGGATGAAATCGCGTTCGCGCAGACTCAATGCCTCGGCGCGGATGATGCGCGCGAAGCGCCCCCAGTTCGCGAGCGTCACCACGATGACGATGTTGGTCACGCTCGGCCCGCATATGCCGACGATCAGCATGGCGAGGAACACGGGTGGCAGCGCGTACTGGGCATCGACGACACGCATGAGCGCGGCATCGAAACGTCCGCCGACATATGCCGACAAGAGCCCCGCCAGCGCGCCGAAAAAGCCCGCCAGCAGCACCGCGCAGAAGGCGATGGAAAGCGAGATGCGTCCGCCATGGAGCGTGCGCGTGAAGACGTCGCGACCCATCTGATCCGTGCCGAACCAGTGATGCATGCCAGGCGCCTGAAGCGTCGCCGCGAGGTCGATGGCATTGGGATCGACGCGCGTGAGCCACGGCGCGAGCACGGAGCCCGCGACGATCAGCACCAGCACGCCGGCGTTGATCGCGACGCCGCTATCCAGCCATGCCAGGCGGCCCCTTGCGTGCTCGCCGCTATTGGAGGGAAAACGCGCGCTCATTGTCGATACCGGATGCGTGGGTCGATGAGCGCATAGAGCACATCGACCGCGAGATTGATCGAGACGAACAGCAGCACGGAAACGATCACGGCCGCTTGCACCACCGTGAAATCGAGCGTGCTGATGGCCTCTACCATGAGGCTGCCGAAGCCCGGCCACGAAAACACGGTCTCGATCGCCACTGCGCCGCCTATCAACACGCCGAACTGCGAAGCCGTGAACGCGACAATCGGCAGCGCCGCGTTGCGCAGCGCGTGCGTCACGATCACGACGCGCTCCGGCAAGCCCTTGATGCGTGCCATGCGGATGTAATCGGCTTCGAGCACGCTCAGCATGTTGGCGCGCGTGAGCCGCGCGATGCCCGCCGCCGAATACCACGAGAGCGCGGCGACGGGCAGGATCAGATGACGCCACGAGCCGTGGCCGCCGGTTGGAAGCCAGCCCCATTGCACGGAGAAAAGACGGATGAGCAGCAGCGCGACGAAGAACGGCGGCGCGGCCTGACCGAGTACCGCAAAAAACGACGCCGCCCGATCGAAGAGAGATCCGCGCCGCACCGCCGAGACGACGCCGAGCGTCAACCCGAGCGCGAGCGCCACCGCCAGCGACACACCCACGAGCAGCAGACTGGATGCAAGCCGGCTGAGCGCCATGGTGAGCGCCGGCGCGCCGAAGTGAAACGAGTTGCCCATGTCGCCGTGGAGGATGCCGCTCAAGAAACGCGCGTACTGCACGGGCACGGGATCGGCAAGACCGAGTTGCTCGCGAAAGAGCTGCCGGTCCGCTTCGGTGGCTTCGGGCGGCATCAGCAAGTAAGCGGGGTCGCCCACCATGCGCACCAGCACGAAGATCAGGACCGACATCAGCCAGACCGTGATCAAGGCCGAGCCCACCCGCCGCAGACCGTAGGCGATCATCTCAGTTCCCCGCCACGGTCGGCGCGGCCCATTGCACCGAGCGGAAGTTCAGGAAGCCGCCGCCTTGCTGCGGTTGCCATTGCAACGTCTTCTTCTTCGCATACACGTAGGTGAATTCGGAGATGAAGAACGCAGCGGCGTCGTCGTGCAGTTCGCGTCCGACCTGCTGGAAGATCTCGCCGCGCTTCTTGGTATCGCTGACGCGTGAGGCATCGGCGAGCAGCGCATCGACCTTCGGGTTCGAATAGTCGGACCAGCTTCCATTCGATGCAAACGCGCCGCCCACCGGATGCACCGGGTCATACAGCGCATTGGTGAACTGACTCAGTGCGAGCGGCCCGGACGTGTGTGTATTGTTCAGGCGCTGGAAGGTGGCATAGGTGAGGCGGTTGAGCTTGACCTTCACGCCCACTTGCCCCCAGTACGCGGCGATCGCTTCGGCCACGCCTTGCGGCATGTCGCCCTGGATGTTGAGCGTGGTCTCGAAGCCCTTAGGATAGCCCGCTTCGGCAAGCAGCGCTTTCGCCTTTGTCGGGTCGTAGGCATACGGCTTGATCGAACGATCCGCGCCGTACGGATAGTAGTTGGAGATCATCGTGCCGAGCGGCTCGCCCACGCCATAGAGCACGCTCTTGATGATGGCTTGCGTATCGAGCGCATAGCTCAGCGCCTGGCGCACCTTGACGTTAGAGAACGGCGAGTTCTTGTCGGTCGTGTAGACGCGCACGTACACCGGCGACGCGACGCGGCTTTCGATCACGTCCAGCCCGCTTTCCTTCTTGAGCCGAGCATAGTCGGAGAAGGGCAGCGCGACGGAAATATCCACTTCACCGCGCAGCACCGCATTGACACGGCTCGCGGGCTCGGTGATCGCGCGAAAGATCAGCGTCTTCACGCGGGGTTTTTCGCCCCAGTAGTCGTCGAAGCGCTCCAGAACGAGTTCGCTGCCGCCGGGCGCGAGCGACTTGAACTTGTACGGCCCGAGCGACACCGGCTTCTGCGCGAAGGCATCCGGATTCGGCAGACTCGCGAGATAGTCGGCGGGCACGATATACAGATACCCCGCGATCTTGTTCGCGAAGGCGCCGTCCGGCGCCTTGAGCTTGAAGACTACGGTGAGGTCATCGGGCGTTTCCACCGAATCGATCACCGGCGCGAAGAACGGACGGCGTGTGCTCTTGCTGCGTGGATCGAGCACATGTTCCAGCGATGCCTTCACGTCGCGCGACGTGAGCGTTGCGCCGTTGTGGAACTTGACGTTGGGACGCAGCTTGTAGGTGAAGACGCGCGCATCGTCGGATACTTTCACGCTCGTGGCGAGACGCGGCACGAGATCGCCCTTCAGGTCGAAGCCATAGAGCGTGTCGTAAATCTGCCATCCGTAGCGCAGCGAATCGCCGCTGACAGCCACGAGTCCGTCGAGGTTGTAGAACTCCTTCTCGACGCCGATCACGACCGTATCGCGATCGACGGCGGGAGCCGTGCTCGCCGCCAGTGAAGGTTCGATGAACGCGCCGGACAAAGCGGCGGCGAAGACCAGTCCGCGAAGGACCGACGAAAACGTGCGCATGGATGGGAGCTAGGTAGGGAGCGTGCAGGTGAGTAAGCAATGATGACGCGCGCCCGGCCTATTGCGAAGCGAGCAAATCGAATATGCATATGAGCCCTGCGCTCGTGAGGTTTTCTGCGCCGGGCATGAACGAAAGGCATGCTCGCTTAATGCGTTTCGCGCAGTTGCTTATCTTCAGAAATTCGAAAGCGCGCACGCGTGCGGCGTTAGCATGTGATCCCCTTCATTGCGTCTTCTCGCGTATCGAATCGATGTCTTCCAACTTTCCACGCTTCGGCGTCTGGGCGCTCGTGCACGGCAGCCGCGCGGCGCTGCAGGACCCCGCAGAGCCTTATGACGCATCATGGGCGCGCAACAAGGCACTCGTGCTCGAAGCCGAGCGTCTTGGATACGACTCGGTGCTCGTCGCCCAGCACACGATCAATCCGCACGATCCCTCGCTCGATCAGCTCGAAGCGTGGACGGCATCGGCTGCGCTCGCGGCGCTGACCTCGCGCATCGAGATCATCACGGCGATCAAGCCTTATCTCTATCATCCGGTGGTGCTCGCGAAGATGGCGCAGCAAATCGAGCACATCAGCGGCGGGCGCTTCGCCATCAATCTGGTGAATGCGTGGAATCGTCCGGAGCTGGAGCGCGCCGGTATCGGTTTTCCGGAGCATGACGAACGCTATGCCTATGGCCGCGAGTGGATAGCCGTGCTCGACAAGCTCTTGCGCGGCGAGGTCGTGAATCATCATGGCGACAACTTTCGTATCGACGAATACCGCTTGCGTCCCGCCGATCCTTTTCGCGCGCGGCCGCGCTTCTATGTCGGCGGCGAATCGGAACCGGCGCGCTCGCTCGTGGCCGCGCATGGAGACGTGTGGTTCATCAACGGCCAGCCGCCTGAAGATGTTGCACGCCTGATCGCCGATGTCGGTGCGCGCGTGCGTCCCGCTGGCGCCGATGCCTTGCGTTTCGGCTTGTCGGCCTTCGTGATCGCGCGTGAGACGCAGGCGCAGGCTGAGGCGCATCTCGACCATCTCTTTGCGTTGGCGGAACTCGACAAGCCGCTGCGCGAACAGCAGAAGGCCAATACCGATCCAAACACGGTCATGCACAAGACCTTCGCGAAGACGGCGCGCGTGGGATCGAACGGCGGCACGGCGGCGGGTCTCGTCGGCGATTACGATACGGTCGCGCGGCGCGTGGCGGACTTTCACCGGGCGGGAATCGAACTCTTCATGCTGCAGTTCCAGCCGTTCGAAATCGATATGCGCGGCTTTGCGGAAGAGGTCGTGCCGCGCGTGCGTCGATTGCTTGCTGCGTAAAACGAAGGGGTTGCGCTTCTGTTTATGCGTAAGGAGCGCTGCGGCGCGCTTTGGCGGACGTGCGCCGCTGGGGCCGCGCAGCGCGTTCCCCCTTGGTGAGCGAGAACGCCGCAGCCCGAGATCAGAAAAACGCGCCCGTCGGCGGCAGTTGTCCGTTCAGCAAGTGCTGGCCAAGCAAGCGCTCCTTGTAGAGCCGCGGATTATGCGACGCGATCACCTTGATGTTGCGCCAGTGCCGGTCGAGAGCGCCCGTGCGCGAGACGACCGAGCCTGATCCCAGATCGATCAGCCACGACGCGATTTGCGGCGCGAGATCGTCGATGACGACCTTCGCTTCGGCCGCCGCGAACGTGGCTGCGAGCGTGGTGTCGTATTCATCGCGCGTGCCATAGCCTTCCGATGCACGCTGCAGCGCCGCGACCGCGCGGTCCGCCGTCGCCTCGACACTCGCCGCATAAGCACGGATGCGCCCGAGCAGGGTCTGCAACACCGGTTCGTCTGCCGGATGCGCGGCCTCGCCATGATAGAAGTTGCGGCCGCGCGAACGAAGCACCTCGACGGCATCCAGCGCCACGCGCCGCACGATGCCCGCGATGCAGTTGGTCAGATAAACCTGATGGAAGGTGTATCCCCAAGGCGCGGCTTCATCCGACCTTGGCGGGTCAGTCGGATAGACATGCGCGGCCGGCACCATCACGGCGCGAAACCTGGCCGTGCCCGAACCTGTCAAGCGCTGGCCGAAGCCTTGCCAGTCGTCGGCGTCGTCCACGCCTTCGCCGCGATCGAGCACGTATTGCACGTTGCGGCCCGCGCGACTTTCCACGGCAAGGCCGATGAACGCATCGTTGTAGAGGTTGCCCGTGGCATAAACCTTGTCGCCGGAGCCGACATAGACATCGCGGCTTGCGTCCCATTCCAAACGACTCAGAACCTGCGTCGGTCGCGCGCCAGCGGCAGTCACATCGGTCTGCGTGAAGCTCAATCCGACGGTCTTGTTCTGCCTTGCGAGGTCGAGAACGTGCGCATGAAACGGAAGGTCGCGCCGCCTGAGCGCTGCCTCGATTTGCCAGAGATGGTTACGAAACGCGTGCGCGATGTTCGAATCCGCCGCCGCGACATCACGCGCGACGACGAACAGTTCGCTCAAGGACAAGCCGAGGCCACCCGCATCGACGGGCAGACGCGAGCGGCCGAAGCCCGCCGCCTTGAGCCTTGCGATCTCCTCGTGCGGCAGACGATGCGCAAGCTCGCGTGCAGCCGCAGTCGATGCAATGTCCGCGATGATCTCCGCGAAACCGAGCCTTGCTGACAGCGGCGAGACCAGTTTCGGCGCGGTAGGGTCGATGTTCTTCGTATCAGACATGGGATCGCTCTCGTGCGAAGTTGCGCGACCACGCGTTCGGCAGATTGCGGCCGTGATCGCAGGCCAGTGTGTATCGCATGTTCATGGCTCGCCTCGTCAGACCTTGATGCTGTAGTCGGCCACCTTGATGCGCGAATTGATGATCTTGCGTTCCGCGAGCCAGTCGGCGGCGCGTTGAAGCTGCGCCATAAAGGCAGCGTCATCGGGCTCATGAAATTGATTCACGCGCTTGAGACTCGCCAGATAATCGCGCACCTGATCGGGATATTTCGCTTCACCCTGCACGAGTTTTTCGGATTCGTTGGAATGACTCGACTGCCATGCGCCTTCGACGTAATACGCGTCGATGACCGCGCGAATCAGCTCGGAGTTTTCCTCGGTGAACTTGCGGCGCGTCACGAGCGAGCTGTAGTCGATCAGAAAATCCAGATCGCGTCCTTCGTTGAAGATGTCCTTTGCGTCGTTGGCGTTGCGCGCAATGTCCACGGCGGGCGACCACATCGACCATGCATCGACCTTGCCTTGCGCGAAGGCGGGCGCTGCGTCGGGTGGATTCAGATAGACGAATTCAACCTTGCCGCGGTCGATGTGATTCTTTTCCAGCGCTGCGATCAACAGAAACTCGCCGAGCCCGGAACGGTTGACCGCGACCTTTCGCCCGGCCAGATCCGCCACCGAATGGATGCCGCTCGTCTTCTTGACGATGATCGCGGTCGAGCGCGGCGAATAGACATCGAACGCATTGAAGACGAGTGGCGAGCCTGCGAGCATCGACGCAAGCGCGGGCGTCGTCGAGCCCCAGAAGCCGAAGTCCGCGCTGCCGCCGACCACGGCCTGTAGCGAGGGCGCGTGATTCGGAAACGGACCGATCCATTCGACCTTGATGTTCTTGGCCGCGAGCGTCTTTTCGAACACGCCACGTTGCCGCGCGATATCGGGAAGACTGCCGTAACCCCAACCTATGCGCACCGCGTCCGTGTTGCGCGTCAGCTTGCGCGGTTCGGCGGCGCGCGTGGGAATCAGGCTGCTTGCGGCGACGCCGGCCACGAGGCCGCCTGCCGCACGCAACCACTGGCGGCGGTTCAGCGAGGAATCGATCATTCTTGTTGGTACCTTTCGAGTTTTGCAGGAAACGATTGGTGGATCAGTGAGACTGGACGCCCAGTTCATCGAGCAGAATCGGCCGCAATTGCAGCGGCGCGTGATCGCCGGGCCGAAACGATGCAGCGATGCGACCCGCGCGCATCACGAGAATCCGGTCGGCGAGCGTGAGCGCTTCATCGACGTCATGCGTCACGATCAGCACGCCCGGCAGATGACGCGCGACGAGTTCCTTGACGAGCCCGTGCATCTTGATGCGCGTGAGCGCGTCGAGCGCCGCGAATGGTTCATCGAGCAACAGGAGCGCGGGGTCGCGAACCAAAGCGCGCGCGAGCGCCACGCGTTGCGCCTGACCGCCGGAAAGATTCCGAGGCCAGTCATCTTCACGGCCCGAAAGTCCGACTTCGCCCAGCGCGCGCGCGGCGCCCGTGCGTCCTACCGTGCTTTCATGGCCGAGCGCGACGTTCTCCCACAACGTCGCCCAAGGCAGCAGCCGATGCTCCTGAAACACGACGGACGGCCGCTCGGGCGCGCGAATCTCGCCGGCATCCGGCCGGTCGAGCCCGGCGAGCGCGCGCAAGAGTGTCGTCTTTCCGCAGCCGCTTTCGCCTAACAACGCGACGAATTCGCCTTTGCGTATATCGAGGTCGAGTGCATCGATGACGACGCGCTTGCCATAGCGCCGCTGCAGACCTCGCACCGATACGGCAAGGGACGCGTGGCTCACGCGTTCGGCGGCGCGCGCGCGGATGTCGGAGTCGCGCGACAGGGCGATGCTCTCGGTCACTGGGTTGCTCCTTTGGCGTAGTTCGCGTGCCACGACAAGAAATGCGCTTCGAGCAGACGCACCAACGCGTCCGCCACCACGCCGATGACCGCGTAGATGACGATGGTCAGCACGATGACATTGGTTTGCAGGAATTCGCGGGCGTCCATGGCGAGGAAGCCGATTCCCTTGGTCGTCGCGAGCGTCTCGGCAATGACGAGCGCGAGCCACGCGTGAGCGAGCGCATAGCGCACGCCCGTGAGGATCGACGGCATGGCGCCGGGAAGAATGATCCGTCGCACGATCGCGGTCCAGTCGAGGCCGATCACCTTGGCGAGTTCCATCAGCTTGGGATCGATCTGACGGATGCCGAGCATGGTGTTGATATAGATGGGAAACAGCACGGCAAGCGCGACCAGAAAGATCTTCGCGACTTCGCCGACACCGAACCACACGATCACGAGCGGCAGCATGGCGAGGAAGGGAATGGCGCGCACCATCTGAATGGAGCGATCGAGAAGCGCTTGCGCGAGCGGCGAAAACCCGACCGCGATTCCGAGCACGAGACCAACCGTCCCGCCGATAACGAAGCCCGCGACGGCGCGCAAAAGCGACACACCGAGGTGAACGAAGAGATCGCCAGAGCGCATCAGACCGAGCGCGGTTTCAAGAACGCTGCTGGGCGCGGGAAGCACTTGCGGCGTGATGAGTCCTGCGCGTGCTGCCGCTTCCCAGATCACCACGACACATGCGGGGACCAGCCACGAAAGCAGCTTGTAGAACGTGCCTTTCGACACGCCGAAGCGTTGCCGTTTCGATGCGACATAGCTGTTGCGAGTGGATGTCAGGTCCGCCATGTCGGTTCCATGAAATGCCGTGAAAGAGGTGCTTGAGCGGTGACGCACTTGGCGCCAAGCGAGCCTGTTATTAAAAGCCGCGCGGCATTGCAATGACAAACGGTTTTTTCTGCTTTGCTTTTCAGGGTCTGGGTGGGGATGTTGTGAGGTCGTGTTCGTCGATGACTGGAATGCAGTTGCCCCGTTGTAGCGAACGATGCATTCCCGCCGTCCGCGATACCATTGCGAGGCAGACAATGGAACTCGGGCAGATGCGTTACTACCGCCGCACCGGCTTGCTAATGAAGCATGAGCCGCCATGGAGACAGCAATGATAGTCAGCAATCAGCAGGAAGTGACCGAAGCCGTGCTTGCCGAACTGAGCCGCGCGCCGGATGCGCGCTTTCGCGAGATCATGTCGGCGGCGGTGCGTCATCTGCATGGCTTCGCGCGCGAGGCGCGGCTGTCCGAGCCGGAGTTTCATCAGGCATGCGCGGTCATCGCGAAGCTCGGGCAGTTGACCACCGAATCGCATAACGAAGTCGTGTTGATCGCCGGATCGCTTGGGCTGTCCGCGCTCGTGTGCCTGCTCAACAACGGCGATCGCGGTCAGACCGATACGACCGCGAACCTCATGGGCCCGTTCTGGCGCATGGACTCGCCGCGCACTGAAAGCGGCGGCAGCATCGTGCGCTCGCCGACGCCGGGCGCGCCTATCTTCGTCAACGCTTGGGTGCGCGATTCGAGCGGGCGTGCGGTGGAAGGCGCCGAGGTGGACGTGTGGCATACATCGGCGGATGGTTACTACGAGAATCAGGACCCCGCGCAGGCGGATATGAATCTACGCGGCAAGTTCACTACCGATGCCAACGGCCACATCGCGTTTCGCAGCGTGAAGCCGGCGGGCTATCCCATTCCGCTGTCGGGCCCGGTCGGCGCGCTGCTACGCGCGCAAGGCCGGCACAACATGCGGCCTGCGCATATCCATTTCATGATCTACAAGCCGGGCTTCAAGACACAGTTTTCGCAGGTCTATTCGAGCGATGATCCCAATCTCGAGACCGATGTGCAGTTCGGCGTGACGCGCGCGCTCGTCGGGCAATATGTGCTGCACGACGGCGAGACCGCACCCGGCGCGGACGTTCAAGGGCCGTGGTATTCGCTCGATCATCACTTCGTTATCGAACCCGGCGAAGCCAGGCTACCGAAGCCGCCTATCACTGGCAAGACAACCGGTCCGCGACCCGAGCAAACCGTGCTCGAACGCACCGGACATTGAGGAACCGACATGCCTATCGTACATATTTCCCTCGTCGAAGGACGCGATGAAGCCGCCGTCAAGGCCTGCGTGAAGGCGGTCGCGCGCACGGTCCATGAAACGCTGGGCGCACCGCTCGACACCATCCGCGTGTATGCCACCGCGGTGCCCGCCGCGCATTGGGCCGTCGGCGAACGCACGAAGGACGAGATGCCCGCAAGCCCGAACAAGGCAGAAGAGTCGCGATGACGCCGCGACTGTTCATAGGAAGATGGATGACGCCATGTCGGGGCGACTGAGATCGCCGGCACCACATCGAACGAGATCGCGTGATGCGCATCGACGATAACGGGACCTTCTGGGGGCTTGGCTATGAAGGCCCGCTCAGTGGCGGTCGTGGCCTCGATGGCAAGCCTGTCGACGACATGCGCTAGCGCGCGCGTTCATGCGGCACGCGTGAAAGATGATCTGAAACGATAAGGCCCACGGCTTTGCGCGATGCGGCAAACCGTGGGCTTTTGTTCAGAGACGCTCAGACATCGGCATGTGTGCTCGTGAAGTTCACATAGCTGTTGTACGTCGGCGTGATCGGCGCACCGTTGATCATGATGCCAAACGTGTGATTGCCGCTGTCGAGCACGTAGTACATGGCCGAGTGAATGTTGTGCGTCTTGCGTGCGTCGTAGAAAGATTGCAGGCGAGACTGCACGAAGGTCGCGCGATAAGCATCCGTCTGCTCGGGGTTCGCGTTCCACTCGGTGATCATGAAAGGTACGCCGTAGCGCGCCTTGCAGTACTGCGGCAGATCGAAATGCGGGCCCGCGCCGTCAGAGCCGATGTCGAACAGGTCACCATACACTTCGTAGTTGTGCCACGTCGTGATGTCCCAGCGGACCTTCGGATAGCCACTCGTGCCATCCGGCTGGAAGCCGTCCCACAATGCATCCGATGCGCCGATGTCCGCCACGCAAAAGTTGATGCCGCACTTCGCGTCCGGCTGCACTGCTTTCACGCCGGCGATGAGACCGCGCATGACGCCGCGCATGACGGGCCAGTTTGCGTTGTTGAAGTCGGCTACGTCCGTTCCCGCGCGGTTCGAATACAGCACGGTTTGCGAGCGGCGCGTCAACTCATTGCCGCATTCGTACATGGTCACGCCATAAGGCTTGAGCGCGCTCGCAACCGTCAGGCCGGTGTTGTAGGCGTCGGCGTAAGCGGCGGCTTCGCTGCCATACAGCGCGCCTGAAGCATCGGTCAAACCTTGCTGAATCAGGCAAAGCATGCTGATACCCGTTCCGTTGAAGGCCGACGCCAGCTTGGCGACGGCGCTGATCTGCTTCGACGTCGAATTGCAGCCCACCCGATACATGTTGCAGCCCATGCCCTTCAGGATCGCGATGAGTTGCGGAGGGGTGTAGGTGTAGTCGTAATGGCCGTTCATCCCGAAGAACATGCCCGGCGTCGCTGCCATCGCAATGCGCGGGTCACGGCAGATGAGCCATTTGTTCGACCACACGTAGAACTGGCCGCTCGTGTTCTTCTGGTAAATCTTGCCGCCCGACCAGAGGAGCATCGAGACATTGGCGATTGAAACAGCCGTCTTGTTCTTGTACACGATGGCGCCGGTCACCGTCCAAACCGCACCCGTCTTGTCCACGATCGACGTACCGCTCGGGATGGTCGTGCCATCGGCGGAAGGCGTGACTACCGCGGCCTTTGCGGTGGAATCGAGTTGCGTGGAATCGTCGGAAGCCTTGGTTGCCGCTTGCGGTAGATCGCTACCGCCGCCGCCACATGCGGAAAGCATATAGGTCCCGGACAACGCGCTCATGCTAGCCAGAAATTTACGTCGATTAATCATCATTTCGCAGTTCCGCTGGTCTGGCGGAACACTCCTTAAGGTCAGAGATCGATATCAATGTCCTATTAAGTAAGGACGACTAACGAATGAGCCAAGGATGCAGCAGTGTTTGCCTTGCCTACCTGGGATGCTTCAAAGTTGGCCGTTGTAGCAGGGAAAGAGCGAACTTCGTGCAGTAACCACCGGCCTGCCGTGTTGCCCTAACTTCGTTCGACACGCGATGCGAAGCCGCCGCGCCTGTGTCTCACAACCACCTTCTTCAAAGTTCATACGATAGGTCGGATTTTACGCAATGTTACAAAAAGCGTGTGAGAATTCGAACGTTTTCGGGCAAAAAGTAACGAACGCATGGCGTTGCCGTATGGAAGAGGAAAATAGTGCGACTCTGCTGCAGTGCTTTATAGGAGTATTTGCCCATTTTTCGTTGTTTTGCGCGAGAGTGAACAAATTACCTATACCCATGTACGAACGTACTATTCCCAATTTTTGCGTCATAGCAGCGTATTTTTGGTGGGCGCAGCGCGACGAGAAAGACGCTCCGACGCGCCACGCCCCGACCATCATCCTGCGACCTGGAAGAACGACACCGCATCCACGAGCTTGCGCCCCTGCTGATCGAGCGATTGCGAAGCCGCCGCCGATTCTTCCACGAGCGCCGCGTTCTGTTGCGTCACCTGGTCCATCTGCGCAATCGCCTGGCTCAATTGTTCGATGCCCCGGCTCTGTTCGCTCGATGCCGCCGCGATCTCGCCCATGATGCTGCTCACGCGCGAGACGGCCTGCAGCACTTCGGCCATCGTCGTCCCGGCTTCGCCCGCGAGCGAAGAACCCTCCGCGATACGCACGCCCGACGCGCCAATCAACTCCTTGATCTCCTTCGCGGCGGACGACGAACGTTGCGCCAGGTTGCGCACTTCCGAAGCGACCACGGCAAAGCCGCGTCCTTCCTCGCCCGCGCGCGCCGCTTCAACCGCCGCATTCAACGCAAGGATGTTGGTCTGAAACGCGATGCCTTCGATGATCCCGGTGATATCCGCGATCTTCTCCGAGCGCGTGCTGATCTCCGTCATGGTCGCGACCATGCGCCCCACGGCGGCATTGCCCTGCTGCGCCACCGCCGATGCATCCGCCGACAACGCATTTGCCTGTTGCGCGTGCTCGGCGTTCTGCCGCACGGTCGAGGTCAACTCTTCGACGCTCGCCGCCGTCTCTTCCAGCGATGCCGCTTGTTGTTCGGTACGCGTCGACAGATCGACGTTGCCCGTGGCGATCTGGCTCGATCCCGTGGCGATGCCATCGGCGCAAGAGCGGACATTGCCGATCAGACTGACGAGATTGCCTTGCATCGTGCGCATGGAGGCGAGCACGCTGTGTTGCGGGGCGTTATCCGCGTGCGCGACCGGGCTCAGATCGCCGGAAGCGACGCGCTGCGCGACTTGGCTCAGTGCATCGGGTTCCGCGCCCAAGGCTCGCAAGATGCTGCGCGTGATGATGAACCCCGCGCCCACGGCCAACGAGGCCGCCGCGATGCACGCGGCGATCAGCAGCATGCGCGAGAACGCGTAATCCTCTGCCGACTCTTGCACGAGCTTCGCTTCGCGCTGGCTCGTCAGGTCCAGGTAATCTTGCGTGGCCTTGATGAGCGCGGCGAGCAGCGGACGGCACTCGTCGTTCATCTTCGTAATCGCTTCCTGATGCTGGCCCTTCAGCGCCAGATCGACGATGGCGAGCGCCACCGGTCCGTAAAGCGATTCGACGCGGTCGATCTCCGCAACGCGCGTCTTTACTTCGGCTGAGACATCCGGCGCGCTCGCGACCATTTCCTTGAAGCGGCGCAAATCGCGCTGCACGTCTTCATGCGCCTGAAGGACGGCTGCTTTCTCGAGTTCGAGATCGGCGGGCTTCGTCACGAGCACGAGATTGCGTGCGGCGATCGCGCGCCGGTCCACTGCGGTGCGAATGCTTTCGGCCAGATGCGCGCGCGCGTTGATGCCGTTGACAAAGGACGTAAAGCGCTGGTTCGCTTCGCCGAGCGTCTCGATTGAGAGTGCGGCGACGATCAGCACTGCCGCCGTGAGCAGGCCGAAGCCAATGGAAAGCTTCGTTTTCATGCGCATGGGTTGCAGGTTCATCTCGTTCTTTTCCTTTTTGATGGCAGTGCTGTCGTTGACGCTCGCCGTCCTTTACGCGGCGAGCGCGGGTTCTTTCTTGCATCGCTTACGGCAGCGTCGGGAAAATATGAAGATGAACGAAAGTATGACGATGTTAGCAAACGTTTTACATCGCCCTGTCCAGGATATGTCGCAGGGTGGGTAAGGCTTTCTTCGACGAATGGGATGAATAGAGCCCGGATTTGTCCATGCCTTGGTTAAGATATGGGCTCCTGTCGATGACAGGTCTCCATTCGTCACCGCGATGCTGTTCTCTACCCGGGAGCGACAACGAAAGCCTGCGAAAATAGCGCTCAATGCTCGCTTACTCATATAACCCTTTGCTTGTCGTCTGCTCGCTTCTCGTGGCAATCCTGGCCGCGTACACGGCTTTCGACATGGCAGGGCGTATCGCGCAAGCCAGGGGGCCCGCGGCGCGCTGGTGGCTCATCGGCGGTTCCTGTGCAATGGGACTCGGAATCTGGGCAATGCACTTCGTCGGCATGCTGGCGTTCAGCTTGCCCATCAAGCTGGGCTACGACCCGCTGATCACATTTGCATCGCTTCTGATTGCCGTCGCGGCATCGATGTTCGCGCTCTGGCTCGTCTGTCAGAAGACGCTGCCCGCGTTCAGGATCGTGATCGGGGCGCTATTGATGGGACCGGCTATCGCCGGCATGCACTACACGGGCATGGCCGCCATGCGCATGCGGCCGCCGATCGAATACGACCCATGGCTCACCATTGTGTCGGTGGCCATTGCCATCGTCGCCTCGGGCGCTGCGCTCTGGATTGCCTTTCGCTTGCGTCAGCAGGCGTCGCGGCTCTTGTTTTTTCGCGGCAGCGCGTCGCTCCTCATGGGCTTTGCCATCGTCGGCATGCACTACACCGGAATGGCGGCCGCGCGCTTTCCCACGGGCGCGATATGCGGTGCCGCTAAGGAAGGCGCGGATACCGGATGGCTGGCGGTCGTGGTGATCGTCGTGACACTCTCGGTGCTGGCCATCGCGCTGATCATCTCCGTTCTGGACTTGCGGCTCGAATCGCGCACCGCCGTGCTCGCGGCGTCGCTCGCGGAGGCGAACAAGGAACTTGCCTATCTGGCGCTTCACGACAGCCTTACCGAGTTGCCGAATCGCGTCTTGCTCGAAGACAGACTGGAACAACTGGTGCATGGCGCGCGCGATGCAAAGCGCCGCTTCACGTTGATGTTCATGGACCTCGATGGCTTCAAGGCGGTCAACGACGCGTTCGGACATCATGTCGGCGACCTGTTGCTGATCGAAGTGTCGAAGCGCATCCGCGCCAACGTCAGGTCACACGACACCATTGCGCGGGTCGGCGGCGACGAGTTCGTGCTGCTCTCGAACGTCGACGACGCAACCGTGGCCGCGCAAATCGCCGCGAGCTTGACCGAGACCATTGAGAAGCCGTTTCGCATGGAAGGCGAGGAAGTGCAGATTTCCGTGAGCGTGGGCATTGCGATCTTTCCCGACGACGGTGCGACTCAAGAAGAGCTTCTGAGCAATGCCGATACCGCCATGTATCACGCGAAAGCCCTTGGCCGTAGCGGTTTTTGTTTCTTCGAACCGTCGATGCATGCGGACTCTTACGAGCAGATGCAACTCGCGCACGAGCTTCGCGTGGCGTTGACGCGCGGTGAGCTCGCCTTGCACTATCAACCCAAATTCAAGGCGCCAAATGGTCCGGCGGTGGGCGCGGAAGCGCTATTGCGCTGGAACCATCCCGTGCACGGACTGATGGCGCCCAACCGCTTCATTCCGATGGCGGAGAAGACAGGGTTGATCGTGCCTATCGGCGAATGGGTGCTGAGCGAAGGATGCCGGCAATTGAAGGCGTGGCACGATCGCGGTCACACAGAGTGGACCATCGCGATCAATCTTTCGCCATTGCAGTTCGTTCACTCGGGTCTCGTACGAGCGGTTCGCGGCGCGCTTCGTCGCAATGGCCTGCCAGCGGAATCGCTGATTCTGGAGATCACTGAATCGACGGCCATGCGCGATGTCGAAGTGAGCCTCAAGGTATTGCAACGACTGCGGGAAGAAGGCGTGCAGATCTCTATCGATGATTTCGGCACCGGCTACTCCAGCCTGCTTTATCTCAAGCGCTTGCCCGCCAACGAACTCAAGATCGATCGCGGCTTCGTGCGTGAACTAGCTCACGGTACGGAAGACGCGGCCATTGTTTCGGCCATCGTGGCGCTCGGACAAACGCTCAATCTCAGGATCGTGGCGGAAGGCGTCGAAACTACTGCACAGCAGGCGTTTCTCACGCAACTGGGATGCGACATTCTCCAAGGGTTTTTGCTCGGCAAGCCAATGACGGCCAATGCGTTTATCGCTTCCGTCGCCGATGTCGCATCGACAGGACGCCATTGAAACTTCGTCAGTGACTTTTCCCGCCCATCACGTTAGCTAGCCAACAGAACGCCGACGAGGGTCGATCCGTTACACGTTGCACGGTGCTACTCTCCCGTCATAGTTACCGTAGCGCTGGAACATACGGTCATTCCAAAAGACAAATCCGAGTCGGGGACCGCACATGTTGCGAACGGTGGTCGATCGTGTCAGGCGCTTTCGGCGCAGTGAAGGCTTCAAGCATTCTCTCGCCGCTCCAGTGCGTTTGTCGCTGCATGCGCGACAGCGGCTGAATCGCAATGTGTTCGCTATCGAGATCAGGGAAAACTCCGGCTTTTTTTCCGTGATGCAGATGGTGCTCTTCATCCTCAAGCATTGCGAAGAGAAACGGCTGACACCGCAAATCTCGGCACGCGGCGGTCTCTATGGCGACCCGGAAGGCAAAATAGACTGGTTCTCGGCGCTCTTTGAAAGCGTGCGGGCATCCGGCGATGTGAAGTTGCCGCGCAGAGTGCGAACCTCTACCGTGCGCGATCTCGTGCAACTCGGCTTGCGGCAACGCCATGAAGCGGGTCTGCGGTTGCAAAGTTCGAGCGACTTGTTTCGCTCGCATTACCGGCCGGTTGCAGCCATTCGCGATGAAGTCGATGCAACCTGCGCCAAACTCGATATCGGCCAATCGACACTCGGTGTTCACTACCGGGGCACGGATAAGAAGTTCGAAGCGATGACCTTGCCCTGGGCTGACTTCTGCCGGCTGGTCGAGCAGACCCTCGCGCTCAATCCGCATCTGACCAACATCTTCGTTTCGAGCGATGAGCAGGCGTTCATCGACTTCTTCCGCGCGTGGCCGTTCAATCGCCCGGTCAGTGTCGCACCGGCCAAGCTGCTGTCCACAGGCGACATGCCGGTGCACTTCAGCGGTTATCCGGGTTTGGAGATCGGGCGCGAAGCGTTGGTATCGAGCCTGCTGCTTTCGAAGTGCGGATACCTCGTAAAGATGCCTTCTTACTTGTCGGCATGGTCGAAGATATTCAATCCCGATTTGCCGACTACCTTGGCCGTACCGCCAAAGCCTGACGCGTTCTGGTTTCCCGACAGCCAGATCTGGATCGAACAGGAACAGGTGATGGGCGGCAAGGCGGCGTGAGTCGCGCGCTTGTATAAACGCATGAAGCCTGCTGTCGTGACTCTGACTCAACGGGTGTTGATTTCTTTGCGTTGGAATGCCAACGCGTCATTCGCTACGCTTGAATCGATGCCGGGCGCATGACCCGACAGCCGACCAGCGGCGAATCGACATCCATGAGACATGACCTTTCCATCGTGCTGTTGCACGCCACGCCCGTTGCCATCGCGCCGATACACGACGCGTTCCTGCGCGACTGGCCAGTAGCCAGGCTCACTAATCTTCTCGACGACGGTCTGACCTCGGCCAGAGGCGACAGCAAAGAGCTGCCCGACGCATTGCAGACACGCTTCGTGAATCTCGCGCGATACGGGTACGAAAGCGGCGCGGATGCGGTCCTCGCCACGTGTTCGGCCTTCGGTCCCGCCATCGATGCCGCGGACGCGGCGCTTCCCATACCTGTTTGCAAGCCGAACACCGCCATGTTCGCCGATGCGCTTGCAGAAGGCAGAAACATCGCGATGATCGCAACGTTCGCGCCCGCCCTGCCGACCATGGTGGCGGAGTTCTTCGAGGAAGCATCGAACATGAACCCGCACGCTACGCTAGCCACCTTCGTGGTCGACGATGCAATCGACAAGCTGCGTGCGGGCGACCGCGACACACACAACCGTCTCGTCGCAGAAAAGGCCGCGAGCCTGCATGGCTACGACGCGATCATGCTGGCCCATTTCTCAACCGCTCAAGCACTCGATGCCGTGACTTCAGTCGCGAGTTGTCCGGTATTTTCCGCACCGCGCAGCGCGGTTGCCGATCTGAAGAAGCGCCTGCATTTGTCGCGCTGAAGTCTTTTACCTTCATGGATTCAACGATGCCTACTCCATCGCTCGCGCCAGCCGTTTCGATGATGAGCACGCTCGCGGTCAAGAGGGCGCTCGTCGATGTCGTCATTCCAGCGTTCGAACGAAGTAGCGGCATCCGCGTGCAAGCTATGTTCGATCCAACCAACGTGCTGCAAGAGCGCGTGTCTGCCGGTGAAAGAGCGGACGTGCTGATTGCGACTCGCGCCTATGTGAAGCGTCTCGCCGTTGAAAACGTACTGGATGTACCGACGATGCGCGGGTTGGTCAGAACCGGCGTGGGTGTAGCGGCATCTATGCGGGACGTGCCTCGGTCGATAAGAAGCGTTGAAGACTTGCGCGAGGTTCTGTTGAACGCGCGATCGGTGGCATATTCGAAGACCGGCGCAAGCGGCGTTTATTTCGCCACCTTGATCGAAGAGATGGGCATCGCGGAGCAGGTCAATCAGCGCGCGACCATCATCGAGAAGGGCTTTACGGGCGAATGCATCGTGCGTGGCGAGGCGGACGTCGCCATTCAACAGATGAGCGAACTGGCCATGGTGGCGGGCATCGAGATCATCGGCCCGCTTCCGGAAGAGATTCAGTTCCATACCGACTTTTATGTCGGGATGTTTTCTGGTCGCGCACAATCGGAAGGTGCATGTGCCTTGCTGCAATCCCTTTTCTCCGATACAGCGCGCCACGCGTATGAGCGGCTTGGCCTAACGGTTCTTTGAGGAGACGATATTCATGCAGCGCGCAGACGACAAGCAAACGCCCAGTCACCTCATCACGCCCGTTACGGTGTTCGGCAATCTCGCATTCGTGAGCGGCCAGCTTCCGCGCGAACACGGAGCGATCAAATACAGCGGCAAGGTCGGCGCGGACTTATCGGCGGAAGACGCACGAGAAGCGGCAGCGTTATGTGCAAAAGCATGCCTAGATGCACTCGCGCACGCGCTTTGCGGACATGAGCGCATTGCGCAGATCGTGAAGATCACGGGATTCGTCGCATCGGCGGCGGATTTCACCGGACAGGGCGCGGTGATCGATGGCGCGTCCCGCCTATTGATCGAAACGCTCGGAGAACGCGGCAAGCATGCACGAAGCGCGATCGGCGTGCAGCAGCTTCCGCATGGCGCGGCAGTGGAAGTCGAAATGATCGTGGGGTTGAAATGACTGCACGGTCTTCGCGCGTACGCTTCGCGGCTAATCTCAAATGGCTCTTTACCGAGTTGCCATTTCTTGAGCGATTCGAAGCCGCTGCGTTGCATGGCTTCGCGGCAGTCGAATACGCATCGCCATATGGCTACGATGCCACCGAGCTTCGCAACGTGTTGAGCCAGTGGAACTTGAAACAAGTGTTGATCAACACGCCGGCGGGCGAAAGAGGGGCCGTAGGCTCCAACGGCTTTGGCTGTATTCCAGGCTATGTCGATGTTTTTCGCGAAGGTGTCGATCTCGCGTTGAACTACGCTAACGCGCTGGAGTGCAGCCTGATTCACTTGATGGCGGGCCGAGTGCCAGACGGCTGCTCGCCAGCCGAGGCCGAAGCCGTCTTTCGTTCGAATCTCGCGTGGGCCGCAAAGCGCGCGGAAGGGCAGAACGTAACCTTTGTGCTCGAATGTCTGAACCAGCAAGACGTGCCGGGTTACTTCCTCAAGAGTCTCGCTCAGGCGAGCGCCTACGTCCGCGACATCCCGCAAGGCAACGTCAAACTCCTCTTCGATTTTTATCACGCGGCAATGAGCGGCATGGACGTACTGGATGCGTTCGCCATGCATCGTCGTGACGTGGCGCACATTCAGGTCGCCGACGTACCAGGACGAAACGAACCGGGCACGGGCGACATGTCATGGCCCGCGATTGCACGAGCGATAGCCGATAGCGGCTATTCAGGCTGGATAGGATGCGAGTACCGTCCGCGTGGAACGACTGCCGCCGGACTCGATTGGCGTCAAGCCCTTACGCAAGCCGCAGGCTTGAGCAAGCACTCAGAACATCGTTCTTAGATTGGCCAACTCGAATTCAGCTCGAAGCCATTTTTCAAACACGGCCGCTTCGGCCGAATTGCGCAGACTCGACGAGCGCAGCAGATAGTAAGAGATATTTTCGACGTGGAACTTCGGGTCGGAGAATGGCTCGATCAACCGGCCATCGCGTAACTCTTCTTCCGCGAGGATCTCGCTTTCCAGCACCACGCCCAAGCCCTTTACCGCAGCTTCGATTGCCATGGCGGAGCGGTCGAGCCACAAGTCGTGCGCGGGCTTGACGACGAGGTTGCCTATGCGCCGAAAATAATCGACCCAGTTCAGCGGATTATTGGAGTGGATGAGCGTGGCCTTAGCCAGATCCTTCGGGCTTTTCAGGCCGAGTTCCTCCGCCAGTTGCGGACTGCAAAGCGGCCTGAGCCGTTCGATGAGCAGCGGTTCGGCAAGCTTCAATCCCGGCGTTTGAGGCCCATGCGCAATTGCTATGTCGTAGCGGTTGGCATCGAGTTCATGTGTGTGAAGCGTCGCCAGTCGAACGCGAAACAGCGGGTTCGCTTTCAGGAAGTTCTGCAAACGCGGTTGCAGCCACTTCACCGAGAAGCTATTGGGCACGGCAATCGACAGATGACCGCCCCACGATTGCGGCGCGATAAGACTCGTCGCAGTGGCGATCATGCCGAATGCTTTTTCCAGTTCGCGCGCATAGGTTCGGCCCGCGACGGTCAGCACCGCGCGCCCGGCATGTCGCTGAAAGAGCGGAACGCCGAGAAAGTCTTCGAGTTGCTGAATGTGATGACTCACCGCCGACGTGGTAATGCCGATCTCTTCCGCGCCTTGCGTGAAGCTGCCGTGCCGAGCGGCCGCTTCGAACGCGATCAGCGACTTGAGCGGCGGAAAGCGCACACGGCGCGTGTCCGGAACGGCTTCGGCTTCATCGCTTTCCTTCTTTCTCGAACCGGCCGTCATCTATGCCCCCGTGCCCCGATGACGGCAAGGATAATGCATTGCAGAGCGAAAGACATTCGCAGCATCGACATCGATCAACCGAGACATGTCTCGAAGAAGCGTTTGAGTTCCGCTGCCAGCGCTTCCGGCTGCTCTTCGGGAATGTAATGCCCGCAGTCTTGGATCACACCGCCGCTCAGGTCTTCGCAGAGCGGCTTCATCAGTTCATGGATGGTGGGCGCGCTGCCCACATCGCCTCCAAGCGCGAGCACGGGCTTTTTGATCTTGCTGGCAAAGAGCTTCTGGTTCTGCTTCATGTCCTCTTCGACGGCCCGATAATAGCCGAGCATGCCGCGCAGGCCGCCGAGCGACGCATACGCCTTGACGTATTCGTCGATGTCGGCAGGCTCGAACGTGGCCATTGCGTTGGCGGTCTTCTTGTTGAAGAACCATTCGATCAGCACGCGCTCCTTGCCTGCAATGAGCGCTTCAGGCAAGTCGTCCACCGCGTTGAACAAGAAGTGCCAGCTCTTCCAGTTCGAAGGCGCGGTGACCGATACTTCGGGCCTGAGCGTGATGCCGGGGATGTTGCCATCGATGAACACGATGCCGTCGAGCTCGGCCTCATAGCGATGCGCGTACGGATAAGCAATCCACGATCCGATGTCATGGCCCACATAGAAGTGACGCTCGACACCCAGCGACCGCAAGAGACCATTGATGCGCGCGGCGGCGGTCTCGGTGTCGTAGCCGGTGGTGGGCTTGTCCGAGTAACCTTGGCCGGGCAAATCGATGGCGATGGTACGGTAGGAATCGGCCAGAAGCGGTTGCACGCGACGCCACGCATAAGCGGTCTGCGGGAAGCCCGCCACGAGCACGACCGTCGGGCCGACGCCACCATCCACCATATGAAAGCGGATGTCTCCGCTTCGCACGAAGCGCCTGGTGAAGGACTTGCCGCCAAGGTCTATCACGCCTGACATGTCGGTTCTCTTTCTGAGTGAAGGTGCGTGTTGTGCATTGTATCGGGCCAAAAAGCCGGCTTCACGATGCACCCACGGAGCGCGCGAGCTGACGCGCCTGCCGGGGATAGTTGTCGTCGACGAACTGCGCGCTGATCAGCCCGGCTTCGAGGTCGGCTGCGATGTCATCGAGCGATCTGCGATCCGGGTTGCCGTATCCGCCGCCGCCCGCGTCGCGAATCTCCACGATACCGCCGTCTGGAATGAGCACGCGCGCCTTTGGATCGGTCTCGACATCGTCCACGAAGATGAGCCGATGCGCGCCGGCGCCCGCGCCTGCAAATCCTTTCGCGGCTATCTTGGTCCGCGACGCCATGAACGATGCCTCGATGGGATGACCCGTGTCGTTCCTGATCGCGAAGATCTGACCGTTGCCGCCTTGAAACTCGCCGGGCCCGCCCGAGTCTCTGAGTATCTCTTTCTTGAGGAAGGTGCAGCAAATCTGCTGCTCCCAGAATTCAACCGAGCCGCCGATGATGTTGGCCGGTGCGGGCAAGGCAGGGCGGCCATCGTAACCTGCTAGCGCGCCGTATCCGCCCGCCGAAAAATAGATCGACGAATAGTGCTTTCCCGCGCGCGTCTGGCCGCGAAGATTCATCTGGAACACCATCCCCGAGTCGGCTTGAACGTCGTCGGGGAAGGCCTCGGCCAGCGCATTGAAAATGAGCGGTCCGACGAAATGGCCGAAGACATGCCGCGCACCAGTCGGGTTCGGCCTGAGCGCATTGAGAATGCAGTTGTCGGGCGCCGCTATGGTGACGAAATCGAGTATGGCCTGATTGTTGGGAATGCTGGGCGCGATGAGCACTTTCGTGCAGAAGTAGCAGAACGCGCGTGTATAGCAGATCGGCACGTTGACGCCGCGATTCACCACCGGGTCCGTTCCGGCGAAGTCGTACGCGAAGCCGGAGTCGCTCAACGTGACGGTGACGGAGAGCGAGATGTCGGGGAAGTCCTTTCCGCCTTCGACGGGTATGGTCGCCGCATAACTTCCCTTGGGCATGCGTTCGAGCTTCGCGTTGATCGACTTGCGCGTGAGCGCGAAGATCGCATCGGCGGCGTCGATGGTGGTGGAAAGCTTGTGCTCCACGAGAATCTTGACGAGCCCTTGCGCGCCGACGTTGCATGCCGCGACATTGCAATAGATGTCGCCCAACACGTAATCGACGGTGCGAACGTTGTTTCTGATGAAGTCGAACACGAAGCGATTCTCCACGCCCGCTTCGAAGAGTTTCACGGGCGGAAGCGAGAAGCCTTCCTCGTAGACGTCCTTCGCGACCGAACCCATTCCCACGCCGCCGACATCGGCAAGATGCGAAACGGTCAGGCAGTATCCGGCAATGCGTCCTTCGAAGAACACCGGTTTCACGACGTTGATATCGAACGTATGACCCGTGCCGATCCAGGGATCGTTGGTCACGATGATGTCGCCGTCGCGCAGAGCGGCCGCGTCGAACACATCGAGGATATGAGCAAGCGTGCTGGGGCCGGTTCCCGTGAACGACGGCACACTCGTCGCGCCTTGCGCAATCAGCTTGCCGCGTGCGTCGAAGATCATGCACGAGAAGTCGCCGCTCGCGCGCACCATTGTCGAGAAAGCGGTGCGTTCCATGGCCGAAACCATTTCGTCCGCAACCGAGACGAAACGGGACCAGATGATGCCGGCATCGACCGGGTCCATCTTGACTGTAGCATTCACGACTTAAGCTCCGCGATGAGATCCAGCGTCGATGCAATCCGTGCTTCGGCAAACGCTGGAACGTAGATGGTGGTGTCGTTCTCTTCGATCAGCGCGGGGCCGGAGCGTTTCCAGCCAACCGGCAAGGCGTATCGGTTGAAGACGGGGACTTCGGTCCAGACTTCCGTTGCGCCGTCGCTGATGTAGCAGGACCTGGGTTCCTTCTCCATCCTTGCTGAAGGCGTGAGCGCGTCGTAGCTGAAGTCGCGCACGGACTTGAGATGCTCGGGCAAGGAGACTTCGACCACCCACGTGCTGATCTCGATACCGTAGTCCGGAAACTTCAGGCCGAAGATGTCCTTGTAGGCATCGAGGAATCTGGCGCGAATGTTTGCCGCATTCAGATAACGCCCTTCATCGGATATCTCGACGGTCACTTCCGAGTCTTGTCCTTCGTAGCGCATGCCGAGTTTCACGATGGTCCGCGCGCCGCCATCGACGAGCTGGCTTGCGTATGGTTCGGCCTGCACGAGTCGAGCGACTTCTTGCGCGATGACGTCATCGGTGACATCGGCGAGACTCATCTTTCTCGTTTGCTGCAGGATGATCCCTTCGCTGCTCGCGAACTGGCCCATGGCGGAAGCCACGCCCGCGGCGAACGGAAAGATGACGCGCCGGATGGACAGAAGCTGCGCAATAGGCAACGCATGCACGGGCGACGAACCGCCGGTGCAGACCAGCGTGGCGCGCCGGTAGTCGACACCGAGTTCCGCTGCATGCACGCGAAACGCGCGTGCCACGTTTTCGTTGATGGTGCGATGAATGCCGATAGCCGCGCGCTCCACCGAGATGCCCAGCGGCTCCGCGATGTTCTGCTGAATCGCACGCTTGGCTTCAAACCGGGTGGCGTCGATGCCGCTATTGTGGAAGTTCGCCTCGCCGAGAAAGCCGAGGAAGAGATTCGCGTCGGTGACGGTCGCCGCTTGTCCGCCGCGCGCATAGCATGCCGGGCCGGGAACGGCGCCCGCACTCTTCGGTCCGACGGAGATGGCGCCGCGTTCGTCGATCTCGGCGATGCTGCCGCCGCCCGCGCCAATCTCGATCAAGTCGAGCGCGGGAATGATGAGCGGAAAGCCGCTGCCGGCTTCGAATGCGCCTTCGCGCGCCACTTCGAGGCCCGCTTGCACATCGACCTTGCCGGCGATGAGGAACGCGCCCTTGGCGGTCGTGCCGCCCATGTCGTAGGCGAGCACGGTATCGTCCACGGCACCGCTGTCTTGCGGCGCTGGTGCATTACGCGCGGCGATCTCTCTCGCGGCGAGAACGCCTGCCGCGGGACCCGACTCGATCAAACGGACGGGCGCTCTGACGCAGTGACCGATGGGCAGCGGCAGCCCGGACGACGTCATCATCAAAAGGCGGCCATTGAAGCCCGCGTCGGCGGCTCTCGTCTCCAGGCGCTTCACGTACTGACTCAGCAACGGCTTGGTGAACGCATTCACGGCGCATGTCATCCAGCGCTCGTACTCGCCCGAACGCGGGGCCACGGCGCTGGATGTGGAAATGACGGCATTGGGGAAGGCTTCTGCAAGCCAGCTTTCCACCAACTGCTCGTTGGCGGGGTTTTGAAAGGCATGCAGAAAACAGATGGCGAAGTTCGTCACGCCCGTTTCCTCGACGAGACGGCGCACGTCCGCGATGAGTTCAGCTTGGTCGGGTTGCCGCACGAGATCACCGGTGTAGGCAATGCGTTCACGTACCGATACCTTCAACCGGTGTTTGGTCAGCGGTTTCGGAAAAGCCAGCCTCAGATTCGATACGTTGTAACGATGCTCACGGCCGGTTTCAAGCGTCGTGCCGAAGCCTTCGGTATGCAGCAAAATGAAGTCGTGCCCCTTGCGTTCGATGACGGCGTTGGTGATGACCGTCGTCGCATGCAGGAAGACATCGCAATCCGCGAGGTCCAGTTCCGCATCGCGGCGTAAGTGCTCGAAGCCGGAAAATATCGCTTCTTCCGAGCGTTCGGGCGTGCTCAGGACCTTCGCGGTCGTGACACTTTTCTTCTTGCTGTCCAGCAATACGAAGTCGGTGAACGTGCCACCGATATCGACTGAGATGGCAAACCTAGACGTCATCATATTTTCCATTTATCAGCGAGATACAACAGCGCATGCTCACTTCAAGCCGAGTTGTTCCGGCAACCAAAGCGCGATCTGCGGAAACACGATCAATGCAATGCCGAACAGAATGAGCAGCACGAGATAGGGCAGCGTGGCCTTGGTGATGACGGAGAGCTTCTCTCCCGTGATGCCTTGAATCACGAAGAGATTGAAGCCTATAGGCGGGTGAACCTGAACGATCTCCACCGCGATCACCAGAAAGATGCCGAACCAGATGGCGTTGAATCCGGCTGCGAGAACCATCGGCAGAACAATAGGCAACGTAATGACGATGATCGAAAAGCCTTCGAGAAACGAGCCAAGCAGGATATAGCCGATGAACAGCACGAACAGCAGCGCAACCGGCGACAGGTGCAGTTCCTGCACGAACGTGGCGGCCGCCTGTCCCACGCCGAGAAACGCGGACGCACTGCCGAGAATGGATGCGCCGAGAATGATCAGCGCGATCATGGAACAGGTCTTTACCGCGCCAAGTCCGACTTCCTTCAGCTTTGCAACGCTCAGGTCCTTTTGAAAGCCCGCGATGGCAAGCGCGCCGACCACACCGGCCGCAGCCGCTTCCGATGGCGTGACGAGCCCGCCGTACATGCTGCCGAGAACCGCGCCGATCAATAACGCGACCGGCGCAAGATGTTTGAGCGATGCAAAGCGCTCGCGCCAGGGCATGGTCGCGAAACTTTCTTCCTCGGGAATCAGGCTCTTGTTCCAGGTGGTGTGAATCATGATCCACGCCATGAAGCACGACGCGAGAAGAATGGCCGGTATCAGTCCTGCGGCGAAGAGCTTTAGTACGGAAACCTGCGCCAGCACGCCATACACGATCATGATGTTCGATGGCGGCACGAGAAAGCCCAACGTACCCGCCCCTGCCAGACTGCCCATGGATATCCGCTTGTCGTAGTTGCGTCGATTGAGCTCCGCAAGCGTGACGCGGCCCACGATCTGCGTCGTCGCCGCCGACGAGCCAGAGATGGCGGCGAAGATCGAGCATCCGATGACATTCGAATGCAGGAGCTTTCCAGGCAGCAAGCTCGCCCACGGCGCGAGTCCCTTGAAGAGCGACGTCGAGATGCGCGTTCGAAACAGAATCTCGCCCATGACGATGAAAAGCGGCAAGGCCAGCAGCTCCTGCGTCGTCATCACGTTCCATGCGTACTGAGCGATCAGCCGGTCGACCGGAATGGACCTGAAAATGAATAGCGCGAGCGACCCGGTAATGGCAAGCGTCAATCCAACCCATATGCCGATGGACAGGCCGCCGAACAGCAGCACGGCCATTGTCGTGAGTATCGTTCCCATGTGTCTCAGCCTTCAATGAATCAGGTTCTTGTCTTCGACAGGCTCGTCCAGAAACAACTGGCCGAGGCGCGCGAGTAACTGCAGCGCAAGCAGCATCGCGCCGAACGCGACGAATGCCTTGGGTATCCACAAGGGCGTGCTGCTGGCAAGCGAGCGTTCGTCGGTGAGAAACGCCTGATACGAGAAGTGCGTCATGGCGACCGAGAAGAACGCCGCGAACGCGAAGCCCGCCGCCGCCGATACGCATTCGAGGCCCTTGACGACGCGAGGCGATGCGTTCGACAACAGCACCCTGACGCGGATATGGCCGCCTGCGCGAAGCGTGAGCGCGGCGCCGAACGTGAAGGTCACGGCCATCAGATACGAGCTGTATTCCCATGCGATGGGTATGTCCTTGGGCAACCAGCTCACCACGGTCGACAGCGTCCGCACGACGATGCCGGCAATCATCAAGAGGCATAGCAGGCAGAGGCAGAGGGCGCCGAGCCAGCCATCCAGACGGGCGAGCATATCGATGGAGAACAACGCCTTCTGCACGAACGCACGTCCCTTCGAACTCTCGACATGCGCGCTTGTGTCGATGTTTTCCATGGGCATTGACTCCGCTGTGACCGTGGTTTTCGAAGAGCGGATGCGGCTCACTGCTTGCCGACCGCGGTCAGATAGCTTTTGAGGAGTGGCTTGGCGGCGGGCACCGCGTCCTCGAAGGCGGTCCAACTCGGCTTGCCCTTGGCGGCCATGGCGTCGCGCACGGCCGCGGGCGGCGTGTAGATCTCCATGCCCTTCGCCTTGAGGGTCTCGAAGTTCTTGCTGTCTTCCGCTTTTGCCGCGTCCCAGAACACGGGTTCGAGTCGTGCGACGACGTCTTCGATAGCCTTCTGGTTTTTCGCACTGAGCTTGTTCCAGGCGTCGAGATTGACCGACACGCCTTCGAAGTTCGATTGCCAGTTGACGACGTTGCACGCCTTCTGGAAGTCCCAGAACTGGCCATCCACGGCAGACGATGTCGATGTCGACACGCTATTGATGACGCCCGTCGACAGCGCGGGCACGACTTCACCCCAGGGAATCTGCGCCGGCGATGCGCCAAGGCTGCGGAAGAAGTCGCTGCCGTTGCGGTCGGTCGTGCGGATCTTCATGGTCCTGAAGGTGTCCGAGTTCGACAGTTCGACTTTGGAAAAGACGTTCTGGCCGGGCCAGGGAATGGTGAGCAGCAGCTTCTGATTGAACTTCTTGAATTCGGCGTCGTAGTAGGGCTTCGAGACGGAACGGAAGGTCTTCATCTCATCAAAACCGGATACGAGATACGGTACCGACGATGCCCCGAGAATCGGCGAGATGCCGACTTGCTGCGCGAACTGAAACGACCCGATGGGCACGAGTCCATCGCGAATCACGCTCAACATTTCCGGGCCCTTGAAACCGAGTTGCCCGCCCGCGTGAATGTTGATCTTCACTTCGTTGTTGGTGGCGGCGGCCACTTCAGCCGCGAACTTCTCGTCCAGTTTCGTCTGGTAATTGCCCGGCGCATTCGCGGTGGCGAAGTCCCAATCGACGGCAAACGCAGGGGTTTGCAATGTGAATGCGGCGCTCAGCGCGAAGAAAGCACCTAGTCTTTTCAGTCCGTTCATTTGAACCCTCTGCGAAGTGAATGCGGTCGCGGCGTGGGTAGCCGCGTGTTCTCAATCCGCGTTCAGATTAGATTCGCAGGGGGAGGGCTGCCAGTTCAAAAAAAAAATGACATGTTGAATGAAATTCAACGGGGACTTGCGGCTCCCTTGGCTACGACATTCAGACGTTCCCGATGATCGCCACGCGCTGTCCCGCCTTCACGGGCGTGCCAGGCGCCACATGGATATCGGCGACGATGCCCGCGCAGGGCGCGCACACGGCGATCTCCATCTTCATCGATTCGATCACGAACATCACGTCGCCTGCCGCAATGCGCTCGCCCGCCTTCACGCGCACCTGCCAGAGATTGCCCGCGATCTCGCTGTCCACCGCGGTCTGACCGTCTTCGAGCGGCACGGTCTCGCCTTCGGTTACAACCGGAGGCTCGAAGCTCTCCTGTGCTTGTCCCGCTTCACGCCAACGCTCGCGTTCCGCTTGAAACGCGGCTTGCTGACGGGCGCGGAATGCATCGATACCAGCCGCCTCGCGTTTCAGAAACGCCTCGTAGTCGGAGAGAGACAGCTCTGTCTCCTCGATCTTGAGCGGATAACGTCCAAGCGGAAAATGCTCGCGAATATGCAGCAGTTCATCGGCCGGGACTTCGTAGAAGCGGATCTGATCGAAGAAGCGCAAGAGATACGGACGGCCCGCGAAATCGGCAATCGCGCGATAACGGTTCCACATCTGCAACGTGCGCCCGACGAACTGATAGCCGCCCGGACCTTCCATGCCATAGACGCAAAGATACGCGCCGCCGATGCCAACGGAGTTCTCCGCGGTCCACGTACGCGCCGGGTTGTACTTGGTCGTCACCAGCCGATGGCGTGGATCGAGCGGCGTTGCAACTGGCGCGCCGAGATAGACATCGCCCAAGCCCATCACGAGATAGCTTGCGTCGAAGACGATGCGCTTGACGTCATCGATCGATTCGAGGTCGTTGATACGCCGGATGAACTCGAGATTGCTCGGGCACCACGGCGCATCCGGCCGCACGGTGGTCATGTACTTGTCGATGGCCAGGCGGCAAGCGGGATCGTCCCATGACAAAGGCAAATGCACGATGCGCGAAGGCGCGCGCAAGTCCTTTTGCAACAACACGCGTTGCCACGTCTGCGCGACCGTATCGAGCAACGTTGCAAGCGGCAGGCGCTCAGGCTGATAGTGAACCTGCAGCGAGCGGATGCCGGGCGTTAGATCGATCACGCCGGGCAACTCGAGCGCTTCGAGCGATTGCATCAGCGCATGGCCACGAAAGCGCAGGACGAGGTCCAGTTCCGCGGGGCCGAGTTCGAGCAGCAGGTGCGTATCGCCCGACACACGCGCAACCAGCCGGTCGTGATTCGCGCCGATGTCCAGCACGATGGGCGATGTCAACGCGCGTCTTCCATCAGCGCTTGCAGGCGGTGCTTCAAGCGGCTCAAGCGTCTTCAATTCGACGAGACGCGCCCGTGCCGCCGCGCGCGCCTCATCGATCCGCACAGGCACGAAACGCACCTTGTCGCCCGCCTTCAACTGCCCGATCTGCCACAGGTCCGCTTCGATGATCGTCACGGGACACACGAAGCCGCCGAGGCTCGGGCCATCGGGACCAAGAATCACAGGCATGTCGCCAGTGAAGTCGATCGCGCCGACCGCATACGGATTGTCGTGAATGTTCGACGGATGCAGTCCCGCTTCGCCCCCGTCCTCGCGCGTCCATTCGGGTTTCGGTCCGATCAGGCGCACGCCGGTACGGCTCGAATTGAAGTGAATTTCCCATTCGGTGTCGAGAAAGGTCTCGATGTATTGCGGACTGAAGTACTCCGGCGCGCCATGCGGACCATAGATCACGCGCAGTGTGCGAACCGGGTCGAGCGCGGGCGTGAACGAAAGGCGCACGCCATGTGCGCGATCCATCGAGGGATGCAGATGCAGTACATCGCCCGCGCGCAACGCACGTCCGCCGTGGCCGCCGAACTGACCCAGCGTGAACGTGCTGCGGCTGCCGAGGTACTGCGCGACATCGAAGCCGCCACGCACGCACAAATAGGCGCGTGCGCCCGCTCCACGAATGGCACCAAGTGCGAGTGTCGCGCCTGACGGAATGAAGAGCGTCGTGTGCATCGGCTGCTCGATGCCATCGACGGTCACGCTCAACGCCGCGCCCGTGATGGCGATCACCGCGTCCGTATTGAAGCGCAACGTGGGACCGCTCATCGTGATTTCGAGCGCGGACGCATCCGGCGAATTGTCGAGAAGCCGGTTACCAAGGCGTAACGCTCGATCATCCATTGGGCCCGAGGGCGGAATGCCGACCGCCCAAAACCCGAGTCTGCCAGGAAAGTCCTGAACCGTGGTCTGCGTGCCGCCGCTCACGATCTCGACGGTGCTCGCGCGATACTTGAGCCCTTCGAGACAACGCGTCCACGGCTCGCCCGAAGCGAACGGCGTGTCGTCGATGATCTGCCGCAGATACACGCGATTGGTCTCCACGCCGTAGATGCGCGTGGCGTCGAGTGCTTCGGCGAGCGCGTGGCGCGCGGCTTCGCGTGTCGGTTTCCACGCGATCAGCTTCGCGAGCATCGGATCGAAATAGGGCGGCACTTCGCAGCCGGCTTCGATCCATGTGTCGATGCGCAGCGCGCTGCCATCCGCTTCGGGAAACGCGACCTCGGTCAGCAAGCCAGGACTCGGCTTGAAATCGCGGCCAGGATCTTCTGCATAGAGCCGCGCCTGTATAGCGTGACCAACGGGCTTCAACGCGGCGCCGAGTTCGTCGAGCGGCGCAAGCGTGCCTGCCGCGAGTTCGATCATCCACTGAACGAGATCGATGCCCCAGACTTGCTCGGTCACGCCGTGTTCGACCTGCAGCCGCGTGTTCACTTCGAGAAAATAAAACTGCGCGGCACCGCTGTCGTATACGAATTCGACCGTCCCAGCCGAACGATAAGCCACCGCTCTGGCAAGCCGCAACGCCGCTTCGCACAATGCCTCTGCCATGCCATCGGGCAACGAAGGCGCGGGCGTTTCTTCCAGCACTTTCTGGTTACGCCGCTGCACCGAGCAATCGCGTACACCGAGTGCAAGCGCGTTGCCGCGGCCATCGCCGAAAATCTGCACTTCGAGATGCCGCGCGCGTTCGATGTACTTCTCGATGAACACGCCCGCATCGCTGAAGTTGTTTTGCCCGAGGCGCTTCACCACGTCGAACTGCGCGGCGAGTTCATCGGCAGTCCAGCACACACGCATGCCGATACCGCCGCCGCCCGCCGTGCTTTTCAACATCACCGGATAGCCAATGCGCCCAGCCGCCTGCAACGCGGCTTCGGCGTCTTCGAGAAGGCCGGTGCCTTCGAGCATCGGCACGCCTTGCTCGGCCGCAATGGCGCGAGCCGTATGCTTGAGCCCGAAGGCGCGCAATTGCGCGGGCGTCGGTCCTATGAACGCGATGCCGGCTGCTTCGCACGCCTCCCCGAATAGCGCGTTTTCCGAGAGAAAGCCGTAGCCGGGATGGATGGCCTGCACGTTTTCGCGGCGCGCGATCTCGAGGATCTTCGCGACATCCAGATACGTGGATGAAGCCGCGCCCTGACCGAGCGAATGCGCGATGGGCGCTTCGCTGACGTGGCGGCTCGCGAGATCGGCTTCGCTATAGACCGCGACGCCTGCTATATCGAGCGAACGCAAGGTACGAAGGATGCGGCACGCAATGGCACCGCGATTGGCAATCAGGACTTTGTCGAACATGACAGGGGCGGATGCGTCGGCGGGTCGTCCCGTCGATTGAAAGATGCACGCCGGGGTCGTCCCCGGCAGCGTCCTCAGACTTTCGTTCGATGAGACTTTAGCGAGTCGCACGAACAGGCGCCGAGTCGTCCCGCGCGAATCATCATCACGAGATAGAACCATTCACGCAGGCGGTTCATTCGCATCATTCCCATATCAGTAACTCCGCGGGTGTCGGGTTGTAGGCGTTGCAGGGGTTGTTCAACTGCGGGCAATTGGAGATGAGCACGATGACGTTCATCTCCGCGCGCAGTTCGACGTATTTGCCGGGCGCGGAGATGCCGTCTTCGAACGTGAGTCCGCCATCGGCTGTCACCGGCACGTTCATGAAGAAGTTGATGTTCGGACTCAGGTCGCGTTTGGAAAGCCGTCCGTCGTGCGCGCAGGCGCGTAGGAAGTTGTCGCGGCAGCTATGCATGTAGCGCTTTTCGAGCGCATAACGAACGGTATTGCTCTCCTGAGCGCATGCGCCGCCAAGCGTGTCGTGACGGCCGCATGTATCGGCAACGATGGTCAGCATCGGGTTGCCGAGGTTCGAATACAGCACGGTTCCCGTCGTCAGATAGAGGCTCTTCTGGCGGCGCAGGGTGCGTTGCGGATCGAAACGTTCGCGCGGGTTGTCGAGGCTGTAGAAGAGCGTATCGACAGCCTGATTGCCTTCCATATCGCGAATGCGCAGCGTCTGTCCGGCCTTCAGTTCCTTGAGCCACGGCTCGCCGGCGCCGAGCGTTTCGCGGTGGATCGCATCTTCTGCACGGCGGTCGCTGGCGGTGAGGTAGGTCGTCATGTTTGTCGGTCTCCGCTCAAAGATAAAAGCGCTCGGTGTTGATGAAGCCACGCACGTTTTCCTCGCACGAAGTGCGGCAGAGTTCAGCCACTTCTCGATCCGCATTTGCCAACGAGAGCTTCACGGGTTGCGGCGCATAGTTCGCGTTCGGATCGAGCGGATGCTGAATTGCGGTGAGCACGACGAGCGTGTTCATCGGCGCATAGAGCTCGACGTAATCGCCTGGCTTCGAATTGCCGCTGACGAAGGTAAGCGCCCCCTGGTCCGTCACGTCGACGCGGCTGAAGAGATTCAGCGTCATCAAGAGATCGGAGAGGCCGAGATTCCATTTGCCCATCTCGACGAGCAGGTTGTCCATGCCATTGCGATAAAAGCCGTTACGCAGTTCCTGATAGCGTCCCGCGCCATACTTCTCATGCACTTCCCCGGCATTCGATACCCCGCCGATGCTGTCGTGCCACCCGCATGTATCCGCGACGATGGCGGCAAGCACGCGGCCCATGTCGGAGTAGAGGCAATGGCCCGCGCTTAGTTTGGCCGTGTGCTGGCACTTGAGCGTATCGGGCAGATTCAAGCGTTCGCTTTTTTCGGCGGCGTTAAACATCATGATGCTGACGTTCGCGCCGCCATCCATATCGGTCAGGCGCAACGACTGTCCCCGCTTGACGATCAGCGACGCATGTCCGCCGCCGGGAACGGTTTCTTCGAGTAGCAAGTCCATCTTCCTGGGTTCCTTTAAGCAGGTATCGCTTCCGCACGCGCGGCGCCTTCGACGGCCGCCCGTGCAACGTGGATCGACGAAGCCGAGTCGCGGCTATGGTCGAGCGGAATGTTGTAGGTGATACGCGCGCCATACGCGCCGGGCGCTTGCGGATCGACACGTACCTTGTCGAAGACGAGCACGCGGCTGCCGAGCGTGAAGCCTTCTTTCAGGTCGTGCGTGACCATGAAGATGGTGAGGCCCGACTCGCGCCAAAGCTTCAGCAGCAGTTCGTGCATGTCGCGGCGGATGCCCGGATCGAGCGCGCCGAAGGGTTCGTCGAGCAGCAAGATGCGCGGCTTCATCATGAGCGCCTGCGCAATGGCAAGACGCTGCTGCATGCCGCCTGAAAGCTGATGCGGATACTTGTCGAGCGCGGCGGCAAGACCGACGCGTTCGAGCATCGCCACGGCTTCGTCGCGTGCAGCCTGTCGACGCGCGCCGAAAAGACGGCCCATGAGCCTCGACTCGCGCAACTCGTGACCGAGCATCACGTTGCGCACCACGCTCAAATGCTCGAACACCGAATAGCGCTGAAACACCACACCGCGATGCGCGTCCGGTTCACCTGGCAGCGGTTCGCCATCGAGCAGGATCTCGCCGCGTGTCGCGCGTTCCTGACCGAGCAGAAGGCGCAGAAACGTGGACTTGCCGCAGCCCGACGCACCGACCATCGAACAGAATTCGCCTTTTCCAATCTTGAGATTCAGGCGTTCGAGCACGACCTGGTTGCCGTACTCTTTCCACACGTTGCGGACTTCGATCATCTTGCGCCTCCGCCGTACCAGGGAAACGCCCACAGCGTGATACGGCGCAGGCTCTCGTCGATAAGCCATGCGAGCAGCGTGATCCACGCGACATAAGGCAGGATCACGTCCATCGCGAGATAGCGGCGCACGAGAAAGATGCGATAGCCGAGGCCGTCGACGGATGCGATCGCTTCCGCCGCGATGAGAAAGAGCCACGCCGAACAGAGCGCGAGACGCAGCGCGACAAGCAGGCGCGGCATGAGTTGCGGCAGGATCATGCGCAGCATCAGCGTCCAGCTCGTGGCGCCGAGCGTCTGAGCCTTGACCCACAACTCGTCGGGAATCTCGCGTGCGCGCTGCTGAAGATCGCGGATCATCATGGGCGTAATGCCGATCACGATCAGCACGACCTTCGACAACTCGTCGAGGCCGAACACGATGAAGAGAATGGGCAGCACCGCGAGCGGCGGGATCATCGAGACGACAGTGATGAAGGGCGAGAGGGTTGCGGTGACGAGCGGAATGCTGCCCGTCACGATGCCCGCGACGAGCGCGATCACCGCACTCACGGCAAGCCCGATGCCAAGGCGCTTGAGGCTTGCGAGCGTATCGGTCCAAAGCAGATATTGGCCCGTGCGCTTGTCTTCGGTGAAGGCGAACTGAGTGATCGCCTCGCTCATCTGGCTCGCGCTCGGCAGCACCTTGTCGCCGGGATTGTCCTTGAGCCGCAGCGACGAACTGGTGAAGTACACCGCCAACAGCACGATGAACGGCATCAAGAGCAGCAGCATGGCGCCGCTCTTGCTCGGGTGTCGGTTGATGAGTCGCATCGCGCAGCCTCCGGTTCGCAGGCGTTAAAGCTTGCCGTCGGCGGCCATGCGCACGTAGGTCGGATCGAAGCGCAGCTTGACGTTGCTCTTGCTGCCGACCACGACGCCCTTGTCGAACGCCATGCCGATTGCGTCCGCGCTCGGCGCGCCTTGACCGAGCAGACCGTGATCGAACGAGAACTTCGCGACGCGCGTCATGGTGCGCGGCAGTTCGGGACTCGTCGCGAAGTCGAGCGCGGACTTAGGCGTGTAGAAGAGCGCGGTGGTCGAGAGCTGGCCCTTGAAGCCCGGCAGATCGGTGCCGGATGCCTTCGCCATCGCGTTGAGGGCGGCGGTGCTGTCGGCGCTGTTGGCGCGCATCAGCGACATCATCTCGAACCATGCGCCCGTCAGTGCCTTGCCGAGTGCGGGGTTCTCTTGCAGCGTCTTCGTGTTGACGACCATCATGTCCATGATCTCGCCGGGAATCTTGCTCGAATCGAAGACTTCGGTCACATCGGGCTTGGCCTTCAGGTCGGCGAGCATGGGATTCCAGGTGACGGCCTGCTTTACGGCGGGTGTCGCAAACGCGGCCGAGATATCGGCATCCGATGTGTTCACCACCTTGAGATCGCGCTCGCTCATGCCGGCGGATTCGAGCGCGCGGGCAAGCAGATAGTGCGATACGGAAAACTGCACGAGGTTGATCTGCTGACCCTTGATGTCGGCGATCTTCTTGCCAGTGCCCTTTACGAGCACGCCGTCGTTGCCGTTGGAATAGTCGCTGACGATAAGCGCGGTCGAGTCCACGCCGCCCGCGGCGGGAATCGTCAGTGCGTCCATGTTGGTCATGGCGCAGCCGTCGAACTTGCCGGCCGTGTACTGATTGATCGACTCGACGTAGTCGTTGAGCTGCACGACATCGACATTGATGCCGTACTTCTTGGCCCACTTGGAAACGATGCCTTGAGTTTTCGCTTCGCCCCACGGCATCCAGCCCGCATAGATGGTCCAGCAGACCTTGAAGTCCTGACGACCGGCGGCGAACGAGGGAGAAGCGGTGGAAGCAAACGCGGCGAGAGAGAGGGCGGCGATGCCGATGAAACGGGATAGCTTGCGCATGAGGTTGACCTCGAAGGGGTTATCGACGGCGGGGAGCGGCGCGACTCTCGATCGCGTTCTCTCCCGGGCTTTTATCCCGCCGTGTAACCTCGCGCAGAACCTTGAGGTCGACAACTCTCGGACCAGCATCGCGCGTATGGATCGTCCCTCATGGACGCTACGCGGATCGGAACCCTAGTTATCTATTGCAAATTGTTGGTGCTAAACCGGATGAAGCGCCGGCTCCTTGCTGTAGCTATAAGCGATAAGCGTGCCATCGCAAATGAGCGCATGTTTCATGGATTCAGCCATGCGTGTGCACCAAATCCGGATGATCGGCGCACCATCGAAGCGCTCGTGCGACGTTTCGGGGAAAGGCCGCACGAAGGCTCATGCGTATCAACCGCGGTCGCCGTAGCGTGCGAGGCGCGAGCGCAAGGCATCGATCTGATCGAGCAGATCGAGTGCAAGCGCCACGCCTTGCGCGTTCAGTTCGAGATCGCTGGTCAGTCGTTGCGCGGTCATGGCGCGGCGCAACGACGTGCCGCTGAAGCGCCATTCCTCGATACGCGCACCTCGCGGCTCGAATGCGCCTTCTTGCACCCAAAGCGCGAGCTGATCTTCCGAAGCGCCCGTGATGCGACACAGTTCGATCATCGTGAACTCGACGTGCTCCTCGACGATATCGCCCTGCAGATAAACCGGCTCGTTTTCATTCATGATGGTTCACCCATAAAAGTGCGCGCGCGGATCGAAGTCGAACGCATCGCGCATGGCGTGATAGGCAGCCTTCCTGGCGTCGGTATCGGCGGGAGGCAGCACGATGCCGAGCATGACGTAGACATCGCCGGGCGGATTGCCGGGAATGCCTCGACCGCGCAACCTCAAACGTCGTCCGGCGGCAGACCCGGCCGGAACGGTCACGGTCACATCGCCGGATGGCGTCGGCACGACCACCTCTGCGCCAAGCGCGGCTTCCCATGGCGCAAGCGGCAATTCGACGGTGACGTCGCGGCCGTCGACGGTATAACGCTTGTGCTTGTCGACCGTCACTTCCAGATAGAGGTCGCCTGGCGGCGCATTGCCCGAACCGGCGCCTCCCTGACCCGCGAGGCGCAGGCGCTGGCCGTCGAGAATGCCCTTCGGTATCGTCACATCGAGCGTGCGCGTTCGATAGGTCACGCGTCCTTCATCGTCGATGACGGGCATTTGTAGCCTGAAGGTGCGCTGCGCGCCGGTGTAGGTATCTTCCAGGCTGACCGCGACGCTTGCATGATGATCCTCGCCCGGCCACTCGGGCATGCGCGACCGTGTCCCATGCCGCGCGCGTGCGCCGCCGTGCATGCCGCTGCGTGCGCCGAACAGGTCGCTGAAGAAGTCGTCGGCGTCTTGCTGACTTTCGCCACCGCGATACTCGAAGCCATCGCCGACATCGGGACGCGGACGGATCTCGTCGCCATCTTTGAGCCCGGTGCCGAGGGCATCGAACGCGGCGCGCTTCTCCGGGTCCTTGAGTACCTGATATGCCTCGCCCACTTCCTTGAAGCGCGCTTCGGCGTCCGCGTCCTTGTTGAGGTCGGGATGAAACTTGCGCGCGAGTTTTCTGTGAGCGGTCTTGATTTCCGCTTCGCTCGCCGTGCGCGGAACGCCCATGACCGCGTAGTAGTCTTTGGATTTCATGGTTAGCCCGGATGGTCGATCATTGGTCCCGGTTCGCCGACGCGACGCGTAGTCGCGACGCCGATGTCGTCCCGTTAATATACAAGCATGTTTGCTGGAGCGTGTCATGGGTGAACGATTCGAGCGCGCAGAAGCGGCTCGACGAATGGCCGCACGCTCGTTTCGAAGCGCATGCACGGGCGTCCCTCGGACGAAGAGGACGCACCGGCGCTTCACGTATCGGTAAGGCACGCTTGGAGCCTTGTTCTCGCACTCTCCCTGACGGCTCCATCGCCCGCGCCACGTATTTCTTCGTCCGCACAGGGCTAAAGCATTTGCACTCGTGCGTCGTAAACCAGGAATCGCCTGATCGGCTCCATCAAGCACGAGGCTTGGTCGACTCGTCCACCACGTCCACCGAAAGCCTGGTTTTGCAATGCCCATGTCCCATCATTCCACCCAGGGTTCAGTCGACCGCGCACGGTCGGAGACTCGATCCGCGCAGAACCAGGGCTTCCTGTCGTTCTTCCTGAAAACTCAGGCATGTAGCGCAACTTTTTCCTCTGCCTGCGTCGTGCAGCACATGCTCGGTGCGGTGGGCGCGTTCGCGCTCGTTTATTGGCCACTCGCGTCCGTGTCGAACGTCGCGGCGTCGTGCGTCGGCGCCTTTGCCGGCGGCGTCGTGCTGACGATCGGTCTTGGTCGTGCACGCCGCGCCGCCGGGCGCGAGAATGCCACCCGCGCGCTTGCACGGGCGATGTTGGACGCGAATCGCGAATGCCTGAAGCTGCTGGACGAAGAAGGGCGCATGTTGCGCATCTCCGAGCATGGCGCGCAGTTGATGCAGGCGAGCGGCCCGGAACAGCTTGCCGGCGCCGACTGGCTGAGCTTCTGGTCGAACGATGACGCCATCGCCGCTCGCAGCGCATTCGCCGCCGCGCTGCAAGGCGCGCGCACGTCTTTCACTGGCGCGTGCCCGACGACGACAGGCGAGCCGAAGGTATGGCAGTCGCGATTGATCCCTATCGAAAACGGTACGGGCGGCGTCTACGGCATTTTGTGCGCGTCGCTCGATGTCACTCAGGAAGCCGACCTCGCCGCCGATCTGCGCGCGAAAGACGCGCTGATGACCGAGATGGAAGCGCACGCCGGTCTCTGCTTCTACTCGTATAGCGCGGATTTCAGCCACTTCCATCGGTTGAGCGAAGGCTGCGCGTCCCTGTTCGGCGTGGACGCGCCGACGCTGCTGGAACGTCCGCAAGCGTGGATGGATGTCGTGCTGCCCGAAGACCGTCCGCAAGTCGAAGCCGCGATGCGCCGCATCGTCGACACCGCGATTGGCGGGCGCGTGCAATACCGCATCGAGCGGCCCGGCGGCGGCGTGCGTTGGGTGCAAAGCACGGGTTATCCCGTGCGCGATGCGGCGGGCGGCGTGGCGCGCATCATCGGCATCAGCGAGGACATTACCGCGGAGCAGGAGCGTGTCGCGGAACTGGACCGGCTGGCTTTCTCGGATTCGCTGACAGGGCTCGCGAATCGCGTTGCGCTCTTGCGCGCCATCGAGGAACGCTGCCGCGAGGACAACGTGTTCGCGCTGATGTTCATCGATCTGGACCGCTTCAAGGTGCTCAACGACACGCTCGGCCATACGGCAGCCGACCGTCTGCTCAAGTCGCTGAGCGAAGTGATTCAGGCGGCGCTCCCGGCCGATGCCTTTCTTGCGCGACTCGGCGGCGACGAGTTTGCCGTGCTGATCGACGAGGCACGCGACAAGGAACGGCTTGCGAGCATCGCGCGAATCATTTTCGGCGTGCTCGCACAAACAGGCGATGCGCCTCGCGCCGGCGCGTTCGTCACCGCGTCGATCGGCATTTCCGTGTTCCCCGAGAACGGCGCCGATCACGAGACCTTGCTCACGAGTGCGGACATTGCGATGTATGCCGCGAAGAAGGCCGGGCGCAACGGCTTTCGCTTCGCCGACAAGGACGCAAGCAAGCGTATCGTCGACTTCAACCTGGAGCGCGACCTGCCCGCCGCGCTCGCCAACGACCAGTTCGTGCTGCACTATCAGGCGATTCACGAGCCGCATTCGCTCGCGGTCCGCAGTGTCGAGGCGCTCATCCGTTGGAGTCATCCAACGCGCGGTGTCGTCTCGCCGGGCGTGTTCATTCCGATTCTGGAAGAGAGCGGCTTCATCATCGAGGTCGGCGCGTGGGTCATGGAAGACGCGCTTCGGCAGCTTGCGCACTGGCGCAGAAACGGTGCGAGCGCGCTCAGCGTCTCCGTGAACGTGTCGGCGCGGCAGTTGCGCGATACGGCTATCGTCGATGTCGTGGATAACGCTTTGCGCCGGCACGGACTGCCGCCGTCGAGCCTGCAAGTGGAACTGACCGAGAGTGCGTTGATGGAGAATGCAGAGCTCGCGCAACGCACGCTCTGTGCGTTGAAGGAACTCGGCGTGCGCATCGCCATCGATGACTTCGGCACGGGCTATTCGAGTCTGCGTTATCTCGCGGATTTCGCGCCGGATACGCTCAAGATCGACCGTTCGTTTGTCGCTCGCCTGGAAAGCGATGCCGCGACGCATGGCATCGTGTGCGGCATCATCCAGATGTCGCATGCGCTTGGCGTGAGCGTCACGGCGGAAGGTGTCGAGCGCGCAACGCAACTGGACATGCTGCGGCAAGCGCAGTGCGACTTCGTGCAAGGTTACTTGCTGAGCCGGCCGGTCGCGCCGGAACTCGTCGTGGGACTTTCGACGCTCGTGCCCGAGCCGAGCGGTGTCGTTGCAGCGGGCGCCGTGACGTAGCAGCGGCCGTCATACCTACATCCTCATTACAGTTTCCCTGCTTCACGCCGATAAGAAGGTGGACAAGCTTGCAACAGGCGTCGATAAGCATCGCGCCTTGTCTCCACCTACGACCACTCTGGAAGCAAAACGAATGAAGAGCCTGACAATCCGGGCGCGGCTCGCGCTCACCATGATTTTTCTTGGCGTGCTGCTCAGCTTGTCCGTGGGAATCGGTCTATACGGCATGGCGACCATCAAGGCGTCCGCAAGAGACGTGAGTCTGAGCACGTTGCCCTCCGTCAACGCGCTGGGTGTCTCGGACGTGTACCTGAACCGCGCACGCGTGCTGCTCGACCGCTTTGCGCTCGACCGCGAAGGCACCGGAGGGGAAGACCTGCGCGCTCGCGCCGAGAAAGCGTTGGCCGATTCGGACGAGTGGTACAAGAAGTACGATGTCATCCCGCGTGGCGCGGACGAAGACGTCCTCGCGAAGGACGTGGTCGAAGGCCGCGCTCAAATGCGCAAGGCAGTCGAAGCTTTTGGCGCCGCCATCGAGAAACGCGATCAGGCCGAGATCATTCGCTATGCACAGAAAGACGTGCCCGATGCCTACAATCGCACGAGCGATGCCTTCAAGAAGCTGAAGGAATTCCAACTCATCGACGCAGCCCGCCAGGACGAGGAAAACGACAGCAGCTACGCAACCGTGCGTACCGTTGGCTTCATCTCGCTCGTCGTGGGTATTGCGGGCGCGGCTTTCGGTTGGTACTTCCTGCGTCGCGCGATCATGTCGCCGCTCGCCGATGCACTCGAGCATTTCGAGCACATCGCGGCAGGCGATCTGACACGCACGGTCACGATCAAGACCCACGATGAGATGGGCCAGTTGCTCTCCGGCGTCGCCGCCATGAAGGAGAAGCTCGCGGCAACCGTCGGCTCCGTCCGCACGAGCAGCGAGGCCATTGCGAGCGCCAGCAAGCAGATTGCAGCGGGCAACACCGATCTTTCATCGCGTACCGAACAGCAGGCCGCTTCGCTGCAGGAAACGGCCGCGAGCATGGAAGAACTCACCGCGACGGTCAAGCAGAACTCCGAGAACGCGATGCAGGCAAGCGGCCTCGCCGACAACGCGAACGCCGTCGCCAACGAAGGCAGCGCTATCGTCGGTCAGGTCGTCGAGACCATGGCGGGCATCGAACAGAGTTCGGCCAAGATCGCGGAGATCATCGGCATGATCGAAGGCATCGCCTTCCAGACCAACATCCTTGCGTTGAACGCCGCGGTCGAAGCCGCTCGCGCTGGCGAGCAGGGTCGCGGCTTTGCCGTCGTCGCAAGCGAAGTGCGCAGCCTCGCGCAGCGTTCGTCGAGTGCCGCGAAGGAGATCAAGGAGTTGATCGAAACGTCGGGCGGCCGCGTGCAGGCGGGCACGGAACTCGTTGCCCGCGCGGGTGGAACCATGCAAAAGGTCGGCACGGCGATACAACGCGTGACGGACATCATGGGCGAAATCGCGTCGGCATCGCATGAACAGACGCGCGGTATCGAGCAAGTGAACCAGGCCATCTCGCAGATGGACGAGGTCACGCAGCAGAACGCGGCACTCGTCGAAGAAGCGGCGGCAGCGGCTGGGTCGCTGGAAGATCAGGCCGAGCAATTGCGCACGACCGTCGCCGTGTTTCGCACGGGCCAGGCTGTCGTTGCCGCGAGCCGTGCGAACGCAGCGCCGGTGCACCGTCCTGCGCCCGCGTCGATCGTGAAGGCCGTTAAGCCTGCCGCGCCGAAGAAGCGCGCAGAACCCGCGGTCGCAGCCGGCGACGGCGACTGGGCCACGTTCTAAGCGATGAAACAGGGCGCTCGCGCTAAACGTTCGCGACGCCCTGCGTGTTCACGTACACCGAATAGATCGACTGCGACGCCGCCATGAAGAGACGGTTGCGCTTCGGTCCGCCGAAGCAAAGATTGGCGCATCGCTCGGGCAGGGCGATGCGTCCGATCGGCTTGCCCGCAGGCGAAAGAATCATCACGCCGTCGAGTTCGTCGCTGCCCATGCCCCAGCCGCACCACAAGTTGCCGTCGACATCGACGCGTATGCCGTCCACCGTTCCCACGCCCGCGTCGTAAAACACGCGTCCCCGGCCGATACCGCGCCCGTCCTCCGACACGTCGTACACGTGGATGAGCTTGTTCGGCACGCCGCGCGATTCGGTCACGTAAAGCAGCTTCTCGTCGGCCGAAAAACACAGACCGTTCGGTCCTTTCAGATCCGCCGTGACGAGGCTCGCTTCGAGCGTCTTTGCGTCGATGCGATAGATGGAATGCGGCAGTTCCGGCTCGGCCTTGTTGCCTTCATAGTGGCCCCAGATGCCCATGGGCGGATCGGTGAACCAGATCGAACCGTCGGACTTGACGACGACATCGTTAGGCGAATTGAGCGGCTTGCCATCGAACGAATCCATCAGCACGGTTATGCGGCCGTCGTATTCCGTGCGCGTGATGCGGCGCCCATGTTCACACGTGATGAGCCGTCCTTGCCGGTCACGCGTGTTGCCATTCGCATGGTTCGATGCAGCGCGATACACACTCACCGCCCCCGTTTCCTCCTCCCAGCGCAGCATGCGGTTATTCGGGATATCGCTGAACAAGAGGAAGCGGCCATCGCCGAACCAGACCGGACCTTCCGTGAACCGAAAGCCCGTTGCAAGCCGCTCGACCGCGGAGAACGCAACGCGATAGCGGTCGAAGGATGGATCGAGCGAAATCACGCGCGGGTCGGGATAGCGTTCGGTCTGTTGCCACATGAGATGTCTCCTTGTTATCAGCGTCGGCGCGGCGGCGGTCCCGGCGCTCCCGGTGTCTCAGCCCGCAGATTAGCGCGCCGGACTAAAAAATTTCTTGCTTCTCAAGCAAACCATAGCAAATCCCCGATCCGTATGATTGGCGCAGCGAGTGGTCCATCCAGTACTTCATGAAGCGGTCCATCAGGCGCGTACTCGCGGCGCATAACTTATACAAAACCCATGATCGAGCAGTCCGAAAAGCGCGTCGTCGGCCCGGTGATCCGTCTTCATTCCAATGACAACGTCGTGATTGCCCGCACGGATGTAGCGATGGGCACGCGCGTGGATGCCGAAGACTTCGTGAGCCGAAGCCAGGTCACGGCAGGCTACAAGATCGCCGCCCGCGCCATCCGGCAAGGCGAGCCGATCCGCAAATACAACGTGGTGATCGGTTTCGCCGCCGCCGATATCGCACCGGGCACGCTGGTTCACGGACACAACGTCGAGTTCCGCGACTTCGATCGCGACTACGCCTATGGCGAGGACTATCGCGCGGTCGAGCAGTTGCCTGTCGGGAAGCGCGCGACGTTTCAGGGCATCGTGCGCGCGGATGGCAGCGTGGCGACGCGCAATTACATCGGCATTCTCTCCACCGTGAATTGCTCGGCCACGGTCGTGCACAAGATCGCGGAATGGTTCACGCCCGAGCGACTGGCGGATTACCCGAACGTGGATGGCGTGGTGGCGTTCAGCCATTCGATCGGCTGCGGCATGGAGATGAGCGGCGAGCCCATGCAACTGCTGCGCCGCACGATGGCCGGCTACGCGCGCCACGCGAATCTCGCGGCGGCACTTATCGTCGGACTCGGTTGCGAACGCAATCAGTTGCAAGGCCTGCTCGATCAAGAGCATTTGAGCGCAAGTTCGCGACTGCATACCTTCACGATGCAGGAAACCGGCGGCACGCGCAAAACCATCGAGGCGGGCATTGAAGCTGTGAAGGCGTTGCTGCCCCGCGCCAACGACGTCACGCGCAGCACGGTCGATGCGAGCCATCTGAAGATCGGCCTGCAATGCGGCGGTTCGGACGGCTTTTCCTCGATCAGCGCGAATCCCGCGCTCGGCGCCGCAATGGACATTCTCGTGCGCCACGGCGGCACCGCCATCCTGTCGGAAACGCCCGAGGTCTATGGCGTCGAACATACGCTGACGCGCCGCGCCGTGAGCCGCGCGGTGGGCGAGAAACTTGTGGATCGCATCCGCTGGTGGAAGGAAGAATATTCGGTCGGTCGCGATGTGCAGATCAACGGCAAGGTGAGTCCGGGCAATCAGGTCGGCGGCCTCGCCAACATCTTCGAGAAATCGATCGGGTCGTCGATGAAAGGCGGCACCACGCCGCTCATGGAGGTGTATCGCTACGCCGAGCCCGTGACGCAAAACGGCCTCGTTTTCATGGATACGCCGGGCTTCGATCCCGTCTCCGCGACCGGACAGATCGCGGGTGGCGCGAACCTCATCGCGTTCACGACGGGGCGAGGTTCCATGTTCGGCGCGAAGCCCGTGCCATCGATCAAGCTCGCCACCAACACGCCGATGTATCGCCGTCTCACCGAGGACATGGACCTGAATTGCGGCGCCATTCTCGATGGCGAAGCGAGCATCGAAAGCATGGGGCAGGTCATCTTCGACGCGCTGCTCGCCACCGCTTCGGGCGAGCGCAGCAAGAGCGAACTGCTCGGCCTCGGCGATCACGAATTCGTGCCGTGGCAGATCGGCATCATGAGTTGAGAGTGAGGATTTAGACACGACAGCATCGGCAAGGCAGGACCTTCGCGGCCGAGGGCTTCATGGCCGCTCCATAACTAAAGCAGTCAAGGAGACATATGAAGACCGGCAAATACCGCTATGTGGTCGCGGGCCTGCTATTCACGGCAGGCGCGATCAACTACATGGATCGCGCGGCGCTCGGCATCGTCGCGCCCATCGTTGGCAAGACGCTCGATCTTTCGCCCTCGCAACTCGGCATCATCTTCAGCAGCTTCTTCATCGGCTATTCCATCTTCTCCTTTCTCGGCGGCTATTTCTCCGACAAGTGGGGCACCGTGCGCGTGTTCACTTACGCCATGGGCATCTGGTCGCTGTTCTGCGGACTCACCGCGGCCGCGACGGGATTCGTCTCGCTGCTCGTATGCCGCGTGTTCTTCGGCATTGGCGAAGGGCCGATGAGCTCTAATACGAATCGCACGATCTCGAACTGGTTTCCGCGTCACGAGACCTCGACGATGATCGGCTTCACGTTCTCCGGACAGACACTCGGCAATGCCATTGCGGGACCGGTGGTCGGTCTGATCGCGTATGCGTTCGACTGGCGCACGTCGTTCATCGTGATCGCCGTGCTCGGCTTTCTGTGGCTCGTGGTGTGGCGCATCTTCGTGACCGACAAGCCCGCGCAAAACGCGCGCGTGCGCGATGACGAACGTCGCATGATCGACGAGAGCCGTTCCATTGCCGAAGCCGCGAACGTGGAGGACGACGGCATGACGCTCGGCGCGTATCTGCGCCGCCCGAGCACGCTCGCGCTCGGCGCGGGTCTCTTCGCCGTGAACTACACACAGTACGTGTTCATCTCGTGGTTGCCGAGTTATCTGACCAACGTGATGCATCTCGACCTCAAGCAGATGAGCATCATCACGTCCATTCCGTGGATTTGCGGCGCCATTGGTTACTTCGGCGGCGGGCTGGTAGGCGACTGGATTTATCGTCGCATGGACGATCCCGTGAAGGCGCGCAAGCTCGTCGCGACGATTCCGCTCGCGCTGTCCGGTGTCGCCGTGCTGTGCATCACGTCGGCCACTTCGCTCGTGGCGGCGGTCGCGCTCATCGCGGCGGCGCTCCTGTTCCTCACCGGTTCGTGCCAGGCCATCTGGGCAATTCAGCACGAGATTCTGCCGCTGCATCGGCAGGGCGGCGTGGGTGGCTTCATCCACTTCTTGAGCAACCTGTCGGGCATCATCGGACCGGCGCTGACAGGGGTTCTCATCCAATACTTCGGCGGCTATCACAGCGCGTTCTTGTTCGGCGCGCTGATCGATTTCACCGGCGTCATCGCCATGGTGCTTTTCGTGCATAACCGCCGCGCATCCGAACTCGGCATCGCAAGCCAGTCCTTGCGATAAACACGGAGAGACAACGCATGAAACGGGTTTTGATCACGGGCGCGGCCGGACTCATCGGCCGCGTGCTACGCGCCGGATTCGCGGGCCGTTACGCGCTACGCCTTGCCGACATCGCGCCGCAAGCGAGCGCGGGCGAGCATGAGGAAATCGTCACTGCCGACATCACGCGTCCCGAGCGCTTGCGCGAGATCATGGAGGGCGTCGATGTGGTCGTGCATCTCGCGGGCATTCCCGACGAGGACACGTGGCAGAAGATTCGCGACATGAACATCGATGGCTGCTACAACGTCTTCGAGGCGGCGCGCGAGGCGGGCGTGAAACGCGTGGTGTTCGCGAGTTCGAATCATGCGGTGGGCTTTCATCGGCGCGACAGGATGATCGACGACACGGTCACGGTTCGCCCCGACAGCCGCTATGGTGTGTCGAAGGCGTTCGGCGAAGCGCTCGGGCGTTTGTATGCCGACAAGTACGGCATGTCGGTGGCGTGTTTGCGCATCGGTTCGTTTCGTCCCGACGACAAGCCGACCGAGCCGCGCCACCTTTATTCGTGGATCAGTCATCGCGACATGGTGCAACTGACGCGTCGCGCTATCGATGCGCCGGACTATCACTTCGTCATCGTTTATGGCGTGTCCGACAATGCGCGCAATCGCTGGAGCAATGCGAATGCGCGTGCGCTCGGCTATCGACCGCAGGACGATGCGCAGACGCATGCGCTGGAAATCTCCTCATCGAGCGAAGCGGAAGACGCGACCGAGGCGCTGTTTCATGGCGGCTTCGGTTGTCTTCGCGAGTTCGAGGGAGACACACAGCGCATCGATTAATACGTGCAGGCACATTCGAATAAAACAGGAGACAGCCTTGTCGAAGTGGAATGGAAAGCGTCGCGAGACGCTGAAGGCGCTGAGTGCGCTCGTTGCATCAGCGGGTGGTTTGGCATTGAGCGGTTGCGCAGAAACGCGAGTACAGAGTGACGCGCAGCAAGTCAAATGGTCCACCGGCACCGAGCGCACGAAGCTCGCGATGCCGCCCGATGCGACCGACTGCCATCATCACATCTACGATCATCGCTATCCGTGGGCGCCCGAAGCGACGCTCAAGCCCGGCGATGCAACCGTCGACGATTATCGGCAACTGCAAAAGCGCATCGGCACGACGCGCAATGTCATCATCCAGCCGTCGAGTTATGGCGTCGATAACCGTCTGCTCGTCGAATCCATCGCGCGTTTCAACGGACGCGCACGCGGCATTGCGGTCGTCAATACGAGCGTGACTCAGACGGAACTCGAAGCCTTGAATCGCGCTGGCGTACGCGGTATCCGCTTCAATCTCGCGCCACCGGGAACGACCACGCTCGATATGGTGAAGCCGCTTGCGGCTCGTATTGCGCCAATGGGGTGGCATGTGCAGGTGAACGCACCCGCTGCGTTTTTGATGCAGGCGCGAAGCACGTGGTACGACTTGCCGTGTCCGGTCGTATTCGATCATCTTGCGCACGTGCCGGAACCCGATGCGGTGCATCAGGCTTCTTTTCAGATGGTCTCCGAGTTGCTGACGAGCGGGAAGGCGTACGTGAAGCTGATCGGCTTCTACAACGAGACGCAGGTCGGGCCGCCTTCGTATGCGGATAGCGTCGCGCTCGCGGCGGGCTTTGCTCAGGTCGCGCCGGAGCGCGTGCTGTGGGGAAGCGACTGGCCGCATCCGACGGAGCAGCCGTTGAATCGCATTCCCGATGATGCCTTGCTCGCGGACCTTTTCGCCAACGTCGTGCCGGATGAAGCGACGCGCAAGCGCATTCTCGTCGATACGCCCGCCACGCTGTATCAGTTCTAATCATTCGATATGGACAGGCGTCAATGCCCGTCCTGTCGTGAAGAACGAGACGACGTTGTCGGCGGTGAGTTTGGCCATTGCAAGCCGCGTCTCATGCGTCGCGCTGCCGATATGCGGGCTCAGCACGACATTGTCCAACTGTCGCAAAGGCGAATCGTTGAGCGGTTCGTGCTCGAAGACATCGAGCGCGGCGCCCGCGAGCGCCTGGCGTTCCAGCGCTGCGACCAGCGCCGCTTCATCCACGACGGAACCGCGCGCAATGTTCACGAGCATGCCCTTGGACCCAAGCGCGTCGAGCACGGTAGCATCGATCAGATGACGCGTCGCGCTGCCGCCCGGACAACTCGCGATCAGAATGTCCGACCAGCGCGCAAGCTGAACGGGCGTCTCGAACCATTCGAACGGCAACGCCTGACGCGCGCGCCCGAAGTACGCGATCTCGACACGGAACGGCGCGAGTCTTCGCGCGATCTCTTTGCCGACGCGCCCCATGCCGACGATCCCGACGCGCTTGCCCGCCAGGTTCGAGCCGAGCGGCAGTACGCCGTTCGACCACGCGCCTTCGCGTACGAAGCGGTCGGCTCGCGGCAGTTGCCTTAGCATCGCGAGCACGAGTCCTATCGTCAGTTCGGCGACGGCCGCGTTGAGCAGATCGGGCGTGTTGGTCACGACGATGCCGCGTTCGCGCGCAAACTCGACCGGAATGCGGTCGAAGCCGACGCCGCTCGTCGCAATGATGCGCAGCGCGGGTAATCGTTCTATGAGCGCGATGTCGATGTCGTAGTTGGACCGTGTGACGATAACGCCGATGCGCGCGCGGAGCGCGTCGTCAGCGCCGATCTCGGCGAGCGTGTGTAGAGCGAGGCGCTCTTTCAGCAAGGCCTCGGCAATGGCAGGAAACTCGCCTATCCGCAAAACGGGTGGCACATTCGTGTCGTTGGCGGTCATCGTCAATCCTTACTTGTTGACGAGCTTCGCCGGCACGAAGACGAAGATCAGCAACGCGGACAACGCAAGCGAAGCCGCAACCACGAACAGTCCCGACGAAAGCGAATGCGTGATCGATTTGAGCCAGCCGATCACGGCCGGGCTTACGAATCCGGCAAGATTGCCCGTGCAGTTGATGAGCGCGATGCCCGCCGCCGCGCCCGTGCCGCCGAGAAACGCCGTGGGCAGCGCCCAGAACATCGGCAGCGCGGTGATGACGCCCGCAGTCGCGAGCGTGAGGCCGGCCACCGAGATCGCCGATGACGCGCCGAAGAGCGCGCACAGCACGAAGCCCGCTCCGGCAATGAGCGCGGGCAGCGCGACGTGCCAGCGCCGCTCGCGTGTGCGGTCGGCGTGCTTGCCGGTGAGGATCATCGCGATGAGGGCGACGGAGTAGGGAATCATCGTCAGAAGGCCGATGATGAACGCGTCTTCTATACCCGTCGAACGCAGGATGGTCGGCTGCCAGAAGCCGATTGCGTACGAACCCATGACAATGCCGAAGAGGATCAGACACATTAAATACACGCGCGCCGACGTGAACACCGCGCGCACCGAGCCGTGCGTTTGCGTGGCGGTATCGGCGGCGATTTCATCGAGGATCACGCGCTTTTCGGGTTCGGAGAGCCAGGTGGCGTCGGCGACGCGGTCATCGAGATGCTTCAGGATCACGAAGCCGAGTACGATGGACGGCACCGCTTCGATGATGAAGAGCCACTGCCAACCTTCGAAGCCACCCACGCCGCTCATCGAATGCATGATCCAGCCGGACGCCGGTCCGCCGATAAGCCCCGACACCGGATTGCCCGCCATCAGGAGCGCAATCATCTTGCCGCGCCGATGCGACGGGAACCAGTACGTCAGATACAGCACCATGCCCGGAAAGAAGCCCGCTTCCGCGACACCGAGCAGAAACCGCACGGCGTAGAACTGCATGGGCGTGGAGACCCAGGCAGTGGCCATCGATAACGCGGCCCAGGTAATCATGATCCGCGCGATCCAGCGCCGCGCGCCGATGCGATGCAGCAGAAGGTTGCTCGGTACCTCGAAAAAGAAGTAACCAACGAAGAACAACCCCGCACCGAGGCCGTACACGGCTTCGCTCAGATGCAACGAGTTCAGCATCTGCAGCTTGGCGAAGCCGACGTTGACGCGATCCAGATAAGCGACCACGTAGCCGACGAACAAGAGCGGCATGAAGCGCAGCGCAACGCGGCGAAAGATGGAATCGGCGTCGTCGGTTGCTATCGAGGCGGGAAGTGAAGGGCTGTCGTACAAGATTTGTCTCCGTTTTTATTCGTATGGTTGTACGGCGGTTCAGTGCGCGGGTTCGCGAACGCCGAGCTGATCGGCATGCGGAATGGAAAAGCCGATGGCGTCCAGCGCGTTTTCAAGCTGCACGCGTTGCGTGCCATCGAGTTCGACGAGCGGCGGGCGCAAATTCGCCCAGCCTTCATCGCCGGATTGCCATGCAATGGCCGCTTTCATCGCGGCAATCATCGGGAAGCGCTGGAACACCGCGCGCGTTTCGTCTAGGCGGCGTTGCTGTGCGGGCGCATCGACGGCGCGCCATTCGCGCGCGAGCTTGCCGATGGCCGCCGCATTCACGTTGCCCGTCGCGGTGATGCAACCCGCGCCGCCCGCTTGCAACGTGCGCAACAGGAACGTCTCGCTGCCCGCGAAGACTTCGAAGCCCGTGGACGCGAAAGCATCGATCACGGCCGACGTGTTGTTCCAGTCGCCCGAGCTGTCCTTGATGCCCGCAATGGTGCCCGGATACGCCTTCAGCAAGCGTTCGATGAGTGCAAGGCTCAACGGCACCTGCGCGACCGGAGGAATGTGATAGAGATAAATCTTCAGACGCGCATCGGCGACAGCGTCTATCACGGTGGCGTATGCGCGGAACAGACCTTCGTCGCTCACGCCCTTGTAGTAGAACGGCGGCAGCATCAGCACGCCGCCACAGCCGTTCGCTACCGCATGGCGTGTGAGTTCGATGGTGTCCGGCAACGCACACGCGCCGGTGCCAGGCATCATGCGTGCAGCGGGCAGGCCTGCGCCGATGAGCGCATCGAGCAGTCCGCGCTTCTCCGCGACGGACATGGAGTTGGCCTCGGAATTCGTGCCGAACACGGCCAGCCCGACATCGTCGTCGAGCAACGCGCGGCAGTGGCGAATCAGACGCTCGGCCGATGGCGCGCCGTTATCGTCGAATGGCGTGAGAACGGGCGACAGCGCGCCCTGAAAGGTCTTTGATGTAGTCATGGCAAGCGTCTCCGGTGTCGTTCGAGGGTCGCGCCAGTATCGCCGTGGGTTGGATATCGAAGAACAAGGGTGCGCTTGCTTCAAAGACAAAAATTTCTTGTGTCTTATGCGGACGTTTCCCGTGAACGCAAAAAAGGCCGCTCGCAAGCGGCCCTGGCGTGCTTCAGCATGACGCGTCTAGCTTCTTGGCGTCGTGCCGCGCTTCTCCGTCGCGCGCAAGAAATCGAAGTCGACGCCTTTATCCGCTTGCGTCACCGTATCGAGAAACAGCTTGCGGTATCCACGCTCCGCTGTCGGTATCGTCACGGGATGTCGGGCCGCACGCGCAGCGAGTTCCTCGTCGCTGATCAGCAGGCTGATCTCGCGCTTCGACACGGACAGGCGAATGCGGTCGCCCGTCTGCACGTGTGCGAGCGGCCCGCCGATCGCCGATTCGGGCGTCACGTGCAGCACGATCGTGCCAAATGCGGTGCCGCTCATGCGGCCATCGGAGATGCGCACCATGTCCTTGACGCCCGCCGTCGCGAGCTTGCGCGGGATCGGAATGTACCCGGCTTCCGGCATGCCGGGCGCGCCCTTCGGACCGATGTTCTTGAGCACCAGAATGTCATCGGCGTTGACGTCGAGATCGGCGGAATCGATGCGCGTGGCCAAGTCCGCGCCGTTCTCGAACACCACCGCGCGGCCCTCGTGCTCCATGAGTTCGGCGTTCGCCGCCGACTGCTTGATGATCGCGCCGCCCGGCGCGAGATTGCCTTCGAGGACGGCAATACCGCCTTGCGGATAGATCGGCTTGTCGAACGAGCGCACGACATCCTGCACGAAGGCCGGACCCGCCGCTTCGATCTCCTCGCCGAGCGTGCGGCCCGTGACGGTCAGCGCGTTCAGATTGAGAAGCGGCTTGAGTTCGCGCAGCAGCGTGGCCATGCCGCCCGCCTTATGAAAATCCTCCATGTAATGCGAGCCGGACGGCTTCAGATCGAGCAGCACGGGCGTCTCGCGGCCCATGCGGTCGAGCGCTTTCAGATCGACGTCGTAGCCCATGCGTCCGGCAATGGCGGTCAGATGCACGATGCCATTGGTCGAACCGCCGATAGCCAGCAGCACGCGCATGGCGTTCTCGAAGGCATCGGCGGTGAGGATCTTGTCGATGGTGAGGTCGTCCTTCGCCATCTGCACGGCTTGCGTGCCGGTCATTTCGGCGACGCGCATGCGGTCCGATGTCACCGCGGGCGGCGCGGCGCCGCCCGGAACGGTCATGCCGAGCGCCTCGGCAATACACGCCATGGTGCTTGCCGTGCCCATCACCGAACACGTGCCCACGCTCGCGACGAGCTGGTTGTTGACCGCCGCGATTTCCGTCTCGTCGATCTCCTCCGCGCGAAAACGTCCCCAATAGCGCCGGCAATCGGTGCATGCGCCCACGCGCTCGCCGCGATGCGCGCCCGTCAGCATGGAACCGGTGATGAGCTGGATCGCCGGGATATTCGCCGATGCCGCGCCCATCAGTTGCGCGGGCACGGTCTTGTCGCATCCGCCGATCAGCACGACGGCGTCCATGGGCTGCGCGCGAATCATCTCCTCGGTGTCGATCGACATGAGGTTGCGCAGATACATGCTGGTGGGCTGCGAGAACGATTCGGCAATGGAGATGGTCGGGAAGTCCATTGGCAGGCCACCCGCGAGCATGACGCCGCGCTTGACGGCCTCGATCAACTGCGGCGCGTTGCCATGACACGGGTTATACGCGCTGCCCGTGTTGACGATGCCGATCACCGGCCGGTCGAGCGCGCTGTCCGTATAGCCCGCGCCCTTGATGAAAGCCTTGCGCAGAAAGAGCGAGAAGCCGCTGTCGCCATAGCTCGTCAGCGATTTGCGCAGGCCGCCGGGTTGCGGGTCTTGTTCAGCGCCGGACTTTTTCTTGAATGTGTCGCTCATGTTGCTGGCGTCTCCTGTAGGTGTGTCCTCATTATCGCGGCTGGCTTGCGTTGCCGCGACACGCTCGCGCTTGCTTCAAACCATAGAACTTCTTGCTTCCGGACGTGACTATTGCTTCGGTTTGCCCGACCCGTGCCGCGTCCGTTCGATAGAGTCCGCCGCGCCGAGAAACGCCTGCACGAGCCGGATGCGCGCGCATGAACGTCCCCATAACAAGCCGACGAGACGCTTGGGCGCCGCGTTGGGGAGCGCCCACTTGCGCACGGAAATGCCCGGATACTCGTGCGGCGCCCAGTCCGGCACGAGCGAGACGCCCAGCCCGCGATCGACCAGCGTGGCGATGGCCGCGAGGCCATCGAGTTCGCAGCGCTGATTCGGCTTGATACCTTGCTGCCGTAAATACGCATCCGCGAGTTGGCCGCCGACCACGTTACGGTCGTAGCGAATGAAGGGTTCTGAAAGCAAGGTCGCGTGGACGTCGTTGACGTTCATCGCGGCGGGCGTCAGAAGCACGAGCGGCTCCGTGCGAAACGTATGCCAGTCGCAGCTTTTCGGGAGATTGAAAAGCGGTTGCGCGATCACGGCGGCATCGAGATCGCCTGCCGTCACCTTGCGATAAAGATCGAGCGACGTGCCCGGCTCCAGATAGAAGTCCATCTGCGGATGATGACCGAGCAGCACCGCGAGCGCGTCGGGAATGAGGCTGCCCATCATCGTCGCCATGCCGCCAAGACGCAGTTGACCGCCTAATTGATCCGTGTCCTCGATGTCCGAACGCAAGTCGCGAATGTCGTGCAGCACCGCTCGCGCCCGCGCGAGAATGCGCTCGCCGGCTTCCGTCGCGCCCACCGTGCGGCCCGAGCGACGCACGAGCGTGGCGCCGAGTTCGGCTTCGAGCATCTTGACGCGTTGCGCGACGGCGGCGGGCGTCAGATCGAGCCTGCGCGCGGCTTCCGCGATCGAACCCAGTTCGACGACGAACACGAAGCTCTGCAGATAGCGCGAGTCCATCGATAAAAAATTTTGGGTTTGAAGAAGCCAAAGGATACTTCTTCTGCGGCGCGCATGTCATCAGACTCAATGTTGCGGTTCTTGACGACAATACAGGGAGACAGCCATGCCTATCATCGAATCCATCGCCGTATGCGCGGCCGCGGTGCCGCTCGATCGCGTCACGTCCTTTTCGACGCGCACGGTGTCCACGCGTCATTACGGCCTCGTCAAGGTGCGCTCGACCGATGGCGTCGAAGGCATTGGCTTTTGCTATATCGGCAGCGCGGCGGGCGAATTGCTGACCGTGGCGGTGGAGCAGTTGCTCGCGCCGGTGCTGATCGGCCGCGACTCGTACGCTGTGGAAGGACTCTGGCAGACGATGTATAACGAAGCGCTATTGCAAGGACGCGCGGGCACCGTGATGCGTGCGCTGTCCATTCTCGATGTCGCGCTGTGGGATCTCAACGCGCGCACGCATGGCGTGGCCTTGCACAAGTATCTCGGCGCGAACGAGCTCGAAAGCGTGCCGGCCTATGCGAGCGGTGGCTACTATCTCGACGGCAAGACACCTGAAAAGCTCGGCGAGGAAATGGCCGGCTACGTGGAGATGGGTTTTCGGGCGGTGAAGATGAAAGGCGGGCGTTTGTCGCCGCAGGAAGAGGAGCGGCGCGTGAAGGCGGCACGCGAAGCCGTCGGGCCCGACGTCGAACTGATGATCGACATGAACAACGGCTGGACCGATCTCACGCAGGCCTTGCAGCATGTGCGCCGCATCGAGCAATACGATCCGTACTTCATCGAAGAGCCCTTTTCGCCAGACGATGTCGACAATCACGCGAGGCTTGCGAAGGCCACGCGCATTCCGGTGGCGACGGGCGAGATCGGCTATGGCCGCTGGTATCACAAGGAATTGCTCGACCAGGGCGCGGCCGCGATTCTGCAATCGGATGCGGCCGTGTGCGGCGGCATTACCGAATGGCGCAAGATCGCGGCGACGGCGGCAAGTCATGGCGTCGTGATGTGTCCGCACTGGTTCCACGACCTGCACGCGCCGCTCGTTGCTGCCACGCCGAACGCGCGCTACGTCGAATATTTCTGGGACGATCAGGTGCTCAACTTCCGCCGTCTGGTGGACCGCCAGTTGTCGCATGAGAACGGGCGCGTCAAGCTGCACGACGCGCCCGGCCTCGGCTTCTCCTTCGATGAATCGCAGGTGGCGAAGTACGGGCAGTGGAAGCGGATTTGAAGGCTTTTATTCGGTCCTGGTTGCGATGGCGTGCGCCCGTTTTATCGACGACTCATGAGCTTTAAAGATCGAACCCGAGTTGCGCTTTGCCGAGCGGCGTCAGGTCTTCCATCGTGGCGCGTCCGACGAAGTCGACCTCGAAGTGATCGGCGGGAAAGTCGGGCGGGCTTCTGCCTTCGAGGAAAGCGGGCAACTGGCGTTTGAGATATTCGTCGTTCTTGGCGCACGCAGGCGCCGAAGCGATATACATCACGTTGCTGTAGCCCGCGCCGCGATGCGCGTCTTCCACAGCGTGGATCACGTCGCTGTGCCAGAAGACGGTGTCGCCCGCCCGCATGTGCGGGATCGAAGACAACGCTTCGAAAAGCAGTGCATGAAATTCGGGCTTGATGGAAAGCGCGCGGCCGGGCATGGCGCCGCACAGGTCGTCGTCGGCGACATCGTCCTGAAGGGCGCGCAACAGGATATACGCCATCGAGTTCGCAATCGGCACGAGCTGCAACGTGCCGTCGCCCGGACCTTGCGGCGTGAGCGCGGTCCATCCTTGAAACGTGCGGAACATGGAGCACACCGCGGGCGACGCGATCTCCTCGACATCCGGCCGGAACGCGGCGTCGAATGGGTCATATTGACGCCAGTTGCCGTCGAACACATGCCGGTACACCTTGCGGAAATTTGCTTCGATCCACCGTTCGACCGAGCCGCCGTCGCAATGCGCGGACAGACCCAACGACTCGGAGCCGGGCGGACGTCGGCGCATGCGGTCGGCATACACCGGCACGCGCTCGGGATCGAAATGAACGCGGCCTTCGCTCTCGACGCGCCACAAGCGGTTGAGGAACACACGCGCCGCAGTCAAGGAAGGCGCCTGCCGTGCCAGCACCTGCGGCTTCGACCAGTACACGCCGTAAATCTGCGGCTTGCTCGAGGCGAGCTGGCCGAAGTATTTGTCCTCGGCGCGGTTCTGCAGTCGCGTATCGAGGTCGTTGCGCTCGACATACTCCGCGATATCGCGGTCCCATTGTTCGACGAGCGATGCTTCGAACACATTGCGGATCACGCACGCACCACGCGACTTGATGAGCGCGATCTGCTCCGCGCTCACGCGCTGCTGCGCGATCTCGGAGAACTGGATTTCAGGGATGACGTTCTCGCCGCGATTACGTCGCTCGGCAATCTCGCCGGCCTCGGCGTGGATTGCTTCTTCCACTTCGGCGAAGACTTCGCGATAGTTCGGCAGCCGCTCGCGAAGCGCTCGTTTGGCTTGCCGGATGGTTGCCGGCAAATCGTCGATTTCAAGTGCCATGGTTGTCTCCGTATGGGTTTTGCCATACCGGCAGAATAGGCCGATGACGCCTGCAGAAGTGATACCATCCGGACAACTTCTTCGCGTCTTCTGCCATGAAACCCGCATACGAACACGTCGAATTCGGTGATGAATGTTCGGTGAGGGTTTACCACCGGCGTCTGCCGCGCATTCCTTTCGAATGGCACCATCATCCCGAATACGAGTTGACGCTCACGCTCAACAGCCACGGCAAGCGTTATATCGGCGATTCGATCGAGGGTTATTCCGACGCGGATCTGGTGCTCGTGCCACCGAATCTCCCGCATACGTGGGCGTCGAACCGTTCGATCGATTCGAGCGTGCCTCAGGTCGCCATCGTGATCTGGTTCAGTGGTGAATGGGCGCGGCGGCTCGCGGATGTCTGCCCCGAATACACACCCTTGCGCGACCTCTTGCGCCGAACCGCGTGCGGACTGGCGTTCGGTGAGGAAGTCGGCGCCGCGATGCGCACGCAACTCGACAAGCTGCTTTGCAACGCGCCCCGCGAACGCCTGGGCGCCGCGCTGAACGTGCTTTGCTCGCTGGCGGAAGCGCCTGGTCGACCGCTTGCATCGCCTGCTGCGTTCAGTGAGCGTACGGAGGGTCCTTCGGGTCACGAACCGGAACGCATCAACCGCGTACTCTCGATGATCGACTCGCGCTTTGCCGAACCGCTGCGCCTTTCCGAGCTTTGCGAGGCGGCCAACGTGTCGGAACGTTCGCTTGCGCGCTACTTCGAGCAGCACATGGGCGAGAGCGTGGGACGATACATCGCGCGGGTCAGAATTGGACATGCCTGCCGCATGCTCGCGCATACGTCCGCGCCGGTGTCCGTCGTCGCGGCGCGCTCCGGGTTTCCGAATGTCGCCAACTTCAACCGGCAATTCAAGGCGATGAAGGACCTCACGCCGGTCGCTTATCGAAGACAATTCGCAGTCGGTGATGTTGCCGAGGCGCACGCCGGGCCGCGTATAACCGAGCGCTCGCCTTCGTTGCAGCGCAATCCGCGCATGCCGAAGTCGATTGCGTGACGGCGTCATGCGTCACGGTCACGCATGACGCCACTTAAGTTAGCATTGACCCTTCCGCTTTTCCAACCTTCCTTGGAGATGGCTCATGCAATGGCCTGAACCGCGCTCATTCGATGTGAACCTGAATACCGGGCTGATGGAAGGCACGGGCACGCGATACCAGAAGCGCCTCGACGATCTCGCCGGCTTGTACGCCGATGCAGCCGCCTTCGACGCGCTAGCTTCCGCTCGCGGCAAGGATGTCGTGTACGACGTGACCGATCATCGCCCAAGCGATCAGCCGGGCGACCTCATCACCGGCGTCACGCGCATGTCGCCAGGGAAGGTCGGCCGCGAATACTTCATGACGCGCGGGCATATTCACGCGAACATCGACCGGCCGGAGTTGTATTTCGGTCTCAAGGGCGACGGGCTCATGTCGATGGAGTCGCCGGACGGAGAGACACGCATCGTCGAAATACACGCGCATACCGTGTGCTACGTGCCGCCGCGCTGGATTCATCGTTCCGTCAACACGGGCGCGGAAGACTTCGTGATGCTGTTCTGCTATCCGGCGGATTCGGGGCAGGACTACGCAATCATCGAACAAGCGGGCGGCATGCGCTTGCGTATCGTAGATGACGGTCAGGGCGGCTGGCGCAGCGAAGCGAATCCTGCGTATCGCGAGCGTTCGCAAGCCGACGTGGAAGCGCTGATCGCGCGCGGCGCGCGTGCCGAAGGAGCGGCGCGATGAGTTACCAAGCCGCGCAACGGCCGACGTTTTACTTCATCGGCGTGACGACCGCGCAAAGTTCGATCATGCGCGTGTTTCCCGCATGGGCAAGACATCTCGGGCTCGGTAATGTCGAGATGAAGGGCATCGACTTCGAGCCGCATTCGCCGGCGAATGCGTATCGCGAAGCCGTCGAGTTCTTGCGCGACGATCCCTTGTCGGTTGGCGCGCTCGTCACCACGCACAAGATCGATTTGTACGCTGCGTGCCGCGATCTCTTCGATGAGATCGATCCTCACGCGCTCATGATGAGCGAAACGAGTTGCCTCTCCAAGCGCGATGGCAAGTTCGTCTGTCACGCCAAGGACCCGATCACTTCCGGCTTCGCGCTCGATGGCTTCCTGCCCGAACAGCATTTCGCAACGACGGGCGCGGAAGCGTTCTCGATGGGCGCGGGCGGCTCGACCATTGCGATGACATGGCATCTGATGCAACCAGGCCGTGGCGCGAATCGGCCGTCGAAGGTGATCGTATCGGACCGTTCGGCGGCGCGGCTCGAGGAGATCGAGCGGATTCATCGAGAGGTCGGCGCTGGCGTTGCATGCGAGTACGTGCTCGTGCAGGACGCAAAGGACAATGACGCGGTGCTCGCGCGATTGTCTTCGGGCGCGTTGGTGATCAATGCGACGGGACTTGGCAAGGACGCGCCAGGTTCGCCGCTCAGCGACGCAGCCGTGTTCCCGCAACGCGCCGTGGTTTGGGAGCTGAATTATCGCGGCGATCTGGTCTTTCTCGAACAGGCGCGTGCGCAGGCGCTTCAAAAGCAATTGCAGATAGAAGACGGGTGGACTTACTTCATCTACGGCTGGACGCGCGTGATGGCCGAAGTGTTCCATGTCGAGATTCCGTCGCGTGGACCCGCGTTCGATGAGCTATGCCGGATCGCGGCGGAAGCGGGCAAGCCGGCGCCTGCGCGCCCGGTTGCGTGATGAGCGTATCTACGCGGGACATCGAAAATTGCGCGCTGGATTTGCTTGGCGGACGTGCCGCGACTTCTTCCATCTGTCCGTCGGATGTGGCACGCAATCTAGTGAGCGACGAAGATGGATGGCGCGCGCTGATGCCTTTGGTCAGGGACGTAGCCGCGCAAATGGCGCGTGAAGGCAAAGTGCTGATCACACAAGGGGACGTGACGCTGGACCCCGATGCAATGAGTCATGGGCCCATTCGCTTGCGGCGCGGGCCGGCTTTTCCGGCATCGGCATAAAGAGCGTAAGCGGTCCGCGTCATCGTCGAGACGACACGGACCCGCTCATGCACGTTAAGAAGCCATTCCCATGGCCGGATCGGAAACGAGGTCCTTGCCATTCTCCACACGTCCCGCGAAGCGTCGCTTGAACGCGTTCAGACCGTTGCACGTGACCATGAAGTCGTACCAGTTGCCGCTATCGGCAATTGGCCAGGTCACTTCGACGACCGAGTTCGCAGCCACCGTCGTGACCCACGGACCATTCGTGAGATAGGCCAGCGCTGCCGTCGTGAACGTGCACGACTGATTGCCGCGGTTGTAGAGCTTCACGCTGACGAGCGACGTATCGCACGGCTGATAGCAAACCTGAATCTCGGCATTCGCGGATGCGCTCACTTCCTTCAGATTGCCCGCAAACTCGCGGTGGTAACCATTGGGTCCAAGCACCCACAGGTCGTATCGTCCTGCATCGCTGGCAGGCACGGTCCACGTTCCCGTCAGCGACTTGCCCGCCTCGACGACGAAGCGGCGCGGCACGAGTTCGAGATGGTTTCTGTCGTACACATGAAACACCGCGCCCGCGTTGTTCGTGCTGCCATTCGCGAATTCGAGCGCGACCGTGCTTGCGTTGGCGTTCACATGCGCGGTCGTGTGCAGCTCGTAAGGCAAGGCGCGCGACGGACGTGTACCGGTAGCCTGCGCGGGCAACGGCGAACTCGCCGTCACGGACTGCGCCTGAATCGCGGATGCCGCCGCCTGCGACTTGGCGAGCGCATCGGCCGAGTCCTTCGTCGTGCGCCCGGAGAGCGTCGGCAGCGCGGCATCGTTCGGATTGACGAAGTTGAAGCACGAGGTCAGGTCGCCGCAAATCGCACGCCGATAGCTGCTGATCTGCGGTTCGGTCACGCCGAAGCGCTTTTCGAGGAACATGAGCGTCGAGGTGTGATCGAAGACCTGCGAGTTCACGAAGCCGCCACGGCTCCACGGCGAGATCACCCACATCGGCACGCGCGGGCCGGGGCCGTAAGGTCGTCCGTCGGTCTTCGGCTGATTGCTCGTTGCCGGCGCGAAGTTGTGATATTCCACCGCCATGTCGGTGTCGGACAAGGTGCTCGCACCCGCGAGCGTGCCATCGCTTGCGTGCGACGGCGCGCTCGGCGGCGGAAGGTGATCGAAGAAGCCATCGTTCTCGTCGTAATTGACGAGCAGCACGGTCTTGCTCCACACATCCGGGTTCGCGGTCAGCGCATCGAGCACTTCCTGCACGTACCAGCCGCCTTGCGTGGGACTCGACGGACCGGGATGCTCGCTATATACGGACGGCGGGATGATCCACGATACGGCAGGCAGCGTGCCCTTCTGGATGTCGTCGCGAAACGTTTCGAGAAAGCCTTGTGGCATGGTGTTGCCGAAGCCTTTCGCGAGCGGACTCAGGGCGTCGTCGATCGATGGGTCGTAGAACGCGCCCGCCGCCGTCACGGGTTGCGTGATGTCCGTGTTCGCCACGTACACCGGTCGCCGTGCGGCGGGCATCTGCTCGATTGCGGTGCGCCAGTGGCGAAAGCTCATCATCTCGTTGCAGCCGAAATTGTCGATGAGACTTTGATACACCTTCCAGCTCACGCCCGCGTTTTGCAGACGGTCGGCATAGGTCGTCCAGGTCCAGCCGGTGGACGACGAGCCGATGTCATTGCCGCCATTGAACTCGTTGTTCAATGCGGCCACCTTGACCGGCGCGTTGGTCGACGGACTCAAACCGTTGGGACCGTTCGTGCCGGTCCAGTAGAAGAGACGGTTTGCAATCGTGCCGGTGTGCATGCCGCAGTGATACGAATCGCACAGCGTGAAGGCGTCCGCGAGCGCGCGATGAAAGGGCACTTCGACCGTTTCGTAATAGCCCATCGACAAGGGCTTCTTCGCGGTCGGCCATGCGGCCATGCGGCCGTTGTCCCATGCGGCCTGCGAGTCGGACCACGTATGCGGTGTGCTGCCCGCGCGCAGTGCGTTGCCTTTCGACTCGTCGAGATGATAGGGAATCAGCGTGCTCGTCGAGCCGGAACTCGTGTAGTTCTGATAGAAGACGTTTGCGCCGTTCGGCGAGGGAATGGCAAAGCGGTCGCCATAACCGCGCACGCCCTTGAAAGTGCCGAAATAGCTGTCGAACGAACGGTTTTCCAGCATCAGCAACACGACGTGCTGAACGTCCCTGATCGTGCCCGTGACATTGTTCGCGTCGATGGCGAGCGCGCGCCGAATAGCAGGCGGGAACGTCGAAAGCACGGCGGCGGAAGCGGCGGTGCCAAGCGACGTCTTGATGAAGCTTCGTTTAGATGGACTGAATGTCATGCCATTGATGAGTTTTTGATGTGAGAATGCGACTCAGGGAGCCGGCGCGCAGTGGCTGATCTTGCAGGACGACGCGTTGGTCGAGGCGGGCGTTGCCGACTTGTCGTCTCCTCCGCAAGCGGCGAGCGTAAGCGCGATGCAAATCAGCGCGCTTGCCAGCGACGGTCTGCCGAGCGCAGTCAGGTGGGGCATGGTTGTCGTCATCAGAAAAAGAACGAGTGAGAAACTGGATGGAATTTCCGGCCGAACATTCCATGTTCGTAAGCAGGCGCCTAATTTCTGACGGAAATGTAAAGGCAATTTTTGGCAGAAATATGAAGGTTCAAGAAAGTCGTTCGAAATTCGGTAGGCTTGATGCCTTTCGGACGGCGGGCGCCAGGCTCGCTGCTTGCGCTGCACGCCAGGTTCATCGCGCTTCGACTTCACTCGTACTCAAGGAAACTCACTCATGCTGAAAATCCATCACCTCGGGCACTCGCAATCCGAGCGTATCGTCTGGCTGTGCGAGGAGCTCGATGTTCCATATGAGCTCGTCAAGTACACGCGCGATGCACGCACCATGCTGTCACCGCCCGAACTCGTCGCGTTGCATCCGCTGGGCGCGGCGCCGCTCATCGAAGTCGATGGCATGTTGCTCGCCGAGTCCGCGGCTATCGTCGAGTTCATTCTCGCGCGCCATGGCGACGGCAGATTGCAGCACGCGCCGGATCATCCCGACTTCGCGTCCTATCTCTACTGGTTTCACTTCGCGAACGGCAACCTGCAGCCGGTCATGGGACGCTCGATGATGATCGGCCGCGCCGGTTTGCCGGTGGATCATCCGGTGCAAACCGCCGTGCAGGGACGGCTCGATAAAGTGCTGGCGCTCATCGAAGATCGGCTGGGACAGGCGGACTATCTTGCGGGCAGCGACTTTACGGCCGCCGACATCATGAGCGTATTTTCGTTGACTACCATGCGTATTTTTCAGCCGCTGGACCTTTCGCCGTATCCCAACATACGGGCTTATCTGCAGCGAATCGGCGAACGCCCGGCGTATCGGCGAGCGATGAAGAAGGGCGATCCCGACCTGACGCCGATGCTTACCTAGGGACATCGATGAAGCGCCGGGCGCAGGCCGGTTCCGGCGTTGTCGTTCCTCGTTACGCGGCCTCGCCCAAAGCCCGCTACGCCGAAAACCAGTAGTAGATCGCATTTTGGCGCAGTAACGTCGATGCACGGAGCGACCCTCTGTCGGACGCAGGTCAACGTTACCGAGGACAACGATATGGTTTCCAGAAACGACGGCCGCCTCGCCGGCAAGGTGGCGATCATCAGCGGCGGCGCGGGTGGATGCGGCGCGGCGGCATCGGAACTGTTCGCGCAACAGGGCGCGAAGGTCGCCATCATCGACCGGGACGTGGATGCCGCCATTGCGCTCGCCTCCCGGCTCAACGAAGCGGGATTCGAAGCGCTAGGTCTGGGTGCGGACGTCTCGCGTCAAGCCAATGTCCGGAAAGCCGTCGCAGCCGCGAAAGAGCAATATGGCAACGCGGACATCCTCTTCAATCACGCCGGCACGCTGATCGTCAAACCGTTCCTCGAAATAGAGGAATCGGAATGGGACTGGCTGATGGGCGTGAACGTCAAAAGCATGTTCCTCATGACGCAGGCGGTCCTGCCGCAGATGCTCGAAAAGGGCAAGGGCAGCATTGTGTGCACCTCGTCGATCTCGGCGGTCTACGCCACGCCCGGCGAAGTGCTCTACGACGCCACCAAGGGCGCATGCCACATGTTCGCCCGCGCGATAGCCGTCGAATACCGCGATCGGGGCATTCGCTGCAACGCCGTGGCGCCTGGATTCATTCGCACGCCGCACGGCATGCGCGAGCTTCGCGACCTGCAGGCAATGGGTGTCGATGCCACTGAGGCCGCCATCGCGCTTCAGCAGGGCAGGCTGTGCGAGCCGTCCGAAGTCGCTGCTGCGGCGCTCTTTCTGGCATCCGACGAAGCAAGCTTCGTCAACGGAACGCATCTCTTCGTGGATAACGGCTTCTCCGCCGTGTAAAGAATCCGGTAGCGCTTCGAAATTTGGCTACTTACCGTGCCTGTTGCGCGTCGCGCGTCAGCGTGACAGGCAATACGGACGTCGAATTCTGGTTCCTTCCCGGCAGGCATTCGTGACGGAGTAAATATGAACGCAAAGCACCAGTCTGAAGCAAGCAGCGACAGCGACGTGAGCCTGTTGCACAAGATGGGTTATGCGCAAGAGTTGTCGCGGCGCATGAACGGCTTCTCGAACTTCGCGGTCTCGTTCTCGATCATCTGCATCTTGTCGGGTGGCATCACCGCATTCCAGCTGGCGCTTTCGGCGACGGGCGGCGCGTCCGTCGGGCTCGGGTGGCCGCTTGGCGCGTTGTTCGCGTTGATCGTCGCAGTGTCGATGGCGCAGATCGCGTCCGCGTTTCCCACAGCGGGCGGGCTGTATCACTGGGGCTCGATCCTCGGCGGCAAGCAGTTGGGATGGCTCACGGCATGGCTCAACCTGATTGGTCTGATCTTCGTCATCAGCGCGATCAACTTCGGCACCTACGATCCGTTCTTCAAGACGCTGATCGCGCCGATGTTCGGCGTTGCGCCCGAAAGCCTGACGTGGTGGCACCAGACCGCGTTCCTCGCGATCATCACGTTGTCGCAGGCGCTGCTCAATGCACGCGGGATCAAGATCGCCAGCAAGATCACCGATCTCTCGGGCTATCTCATCTTCGTCGTCACCATCGTTCTGGTCGTGGCGCTGCTCTATTACTCGTCCGTGCCGCTCGATCTGCATCGGCTCGTCACGTTCACCAACTTCACGGGCGTCGATGGCGGCGCGTGGCCGAAGCAATCGACGCCGCTCGCGTTTCTCGCGGGCTTGCTGCTCGTGACGTACACCATCACCGGCTTCGACGCTTCCGCGCACACGTCCGAGGAAACGCACGATGCCGCGCGCAACGTGCCGAAAGGGATCATCGGCTCGGTGTTCTGGTCGGCGGTCTTTGGCTACGTCATGGTCTGCACCTTCGTGCTCGTCATGCCGGATCTCACGGCGGGCATGAAACAGGGCACCGGTTTCTTCGAAGCCATTCTCGCGCCGATTCCGACGACGTTGCGCGTGTGTCTCGAACTCGCGATGTTCTTCATCAACTATGTCTGCGGGCTTGCGGCCATCATGTCCACCTCGCGCATGATGTACGCGTTCGCGCGCGATGGCGGGCTGCCCGGCTCGAAGTTTTTGCGTCACGTGAGCCCGAAGCATCGCACGCCGGGCGCGGCGATCTGGACTTGCGCCATACTCGCCATTCTCATCACGCTGTATGGCGATGCCTTCTCCGTGCTCAGCGCCGGCAGCGCGGTCTTCCTGTACATTTCCTACGCGATGCCGATTGCGCTCGGCATGTTCGCCGAAGGCCATGGCTGGACCGAGAAGGGACCGTTCCAGCTCGGCCTCTGGTCCAAGCCGCTCGCGTTGCTGGCGACGGTCGGCGCGTGCGTGCTCGCGTATGTCGGCATTCAGCCGCCGAACGAAAAAGTGCTGTCCGTGCTCGTTGGATTCGTGATCGCGTTGCTCGTCATCTGGTACGGCTTCGGGGTGCGCAAGACCTTTGCCGGTCCGCCGTCGATGAAGTCGGATGCGGATATGGCGCGCATCGGCAAGCTCGAAGCCGAGGTCGATCAGGCAGTGCGATAGTGCTGCATGCCCGTCATGTCCCGCTTCATGCGCTGCCTCGCTCGACAATGGTAAAGCCCAGGTCGATACGCGGATTCGCGGGGCGCTTGCCTTCGAGATAATCGAGCAGCATGTCGCCCGCCAGTTTGCCGATTTCAAGCGATGGAACGCGGATCGTCGTGATGCCCGGATGCGTCGCCGCCGCGATGGGCAAGTCCACGAAGCCCATGATGGCGACGTCTTCCGGCACGCATATGCCGCGCCGCTGACACTCGAACAGCACGCCCGCGGCGAGCATGTCGCTGGAACAGAACACGGCGTCGAGGTCCGGGCGGCGTTCGAGCAGCCTGTCGAAGATCTCGGGCGCGTCGTTGATGCCCATTGGCCGGTCGAGCGTGATGGCCTCGATCTTGTGAAGCCCCGACTGTTTCGCGCCCGCCCGAAAGCCTTGCAAGCGGCCGGTCGAACGGACATCCATGCTGCCGAGAAAACCGAGATTGCGTCGTCCCTTGCTTGCGAGATAGCGCGCCACCGCCGCACCGGCATCGCGATGCGAGAAACCGATACGCATGTCGATCTGATCGTTGGACGTGTCCCATGCCTCGATCACCGGAACGCCGCAACGGCGAATGCGCTTGTCCACTTCCGCCGGCGTCGATGTGCGTATGAGCATGATGCCGTCGACACGTCGCCCGACGAAGGCATCGATGAGCCGCATTTCCTCGGCTGCATCGTAACGGCATTGACCGAGCAGCAACTGATAGCCCTTGTCGGCCAGCGCTTGCGACAGCCCGCTGATGGTGTCCGAAAAGAACGCGTTCTCGATAGTCGGAATGACCGCGCCAATGATCTTCGACCGGTTCGACGCCAGGCTTCCTGCATTCAGGTTCTGCACGTAGCCGAGTCTTTCGATGGCGGCCTGCACCGCCGCCAGCGATTCGGGCGATACGAGCTCGGGCTGATTCAACGCGCGCGAAACGGTCATGCGCCCGACCTTCGCCTCGCGGGCGACGTCTTCCATGGTGGGCCGGGGCAAGGTGGGTTCGGACGCGGTGGCGCTTGTTTTCATGGTGCTTCGTTTCGTTTCGTTGGTGATCTGTGTTTCGGGCGGAGGGTCGATCAGGGAAGACCGCTGCTTGACACTCCGACGGTTCCACTTTACCTTGAATGGGAGCGCGCACATAGCTGGTTGCGTACTGAGCATGATGCAGTGCAATGACATTGCCAAAGCGCCGCGTCGGCGCTTGCAAAATGGGAGCGCTCCCAAAAGGCAGGTCCGTTCTTTCAGGAGATGAAAGTGCTTACGAACGAGCAAGTAGAGCAATACGCCAAGGAAGGATACGTCGTCGTCACCGACGTTTTCAGCGATGACCTCGTGGAGCGCATGCGGCGCGTCACGGATGAACTCGTCGAGCAGTCCCGCGCGCTCACGGCATCGAACGATGTATTCGATCTCGCGCCCTCGCATACCGCGCAAAAGCCGCGCGTGCGGCGCATCAAGGACCCGATCAAGGTCGATCCGGTGTTCATGGAAGCGCTCAAGCATCCCAAGCTGATCGCCGCGCTGACGAGTCTTCTAGGGCCGAATCTGCGCGTGCGCAACACCAAGCTGAACCTGAAGGAAGCGCATGTCGGCGACCCGGTTGAATGGCATCAGGACTGGGCGTTTTACCCGCACACGAATCAGGACGTGCTCGCTGTCGGCGTGATGCTCGACGATTGCGAACTGGAAAACGGCCCGCTGCTGATCATTCCGGATAGCCACAAGAGCGAGATTCATAGTCATCACACGGACGGCTATTTTTGCGGCGCGATGGACCCGACGACGTCCAACGTCGACTTCAGCAAGGCGGTGCCGTGCACGGGCAAGGCGGGATCGTTCTCGATTCATCATGCGCGCGCCATTCACGGTTCCGCGGAAAACACGTCGAACCGGCCGCGCCGCTTGTTGCTGTATGAGATTGCCGCCGTCGATGCTTGGCCGCTTATCGGCGGTCCCACGCAGGACAAGAGTCTCGCGGAGTTCAACGAGCGGATCATCGCTGGCGAGCCGACTATCGTGCCGCGCATGGAGAACGTTCCGGTCATCCTGCCGCTGCCGCCCGCGCCGAAGCAAGGCTCGATCTACGAGAACCAGACATCGCTCAAGAATCGCTTCTTCGCCACGACAGCAGAGGCGATGTAGCGCGGCGTCGGAAAGGAAACCGCATGCAGCAACTCAAGGTGTATCAGTCGCTATGGGCCATGGAACGACGCCGCCCGGACGGACATGAGTGGCCGCTCGACGAGCAGTTACGCATGATCCGCGATGCCGGCTTCGACGGCGTGGGCGTGCGCTTCTTCGACTACGCGTATGCGAGCCGCGTCACGCACACGCTGAAGGAATACGGCATGACGTGGCAGGCGCAGTGTTATCCGCAAACCGTGGATGACCTGAAGCCGATCATCGAGCACGTGCAGGCGCTCGGTGCCGATCACATCAATCTTCAGCCGGACGTGCGGCCGTACTCGATCGAGGAGTGCATTCCGCTTATCGAAGGATGGCGCCGGCTTGCGCACGATGCGGGCATCGCGGTTCATATCGAAACGCATCGCGACCGCATGACGACGGATCTGCTATTCACGCTGCGTCTGCTCGATTGCTTTCCTGACCTGCGTCTGACCGGCGACATCTCGCATTACCTCGTGGGCCGGGAATTCGCGTGGCCGGTATCGGATGACAACCATCGGCTCATGCATCGCATTCTGGACAACTGCTGGGGCTTTCATGGACGCGTGGCAAGCCGCGAGCAGATACAGGTGCAGATCAGCTTTGCGCATCACAAGGAATGGCTCGATCTTTTCCTCGGCTGGTGGGAATACGGTTTTCGCAGCTGGCGAAAGCGTGCGGAAAGCGATGCCGTGCTCACGTTTCTCTGCGAACTCGGCCCGAAGGAGTATGCGATGACCGATAGAAATGGCTACGAGTTATCGGATCGTTGGGAAGAAGCGCAATTGCTCAAGGGCCTGGTCGCGGACATGTGGACACGGCTCGAAAGAGAGGAAGCAACGCCGGTATAAGCAAAAGTTTGAACGAAAGAAAACGATGAAGTGCGTCATGCCCGAACGCACCGAGGACAGCAGAGAAGCCCGCCCCAATCACAAGCAGCCGAAGAAGTCTCGAAGACACGAGACGAAGGAGACAAGCGATGAAGGATGCAGCCCTCGAGAGAGCCGAGTCATCGGGTTCAGCTCGCTGGATCAGGATCACGCTCGTGATCTTTCTCATGTACACCATTTCTTATTTCGACCGGACCAACATCGGCCTCGCGCTGCCGTTGATCCGGCGCGATCTCGGCATGGATGCGACCCACGCCGGACTTGTCGGCGGCATCTTTTTCTGGGGCTACGTCATCACTTTTCTGGCGGGCGGATGGCTCGTGTCGCGCTTCGGCGCACGCAAGGTCGTGCTCGTGTGTCTCATCTGCTGGGGCGCGGCGGCGATGGCCACCGGGCTCGTGCGAACGATGAACGAGTTGATGGCGGTGCGGCTCGTGCTCGGTGTGGCGGAAGGGCCGGTGTGGGCGTCCGCTTCGAGTCTCACGGCGTCGTGGTTCACGCGCCGCGAACGGGGCAAGGCTTTCGGCTTCTGGACTGTCAGTTCGCCGCTCGGCGCGCTGCTTGCCGGACCGATCTCGGGCTTTCTGCTCGCGCATCACGACTGGCGCGCGATGATGATCATCGAAGGCTTGCCCGCGTGGATTTGGGCAGTGGTCTGGTGGTCGAGCATTCCGAAGAACATCACGGCCGCCAAGTGGCTCACCAACGAGCAAAAGGCCGGACTTTCGCGCGTGCTCGCCGACGAGCAGGCCGAATTCGTGGATGTCTCATCGCAATCGGGCATCCGTCGTGTCCTGGGGCTGAAGGCGACGTGGTTCCTCGGATTCGGCTTCGCGATGATCAACCTCGTGGTCTATGGCTTCATGCTGTGGCTGCCGAGTTCGATTGCCGCGGCGGCGCCGAACCTGGGGTCGGTGGAAGTCGGCTTGCTTTCGGCGTGCCCGTGGGCGGCGTGCATCGTCGGCATTCTGGTGGCGACGCGCAGTTCGGATGCGCGTCAGGAGCGGCGGCTGCATGCGGGCGTGCCGATCATCCTTGCGAGTGTGTTGTTGCTCGCGGCTGCCAACGTGCCGGCGACATCGCTCGTGTTGAGAATGTCGTTGTTCACCGCCATGGGCTTCTTCCTCGAAATGTTCCTTCCGCTCATCTTCACGTACGTGACCGAGCTTTTGTCGGCCGCCGATGCGATCGTCGCGACTGCCGTCATCGGTGCGTTCGGCAATCTCGTAGGGGGTTTCGTCGGGCCCACGCTCGTCGGAATGCTCGCGGGGAAGGGCAGTGACTTTCAGTATCCGTTCTCGGTCCTGGCGTGTTTCGGGGCGCTCGGCGGCGTGCTGATACTTTGCGCGCGGCCGCATCGAGAGGTCGCCGCGGAGGTGCTTGCTACGAGATAAAGAGTTGGGTGATGCACGTTCATGCACGTTTACATTCTTGTTCGTGCACGTTATGCTGCGCGCATGAACCCCGATCTCCCACTCGCCCGTCGCGACGAACTGGCCAGCCGTCTGTCTTCCGGCCAGTCGCTCGTCGCCGCTAATCTCGCCGTCGAATTCGCCGTATCGGAAGACGCCATCCGCCGCGATCTTCGGGCGCTGGCGTCCGAAGGCAAATGCCGTCGCGTCTATGGCGGCGCGCTGCCGGTATTGCCGGCTGCGCTTCCCATGGCGGCGCGCATCGACATGGACGCCGACCGCAAGCGCATCCTCGCGCAAACGGCCGCGTCCCTCATTCAGCCGGGCCAGTTCCTGTTCCTCGACAGCGGCAGCACCAACCTCGCGCTTGCGAACATCCTGCCTGCGGAATTCGAGCTCACGGTGGTCACGAACTCCGTCGATATCGCTGCTGCGGTGTTGCGACGAACGGACCTGCAACTCGTCATGACCGGCGGCTTGGTCGATCAACACGTAGGCGGCAGCGTCGATCCCACTTCGGTGGAGTTCGTCAGGCGCATGAGCTTCGATATGTGCTTCATCGGCGCGTGCGCGGTATCGACGTCACGCGGCATCGGCGCATTCGGCTTGAGCGACGCTGCGTTCAAACGCGCGGTCGTCGCTGCAAGCGCGCAGAAGGTCGTGCTCGCCACGACCGCGAAACTTCATGCGCGCGCACCTTATAGCGTGGCGAACATGAAGGAAATCGACTTCCTTATCATTGAGGAAGATGCACCGGGTGATGTGCTCGCGGCGCTGTCGAAGTCCGGCCCGACGGTGATGACGGCAATGGAAAAATTATGAGCGAGGCCAATCTGGGAGTATCGTCCAATCGCTCCGGGACGCGTCTTGCCACACGTCTTGTGTTTCTCGTGGCCGGCTTCAGCATTGCGTCGTGGGCGCCTCTCGTGCCGTTCACGAAGGGCAGGCTCGGTGTCGACGACACCACGCTCGGCCTGCTGCTTTTGTGCATCGGCTTAGGCTCGGTCCTGGCGATGCTTCTCGCGGGCATGCTCACCGCGCGCTACGGCAGCAAGCCGGTGATCGTGGCGGGAGGCGTGGGACTCGTCCTGACCTTGCCGTTTCTCACGGTCGTCAATACGCCGGCTGAATTAGGCATAGCGCTGTTTTTGTTCGGTGCATCGCTAGGCTCGCTCGAAGTGGCAATGAACGTTCATGCCGTCGAAGTCGAACGTGACGCGGGACGGCCGCTCATGTCGGGGTTCCATGCCCTGTTCAGCGTAGGTGGGTTCGCCGGATCGAGTCTCATGACGTTCCTGCTGTCGATGCATGTCGGCACGCTGGCGGGCACCCTCCTTTGCTCGGCACTCGTGCTCGGAACGTTGGTCCTCGCAACGCCCAGACTTCTGCCTTATGCAAAGAGCGAAGGCGGGCCTATCTTTGCCGTGCCGCGCGGCATCGTGCTGTTGCTCGCCATTCTCGCTGCCATCACGTTCCTCGCCGAGGGCGCGGTGCTCGACTGGAGCGCGCTGCTCGTCTCGGACACGGGTCTCGTCGGCAAGAACGAAGCGGGGCTCGGATACGTCCTCTTTTCGATTGCAATGACAGGCGGGCGTTTATGCGGCGATGCCGTCATCAAGCGGCTCGGCGAGCGCGCGGTCATGTTCTGGGGCGGCGTGCTGACCATCGTAGGCTTCGTGCTTCTGCTCACGGTTCCCATCGCCTTCGTTGCGCTGGGCGGCTTCGTGCTGGTGGGGCTTGGAGCATCGAACACGGTGCCGATTCTTTATCGTCGAAGCGGAACGCAGCGGCTCATGCCACCCGCGCTTGCGGTAGCCGCGGTGACGATAGTGGGTTACGCCGGGATTCTGTCAGGGCCTGCGGGAATCGGCTTCATAGCGGGACAAGTGGGCCTTCCCGGCGCCTTCTGGGTCGTCGTCGCTTTGCTTTGTCTCGTGCCGTTATGCGCGCGGACCGTGACGGCCAAGCAAAGCGACGCTCGATGAAGATGCAGCCAGCTATCGTGGCTGCATCCCGACGAGCGCTCGAACCAATCAGAACCGATGCCGCAGCCCAACCGTTCCGACCACCTGGTTGGCCGTGGACGAAGCGCCGCCCGAGGTATTGATGAAGGCCACGTATTGCGCGCCGATTGCGTGCTGATACATCGCTTCGGCGTACACGTCCGTGCGCTTGGAGAACGAGTAGATGGCTTGCAGATTGACCTGGTTGTATTTCGGATCGTCGCCGAAAGTGCGGCTGTTGGCGGCGTGGCCGTCGGTATAAGTATCGGCTATACCGAGACTGATCGCGGGCGTCAGCGCATACTTCGCGTTTACTTCGTAGTTATAGAAGCTCATCGCGCCGTTCACCGAGTTGAACGATGTCGTGCCTTGATAGACGCTGCGCGTGAACACGAAGCCGATGAGCGCCGGACCGTACGCATAGTTCGCGCCGGCGCCGAGCACCCATTCGCGCGATGCACCGACCACGAAGCCGCCGGTGCCATTGGCGGTCGATTCGGCGACATCGATGGCTCCGGCCGTGTTCGCGCCGTTCGAGCCATTGATCTGCAGATAGCCGACCGCGACGTTGAACGGTCCGTAGCTGTAACTGCCGCCCGCGCTGTAGGCGCGGTTCATCGAAAAGTCGGTGCTGTTGGAGAACGCGTACAGTGCGCCGAATTTGAGTCCGGCGTACGAACTGCTCATGTACTTGACCGCGTTGCTCATGCGGACCGAGTGATTGAGGTTGTCGTTATCGAACGGATGCGCGAAGCCCGTGTCGCCGAACGAGCCTGCGGTTGCGGACAGCGGCGCGACGAAATCGACGAGCGAATCGTACTGGCGTCCCAGCGTCAGCGCGCCATAGTCGCTCGATGCAAGGCCCACATATGCCTGACGGCCGAACTCGCGTCCGTTCTGGCCCAGGCGTCCGGTCTGAAGGTTGAAGCCGTTCTCGAGCACGAAGATGGCCTTTAATCCACCGCCGAGATCTTCCGAGCCACGCAGTCCCCAGCGGCTGCCGTTGATATTGCCGCTCGTGGCCTGCCAAAGCGAGCCTTGCGAGCCCCCTTTGGCGACGTTATTCGTGTACATCAGGCCTGCATCGATCAAGCCGTACAGCGTGACCGAGCTCTGCGCCCGTGCGTTAGCGCCGATCAACAGCAATGGCAGCATCCATGCGATTCGCGATTTTTTCATACCTGAACTCCGGACAAGTTGACGGGGACTCTGTCGAGAGGTTAGCGACCGAATCGTCAAATGCAAAATAGCCGCTTGAACACATGATGAAGATGTTGCGATATCGCCGATTCGGCTCGCGGTCGAGCGCGCTGTCGTAATGACGAAATATTGGCGGACTATCGTTTTCGCGCGTATTGGGCAAACGCGGGTTCAAGCGCATTTACCGCATTCATCAGATGTTCGGATTGGCGAAGCCGTGGTAGAGCGCCCCGGAAAGAAGGATGGTCACCGGCAAAGCGACAAGCCTCATCAGCGCAATACGCTCGAGCATGTACACAGCTTCAATGCCCAATCATCTTGCCGAAGTCATTGTCGAGCCGCGCCAGGGAACTCGCGATATGCGCGCGATTGCTCTTGATCCACTTGTCCTGCTCGGCGATACGCGCATTCGCATCTTTCAGCATGCGCGTCATTTCCGAAGGCTGCGGGCCGCCCACGGTCGCGCGATCGTTCACGATCGCCACCGGGTCCAGCGTCGAGCGGAACTCGGCTTCGCTCATCGGAAAATCGCCGGCGTAGGGCGTGCCTTCGACCGTTTGCCTGTAGATGCGCTGCGCGTCGGCGTAAGGAAAGTCGAGCGGCTTGATGTCCTTCTGCCGCGCATATTCCACCACGTTCGACGCAAAATGATGGCCGACCCGGAACGGCAGTTTGTACTTGCGCATGAGGACATCGGCCACTTCCTGCGATGCCGTCCAGTCGCTATTGAGCTCTTCAAGTGCGCGGTTCGGGTCGATGACGAGCGAGTTCAGCACCTCGTCGAAGCCCTTGAGCGCTGCAATGCCGCTTTCGATCATCTCGTTGTTGGCCTTCACGTCCTTCGGATCGCTCATGCCCGGCGGCAGGTTATGCGCTTGCATCACGACGCCTTCCGCCTGCGAGATTGCCGTCGATGCGTCCGAGCGCGTGCGAATCAAAAGCCCCGGGTTACGCTTTTGCGGCATGGCGCTCGATACGTACGTATTGGCGCCGCCTTCCTGCAAGAGAATCCAAGGGCGCGACTCGGCGTATTGCGTCATCACGTCCTGAATGAAGGCGCCGGTATGCAGCGCCACGCTCGTGACGACCGCACCAGCCTCCACGGGTTCATCGACGGAAGAAATCTGCGACGCGTCGTACGCGTTGTCGACGAGCGCATTGAAGCCGAGATACTGCGCCATGCGCTCGCGATCCAGCGGCCAACTCGTACCGTTCAGCACTGTCGTTCCCATCGACGAACGGTCCACGCGCTTGTATGTCTCGCGAATTCGCTGCGCATCGCGGTCAGAGGCCGGCGGCGAAGCCTAGCAAGTAATGGCCATAGCTGTTGGGCTGCGCGGCCACGCCGTTCGTGTAGTTCGGCACGACCACGCTCTTGTATTTGTCGGCGAGGCGCACGATGGTGGCGGTCGTGGTGTTGAGCTGATCGGCGAGATTGAGCAGGTCGTCGCGCAGGATCGCGGAACGGTAAGTCGCGTGCATGTCCTGACTGGAGCGTCCGGCGTGCAGTAGCGTGATGTCTTCGCCCGCTGCCTTGATCAGAAGCGGCTCGAAGGTAATGACGGTTCGCGGTCGCTTCGCGCCGGGCTGGTCGCCATCGGCGATGACCTTGGCGACGCCAGCGGCCAGGCGCGGCGCCATCGATTTGTCGAGCAAGCCTTCGCTCGTGTTGATGACGACGGTCGCCTTGTTGATCTCGCCGAGCCAGAAGAATTCATCGTGAGGTGGAACCTGCTGCGCAAACGCCGGCAACACGGCAAACATGGCAAACACGACAGCAGCAATCGATGCGCGTCCAAGCAATCTCATGGTAGGAATTCGCGGATTGGAAAGTCGCGATTATAGGAGCGCAACCGCTTTGTTTGCTGGGCGCCCGGCCTGGACGGATTTGTTCTGCCTTCCCCGAGCGCCCAATTCACGCGTCATACCAATCCGTCAGTCAACTGCATCGACTTCGCCAGCGCGAGCGCCGTGTCGCCGTCGATAACGAGCCCCTTGACGATGCCACTGCGCAGCAACGCAGTCGTCGCGCGTACTTTTTCCAGACCGCCCGTCAGAAGCACGACATTGCGACCGCGTAATTCGTCCGTGGCGATGGCGACCGTCCGTTCGCTGAGCGGATGCTTGATCTCGCGGCCGTCGATATCGAACAGCTTGCCGAGCGAATCGCAGACGGCGCCGCTCTCCTGGATATTGCGCAGCTCGTCCGCCGTCATGATGTCCTGTGTCCGCAGCACCGACGTTTCCTCGAGTTCGCCCACGCTGATGAGATAGAGATCGGCGTTCTGCGCGAGATGCATTGCGTCCTGCACGATGCGCTGCTCGAAAAAGACCTTCCGGTCCGCCACCGAATTGGCGATGAACGGAACGGGCAAAAAATGCACCTCGCCGCCGGTGCGCGCCGCGAAGAACTGCACGACTTCGAACGGGTTCGATGTCGAGTTCCGCTTGAGCGACCCGAGCAGCGAGACGAATCGCGCCTGCGGATTGCGCACGCCCGCAAGCTGCGTCGCCACTTGTTCTATCGTGCGTCCCCAGCTCACGCCCACGGTAATGGGCCCGTCCAGCAGCTTGCCCTTCAGAAAGCTCGCGCCCGCCGCGCCGACCGCGCGCCGGCTGATGGCCGCGCGAATGCGATCCGCTTTGGGATCGGCGGGCCCGTCGGCGAATCCTAAGGTCGGCGTGGCAATGCAGAAGTCGAGGCCGAAGCAACGCGCAATGGCCTGTTCGACTTCGATATCGCGCGCGGATTCGTGATTGATCGTCACGTTGATGAGCCCGCGATCGCGCGCCTCGGACAGCAGGCGATTCACGCGGCTGCGATGCAGACCGAGCCGCGAGGCCGTCTGCTCCTGATTCAAACCACCGACGTAATACAGCCACGCAGCGCGGACGATCAGCGCGTCGTCGGACTCGTGCGCAAGGTTCAGCTCCAGCATTTAGGTGTTTCCCCTCTGTTTATGCACACCATCTTGACAAAGCCGACCCGAAAATCAAACTCATCACAAATGTCGCGCATGACGACAAATGTGCAAAACGATGGCTGGAAACACGGAGACAGCATGAGCCACGTAATCGGCGTCGATGGTGGAACGGAAAGCATTCGTGCACGCGTGTTCGATTTGACCGGCTCCTGTCTTGGATCGGCCGCGCAGCCGTACGCCACGCAGTTTTCGGCGGGCGCGCGCGCCGAGCAGAATCCGGAAGACTGGTGGAATGCCATGGGCACGGCGGTTCGGCAGGCCGTAAAGGAAGCGGGTATCGCGCCCGCCGACATCGATGCCATGGCGCTAGCCACCACGAGTTGCAGCGTCGTCGCGCTCGACGCGCAAGGCGCGGCGCTGCGTCCGGCCATCATCTGGATGGATGTACGCGCCGAAGCCGAAGCCGCCGACGTGCTCGCCACCGGCGATCCGGCGCTCGTCGTCAACGGCGCGGGCGAAGGTCCGGTATCGGCGGAATGGATGATCCCGAAAGCATTGTGGATCGCGCGTCACGAGCCCGAGATCTACGAGCGTGCGGCGACCATCTGCGAGTATCAGGACTTCATGAACTTGCGGCTCACGGGCCGGCGTTGCGCGAGCCTCGATAACGCGTCGATCCGCTGGCATTACTCGACCGAGAGCGGAGGTTACGCGAAGAGTCTGCTCGCGGCGCTGAAGCTCGATTCGCTGCTCGACAAGTGGCCCGACGCCGTTATTGCGCCAGGCGAAGTGGTCGGCACGTTGAGCGCGCGTGCCGCCGAACATTTGCAGTTGCCGCAGGGCGTCAAGGTCGTGCAAGGCGGCGCGGATGCGCTCATCGGCATGATCGGAATCGGTGTTGCGAAGCCGGGACAAGTGGCGCTCATCACCGGGTCGTCGCATCTGATGTTCGGCGTCTCCGACCGCTCGGCCGCCGCCAAGGGCCTATGGGGCACGTATGCCGATGCCGTCTATCCCGGCCGGCACATCATCGAAGGCGGACAGACATCGACGGGCTCCATCGTCAACTGGTTGCGGCGGCTCGCGGGCGGCAATCTCGATCTCAAGGCGCTCAACGACGAAGCCCGCGAGATCGCGCCGGGCTGCGACGGTCTGCTCGCGCTCGATCATTTTCAGGGCAACCGCACACCTCATGTCGATGCGCTCTCGCGCGGCGCCTTCGTCGGACTGACGCTCGCGCACGGCATGCCGCATCTGTTTCGCGCGACCATCGAAGGCATCTGCTTCGGCTCGCGCCTGATCTTCGAGCGCATGGCGCAGGCGGGCTTTCCCGCGAGTGAAATCACCATCGGCGGTGGCGTGGTCGCGTCCGACCTGTGGCTGCAACTCCATGCCGATATCGCGGGCTTGCCGGTGAGCGTGCCCAAGGCGAGCGAAGCGCCGTCGCTCGGCGCGGCCATTCTTGCCGCGACGGGCGTCGGCCATTTCGGCTCCATCGACGAAGGTATTTCGGCCATGGTGAAACCGGGCCGCCGCATAGAACCGAGAGCAGCCGAAGCCGCCCGCTACGACGAGATTTACGAACGGTATCAGAAGCTTTATCCGGCCCTGCGCGGCTTTAGCGAGCGACCTTCCGCGTAAGCGAGGCCGGTCGAAGCCCGCACGCCGAGATACCGGTCCGCGCATTCATCGAGAACCCTCCATCAGAGTCGAAACCATGCTTTCGCAATCCAAGCCTCCATTGCTAGACCTTTATCGCACGATGCGCCGCATCAGAACCTTCGAGGAACATGTCGCCGAGCTGTATGCGCGCGAGCTGTCGGCGGGGTCGATGCTGCATCTGTCCATCGGCGAAGAGGGCGCGGCGGCGGGTGTCGTCGGCGCGTTGCAGCCGCAGGACAGCTTCACGACGCACCATCGCGGCCACGGCATCTTTCTCGCGCGCGGCGCCGAGCCCAACCGGATGATGGCGGAAATCGGCGGCAAGGCTTCCGGGTACTGCCGTGGAAAGGGCGGCTCGATGCATATCGCCGACATGGCGTTGGGTCACCTCGGCGCGAATGCGATCGTCGGCGGCGGCATCTCGCATGTGGTCGGCGCGGGCCTGAGCTACAAGCTCCTGAAGAAAGACGCGATATCGGTGGCGTTCTTCGGCGATGGCGCCATGCAGCAAGGCATTCTCTACGAGAGCATGAACATGGCGGCGCTGTGGGACCTGCCGGTGCTTTTCGTGTGCATCAACAATCAATATGGCATGGGCACGCGGATCGACAAGGCGACACGCTCCACCGCCTTCGACAAGCGCGCCGAGGCGTTCGGCCTGCGCACGGGCATGGTGGATGGCGAGGATGTCGAAGCCGTGCTCGACGTGGCGGAAGACCTGGTCTCGGGCGCGCGCGCTGGCAAGCCCGGCTTCATGGCGATCTCGTGCTTCCGCTTCTTCGGTCATGGCCGCATGGACAAGAGTCCGTACCGCACGCCCGATGAAGAAGAAGTGGGACGCAAGCGCGATCCGATCGTCCGTGCGCGCGGCACGCTGGTCGAGCGCCACGCGGTGACCGCCGCCGAGATCGACGCACTCGATGCCGAGATCAGCCGCGAGATGAGCGACGCGATCGACTTCACCGCGAACTCCGCCGCGCCTGCGCTCGACACCATGTTCGAGGATGTCTACGGCGTCGGCGAGCCGCAACCGGAATCCGTTCGCTCGCGTCTGGAACGCGTGCTGGCAAGGAGCTGATATGTCCAGTCTGACCAGAATCACTTACCGCGACGCGCTGCGCCAGGCGTTGCGCGACGCCATGCAGGCCGATGACACCGTCGTCGTGATTGGCGAGGAAGTCGGCGTGTACGGCGGCGCGTATGGCGTCACGAAAGACCTCATCAAGGAATTCGGCGCCGCGCGTTTGATCGATACGCCGATCAGCGAGCCCGCCATCGTCGGTGCGGCCGTGGGCGCGGCGATGACCGGCCTGCGACCGGTCGCGGAACTGATGTACGTGGACTTTCTCGGCATGACGATGGATCAGGTCGGCAATCAGGCCGCGAAAATCCGCTATATGTTCGGCGGACAGATCGGTGTGCCGATGGTCTTGCGCACGCAAGGCGGCACGGGCCGGTCGGCAGGCGCGCAGCATTCGCAGAGTCTCGAAGCGCTCGCCATGCACACGCCCGGCTTGCGCCTTGCCATGCCCGCCACGGCTTCCGATGCCTACCATCTGCTGCGTCACAGCCTGACCTTGCCGGACCCCGTCGTGTTCATCGAGCACAAGGCGCTCTATGCACGCAAGGAAGACGCGGACCTGACCACGCCCATCGCGCCATGGGGCAAGGCAGCGGTGCGGCGCAACGGCAAGGACGTCACGCTCGTCACCTATTCGCGCATGGTGTATGTCGCGCTCGAAGCCGCCGAGGCGCTGGCGCGCAATGGCGTCGATGTCGAAGTGATCGACTTGCGCACGCTCAATCCGCTCGATATGGAAACCGTGGTGGCGTCGGTGAATCGCACGGGGCGCGCGGTCGTCGTCACCGAGTCGGCTTCGACGTGCGGCGTCGCCTCCGAGATCGCGGCGCGCATCTCGGAGGAGTGCTTCGACTTCCTCGAGGATCCGGTGCTCAGGCTCGCGGGCGAAGACGTGCCGATCTCGGTGTCGCCCGCGCTCGAAAGCGCGAGTATTCCGACGGCGCAACTCATCGTCGACATGATCTCGAACATGGTGCCGGCATGAGCAAGTCCCTGTTGCTGCCGCGCCTGGGCGAAACGATGGAGCAGGGGCGCGTGGTCGAGTGGTTCAAGAAGCCGGGCGAGTCTTTCACGCGCGGCGAGACCCTCGTCGAAATCGAAACGGACAAGACGGTCGTGGAGATGCCCGCGCTCGCCGATGGCGTGTTGCGCAAGATCGTCGCCGAAGTGGGCGAGGACGTCGATGTCGGCGGCATGCTCGGCGAATACGACGTGATCGGCGAAGAGAGCAGCGCCGTGCCCGAGGAGGCCGCCGCCGCCGCGCCTGCCGCTGCCGCTGCGCCTGAAATGCGTTCGCAGGCAGCGAGCACCCGCCAGGACGTCACGACCGGCTTGCGCGCCACGCCTGCCGCACGACGCGTGGCGCGGCAAGGCGGTATCGCGCTCGACGACATCGCCGGAACGGGACGACGCGGGCGCATAGAACGCCACGATGTCGAAGCACGCGTGAACGACACAGGTTGCGTCGGCGACGCAAATCAGGCACGCGAAGTCTCGGCAGAAGGCGTGCTCTATCGCAATCTGCCGCGCGGTCGCGTGGCGTATCGCGAATGGCGCGCACCGAACGCGAGCGGCGCCCCGCTCGTGCTGCTGCACGGTTTCTCAGGCGACGCGCAAGTATGGTCCGCGCTCGCAAGCCAGTTGCAGCGGCGTGGCAAGCACGTCATCGCACCGGACTTGCCTTCTCACGGCGCCACCGATTTCGACAGCGCCGACGTGGATGGCATGGCTGCCGCGATCGTCGCGCTGATCGAGGATCTAGGGCTCGGCGGCATCGAACTCGCCGGGCATTCGCTGGGTGCGGCGGTCGCCACGAAAGTCGCAACGGCGCTCAAGTCGAAAGTGCGGCGCCTGACCTTGATCGCGCCCGCCGGATTCGGCACGGAGATCGACGACGACTTCATCGACGGCATGGCGCACGTGCAAAAAGGCGGCGGGCTCATGCATCTGCTGCGCCGCTCCGCGCTCAATCCGCCGCTTCTGTCCGCGCAACAACTCGATCAGATGGCGGGCGCCATCAGCAAGCGCGGCGCGCTGGCGGCGCTCGCGGGCAATCTCGTCAGCAGCGGGCGTCAGCAGATCGATATCCGCTCCGAACTGTCCGCGCTCGACGCGCCTTCCCGCGTGATCTGGGGGCTCGACGATCAGATCATCCCGTGGCAGCACGCGAGCCGCGCAGGGCCGGACATTCCCGTGCACTTCATCCCCCAGGCGGGTCACATGCCGCATTGGGATCAACCGCAGAAGGTGGCGGCGCTCTTCATATAACACGCAGTCGAATAGAACAGGAGACAAACATGGAAGACAGCAACAGCCAGGAACCGGAGTTCTCGCGCCGCCGTCTGCTCGGCATGGCGGCCGCCGTCGGCGGTACGCAGTTCGCCCAGATGCTGTTCGGGGCGACGAGCGCCCACGCGCAAACGCCGGCATCGTCGCCGCAAGGCGGCAAGCCGCTGAAGATCGCGGTGGTGGCGCAGCAGATGTCCGCGCAATCCGACCAGCGCTCGTGGAACGGCCTGCAGCAGTGGCTCAAGAAGTCGGGTCTCGACAAGACCTGGCAGATCAAGCAGACCGATGCAAAGGGCGATCCGGGTCAGCTCGTGAGCCAGATCGAGGATGCGATCACCGCGAAGTCCGATGCCATTCTCGTGCTGTACGGCACGTTGACCGCGGCGAAGAGCGCGCTCGATCACCTCACGGCATCGAAGATTCCGTTCTTCAGTCTCGACTCGGGATGGCAGGCGCCCGCCATTGCGGACATCACCAGCAACAACTACGCAATGAGCGCGCAGACCTCGCAGTTCATGATCGATACGTTATTGGCCCAGGGCAAGACCAAGGCCAACATGTGCGCGATCATTGCCAACTTTCACCACGGCACGCGCAAGCGCGGCAAGGTGATGAAGACGGCCCTCACGGAAAACGAATGGATTTCGCTCAAGAACGAACGCGTGATCCAGTATTCCGGTTTCTACGAGGCGACGCAGAACACCGTCAACGACTGGCTCACGACCTACGGCAAGGATCTCGATGTGATCTGGTGCCCGTGGGACGAACCGGCCATGGCGGCGGCAGAAGTCGTCATGTCGCGCGGCATGCAGGACAAGATCATGGTGATCGGCCACGACGGGCATCCGACGGCACTCGACCGCATGCGCAAGCCGAACTATCCGTTGATCTGCACGACGGCGCAGGCCTTCGAAGTCTGGGGCGCCTACACCGGCTGGCTCATCAACGAGATCGTGGCGAAGGGTGGCGACGCGAAGAAGCTCGTGCCGGTTCCAACCGTTGAATTCCCCGCGCCTCTCTTGGTGCGCGGCGTGAATATCCCCGGGCCGAACGAGCCGACCTATAACGCGAAAGATCTGTACTACATCTATCGCGACCGCGCCGTGGCCGGCATGTGATGGGCGGCGGGCCGGCCGCGCGTATCCACGCCGGCCCGCCGTGTCAGGAGACAGACACATGAATGACAATCTGGCGAAGGGAACCCCTCGCCTGAGCGCCCGTGGCGTGGAAAAGAGCTTCCACGGCAATCCGGCGCTGCGCGGCGTCGATCTCGACTTGTGGGGCGGCGAAATGCTCGCGCTCGTCGGCGCGAACGGCGCGGGCAAATCCACGCTGGTCAAGATCATTTGCGGCGCGCAGCAAGCCGATGCAGGCACGCTCTCTATCGACGGCAAGCCGGTCTCGATGAAGAGCGTCGGCGACGCGCTCGCCTCGGGCATCGCGGTGGCGCATCAGCAGATCGCGGTCATCTCGACGCTGACCGCCGCCGAGAACATCATGCTCGGACGCGAACCGTTGAGCGGCGGCCTGATCCGCTCGCGCGCCTTGCGAGTCGAAGCGAGCCGCTTTGCGCAGCGCTTTGGCATCGATATCGATCTCGACCGGGAATGCGGCGATCTCACGCTCGGCGAGAACAAGATTCTCGACATCCTGAAGGCGCTGGTGAGCGAGCCCGCCATTCTGATTCTCGATGAACCGACCGCCTCGCTCACGCTCAACGAAAGCCGCAAGCTCTTCAGCTTTCTGCGCGATCTCAAGTCGCACGGCTTGTCGATTCTTTTCATCTCGCATCACCTGAACGAGATTTTCGAGCAGTGCGATCGCGTGGCCGTGCTCAAGGACGGCGCAAAAGTGCACGATGGCCTCGTCGCCGAAACGACGCTGCAGGAAGTGGTGCATCTGATGGTCGGACGCAGGATCGAGGATCAGAACTGGTCGTCTTCCGCGTCTCGCGACACCGTCACGACGCGCATTCAAGACGCGCGCATCGGCAATCTCGACGTACCCGATCTCGTCGTGCATGCGGGCGAGATCGTCGGCATTGCAGGCGTGATGGGCGGCGGGCAGACCGGCGTGCTGGAAGCGCTCGCGGGATCGATAAGCGCGAAGGTCACGGGCGAATGCATCGTCAATGGCAAACGCGGATTGACGCGCGATGTCGCCGATGCAATCGGCCGTGGCGTGTATCTGGTCGCCGATGAGCGCTTGCGCAAGGCGCTCTTTCCGGGATTGACCGTCGAAGAGAATCTGATGACCGGCACGCTCGAACAAACGAGCCGCGGCGGCTTCATGCAGCACACGCTCATGCGCGGGCTCGCGCACGACACCGTGAAGCAACTGGGTATCAAGTGCAGCGGCATCGGGCAGGACGTGCTTCAGCTATCCGGCGGCAATCAGCAGAAGGTCGCGTTCGGCCGCTGGCTGATTCGCATGGGCCGAAGTCACGCGGCGAAGCAGCCGCTGCTGCTGCTCGACAATCCGACCGAAGGCGTGGATGTCGGCAGCAAGGCGGAAATCTATGCGCTGATTCACGAACTGGTCAAGGCGGGCGCGAGCGTGCTGATTGCGAGCGCCGAGTTCGAGGAAATGCTCAAGCTATGCGACCGCATTTACTGCATCGCCGATGGCGTGGTGGGCGAATGTCTCGACCGCACCGAATTTTCCGAAGCAAGACTCTTGCTCGAGGTGAACTGAAATGAAAGGACAGACCTTGGCCGCCAAAAGATCCGAAGACCCCGCCGCTCACGCGCCACGCAGCTTCGACTTCAGTCATCTCGCGAGCCGCTGGGGCACGGTCGCGGCGGCGGTGATCATTTTCATCGCGTTCGCGCTCGGCACCGACCGCTTCGTGTCGATCGACAACATCAGCAATGTGCTCGTGCAGATCTCCGTGCTGATGGTCATCTCGTCGGGGCTGACCGTGGCAGTGGCGAGCGGCGAATTCGACTTGTCTATCGGTCAGGCAGCGAGTCTCGCGGGCGTACTCGTCGCCGGCATGCTCGTGCTGGCGCACTTGCCAGTGCCGCTTGCCATTGCGGTGGCAATCGTTTCGGGCGTCGTGATCGGGCTCGTCAACGGCCTGCTCGTGACCATGCTGCGCATTCCCTCGCTGATCGCGACGCTCGCGATGGGACCCATCGCGCTCGGTGTCAATTACGCGTACACCGGCGGCGATTCGATCTATGCGCAGATGCCCGACAGCTTCTACGCCATTGCCAAGGGCACGGTGTTCGGCGTGATCCCGATGCCTATCGTCATTGCGCTCGTTACCGTGTTCGTCTTTTACGTGCTGCTCAATCGAACGCGGCTCGGGCGCAGCGTCATCGCGACGGGCGCGAACATTCAGGCGGCGCGTCTGTCGGGCATCAAGGTGAACCGCGCGCGTGTCACGGCGCTCGTGCTGTCGGCGGCGGGCGCGGCGCTCGGCGGCGTGATGCTGACCGCACGACTCGGCACGGGTCAATCCGGTGCGGGCGATGCTTACCTCATGGACAGCCTCACCGCCGTGTTCCTCGGCATGACCGCATTCAAGCCGGGACGCGCGACCATTCAGGGCACGCTGGTCGGCGTCGTCATCATCGGCATGCTGGATAACGGCCTGAATCTGATCGGCGCGCCGTTCTATTTGCAGAACATCGTGCGCGGCATCGTGATGATCGCGGCTGTCGGGCTGGCGGTCTTACGCGGCGAGATTCGCTTCTTCCGCTAATCGCCTCACGTGCACGAATACCTCACGAATTAAGGAGTCGGACACCATCATGAGCAAAGCATCGAATGGACGGGTGGCGCTGGTGACGGGCGCGAGCAGGGGCATTGGCCGGGCGCTCGCGTTGGGACTAGCCGACGATGGCTTCGATGTCGTCGTCAACGATATCGAACCGCAGCGCGATGCGCTCGAAGGCGTGGCAAAAGAGATTCGCGGCAAGTCGCGGCGCGCGTTCGCGCTCTATGCCGATGTCAGCGACAAACAGCAGGTAACGGACATGATCGCGGCGGCCATCGCTCAGGCGGGTCAGGTCGACGCCGTCGTCAATAACGCGGGCATTCTGATCGCACGGTCGGTGGATGAACTCGCCGAGCACGAATGGGACGCGGTGCTCGACGTCAACGCGAAAGGCACGTTCCTCGTGACGCAAGCCTTGTTGCCGCACATGAAGGCGCGCGGGTACGGACGCATCGTGAATATCGCGTCGATTGGCGGCAAGCATGGCGCGCCGCTGCAAGCGCATTACTCGGCATCGAAGGCGGCGGTCATGGGCTTCACGCGCGTGCTCGCGCAGGAGATCGGCCCGTTCGGCATCACGGCCAACGCGGTGTGTCCGGGCATTATCGTGACGGACATGGGGCGCACGAATCTCGAGGACCCCGCAATCGCGAAGCAGTGGGTCGACAAGACCGCGCTCGCGCGGCTCGGACAACCCGAAGACGTGGCCGGGCCGGTGTGCTTCTTTGCCTCCGATGCCTCCGCTTTCGTGACCGGACAATCGCTCAACGTGTGCGGCGGGATCGTGCTGAGTTGACTCGTTTCTCAAGGCAGATTCCATGTATCTCGACAAATTCAGACTCGATGGCAAGCGCGCGGTCGTAACGGGCGCGGCGCGCGGCATCGGCCAGGCGACAGCCGAAGCGCTGGCCGAAGCAGGCGCCGAAGTCGTGCTCACCGATCTCGATCCCGCCGCGCTCGCTGCCGCCGTCGATGCTTTGAACACGAAGGGCTTCGCGGCTCACGGCGTGCCCTTCGACGTGACCGATCCGGCCGCGCCGCAACGCATTCACGATGACATTGCCGCGCGTATCGGCGCGATCGACATTCTCGTCAACAACGCGGGCATCGCCATCTCAAACGAGCCGGCGGAGACGATGTCGGATGAGGTGTGGAACAAGGTCCTCGACGTGAATCTGAATGGCTTGTTTCGCTGTTGCCGCGCGTTCGGTAGATCGATGCTCGAACGCGGCAGCGGGGCAATCGTGAACGTCGGTTCGATGGCGGGGTTCATTGCGACGCGACCGCAGGAGCAGGCGAACTACAACGCGTCGAAGGCGGCGGTGCATCATCTGACGCGCTCGCTCGCGGTGGAATGGGCATCGCGCGGTGTGCGGGTCAACGCGGTTGCGCCGACGTATATCGATACCGATCTCGTCAGGAAGGTATCGATGGACCCGAACTTGCGACAGTATTGGGTAGGCGGCACACCGATGGGCCGCCTTGGACGCGTGGACGAAATCGCGTCCGTCATTTTGTTCCTTGCCAGCGACGCCGCAAGTTTGATGACTGGGTCCATCGTCGTGGCGGACGGCGGTTATCTTTGCTGGTGAGATGCGGTCGCTGTCTTCAGGTAACGCTCTGGCGCATCAAGCCTTGGCAATGCGCGCGGCGTGGATTTTCAAGGTCAATCCTGCGCCGCGAACTGCATCATGCGCTGCCTCAAGTCTTCCGGCAGCGCGACCGAAGTCTGATCGTCGAACGAAAACAGCACGACGGTCTGCTCGATTTTCGCGCGCAACTCATCTTCGAGAGCAGCTTCAAGACTGAGTTTGATCGAACTTCTGCCCAGATCGCGGACCTTCAGGGAGCAACGAAGCGTCTGTCCATGCTTGCTCGGCGCGACGAAATCCGCCTGAATATGCACCGTGGGAATGCCGAGTCTTTGTGTGCCGATGAAATGTGCGTAATCCACGCCCAGTCCGTCATTGAACCAGTCCTCGAGCACCTCATGGAACAGGACGAAGTATTGCGGATAGAACACGATGCCGGCAGGATCGCAGTGCTGAAACCGCACGAGTTTGTCGCAATGAAAGGCCCTGTTTGTCGTCATGTCGCGGCTCCGGTCGAAAGTAGATGTCGGCGACATCATCACATGAGAGAAAAGCTGGAGCCATCCTTGGCAATGCGGATGGCTTCATCGAACGATGCAGCCGTCGCCACGTGCCGATGGTTCACACTCACGAGCCAGCCCTCCGAGGCAAGGCACCAGCGAATCTTTCCGCTGTCCATCAGCGCCGAAAACCAGCGCCAAAGGGAAGCGTCGTCCGCATTCGCGCACGCGGCCGCCAGCGCGCGCGTTTCGCGAAGTTGCTGAACGTCGATCATCGACGTCGCTTTCTTGGTCATGGTCGTGCTAGCGGTTGGCATGAGACAGCACCTCGTCGATCACAAGCTGGTTGCCGAGAGAATTTTCGAGCGTGAATGCAAGCGGTTCGCCCGGTCGAAGCACCGCCGCGCCGAAGTTTTCGACCATCGACTGATACTGATCGACATCGCCGAACTCGACGGTCTCCGCTTTGCCCGTTCCATCCAGGCGGATATGAACCTTCGCGTCGCCGTACACGCCAGGGTTGAACGGCGCATCGAGCGAGAGCCAGCCTTTCGATCCATGAAAGATCATATGCTGGCGGCGCGCGAGTTGAGTGCCGCAGTAAAAGTGTAGATCGAAGCCAGAAAACGTGAGGTCGCAGACCGCGAGCTTGTCGGTGCCATAACGCGGATCGATGGTGATGTCCGCGCCGATCGCAAGCGGCTCGAGACCAGTCGCCATGCGCGTGGTGACGACCGGATAGACGCCGATATCGCGCACACCGCCGCCGCCCAATGCGAGATCGTTTTTGAGTGCATGGGGATCGTCGTTGAAATACGTGAAGGAGCCTTCCACGAGCCGCAGTTTGCCAAGCGTCCCGCGCGCGATGCACTCCTGCACGAACGCCCATTGCGGATGGTGCGCCACCATGAACGCCTCGCCACAGACGAGACCCGTCGAATCGCGCAGCGCGATCAACTCCCGAACTTGCGAAGCCGTCATGGCGATGGGCTTTTCGCACAGCACATGCTTGCCGGCGAGAAGCGCTTTTTTGCACCACTCGAAGTGACTCGCCGTTGGCAGCGGAATGTAGATGGCATCGACCTGATCGCTGGCGAGAACTTCGTCGTAACTTGCATATGCGTTTGCGATGTCGTGTCGTGCAGCGAAAGCGGCCGCGCGCTCGCGATCGCGTGCCGCCACGCACACCACGCGGCCATTGGACGACCGCTGAATGGCGGGCACCACGAACTTGTCGGCGATTTTCGCGGCGCCGAGCACGCCCCAACGAACTGTCTCTTGCATGATGATTGTCCCTCGCAGTCAGCACACTGTTTGCAAGCGATCCGCGCAGATGCGCAGCACTTCGTCCGGATCGCGCCGCCACCAGTTTTCTTTCGAGAAAATCTCGACTTCGACGAGTCCGTCATATCCGGCTTGCTCGACGTTACTGCGCACGGCCGCCAGGTCGATGCCGCCATCGCCCATCATGCCGCGATCGAGCAACAGATCGCGTGTCTCGCGCAACCAGTCGCATACATGAAACGCGAGCAGGCGATCGTCTTGTCCCGCCCGCCCGATCGATGCCTGAAGCGCCGGGTCCCACCAACAATGATAGACATCGACGGCAACGCCGAGAAAGCCGCCATGTCCGGGATCGACCTGCGCGCAGATATCGAGCGCCTGCGCGAGCGTGTTGAGCACGGCGCGATCCGCCGCGTACATCGGATGAAGCGGTTCGAGCGCGAGCGGCACGCCGCACTCGCGCGCCGTATCCAGCAATTCGGCGATGCCTTCGATCACCTGTGCGCGTGCGCCATTCAGATCGCGACTGCCCTCGGGCAAACCTCCGACGACCATCACGAAGCAGCGTGCGCCGAGTGTCGCGGCATCGCGCAGGGCTGCCTTGTTCGCTTCGATATTCGCCTTGAATTGCGCGCGACTCGCCGCCGGCAGATATGTCGAACGGCAATAGCCCGTGACGCTCAACCCGAGCGCCCTGATCTGCCGCGCGATGTCGGCGACGTTCGCGTTCTCCACCTCGTGACGCCACGGCGCAATGCCGCCAAATCCCGCTGCGGCGATGCGGTCGATCGTGACGCTCAACGCCTCGCGATGGCCAAGCGTCGCCGTGTTGATCGAGCACAGATCGAGTCTTCCCTGCAGGTTTCTCATGTTGATCCCCGTGTGATGTCGAAGGCGATCAGCCGCGATTACTCGGCGCAACCGAGCGCTGCCATGACTTTCCGCACTCGGCCGATGGCGTCGTCGGGATTGCGCAGCAGGCCGGCCTGATCGGCGAGACGAAAGACCTCGGCGAGATAGGCGGGCGGACGCATGCCGTGGTGGCCGCCAAGCATGAAGAAGTGGTCCTGAAAGCCGTTTAGATACGCGAGGAATACGACGCCCGTCTTGTAATACTGCGTCGGCGCACGAAAGATATGGCGTGACAGCGGCACGGTCGGCGCGAGCAGCGTGTGGAATGTATGGAGGTCGTCGTTGGCGAGCGCGGCGAGCGCCTGCGAAGCGGCTGGGGCAATCGCATCGAAGATGCCGAGCAGCGCATGCGAGAAGCCTCGTTCATCGCCCGCAATCAGACTTGGATAATTGAAGTCGTCGCCGGTGTACATCTTCACCTTGGGCGGCAACTGACGCCGGAAGGAAATTTCCTTGGCGTCGTCGAGCAGGGAAATCTTGATGCCATCGACATGATCGACGCTGTCGCCGATCACATCGAGGCACACTTGCGCCGCGCGCTCATACGACGATTCGCCCCAGTAGCCGGCGAGTTCCGGATCGAACATCTCGCCGAGCCAGTGCAGAATCACGGGCTCGTTACACATGGCGAGCACTTCGCGATAGACGCGCCGATAGTCGTCGCTCGAGCGCGCGACTCGCGCGAGCGCGCGGCTTGCCATGAGGATGACGCGTCCGCCGACGCGCTGCACGGCTTCGAGTTGCTCGGCGTAGGCGCGAATGACCTGATCGCAGTTGGTGATCGAACCGGGCGAGACATGATCGGTGCCACAGCCCGATGCGATTAACGCGCCGGGAATATCGCGCGTGCCTTCCACTGTACGCGTGATGAGTTCGAGGGCGCTGTTCCACGTCAGGCCCATGCCGCGTTGCGCGGTGTCCATTGCTTCGGCAATGCCGAGACCTTGCTTGATGAGGTAGCGCCGATAGTCGAGCGTGCGTTCCCAGTCGATGGCGGGTGGCGCGTTCAGTTCACCCGCGCGCAGCGGATCGGCCACGACATGCGCCGCCGAATACGCGATGCGATTGAACGGCCGCGCGGGCGTACGCACATCGAGCGGTGTGCCTTGCAGACGGTAGCTTTCTATCGTGCCGAGCGAGGTCGGCAGCTTGAGCGTTGAGTTCATATGCGGTTCAGTATTTGTTGACGAGTAAGCCGCCATCGACACGGATGGCCTGTCCGACGCTGTACGGCAAGCCGCCGGTCGCGAGCGAGCGCACGGCCGTCGCCACTTCCCGCGGCGTGCCCCAGCGTTTTATGGCGGTGAGCCCTTGCTCCATTTGCGCGTCGTAGCGCGCGCGCGAAGGCGCTGTCATCTCGGTCTCGATCAGGCCGGGCTGCACTTCGTAGACGGCGATTCCATGTTCGGCCAGGCGCAGGGAAAACAACGTCGTGGCCATAGACGATCCCGCCTTCGACACGCAATATTCGCCGCGCAAGGGAGACGCCGCGACCGCATTCGACGAGGTGATCGTGATGACGCTCGGATGCGCCGCCCTGCTCTTGCGTATGCGAGACAGAAAGTGCCGCGCAAAAGCCTGCGTGAGAAAGAACGTGCCGCGTGTGTTGATGGCCATGCACCGGTCGAAGCTCTCGGGCGTTACATCGAGCAGATCGCCGCGCGACATGACCGACACGCCCGCGTTGTTCACGAGGCAATCTATAGGAGCGTCGAGCCGCGTTTCGATATCGTTCAGCGTGGCGTGATGCGAGGCGATATCCGCTAGATCGGATACGACGGCAATGGCACGCGCGCCGGTTTCTTCGACATCGGCGACGGCTCGATCGAGTTCGTCGGAAGCCACGGCGTCGGTCAGCGCGATATCGAAGCCCGCGCGGCCCAGTTCGACGGCAATCGCATGGCCGATGCCGCGCCGGCTGCCCGTGACGAGCGCAACAGGACGCGCGCTCATAACGATGCTCCGTTCGCAATCAGATCGCGCGCAATGATCGTGCGCTGAATCTGGTTCGTGCCTTCGTAGATCTGCGTGATCTTCGCGTCGCGATAAAGCCGCTCCACTTCGTAGCCGCGAATGTAGCCGCTGCCGCCGAATATCTGCACGGCGTTGGCGCTGTGCTTGACGGCCGTGTCGCCCGCGAAGCACTTGGCCATCGAGCAGGCGATGCTCGCGCGCTCGCCGGATTCGAGGCGCGCGGCGGCATCGTGCACGAGCAGGCGCGCGGCCTGAATGTCCTTCGCCATGTCGGCGAGCATCCACTGAATGCCCTGGAATTCGGCGATATGCGTGCCGAACTGCTTGCGTGTCTGCGCGTATTCGAGCGCCGCTTCGAGACCCGCCTGCGCAATGCCGACCGCGAGCGCGGCGATGCCCACGCGGCCCTTGTCGAGCGCGCTCATCATCATGTGAAAGCCGCGTCCTTCTTGTCCGAGGAGCGCGTCTTCGGCAAGCTTCACGCGGTCGAAATGAAGCTCGCCCACCTGCGATGCGCGCTGTCCCATCTTGTGTTCCTTCGGCCCCTTCGATACGCCCGCCAAGTGGCAATCGACGATAAAGATGCTCATGCCGCGCTTGCCCGCAGCCGGGTCGGTACGCGCGAGCACGAAGGCGAGGTCGGCGACGGGCGCGTTATGAATCCACAGTTTCGCGCCGCTGAGTTCCCAGCCGTCGGCGGTGCGCGTGGCCGTGGTGCGGATGCCGGAAACGTCCGTTCCCGCGTCGGATTCGGTAATGCAGTAGGCCGGACGCAACTCGGCGCGCAGCAAAGACTCCAGGTACTTCGCACGTTGCGCGTCGCTGCCATGCGCGCTCAACAACGTGCCGACGAGTTCGAGCAGGCCGCATTGATCCGCCACCGACGCATAGCCGCGCGACAACTCTTCCATCACGAGCGCGTAAGCCGTGACATCCATTCCCGCGCCGCCGAACTGCTCCGGCACGGTGATGCCGAAGAGTCCCAGTTCGCCCATCCGCTTGTAGATCTCCGCTGGAAAACGCTCTTCGCGATCCAGTTCCTCGGCCAGCGGCCGGATGACTTCCTGCGCAAACCGCCGCGTCGTGTCGCGAATTTGCTCGTGCGTTTCCGAGAGTCTCATGTTGTCTCCATGCATATCGTCAGATCAGATATTTGCGGCAGGACTTGCGTTGAAGGTTTACCCGCAGCCAGTCGAAATACCGCTTGAATTCAGAGGTTTCGTGTGCCAACATTCGCAGCAAGTAACCATCTGGTGGGTTATTTAAGACCAACGAATGGCCGCTGTCAATGGCTTTTGCGGCTGCTTCCCAAAGGAGCTTTCAGTGAACAAGTGGACGGATGCTGCCGCTGCGGTCGGGCAGATTTTCGATGGCGCGACCATCGCACTCGCGGGTTCCGGCGGCGGGCTGCTCGAAGCCGACGCCGTGCTTGCCCAACTCGAAAAGCGCTTTCTCGAGACGGGACATCCGCGCGATCTGACCATCGTCCACGCGCTCGGCATCGGTGACGCAAAGGGCAGCGGCCTCGGCCGATTTGCGCATGAGGGCATGGTCAAACGCGTGATCGGCGGACATTGGAGCTGGGCGCCCGCCATGCAGAAGCTCGCTCGCGACAACGCCTTCGAGGCCTACAGCTTTCCCGCCGGCGCCATCAGCACGTTGCTGCGCGAGATTGGCGCGGGGCGGCCCGGACTCGTCACGCATGTGGGACTGCGCACCTTCGTCGATCCGCGTATCGATGGCGGGAAGATCAACGAGCTCGCAAGCGAAGACCTCGTCGAGCTGATCGAACTCGATGGCCGCGAATACCTGCGCTACAAGCCGTTCAAGGTGGATTTCGCCATCGTGCGCGGTTCATCGGCGGATGAGAGCGGCAATGTCACGCTGCGCCGCGAACCGGCCGACCTCGATGTCTACGCCGCCGCGCTCGCCGCGCATAACAGCGTTGGCCGCGTGATCGTGCAGGTGAAGGAGCGCGCCCCGGAAGGCTACGTGCCGGCGCGGCTCGTGCGCATTCCGGGCATTCTCGTCGACACGCTCGTGGAGACACCGGAGCAAGTGCAATGCGTGGTGTCGGACTACGACGCGGCCTTGAGCGGTGAAGCGCTGTGTACCATCGGCGAAGGCTTCTACGAAGTGCCGACGGGCATTCGCCGCATCATCGCGGCACGCGCGGCGCTCGAACTGTACGAAGGACAATCGGCCAACTTCGGCTTCGGCATTCCGGGCGGCATTCCCGCGCTGCTCGCGGAGCAAGGGCGTCTCGGCACGTTCTGGGGATCGGTCGAGCAGGGCATTCACAACGGCGCGATGCTCGACGGCCCCATGTTCGGCACCGCGCGCAATGCGCACGCCATTCTGTCGAGTGTCGATCAATTCGATTTCTACAGCGGCGGCGGCGTCGATGTCTCCTTTCTCGGCATGGGCGAAATGGATGGCGCAGGCAACATCAACGTGTCGAAGCTCGGGTCGACGGTCGTCGGGCCGGGCGGCTTCATCGACATCACGCAAGGCGCACGCAAGATCGTGTTTTGCGGGAGTTTCGAGGCGAAAGGGCTGGATGTCGAACAGGCGGGAACGCGCTTGAAGATCGTGTCGCCGGGCAGCGTGCCGAAGCTCGTCGAACGCGTGCAGCACATCACGTTCAGCGGCGAGCAAGCATTGCGCAGCGCGCAGGAAGTGCTTTACGTGACCGAGCGGGCGGTGTTCCGGCTGGAAGCCGAAGGCGTGCGGCTGATCGAGGTTGCGGACGGCGTGGATATAGAGCGCGACGTGCTGGCGCGCATGGCGTTTCGTCCGCTCGTCGATGCAGCGTTGCTCGCGCGTATGTCGGCGGCGCAAGAGAAGGTGGCGTGACATGGCAACGCCGCTGCCCAAGATGCTCGCCGTGCCGTTTTCAAGGCCGCACGAGCCTCAGGATGGTGTCGATATTGAAGTCGAGACGGCTCTTGAGTGCAGCCTTGTCCATGAAGTCGATGTCGAAGATCACGCCGCTCGTAAAGCGATTCGTGAGGTAGTAATAGCCGATGGCGGCCATCGTGATATGCAGTTGCCGCGCATCGACGCCACTACGAAACACGCCCGCTTCGACGCCGCGATCGAGGATACGTTGCAGCATCGAAATGAAGCCCTGATGCAATTCCTTGAAGCGCTGCGACTTCTTGACGTGCCGCGCGCGATGCAGGTTCTCGCTGTTCACGAGCGTCATGAACTCGGGGTTCTTCAGGTAGTAGTTCCAGGTATGCGTGGTGAGCGCGACGATGGCTTCCTCGGGCGAGAGATGGTCGAGGTCGAGCTTGAGTTCGGCGGAGCGGATGTCGGCATACACGTCTTCGAGCACCGCGACGAACAACTCCTCCTTGCTGCCGAAGTAGTGATAGATCATCCGCTTGTTGGCCTTGGCGCGCGTGGCGATGGCTTCCACTCGTGCGCCCGCCATGCCGAGCTTGGCGAACTCTTTTTTCGCGGCATCGAGAATCCGGGCCTTCGTTACTTCGGGGTCCCGCTGTCTGGGTTGACGGGTGACGACGGCTTCGGCGGACTTGGATGCGCTTCTCGGCGTAGCGGGGGTGAGGGTCATGTGCGTGGTCGAAGAATGAGCGGTCGGGATGCCTGAAGGCACTCGGTATGTCAGCGACTATAAACCAAAAATCGGCTTGTACGGAAGTAACCGGATGGTGCAGAATGGGTTCCGTCGACGTGAGGCAGTGACCTTGTTCTCACGCTTGCAGCGAATGCCAGGCGCACCGCGGAAATGTTGAATGGAGACGGATATGAGTGATTTGAGCGAACTCGCAGCCTCGCTGCATCTTCCCGACGAGCCGCTGCGCACGCCGATGTACATCGACGGAAAAAGTCATGCGGGCTCATCCGCCGAATGGGTGACGCGCAAGAGTCCGGGGCACGGCGTGGGCGTCACCGCGACGCTGCGTGCGTCATCCAGCGATCTCGATACAGCCGTCGCCGCTGCTCGACGCGCTTTCGACGATGGCCGCTGGTCGCGCTTATCCGGCGAGCAACGCGCAACGGTCCTTTTGAAAGCCGCGCGCCTGATTCGCGACAACGTCGAGGCGCTGGCGTATCTCGAAACGCTCGAAAGCGGCAAGCCTGTCGGCCAGTCGCGCGGCGAAATCACGGCGGCCGCGGGCATCTGGGAGTATGCGGCGGGCCTTGCACGCGTGGTCCATGGCGACTCGCACGACACGCTCGGGGCCGACATGTTCGGGCTGGTCATGCGTCAGCCGGTGGGAGTCGTCGGCATCGTCACGCCGTGGAATTTTCCGTTCTTCATTCTTTCGGAGCGTCTGCCCTTCGCGCTGGCTGCGGGATGCACGGTGATCGTCAAGCCGTCCGAACTGACATCGACCACGACGCTCAAGCTCGCCGCGTTGCTCACCGAAGCGGGTCTGCCGGACGGCGTGGTCAACGTCGTGACCGGTCTCGGTCCGGTGGTCGGGCAGGCGCTTGCCGAACACATGGACGTCGACATGATCTCGTTCACCGGTTCGACGCAAGTGGGCCGTTCGGTGCTCGCGGCGGCGGGCGGCAACATGAAGAAGGTCGGGCTTGAGCTCGGCGGCAAGAATCCGCAGATCGTGTTCGCCGATGCCGATCTCGACGACGCCGCCGACGCCATCGCCTTCGGCATCGCGTTCAACGCAGGACAGTGCTGCGTGTCGGGCAGCCGGCTCGTGGTGCATCGCTCGGTCGAAGCGGAGCTCGTCGAACGTATCGGCGCGGTGCTTGCCAAGGTGCGCATGGGCGATCCGCTCGACGCGTCGAATCATGTCGGTGCAATCGTCGAGGCGCGGCAGTTCGACAAGATTCGCGGCTTTATCGATGCAGGCACGCACGACGGCGCGCAACTCGTTTGCGGCGGTAACGCCAGCAGCGATGGCGAGCGCTTCTTCATCCAGCCGACGGTGTTTCGCAACGTACAGCCGGGCAGTTCGCTCGCGCAGGACGAAATCTTCGGGCCGGTTCTTTCAGTGACGCCGTTCGACGGTTTCGACGAGGCTATCCAACTCGCGAACGGCGTGCCGTACGGTCTCGCGGCGAGCATCTGGACGCGCGACCTGCAAGGCGCGTTCAAGACTCTGCGCGATGTGCAAGCCGGACGCATCTGGGTCAATTGCACGATTACCGGCGGACCGGAAATGCCCATCGGCGGATTCAAGCAGTCGGGTATCGGCCGTGAGACGGGACGCTACGGCGTCGAGGAATACACGGAGATCAAGTCCGTGCATGTGCAGCTTGGCAATCGGCCGCGCTGGATCGCATAGCGCGAGTGGTTCACGAGAGCGGCCTTCGAGAGCCGCGCGGATGGCCACGCGCGACTCGTGGCGAACAAAGAATCGGAGACAGCAATGTATGACTTTGTGATCGTTGGCGGCGGCGCGGCGGGTTGTGCGCTCGCGGCGCGTCTGAGCGAAGACGCAAGCAGCCGTGTGCTGCTGCTCGAAGCCGGTCCCGCCGATACCGACCCGTACATCCATATGCCGGTCGGCTTCTTCAAGATGACGAGCGGCCCGCTGACCTGGGGCTATCGCACGGTCGCGGCGGCGGAAACGCAACGGCGGCAAATTCCGTTCGCGCAAGGCCGCGTGCTCGGCGGCGGCGGTTCCATCAACGCGATGGTCTACACGCGCGGCCAACCCGCCGACTACGACGCATGGGAACGCGAAGGCTGCACGGGCTGGGGTTTTCGCGATGGCGTCCTGCCTTACCTTCGGCGCATGGAAGACAACGAGCGCTTGTGCAACGAGTATCACGGCGTGGGCGGGCCGCTCGGCGTGTCCGATCTCATCAGCGTCAACGAACTGACCAAGGCCTTCGTGCTGGCGGGTCAGGAAGCGGGCCTGCCGTATAACAGCGACTTCAACGGCGCGCAGCAGGAAGGCGTCGGCGTGTATCAGGTCACGCAGCGCGGCGGCAGGCGTTGCAGCGCGGCGGTCGGCTATCTGCAACAGGCGCGCTCGCGCGGCAACCTCACCGTGAAGACGAACTGTCTCGTGTCGCGCATCGTGATCGAAAACGGTCGCGCGGTGGGCGTCGAATATGCCGATCAGAACGCGCGCTCGAATGTGATCGTGGCGCGCGCCGAGCGCGAGGTGATCGTGACGGCGGGTGCAATCGGTTCGCCCAAGATACTGATGCTCTCGGGCATCGGCCGCGCGGCGGATCTCGAACGCGTCGGCATCGAGCCGCTGCATGCGCTCGACGGCGTCGGCGCCAATCTGCAGGATCACTTCGACATCGACATCGTCTATGAGCTGAACGGTCCGTACAGTCTCGACAAGTATGCGAAGAAGCACATGATGCTGCTCGCCGGTCTCGAATACAAAATCTTCAACAAGGGACCGGTGACATCGAATATCGCGGAAGGCGGCGCCTTCTGGTATTCGGCCAGCGACGTGCCGACGCCCGACCTGCAGTTCCATTTTCTGCCGGGCGCGGGCGTGGAAGCGGGCGTGCCGCCGGTGCCGTCCGGTTCGGGCTGCACGCTGAACTCGTACTTCCTGCGTCCGAGAAGCCGTGGGAACGTCACGCTTCACAGCGCCGATCCCGCCGATGCACCGGTCATCGATCCTGCCTACATTCGCGACCCCCACGATCTCAAGGTGGCCGTGGAGGGCATTCGCCAAAGCCGCGAAATCATGAGTCAGAACGCGCTCGCCAAGTACATCAAGAGCGAGCACTTTCCGGGCGGCTCGGTACGCACGCAGGCCCAATACGAGGCATACGCGAAGCAATACGGACGCACGGGCTATCACCCGGTCGGCACCTGCAAGATGGGTATCGACGAAATGTCCGTGGTCGATCCGCAGTTGCGCGTGCATGGCATCGAAGGGCTGCGCGTGGCGGATTCATCGGTGATGCCGCGTATCGTCAGTTCGAACACGAATGCGCCGACGCTGATGATCGCGGAGAAAGCCTCGGACCTGATTCGCGGACTCGTTGCGGCGAAGGCGCCCGCGACGGGCCAGCTGGCGGCGCACGCGGGCCGCTCGCTGCACGACGTCACCGTGAGCGTGGCGTAGGCGCCTGAAGGGTTCGGCAGCATCGGATTCTTCGAGCCATAAATAACTATCCGTCTATTTATTCCATTCGTGGGAGACATCATGTCTGAACAACATCAACGCACGGCTTTCTCGCGCCGGGACTTCATGAGGCTGGGCGCCGGAGCCGCATTCGCGGTGGCGGGTGGCGGCTTGTCGAGCCTGTCGCTCGGCGCGGACAAGACGACGCTCGCCTGTTCGTTTCGCTCGCTCACCAATCCCTATCACGCGGCATTCAACAAGGGCGCGCAGGGCTTTGCCGCGAGCGCCGGCCTGCCTTATGTACCGCTGACGACCGAAGGCAGCTCCGAGAAAGGCATTGCCGACATTCGCGCGCTCCTGCAACGTACCAACGGCAACCTCGTCCTCAACGTCGATCCCAACGACTCCGCCGATGCCCGCGTGATCGTCGAAGCCTGCTCGAAGGCGGGCGCGTTCGTGACGACGATCTGGAACAAGCCGAAGGACTTGCATCCGTGGGACAACAACCCGAACTACGTGGCGCATCTTTCTTACGATGGCGTCGCGTACGGCGAGGAAGCGGCGACGCAACTTTTCAAGGCGATGGGCGGCAAGGGCGGCGTCGTTGCGCTCGGCGGCATCTTCAGCAATGTCCCGGCGATCGAGCGCAAGGCCGGTCTCGAAGCCGCGCTAAAGAAGTTCCCCGACATCCAGTTGCTCGACTTCCAGGTGGCCGACTGGAACTCGCAAAAGGCGTTTCCGATCATGCAGGCGTGGATGACGCGCTTCAACTCGAAGATCAAGGGCGTATGGGCCGCGAACGACGACATGGCGCTCGGCGCCATCGAAGCGTTGCGCGCCGAAGGGCTCGCGGGCCAGATGCCGGTGACGGGCATGGACGGCACGCCGCCCGGACTCGCCGCGATCAAGGCGGGCGAACTGATCGCGTCGGTGGACTGGGACCCGTATTGGCTCGGCGGCATCGGCTTGTCGATGGGCTTGCAGGCGAAGGACAAGAAGATCGACGTGGCCGCCCTGCCGAAGGACCGGCGCGAATCGTATTGCAAGGCCACGTTCGTGACGAAGGCGAACGTCCAGGACGTCATCAAGCGGGCGGCCGCGCCTGGCGGTGACTGGAACAACCTCTATGCCCGCGTGTCGGGTCCGGTGATTTATCGATGAACAAGTTGACCGTGGCGCCCACCCGGCAGGCCGTCCGCATAACAACAACCGGGACTCCATTGGTATCGAAGCAGGCTTTGCTGCGACGATTCGCACCCGTTCTGGTGCTGGTGGCGCTCGGTCTTTGCATCGGCGCGCTGAACCACGATTTCTTCGATCCGATGAACCTGTCGCGAATCGCGGTGGGCGCGGCGATTCCGTTGACCATCGCCTTGGGCGCCGCGTTCGTGATTCAGCTCGGCAGCATCGACCTGTCGGCGGAAGGCATCGTCGCGGTCGCGGCGATTGCCGTGTCGATGCTGGTCGAGAACTCGTACAACGATAACCACTACGGGCTGTGGGTGCTCGCCGTGGCGATCGCGGCGGGCGCGCTGCTCGGCCTCGCCAATGGCGTGCTGCACGTGTTCCTGCGCATCCCTTCGTTCATCACGACGCTTGCCGTCGGCTTCGTGGCGACGGGAATCGGCACTGCGTGGCTGTCGGGAAACACCATCCGCGTGAGCGACCCGATGCTGCGCGCCATCTCCATCACGCGTTATTTCGGCTTGCCTCTGTCGGTGTGGATCGCGGTGCTGGTGCTGGGAATCGCGTGGTTCGTCTACAAGCACACGCTGCTCGGCCGGCATACGCTTGCCATCGGCGGAGGCGAGGACCTCGCGCGTCTGAGCGGCGTGCGGGTATCGCGCGTGCGCATTGCGGTCTTCGCGCTGGCCGGTGCGTTCTATGGCGTCGCGGGCATTCTGGCCGTCGCGCAATACGGTCAGGGCCACGCGCGTATCGCCGATGGTCAGTTGTTCGTGGCGATCACCGCAATCGTGGTCGGCGGCACGTCGCTCGCGGGCGGCAACGGCAGCCCGATGAACACGCTCGTCGGCACGCTCATCGTCATCGTGCTCGGCAATGGCATGGTGCTGCTCGGCGTTCCGCCTTACGTGCAGCAGGGCATTCAAGGCGTGCTGATCATCGCGGCGGTAACGCTCGCGCTGAATCGTTCGCGCCGGCGCATCGTCAAATGAGCGTGAGGAGATGAACATGCTGTCACTCAAGAATGTCACCAAGCGCTTTCCGGGCGTACTTGCGCTCGACGATGTGTCCATCGACGTGCGGCCCAACGAGATCGTCGGTCTGATCGGCGAGAACGGCGCGGGCAAGTCCACGTTGATGAAGCTCCTGACCGGTGCGTATCGTCAGGACGCGGGCGAGATCACGCTGAACGGCAAGCCGCTCGTGATTCGCAATCCGCGCGATGCGACCTCCAAGGGCATCGCCATGGTGTATCAGGAGCAGTCGATCCTGCCGAACCTGACGGTCGCGGAGAACCTGTTTCTCGGGCGCGAAGAACAGTTCGTGACCTTCGGCCGCATCAACTGGTCGAAGCTCAAGCGCGCGGCGCAGAAGGAACTGGCGACCGTGCGTCTGAATATCGATCCATTGACGCTCTGCGAAGACATGTCCTTCGGTCAGCGGCAGATGGTGGAACTCGCGCGCGCCTTGTCGCTGGCGAGTCGCACGGGCGGCACGCCGATCATCTTGCTCGATGAGCCGACCTCCGTGCTCGAAGCAGGCGAGATCGAGATTCTCTTTGGCCTCGTGCGCGAACTGAAGTCGCGCGCCTCGTTCGTGTTCGTCTCGCATCGGCTCGACGAGCTGCTGTCGCTTTCCGATCGCGTGTATGTCATGAAAGACGGCAAGGTTGTGTCCGAGATGGCGTCGGGAACGGCGTCGGTGACGAAGCTGCATGAACTGATGGTGGGCCGTACGCTGCATGGCGAGTATTACCGCGAGAATCTGCAGAAGCCTTGCCGTGATGATGTAGCGCTTTCGGTGCGTCACGCATCGCTCGGACATGTGCTCGATGACGTGTCCTTCGATGTCCGCTGCGGCGAAGTCTTCGGAGTCGCGGGCGTGGTCGGCTCGGGGCGCGAGGAACTGTGCCGCGTCATCGCGGGACTCGAAAAGCTCGATCGCGGCGAAGTGCTGGTGGGCAGCACGCATCTGAAGCCGCATGCGAATCATGCCGTTGCATTGGGCATTGGCTACGTGCCGCGCGAGCGCAAGGTCGAAGGTCTCGTCACGCAAATGAGCGTCGCGCAAAACCTGACCTTGCCGCGTCTCAATGCGGTGAGCCGTGGCGGCATCGTGAAGAAGGCGCGCGAGCGTGCGTTCGCCAACGAATGGATCGAACGTCTGCACATCAAGACGCCCGGCGCCGATGCGTCGTGCCGCAATCTCTCTGGCGGCAATCAGCAGAAAGTGGTGCTCGCGAAATGGCGCTTCGCGGGCAGCCGAATCCTCGTGCTCGATCATCCGACACGCGGTCTCGATGTCGGCGCGAAGGAAGAGGTTTATCAGCTGATCCGCGAACTGACGGCGGACGGCGTGGCGGTGGTGCTGACCGGCGACACGCTCGAAGAGATCCTCGGCCTCAGTCACCGCGTGATGGTGATGCGCGACGGCCGCGCCGAAAAAATCCTGCCGTGCGAAGTCGGGCGCAAGCCTTCGCAGGTCGAAATCGTCGAACACATGGTCTGAGGTCGATATGCCACAACTGAACGCTCCCCTTGCGGCGAAGCTGCGCGACAACGCGCCGTTTCTCGCACTCGTCGTGCTCTACGTGTTGATCGAGCTTGCACAGCCGAGCTTTCTCGCGCCATCGACACAACTCGGTTTGCTTGCCGATAGCTCGACGCTTTTCATCATGGCGGCCGGCACGACATTCGTGGTTTTGCTCGGCAGCATCGACCTTTCGTTGCAGGCGGTGGCGTCGTTGTCGAGCGTGATCGTCGCGATGCTGCTGCCGCGTTACGGCGCGATGGCGGCGGTGATCGCGCTTGCGGCTTCGTTCGGCATCGGGCTTTTGAGCGGCGTCATTCAGACTGTGCTGCGCATTCCCTCGTTCATCGCGACGCTCGCGGTCGGCGGCATTGCATCGGCGGCGGCGTTGACGTTGTCGGGTACGCGTTCCATCGGCATCAGCGACGAGATGCGCAATGCATCGCTTGGATGGACCACGGGTACTTCGTTCGGCGTGCCGCATGAAATCCTGCTTGGCGCCGCCGTGTTTCTGTTCTGCCTGTTCCTGCATCGCTCGACGGTGTTCGGCCGTCGCACCGATGCCATCGGCGCGGGCGAACCCGCCGCCATTGCCTCGGGCGTGCGCGTGTCGGTCACGAAGTGCCTCGTGTTCGGCACCTCGTCGTTCTTCGCGGGACTGGCGGGCGTCGTGATGGCAGGGCGTCTTGGAAGCGGTTCGCCCACGCTTGCCGATCAATTCCTTTTGCCGGCCATCGCCGCCGTGATCGTCGGCGGCACGGCGCTGACGGGCGGCGCGGGCGGCATTGGACGGACGCTCGTCGGTGCACTGCTGGTGTCGGTGGCGCGCGTGGGCATGACCTTCGTCGGCATCAGCGTATTCGCGCAGCAGATCGTGTTCGGTCTGATCCTGATCGTCGCCGTCACGGTGGCTTTCGATCGGTCGAAGGCGTTGATCATCAAGTGAGACTTGCATTCGTTGAAGGACGGTTAGCTCATGAAAATCCTCGTGGCAGTGAAGAGAGTGGTGGATTACAACGTGAAGGTGCGCGTCAAGTCCGACGGCAGCGGCGTCGAACTCGCCAACGTGAAGATGTCGATGAATCCCTTCGACGAGATCGCGATGGAAGAAGCCGTGCGCCTGCGCGAAGCAGGTGTGGCGACGGAAGTCGTCGCGGTATCGTGCGGCGTCGCGCAGTGCCAGGAGACTTTGCGTACCGCGCTGGCGATTGGCGCGGATCGCGGCATTCTCGTCGAATCCGGCGATGAACTGCAACCGCTCGCCGTGGCGAAGATACTGAAGGCGCTCATTGACAGGGAACAGCCGCAGCTCGTGATTCTGGGCAAGCAGGCTATCGACGACGATTGCAATCAGACCGGCCAGATGCTCGCCGCGCTGGCTGCGTTGCCGCAAGCGACGTTTGCATCGAAGGTGGTGGTGACGGACGGCAAGGCGACGGTATCGCGCGAGATCGACGGCGGCGCCGAAACGTTGACGTTGAAGCTGCCTGCGGTGGTGACGGCCGACTTGCGCCTGAACGAGCCGCGCTATGTCACGCTGCCCAATATCATGAAGGCAAAGAAAAAGCCTTTGGAGACTTTGAAGCCCGCTGATCTTGACGTTGACGTGACGCCGCGACTGAAGACGCTGAAAGTCGCGGAACCGCCGAAGCGTTCGGCGGGCGTGGTGGTGCCGGACGTGAAGACGCTGGTCGAGAAGTTGAAAAACGAAGCGAAGGTGATCTGATGACGATTCTGGTAATTGCGGAACACGACAACGCGTCCATCAAGGCCGCGACGTTGAACACGGTAGCGGCGGCGGCAAAAATCGGTGGCGATATCCATGTGCTGGTCGCGGGTGCGAACGCGCAGGGCGCGGCCGATGCAGCAGCGAAGATCGCGGGCGTATCTAAAGTGCTGCTTGCGGATGCGCCTCAACTCGCCGAAGGTCTGGCCGAGAACGTCGAGGGCACGGTGCTGAATATCGCGAAGGACTATTCGCACATCCTCGCGCCTGCTACTGCCTATGGCAAGAACATCGCGCCGCGTATCGCGGCGCATCTGGATGTCGCACAGATCAGCGACATCACCGCCGTCGACAGCGCCGATACCTTCGAGCGTCCAATCTACGCGGGCAACGCCATCGCGACGGTGCAATCGAGCGATCCGATCAAGGTCATCACGGCGCGTGCAACGGGCTTCGATCCGGTGGCGGCGGAAGGCGGCAGTGCATCGATCGAGAAGATCGAAGCGGCAGCCGACGCTGGCATCTCGTCATTCGTCAGCCGTGAAGTCACGAAGCTGGATCGGCCGGAACTGACTTCGGCTTCGATCATCGTTTCGGGTGGACGCGGCCTCGGCAATGGCGAGAACTACACGACGGTGCTCGAACCGCTCGCTGATAAACTCGGTGCTGCGCTGGGCGCGTCGCGCGCGGCGGTGGATGCGGGTTACGTGCCGAACGACTATCAAGTGGGTCAGACGGGCAAGATCGTCGCGCCGCAGTTGTACGTGGCCGTTGGTATTTCGGGCGCGATTCAGCATCTGGCGGGCATGAAGGACAGCAAGGTCATTGTCGCCATCAACAAGGACCCGGAAGCGCCTATTTTCAGCGTCGCGGATTATGGTCTGGCTCAGGATCTTTTCGAAGCCGTTCCGGAGCTGACGACGATCGTGTGACACATCAACGCCCAAGGAAGGCTCGATGCGCAAAATTCGAATCGCGATGGTCGGCGCTGGATTGGCTGCAACGCCTCACGCGCTCGCATTGAATGAATTGCGTGAGGAAGTGGAGGTCGTGGCGGTCGTCGGCCGTTCGCCTGAACGAGTAGAACGGTTCGCCAGCGCGCATGGCTTTCCTGTCGGCGCGTCTGTCGATGCGATATTGAACGACGCGACCATCGACGCCATGCTCGTCCTCACCCCACCGAATACGCATCTCGAACTGGTCGAACAGGCCGCCGCAATGCGCAAGCACGTGATGCTGGAGAAACCGCTCGATGTGTCGATGTCGCGCGCCACGCGCATCGTCGATATCTGCCGTACTGCGGAATGCAAACTCGGCGTGGTGTTTCAAAATCGCTTTCGTCCCGCCGTGCAGCGGCTGGCGGAAGTGAAGGCGAGTGGCGCGCTTGGTTCGATTGCATGCGCGGGACTCGATCTGCGCTGGTGGCGGCCGCAATCCTATTACGACGAACCGGGCCGTGGCACTTATGCGCGCGATGGCGGTGGCGTGTTGTTGACGCAGGCAATTCATTCGCTCGACATTCTTCTGTGGCTGGCGGGCGATGTGTCCTCGGTCGCGGCGGCTACCGCGACCACCGCGTTGCACACGATGGAGTCCGAGGACTTTGCAAGCGCTTCGCTTACGTTCGCGAGCGGCGCCGTGGGTCATCTTCTTGCAACCACGGCGGCGTTTCCGGGCTTTCCGGAGCGTATCGAGTTAATCGGCGATAAAGGCACGGCAACGCTCGAAGGCGGGCACTTGCGCGTGTTTTTCCGCGATGGAAGCATCGACGAGTTTCGCGATCCTTCGTCGTCGGGCTTCGGTGCGAAGCCGATGGACTTCTCGCACGCCGCGCATCGTGCATTGTTGAAGGACTTTTTCGATGCCGTGCGGGATGATCGCGCGCCGAGCGTCAGCGGCGATGATGCGCTTCGTGTGCAGCGGTTGATCGAGCGCGTCACGGCGGATGCGGGGAAACGGTTATAAAGCGTATGAACGCACCGCTTGCCGGAACAATATGAGCACGGGACAATGGCGCTTTTCCAGATGAGCGGTTCGCGCCATCGAACACCCCGATCATGCCTACCATCAGCGCGCTATTCGTCTATCCAGTCAAGTCATGCGGCGCAATCGCACTCGATTGCGTGCAGCTCGCCGTTCACGGGTTTCCGTGGGATCGCCACTGGATGGTCATCGACGAAAACGGGCGCTTCGTCTCGCAACGCGAATTCCCGGCGATGGCGCGCATCGTTCCAACGCTCACGGCAGATGCGCTCGTGCTGAATTCCCCCGATACTGCGGAACCGCTCGAAGTGCCGCTTGCGCGCGCGAAAGACCCGGCGCGCGTCGCCGTGAATGTCTGGCGCGATCACTTCGAGGCGTTAGACGAAGGCGTGACCGCCGCGCGCTGGTTCTCCGCACGCCTCGGCGTTCCCGTGCGGCTCGTGCGCTTTGCCGACGACGTCACGCGCCTCGCGAGCAAGACGTGGACGCGCGATGCCGACGCACCCACGCAATTCGCCGATGGCTTTCCGCTGCTCGTCACCAACCACGCCTCGCTCGACGATCTCAACGCGCGTCTCGAAGCGAAGGGCGCGCCGCGCGTGCCGATGAATCGCTTCAGGCCCAATGTCGTCTTGAGCGGTCTCGACGCCTTCGAGGAAGACTTCATCGACACGATCTCGGTCGATGGCATCGTGTTGCGCATGGTGAAGCCGTGCGCGCGCTGTCCGATCACGACGGTCGATCAGACGCACGGCGTGCGCGACGCGCAATGGCCCAACGAACCGCTCGACGTGATGATGGGCTGGCGCGCTAATGCTCGTGTAGATGGCGGCCTCACGTTCGGGCAGAACGCGATTGCTCTTGACGGCGCGGGCCGTGAGTTGCGCGTTGGCGCGAGCGTCGACTATGAACTGAGTTTTTCCGACGACTTTTAAGGCGCGTCCCTCTTCCTCTTAAGCGCGGCATTGCGCGTGCTGGTTTTTGGCGGCGCGAAGGTGCGCGATGCATCGAGCAATGCTAGGGCCGTTTCCGCGCTCGCACTTGAGCGGCCTCCGAGCGAAATCGTTGTCCTGCGCTTGTCGTCGAGCAGTTACACCTAAAGTGATGCACGCGTCGCAATCGTCGAACACGCTGCTTCGCGCGTGTCGTTAGAACGCGGTGGCCGTTGCATTGTCGCAGCGCGAGCCACCGTCGATCGACCCCCGGATGTCCCGCTGAACCCGTCTTCCGGGCGACGTGCATGGTTTGTCCGACGACGCGCTGACTGGCTGCGCCAGTTGCGGATTTGCGTTCATCTGCGAATTGCCGACGACACTCGAAAGGTACATGGCCGAGTCTTGTGGCGAAGCCGGATTTTCTGCGCGTGCGGTACAGGTCAGACAGGTCGTGAGTGCAGCCAGCAGGATGGAAAGTCGCATGACGGACCTCGAAGATGAACGTTGAGCGGCGTGACGTGTATTCCTGGCTTCTGCCGCGATTCAGCCAGATTGGTGCATTGCACAACGTCAGGTTTCTCTGGCCAAAAAGCGTTGTCAACCGGATAAATTTGCTGGCGGATTATCTTCGACGCGGTAGACGATTCATCGCTCGTGGTTTTCGAGGGAGCATGTCGTACCGTCGCTTTGATCGGACGCAAAAAAAGCCCGCTAACAAGCGGGCTAAAACACTTCACCCAGAGGGCCGCAAGGAGATACGGTCCTCTCGTTGAGGCTCGGACGTTATCGGCAAGAATCAACGAGAGAAGAAGGCACGTGGTCCTTCCCTCTCTGAGCCTGCGAGGCCTCAGACCTTCATGCCGACGAACATGCTGCCGAGCGCATCGACCGACTTGGTGATGCTCTTGACGTCCACGTTCGTGTGTTGCGAGGCATCGACCTGCGTGACCGGTGCGACGTTGATTTGCGGGCTCGCGAAAGACACGCCGCCTGCCTGATAGTTCGAGTTGACGCCGGTGTTCGAGAAGATCGAGAATCCGCCCGCGATGGAGCCCATTGCAGCGCGATCGAGTTCTTTCTCAGCAACAAGGTTCTTGATAGTCAGCATGATAAATCTCCTAAGAAATGTGTTTGGATGGTGAGAATTAAAGAGCCAAGCCGCCGAGCAGGCTGCCCACAGCGGTGATCGATTTGTTGACGGTCTTGAGATCGACGGTGGTGGTGGTCGATGCATCGACTTGCGAAACAGGTGCAATGTTCGCTTGCGGCGAAGCGAACGACACGCCGCCAGCTTGCACGTTGCTGTTGATACCGGCGTTCGAGAAGAGCGAATTACCGCCTGTGATGGCGCTCATTTCAGCGCGGTCGAGTTCCTTGGAAGCAACGAGGTTCTTGATGGTCAGCATGATAAATCTCCTAAACAATGTGATTGGATGGTGTGAATTAAAGCGCCATGCCGCCGAGCAGGCTGCCCACGGCGGTAATCGACTTGTTGACGGTCTTGAGATCGACGTTGGTGGTGGTCGATGCATCGACTTGCGTGACAGGTGCGATGTTCGCTTGCGGCGAAGCGAAGGACACGCCGCCTGCTTGAACGTTGCTGTTGATACCGGCGTTCGAGAAGAGCGAATTACCGCCTGTGATGGCGCTCATTTCAGCGCGGTCGAGTTCCTTGGAAGCAACGAGGTTCTTGATGGTCAGCATGATAAATCTCCTAAACAATGTGATTGGATGGTGTGAATTAAAGCGCCATGCCGCCGAGCAGGCTGCCCACGGCGGTAATCGACTTGTTGACGGTCTTGAGATCGACGTTGGTGGTGGTCGATGCATCGACTTGCGTGACAGGTGCGATGTTCGCTTGCGGCGAAGCGAAGGACACGCCGCCTGCTTGAACGTTGCTGTTGATACCGGCATTCGAGAAGAACGAGCTACCGCCCGTGATAGCGCCCATTTCAGCACGGCCGAGTTCTTTGGAAGCGGCGAGGTCTTTGATCGTCAGCATGGTGAATCTCCTAAGTGGTTGGTTGGTCGAGCGTTGATTTGTTGCGCTCGCAGCTACATATGCGAGAGGCATGCCAACGACGCAAATAAATCTGGTTTGGCTGTCTAAATGATTGATTTAAAAAAATAAAAGTTGAATTGGTCGCACGCTTCGATCAGGTTGAGAAAGATCAGTAGAAACATTTGTGTTTTGATGGGCCCGACATAAATTTCGAAGATGACTGTCCTGAACAGACACAGTGGAAGGTCCTCTTGGTTCGCAAGACAGAGACGTGAAAAAAATCTAGTCCCAGCCAAGTCTCACGAGTCCTTGGCTAGCCGCCGTCCACACTTCCGATTGAAACAACTCAACTTTGCTGACGCGCAGAGTGTTATCTGGAGTCATTCCGGCCCTAATCGAGTCGTCCCGACGTCGAACGCTCAACCACCCATCGTCTCTGCAAGCTTCTCAAATCCATGGAAAAATGTGCATATGCACTAACCATGGAGAGAATGTCATGTTCAAAGACGAAATCGTTCTATGCGCGCCGGTGCGCACGCCAATCGGAGCCTTTGGCGGCAGCTTGAAAGAAGTGGCGGCAACGGAGCTGGGCGCCACCGCTATCCGCGAGAGCGTGCGTCGCGCGGGTCTGGCGCCGCGAAAGGTCGATGCAGTCATCATGGGTAACGTCATCCAGGCAGGCAGCGGCATGAATCCCGCGCGCCAGGCGTCGATCAACGGCGGCATTCCGGTGGCATCGCCTGCTGTCACGGTGAATCGGGTATGCGGGTCGGGCGCGCAGGCAATTGCATCGGCGGCTCAGGAAATAGCACTCGATATCTCGAACGTGGTTATCGCCGGTGGCATGGAGAACATGGATCGCGCGCCGTATCTGCTGCCTGCGGCGCGATGGGGTCAACGCATGGGCGCGGCACAGGTCATCGACAGCATGTTGCGCGATGGACTCGACGACGCGTTCTCGGGCCAGCACTCCGGCTGGCACACGGAAGACCTCGTCAGCAAGTACGGCATCGGCCGCGAGGCGCAGGACCGCTGGGCAGAACGTTCGCAACGGCGCTTCAGCGATGCGCGAGATGCAGGTCACTTCGCAAACGAGCTCGTGACCGTCAACGTTCATGGCAAAAAAGGCGTGTCCCCATTCGATACAGACGAGCAACCGCGTCCCGATACCAACCTCGAAACGCTTGCTCGGCTCAAGCCCGCATTTCGCAAGGACGGCACCATCACCGCAGGCAATGCGCCGGGCCTGAATAGCGGCGCATCGGCGATGATCGTCACGCGTCGTGCCACGGCTGAATCGTTAGATGTAGTCGCTTCGGCGCGGCTCGTTGCTTTCGCGGTATCGGCGGTCGAGCCGGGGCTGTTTGGCATCGCACCGGCCCCGGCCGTGACAAAGGTACTGGAGCGCGCGGGCTGGAAGCTGGGCGACGTGGAGCGCTTCGAGATCAACGAGGCTTTCGCTGCAGTGCCGCTCGCCGTCATAGCTGAACTCGGGATTCCCGAGGACATCGTGAACGTGGATGGCGGCGCTATCGCGCATGGTCATGCCATCGGCGCCACGGGCGCGGTGCTCACCACGCGTCTCATCCACTCGATGCGTCGCGATGGCGTGCGGCGAGGCATCGTGACGCTTTGCATCGGCGGAGGGCAGGGCATCGCGCTCGCGCTCGAAAGTGTTTAAGGCATAGCGCAAAAAGTCCGGCAGGAATGCCGGGCCGAAATCCGTCGAGCAGCATGGCATTCTTGACGAGACGCGCGGGCCGTGCGTTACAGCACGCGATTCACGCCGCCATACGCGTGACGAAGGCATCGCGTTCGGGCGATATCGTCGGCGCATGCGCACAGGCCTGCCCCGTCGAAAGGCACCGCACCGGATCAATCGAAAACGCATAAAACCTCACGTTTCCAAGGGAGAAAGCTAAAGATCGCGCGCGCCGTGTCGTTACCTCAGGAGCGATCACACGAGGCGGACAGAGGTACGGATGTTTTCCATCATATGCAAGGAATGCGGCGCGGAAGCACGCACGGAAGTAGCGAACTGCCCGAGATGCGGATTCGTGATGGAGAAACCGGCACCCGAGATCGTCGAGGCCAGCAAGCCTGCTTTGCGGATGCCAAGGCGTCTGCGCGATCACTTGAGCACCGTAGCCGCATGGACGACGGTCTGCCTCGTTGCACTGGCAGGCATTACGCTCTGGTCCACTCGCACGTCGGGTGATTCGGAGAGTGGCGCTGTCGCCGTCGGCAAGATCGAAACGGGTGAGAATCGGATGACAGCCGATACTTCGGCGCTCGCTGCAAGCACAAGTCGGCCTTAGTCCCTAACGCATGCACCTAAAGACTCACCCCATCACGAACTCCGCCGCAGTCTCCTTCAATTGAAGGACGAATTGATTGACGATGACCGACCGCGGTCTGCCAGGCGCAAACAGAAAGCGCGGTTCGACCGGTACGGCCGGCGAGAATCGTCGTGCAATCAAGTCCGGAAACGAACGGCTCATCAGCGAGAAAGGGTCCACCAGCGCCACCGCATTGGCTTCCCGCACGAGCGCGCACAGCACCGGCGTGCTGTTGGACACGAACGCGCTCGTAAAGACCCGTCCCTGCGCGCGGAAGGCTTCGCGCAGGCGCCACCCCGTCAACGTGTCTTCCCCGAAGGTCGCTAGCGTCTCGTGATCCAGCAGGCGAGGCGTGACCGTCTTGCGCGCAGCAAGCGGATGCTCCGCACGCATCACGCAGCATAGTTCGGCGCGACAGAACTCCTCCACCTCGAGCGTGCCTGAAGGCGCGGCTACATCCAGAATGCCGAAATCCGCCTGATTGTTGTTCACGTATTCGACGACGTGACGCGTAGGCAACGCCCTGATATCGAACTCGACTTGCGGATGCGTCTCGCGGAACTTGCCGACCGCGCGCGCGACGATAGTGGTTGCGAGCATGGAGACCGTCGATACGCGAATCGACCCGCGCTGGCCCTCCTGAATCTCGCGTGCGGTCTGCGCAATCGATTGCACGCTGCCAAACAACCGCTCAATCTCCGGCAGGATTGCCTCCGCCTCGGGCGTGCATACGAGCCGCCCCTTCACACGCAGAAAAAGCGTAAGCCCGATGTCTTCTTCCAGCATGCGCAGAGTCTTGGTCACGGCAGGCTGGGACACGTAAAGCAGACGTGCCGCAGCGGACACGCTGCCCGCCTTGACCACCGCGCGGAAGATTTCCAGATGACGCACTTTGAGCATGGCGGACCCGTCGAAGGTATAACTTTCTGGCAGGAACAAGGTTATCAGAATGTATTGGTTTTCATACTTTTGAAACCCTACACTTGATTTCAACGCTGGATGTTGAAAGGCACGCAGGCAATCGACCCAACTCAAGGAGCTTTGCAGTGAGCATTCCCGACGCATCGGTGTGGCGCGCCCGCGCGCAAGAAATCCGGCCCGAGGGCCGCGCGTTCATCGACGGGCGCTATGTGAACGCGCTCTCCGGCAAGCTCTTTGCGACCATCGACCCGGCCACGGGCCGCACCATCGCCGCAGTCGCCGAATGCGGAACGGAAGACGTGGACGTCGCGGTCAGAAGCGCGCGACGCGCCTTCGAATCCGGCGTCTGGTCGCGCGCCGCACCTGCCGAACGCAAAGCCGTCATGCTCAAATTCGCGGGTTTGATCATGGCGCATCGCGAAGAGCTGGCGCTGCTCGAATCGCTCGATGTCGGCAAGCCGATCACCAATGCCTACAACGGCGACATCGTGAGTTCGGCCACCTGCATCCAGTGGTATGGCGAGGCCATCGACAAGCTCTATGGCGAAACCGCGCCCGCCGCACCCGACGTGACCACCATGATCGTGCGCGAGCCGCTCGGCGTGGTCGCGGCCGTGGTGCCGTGGAACTATCCGCTCTCTATGGCAAGCTGGAAGCTCGGCCCCGCACTCGCCGCAGGCAACTCGGTGATCCTCAAGCCCGCGGAGCAATCGCCGTTGAGCGCGATTCGTATCGCCGCGCTCGCGGCCGAAGCGGGTTTGCCGCCTGGCGTGCTCAACGTCGTGCCGGGCTACGGTGAAACGGCGGGGCGCGCGCTCGGTCTGCACATGGATGTCGATGCCGTCGGCTTCACCGGGTCGACCGCTGTCGGCAAGTTGTTCATGCAGTACTCGGGTCAGTCGAATATCAAGCGCATCGGGCTCGAATGCGGCGGCAAGAGCCCGCATATCGTGCTCGACGATTGCCCCGATCTCGACGCCGCCGCGCGCGCCGTGGCGGCCGGTATCTTCGCCAATAGCGGACAGGTGTGCAACGCGGGTTCGCGGCTGATCGTACACGCGGCGGTACGCGACGAACTGCTGGAGAAAGTCGCGGCCATCGCGCGGGATCTCGTGCCCGGCGACCCGCTCGATCCCGCCACGAAGATGGGTGCGATCGTGAGCCAGGCACAGCACGAGTCGGTCATGTCGTATATCGATGCGGGTCGTGCCGATGGCGCGCGTGTCATCGCTGGCGGACGTACCGCGCGGCCGGAATCGGGCGGCTACTTCATCGAGCCGACCGTGTTCGATCGTGTGAGCAACGACATGCGTATCGCGCGCGAGGAGATTTTCGGGCCGGTGCTGTCGGCGATCACGGTCGAGTCGCCGGAGGAAGCGGTGCGCGTCGCCAACGACACGATCTACGGCCTCGCCGCCGCGGTGTGGACCTCGAACATCGCGCGGGCGCAGCAGGTCTCGCGTCAATTGAAGGCGGGCGTGGTGTGGGTCAATTGCTTCGATCGCGGCACCATGTCCTCGCCCTTCGGCGGCTTCAAGCAATCGGGATTCGGCCGCGACAAGTCGATGCACGCCTTCGACAAATACATGGACTGGAAGGCGATCTGGATCGCCGGATGAAGCAGTGCCCCGACCTCGCATGGAGACCAACATGAACGCGCCACTATCCCAAGCCGAAACCGTATCGACCAGTCCGTCGCCTTCACGACGCACCTTCCTGCTGCAAGCCGGCGCGCTCGCCGGCACCGCGCTGCTCGGCGCACCGGCCATTGTGCGTGCGCAGGCGAAGAGCATCAGCGTGACATGCTGGGGCGGCGCCTATGAAGCGGCGGTGCGTGCCTCGTTCGCCGAACCCTTTGCGAAAGAGACGGGCATCGCGGTGAATCTCGTCAACAGCGCGGATCTCGCGCGCATGAAGGTGCAGATCGAATCGAAGAATGTGTCGTGGGATGTGTTCGACAGCATTGGACCGCAGATCGTCGCGGGTTCGCGTCAGGGCATGTGGGAGAAACTGGACCGGGCTATCGTCAAGACCGATGGCCTCATCACGAAGACGGGCGCGGACTTCGTCGGCACGTATTCGTATGCGGGCGGGATCGGCTTCGACCCGAAGCGCGGCAGCAAGCATCCGACGACCTACGCGGAGTTCTGGGATGTAAAAGCGTTTCCGGGTCGTCGGGGTTTGCGCCCACGGGTGAGCGAGAACCTGGAGATGGCGTTGCTCGCGGATGGCGTCGCGCCCGACAAGCTCTATCCGCTCGATATCGAGCGCGCCTTCGCGGCGATGGACCGCATCAAGCCGGGTGTGCGCAAGTGGATCGAGACGACGCCGGAGACGGTGACGCTTATCGCGAGTAACGAACTCGATTTCACGTACACGTATCTGAGCCGCGTTTTGCCCGCGCAAAGAGCGGGTACGTCGGTGCAGATGTCGATGAAGCAGACGCTCAACAGCCTCGAATATCTCGCGGTGCCGAAGTACGGCAAGAACACGCAGGCTGCCATGCAATACGTGGCGTTCTGTCTGCGCCCCGACCGCCAGGCCGCATTCTGCGAGATGGTCGAGTTCGCGCCGAACGCGGTGCAGGCCATGCCGCTCGTATCCGCCGCCGCCAAGGCGCGCATGCCGGACATGCACGATCCGAACAGCGTGATCATCAACGACACGTGGTGGGGCGATCACTACGACGCGTTGCAAAACCGCTTCACGACCTGGATGCTGACATAAAGTAGCGTAAAACAAGGGGCGCGCGATGAGTTACACGCTGAACCTGAAGGCCGTCGTCGTGATGCTGCTGCCGCTCTACGGCCTGCTCGCGGTGTTCTTTTTGTGGCCGCTCGGCGTAGTCGGCTGGTCGAGCATCTACGAACACGCGTTCACGCTGCGCGGCTACGAACAGGTGCTGACGAGCGCGCTCATTCATCGCGTGCTCGGCAACACGATGATCATCAGCGCACTCGCCACGGCGACGAGTCTCGTGCTTGGGTATATCGTCGCGCTGCATCTCGCCCGCATGCCCATGTCGAAGCGCGCGCCGTATCTCGTGATGGTAATGTTGCCGTTCTGGACCAGTGTGCTCGTGAAGAGTTATGCCTTCACCGTCGTGCTAGGCAGCGCGGGGATCGTCGCGAAGCTCGCGGGATGGTTGAGTGGCGATACATGGCATCCCGACCTCATGTTCAACCGCACTGGCGTCGTGATAGGAATGACTAACTATCTTCTGCCGTTCATGGTGCTGCCCATTCTCACGAGCCTCACCACGCAGAACCGCAACCTCAAGTTCGCCGCCGAACTCATGGGCGCAGGTCCCGCAATGATCTTCGCGCGCATCACGTTGCCTTTGTCGATGCCCGGCGTGTTCGCAGGCGTTCTCATGTGCCTCACGCTCTCCATGGGCATGTACATCACGCCCGCGTTGCTCGGCGGGCCGCGCGACATGATGCTCGCCAACCTCATCGACTTCTACACGCGGCAGACGCTCGACTGGACGCTGGCCGCTTCCATCGCGGTGATGCTGCTCGTGCTGTCCGGGGCGCTGATCGCGGTGCTCGGACGTGTTCAGCGCGGCACGGAGGCGCTCGCATGATGGATACCGCAACGCGTGTCAGCAACGAATTCGTCAAGCCCGAACCGAAGCGCCGCGACTCGCGTGTATTCATGCGCGTGCTCGGTTCCATCGGCGGGTGGTGCGGCTATTTGTTCCTGCTGCTGCCAAGCCTCGTGATCGTGCCGATTTCGTTCGGCGGCGGCAGCGAACTGACGTTTCCGCCGAAGACCCTCTCGCTTGCGCTATTCCGGCAGTTCTTCGCCGATCCGGCATGGTGGGGCGCGTGTGTGACGAGCGTGATGGTCGCGCTGCTGGCATCGGTAATCTCGATAGCGGCCGGTGTGCCAGGCGCTTATGCGCTTGCACGCGGCCGGTTTCCGGGCAAGCGCGTACTCGAAACCTTCGCCATCACGCCCATGCTCGTGCCCGTCGTCGTGCTCGGTCTTGGCGTGTATAAGCAGTTCTCGATGCTCTCGCTCGTCAACACGGTATGGGGACTTGCGCTCGCGCATGCCGTGCTCGTCGTTCCGTTCGTGATCATTGCGGTGGGCTCGGGCTTGCGTCACGCGGATGCATCGCTCGAAGCCGTCGCGCTTCTGATGGGCGCAAGCCGCGTGCGCATCTTCTTTCAAGTGGTGTTGCCGCAGATACGCGCGTCGGTGGCCGTGAGCGTGCTGTTCGCGTTCCTTCTGTCATTCGACGAGGTGGTGGTCGCGTACTTCATCTCGGGACCGCAGACCACGACCTTGCCGGTCAAGATGTACAGCGCGATCCGCTGGGAAGTATCGCCGGTGCTCGCCGCCGTCTCGACGCTGCTCACGCTGATATCGCTTTTGGTGTGCATCGGCATCATGGCTTTGCAACGGCGCGACGCGTCCGCCGACTAAACTTGAACTAGAGACCAACATGGCCAACAGGTACGACGCGGTGATCATCGGCGCGGGGCACAACGGCCTCGTGTGCGGTGCTTATCTCGCGCGCAAAGGCTTCAAGGTATGTCTGCTTGAACGGCGCGAACTCGCAGGCGGCGCGGCCGTCAGCGAAGCGGTGTGGCCGGGGTATCGCGTATCGACCGCGTCCTACACGATGGCGTTGTTGCAGCCGCGTATCATCCGCGAACTCGAGCTTGCGAAGTACGGCTACGAGATCGTCGTGCCGCCGCCCATGCTGCATCTGTATGGCGATGGCAAGAGTCTCGTGTTTCGCGGGGAAGGCGAACGGCTTCATGCGGATATCGCGCGCTTTAGCCGCGCCGATGCCGATGCATACGGTAAGTATCGCGCGCATATGGCTCGGCTCGGCAAGGTCGTCGCCGAGATGCTCTGGGAGATTCCGCCCGATCCCGCCGATGCCGCGCTCGGCGCGCGCGGGCGTTTGCTTGGATTCGCCTGGCGTTTCCGCGATATGGGCGAGCAGTTCTACGACTTGTACGACGTACTCACGTTGAGCGCGCGCGATTACCTGTCGCGCTGGTTCGAGTCCGATCAGATGATCGCGGCGCTGGGCTTCTACGCGTCGTGCGGCGGAGCGGCCACGAGCATCTGCTCGCCCGGCTCGGCGTATGTGTTGCTGCGCGGCTTCATTCGCGATCACACCACGAGCGAGGGGCCGGCGGGCTTCGTGCGTGGCGGCATGGGTTCCATCTCCGAAGCCATCGCGGCATCGGGGCGGGCGCATGGCATGGAGGTGCGTTGCAATGCGCCGGTGGCGTCGGTGGAGATAAGCGGCGGACGAGCGACGGGCGTGCGGCTCGCATCGGGCGAATCGATTGAAGCGGGCTGCGTCATATCGAACGTGGCGACCAAGATCCTGTTTCAGCAACTCGTCGATGCGGATTACGTGCCGCCCGAATTTCTCGCGCGTGTCGCGCAGATACGCGACCGTTCCACCGCGTTCAAAGTGAATCTCGCGTTGCGACGCCTGCCCACTTTCACGGATTTCGATTCCAATGCAGCAGGTTTTGCTTATCCGGCGCAAGTTCGTATCGGACCTTCGGTGGAGTATCTCGAACGCGCGTGGGATGCATCCAAGTACGGCGAGATATCGCCGCGACCGCCGCTCGTCGTGTTGACGCCAAGCGTGATGGACCCAAGCGTCGCGCCTGCGGGCAAGCATCTGATGAGCATCTTCGGCCAGCATGCGCCTTATACGTTACGCGAAGGAACATGGGACACGCAGCGCGAACGTCTCTTTCATATCGTGCTCGATACGCTTGCGCTGCATGCGCCCGATATTCGCGACTGCATCGACGATGCGCAAGTGCTTTCGCCCGCCGATCTGGAGCGCATCTTCGCGCTGCCGGGCGGTCATGTGCATCACGGTGAACTGAGCGCGGATCAGATCTTCTTCAGGCGGCCGGTGCAGGGGGCCGCGGACTATCGCACACCGGTGAAGGGACTCTATCAATGCGGGGCATCCGTGCATCCGGGCGGCGGCGTGACGGGCGTGCCTGGCCACAACGCGGCGCAAGTCGTGATGCGCAGCGAGCGTCACTGAGCGGCATCATTCACGGAATCCGACGATGAACATGATCGAACTGAAGCAGGTCTCGCGGCGCTACGGCGAAGTGCAGGCGCTCGCGCCGCTCGACTTCAGCGTGAAGCAAGGCGAGTTCGTCACGCTGCTCGGCCCTAGCGGCTCGGGCAAGACTACGCTGCTCAACGTGATAGCGGGCATGGTCACGCCATCGTCCGGGCAGATTTTCGTGCGCGGCGTCGACATCACGAATGCGCCGCCGAGTGCCCGCGGACTCGGCATGGTGTTCCAGAACTATGCGCTGATGCCGCACATGACCGTGTTCGACAACATTGCGTTCCCGCTGCGCGTGCGCAAGATGCCGAAGGACGAAATTCGCCGCAAGGTAAGGGACGTGCTCGACATGGTGCGCTTGCCCGACATCGCGATGCGCAAGCCGAAGGAACTGTCGGGCGGCCAGCAGCAACGTGTGTCGCTTGCGCGTTGCATCGTCTATAACCCGGCGTTGATCTTGCTCGATGAACCGCTCGGCGCACTCGACAAGAAGCTGCGCGAACAGATGCAACTCGAGATTCGCCGGCTGCATGCGGAACTCGGCATCACGATGCTCAACGTCACGCACGATCAGGACGAGGCGCTTTCGATGTCGGACCGCATCGTGCTCATGAATCAGGGGCGCGTCGAACAGATCGCGACGCCCGACGAGCTGTATCGTTCGCCGCGCACTGCGTTCGCGGCGAGCTTTATCGGCACGGCCAATCTGATCTCGGGCACCGTGCAGGACGACATCGGGACGCATGTGGTCGTGTCGACTCCGCTTGGCATGCTGCGCGCCGCGACGGCATCGCAGACGATGTCGCGCGGTGCGGCCGTGAAGCTACTGGTGCGACCGGAAAGCGTGCGAATGACGTCCGCGCATCGGCCGCCTGACGATCATGCTGTCGATGGCATCTGTCATTCCGGCACCCTCGAAGACTCGATCACGCTCGGCAGCGTCGTGCGTCATCACGTGCGTCTTGCCGACGATACGCAGATCGTCGTCCAGCAACAGGGCACACGGCGGCGCGCCGAACATGAGCGCGGCGCACCGGTGCTTGTCGACTGGGCGCCGGAGGATTGCCAGATCATTCTTCAAGACTAAATACGCGCGACAGGCGCGCCTCGCCGTGCGAGGTTTCGAATTTCGTGGAGAGCATGTATGAAGACACAGTCGCCGACCGTGGCGGACGAACTCGTCCGTCGAAAGCGTCAGGAGCAACTCGCATTGCCTGAATCGCTCGGAGATTTCGTGCGCGAACAGGCCGCGCTATATGGCGACAAGACCGCTGCGGTGTGGTTCGATCGCGGTATCGAGATGACGTATGCGCAAATCGATCGCGCGGCTTCACAGCTTGCCGATTCATTCGTCAGGCGCGGTATTCGCAAGGGCTGTCACGTTGGACTGATGTTGAAGAACACGCCCGAGTTTCCCATCTCGTGGATCGCGCTGGGTCGTATCGGCGCGGTCATGGTACCCGTGAACACCGCCTACACGCAGGACGAAATGATGTTCGTCCTTACCGATGCCGACGTGCAGTACCTCGTGATCGACACCGAATTCCTACCGCGTCTCGCCGATGCGCCCACGCTGCCCGCACTGCTTGCATGGGAACGTGTGATCGTGTGCGGCGAGAGCGAGCATCCGCTGCAATGGCAGGCTTTGCTCGATGCGGGCAGCGCCATGTTCAATGCGCCCGGAACGGTGTCGCGCAACGACCTGTTGAATCTGCAATACACCTCAGGCACGACGGGCTTTCCGAAGGGCTGCATGCTGACTCACGATTACTGGATGATTCATTGCCACGGTGCGGCGCGTAACAGGCGCGGGCCGGAAGCGGGCATCGAGAACGTGTTGATCTGGGCGCCGTTCTTCTACATGGACCCGATGTGGCAGTTCCTGATGACGCTTAAGCTCGGCGGCACCGCGTACATTGCCGAGCGCATGAGTCTCACGCGCTTCATGTCGTGGCTCATCGATTATCGGATTCACTACTGCATCTTTCCCGAGCCTGCCTTGAGCGCGCATCCACGGAGCGAACGCGACGCCGATGTATGCCTGAAATATGTGAGCATCTACGGATGGACCAGAAGCGCGCGCGAAGAAGTGCAGGCGCGCTTCAACGTGATTGCCCGCGAAGGCTTCGGCATGACCGAAGTAGGAACGGGCGCACTCGTGCCCGCGTGGGCCCATGAAGAGGCGCTCGAACGCACTTGCGGTCTGCCTGCCCCGTTTCGTGAACTGCAGGTTCGTCGCGATGACGGCAGTATCGCCGATATAGATGAAGTCGGTGAACTCTGGATTCGCGGGCGCGGCATTTTATGGGGGTACTACAAGCGTCCAGAGGCCAACGCCGAGAGTTTCGATGGCGACTGGTTTCGCACGGGCGATCTGTTTCGACGCGATGCAAAGGGCTTTTATTTCATCGTGGGACGCATCAAGGAGATGATCAAGCGCTCGGGCGAGAATGTCTCGGCAACCGAAGTGGAGACCGTTCTACGCAGCATGGATGCGATCGATGAAGCCGCAGTCGTGCCGGTGCCCGATCCGCTGCGTCGCGAGGAAGTGAAGGCGTACCTCAAGTTGCGCGAAGGACTCACGCATAGCGACGTTCCGCCCGCGGCGGTGTTCGAGCATTGCGCGCTGCATCTCGCGCCGTTCAAGGTGCCACGTTATCTGCAATATATCGTCGGCGATTTTCCGCGTACGCCTTCGCGCAAGATCGCGAAAAAACGCCTGATTGCCGAGACAACCGATCCGTTCGTCGATACCTTCGATCGTCAGGAGTCGCGTTGGCGGTAACGCCAGACGCTTGCCGGAGCTGCCCATGTTCGTGGACTTTTCGAGCCGTCCTCCGTCGTTGCAGTTCGACGGTCCTGTCACTCATCTGGCGAATTATCGGCGCGTGTACGAGGGTACGGAGCGTCAAGTCGCGAGTGCGAATGGTGTCGATCCACTCGACGACTATCTCGCGACTTACGAGCGACTGAAGGCGCGACATGTCGTGTTGAAGGCGCGCGATCTCACCAGCACGTTCGGCGTGAAGATAGCGAACGAGCACGTGGCTGCGTTTTGTCACACGCATGGCGAGCGCTACATCGGCTTTGCAGGCGTCGATCCGCACAAAGGCGAAGCGGCGGTCGCGGAGTTCGAGACGGCGGTGCGCGAACTCGGTCTGCGTGGGTTGAATGTGCAGGGCTTCGAGCATAAGTTGGCTATCGACGATCCCTTGCTGTTTCCGCTTTATCGCAAATGTGTCGAATTGGACGTGCCGGTGAATATTCATTGCGGCACGAACTTCTCGACGCATACCTCGATGATGCATGGCCATCCTGCCGCGCTCGATCGCGTGATGATGTCGTTGCCCGCGTTGCGGGTATGCGCTTCGCCGCCGGGATGGCCGTGGGTGCATGAACTGCTTGCGGTGGCGTGGCGGCATCCGAATGTATGGATAGGCACCGTGGCTGTGCGGCCGAAGCTACTTGCCACCGCGCACTCGGGTTACGAGCCGCTTTTGCAATACGGCAAGACAGTGCTTAAGAAGCGCATGATCTTCGGGTCCGCGTTTCCGATGATGCCGGTCGACAAGGCTTTGCAGGAGTTCGATGCGCTTGGGATGGCGGATCAGGTTCGCGAGGATTGGCTCTGCAACAATGCGGTGCAGTTTCTTGGGGGCTAAAGCGCCCGCGTCGTGAATCAATGAAAGGCGGTACGCGTGTTGCTGACATTGAACGTCGTCTGACCTTCAAACCAGCGCTCAACTCACGAGGAACACGATGGAACCGATGAAGCCCATGAAACCCATGACGCCGATGCAACCGATGGAGCCCATGAAGCCGATGGAACATTGGTGGCCGGACAATCTCGGCGAGCCGCAAACGAGTGGTGCACAGAACGGTCTGCGCTACGCCTTCTTTGCGGATGCGAAGCGACTTTTAATCGAAGACAACGGCACGTTAAAGACTTATGACAGCGCGGACCATCGCATTAGCGGGGTGTCGCAAGGAAGTAGCGCAGGGCATGGCCCTGCGTTTACCAGTCAGAATGGCGTGGTAGACCTTACAACATTGAAGGAGATTAAGTAGCTGGCTTGTCAGGGATGTCTTCCAACAAGGACCGGAAATTTTTTTTCGATGCGTGTCAACACACAGCGTGGCGAGGCGTTAAGCAAGTACTCGCGGTACTTAAGCCGCGACACTGTTAAACAACCACGAAGGGCCTGACCGCCATGAAAAAGCAACTCGTTGCCGCATCGATCGCCGCTTTGTTTTCCGTTGGTGTATTCGCACAAGCTTCGGCGCCTGCCGTAGCCCCTGCAGCTCCGGCTGCCACGACGGCCGACGCCGCGCAGCCCGCAAGTGGAACCAAGACTAAAAAGCATCACCGCAAGCATCACAAGAACACGACGAAGGCTGCCCCGATCCCGTCGTCGGCACCGAAGCCCTAAGCTTTAGGGTGTCGAATTCGCTTCGTTCGGTAGTGGTTCAGAGTTGAAACGATCGAATGAGGTGACGGAGTAATCGAAGTGCGGCCTAAAGGCGCGATACCTGCGCCTTTAGGCCGTTTTCGTTTGCGCTTCCTGGTTGAGTTTTTAAAGCATCGTTGGTGCGGTTTCGTCGACCACGCGCGAACATTGCCTCAGGCTGCTACTAGCGCTATTCTTGAACCGCTTGCAGTAATCGAATGCTGGTCAATCCGGGGACAACAACTTCGTGAAGCGAACTCTGGCTTTCTGCTGCATTTTTACCTTGAGCGCAGTCCTCTGCGCATGCAACAAAGACGGATCGCGAAGCGCGACTCCAGATGCGGGCGCATCAGCGAGTCAGGCGCCAGTCCAACCCGGACAGGTCGCGAGCGGTACGCAAGCCGCATCGGCCACGCAGGAGCACAGCGCGCCAGCCGCCGTCACCGTTATCACCAAAGCGCAATTGCCAGGCGAGGCGACTGAGACACTGCGTCTGATCAAGGCCGGTGGTCCGTTCCCCTTCGCCGAGGACGGTGTCATGTTCCGCAATAGCGCCGCAATGCTGCCGCAACATCCGCGTGGCTACTACCGCGCCTATACCGTGCGCACGCCGGGCGCGACGGATCGCGGGCAACGACGCATCGTGTGCGGTGGACAGCGCAAACAGACTAATGACTGCTATTACACTGAAGATTACTACGTCAGTTTCAAGCGTATTGCAGATTGATTTGGAAAAAGCGGGAATGCGCCGGGGCGCTTTTTTAGAGGACCTCGATTGCTTGTTAGCGGTTCTTAGGCGCGCTGCTCGACGTTGGTAATGGGCGTTGGGGATTATCGTCATACGTTTAGATCGGTCGAAGTGTTGGATGGCATCCCCGTCCGTATCGACGAGCGTAAGTGATTCTTGAGGCAAGTCGTAGGCAATAATTTCGTATGACCCGCCAACATAATCGAAGAGCGTGAGTCGACGATCAGTCCGGTGTGCCCGCAAGCCCTAGCAAATAGGCGCGATCTGCCTCAGGTAGCCCGTCAAGCCACTGTTGTTCAGTTCCAGGCTGAGGCAAGACTTGTCCATATTCGATCATGTTCGCAGGCGGCAACTCGGAGAGATAAATCCATAAAAAACGCTTTTCCAACTTCGAGATTCGATGAAGGGATTCCACGATATCGGCAAGCAACCTGGCCTTTTGCTCAGGCGTTCTTCCTGCGCGAATGTGTCCATGCACGAAGATCTGATTCGTATCGATCCGCTTACCGCCCATGAAATGAGCCCCTCGTGGAATCGCGCTGAACATGACCTGCGCGAAGAAAGTTTGCGCACCCGTGGCTTGACTATGCGCTCGGGTGATTTCGCGCGCAATGTTTGCTTTCGCGTCATCGGAAAGCAGTCCGTCCGTGACAGATACGAGGTAAGTCGGCATATGGCGTCTCCCTAATTAGCGTTTATCCGCTAGCGTTGCATGTTCTTTTCGAAGCGCTCCGCAAATTCATCCGATAAGAGCTTGTCCAGCACGCCGCGCAATACTTCGACTTCGGCGCGGCCCAATGATGAATCGAAGATAGCTTGCGCCTTGCGCCACAGAACGTCGGATTCAGCGAGCTTCTCGCGTCCTTCGGGCGTGAGACCAATCGATTTATGCCGCCTGTCGTCAGGGTTCACCTCGAGTGAGATGAAGCCGTCACGCTCAAGCGGCTTGAGCGTATGCGCGAGCGCGCCCGAATCCATTACCAGCGCTGCAGCGAGCTTGCCTACGTTGGTCGGCTCCGATCGCCCGATCTGAGCGAGCACCGCGCGCTGCGTGATTTTCAGGCCGCTTGGCGATATTGCCGCGTCATAGAGTTGTGAAATACGTCGCGTGGCCTTGCGCAGTGCGGTGCAACTGCAACCGGGTCGCCCGCGATTCACATTCTTTGCCGCCATTTTCGTTGCCATCACTCATTCCTCTGCGAAGTTTTCTGCAGAGTCATTATTCCATTATCAGCATATGCAGGCAATTGACAGATTGCAAGCATATGCTGATGATTTACCGCACCGGTCCTCATCAAATGGAGCTCCATCATGCCGTTTGTTCGTATCGACTTGAAGAAGGGAAAGGATGCCGACTATCGCCAGCAGATCGGCCTCGTCGTTTATGAAGCGATGCTCAGTGTCGGTGTGCCACAGAACGACCGCTTCCAGGTCATCAACGAGCATGAAGACGCCAACTTCATGTTCGATCCGACGTATCTTGGCATTGCGCGCGACGACGACCTCGTCATCATCCAAATCACGTGGAACGAAGGACGTAGCACCGATCAAAAGAAAGCGCTCTACCGCGCAATTGCCGAGGGACTCTCGACAGCGCCGGGCATACGACCTGAGAACGTCTTCATCAATCTGGTCGAAGTGAAGAAAGAGAACTGGTCGTTCGGCAACGGCATAGCGCAATACGCGGTTTGAGGAGCGCGCCGCATGGATCGCTCACTCGCAAGCAGACCGGACGCCGCGACGAAGCGGCATGAGTGGCTCGTGCTCATCTGCACCTCGGCGCCGTCCTTCATGCTGCAACTCGATGCGAACATCGTGTCGGTGTCGCTGCCCTCCATTGCGCGCTCGCTGCATGCGGATTTCGCGGGCATCGAGTGGGTGATCACGGCGTACATGTTGAGCTTCGCGTCGCTGTTGATGCCAGCAGGCGCGCTCGCCGACCGCTTCGGACGCAAGCGCTTGCTCGTTACAGGGCTGATGTTGTTCACGTTCGCATCGCTTTTATGCGGGTCCGCGTGGAACTTGCCGATGTTGATCGCCGCGCGCGCGTTGCAAGGCGCCGGTGCGGCCATGCAATTGAGCGCCGCACTCGCCACCTTGTCGCACGCATTCCACGGCGAAGCACGGGCGCGAGCGTTCGCGTTTTGGGGCACCGTAGTGGGCATCGGGATCGCGAGCGGTCCGGTGGTCGGTGGACTCATCACGCAGGCGTTCGGCTGGCAATGGGCGTTCTATGTCAACGTGCCGATAGGCGTCGTATTGCTTGCGTTGATCTTGCGCGTGATCGAATCGTCGCGCGATCCACACTCGATGCGACTCGACCTGCCAGGCGTCGCATGCTTCGGAACGGCGCTCTTTCTAACGACGCTTGCGCTTATCGAAGGCAATCGGCGCGGCTGGCATGATCGCTGGATCATCGCTGAATTTGTGGGCGCTGGCGTGCTGTTCGTGTTGTTCGTCATTGTCGAGCGACGTCAGACGCGGCCGATGCTCGACCTAACGTACTTCCGCAATCGGACGTTTCTCGGTGCGACGCTCGCGCAGTTTGCGTTTTCCATCGGCATGCTCACGATGCTGACGTTCGTGCCGATCTTTCTGCAAAGCGGTCTCGGCGCGACATCGGCGAGCGCGGGTCTCATGATGCTGCCGATGGTCGGGCCACTCTTTATCGTGCCGCGTCTCGTGTCGCGTCATCTCGCGCATCGCCTGACAGGGCGCGCGTTGCTTACGCTCGGGTTGCTTACGGTGTGCATCGGGCTCGTCTGTTTCGCGGCGGTCGTGACCATGCTTGCTTATGCACCTCTCATCGTAGGCATGATCGTGACGGGCATCGGCGCGGGCATGCTCAACGGCGAGACGACCAAGGTTTCGATGACCGTGATCCCGAAGGAGCGATCCGGCATGGCGTCGGGTGTGTCGGGCACGACGCGTTTTACCGGACTCGTCATTGGAATCGCGATGCTCGGCGCGGTGATGTTTGCGCGTGTCCAAAATGTCATTACGAATTCGATACCTTCCGTCGATTCGCAGCAGCGCCTTCATCTCGTAGTGGATATCACTGCAGGGCATCTTCAGAGCGCAACCTTGCCAGGCTGGAGCGATGCCGCGTTGCATGCACTCGGTGCGATTAGCTTCGCCAAAGGGTATCAAGCGCTGTTCGTCGTGGCTGCATTGTTCACGTTGTTGTCGGCAGCGTTGACTTGGCGCCTCGTGAATCCGGCTGAGACACCGCCGACTTTAGCACGCTGAATTAAGGCTTGAAATCAGCCAGTATCACGCCGTTGCGAATATTTTCAAGCGCATGGGCTATGTAGTCGACGGTCGGCTCAGGCGGATGGTCCAGCGGCGCCCAAACAAACGCAGAACACTTGTGCGGTTCCATGTTCACAAGGACGCCCTCCCAAGAACGACATGTCAAAAAGAAGCTTATTCGGTTCTGTTCCGAATCGCGTCGCATCACCAACTTGAAGTCGAAAGAACCTGGCGCGATGCTCACGCCGGCTTCTTCCTTCGACTCGCGGATCGCGCATTCCTCGATGGATTCCCCAGGTTCGAGATGACCGGCGACCAGCGAATACTGACCGTCTCTATGGCCAGTGTTTGCGCGCTGGATGAAGAGATATTCGTTATTGTCGTTCTTGAACAGGACATGTACGTCGACAACGCTTTGCATTCGGCTCATCTTGTGCGCCGTGGAAGAAGCTGATGTTCGGTTCGCGATCCTACGTCGCGAAGCGGCGAGCGCAAGTTTAAACCGCGAGGCGGCTTATTAATATTGGCGGCGATGATTCAGGCTGATTGCGTCGAGGCTCGACGGCGACTTCGGTTGAATCCTGATCCGGCGTGCACTATGTTGGAACTCATCCTCTCAGTATTTCCCGAAGCGAGCGCACAAAGCAGCCCTGCCAATGAAGCGGAATTGAATAGCTGGGAATCCAAATCAGAGCGTTAGCAATCGTCGCGCCGGATCTGTGACTCGACGCGATCGAATGCGCGTCGGCGTAAAGCTCCTTGCGGAAGACGACGGCATTAAGTCACGGCCGACGCTTTGTTCATCACGCCGTGTGCCGCTAATCGTTGGCATGTTGTTCGATAGCGGCACCTCGTGGTGTCCTGTCATGGCCGCAGGTTTGGTGGGCCGTATCTGCCGTGGCAAGGAATTCGGGCTTTGATGAGCGTGGCGGAGTTCTCGCATCCTCACCGACTCGTGATCGGGTCGCAGGAAGGCGGCGCCCCAACGATTCAGGCGCACCCGGCCGGGAGAGGACTCCGGCATCGCGTTTGCATGACGAGATATCACGTTTGCAGCGATGTTCACCGGTTTCCCGAGGATTGCGCTCCCTGCATGTCGAGCCTCGAACGGCCCTTTAATGCGGGTCATCCATTCAGCATGCATAGCGCATTCGATTCCACTTTGCCGTTTGCCATCACGACGCTTCGCGATGGTATCGAGAGGCCGCTAAGAAGTATCGCTTAGTCAACTTTGTTACCCAGCTTTCGAGCATCGGGATGACAGGGGACATTGCGCTTTGCTTCTAGAGTAACGCTCTAGCCGTTGCGGACGGTTGAGAGCCTGAGATTACCGGCTTTCGCAAATGGCCCGGCCGAATTTCTGCCCCTAAGAAGTGCGATAGGGGTCGCTGTCTTTAGCGATCCTCTAAGCAGCTTGCGCTAGCAAAACTCGTCGGCCTAACGCGTCGATTCCATCACACATGGCAACGTCTCGCGACTCGACGCTAGCGCCTACGCCCTGTGCGCTCTCGACAGTTCTAACGGGCTACGCGTCGATCCAACGATCGCGCAATGTCGCACAACGCCTTTAAGACCAACTGCGTCCACCTTTTCCACCCCTGAAACCGCCGCCATCCTTTCAAAGTGGAAACTTCATATCAATCGGAATTTGTTTCACTGTCAGGAAAACGTAACGCATTTTTTTCTTAATTTCACATTTACAGTCATCTCATAAGACGATAACCTTGCTTCCGTTCTCACCAATTCGGCACATCTTGCTTTAAGCAAGAACTCGTACAGCCGAACACGGTAATAGTTGCTACATCTAACGCGGTTTCTTGTGTCTTACGTTCGGAAGCTTCGATCGGCAGTTCCTGCAGTATCGAAAGCAATCGTTTGCTTACGTGCTGAGTACAAAGCAAGCCGCGGAAAGCCGTGACTCGTCGCGAAGTCGACGTGGTGCTACGGCGAACCTCGCAACTAGCGAACTGTGTGCTAGCTGTCGGCGGAAAGTGCCGGCAACCTTTTAAACATGTGCGGGCGCTAGCCCAGCAATTAGCTATGCAAACTAACATGAATGAAAATCAGTCTTCCCATTTCCTGAAAGTTCTGTCGAAAACTAAAGCCGCAGCGCTTGCCACTGCTCTGGTCGCTTCCACGTTGCTAGCAGCTTGCGGTGGCGGCGGCGAAAGCGCAGTCGATGCCGCAGTCGACAAGTCCGCCGCCACGCCGCAATCGACCGAAAAGGCCGCAACCACCAGTTCCATCTTCTACGGCGCAAACGGCCACATCACGAACGGCGGCGCGTATGACACCACGTCGTACGCAACGCAGCTTTCGCAACTCCAAAATCTCGGCGTGAAGATTTACCGTAACGACGTGTACAGCCAGGCATCGGCGAGGGTTCTCGCCACGGTCGCAAAGCAGTTTGCGGCAGGCGGCGTACAGGTTTATCCGGTGATGCTGCTGGGCCTGAACTACAACAGCGAGCAGGCCGCCTATAACGCGGGCTACACGATGGGCCAGCAGACGGCGCAGACGTACAACTACACGTACTACGAAGTCGGCAATGAGCTCGAAGCAAACACGCTCTCTGGCAACTACGACGGCAACGTCTGGAACCATTACAGCAATCAGCCGTTCACGGTCGCACGCGGGTTGATTCGCGGCATGATCGCGGGCGTGAAGTCGGTCAATAGCTCGGCGAAGATCATCGTCGACGGCACGTGGAAGCACACCGCGTTCTTTCAGATGCTTGCGGACGGCTCGCAGCCGGACGGCACGCATGGTCACCCGACTGTCAGCTGGGACATCACGGCATGGCACTGGTACTCGGACCAGGGCGACATGACCCACGCTTGCGGCAACACAGGTTGCCATGACATCCTCGGCGTGCTGAACTCGTTCGGCAAACCGGTCTGGATCAACGAGTACGGTGTGCGTCCGACCTACGGTACGTATTCGGCAATCGCGTCGTACTTCACCGGCAGCTTGATGATGCAGCAGTTTTACAACAACGCGGCCAAGTACAACATTCAGTCGATTCAGGCTTTCGAAATGTACGACGACAGCGAAGGCGCATACGGTCTCATGACGAGCGATGGCAAGACGCAAAAGCCTGCCTTCACCGCAGTCAAGAGTTTCATTGCAAGTCACCCGAAGTAAAGCGAGTCAGAAAGGGCCTTCGGGCTCTTTCTTTCTTCTTCGGTAAGCGTTGAGGCCCGTTCCCATTCAACCGATGGTCAACGTTCCCCAGGTCGCACGTTACGTCACGATGCTCGCTAGCCGCATCAATTCCGACTGACGCGAGCAGGACGTTTTCTTGAGCGTTGCGGCAAGGTGCTTGCGTACGGTCGCAATCGACACGTCGAGAATCGCTGCGCATTCATTGACGCTGTGACCGCAGATCAACTCGCACAGCATCCGCGCTTCAGCCTGCGATAAGCCCAACACACTTTGTAGTGTCGCTACCTCCGGCCGGCGAAAAATATGACGGCGCTCAATGCGCAATACCGCTCGCGGCCGTGAGGAAAGCACAACATCGTCCGCGCGCGTGATCACGATATGCCACGCATGTCCCCAAGCTCCAGTCACGACGATCGTGCTGCACTGACCGCAAGCCAGCGTCTTCGCCACGCTCGCCTTGAGTCCTTCGTAGGCCTTCGGGTTCAGATGCATGAGCTGTCCATCGCGGATAGCAAGACCACCCTGGTCGCCAAGTAGGGCCAACGCGTTCGACATCTTGCACATGACGTTCAGATCGGCATCGACGGCGACGACCGTGGTCTCTTCGTTGAACAGATAATCGACCAGCGCTGCGGCATCGCTGCTTTCAAGCGCGACGGCCTTGACCGTCCGAGCGTCCGACATCGCTTCCTGCGCGTTGATCGAAACCGCGACGTTCATCTCCGATGCCACGATACATTCCAGCATCTCATCCCCTTCGGTGTTTTTTTAGGCCGGCTTTGGAGCCATTACGTTGGCACTCTTGCGTCTACCAGGCAAAGGCAATTTGTATGCCAAATCCTGCGAAGCCTTGTTGGACAAGAGGTCTCCAACAAGCCGCTCACCGCTAGTTGAAATCCGCACGAATTTGAACCAGGTGGACCAAAACTGTTTCAGCCACGAACGTCCCGCTTTCGGTCGCTAACGTTTGCGCAGCAGCTTTTAAGGACGGTCGACTCAACCGAACGAGCGTCTCAAACGCCCGCTGCACGTGCGTTCTCGTAACACCGTAACGTGTTCCCCGCGACACGAGTCGCGGAAGTTTCATGGCAGCGAGAGGTGTTCATTTGACCCATCGACATCCGCCATCGCCATCCGCCAGAATGCGTTCCATACCACTGCATCGCTTCGGCCAAACGAAGTCTGCAGGAATGACGACGAGAGGCTCGTATGCGACACGATGGCGATGCAAACAGGATCTCGACGAAGGGCGCGTGGCGCATGCCGCAGTTCTGGGTCGCGTCGATGACGTTCGTGACCACGGCCGCGCTACTCGGCAACATGGTCGATAACGCGGCATATGCTCAAGGCGCGCAGGACGCCGATTCGCCGTCGAGCGCTCATGGCTCCGCTTCGGGTAATGAAGCACGTGCGCTCGTCACGCTGCCGAACCCGCCGACGCCGAGTCCGCTTACGAGGGTCCGGCCGCAAGCGGCGTCGCCTGCACTCACCGACAGTGCGACGGTCAGCCGCCAGTCGACGATCACGGGCAGCAACACATTGCCCGCCAAGCCGGATGCCAGATCTCCACTCGTGGATACGCTTGGCGGGATCGTTACCAACGACGCGGTGACGCTGGTAGGCGAAGACTTCTATAACTTTTTTGCTCAGGCATGGACGCAGATGCCGATGAGCGAACGCTATAACGTGTCGGTCCATGAGCGTCCCTCTGCAAGATACGGCAGTCTGGTCTGGGTCGAATACGATCAGCGTCGCGTGTTTCAGGCGTTCTTGCCTATTGCCCGGGCGAACGTGCGGCCTATTGCCGAAAGCGCGGCGGCGAGCGCGTTGCAGACAGTGCTGCAGGCGGATATATCGCGCCTGCTGTTTCATGAAGCCGATCTCGCATCGGATGAAATGTAAGTCGCGGCATACGGTAGCAGAAAGACAAAGACAGCATTCAAACGATAAAAGAGAGTTCGAGGAAATCGAGATGACTAACCAAAAGACCTTCACGCGGATATTGCTTACCGCCATTGCCAACGCGGGACTGATCGGCGGAGCGTATGCCTCGCCGCTGGTGTACGAGCCCATCAATCCGACCTTCGGCGGGAATCCCGCGAACGGTCCTGTTCTCATGGATCAGGCGACCGCACAGAACAAGCATCAGGACCCGAGTCTGGCGAGCCTGACCAGTTCGCAGTCCACGCTCGATCAATTCAACAGTCAGTTGCAGCAGGCCATTCTGTCACGCGTGGCGAGTTCGGTGACGAGTTCGATCGTGGGCACGGATGGATCGCTCAAGCCAGGCACCATCAACACGGGCAACTTCTCGATCAACATCGCGCAGATAGCGAACGGCAATCTGCAAGTGACGACGACCGACAAGACCTCGGGTGCTTCAACGACTTTCGTGGTGAGCGGCGGCCAGTAACGCAGCCTGCGCCAAATGCTGGAGCGAGGGCTGCGACCAGCCGTCATCCAGATCGATACCAACAAGAAACAGCAAGACACGGGGAATATCATGAACCGATTCGCACTCCGGGCAACGCTCGCGCTCGTCAGCGCCGCCGTGCTCACGCTCTCAGGCTGCGCGGTATCGCCGCAGAATGTGGCGGGCAACGCGACGCTCACGCCGCCCACGCGCGTGACCCGCGACCTCGTGCATCTGCCCCCGCCCAAGGGCCGCGTTATCGCTGCCGTCTATGGCTTTCGTGATCTGACCGGTCAGTACAAGCCGTCGCCCGACAGTTCGTTTTCATCGCAGGTTACGCAAGGTGGAGCGTCGTTCCTCGTTGCCGCCATGCGCGATTCCGGCTGGTTCACGCCGGTCGAGCGCGAGAATCTTCAGGACCTGCTGACCGAACGCAAGATCATGCGCGCGCTCGAAACACCGGACGACAAGAACCGCGTCATTCCGCAGATCGGCGCGTTGGCGCCGGCCAGCATCATCCTCGAAGGCGGGATCGTGGCGTACGACTCGAATGTTAAGACCGGCGGCGCGGGCGTGGCGTATCTCGGGATCAGCGGCTCGCAGCAATATCGCGTGGATCAGGTGACCGTGAACTTACGCACCGTCGATATACGCAACGGGCAAATCCTGAATAGCGTCTCGACGACCAAAACCATCTACTCGTATCAAGTGGATGTCGGCGTCTACAAGTTCGTTGGCTTCAAGGATCTGCTCCAGGCTGAAGCAGGCTTGACGCGCAATGAGCAGGCGCAGTTATGCGTCAAGGAAGCGATCGAATCCGCAGTGGTTCATCTGATCGTGCAGGGACTGAAGAACCAGACTTGGGCGCTCAAGGACGACAAGGACTGGTACGACCAGACGGTTCAGCGTTATCTGCAGGAAAACCAGAACTACATCGCGGAGATGGACAAGGTCAACACCTCGTATGACCCGTCGAAGGTCGAACCGGAAAAGGCATCGTCGGGCGGTTGATTCCGGCGCACGCGATTAGTAGCTCGCATCAGGAGCCGTAAATGAAGAACCGAAAAATCAAGAAGTCGCTCGCTCATAAAATATACGGAATGCTTATGATTGTTGCGTCGACCGCGAGTGCCGCTGACCTGTCCTTCATCTCGGACTTCGGTGCAGGGGAGCCGGCTTTCACGGTGAGCCGCCAAAGTGCGACGGTGAATCAGACGGGTTCAGCGAACACGGTGCAGGCCCGGCAAACCGGCGTCAACGCGATCACCATCAATCAGATTGGCGTGGCGAACGTGGCGGCGTCGCAGCAAACCGGGACGCAGAACTGGCAGTCGCTCGTGCAGTCAGGTAACGGCAATCAGTATGTCGGCGTGCAATCGGGGTCATACAACACGGCCAGCGTGACGCAACGAGGCAATAGCGACTACGCGTCGGTTACGCAATACGGGTCTCGCAACGACGCATCGGTGGCGCAACGCGGCAACGGTAATCAGGCAACCATCATTCAAGGAGGCGCCGGCAGCGGCATTCAGGTCCAGCAAACGGGTAACGGAGCAAAAGCGTTGGTGATCGCCCGATAAGCATACAACAACGAGCAACGAATCAAGGAGCAGCCATTCGATGAAACGACGAGTGAAGTAGCGGCAGCAGCAGGGGAAAGGCGGCAAGTGCACACCATGAAAAATGCCAAGCAGGCCGGACCGCTGAAATGAAAGCAAAAGCACAAACACGAAACCATCGTTCACTGGTTCATATAAGGGGTTGACCAATCATGAAGATCAAAGCATCCGTCGTTGCAATGGGGGTTCTGGCACTGGCCTCGTCGAGCGTGTTCGCCGAAGCCATCAACAACACCGTCACCGTGACCACGACCGGTACATACAACAATGCATTGGTTGACCAGAAGGACACGAACGGCGATAACGTCGCAATATCGCAGCAGGGCGGCCTTATCGCGGCCGGCAACCGCGCGAGTGTCACCGAATCGAGCTCACGCGACAACAAAGTTGTGATCAACCAGTCGAGTGTGCTGAACAACGCATCGGTCAATACGAGCGGCGGTGCGGGCAATGCGACGAACATCGATCAGAGCGGTGTGCTGACCGCAGCCAAGGCGTCAGTCGTGCAGACGGGCGAAGTGCAGAACAAGGTCAACATCACGCAGACCGGCTTCGTGAGTGGTTCGACCGCCAACGTGAACTCGAACAATGGCACCGGCAACACGACTTCGATCTATCAGACCGGTGTGAATTCGGCGAGTGTTGCGCAGAATGTCGGTTCGGATAACACGACGATCATCAGCCAGACCGGCGCGCTTGGCGTGGCATCGGTGGGCCAGGCTTCGTCGTCGGGTAACAACACGAATGTGCAGCAAGATGGCGCCAGCGGCAACGCAACGGTCTCTCAGACGCTCGGCTACGACAACACCACGAACATCGCGCAGCATGGCTCGCTGGAGACGGCAACGGTCTCGCAACTCGGCGCGCTCGGCAACACGACGCAGATTCTGCAAACCGGTCCGAGCAACACGGCAAACGTCGCACAGACTTTGTCGGCGGCCAACCTGACTTCCATCTCGCAGACCGGCTCGAATAACGACGCGGCCGTCTCGACGATGCTTGCGCTAGGCGGCAACGTCACGGTGTCGCAGATGGGCTCGAAGAGTCAGGCCTCGGTTTCGCAGGTGAGCGAAGCAGGTTCGAGCGCGACCGTGTCGCAAAGTGGCTCAGGCGTGAACAATGTCAGTACGTTGCAGCACAACGGCAGCGGCAACGAGATCACGTCGACCCAGGTTTCGACTGGCACGGCCGTCAACACGGCGGGCCTTTCGCAAGTCGGCGCATTCGGCTCGAAGCTCGATCTGCTCCAGCATGGCAGCGGCAACAATGCGGTGGCGTATCAGGCCGGGATGGAAGAAACGCTGCTGGCATCGCAAGATGGCGTGAGCAACGAGTTGTACTCGTCGCAATCGGGCAGCGGCAACCGCATTGCATCGACGCAAGTTGGTGGAAGCAACTACGCATCGGTCACGCAAGCCGGTTCAGGCAACATCGCCACCGTGACGCAAACAGGCATCCACAACTCGACGACGATCGCTCAGCACTAAGGGGCGTAGTAAAGATCGTTGTGTGTGTTCGACTCGAACGGCCGAGCCCCCGGCCGTTTGATCGATGCTCTCCTTCACCCCGCGTGGTGCCGGTCGATATTCATAGCCACCACGCCGGGTGCTTTTCCATTCAGACGCGCTTTGCCTTGAAGGAGCCGATCATGATCGCGTTCTCCGATGTCGCCGTGTCCTTCGATGTCACTTCCGCCAACGGTTCGATCCGCGTCGTTCCGTACGTCGTCAGCGTGTACGACACCGGCCTCGACTACGACTTGCACGTGCTCAAGTCGGGCGCGTCGGGCACGTCGAACGTGTCGCAGTCGGGCAGTTTGCATTTGCGCGGCGGCGAGAGCCGAGCGGTCTCGACGCTTGCCGTGTCATCGGCGAAAGGGGAGGCTTGCAAGGTCAGCATCACGTTGATGCAGGCCGGGCGTGTGATCCGTACGGTCAGCACGAATTGCGGAACTGGCAGCGCTTACCAGGCGACTCGTTGAAAGCCCGAGCGGCCGTTTGAACCATCAACTTTGCCACTGAGTCTTCAATCGTTCGATGAACCATTTGCCTGCCGGTCCGGGCGGCTGCGAAGGCTGCTGAAAGATGGACATCGTCAAAAGCCAGCCGCTGGGCGGCATCTCGTCCGTATCGAGAACAACCAGCGTCCCTGCGGCGATGTCTTTTTCGACCATATGCAAGGGCATGCCTCCCCAGCCCACGCAGTCCTTTAAAAACGCATATTTGGTGGACAAGTCCGCCAAGCGCCAGGTCGAAGCGGAGGCCACACCGAAGTCGCGACCTGCCGTGAGATCGGATCTGTCGGTCAGCACCAGTTGAACGTGGCGGCCAAGCTCACGCCGTGTTATTCGGCGACCGATGGCTGCAAGCGGATGCTGCGCCGAAGCCACCGCGACCACGGGCACGTCGCCGAGCCGCTCGCTCGTCAGCGATGAAAATGCCTGTGGCAGCGGCGGTAGTATGCCGAGACTGCATCGGCCGTCGAGAACGGGTAGATAAGCCGCTCCCAGTCCTTCGACGAAGAGACGTAGCGGCGTCAGTGGAAACTGCTCGGCGAAGGCCTTTGCGACTGCACTGATCACGTCAGTCGGGAAGAAAACGTCGACCACTACCGAGAGTTCGGCTTCCACGCCCGATGTCATGAGCCTCGCACGCGCCTTCAACGCATCCACCCCGGCGACGATATTGCGAGCGTCCGCGAGCAACAGCGCGCCCTCTGGCGTGAGCTTCGGGAATCGCCCAGAGCGCTCGAAAAGAATGACGCCCGTTTGATCTTCCAATCCTCCGACCCAGCCACTCACCGCCGACTGAACGCGATTGAGTTTTCGCGCTGCCGCCGAAAAGCTGCCCTCATCCACGGCGGCGATAAAGGTTCTGAGTTGGTCCAGCGATATTCCATCGAGCATGGCGGCCATCCATCTCCGAGCGTGATGGATTGTATCTCGATATGCCGTCTTCCCAGATCGTTCACGCGCTGCCACGATCCACACAAGCAACGACGTACTCGTGACCAACCAAAAAAGGAATTCTCATGACTTATTCGATCATCGGGAGCGGCAGCGTAGGCGCCGCGATTGCCCGTCAATTCGCTCGCAGCGGCATCACGGCAGGCATCGCGAACACGCGCGGGCCGGAATCCATCGCACCTATCGCGCAAGAGCTCGGCGACAAGATCGTACCTATGACGTTGCAGGACGCGCTCAAGGCCGACGTGATCATTCTCGCGGTTCCGTTCTGGGCGCATCGCGATGTCGCCAAGGCTATGGCTAGCTGGCAAGGCAAAGTCGTCATCGACGCCACAAATGCCTATGGCGTGCCGCTAAACGAACTGGACGATCTGCCTTCCTCGGCGGTCGTGGCGAAGGCGCTGCCGGGCGCGCATTTGGTCAAGGCGTTCAACCATCTGCCCGCGCGCCTGCTTGCGCAGGAACCCGCGACTTCAGCGGGACGCCGAGTGCTCTTTTTATCGAGCGATGATGAGGGCGCCAATGCAACCGTCGCGGCGCTCGTCGAACGGCTCGGTTATGCGCCGGTCAGTCTCGGCAAGCTCGCCGAAGGCGGACAACTCGTGCAGGCCCGTGACAAGCATTGGGCGGCGTTGATCTTTCAGGACCTGTTCAAGAAGGAGCAATGAGCCCTGTACGATCATGTCATCGGACCCAAGCCGTATGACCGGGGAAGGTCGGCTATCCGTGCGCTCGATGACATATAAAGGCGCCGCTTGAAGTCGTGTGGAAGTTGCTCGTCGATGCAAAGTAGGGGTCGAGCGACTACTGCGTGCCTCTATAAAAACGCATTCAGCGCACCCGCCGTGACGAATACAGCGATAGTCCGCTTGACATGCGAGCGGATCTCGTTGCGAAGATCATCGAGGTTTTCATCCATCAATGCTCTCATGAGCATGGGCGGAACGATTGCATCGAGCATCTGAGTGGCGATGATCAACGCATTGCGCTTGATGGCAGCGCGCGCACTGGCGTCGCGCGCAATTTGCGAATGTTCCGCCATCAAGCTCGCTACCGCGTCGATGCCGCGCAGGCGCCCCGCCTCGCGTGTCATTTTCGCCAGCGACGGAAATCGCGGCGCGTCGGCTACCACCACTCTGATCAAGCCGATCACCTCGTCGTCGAGCAAGCGTGTGACGAGCGCGCGCGTCACCCCTTCGAGTTGCTCGACGAGAGCAGAGGATTGCGGCGCCTCGAACACGGGACGCAAGCACCGCTCGCAATTTCGTTTGACCACTTCGGCGAAGAGCGCTTCCTTGCTCGGATACCGACTGTACAACGTTGCCTTGCCTGCGCCCGCCGCCTCGGCGATGCGCTCCAGCGACGCTCCAGCGAAACCCTGCTGCAGAAAGACGGTACTCGCCGCGTCCAGAATGCGCTCTTCCACATCGCCTGCCATCGCGTTGGACGGACGGCCTTTCTTGCGCGAGAACATGGCTCCTATGGGGCATAGGGAGGCATGTCCGTTGCCATCTTTCATCGTGCGTTTCACGGCTGATCCTTGCATAAATCTCCAGCGCAAGATTAACACAGACGCCGCTTATTAAAAAAAGAACGAGACCGTTCCGTTCTATTGTAGAATGCATCTCAATATTGGTTGGGAGAGTGCAATGGCCGGAAGTGAAAGCGAAGATAGCAAGCCCTCCGGCGATGCCGGAGAAGGCGACCGCGAGCAAGCCGACAAGAAGCCGGGCGAGGAAACGTCCAAGCCGATGGGCCCGAAGCGCAAGCGCATGAATGCCATCATCGGCGGAACGGTATTACTGATTTGTGTGGCTGGAGGCGTTGCGTACTGGCTCCATCGCCGGCACTACGAGAGTACCGACGACGCGTTCATCGACAGCAATCAAAGCCAGATTGCATCGCAGGTGAACGGTCGCGTGATCGAATTGCTGGTGGCGGACAACCAGCACGTCGAAAAGAATCAGCCGCTCTTGCGCATAGATCCACGCGACTTCGAAGTGAAGCTCGAACAAGCCGAGGCACAGGAAGCCAATGCCGTCGCGCAAGTTGCGCAGGCGCATGCCGACCTGCTGTATCAGCAAGCCAATCTCGCGCAGCAGACCGCGCAGGTGCGCGTCGCGCAGGCCGATCTACTGCAGGCGCAACAGGATCTCGCGCGCTATACGGGCACGGACCCGGCCGCCATCACGCGTCAGCAACTCGAACAAAGTCAGGCGACCACCAAGAGCGCGCTCGCGAGGCTCGATAGCGCGAAGCAGGCCGTTCAGGCGGGCGAAGCGCAGGTCGCGTCGCAACGAACCAAGATCGACGCCGCTCAAGCATCGGTGCGTCAGACGCATGCGGATGTCGATAACGCGAAGCTGCAATTGAGCTACACGGAAGTCGTCGCACCGCAGGCGGGGAAGGTGACGCGCCGCACCGTGAACCTTGGCAACTACGTGACGCCCGGACAGGCGCTCGTTGCAGTGGTGCCCGACGAGATGTGGGTCACCGCGAACTTCAAGGAAACGCAGCTCGTTCACATGAACGTGGGACAACCCGTGGATGTCACCGTGGATGCTTATCCGGACAAGGTTCTCCACGCGCATGTCGAGAGCCTGCAACGCGGTACGGGCTCGGTGTTTAGCAGCCTGCCTGCGGAAAACGCCACGGGCAATTACGTGAAAGTGGTGCAGCGTCTGCCCGTGAAGATCGTCTTCGATGGCGACGACTGGCGCAACATGCCGCTCGCGCCGGGTCTCTCCGTCAGTCCGCGCGTGACGGTACGTTGACATGGCCGCTACGCACGCAGCATTGCCGAGGTCGGCGGCGGGGCCCTTCAATCCATGGCTCATCGCGGTCATCGTGTCGATTGCCACCTTCATGGAAGTGCTCGACACGACCATCGCGAACGTGGCGCTCAGGCATATCGCCGGCGGACTCGGTGCGAGCCTCGACCAGAGCACGTACATCACGACGAGCTACCTGGTGAGCAACGCAATCGTCTTGCCTATCAGCGGATGGCTTGCGAACGTGATCGGGCGCAAGCGCTTCTACATGATCTGCGTGTTCCTGTTCACGGTCAGTTCGGTGGCGTGCGGCTTCGCCACCTCGCTGCCGATGATGATCGTCTTTCGCGTGCTGCAAGGACTGGGCGGCGGCGGTCTCGCGCCGGTCGAGCAGAGCATTTTCGCGGACACGTTCACACCGGACAAGCGCGCGATGGCGTTTGCGCTGTATGGCTTTACGGTCGTCACGGCGCCCGCCATCGGACCGATGCTTGGCGGCTGGATCACCGAGAACTATTCGTGGCACTGGGTGTTCCTCATCAACCTGCCGGTGGGGATGGTTTCGCTCGTCCTGACGTGGATGTTCGTAAGCGACAGCAAGCTCGTTCAGCAAGAGCGTCGCGCGCTGCTCGACCGAGGCTTGCGCATCGACTATCTCGGCTTCTTTCTGGTGGCGGTCGGCTTCGGCTGCCTGCAGATCGTGCTGGATAAATTCGAGCGCGAGGACGGGTTCTCGTCGAACTTCATCTGCTCGTTCGCGGCGGTTGCATGCGTCGCATTGGTGGCGCTGGTCTTTCGTGAACTGACGACCGCGCAACCAATCGTGAACTTGCGGCTTTTCAAGTCGCGCGCATTCGCCATCAGTTGCGGCGTCATGTTCGCGTTCGGGTTCATCATCAACAGCACGACGCAGATCCTGCCGCAATTCACGCAGGAACTGCTTGGCTACGATGCCACCAACGCCGGCCTCACACTTGGCCTGGGTGGTCTCGTCACGTTGTTCTTCATGCCCGTGGCGGGCATCGTGACCGGGCGCGTGTTCCAGCCCAAATGGCTTGTGATGATGTCGCTTGCGGGCACGGGCGTCGCGTTACTGCATTCGGCGGGTCTCGATCTGAACATCGGCTTCTGGGATGTCTCGTTGTCGCGGCTTTATCAGGTCATCTGGCTGCCGTTCCTCTTTATTCCGCTGTCGACCGTGCAGTTCATTGGCATTCCGCCGGAAGAGAACAACAACGCATCCGCGCTCATCAACATGATGCGCAATCTTGGCGGCAGCTTCGGCGTGTCGCTCGTGACGACGCAACTGGCGTGGCGCGATCAGTTTCATCATGCACGGCTCGCCGAGCACATCACGCCGTATAACGGCTTCGTGAATGCGCTCGGCTCCATCGCCGGACGGGTCGAGCAACAGGCGTCCGTCATGAGTTATCTCGACGTGTTCATCATGCTCGGCGTCATATCACTCGTGCTGTGTCCCGTCTGTATCTTGTTGCCGAAGCTGCCGAAGGGGGCACAAGTCAATGCGCATTGATTATCGATGGATTCCGTTTGTCGCTTTCCTGTCCGCCTGCACGGTCGGCCCGAACTTTCAGCGTCCTGCATTGCAGACACCGGCGCCGTGGCCCGAAACGCAGTCCACGAGCGAGGCTAACCGGTCGGTCGCGGTGCCCGAACCTGTCGATCCGCAATGGTGGAACAGCTTCGGCGATCCCGTGCTGACCGAGCTCGTCACGCGCGCGATGGACAGCAATCTCGACATCAAGGTCGCGGCGGCGCGGCTCCTGGAGTCGCGTGCGCAGCTTGGCCAGACGAAGGCCGACGAGCTTCCGACGCTAAACGGCAACGCTTCCTACACGCGCGAGCTGCAGAGCGCCGATGGCGTCATCGGCTTGCTGGGCGGCGGCGGGTCATCGGCCACGGATACGAACGGGCTCGGCGGACGGCAAGGCGGTGTTCCGACGTCGAGCGCGGCGCAAAACGCACTGCCGCCGTTCAATTTGTATCAGTATGGTTTCGATGCATCGTGGGAACTCGACCTCTGGGGCCGCGTGCGACGCACGACGGAAAGCGCGAGCGCCACGGTCGAAGCGCAGAACGAGGCGCGGCACGATGCGATCGTCTCGACCGCCGCCGAAGTCGCGCGCGATTATCTGAATCTGCGTGGGACGCAGGAAAAGCTGCGTATTACGCGAGAGAATCTGGCGTTTGCAGAGCGTACCGTGCAACTCACGGAGGAGCGTGCGAAGCATGGACTCGCTACCGATCTCGATGTCGCCAATGCGCAGAGCCAGGCCGAATCGAATGCCGCGGATATTCCGCAGGAAGAGCAGCAGGAAGCGAAGCTGATCAATGCCATCGGCGTGCTGCTTGGCGAGTATCCGCAAGCGCTTGCGGCGAAGCTGTCGCCGCCATCCACCGTGCCGATGGCGCCGCCGCGCGTGCCGGTCGGGCTTTCATCGGAACTGGCGCATCGGCGGCCGGATATTCGCGAGGCGGAGGCGCAGCTTCATGCGGCAACGGCGAGCATCGGCGCGGCGAAGGCGGACTTCTTCCCCAAGATCACGCTGTCGGGAAGCGTCGCCATTCAGGCTACGCAATTCACGAATCTCGGTAGTTGGGGCGCGCGCAGCTACAGTGCGGGGCCGAGTCTTTCGCTTCCCATCTTCGAGGGTGGCCGCTTGCGTGCGACGCTCGCGTTGCGGGAAGCTCAGCAACAGGAAGCGGCGATCACGTACCGCAAGACCGTGCTGTCGGCATTCCAGGAAGTGGATGACGCGCTGACGGGATTCGCCGCCGAACAGCGCCGCCGCGATCGCCTGGAGGCAAGCGTGCAGGCTTCCAAACGCGCGCTCGACATTGCAAACAAGCGCTACATTCGTGGCCTGTCGAACTACCTCGATGTGTTGACGGCACAAAAGGCGTTGCTCACCGCCGAGCAGCAATGGGTCGACAGCACCGCGACGGTATCGACGAATCTCGTCGCGTTGTACAAGGCGCTCGGCGGCGGCTGGGATACGCAAGACGGCGCGTATGCGGCGCTTCCCGCCAAGCAGGAATAAGGCGCACAAGCGCGCGTTCGCGATGCCTCGATGACGGCTTGCGCGAGAACGAGGCTACACTCAGGCTTTTCCAAGCCGGAACGCGCTGTGCCCAAAGTGTCCACGATTCGCGAAGTGGCGGAACATGCCAAGGTCTCGAAGGCGACCGTATCGCGCTACCTGAACGGCAGCCTCGCGTTGCCGCCGGACACAGCCGAACGCATCGACGCCGCCATCGCGGCGTTGAAGTACCGGCAAAACAGCCTTGCTCGGCGCCTGAGCCTCGGCAGCAGCGAGACTATCGGCTTGGCCATGCCGGACGTGGCGAATCCTTTCTTCGCGGAGATCGCCGACGAAGTCGAGCTGGCCGCTTCCGAGCATGGCTACGGTCTGTCCTTGTGCATCACGCGCAACCAGTTCGCTCGCGAATCGCTGTATGTCGGCTGGCTCGACATTCAGCATCTCGATGGCCTGATCCTCGTCTCCAACCGTCCCGACGACGGCACGCTGCGCACGCTCATCGGCACGCGCGGCAATATCGTCGTGATCGACGAAGACGTGCCCGGCGCGGACGTGCCCAAAGTGCTCGTCGATAACGTGCAGGGCGGCTATCTCGCCACGCAGCATCTGATCGAGGCGGGGCATCGGCGTATTGCTCATATCAGCGGCCCGCTCGGTCTTTTCACCGTGCAGGAGCGTTGCGAAGGGTATCGACGGGCGTTGGCGCAAGCGAAGATCGAATTCGATGAAACGCTCGTCTGTTTCGGCTCGTACGAGCGCGAGTTCGGCGCGACGGCGCTCGGCCGTCTGCTTGCGCTGCCGTCGCCGCCCACGGCGATTTTCGCGGCGAGCGATTACCTCGCGGTCGGCCTGCTCGAAGCGCTGCGCGATCGACGCATCGACGTGCCGCGCGATATGTCGATCGTCGGCTTTGACGACATGGAGTTTGCGAGCCTGCTGATGCCGCCCATCACGACGCTTCGGCAGTCCGCGCGCGATCTCGGCCGCACGGGCGTCGAGTTGCTGCTTGCGCGTCTCTCGGGCGGCGGACCGTCCACCGTGCGGCGGCTGCCCGTGAGTCTGATCCAACGCGCGTCCGTCGCGCCGCCACGTTTGCGCTGAACTCAGCGTCAACGCGCACTCCACGCAAATTCTAATTTTGACCGGTTGACATGAAAGGGGCGACGGCCGTAGCCTAAGTAAACCGGTTTACAAAGCGGCGCGTTTTCATCCGCGCCCTCTGAAGTTTCAACCATGCCAGGACCAGCCGACGAGTCGCTCGTTCTGCGCCTTTGCGATGGAGGAGCTGTGATGAACGCCATGCTGTCACGCCGGATCATGTCCGCGGTCGCCGTGATGTCCGCCGGATCGCTGATTGCACTATCGGGCGGCGCGCACGCCGCCGACAAGAAGAGGATCGCGCTGGTCCAGATCAATCAGGAAGCGCTCTTCTTCACCCAGATGGATGACGGCGCGCAAAAGGCCGCGAAGGCCGCGGGTGCGGACCTCGCCATCTTCAATTCGAACAATGACCCGAACGCGCAGAACAACGCCATCGAGACATACATCCAGCAGAAGGTGGATGCGCTTCTCGTGGTCGCCATCGACGTGAACGGGATCAAGCCGGCGATTGCCGAAGCAAAGAAGGCCGGCATTCCGGTCGTCACCATCGACGCTATCGTGAACGGCGATAACGACGTGCAAGTCGGTGTCGACAATCTCAAGGTCGGCAAGGACATCGGCACCTACACGGCCGATTACGTCAAGAAGTCGCTTGGCGGCAAGGCAAGCGTGGGCGTGGTCGGCGCGCTGAATTCGTACATTCAGAACGTGCGTCTGGACGGCTTCAAGGCCGGTCTCGCGGGCGCGCCCAATGCGAAGATCGTGTCCACGGTCGATGGCCAGAACGTGCAGGATCAGGCGCAGACGGCCGCCGAAAATCTCATCTCCGGCAACCCGAACATGCAGGTCGTTTATGCAACCGGCGAACCGGCCTTGATCGGTCTCGTGGCCGCCGTGTCGGCGCAAAGCGCGACGGATCGCGTCAAGATTTTCGGCTGGGACTTGAGCGCGCAGGCCATCAAGGGCATCGATCAGGGCTTTGTCGTGGCCGTGGTGCAGCAGGACCCGGAAGGCGAAGGCAAGGCGGCCGTCAACGCCGCGCTCAAGCTGATCGCGAAGCAACCGGTCGAGAAGAACATCTCCGTTCCGGTGACCATCGTCACCAAGGCGAACGTGGCGAAGTATCGCAGCGTGTTCAAGTAGGCCGCGTCCAAACCGGGAGAGCCTCATGTCGAGTGTGGACACAGGCGCGCCGCTGCGTGTGCGGATGCGCGGCATCACCAAGCAATACGGCGCGATACAGTCGCTGCGCGGCGTAAATCTCGATGTCGCGCCGGGCGAAGTGCTGGGCCTCGTCGGTGACAACGGCGCGGGTAAATCGACGCTGTCGAAAGTGCTGTCGGGTGCGGTCGTGCCCGACAGCGGATCGATCGAGATCGACGGCAAGACGGTCCATTTCGACAATCCGGGCGATGCCCGCACGCATCGCATCGAGATGGTCTATCAGGACCTGTCCTTGTGCGATACGGTCGATGTCGCGGGCAATCTGTTTCTCGGCCGCGAGCCCATGCGCCGCGTGCTCGGCATGCCGATGCTCGATCACGCGAAGATGCATCGCGATGCACGTTCCATGCTGGACGGGCTCGGCATCCGCATTCCGGACACGAAACTCGACGTGGAAAATCTGTCGGGCGGACAGCGTCAAGCCATCGCCATTTCGCGCGCGGTTTCGTTCGATCCGAAAGTGCTCATCATGGACGAGCCGACTGCCGCGCTCGCCGTCGCGGAGGTCGAAGCGGTGCTCGATGTCGTGCGAACCGTAAGCGCGCGCGGCGTCAGCGTGATTCTCATCAGTCATCGGCTGCAGGACCTGTTTCTGGTCTGCGACCGCATCACGGTGATGTACGAAGGCACCGCCATCGCGGACCGGCCTATCGGCGAGACGAATCTGCAGGAGATCGTCGATCTGATCGTCGGGCACAAATTCAACGCGCGCTCCGCGCGTCCACACGCCGAACATTGATCATGGGTACCACCGTGTCCTCCGAATCTTCCGCACGGCGCGCGCTTTCGCTGTCGCACCGGCTGGGCCATCGTGCAGGCGTCGCGAGCATCGCGGCCTTCTTCGCGATCTGCGTCGTGGCGTTCAGCATCGCCACCGACACTTTTCTCACCGCCGGCAATCTCCTGAACGTGCTGCGTCAGAGTGCGCCGTTGCTGATCGTCGCCACGACGATGACGCTCGTCATCACCACCGCGGGCATCGACCTTTCGGTGGGCTCGACGCTCGCGTTCGTCGGCGCGCTCGCGGCCATCGCGTTGCACGCGGGCATGCCGGATACGCTCGTTCTGATCGGCGGCCTCGTGCTCGGCGGGGTCATCGGGCTCGCGAACGGCTACTTCATCGCGATCGCGGGCATGCCCGCGTTCATCGTCACGCTTGGCACGTTGTCGATCGTGCGCGGTGCGGCGCTTCTCATCACGCAAGGCTATTCCGTGCCCGTGGATGGCAACGGCTGGTTCGTCGCGCTCGGCCGCGAGTGGTTCCTGGGACTTCCGCTGCCCGCCGTGATCGCGGTGGCCGTGATGCTCGCCGGATGGGTCGTGCTGCGTCATACGCGCTTCGGGCGCTACATCATCGGGATCGGCACGAACGCGGAAGGCGTGCGGCGCGCGGGCGTCGATACACGCGGCGTCATCATCAAGGTGTATGTGCTGAGCGGGATCGCGGCGGGGCTCGCCGGGCTCATTACGACCGCGCGGCTCGGGAGCGGTTCGTCGAATCAGGGCGTCGGCTTCGAGCTCGCGGTGATCGCGGCGGTCGTGCTCGGCAGCACCAATCTGTTCGGCGGCCGCGGCACCATTCTGGGCACGCTCCTCGGCGCGCTGACCATTGCCGTGCTCGGCAACGGGCTGATTCTGGTTCACGTGTCGCCGTTCTATACGCAGATCATCCAGGGGGCCATCATGCTGTTCGCGATCTGGCTGAACACGCGCATCTTTTCCGCCCGGCGTGGAAAGAAGGGCTGAGCATGATGTCGACGAAACCCGTATTCGGTCATCCGGCGACGCTGCCCATAGGTGTCGGCAGCGGCCACGTAATGACGGTGCTCGGTCCGCTACCGGTCGAGCAAATGGGCATCACGCTGATGCACGAGCATATTCTCGTCGATGCCTCCGGCAAATGGGTCGCGCCGGCTTGTTGCGGCGAACGGCATATCGGCGAGCAGAAGGTGCATGTCGGCATTTTGGGCGCGCTGCGCATGAATCCGCTCATGAACCGCGACAACTGCCAGCTATTCGATGTCGATGCCGCCACCGAGGAACTGATGAAGTTCCGCGAATTGGGTGGCCAGACGGTGGTCGATCCGACCAACCTCGGCATCGGCCGCGATCCGCTCGCGCTGCAGCGCATTTCGCGGCGCACGGGGCTCAACATCGTCATGTCGACGGGCTTTTATCTGGAGCCTTCGCATCCGGCGTACGTTGCGCGAGCGTTCCATCGACGAACTCGCCGAGCAGATGATCTTCGACGTGGGCGGCGCCGAGCGCAAGCCAGATGTGATCGCGGGGCTCATCGGCGAAATCGGCGTGTCGGCGGCGTTCACGGCGGAAGAAGAGAAGTCGCTGCGCGCGGCGGCTCGCGCGAGCGCCGCCACGCGCGTGCCGCTTTCGGTGCATCTGCCGGGATGGGTGCGGCATGGACATCGCGTGCTCGATATCGTCGAGCGCGAGGGCGCCGATCTCGCGCATACGGTGCTTTGTCACATGAACCCGAGCCACGCGGATATCGAGTATCAGCATTCCATCGCGCGGCGCGGTGCGTGGCTCGAATACGACATGATCGGCATGGACTACTACTACGCCGACGAAGACGCGCAATCGCCGTCCGATGAAGAGAACGCGCGCGCTATCCGCGCGCTCATCGATGCGGGGTTCATCGGCAATCTGCTGCTCTCGCAGGACGTGTTCCTCAAGATGATGCTCACGCGCTACGGCGGCTTCGGCTACGGCTATATCCTCGAACACTTCGTGCCGAGACTCAGACGCCACGGCGTGAGCGACGCGCAGATCGAAACCATGCTCGTGACCAATCCCGCTCGCGTGTTCTCGAAGGCGGCATCTGGCGTGACGAGCCGTCGCGTTCAAGGAGATTGAGAATGACGAAGAAAGTCCTGCTCGCCGGAGAGTCGTGGACCAGCACGGCAACCCACGTGAAGGGGTTCGATCTGTTCGCGTCGGTGACGTATCACACCGGCTCCGAGCAGTTTCTCGCGCTCTTCAAGGACAGCGCCGGGTACGCGGTCACGCACATGCCGAGTCACGACGCGCAGACGCGATTTCCCACGACGCTCGAAGGGCTCAAGGAGTATGACGCGATCATTCTTTCCGACATCGGCGCGAATACGCTCTTGCTGCATCCGGATACGTGGGTGCACAGCAAGCGCACGCCGAACCGCCTGAAGTTGTTGCGCGAGTATGTGGAGGCAGGCGGCGGTCTCATGATGATCGGTGGCTATCTGAGCTTTCAGGGCATCAACGGCAGTGCGCGCTTTCGCAATACGCCCGTCGAGGACGTGCTGCCCGTGAAGTGCCTCGCGTGGGATGACCGCGTTGAAGTGCCCGAGGGGTTCACGCCGAGTATCGTCGCGCGGCATCCGGTGATAGAGGGCCTCGGCATGCAATGGCCGCATCTGCTCGGCTACAACGAAGTCGAGTTGAAGCCGGGTGCGACGCTCATCGCAACCGTGCCGGACACGGGCCATCCGTTGCTCGTGACGGGGCAGTATGGCGAGGGCCGCACGCTTGCCTGGACAAGCGACATGTCCGTGCACTGGCTGCCGCCCGAGTTCTCCGCGTGGGACGGTTATGGACGGCTTTGGCGGCAGTGTCTCGACTGGCTGACCGAGGCGCGCGCGGCATGATGTATTTCGGTATCGCCGACCTCGACCTCGACCTCGACCTCGCGCGCGCGGCATGCGCGGCTTGCCGCGACGCTCGCCCGCGTGAGGCGCTCGGCTCGTATCGAGCGATGTCCGGCTACCGGATGGCACCATCGTGAGCAGCGCGCGCGTCTGCGTGATCGGCAACGCGGCGATGGACATGACGCTGCGCGTGGCTTCGTTGCCGAAGCCCGGCGAGACGTCGATTGCGCTTGGCAGCACGCTGGACTTCGGCGGCAAGGGCGCGAATCAGGCGGTGATCGCCGCACGCGCGGGCGCGCAGGTGACGTTGCTTGCGGCTGTCGGACGCGACGCCGACGGCGCGCGCATCGTCGCCATGCTCGGTGAGGAAGGCATCGATACGCGGCACGTTGACCATCTCGATTGCCCGACGGACCTTTCCATTGTCACCGTCGATGCTGCCGGTGAAAACACCATCGTCACGCGCAACGAAGCCGCCAGCGGCTACGCACCGGATGCCGCGTTGCTGGACGCCGTGAGCGCGCCGGGCGACTGGATCGTGCTGCAAGGTAATCTGGCGCGCACGGTGACGGCGACGTGGTTGCGCGCGGCGCGTCGCGGCGGGCGGCATACGCTTCTGAATCCGGGACCGGTGCAATTCGAGGTCAAAGCGCTTCTGCCCGATGTCGATGTGCTCGTCGTCAACAGCGTCGAGGCCGAAATGCTGTCGGGCGACGCCGATGCACGCCGCGCGGCGCTCGCACTGCACGCGGCAGGCGCGACCGAGGTGCTGGTCACGCTCGGCGCGGGCGGCGTCGTCTGGTGCGGCGCGCACGGCGGCATCGAGCAGATGCCCGCATCTGAAGTCATTGCCGTGGACACGGTCGGCGCAGGCGATGCACTCTGCGGCATGCTCGCGGCTGGGCTCGCGCACGGCCATCGTCTGCGCAACATCCTGCCTCGCGCAATGGCCGTTGCCGCCTATGTGGTCGGCCGGCACGGCACGCAGGCGAGTTTTCCGGATCGTGCGCGCATGCTCGAACTCGCGCGCTTTATCTGACCGATACTTCGACAGGATTCTCATGGACACCGGACACGAGGTTGGACGCGGACGCACCGACAGCATCGCGCATATTTTCGGCCGCCCGCGCGGCGTGGTCATAGGCGTGATTCACTGCCCGGCGTTTCCCGGCGCGCCGCGCTACGACGGACGCGCGAGCGAGGCGCTATACGAAACCGCTCTTGCCGATGCCCGCGCGTATGCAGCAGGCGGCGTCGATGGTCTCATCGTCGAAAATCATGGCGACGTGCCGTTCGCAAAACCGGATGACATCGGACCGGAAACATCGGCGTTCATGGCCGTGAGCGCGGACCGGATTGCGCGCGAAACGGGCCTGCCTATCGGCATCAACGTGCTTGCCAACGCTTCGGTGCCGGCGCTCGCCATCGCGGCCGCGAGCAATGCCGCGTTCGTGCGCGTCAATCAGTGGGCGAATGCTTATGTGGCCAACGAAGGCATCATCGAAGGCGAGGCGGCGCGGGCCTTGCGATATCGTGCGCGGTTGCGCGCGGAAGGCATCCGCGTGTTTGCGGACGCGCACGTGAAGCACGGCGCGCATGCAATCGTCGCGGATCGTGCGCTCGAGGAACTCGTGCGCGATGTCGAATTCTTCGATGCCGATGCGATCATCGCCACCGGCCAGCGCACGGGCGATGTCGCGAGCCTTGATTATCTTCGGCAGATTCGCGCCGCGACCAGGCTTCCGCTTTTGGTGGGCAGCGGCTGCACGGAAACCAACGTCGCGGAGATTTTGTCGGTCGTGGATGCGGTGATCGTCGCGAGTTCGCTGAAGGTGGGCGGCGTGTGGTGGAATCCCGTCGATGAAGACAAGGTGCGGCGGTTCGTGCAAGCGGCGCGAGGAGGTTAGGACGAGCGGTAGACTTCTCCTCGTGTGCAACCGTCTTCCGGGAGAGTGAATTTGAACCAAGACAAAGAGGTCGAGCCGCTCTCGAGGCGCTTCGGGTTTCTCATCGAACTGGACAAGCTGAAATCGGTTATGCGGCAGTCGCCGCTCATCGACCGCAGCCGCAGGGAGAATTCGGCGGAGCACTCGTGGCATCTGGCCATGTTCGCGCTGGTGCTTTCGGATTGCGCGAAGGATGTCGACAGTTTTCATGTCATCAAACTGCTGCTCGTGCATGACATCGTCGAGATCGATGCCGGCGATCATCCGCTGCACGCGCCAGGCGCGGATTCCGCGTCGATCGAGCAATCGGAGCAACGGGCCGCGGAGCGAATCTTCGGGTTATTGCCCGACGATCAAGGGCGCGAACTGCGCAAACTATGGATGGAATTCGAGGCGGCTGAGACACCGGAGGCGATCTTCGCCAAATCGCTCGATCGGCTGCAGCCGTTGCTGATCAATACCTTGACTGGCGGAGGCACGTGGACGGAGAACGGCGTGAACGAGCAACAGGTCGTGGAGCGGTACGGGCCTGTGATTGCACGCGGATCGCCGCAGTTGTGGGAAGCGGCGCGTGAGCTTGTCGGCGCGCACTTTTCCGGTGACGTCGCTCGCGGGAGAGACGACTGATGCCGTGGCGAATGGCGTTGAATGACGGCGAGATGCATCCGCAGTGTCGTAGTTGACGATGATCGCCACCTTGGTTGAGGCGACCCGTTTTGCTAGGGTCGCTCACCGCCATGTTCAACGCGTGCCCGATGCATGTCCCTGACGAGCCGAAGCTAACCGTGCCATCGGCGAGCGGATTTAACAAGCCCGCTCGGCGATTCGCATCCAGGAAAACCATCAATCGTTCAAGCCGCGTTCGTCGCCCGTCGATCCGCATCGCTCGTCTTGCGTGTTTCATGGCCGTGCCGCAACCGCACACTGCATATTGCCGCGACAATCAGCGCGACAGCAAGACACACCAGCCCGTTCATCGCCTTGCCGGTCGATTGCTCGATGATCCCCATGACCGTGGGCCCGACGAAGCCGCCGAGCAACCCGCACGTGTTGACGAGCCCGAGTCCGCCTGCAAGCGCGCTGCCTGAAAGCCGCGAAGACGGGAACGTGAAGATGATCGACTGAACCACGAAGAACATCGAAGCGGACACGCACACGCCGAGAAAGCCGATGACGGGCGTCGAATAGGCGGCGACCAGCATGCCCGCGGCCATGATCAGCAGGCCGCCCACGAGCATGCGGCGGCTGCGCGATGAATTGCTCGCGAAGCGCGGCAAAAGGGCGGCGCCGAGTGCGGCGGCGACCCACGGCGTGGACGTCAGCACGCCGACGACGAATGGCGAGAAGTGCCCCGAAGACCCGATGATCCCTGGCAAAAAGAAGATAACCGTATAGATGGTCAACTGATGGCAAAAGTAGACGAAGATCGAGAGCCAGATCTGTCTGTCCGCCAGCGCCGCGCGAAACGTATGACCGCCGTGACCGGTACCGATGGCTTCCTGTTCGGCGGCAAGACGTCGCTCCAGCGCCAGCGCTTCCTCGCGCGGTAACCACGAAGCGCGTGTCGGCCGGTCGGGCAACATCTTCCACACGACGATCGCGAGCAGCACGGCAGGCGCGCCTTCGACCATGAACAGCCATTGCCAGCCGTGAAAACCGAGCACGCCATCCATTTCCAGCAGCGCACCGCCAAGCGGGCCGCCGACGATGTTGGCCACGCACACGCCGAGCAGGAAGTAGCCGGTGGCGCGCGCGCGATCCTCGCGTCCGAACCAGTAAGTCAGATACAGCATCACGCCGGGAAAGAGTCCCGCTTCGGCCACGCCGAGCAGAAGACGCATCACATAGAACGAGGTCTCGCCGCGCACGAAGGCCATCGCCACCGAGAGCACGCCCCATGTCACCATGATGCGCGTGATCCAGAAGCGCGCGCCGACACGATGCATCACGAGATTGCTCGGAATCTCGAAAGCGGCATACGTCAGAAAGAACAGCCCCGCGCCTAGCCCATAGGCGGCGGATGACAGGCCAAGATCGATGCTCATCGTATGCTTGGCAAGCGCGATGTTGGTGCGATCCAGAAAGCTGATCACATACGAGATCACGAGCAGCGGCATGAGCTTGCGAAACAGCAGCGCGTTCAGCGACGCATGGGGTGACGCATGTGTTGAGTTACGCGAAGAACTGGGCGTGGACATGATGACTCCCGGCGTCAGGACGGATTGGAAGAGCAGGGCGCGCATGGACGACGAGGTGAAGCGTCGCGGCGAGATAGGTAGGCTTTCATGACTTGTCTCCGTGTATCTTTTCGTTGTCATGGCGCGGACGTCGCTTGGCGCGCGTCCGCTTGCTTCGGTGCGGTCTTCAGAAGTTCACGTTGTCGTGGCCCTTGAGCGCGAGCATCTGACGCGCTTCGGCGGGCGTCGCGATGTCGAGCGACAAGCCTTCGATCACTTGGCGAATCTGGCGCACTTGCTGCGCGCTCGATTCGGCAAGCTGGCCAGGACCGATCCACAGCGAATCCTCAAGGCCGACGCGCACGTTCGCACCTTGCGCCGCGCCGATGGACGCGAGCGGAATCTGATTGCGCCCCGCGCCGAGAATGGACCACACATAGTCCGAACCGAAAAGGCGATCGGCGGTTCGCTTCATATGCGCGAGATCTTCCGGGTGCGCGCCTATGCCGCCCAGCAGTCCGAACACGGTCTGCACGAAGAACGGCCCTTTCACTAGCCCGCGATCGACGAAATGCGCGAGGTTGTAGAGATGCGAGGTGTCATAGCACTCGAACTCGAAGCGCGTGCCGTTCGCCGTGCACGAGCTCAGGATGTACTCGATATCCGCGAAGGTGTTCTTGAATACGAGATCGCGACTCTTCTCCAGATGCTGACGTTCCCAGTCGTGCTTCAGGTCCTTGAAACGGTCGAGCATCGGATACAGCCCGAAGTTCATCGATCCCATGTTGAGCGATGCCACTTCCGGCTGAAAATGATGCGCGGGCTTGAGGCGCTCGGCGACCGTCATATGCGGACTGCCGCCCGTCGTGAGATTGATGACCGCGTTCGTTTCCGCCTTGATGCGCGGTAAAAAGCGTTCGAAAACCGCAGGGTCTTGCGTCGGCCGCCCGTCTTCGGGATCGCGCGCGTGCAAATGAAGAATCGATGCGCCTTCGCGTGCGGCGGCGAGTGCGGCATCGGCGATCTGATCCGGCGTGACCGGCAGATACGGCGACATGGAAGGCGTGTGGATGGCGCCCGTCGGCGCACAGGTGATGATGACTTTGCGTTTGCTTGCCATGGTGTTCGATCTCCTCTCGTACTTGTTTGAAGCGATATTCAGAGCGTTTCGACGTTGCCGCAGACGGATAGCGCCTGACCGGAAATCGCGCTGCCTGCTGGCGAGCTCAGAAACAGCACGCTGGCGGCGATCTCCTCTTGCGTCACCATGCGGCGCAGCGAAATCTTCTCCAGATAACGCGCTTCCATTTCCTGATAGCTGATGTTCAGTTGCTTCGCGCGCGCGGCGATCACGCCTTCCATGCGCGGCCCCTTGACGATGCCCGGCTGCACCGCATTCACGCGAATGTTGTCCGCGCCGAGTTCGATGGCGAGACTCTTCGCGAGGCCCACGATCGCCCATTTGGTCGCGGAATAGGGCGTGCGGAATCCATAGCCGAGACGTCCTGCGACCGACGACATGAAAACGATCACGCCGCCGCCATTTGCTTCGCGCAGCATCGGCACGGCCTGGCTCGAAAAGTAGTAATGGCTATTCAGATTGATGTCGATGGTGCGTTCCCAGCCGTCCGACTCGATCTCGTCGATGCCGCCCGTCGGTCCCGCGATGCCCGCGTTGTTGATCAACACATCGAGGCCGCCGAGTTCGCGCTTCACGTCGTCGAACACGCGCGCGACGTCGGCTTTGTTCGATACGTCGGCGCGAGTACCGGTGATCGACGGCGATCCGGTCGCATGAGTCGATAGGGCATCGATGGCTTTGGCGTCGACATCGCATACATGCACGCGCGCGCCCGTGGACACGAACGCCTGCGCGATCGTCAAACCGATGCCCGACGCGCCGCCGGTGATCAGTACGCGCAAGCCGGCGGGCGGGGCGAGCAGTTTGAGGTAATCCATGTGGTTGGCTCCTGTAGGACGGTTGTTATTTGGTCAGCTTTTCGAAGCGTGGGCGATGGTGATAGGCGTGTGCTGTTCTTGCTCGCATTGCCCATTTCGCGCTTTTTGCATCTTGCGCATGTTGATGCGTTGGTCCGCGCCACGGGCAGCGCAAGAGAGCCGGATTGATTCCGTGATCTGTGATCACAGTGTGTGTTTGTTGCTGATCTGTGTCAATCCGGTTTGCCTAGGGGATAACCCTTCTGCGAAGTAATCGCCTAGGCGAATTTATGAAATACGCGTTTAATAAAGCAGCGAGCTCCGCTATTCTCACGTCATCGACAGTTGCGGCGCGCGCGAGACGAGCGGGTTGAATCGCTCGTTTCGAGGACGCGCCCAACTGAAGAACCGCTTCTGCTTACAACAATCAACCCCGAAGCAGTCATGACGCAGGGATCGCCGTCTCCCGCAGCACCCGTCCCGCATCCGCCGTTGCAGGGCGGCCAGCTCGTGATTGCCACCATCGTGGTGGCGCTTGCGACCTTCATGACCGTCCTCGATACGTCGATTGCGAACGTCGCCGTGCCGAATCTCTCGGGAAACCTCGGCGTATCGGTCGATGAGGGAACGTGGGTCATCACGATCTTCGCGGCCGCGAATGCCGTATCCATTCCATTGACGGGCTGGCTTACGCAGCAGATCGGCCAGATCCGCCTGTTCGTCGGCGCGATTCTGATGTTCGTGTTCGCTTCGTGGCTTTGCGGCATCGCGCCTGACCTGCCTTTCCTGCTGGGCGCGCGGATCTTGCAAGGCCTCGTGGCCGGGCCGCTCATTCCCTTGTCCCAGGCCGTGCTGCTGAGTTCTTATCCGAAGGCGCGCGCCAACATGGCGCTGGCGCTTTGGGCGATGACCGCCACGGTCGGTCCAATCGCAGGACCGGTGCTAGGCGGCTGGATCACCGACAACTACAGCTGGTCGTGGATCTTCTACGTGAACATTCCGGTCGGCTTCATTGCGGCGGGCGCCACGTGGATCATCTATCGCAAGCGCGAGACGCCGACGAAGAAACTGCCCATCGATACGGTCGGCCTTGCGTTGCTCGTGGTGTGGGTGGGCTCGCTTCAGGTGATGCTCGACAAGGGCAGGGACCTCGACTGGTTCGCATCGCCCTTCATCGTTGCGCTGGGGCTCATCGCCCTCGTCAGCTTCGCGTTCTTTCTCGTGTGGGAGTTGACGGAGGCGCATCCGGTCGTCGACCTGAGGCTCTTCGCATTGCGCAACTTCAGCAGCGGCACCATAGCCATTTCCGTTTCCTACGCGCTCTACTTCGGCAACCTCGTTCTGCTGCCGCAATGGATGCAGGAGTATCTCGGCTATCGCGCTTACGACGCCGGCCTCGTCACCGCGCCGGTGGGCATTTTCACGGTATTGCTTTCGCCTTTTATCGGGCGACTTTTACAGTTATTCGATGCCCGCGTTCTCGTGACGGTCGCGTTCATGGGACTGTCCGGTGTGTTCTTCATGCGCACGCAGTATCTGAGTACGGTCGATGCGTGGCATCTCGTCATACCGACCTTGCTGCAAGGTATCCCGACGGTGCTCTGGTTCGTGCCTCTCGTGTCGATCATTCTTTCCGGCCTGCCGCCCGAACGAATTCCCGCAGCGGCGGGGTTGTCGAATTTCGCGCGCATTTTCTGCGGGGCGGTGGGCACGTCGATCGCGGGCACCGTATGGAATCATCGGACGGTCGTACATCACGTGCGGCTGACCGAACAGGCGAGCGTCCATAATCCGGTTTTCAATCAGACCATCGCGGCATTGCAGTCGCAGCTTCATATCGATGTGGGTGCGGCTTACGCATCGTTCGAGTTGATGGTGGCGAATCAGGCTGCCGTCATGGGGCTCGACGATTTCTTCTATGCGTCCACGTTCATTTTCATTTTGATCATTCCGCTTATCTGGATTACGCGGCCGGTGAAGGGTGGGGATTCGGCGGAGGCGGCTGGGGCGCATTGAGGCCAGGGAACAGGCATGCCTGCGGCGCGCGATCGGGGTTCTAGTACGTCCCGAACGCTTCCTGCAACGCGTGCGTGGTTCTCGTTCCCGTGAGCGCCACCATCATCAGGATTCGCGCCTTATGCGGGACCTGATCGTCCGCTGCGATCCATCCATAGCGATCGTCCGGCTGTGCGGCATTGCGGATGACGATGCCGCTGCCCGTGCGCGACGCACGCACGATATGAATGTGTCTCGCGCGCGCTTTCACGAGCGAATCGATCAGCTCGTGCGCCACGTTGCCGTTGCCCGTCCCGGCGTACACGATCGCATCCACGTCGGAGCACGCCATGTGTTCGACCACCGTTCGGTTGATGCCGCCATGCGCGTAGACGATAGCGACCTCGGGCAAGGTCTGGATGGTGTCGATGCTCCATTCGCTTTCCACCGTATGCCGCCGCGCCACCAGCCGATAAAAACGCGCGCGTCCCTCGACCACGTAGCCTAGCGGACCGAAGGTCGAACGAAACGCTTCCTGCTTGAAGGTGCTGGTCTTCACGACGTCGCGCGCCGAGTGAATCTCGTCGTTCGAAACGACGAGCGTACCCTTGCCGCGCGATGCCGCGCTCGACGCCACCACGATCGCGTTATACAGGTTGAGCGGTCCGTCGGCACTGAGCGCAGACGCCGGGCGCATTGCGCCGACCACGACGACGGGCTTCGCGCTCGGCACCACCAGGTGCAGAAAGTATGCCGTCTCGTCGATGGTATCGGTGCCGTGCGTCACCACGACGCCGTCGATGTCGTCCCGCTTGAGAAGCGCGCGAACATGCCGCGCGAGCCCGAGCAGCTCCTCATTGCCGAAGTTTTCAGAGCCGGTCTGGAAAAGCTGGGCCGTTTGGATATCGGCGAGATCGCGCGCGCCGGGCAACGCGTCGAGCAAATCATCCACCGTTTCGACAGAGCAGTCGTAGGTCGCGGTATGCGCGGCCGACGCACCGCGTCCCGCGATGGTGCCGCCCGTGCCGACAATGACGACGCGCGCATTCATGATGCAGCACGCGGCGAGAAGGGGGTGTCGTCGAGCGAAGGTTGGCGCCCGGCCATCCGTTGCGCGAGCACGTGCGCCGAGCCCATGGCGAGCGTGAAGCCAAGCGCGCCATGACCGACGTTGAACCAGAGATTCCGGTATTTGGACCCTCCGATGATCGGCGTCCCGCGCGGCGTGGCCGGCCGCAAGCCCGCCCACGCGGCTGCCGCGTCATAATCGCCCGCGTGCGGAAAGACGGCCTGCGCTTCGCGCCGCAGCGTCGCGAGCCGGGTCACATCGATCGCACTCGAATGCCCCACGATGTCCGCCATGCCCGCCACGCGCAGACGGTCGCCCAATCGGGCGTACACCACCTTGCGGTCGAAGTCCGTCACGCTCGTCGCGGGCGCAGCCTTTCCCGCGACTGCATCGAGCGTCAGGCTGTATCCCTTGAGCGGATAGACCGGCACCCGCACGCCAATCGTGCGCAGTAAGGCCGCGCTGTCGCAACCCGACGCCACGACGACATGTTCCGCGTCCAACCTGCGGCTTCCGGCGATTGCCCGGATCTCGCCTTTGTTCGACACGGACAGCGAACTCACGGCCGTACCTAGCTCGAACGCCACGCCTCGTTCGCGCAACAAGCTTTCGAGTTCCAGGCAGAACCGGTGACAGTCGCCTGCCTCTTCGCCCGGCGTATAAATTCCGCCGACGAATCGATCTGCCACCTGGGCCAGCGCCGGTTCGAGCGCGACGCAATCGCTCACGCCGAGCGCTTGCTGCTCGCTGCCGAGCGTACGCTGGTAGGACAGCAAGGACGCGGCCCGCGACATCGCCATTGCGCTTCGATGCATGACGAGCTTGCCAGCGCGGACGTAGTCGAAGGCAAGCATGGGATGGGCGGCGGTAAATTCGTGCATCAGCGAGCGGCTCAGAAAGGACAGCGCAAGGAGTTGCGCCGTGGTCGATTCGCTCATCGCCTGAGTACAGGCCCTTGCGAATTGCCAGCACCAGCGCCACTGATTCACGTCGATGGCGGGCGAGACGCGCACCGGGGCGTCGCGACGCATAAGCCAACCGGGAAGCTTCGCAAGCACGCCAGGACCGGCGAGCGGCGCCACGTAGCTGTAAGAAAGCTGCGCGCCGTTGGCGCGGCTCGCTTCCGCCGCCACCTCCGTGCGCCGGTCGATCACGCTCACTTCGTGGCCGTCCTCGCGCAAGCGGTATGCGGTCGTGAGACCGATCACGCCCGCGCCGATCACCAGAATGTTCATGGCTTGCGTCGTCCTTGTGAATGTGCGGCCATTACATCTTGACGACGTCGAGCAACGTTTGATTTCCGCCCACGTAGTGATAGAGCGAGATCATTCCCTGCCTGAGGTCGCCGTGCGCGTCGAATTGCGTCTCGCCGAGTACGCCCTTGAAGTCGGTGTTGGGCATCGCCGCGAGAATCTTGTCCGGCGAGGTGGAATTCGCGCGTTTCATCGCGTCGACGATGATGTACACCGCGTCATACGCGAACGGGGCGTTGAGCTGCACCTTCTGCCCGAAGCGCGCTTCGTAGCGTTGCTCGAACGCGGGGCCATCGGGCATTTTAGCGAGCGGCATGCCGGCGATGGAACACACGACGTTGTCCGCCGCCTCGCCCGCCAGTTGCGACAGCGACGCTGCGCACAGGCCGTCGCCGGCCAGTACCTTCGAGGAGATTGCGAGCTGGCGGGCCTGCTTCGCGAACGGGCCGCCTGTCGCATCCATGCCGCCGTACATGATCACGTCGGGATGCTCGCTCTTCACCTTGGTCAGGATCGCGCGGAAGTCCACGGCCTTGTCGGTGGTTGCGTCGTGCGACAGGACGTTCATCCCGTTCGCCTTGGCGCGCTTTTCGAATTCGTTCGCGAGACCCTGACCGTAAGCGGTGGCGTCGTCGACGATGGCGACCGACTTCGCCTTCAGCACTCGGGCTGCATAGTCGGCAAGCGCCGGACCCTGCTGCGCGTCGGTGGCGACCACGCGATACGTCGTGCGAAACCCCTGCTGCGTATAGACCGGATTGGTGGCCGAGGGCGAAATCTGCAGCACGTTGGCATCGCTATAAATTTTCGAGGCCGGAATGGAGGTGCCGGAATTCATGTGCCCGACCACGGCCGCCACCTTGTCGTCCACGAGCTTTTGCGCGACCTGTGTGCCTTGGCGCGGATCGGAGGCGTCGTCCTGCGCATCCAGCGCAAGCGTGATCTTCTGTCCGCCGATCACGAGGCCCTTCTTGTTGATCTCCTCGACGGCAAGCCGTGCGCCGTTCTCGGTGTCCTTGCCGAGGTGCGCATTGGCCCCCGTCAGAGGCGCGACGTGGCCGATCTTCACTACTTCATCGGCGCACGCCTCGACCGGATGCAGGACGACGAACGCACTTCCAAATGCGGCGCAAACCGCCAGATGCAACGCTGCTGACATGACGCACTCCCTGTTTTGAATCGGTTCTTTCCGGCCGTCTTCACCCCGGAACTGACTTCAATGTAACGGCGACGAAATGGCCGGCATTGCACGCGCTCGCGGAAAAATAGAACGAATGCGACAAGTCGCACCGATCGCTTTTCGGCGCTCCTATACTGGCGCCGACGACCTCACGGCATTCAAGGAGTGCATGGATGGCAATGGCGAACGCAAAAAAGTCCGATACCGCGGCGCTCGGGCGCGGACTTGTCGAGCGGCTCGATCGCATGGACGGCGTGGATCGCAAGGTATCTGCGCGACGCGCGGGCGCCGAGCTCAGCGTCGGCCTTCTACTTTGGCCGAGCTTTCCGCTGCTTTCGCTCGCCAGTTTTTGCGACTGCCTGCGGCACGCCGCGGATCTCGGCGACCAGAGCCGCCAGTTACGGTGTACGTGGACCTTGCTCGGGCCGACGGACGACACCGTGGAAGCGAGTTGCGGCGTGAGCGTGCCAGTCCGGGCGTATTCCGGGAAGGCGTCGCGATTCGACTACTTCGTGGTGATCGGCGGCTTGCTGCCCAGGCTCGAACATGTCGACCCGCGCTACTGGGACGCGCTGCGCGACGCCGACGCAGCCGGCGTGCCGCTCATCGGCCTGTGCACCGGCAGCTTCGTGCTGGCGAAAGCGGGCTACATGCACGACCGCGTCGCGTGCGTGCACTCCTTTCACTTCGACGATTATCAGTCCAAGTTTCCTGGCCTGCGTGTGGTCACGAACGCCGACTACGTGATCGACGGCAACCGCATTACGTGCGCGGGCGGCGTGTCGGCCATCGAACTCGCCACGCGGTTGATTTCCGTGCATTGCGGCGCCGACCGCGCATCGAAGGTCATTCACCAGATGACGGTGAGTCGCAAGAGCGGCACGTCCTTCGTCGAACGCCGCCGTGCGCTCGGCTACCTCGCCGTCGATAGTCTTTTGCTGCGTCACGCGATCGTGCTGATGGAGGAGAATCTCGAAGCCCCGCTGACGATCGCCGCGATTGCCAGGATGACCGGTTCAAACGCGCGGCAACTGGAGCGCGTGTTCATGTCTGAAATGGGCGTGACGCCAAAGGAGTTCTACCGGACGATGCGCTTGCGATACGCCCGCTGGCTACTCTTGAACTCGGCGAAGCGCGTCACCGCGATCGCCTACGAATGTGGCTTCGCGGATTCGGCGCACTTCATTCGCGGCTTTCGCGAAGCGTACGGTGTGACGCCGGGTAAGCTGCGCGCGTCGCTTAGCCGGACGTGAAGTGCGGAGGTCTTTGGACTTCGCTTACTTTGGCGTGCGCTTAGTTGCTGGCCGTGTCTGCAATGAATCGTGCAAAGTTCGGTGTAAGTCATCGTGCGAGATGAACATTTCGATCCAGTTGCCTGTCGGCGTTGCCCGGCCGAAGTGCGTGACTTCTAATCGACGACGCAGCCTTGGGAAACGATGAGCCCGGACTTCGGCAGAAGAATGATTCCGGTTGAGGTAGCGAAGTAAGTGCTTGAGTCGAGTCTCTGGAACGCGCCTCGATTCTGGAGGGTATTGAGCTGCGGCAGCGCTGCCGTTTCCGCACAGTCGAGCCGCAGCATTGTAAAGCGCGCGCTAGTCGGGCAGTTCGATGGTTCCTTCCATATATTGAACCGCGTGACCGGATATCAAAACACGCTCCGGTTCGATCTCGCAATGTAGAACGCCGCTTCGTTGGGAAGCCTGTAACGCGACGAGCTTCGGCTTGCCAAGAATGTCGGACCAGAGCGGAGCAAGCGCCGCGTGAATGGACCCCGTCACCGGGTCTTCGGCGCCGCCGTTCGCTGGCCAAAAGTATCGGGAGACGAAGTCGTATTGGTTGCCACGAGCGGTGACCGCGACATCCAGTGGTCCAAGTTGCGCGAGCAGTTCCAGATTTGGGACGACGGCGCGTACCTCGGCTTCGGTGTCGTAGAGGGCGATGTATGACTGCTGGTTTATGAAGACTGCTGTTGGCTTGATCGACAAACCATACGCGAGCTGGTCCGGGATATCTTTAATCCGTTCACTTTGTCGTCGAGGAAAGTTCATTTCGATCAGCCCCCGCTCGCGCCGATGAACAGAGAACGCACCCGTTGCTTCTGCATGGAAGACGAGGTGATCGTCTTGAGGGAGATGTTTGAACAGAACGAAAGCGCTCGCCAGCGTCGCGTGTCCGCAAAAGGCGATTTCCTTGATCGGTGAGAACCACCGGATGTCGAAAACGCCATCGTCTCGACGCACGATGAACGCTGTTTCCGACAGGTTGTTTTCGCTGGCGATGGCTTGCATTAGCGAAGCGGGAAGCCACGCGTCGAGCGGAATGACCGCCGCATAGTTTCCCTTGAATACTTCGCTGGTGAAAGCGTCTATCTGATAAAGCTTCAGTTGCATGGGCGGTAGAATAGAAGAGAGATGAGCTAGTTCGTTCCTATCCTATCGGCTTGAATGATTCGCGAACATGCACAGTTTCCATCCGACACGCTGAAAAGTGACAGCCTCGAATCCATCGCGTAGCCGCGCCCGACTTGCCGAAACCCGTGCCCTGGATAGTTGTTCCGTCCACGGAAAATCTTCTCTTTTTTCTGCTCAGTGCAGAGGGCGCATGTTTGCGATCACCGCATCAGCGGACGCCATTGAGCATGGGTGACGGTGTTGCCACTTACGATCGGATGGCTTTGACCGATAGCCATGCAAATGTGGTGCTCCACGTACTGCCCGCCGATGCACTTACTGTGAATTACCCGAGAAGCTCGATGTCGACCGCCAAAGGTGACGACCGTCTTGCTCTCGCGAAGTTTTCCGAGAAGGTCGCATTCGGGTTTGCTGACGGTTTCGCCTTGCAAACTAAGCTTTGGATCGCAATTGAAGCGGTACCGCTGCACTTACTCGACCTTCGCTTTTCGCGGCGGATGCGCGGCTATTTTGCACGCGAGTTCGACAAAAGCGCCTAGCGCAGCAGACGAATTGGGCTCCTTCCACGCAAGGTAGAGTTCGCTCTTCGTGTGCTCTTCGCGCAAAGGACGAAAGACGACGTTTTCCATGTGCGTTCGTTGAACCGACGCCGGTACGAGCGTCACACCAAAGCCGGCGCTTACAAGGCCAAGGGAAGCGTAGATCTGGCCCATTTCAAAGCTCGTGGAGGGAGAAAATCCGGCAAGCGCGCACAACTGGTTGATGGCGGCGTGATAATCCGGCGCGACATCCTTCCGATAATTAATGACGCGCAACTGCTTACAGTCCTTGATGGAAATGCGTCGTTTGGCTGCTAGAGGATTGTCTTTAGCGATGGCAACGTAAAACGGCTCCTGGAGCAACAAGACGCTGTTCAGTTGAGTATTTGGCGGCAACGAACGGACGAATGCCAGATCGACGTCTCCTCGGTTCAAGGCATTGATCTGTTCCGCAGAGGAAAACCATTGAAGCTCGACGGTCACCGCAGGGTAGCGCTGTTGAAAATCGCGCAAGAGCGGTGGCAGCAGTGTGTACGCAATGTGTTCGAAGAACCCAACCGCCACCCGGCCGGTTTCGCCTCTTGCTGCACGTTGCGAATCCACGATTGCGGAGTTCGTGTCCTTAAGAATCTGCTGGGCCCGTTCCTCGAAGACCTGGCCCGCCGATGAGAGAAACACGCGTTTGCCTCGGCGCTCGAAAAGCGCCACACCGATTTCTTCTTCCAGTTCCCGTATCTGCCGGCTCAACGGCGGCTGCGCCATGTGCAGTTCGTCCGCCGCCTTCGTGAAGTTGAGTGTGCGTGCCACCGTCAGAAAATAGCGGAGATGACGCAGTTCCATTTGGAACCTTTTAAGTATCGATACGCAACCTATTATATCTTTTACATCGGATGCGAACGCTTTTAGGATCATGAGACCACACCAACAAGTCAGGAGATCCCCTCATGAAACTTACGACGTCGCAGTTGGAAGCGTACGAGCGCGATGGCTTCTTGGTTCTGCCAGAGCTTTTCTCGAAAGAAGAAGTCGAGCATATGAAGAGCGAGTTGCGCCGAATCCAAAAAATCGACACCGACCATCTCGTTCGTGAAAAAACGGGCGGCATTGCAAAAACGATTTATAAAGTTCACGAGACCGCCAGTCCAACGGCATCGCCGATTTTTCACTCCGCAGTGCGCTCGCCCAGATTGCTCGAACCCGCACAACAACTGATCAACGATCCCCAACTTTACGTCTATCACACAAAGTGCAATTTGAAGACGGCAATCGACGGTTCGGTCTGGCAGTGGCACCAGGATTTCGGCACCTGGCATATGGACGGCGTGAAAGAACCGCATATGACAACCGCGTTGGTCATGCTCGATGAGCCGACCGAAATGGGCGGATGTCTCTACTTTATTCCGGGAAGCCACAAACTAGGCTCACTCGATCCAACGTTCGATGAGACGACCGGTTATCGCTTTTACGTGGTACCCAAGCCGACCATGCTCGATATCTTGTCCAGCCATCTCAAGGCCGTGCCTATCATCGGCCGACCGGGAACAGTGGTGTTCTTCGACGCAAACATCGTGCATTCATCGGGTCACAACCTTTCAGGTGACGATCGATGGCAAGCCTATGTCGTCTACAACCAGGTGGAGAACAAGCCAGAACAGGTGAAGCAGCCGCGACCGGATTATGTGCGCTCGACCAATTTCGCTCCTCTCGAGGTAGGTTCGGACGAGATTCTCGACAGAGTTCAGATCGACTGAAATCTATCAATTTACTTTAGCGAGTCGGCTGCAGGCGGCAGCGTGTCTATCGACGCGCCAGCGTGCTCGCATGGTCCATCGTTGGATCGCATCAATTGGACTGGACGCCGCCGCGTGCGGCACGTGCACAACGCTTCGCATGAAGGCATAGTTGATCCATCAACGCATAGGGAATGTGCGCCCGGTCCAATTACTTTTGACTCATACGCAGACGTTGCGTGGGCTGCTTCGGGCTTCCAGAATTTCATACGTGATGGAAGCCAAGAGTGAGAGTGAACATATCCTTCGCGACATCGCTCAGTCCTGAAAGTGTGAGCGCGGCCTCAAGCGCTTGCCGCGAATACGCTCATTCGTTGAAGAATCCGACTCAGCAGTTGTTCCGCGGCGCCGGAAAGCGGCCGTCGCGCCTTCACGAGAATGCGTGCCTTCGCCGCCTCGAATAGCGGGCGCTGTGTGTGTGCGGGTGGGGAGCCGTTTGAGGGCTGAGGGGAAGGTATGCGATCGACAGGAAGCGCGGCTTGCCACCGTTTAGTGGCTCTGGATTAACCGAGAGTCCGTCGGGCTGTGTTCAACGAACGTTGGTCATTTGGCAATTTACATAATCCTAAAAGTTTCGCTAACTGCAGCTGGCGTTACACCTGCGGGAGCCAAGCCCCACAAGCGTTAGCGGGTAGCGCCAGCCACCGAAAACCCCTGGAAAATTTTTCCAAAGCATGCACCCAGCGTGCCTTGCGCGTCTCGTCGCGTGACCGTTCGATGTTGACGTAAGCGAGAACGTCGAACGGATCGATATCCAGCATCTCTGCCACTAACAGACACGTGTCGTCGTCAAACGTGGATTTCCCATTTCGCCATAGGCTCACGGCCGAGCGGGTAACGCCAAGCGCTTTTGCTGCTGCATAGTCAGACGGAAGGTCAAGCTTTGCCTTCACATCGTCCAGCAATTGGACGGTAGTTTTCATTCGAACCCCAATCAAAAGATTTACCCGATGTCAATAGTAGTTCAACAGGTGAACCCTCGCAACGTTTCGATGGTTCGACGTTGATACGTATTGACGCGTCAAACCGTCTCAACTATTCTTCGATCCGTCACCCCGGCAACCGACCTTACCCACCGGTGCTAGTGCGACGGCGCTAGTCGCCGGGGCGACGCTTCACGAGCAGCATCCATCAACGGGTAGAAACAAAAGGGGTAGTCAAATGCACGTCTCAATTCGGAAAATTTTCGGTGTTTCAGAACTTCTGCGCCGAGCGCTCACATCAGATTTCCGATCTTGGATGGACGGGGTGCTTGTCAAAGTCCACGTTTGGACTTCTACGGTGGAAACTCAGTGCAACAGGCGGGCAGCATGAGCGATCAATCACGTTTTTCGGTTAAAGATCGCGCCGCATTTTCTGGCGATCCCGCGGTGTGGGCCGATCGCGTCAAAGAGCTGCGCGTTGAGTTGCGCGCTGCGGACATCATCATCCGCAATGCACTCGGTGTTGTGACTTTCGAGCAGAAACTTATGTGGCGAACGGCGAACTATCACGCCGCTGTTATCGAGGATGGGGGCGGGTTTGTCCGCTCCCAAGAGCGCAGGGCAGTGATCGAAGCCGCTTACGATTCAACGCTGTGCCAGGAACTTCATCGGGCACACGCAACGCTGTGCTTAGAACTTCATCGGGCACACGTCACGATCGCGAACGTTTCGCGATTGTTGTCATGGCATCAGACTTCGTTTTGGAACATCGCGAATCATCAGGATGGCGTCGCCGAAACCTCTCCTCAGGATCCGGTGCGCTTCCGTGCGCGCAGTGATGTGTTGCGTCGCGCGTTCGACATGGAATGGCGTCCGCGAGTCGTGAACGATTACGCCGCAATGCCCTCTTTGCCGGATACGGTCGTGAACGGCGCTAACACGTCCCGCCTCGGTAGTCGTGCCGCTGGCATCTGCGATCACAGCCGCGCGGAATTGAGGGAGGTCGGACCGGCACCTGACGACGTGAGTGAATGGATCGACATGATTTCGCGCGGGTTCGACTGTGCGGAGCGCGCAGGCGCGACTCCCGAACAGATCACGGCTGCTCTCGCGGCGAAGTGGGAAGCAAACGCCGCCCGTACATGGCTGGACTGGTGTTCGGCTTATTTGGATCGCGCGATCCAGCACATCCCGAAGCAAGGGCACGACACATAAGCCCCAATCCCAGTTTTGACGACATTCTGACATCGCTGGCGCGTTAAGGCGTCGGCATCTTTGGAAGCTTAAGTGATGAATATCTATAGCACTACTAACTGGCAGAACGAAGAGAGGATCGCAATTCAGCGCGTGATCCGCGCGAGCAATGCGCAAAGCATGGCCCACCATCGCGCGCGCGATGAAGTGCAGCGGCTGGCAGCACTGGAGGGGCCAAGCGCGCAGCGGTTACGCGCTGTCACGAGTTTCGGTGTGAGGGAATCTAGATGAAAAGCGAATCAACGGGTAATGGTGCTACTGCGCCGCGCGTTACGGAACTGACGGTGCCGGAGGTGATGCCTCTCATTCACGTGCGCGCCATGGTTGGCGACGTTCGAGTCGGCGATGCGCCGCGCGTGGTGCACCTGTTTTTCTCGATGGCCGGGCGGCTGCTTGGCTATTTCGATCCGTATCTTGGGCCGGTAACAAACGTGCAGCAGGCAGCGGTTTTGTATGCGCACCGCGACGAGGTGTGCGACGACATGAGACCTTTCGACGTCATGTGCGATGTGTGAGGCCGGGTCAGTCGCCCCGCAGTTTCAAGCGCGTCGAAAGCGTCGCGATGTGCGCAACGCCGGTACGAATTTTCTTGCGCAGGGTCGTGATTGTGTCGGGCGAAAGACGTTGAGCATCGGCACCGTAGAAGTCAGACAGCGCGGTTTCGAGGTTCTGTTTCACATCTTGGCCGACTGGATACGTGTAATCGATGTGCTCAACGATCGCGACAAACGAATCGATCACATCGGGAGCTGGCCGAGCGTCGAGGTTCTCGTCAAGCAACTGATGCAGTTTGACTGCATTGAGTTCGATGAATTCAGAGGTTTTCATGGCTATCTACACCACGTTGGTTGATGCGAAGGTCATCACGGTTACGCGTGTGCGCGCGCAACTGCAAGAAACCGAAACGGGGCCGGTCAGGGAGGTGGATTTATACCACGGTCAGGAGGGAGTACTTTTGGCGTGTGCTGACGTTGAACGCCCCGAAATCGAGACGGATATCGAATCGGGCGTGCTGCGGCTCTGTCGCGAGCATTCGTCGATCGACACCTACAAGCGCGCGAGCGATAGCCAGGGTACGTCATCGGCGAAGCGTGCATCGTCCATCGCGAGGTCCGTATGACAGATGCTGACGTTCGAGCCGCTGCGCCTCGCCAGATCGAGCGCGACATTACCGAAACCGGCCCGTTCTACGAACATCGCACGCGCGGCGGCTACTTCACGGTACGCCGGTCAGAATTCCACTGGTACGAGCAAAGCGGGGCCGCCCCGGCTTGCTGCATGTCGCGCGATGACGCGTTGCGCGCTGCGCGGGAAGCACTTCGAATGATCAACGCGGAGGCCGCGTGAGCGTTACAGCGCCACTGATCAGCTATTTTGGTAGCAAGTTTCGCGTCGCGCCATGGGTGCTCTCGCACCTGCCGCCGCATGAAACTTATGTCGAGCCGTTCGGTGGCTCGGCCGCCGTTCTACTGCAGAAGCCGCGAAGCCAAGTCGAGATTTACAACGATCTCGACGGCGAGATTGTGAATCTGTTTCGCGTGGTCCGCGACGATGCCATGCGCGCACGTCTGATCGCGGCATTGGAGGCGACACCTTACGCGCGTGCCGAATTTAACGATGCATGGCTTGAGACGAATGAACCGGTTGAGCGTGCGCGGCGGTTGTGCGTGCGGGCGCAGATGGGTTTCGGTAGCAGTGGATCGACTCGACCGCTGCAAGCTCCGACGGGCTTTGCTGCGGACGTCTGGTCGGATGGGGCGGGGCAATGGCTTCGATACCCCGGGCGCCTCGCGGCCATTGGCGCACGTTTGCGCGGAACCTTGATCGAGCATATGCCCGCTGTCGAGCTGATCGCGAAATACGACGCGCCGAGTGTCCTCTTCTACGTCGATCCGCCATACCTACCCGAAGTGCGCATCAGCGTGTCGCGTGGGCTTGGCCGCGACTATCGCTGCGAAATGTCGGCGCTCGAACATGCCGATCTGCTGGCGATGCTCGCAAATCTGCGTGGTATGGCCGTCGTCAGCGGCTATGCGTCGGGAATGTACGACCGCGCCTTGGGTGGGTGGGCGCGCTTCACCCGTAGCGCACGTGCAAGCGGGCAGGTCGGCACCGTAGCGCGCGAAGAAGTGGTTTGGGTTTCACCTGCGGCTTGCGCGGCAACCGGCATCGAGCCGAGCACGTCAGTGTGTGTCGGTGACGATGCAGCCGACATGCCCCTGTTCGCGGTTGGCACGTCGCGGGGCTGACATGGATCAGTGCCGCGATGATGAGGTGTGTTCGACGCGCGAACTGCTGATCGAGGACCTAGCGGTTCTCGGCATTGGTGCAGGCGTGCTTGCTACGGTTCCGAAGCTATCGAGCCCGCCGCGTACGGTGGAATCCGATCAAGCCGAAGCCGCAGCAATGCGAGAACTGCGTCCGTTGCTGCGCGACCTGTCAAGGCGCGGCCGTTATGTTGCAAATTAGGAACTCAAATCTATGGATCTAAAACCGGAAAAGAAGCCGATGCCACTGTGGGCGATCTGGCTGATCGTCATAGTCGGCGTGCTCGCATGGTGCGGCGCCCATCCAGAAGATGAAGATGGTTCGCTGCCAGTATGGCCAGTTAAAGCGGGCGGCGCGTGTAGCGAGGCTGAATGGAAATGCAAAGGCCAACGGGAGCTCTCGTAGCGCAAGGTGCTGATGACGTTACGTCGACGCGCGCGGCGCTGAGTCAGGTCATTTGAAAGATCGCGCTGATGGCGGACGGGTGGATGCGCCGCATGTAGATACGTTCGAGATAGAGGATTGCGCTTCGAAGCTCCCCATCTCCATAGCAGAATCGGGGCAACGTACGTGAAGACCGTCGAGGTAATTGAATGTCGCGAGCGATTCATGTCCGCAGTACGCGATGCGCGACGTGGTGATTTCAGGAAGACCCACGCGTTGACCGAGAGCGTGCGTGAACGGTTCGGTGACGCAGCGGCTGACATTCAGCTTCGCGAGTTGCAAGCCTATACCCGCAGCGATCGCCCGGCGTAGGGACGCCGGGGAGAGGATATCGCGGAGGGTGTATGGCTCGCCACAACGTAACGCACACGGAACTCAAGTTGAACGGCCTGTATCGCGCCGGGGAATATCGGGTTCGTGATCGAGATTCCGGGAACAAATTGACGTGTTTCGATGGGGAGAATTGTCGATCCGGCAGGCGCGCGATTCTGAATGGATGGTTGAGCAAGGCGCTGCAATGCGCGCGGCTTACGGTTGCGCTGCGCAATATGAGCGCGGGCCGACCGTAGAAGCTGCATATCAAAGACGAAAATAGCCTCGCTTATATATTGTATGGCGTACCTCCGACTTTCGACTGATGAAGAATGGGCCGGGAAGCGACTCCGAAACTTCCCGGTTCGTTGGCGTGACCACATCACACAGCAGTGGCGTGAGCGGCACGCGTCACGTCAGATCGATGCGCGTCGCACTGCAAACCTGTTTTTGCTGAATATCACGGAGCGCCTCAACGCGCTACGTTTGCCGCTGAATGCTGACGACGATTTGATTCGCGAAACGGCCAAAAGGAAGGCTCGCGAATGTTTGACGATAGCCTCGAAGATTACCGATGTGAAGAATCGGCGCGCGGTGTTGGAAGACATCGTGCGCAGGTTCAATTGCGAGCCACCCAAGCCGATGCGCATCACGCGTAACGGCACGATCGCGGGCGCGATGGATAAGCCCGCAATTTTGCGCATGACCTGCGCGAAGTGGTGGCGCAAGGTGATTCGCGTCATGCACCGCAAGTTTTTCGAAGCCGCGGCAATACAACTTGGGTTTATCAACGCAAAGATGGGTTCTTACGTGAGCGATGAATCCCTCAAAAGGCGCGTGCAGCAGCACAAGCGGACCCAAAGAATGCTTGAACGGATAGTTGCAACAAACGAAGAAGGCGCGTGTCTTTCTCTGGCTGACTTACGTGCCCGCTCAGTATCGAACCCCGCGATCAAGCGCGGCGAACTCATGACGCGCATCAATGGATGCGAGGCGATCGCACGCGAGCTCGGGCACATCGGCTTGTTCCTTACGGTGACATGCCCATCACGCATGCACAAGTTCACCAAGGGCAAGCGATCCGTTCGATCGAAAGGCCGGTGGTACGTGAAGAACGTGCGAGAGAACCCGCGATACGACGGCACGCTACCGAACGAAGCGCAGTCCTATCTTTCGAGTATGTTCGCGCGTCTGCGCGCGTTCCTTGGCAATCACGGCGTGAAGTGGTACGGCTTTCGTATCGCGGAGCCCAATCACGACGGTACCCCGCATTGGCATTTTCTTGTCTTCTTCGATCCCGCCTTGTTCCGTCGCCGCAAAGGCGTGCGCGCACCCGGTCAGCGCGGGCGCCTAAAAGACGTGTTCGTACGAGACGAGCGCGCGGCGCTGTTGCCGCGCTTGTGCGCATGGATACGACGTTACGCGCTGGAGGATTCGCCTGATGAGCGAGGCGCGAAACATCACCGCGTCGATTTCAGGCCGATCGATTGGAAGCGAGGAACAGCGGCGGGCTACATCGCGAAATACGTCGCGAAGAATATCGACGGGTACGGCGTGCAAGACGACATGTTTGGCAACGCTGGTCTTGAGACGGCGATGCGGGTTGATGCGTGGGCATCGACGTGGGGCATCCGTCAGTTCCAGCCGATCGGTGGTCCGCCCGTGACCGTGTGGCGCGAGGCGCGCCGAATCGACAAGGTGCCTGATGGCGCGCCTTGCGTGCTCGATGAAATGTACGCGGCCGTGAATAAATTGCAGTACAGCGATGGTGAGATCGAGTCCGCATCCTGGGCGAAGTACGTGAAGTCCAATGGCGGCATTTTCTGTCCTCGCAGCGACCGTCCGGTGCAAATCTACCGTGAATACGATGCGCGCCTCGGCCGATACGGCGAGCCAGTGGGCGATTGTGTCAAGGGCCTGGAGGCTCGCGGCATTCGGTTTGAGCAAGACGGGATCGTGTTGCGTGAGAAGTTCGTGAGCATCGTGGTGCGCACGAACCGGCATACATGGACGATCGCGCCGCGTGTGGCGAGCGATGCCGAGATCGACCTCACGCGTCATTCGAGCCGCAAGAGTTGGGAGTTGGGATTGGGGTTAGCGCGCGAAGCGCGCCCTTGGACTCGTGTCAATAACTGTACGCAGAGCCAAACGCCCGATTCGAGCGACTTAGACGACTGGATTGCTGACTACGATCGCGCCGATACCAGCGAGCCCGCGGGAAGGATTGCAGCGACGACGAATCCGATGCGAATGACCGAAATTAGAAACAGGAATGCGCATTCCTATCCGCGCACGGGGACGGCTGCACATCCGATTGAGAAAATTCACGTGAGTCCCGATGATGTGGGGGATTGGCTTGCGGACTACGCGCTTGCTGAGGCGAGAGGCCGCCCTTCGATTTCGGCGCGCGCAAGGCTATCGGAGGCGTCATGAGCGAATGCGTCGATCAGCCGCGCACGATGATCATGGAGTGCCCATCGTGTGGCGAAGAGATGGAGGTGCGGCACAGCGAGCAACTCGGCGTCCTGTTGCGTCGCCTGTACTTCTGCTGTGAGTCGTGCGGATACCGCGCACCGGCCAGTTTCGAAATCCTGTTCTCCCTGTCGCCCGCACAGGCCCCAGACCCACATGTCGTGCTGGAGGTTCATGCCGGGGTTGCGCCTGGGCTGCGCGGGCCAGTCAATTCGCGCACTACTAAACGCGCACGGGAGGTGCTGTGAGATTCTCGATTGCGTGCCCGCACTGTGGTTCGCGCTCAATCGCACGCGCGATGGAGAAGCTTTCTGACACGGCGTGGTTGATCGATTTTCAGTGCGACAACGTGCGGTGCGGTCACGCGTGCCGCACGCGTATTGATTTGATTCCGCCCGTCGTCCCAATTCCCAAGCTCGGGCGGCGGCAGTCGCTGCCGCTATTCGCCGATGTAGAGATGGGCGAAGAGGCGGTTTTTGTTAGCAGGCGCGAAACGCGCCAACATGAAAAAGGAGAATAGCCGTGAACATCCAGTCTACCGAGCAGGGCATGCTTGAGCTCGTCGCGGGCAACGTCAAACAGGTCGTCGCACCGTATCGGCAAGGCTCCGTTGACATCTACATGGTGGCGCTCGATGCGATCCGAATGCGGCCGGGCTTCAACGAAGCTCGCTCGTCGGATCCGGAGTACGGACAGCACGTTCGCGAACTGGCGGACTCAATCAAGGCGAACGGCTTCTATCGACACAAGCCGTTGACCGTCCTGGCCGCAGCGGATGGATTTCTGTATTTGTCGGACGGTCATTCTCGATTCGCGGCGTTGCAGTTGGCCAACGAAGAGGGCGCAAACATCGAGGCTGTGCCGGTTGTGAATGAAGCCAGAGGCACGACGGACGAAGATCGGATTGTCGGCCTGATCACGAACAACAGCGGCAAGCGCTTGACGCCGTACGGGGAGGGATTGGTCTGCAAGACGCTGATCGGTCGCGGCCTTTCTGAGAAGGAAATCTCGCGCCGTACAGGATTTCCGGTGGCGAAAGTGTTGAACGTGCTGTCACTCGTTGGCGCGCCTAAACCGATTCGCGACATGGTGACGAGCGGCAAGGTGTCGGCGACGACGGCCATCAAGACAATGCGCCAACATGGCACGGGCGCTGTGGCCGCGCTTGAGAAGGGCGTGAAGAGGGCGAGCGAGGCCGGAAAGTCAAAGGTGATGCCTCGGATGGTCGAGCGGTCAAAGCCCGTCGAGTCGGCGGCGGAGTCAGTATCCGATGCCGACCGATTGGACTGGCTTGGCACGCAATGCGAGGATCTGAGTATCCGACTCGCCGGAAGAGGCACTGAACTCCCGAAACACATCGAGATTATCCGTATCCACGATGGTGTCTGTATCGGGAAGGGGGCGGACCTTCGCGCCGCGCTTGATGTGGCGCGTGAGGCGTCGACGGATGCATCGTGATGGGGCTTTGCGCTCGTTCTACGTGACCGTATGACGAGCGTGAGATAGACAAGGCTTTCGAGTCGGTCGAGTTTTTCAACACAGCCAAAAATTGCCAGCCTGTGAGATCCAACTTGCCTTTGTGCGTCTGTCCGCTCATCTGCTCGCGCTCCAGCGTGGCTGCAGGACTTAAGCTGAGAGAAGGTTAAGCTTGAACAATGAGTGCAGGTTTATTCTCCGCGATACTCAAACCTGCAACTACTAGATCTACCTCGTAGAGCCCCGGATCTGTCGGGCAGATGATTGTAAGAGATAGCGAGTCGATACCGGCGCCCTTGTAAGTCACTGGGGCCACCGGGAGCGTCGGCGGGTTTGCAAGCGGTGCGGCTTCGGTGCCCACAAGCTTGCGAAGCACGAGCGTAGCGTCAAGCTCGTTGCGAGGCTTGTCCATGGAAATCGCGATCCTTTCTGCAGCATTCGCTTTGACCACTTCGTCATGCACGCTGATGCGAACGAGGTTGGATTTAAGGTCTGTGCAAAGTACACCTTCCTTCCCAAGAAGCGCGCCAAGTGTGCGGAGAACCTCGGAGGTTTTGTAGAGCGTAGCATGGCTACCGCTGACAGCAAGCTGCTGAACGCCCACTAAGGACGAACTCCAGATCGGAACGGATCCGTCACCTCCGCTAGCACTTTCCACGCCGGTCGGATTTAGATATTGTGGTTGAGCGAAGTTCGCTTGCACGTTGGCGATTGTGCTCTGACCCGTCCCGACGAAGCAAAAGTACATCACGTGCGGTGGGCGCCTCTCGATGTTGAGCGCTGCATGAAATTTAGCTGCATTCGTTAGGTTTTTCACAGACAGACCCAAGATCTCTGCTACGTCCTTCTCGTACGGACTGACTGGCCCGAGACGGGCACTTGGATCGGTGTTCCAAAGGAATGGCTCATCCAGTGGTGGCATCAGTTGGTACAACGAGGGAAAGTCTTCGTGACCCGCTAGTTCCTTGACTTGCGTACCGTTAAGATACCAACAATCGATTTGTCCGAGAGCGGCACAAAGCGCCACTGGCGTACCACGATGTGGCGTGCCGATAGTAATAAGACGTCGGATGCTCGAAAAGCCGGGGCAATTCGCGTCGTCGTAGTCGCCAGACTCAAGCAGGTATCTGCTTACGAGGCCGCCCATAGAATGGGCAATTAGGTTGATTTCAACATCCGCACCGTGGCGTGCGCGCATTTGCTTTACGCACTCGGCAAGGCGTTCTGCCGCTACCCGATTGTCCTTGCGCCAATCGTACGGACACACCATAAGTGTGCCTTTCTCAGCCCCTTCGGAGAAGCCGCACGCTTCGAGCGCGCTGATAAGGCTACCCAATAAACCGTAATAGTGGATGCTGCGGATGATGTCGCGAACCTCCAGTTCGGGCTTGAGCAAATGCTTCATCTTCTTGTATGGACGGATCAGTTCGTTCCATTCACCCGGCCAAACGCACACATCACCGTCATACAGTTCTGAGCTCATGATTCCGGGGATAACGATTGCGACTTCAGCCACGGCTGGCCTCCCTTATCTTGTCGTGCTCGACACGCGCTACGCGCGCGACAAAACCGCGATACGAAATGCTTGACACCATAGTCGATGAAATACTTTGAGCGTTAGGGCTGCGCTCGGTGATCACATGGCCCGAACCTCGCTGAGTAAGTCCGGGTGACGATCCAACACCTTCAGCAGTTTCACGAGAGAAAAAGGCGGCTTCGTCTTGCCGGTTTTATAGCGCGAGAACGCGTTGGCAACACCTCCGAAAATCTCGGCTGCCTGCCGTTGATCCAGATTTAGTTTCATCCGAACCGTCGCAATGTAACGCGGATCGACAAACGTCGCATTGACCTCACGCTGGAACCTGCCGACCAGCTCGCCATATCGATCACCGTTCAGTCGATCTAAAACGACCTCGCCGCACGCCGGGCAGTGCGCGCCGGTTACGTTGGAAATAGTCGTGCGCTCGCCCTTGTAGACATAGGGCAAATCGCGCGTATCACGGATCAATTCCGCCACGCCGCACGCGGACATTTCATGATCAAAGCTCTTTGAACGAGAAGATTGGCACGTCATCGATGACCCGTCAATTTCAAATAGACGTCCCCTGATGTCGTCTACGGCCGATAACCGTCTTGCCAGACGCGATGGTCGCCATACTTCGTCATGCTTTTGTAGCAGTCGCCTGGTTTGAGATCAAGCACAACGGCGCACGTCGGGCATTAGGTCGCTTGTCGAAACTGCGGCCCTTTGCGTCAACACTCAATTAGCGCAGGCGCAATTACGAGCTGCTGTAGCGGCCTAATCGTGTGGCTGTGGGGCCACTTGTCCTAGGCGTCGCAAGGCTGGCCACTAAGCGCGCACACAGCAGTTGATGCCCTTTCGCGCGGGGAGGGCTTGGGAGATGCCGGTTGCGAGCCCCTAGAATCGCAGTCCCCTCCGCGCCTGCCCTCCAAAACAAAATGGCGTTTCCAGACGCAAAAGGTTGGACAGGCGCAAGCCGGCGCGACGCGGGTTTCGGCGACTATTGGAGGATATTTCCAGACGCACTTTGACGCGCGGTGTGCGGGTCCAGACGCAGGCTCGGAAAACCAAGCTCGACCGGTGTCAGTGCGACAAGTGGCGGGTGACTCGTCGCTCGTCATTTCGCTGAAATCGGCGGCGAGGCTATCGTCGCACGCAATTTTTGATGTCAAGAGTACCCAACCTTGCGCCGCCTTCTTGTGGCGCTTGCTCGGTGCCGCTAACACTTGTCCTTAGTAAGGCACGTTTCAACCTTAAGGACAAATTAAAGCGCCATGGAGAAAGAGTTCTTCCCTTGTCAAGAAAATTTCAGCGAGATGTCGCTAGACTCGGAATCGGATCGCATATGCAGGCGCGCACTCCTGAATCGTGCTTTTTGCCCCTTCGCGTCCGTCAGCATTCGCAAGGGCAAATACAGGGGGGGGCGCCTGCACCATAAAGGTGTGTTTTGAATGCGCGCGGAACATCAGCGCACTTCAGTGCATCGGTCTGCGCTCGAAATCAACGAAGGGATTTCTATGAAACCAGGAACGTGGAAGTGCGTCAAAAAAGTAGCGAAGTTTCAAGTTCGAACGCCAGGCCGCGGGAGTCCGTTTGTTTTTGCAAATGGAAAACACCAGGCCGCCATTGATATTGTGTTCGAATCGTACGACGCTGAAGGTCGATATCTTGACATAAGTCCTGACGAGCTTTTTCGCTGGATAGAACTTATCGATGCTGAAACTGGGGAAAGATTGGGACAACATCGCAGCACTGGATGGGTTTGCTCCTGTTCCTGCTCTGAGTATCCTTTGCTTCAAAAAGTAGATAACGAAATTTCAGCTGTCGACGTTCATGATTTGAGTTCAAATGCGAACTTGAGATTATATTTGACAACGTTGATCGAGGGATGCGTCCAGGTTGCGGCGCAAGTTAGTCTTGCTGACGGAAGTCGTCTATCGACTCGTGATGAGTCACTCGCCGACGGTTTTAAATGCGCGTTGGTCACTGCAAAAATCATTGACTACTCTAATCCCTATATTTGGAAAATGTATTCCTTCAATGAATTTAGGCCCATGGCGGATGATGTACCGTGTTATGAAATGCAGACTGCACATAGCTGGACGAAAAAATTCCACTGTAAGACTGCGTTCAATCGAATACGCATTGAGCTATTGCTTTCGCCGAATATTGAGATTTTCGTTAACGAGGTCCCTGATTCAAAACAGCGAGTGGCAGCTACCGACGCATCTGCTGGTATGTCCACGGGCGCAGGAGTAAATGCGTACGCGGCGCATAATTGGGGAGACCGACTTGATGTCGTTAGTTGGTTCATCAGCCCCCGCCAATCCTGTGGTTTTCGGTCGGGCGAGATTCTATTGGCATCTACCATCTTTCTGATCGGGTCACTGTATAAAGTTGAAATTGATCAAAATGACCAACGAAGCGTTGTTGACCCCTACCCCCTCGAAAAGAATGGTTTCGACGTCTACGTGTGCAGATTAACAATTCCAATATCGCGTCTTACACAATTTGGATGGGAAAACTACTTAGGTATTCGGAAGGTATATTTATATGACAAGTACGGTAACGACGGTACGTTGAAACTTGATTTTTCGTATGATCAAATTGTGCCATTCCCGCGTGAGTAGGCGCGAGCAGGTCAAACGCATCCGGCAGCGCAAGCCGTCTTGGGGCCCGCAAGCTCGCACGAAAGACGAATCGATAATTGCGTGACAAGTCGATTTGGCCTGCTGCGCGTAACGTGGCGAGCAGCACTTCGCGCAGTCGATCCTAAACACCGCTTCCTGCCAGTCGCGTCGGCGGCGCCAACAAGTCACGGCAGAGCCGCGGCTCATTCCGGGGGATCGCGCCAACTCAGCCCTGTGCGCAACACAAACACAATGTCGTTCACGTTGCATGACCGGGTACCGGCTTGCGACCAGAGTACTTCTCGCGATGAGCTTTCGGCTGGAGCAGTAACGGTTCGAGTTGGCGCATAATCTGTCGTCAATGATTGGCTTGTCTATCCCTTGGTCTCGTCGTCATGGAGGCAGGATGTCTGTAAAGTTAGCAGAGTCCTTCACTTCTTTTTTAAACCGCCTCTGAAAGTCATCCGCGGAGCCACTTCCGATATCGGAATCAGCTCCAACGAGCCCTTGTTCCCGTTGCTGTCGCGACTGGCCGAATGCACGGACAAATGACGGAAGTTGCCAAGCTTCTTGCTCTCGCGCAACGGCTGACAGATTGCGTCCACATCCTCTGGATCGACCGATGGATCATCCAGGTACAGGATGAAACCGGCATGTGAACCATTGGCGTGGTAGCGACGGCGGAACAGCGTCGCGGACTCGTTCAGTCCCGCCGTGTTCATGCCGATGGCGACCGGTTCGGCGTATTCGAATTGCGTTTTCAAACTGCTCATGTCTTTGCTCCTAGACGTGATTAGGTGATGCAGCGGGTGGCACAGCGTAGTCCTCGAACCGCACAATCTCCTCGTCGGCCCATTCGTTGATCGCCAAGAATTTTTGCTGTAACGGTCGGATTTCGTTGTAGCCAAACACGCGTGCAGCAGTGTCGGCCGCACCGAATCCGCCGGTGTTGCTCGGCACGATACCGATCAGTTGCGGTGGTACGCGGTGGGCGGCGAGACTGTCGTCGCGCGTGATATTTTTGATGTTAAAGAATTCATCCTTGGCGGCCACTTCCGATATCGGAATTAACTCGAGTGAGCCCTTGTTCCCGTTGCCGTCGCGACTGGCCGAATGCACGAACAAATTTCGGAAGTTGCCAAGGTTCTTCGTCTCGCGCAACTGCTGACGAATTGCGTCCACATCCTCTGGATCGACCGATGGATCATTCAGGTACAGGATGAAACCGGCATGTGAACCATTGGCGTAGTAGCGACGGCGGAACAGCGTCGCGGACTCGTTGAGCCACGCCGCTTGAAGTGACGCGATGTACTCAGGCAGCCCGTACACCTCCTGGTTCACATCGGGCTCGGCGAGCTGAAACACTGAACCACGCTCGAAGGTATGGGCGACCTGGTATCCGTCGATCAGCGCCACGTGCTCCAGATCCGTCATCCGGCGCGTGTATTTCGCGACGGTCGGCCGGTAGTTGAGTGCTTTGCCTAACAAATTGGTTTCGCGTTCGAGGTAGGCATCGCCAAAGGTCAGATAATCCAGCGCCAAGCGGCTGAACGATTCGCGCGAAAACCTCTTATGCGGGATGAACGTCGAGGCGAGTACGTTGCGCTTGAAGTACAGGGCGGAGGCGTGATGGGTGCCCGCGCGAAGCGATTTCGCCAGTCCAGTTCGACAAATGGGGGGCTCGAAAAAGCCGTTGATCGTCCACAGTTCGCGATAGTCGAAAATGTCGGGCGCTTCAAGCGCGGTGGCGGCGTCGCCAAACTCGAATGTGGTAATTGAGCTGAGTGTGTCGCGCGCGGCAATTTCGCTGGCGCTGCTGATCGAGGTGACGAGCATTAATAAAACTCCACAGTGCTGCGAGCGCGGGTCGCGCCTTCAAGCGGTTCGTTGTCGAGCGCATGCATGCAGGCCCAGGCCAAATCGGCGTGGCCGATCTCCTGGCTGCGTGCGGCGGTGTAGGTGAGTTTGCTGCCGCTCGGGGTCATCGATCGCCGAATCGACATGAATGACTGCACCAGGTCCGTGTAGCTGGCGTCGAATTCGAGTCGTGCGTTTGTGATGACCGATTGGGCTTTGAGAATCAGTCGCGTCTTGAGCTCGGGCGAATATTGCAATGCGTAGGTGCGCGGGAAGAACTGCTGAACCAGACGATACAACCCGTAACCGACGCCGGTTGCATCGACCGTGATCTTGGTGACGTTATAGCGCCGGGTGATCTCGCGCACGTATTGCGCCTGTGTCTCGAAGTCCTCACCGCGCCAGCGGTGACGTTCGAGCACGCGGAACTTGCCGCCCGGTTGGGTGGGTGGTGCGATCACCACGCATCCGGCGGCGTCCCCTTCGCTCGACAGTGCGGGGTCATAGCCGATCCAGACGGGTCGCACGCCAAACGGACGCGCCTCAAGCGGCTTCACATCGGTCCACGCTTCCCAGCTATCGACCATGCAGCGTTTCATTGCGTCGAACGGGAACACCGAGGCCGTGTCGTCGACGAATTCACACATATACAGGTTGGCGAAGTCAGCTGGGCTATTGCTGTTGCGTTGCTCGTCGATATCGATTTTGTCAAAGCCTGCGGCGACGGCGTCCTCCACCGTAACGATCTGCCGCCATTGGCCATCTGGACATGTCAGACCACGTGCAAGCGACGTATGCGAGACATCGATTTCAACGCGTTGATCGGCTGCGCGCCCCTTGTTATAGTGCGCGCCCGTCCAGAATGAATACGCCTCGTGTGTCGTCGTCGATGGCGTCGAGAAGTGCGTCATGCGCAAGTGCTTGTGCGTTGCCATGCCTTGCGCCACCTTGTTAAGCGTCGCGAAATTGCCGACCCAAAAATACTCGTCGAAGTACAGATCGCCGTTATAGCTCTGTGCGGTGCGCGAGCTCGTACCAAGAAAAATCAGTTCCGCGCTGTTGGGCAGAATGATCGGATCGCCCGTCAATTCCACTTCGGCCGCTTTCCAGGCGAACTTCTGGATGTAGCTTTTGAACACGTGAGCCTGCGCGCGGCTGGCCGACAGAAAAATCTGGTTATAGCCCGTCTCAAGCGCGCGTTCGAGCGCTTCCATCGCGAAATAGAATGTCGCGCCGATCTGCCGCGACTTCAGGATGTTCCGGCGGCGCAACGAGCGGTTCATGTACCAGATGCGCTGGTGCCCGATTAGCCAATCCTTCACGGCATCGATGAGCCTTTGGCGCTGCTCGTCGCTCACCGCGTTGCGTTTGGACCTGCGTGTCGGTGATCGCAGCGCGGCGTTTTCTTCATGTCCCACTTGAGCAGAAGCGCGTGCGCTGCGTGCCTGAATTTTGCACATTCGCTCGATCTCGCGGCCGAGCAAATCGATCTCCTTGAAGTCTTTTGGGTCCTTGTTCTCTTTCGTGATGAGCACGCGCATGCGCTGGTCGAGCGCGTCGCTGATCTTGTCGACGGGCGTCGCCTGCTCCCACTTCCCGCGTTGCTTCCATGTCTCGACAGTCGAGCGCTTGTGCCCAATGTGTTCGGCAATCGCCGTGATCGTCCAGCCCGACCAGAACAGGTCGCGCGCGGCGCGGCGAACGGCCAGTTCGACAACTTGTGTTCGGTCGGGGAAAGCGGAAAACGGGTTTGCGGTGGTCATGTGTCGAGCGTATCGCGCGCGAGCGTGCAGGCGTGAGCCCTCGAATTTGTGCTGAGGCTCACGCGCCACGCAGTGAATTGAAGTGCGCTCGCGGCTCACGCACCATGCAACGACACCGGACTGGATCAGAGAGGAAACACGATGCCGTTGAATTGGAAGCGCGTGGCGACGCAAGGCGCGACGACGGACGGGCGCGAAATCACGCGTCAGCAGATTGAGGACATGGCGAGCACGTACGACCCGAAAACGAAGATCGGCGCGCGCGTATTCTGCGAGCATATTCGTGGCATGGCGCCCGATAGCCCATTCCGTGCATTCGGCGATGTTCGCGCACTAAAGGCCGAAGCGGTGGAGGAGGGCAAGTTGGGGCTGTTCGCGCAGATCGATCCGACGGACGATCTAAAAGCGATGGCGAAGAGCCGTCAGAAAATCTATTCGAGCGTCGAAATCGATACGAACTTTGGCGGCTCTGGCAAGGCATATCTGGTGGGTCTTGGCGTGACCGACAGTCCGGCCAGCTTCGGCACCGACGTATTGACGTTCGCTCAGCAGCATCCCGATCACTTTCGGTCGAAGAAACAGCGTCCCGAAAACGTGTTCTCGGCGAGTGTCGAGATCGACACGGACTTTGGCGAGGCCGACCAAGCGGGTAATGCGAGCGGTGCGAGCGGTGCGGGCAGTACGCCTGATCCGGTGACGTTCTTCGGCAACGTGCTCGCCAAGCTTGGTTTCAGCTCGCAATCGACCGGCGGCGCTCAGCTGGGCGAGACGGTGTCGTCCACCGACTCTCCAGCCAACTCGCCAGCAGCGAGCGCGGGGAAGGGCGCACCGCAGACGTTCACGGCCGAACAACTCGCCCAAGCATTTCATCAGGCCCAGCGTGAGGCGCAGGGCGAAGCGGCAGACAAAGCCGTAACGGAACGCCTCGACCGATTCGAACAGCAGTTCTCCGACTTCGTGAAGAAAATGGAAGCGGTGCAGTTCAGTGCGCCGCGCCCGCCCGTCACCGGTCCCGGCGGCACCGGCGGCACCGGTGAATTGACCGACTGCTGATCGCGGCGGCCGCTTACCGAAGAACCCACGCATAGCACACAAGGAAACGATATGACACCGATTGCACGCGCCGCGATCGAAGCTTATTCGCAGCAGGTCGCACGATTGAGCGGCGTCGCTGACGCGGCAAAGAAGTTTGCCGTTACGCCGTCCGTCCAGCAAACGATCGAAAAACGCATTCAGGAGTCGGATGACTTTCTGAAGGGCATCAACATGATCGGCGTCACCGCGCAGAAAGGCGAGAAGTTGGGCCTGCTGATCGGCGCGACGATCGCGAGCACGACGGACACCACTCAGAAAGAGCGCGAGCCGATCGATCCGCACGACTTCGATCCGAACGGATATTTTGCGACGCAGACGAATTTCGATACGCAGATGCGTTACGACCTGCTCGATGCGTGGGCGCACCTCAACGGCTTTCAGGCGAAGCTGCGCGACATGCTGATTCGTCAGCAAGCGCTGGATCGCATTCGCATCGGCTTTAACGGCAAGTCGCGTGCGGCCACGTCGGACCGGTCGAAAAATCCGGTGTGCGAGGACGTGAATGTGGGCTGGCTTGAGAAATACCGTCTGTACGCGCCCCATCAGGTCATGAAAGACCAAATTGTGGTGGGCGGAAAGGACGCGCACTATCACACGCCCGACGCGCTCGTCTTCGAAGCGGTGAATTCGCTGGTCGCGCCGTGGCATGCGAGTAACCCCGATCTGGTGGTGTTGTGTGGCCGCGAAACGATGCTCGACCGCTACTTCGTCACGCTCAACGCGGACAATCGTCCGGTTGACCAGATCGCGGCCAACCTGATTGTGAGCCAGCAGCGCATGGGCGGCATTAAGGCCGTGCGTGCGCCGTTCATGCCGAGCGGCAAGCTGTTCATCACGCCGCAGAAAAATCTGTCGATTTACTGGCAGATTGGCGGCCGACGCCGCTCGATCATCGACAATCCGAAGCGCGACCGCTACGAGTTCTTCGAATCGAGCAACGAAGCGTACGTGGTCGAGGACTACAGCGCGGGCTGTCTGATCGACAACGTGAAGTTTGCGAGCAGCGAGACCAAGCCCGCTCAGAATCAGGCGGATTAAGCGCGCCATGGAACGAGACACGCCGATTTCCCGTCATCTGAAGCAGATCGCGGCGCTGCGCACGTCGAACGTATCGGTCAGCGCAGGTCGGCAACAGGCCCGCGCGCAAGACCTGATGCGCGCGAAACTCGCGGCCGATCAGATGCGCCTGAAGGATACGCGCTCGATGGCACGCAAGATCGAGATCAAGCGCGAAGTCTTGCCGGACTACGCCCCATACATCGCTCAAGCGCTGTCGAGCGACGAAGGCGGCCAAGACGATGTACTGGTGACGGTGATGGTCTGGATGATCGACGCCGGCGACTGGCGCGGCGCACTCGACGTTGCCGCCTATGCAATCCGTCATGGGTTGCAGATGCCCGCCACGTTCGAGCGCACGCTTGCGGCGACGGTGGCCGAAGGATTCGCCGACGCGCAGGGCGTCGACGCGGACATGCTCGCCGAAGTGATTGCGCTGGTTGCGCCGTTCGATATGGTCGACCAGATCAAGGCGAAGCTCAACAAGGCATACGGGCTGGCGATCGAGGCGAGCAACCCGGTGGCTGCACTCGATGCGTTGAGCGTCGCGTTCGAACTGAACAACCGGATTGGCGTGAAACGCGACATCGCTCGCATCGAGGCGGCGCTCGCGGCTCGAGCGCCATTATCCGATTCGGCGGGGAGCGAATCGGATGAGTAACGCGTCCCTCGCGACAGGGCGGCACGCGCGCCGAGCGGCAGGTATTGCACTTGGCCGAACGACGCGCGTCCACCGCCCACCCTACCGTCACCCTTGCACGACGAGGCGGCGATGAACGATTTCGTATCGGTCGCTCCGATTTCAGCGCACGCGGCCCATGATCCGAACCCGCCGCGCGTCGAGCCGATCCTCAAGGGCGACGGTTGGTACCCGGACATCGATCTACGAGACGTGCGGGTCGTCTTGCGCCTGGACGGCACGGTGACGGACGCGCGGCTTTCGATGCGGTAGTCGAAGGCATCGCCCATGCGGCCGACGTCTTGCATGCGTGGCGCGTCAAATGTGAGGCAAGCGGGGCGGCCGATCTAGCGGCGACCCATCCTCGCCAGGTCGCAGGCGAAAGCGTCCAGGTGCGCCGTTATCGGCGCGCCGTGTACGGCTGGGCGCATGCGTTGGTGCTGGAGCGATATCGGGGCTACGACACATCACAGAGCGGAACGCGCCGCGTCGATGCCGTGGCGTTGTCGCCGGACGAGGCGCGCCGGGATGCCTATTGGGCCTTGGGCGATATCGTCGGGCGGCGCAGATTAACGGTCGAGGCGATTTGATGAAGGTGCGCTCGCAGCAGGGCGATACGGTCGATTTGTTGTGTTGGCGATTTTATGGTCGCACCAACGGCACGGTCGAGGCGGTGCTCGAAGCGAACCCGGGTCTTGCAGACCTAGGCCTGGTACTTCCTCTTGGCACGCTGGTGAACATGCCCGAGCTTAGCGAGCTCACGAACACAGCGCCGCTATTGCAACTGTTCGACTGATTAAGGAACTGGCCCATGGCCGAGCCCAACACTACCACTGCGATGGCGCTGTCCGCTGTGATCGGACTTGCCAGCCTTGCACCGGGAATCGACGGCAATGCGCTGATCGGAGCATTCGCGGGCGCAGCGCTCGTTGTCGTGACATCGAAAGATATCGGTATCGTCCAGCGCGCGGCCTACATGATCATCTCGCTCATCATGGGTTATATGACTGCCCCGGAGATCATCGATTCGACGCCGGTGCGATCAAGCGGTGTCGCCGCTTTCTTCGCGGCTTCGTTGGTTATCACCGTGACGTTGCAGCTTATCGAGCGGGTCAAGAGCGTGGATCTGCTTGCGCTCCTCAAGCGGGGCAAGTGACATGAACCTCTCTTTTGCCAGCATCGCCTTGATGGCGCACGTCGTGGCGGCGCTGCGCATCGTGTTCTTCCGGCGCAACGGCGCTCGGCACCGAGCTCACGTCTCATGGCTTGCCTGGTCGCTCGTGAGCGTACTTGGATGTTCGGCAATCGAGCTGGCGCTGCATCCCCGGCACGTGGACTTCCTCGAAGCCGCGCGGTCGGTTTTGCTCGCGTTTTTTGTGTTCTGCGCGCGCGGCAACGTGGCGCGCCTTTTATGGAGTGGCGAACAATGAGGATCCTTCGATTTGGCTCGATGGGCGATGAGGTGGCGCTTTTGCAGCACCGATTGCTTCGCGCAGGTTTCGAGCTCGCGGTGACGCATGTATTTGATGAGTCTACCGAGACTGCCGTCAAAAAGTTACAAGCCGACGCGGGTCTCGTGATCGACGGCCTTGCAGGGCCGAAGACCATGCTTGCGCTTGCAACCGGAAAGCGAGATGCCAAGCATCTTGCTGATGCGGATATCGTTAAAGCGGCCGCCTCACTCGATGTTCCTGTCGAGTGCGTGCGTGCGGTGAACGAGGTCGAGTCTCGCGGCGAAGGCTTCCTTGCTGATGGCCGACCCGTCATCCTGTTCGAGCGCCACGTATTCTGGGAGCGGTTGGTGACCCACGGGATCGACCCCAATCCGCTCGCGGCTCGCTACCCGAACATTGTGTCGGAAACCCGTGGCGGCTATGAAGGCGGATCGGCGGAATATGTGCGGCTCGCGTGGGCTCAGATGCTCGCACCAGTCGCCGCCTGGGAGGCAACGAGCTGGGGCGCCTTCCAGGTCATGGGCGAACACTGGAAGCGACTCGATTATCAAAGCCCGCAAGAGTTCGTGTCGCGTATGGAGGCGAGCGAAAGGGAGCAGCTCGATGCATTCGTGCGTTTCGTTGCCGCTGACGCCAAGCTGCTCGCGGCGTTGAAATCGCGCCGCTGGGAGGCGTTTGCTGAAGGCTATAACGGCAAGGCGTACAAGGCGAACCTCTATGACGTGAAGCTTGCGCGCGCGTATGAGCGCTATGCGCCCACGCCTACGCTCGCGCCTAAGCCAACGCCAGCCGAAGCGACTGCATGAACTTTCTCGCGATCAAATTTAAGCTCGCTGTCTGCGCACTGCTCATTGCAGCGTCGGTCAGCGCCGTGCTTTATGTCCGAGCGTTGCGTGCGCAGCTCGGGGTGGAAAGTGGACTACTGCGCGCCGCGAGCCAGCGCATTGAAGATCGCGATAGGACCATTCGCGATCTTCAACGTGACGCTCTTGAAAAAGCGCGGCAGCAAGCGCAGCTCGACAGGGCGACGGCCGCTGCCGAGAAGACTATCTCGACGCAACGCCAAGCGATGAGGGAAGCCATCCATGACAGTCCGACCGTTCACGCTTGGGCCGACACTGCTTTGCCTGATGATGTTGTGCGCTTGTCAGCCAATCCAGCCTACACCGGCTCCGCAGATTTTAGTGCAGCAGTGCCAGACGATCACGCCGTGCGGTCTACCGGCGATGTCACCACGCACTAACGGCGAGTTACAGGACGCACTGACAACAGCGAAGGGCGCGTGGGCCACGTGCGCCGCGAAAGTCGATCTGATCGTCGAGTGTCAGGCTCGCGCGCAGACGCGGAACGCCGCGCAGAGCAAGGATGCAAAGCATGATTAAACCTGGCAGTTTGCGCGGGGCGCTCGCAGCCGCTATTCCGACGCTTGCTGAAAACCCGGACAAGCTGACGGTATTTATCGATCAAGGATCGATTGCCGCGACCGGCGCGAAGTCGAGCTCGTTCGAATACCGATACGTGCTCAATGTGCTAGTGCTTGATTACGCGGGCCAGGCAGACGACATATTCATCGCGGTGATTAATTGGGTCCGCGCGCATCAGCCTGACCTTGTAACGAACTGGGATCAGCGTGAAAGCGGCATCACTTACGAGATCGACATTCTTGGCAACAGCACCGCCGACGTGTCTATCAAGCTGCAACTCACCGAAAGTGTCGTCGTGACGGTTGAGAATGGCGCGCGAACAGTGACACATGTTGATGATTCACAATCCGCCCAGCAGCCTTGGGAAAGCTGAATTGAATCCGTCCGCTCGCTTCGTTGAAACATTCGATGTTGGAGCAAGTCATGTCCTCAAATACCTCAATGAATCGCATGGAACAAAGCGATGCGATCGCAAATCTGATCCGTCGCCAAGCTGTGGGCTATGTAGGCGATATCAGCGCATACGGTGAGTGGGTAAGGTTACTGAGCGAGACGCCGCCAGAGGTGGCCGCTTACGCACTATCTGTTGCGCTTGGCGGAAAAGCTTATCAGCAAGCGCCTCAAGGTCGACGATGCCGGGGGCGAACAGGTTGCTGTTTGAATGGTTAGCAGACGATGGACTCACAATCTCAACTCGATAGCCTGGAGACGTGGGCCAGCACGCTGCTTGCCAAGCTTGATCCCGCTGCTCGGCGCGCGGTGATGCGCGATATCGCCCGCGAGCTGCGCCGCAGCCAGCAAGCGCGCATCGCCGCGCAACGCAATCCGGACGGCAGTGCTTATGAACCCCGCAAGCCGCGCTTGAAGTCTGGAACAAAGAAGCTGCGCGGCAAGCGAGGCCGAATCAAGCGCTCGGCAATGTTCTCCAAGCTTCGCACGACGCGTTATATGCGCATTGAAGCCGATGCGAACGGGCTCGCCATCGGCTTCATCGGTCGCGTGGCGCGGATCGCGCGTGTGCATCAATTCGGTGAGACGGATCATGTCGCGCCCGGTGGCCCGGAGTATCGCTATCCCGCACGTGAGCTGCTTGGCTTCACCCGCGACGATCGCGAGTTGATCCGCGACATGCTGCTCAAACATATCTCACACGATTAGCATTTTCCTCGGCGGACAATTTTGTGTCCAGGCGCGAAACATCGGTGATTACTCGTCTCGCGCGCGCTTGCTTGGCAAGATTGGCGACATGCACGCCAATGAATTTCGCCGCCTTCTCATCAACCTGATCCGAAAGGGATCAGTGGCCGAGGTTGACCTCTCGACGAACCCGCCCAGCGTGCGGGTGTCGGTGGGCGACCCCGATGATGAGCATGCGCCGGGCTTGACGACGAACTGGCTGCCGTTCGCCACGTTGCGAGCCGGTAAGACCCGTGCGTGGAATCCGCCGAGCGTCGGCGAGCAAGTGATCCTGCTGTGCCCGATGGGCGACCCCGCACAAGGCGTTGTATGGGGAGGCATCCTTAGCGGGCGCGTGAAGCCGCCCACTCGCAGCGCTGACGTTCATGCGACCGCTTATCCGGATGGCGCACTGATTCAATACGACCATGCGGCTCACACGCTGTCCGCGAAGCTTCCCGAGGGCGCGACCATCGATCTCGTCGCACCAGACGCAGTTGTTGTCAAAACGCAGAAGGCTTCGATCGAAAGCGACGACTGCACCCTGAAATCAAAGCTCATTACGCTCGACGGCGATGTCGTCGTCAGCAAGTCGATGACGGTCGCAGGCGCATTCGCGTTTCAGTCCGGTATGAGCGGACAGGGTGAGGGCGGGAGCGATGACCACGCGATGCGCATTGACGGCGGCGCTCACTTCTCGAAGGATGTGACGGCGGCCGGAGTCAGTGTGGAGGGCCACTTGCACCGTGCTCAAGGCTCCACTGCACCCACGAGTAAGCCGATCAAAGGCGCGAGTTTCAGAGGTATGAATGCGGCCGCTGGTGCAAGGGTCTGCAAGTCGGCATTACGCCGACGGTTCAATCGCCGGAGAAAAGCCGTATGAGAGGCATGAACGCACTCAACGGCCGTTGGATCTCCGGCCTCGATCATCTCTACCAGTCGATCGGCAAGATCGTTTCGACGCCGCTTGCCTCGTGCATCAAGCGTCGCGACTTCGGCTCCGAATTGACCGATCTGATCGACGCACCGGCCAACGGCGCGATGCGAACTCGCCTGTACGCGGCCGTTGCGACTGCGCTGATGCGCTGGGAGCCGCGTCTCACGTTGACCCGTGTGCTGCTCGTCGCCGATGAGGCCGCGCAAGGGGTGCTTTATCTTGAAATCGAGGGCTGGACCGGTGTGAGCGGCACGCCCGTGCGTGCGCGCGTTGACGTCTTGAGTGGAAAAGTAGCATGAGCGCAACACCTATCGATCTTTCTAAGCTCCCGTCGCCAGACATCATCGAGACGATCGATTTCGAAACCTTGTTGTCGACTTTGAAAGCGAAATTCGTCTCGCTGCATGCCAAGGAGGAACAGGCGGAGATATCGGAGACACTCAAGCTCGAATCGGAGCCGATTGTGCGCTTGTTGCAGCTGCTGGCCTATCGCGAAATGACGCTGCGCCAGCGCGTGAACGATGCCGCGCGCCGAATCATGCTCGCCTATGCGATCGATGCAGACCTGGATCATCTGGCCGCGCTCGTCGGCATTAAACGGCAGACGATCACGCCGGCGAACCCCGAGAAGGGGACCAAGGCCAAGATGGAGGGCAATGCCGATCTGCGTGCGCGGGTGCAGCTCGCGCCACAGCGTTTCTCCGTGGCAGGTCCCGAAGGCGCTTATATCTCGCTTGCGCGCAACGCGCACGCTCATGTGCTCGACGCGACCGCCATCAGTCCTGCGCCGTGTGAGGTGCTCGTCACGATCCTGTCTCGCTTGGATGATGGCGCGGCCGAAGCGAGCTTGATTGATGCCGTCGTCTCCGCGTTGAGTGCAAGCGACGTGCGACCGCTCACCGATAAGGTCACGGTCAAGTCAGCTGAAGTCATCAAATATGAGGTGCGCGCGAGGTTGACTTTCTTCTCCGGCCCCGATCGCGCGGTCGCGCTTGAAGAGGCCAACAAAACCATGAAAGGCTACGCCGAGCAGATGCACCGGCTTGGGATGGAAGTCACGCTCGATGGAATCTATGCGGCTGCACGCGCACCGGGCGTTCAGAAGGTCGTGCTTGAGCAGCCGCTCCAAAGTATCAAAGCGTCCAAGACGCAAGCGCCTTATTGCACCAGCATCGAACTGATCGACGACGGGGTGTACAGCCTTGAATAAATTGCTTCCGCCCAATGCGACTCGGCTCGAACGCCGGTTTGCCGATACGAGCGCATCTATTGACGACATTCCGACGCCGCTTGCCACGCTCATCGATCCTGATGCGATTCGTCTCGATCTCCTGCCGTGGCTCGCGTGGCAGTTGGGCGTTGATACGTGGAAAGGGTATTGGCCCGAACACGTGAAGCGCGCGCGTGTGAAGCAGGCTATCCCCGTAGCGCGTCGCAAGGGGACGGCCGCCGCGGTGCGCGAGGTGGTCGCAGCCTTCGGTGGCAACCTCATCCTGCGCGAGTGGTTCGAGCTCCAGCCGGTGGGCAGGCCAGGGACGTTCGAAATCCTGATGACCGTCAGCGGTCATGAGGGCAAGGTGCCGAGCGCCGAGTATGTAGCCGACATCCGTGCAGAGATCGACCGCACCAAGCCCCTGCGGGCGCACTACACGTTCAAGCAGGGATTTTCGAAGCAGGTTCAGCAACCGATCGGCGCTTCGGCGCGCGTGGCAGTGTACCGCCGACTCAATTTATGTGAATAACGAATCGACTAGCAGACGATGGCAAACCTTCTCACCCTAACCGATGCTGGCCGCGCGGCGCTTGTCGCGCCGAACAAGGACGGTACGAATGCACACAAGATCGTCGAGATCGGTCTTGCGACCGCAGCGTTCGAGTCGAGCAAGGCGCTCAAGGCGCTGCCGAACGAGCGCAAGCGGATCACAACCTTCGGCGGCACGAACGTGGCCCCCGACACGATTCACGCGACGCTTACGGACGATAGCGAAGACCAATATTCGCTTTACGGTTTTGGGCTGTATCTCGAAGACGGCACGCTGCTAGCCGCGTACGGGCAGGACACGCCGATCATGGAAAAGTCGCCCGCTGCCTTGCTGTTGCTCTCGTGTGACATGCAGTTCGCGGCGATCGATGCTACGCAGTTGGTCTTTGGCGAAACGTCGTTCCTCAATCCGCCGGCGACCACGGAACGGCAAGGCGTGGTGGAGCTTGCCACCAGTGCTGAGACCGTCGCGGGCACGGATACTCGCCGCGCGGCGACACCGGCCGGTGTTCAAGCGGCGATCGGTCACGCCATCGTTGACAAATCCAATCGTGGGCACCACCACGCAATTCTCGAGATTGACGGGTTGCAGGCCGCGCTAGACGGCAAATATTCGACTACGGGCGGACCGGTAGGCGGCGATGTTCGTCTGAAGTCTGCGGGCTCTCCCTATAGTCCGGCGCTCTTATTCGATGCGAACGGCTTCTCGCCTTTTGTACGTTCGAACGCGACGCAACGGCAACTCGAATTCGTCAATAGCGCGAATCGCGCGATTAACGCGACCTTGTCCGACAGCGGCGTGCTGTCTTTGCCGCGCGCGCGCCCGACATGGGCGGGTGTCACGCCCTGGGACACTGGCAATCTGCCCAATCCCTTGACGACGAACGGAGGCTCGATCAACGGGCCACTGTATTCGAATCAGCGTGTGCAAGGCGCTGATCTTGTGTCTTTGGGCTATGTCTACGCAGGCGGTGGGCACGCCTCTCTCGCCAGCGACGGCAACCTCTCCGGCGGTGTTTGGGGTGGATGGCTGTCCAACTGGCTGAACACTCAATTCGCTGCGCGTGATAACGGCATCAACGCACGCGCGCCGATCCGAAATGGCAACGGCGGGTATGGCTATGTCGTGAGTGATACCGCCCACAAGGTAACGCTTAACTGGGGCGCCAATGTCGACATGTATGTCGATACCACCTACATCGGCGCGATCCTTACGCACACTAATTTCGGCAACTGGGCTGCGCCCCGCACGATCCTTGATCCAGGCGGCGTCGGCTCGTTTTGCCTTCGCACCTCGCGTCCCGGCTATATCTCGCCGACTCAACCCTCTGATGGCGGCTTTGCCGCGTACTCGGGGAACTGGCGTCGGCAGGATCAGTGCAAGGTCGGTGGCAACCATTCGCTGTATGTCTACCTCTGGCAACGCATCAGCTAATCATGAAGATTCCAATCCTTTTCGACACCAATGCCAACCGTCATGCCGCGCATTCAGCTCGCAGCACCAGCGCGATATTGCACGAAGCGCCGGTGATCCGCGATCCGTATGAGATCGGCACCGTCACGAACCCTCAATGGATGGATCCCGAGCAAAAGCAATGCATCCGCTGCACTGTGACGTTCCCCAATCATCCGATGGGCATCACGGAACCACAGGTCTTCTTTGCTATGCCCACTGATGTTGAAGCGCACGGTCGGGCGTTATTCGCCCGATTGGTCGCGGGCGAGTTCGGTCCAATTGCGAGTTACGTGGAGGATATGGAAGTCATCGCAGCCCAAGCGCGCGAGCAACGCAACGAACGGCTCGCCGCGACACAGTGGCTAGTCGATCGGCATCGTGACGAGCAAGACGCGGGCGTGCCGACGACGTTGGATGCTTCCACTTTCAAAGCGCTCGTCGTCTATCGCCAGGCGCTTCGCGCAGTCACCGCTCAACCCGGTTTCCCGAAGCACATCGAGTGGCCGGTGTCACCCCTGTAAATCTCTCATTTGGAATCCACATATGCCGCTGAAAAAAAACGTTGAAATCGCCTCGATCGGTGTCCCCGCATCGTTTCATGTTGTCCGCCGAGTGACTGTTGATCTGCAGTTGAAGCAGAGCATCGTCGAGGTCGCAAGCTTCTACAACCGCGAGGTCGCGCAACAAGGCGCGCAGTCCATCGGTATCGCTACCGTTCAGGTGGAGGGCGTGCCTGGTAAGGGCGAAGACCTGACTCGGTTTGCCGAGCGAGTGCTGATCGAGCCGCCCCCCGAGCGCATCGACCCGTCCGCGCTCCCGCCCAATCGGTTCGTGTTCAGCGACGCCGATGTGGTGCCTGACATCACAGTACCGTAAGCCTCATCTCCCGTATTTACTCACCCTCATCATCGGAGTTTCGCACCATGCCAACCTACTATCACCACGGCGTTCGTGTTATCGAAATCAATCAGGGCACGCGACCCATTCGCACCGTGGCCACCGCTGTGATCGGCGTGGTGTGCACGGCAGACGATGCGGACGAAAACGCCTTTCCTTTGAATACGCCCGTTCTGCTCACGAACGTCGTCGACGCTCTAGGTAAAGCTGGAAAGAAGGGCACGCTCTCCACCACGCTTCGGGCCATCGGTGCACAGACCAAGGCCCTCACTGTCGTCGTGCGCGTGGCCGAAGGTAAAGATCAGGACGAGACGGTCGGCAATGTGATCGGGACCGTGACGAGCGACGGCCGCTACACCGGCATGAAAGCTTTTCTCGCCGCAAACGCGAAGCTTCATGTCACGCCGCGCATTATCGGTGTGCCGGGACTGGACCGGCCGGAAGTCGCCGCCGCCATGCTGCCGATTGCGCAATCGTTGCGCGCGATGACGTATGCGTTCGCTTGGGGGTGCAAGACCAAGGAGGAGGTCGCCGCGTATCGAGACCAATTCGGCCAGCGCGAGATCATGCTCCTTTGGCCTAACTTCATCGCCTGGGATAGCGATGCGAAGAAAAACGTCGAGGTTCCGTCAGTGGCGTACGCATTAGGCCTGCGCGCGAAGATCGACGAGCAAGTCGGTTGGCACAAGACGCTCTCGAATGTGGCCGTCAATGGCGTGGTGGGTATCTCGGCTGACGTCTCGTGGGGTCTGCAAGATCCGGCCACCGACGCGGGCTATCTCAACGAAAAAGGCGTCACGACGCTCATCAACAAGGACGGCTTCCGGTTCTGGGGCTCGCGTACCTGCTCCAGCGATCCGCTCTTTGCGTTCGAGAACTCGACGCGCACCGCACAGGTGCTCGCCGATTCGATCGCGGAAGCACAAATGCCCGTCGTCGACGGGCCGCTTCATCCGTCGTTGCCGCGCGACATCATCGAGACGATCAACGGCAAATTCAGGGCGTGGATTTCTCAAGGCTATCTGATCGGCGGCTCGGCCTGGTTCGACCCTGCGCCTAACACGACTGACACGTTGAAGTCTGGGCAGTCGTTCATCGACTACGACTATACGCCCGTGCCCCCGCTTGAAAATCTTGTGCTGCGTCAGCGCATCACCGACCGATATCTCGCGGACTTCGCCTCACGCGTGAGCGCGTAACGATTTGCCTTAGCCGTCGGCGTCACCGCGGCCATCAGGATGGTCTTTTCAAGGAGAAAAAACATGGGGATGCCTCGCAAACTCAAAGGATTCAACCTGTTTCACAACGGCGAAAGCTTTATCGGGCAAGTTGCCGAGGTTACGCTGCCCAAGCTCACCCGCAAGATGGAGGACTATCAGGGCGCAGGCATGAGCGGGCCGATCAAGATCGATTTCGGTCAAGAGGGCATCCAGATGGAATGGACGTGCGGCGGCTTGATGCGTCCTGTACTCGCCCAGTATGGCGTGACCACGCACGATGGCGTGTTGCTGCGCTTTTCTGGCGGCTACCAGTCCGAAGACGCAACCAGTGTCGATTCAGTCGAAATTGTCATCAAGGGTCGGCATAGCGAGATCGAGATGGGCACAGCGAAGGCCAAAGACGACACCGCGTTCAAGGTCACGACCGTCGCGAGTTATTACAAGCTGACGATCAACGGGCAAGAGCTCATCGAGATCGACTTCATCAACTCGATCGAAAAGATCAACGGCAAGGATCTATTGGCCGCGCTTCGCAAAGCGATCGGCATTTGAGCTGGGGCGCAGCGCTCACAATTCCTTCACCACTTTGACTGACAGAAACGAATATGGAAACCAATCAAATCGATAACGAACCGAAGGCCGATGCAAACACGCACACGCTCGACACGCCATTGGTGCGCGGCGAGCAGACCATCACCACTGTCACGCTGCGAAAACCCAAGTCGGGCGAGTTGCGCGGCGTGTCGCTGTCCGACCTCGTGAACCTCGATGTCGCCGCGCTCTCGAAGGTGCTGCCGCGCATCAGCATGCCTACGCTCACCGAGCACGATGTCGCCAACATCGATCCCGCTGATCTGGTCGAGTTAGGAGGCATCTTTGCGGGTTTTTTGATGTCGAAGGCCGTCAAATCGAAACTGGAATCCCTGAAAGGGTAGAAGATGCGATGGCCGACATCGCCGTGGTCTTTGGCTGGACGCCTGCGGTAATGGATGACTTTGGTCTAGTGGAGCTGATGGCGTGGCGCGAGCGGGCGCGGCAACGTAGCGGGAGCGAATAGCGGTGGACAACGCATTGAAACTTCGGGTCATGTTCGACATGGTGGACAAGATCACCAAGCCCTTGAAGACCATGCTCGCAGGCAACAAAGCGCTCGCCTCATCGCTCAAAGAAACGCGTGCGCAGTTAACCCAATTGAGCAACACGCAGAAGAACATCGCCGCGTTTCGCGAGCTTTCCGGTAGCGTTGCCAAGACGACGGCTGAAATGAAGTCCGCTCACGCCACCGTGGGAGAACTCACACGCGCGCTGCATGCATCGGGGCCGCCGTCGAAAGCCATGATTGCTGATTTCGAGCGGGCCAAGCAGGCCGCCGTGACGCTCACCGCCAAGCATAGTCAGCAGGTCGCGAAGTTGGGCGAGTTGCGAACGAAGCTATCGGACGCGGGTGTCGCGACATCGAGCCTGGCTCGGCACGAGCGCGAACTCAAGACGAGCATCGACGCGACTAAGGAATCGATCGCGCAACAGCACAAGCAACTCGAACAGCTTGCGGAGCGCGAGAAGCGCATCGCGGCCGCCCGCACAAAGATGCAAGCCATGCAGGGCGTCGGGGCCAACATGGCCATCGGCGGCTATGCGGCCAAGAGCACCGGCACGCACATTCTGGGCGGCCTGGGTGAGACGCTCGGCGAGGCCAAGAAGGTCCAGAATGAGATCGCACGAATTCAGGCTCTGGGCTTGGGCGAGCACGCCACGCAGGACGCCGTAAAGTTCGCACGCGGCATGAAGGTGTACGGCGCGAGCACCTCCGACAATATGACCATGATGCGCGACTCGATGTCGGTCTTTGCCGATTCACACCATGCAAAGGTTGCAACACCAATCCTGTCGAAGATGAAGTTTGCGAACGACGCCGTGTACGGTGGAGAGCATGCCGAAGACAATGAGCGCAAGTTCATGAACATGCTCAAGGTGATCGAACTGCGAGGCGGGACGAAGGACCAAGCGACGTTCCTGGATGAGGCCAACCGCGTTCAGAAAGTGATATCGGCGACCGGCGGCCGGGTCGGCGGTGATCAGTGGATGGAGTTCATTCAGCGCGGCGGCGTGGCCGCCAAGTCGCTTTCCAAAGACGCGTTCTTCTATCAGATGGAGCCGCTTATTCAGGAGATGCGCGGCAGCGCCGGTAAGGGCCTCATGTCGGGCTACCAGAACCTGATCGAGGGGCGCACGACCGTACGCGCCGCGCGCAAGCTGATGAATCTCGGACTGCTCGATTCCAAAAAAGTCGAATACGACAAGAACGGCCACGTCAAGGCATTCGCCGATGGAGCGCTGCTCAATTCGGAACAGTTCAAGTCCTCGCCCTATGAGTGGATGAAGGAGACGTTGCTACCAGCGCTTGCGAAGAAAGGGATCACCGACGAGAAAGCGATCGTCAGCACGATCGGCTCGATGTTCACGAACTCGACCGCCTCGAACTTGTTCACCACGATGTTCTTGCAACGCAATCAGATTGCAAAGAACGAGCGCCAGAACAAGGTGGCGGCGGACATTGATACGCTGAGCGGCATTGCGCAGGAGCAAACGAGCGGCAAAGAGCTTGCCGCAATGGCCAAGCTGCGTGACCTCAAAAATGAGATTGGTCAGCGCGTCACGCCGCTCTATAACGCGGGGCTCGACAAAACGCGCTCGCTAGCCGAACGGTTGCTCACCGTGGTCAAAGCGCATCCGGGCGCGGCGAAGGCCGTCATTACCGTGTTAGCGGTATTCGCCGCGCTACTTGCCGTGTGCGGGACGTTGACGATTGCTTTGGCGGCCATCCTTGGGCCGCTCGCGTTGCTGCGTTTTAGCATGGCGGTGCTCGGCATGAAGGGCGGTCTCTTGACGCGAGGGCTGGGGCTTGCCGTCGGCGCGTTTCGGATGTTTGGCTCTGCCGCCATGTTCGCCGGGCGAGCGCTGCTGATGAGCCCGATCGGGCTTGCGATCACGGCCCTCGTCGCTGTGATCGCCCTGGCTGCGTACGCCATCTACACGCACTGGGACACGATCAAATCCGGTGCGTCATCGCTCTGGGAGCATATGCGATCGACGTTTGCCGGGGGCGTGGCATGGCTCAAAGCACTCCCCGCTTCGATGGCGACGATCGGGACGAACATCATCTCTGGCCTGGTGAGCGGCATTACGAGCAGTATGGGGTCGGTCAAGGATGCAATCATGAACGTGGCGAGCTCGACCGTCGGCTGGTTCAAGGCAAAGCTCGGCATCCACAGCCCAAGTCGCGTCTTCAGCGCACTGGGCCACTTCGTCGGAGAGGGCGCGGCGCTCGGCATCGACCGCGCTCAGGAGCGTGTCGCACGCGCGGCCATCGGCCTGGCGGCAGTCGCGGCAAGCTCGTTCGCTGCGCCTGCGATCGCGGCAGTGCCGCAGCTCACCAAGTCTATTGAGCCTACCGTCGCGCTGACACGTCCGCGCGTGCCAATCGACACGCGCGGACCATTGGCGGCGACGGCAGCGGGTAGTGCAGCAAGGAACGCTACCGATGCGGTCACGATCAACATCTATCCGCAGCCGGGCATGGACGCGCAAGCCATCGCGCGAGCCGTTGCGGCTGAGCTCGATCGCCGTGAACGCGCGAAGCAGTCGCGCTTGGGCTCAAGCCTGCGGGATAAAGCGTAAGCACGAGGGAGCCGCCATGATGATGTCGCTGGGACAGTTCGTCTTTAGTCTCAAAACCGCGCCGCTCAAGGAATTGCAACGCCAGCGCAACTGGAAGCATCGAACCAGCTCGCGCATTGGCGTGCGTGATGCAAGTCAGTACGTGGGCGTCGGTGACGACACGATCACGCTCAATGGCATGATCGCGCAAGACAATTCAATTGGCGCTATCGCCTCGCTGGGCGAGCTCGCGAAGATGGGGGACACGGGCGAGGCGTATGTGCTTGTTGACGGCGCGGGCACCGTGTATGGCGCGTTCATCATCGAGAGCTTGAATGAGACCGCGAGCTATCACACGCGTGATGGTGTTGCTCGCAAGATCGAGTTCAATTTGTTGATCAAGCGTGTCGACGACGATGCGTTAGCGAATGCGCAAGGTTCCTGAGCATGACCGTGCACGCACGCTTACAACCGCAAGCCGACTATCGCATCACGCTCGATGGTCGTGATCTGTCGCGCCTGATCGCGCCCAAGCTCATCAGTCTGACGCTCTCGGAGTCGCGCGCCGAAGAATCCGACACGCTTGATCTCGTCATCGACGATTCCAAAAACACATTTGCCATACCGAAACGTGGTGCAAACATTCGCGTGGCGATCGGGTGGGTTGGGGAGTCGCTTGTTGACAAAGGAGTCTTCACGGTCGATGAAATCGAGCACAGCGGCGCACCCGATCTCATCACGATTCGCGCACGATCAGCCTCGATGACCCATGCCATGCACGAGCGGCGCGAACAAAGCTGGCATGGCCAGACACTCGGCGCGATCGTGCGCACCATTGCATCACGACATTCGCTAAAAGCCGCGGTGAGTGAGGTGCTCGCCTCGGTCGCGATTGCCCATATCGATCAGACCCATGAGAGCGATATGTCGTTTCTCACGCGGCTTGCCCGGCGCTTCGACGCAGTAATGAACGTCAAGGATCTGCATTTGCTCTTCATGCCGATCGGCACCGGCAAGACGGCGAGCGGGCGGGCGCTTGCCGAGGTGAGACTCACGCGGAAGGACGGCGATAGCCATCGCTACCACGTCGCACAGCGCGAGAGCTATTCTGCCGTGCGGGCGCATTGGCATTCCAACGGCGCAGGTAAACGGCGGTCCGTTGTGATCGGCGGAGAAAACAATCGCAATGTGAAAGTGCTGCCCGAAGACTACGCGAGCGAAGCCGAGGCACGAGCAGCAGCGAAGGCGGAATATGCGCGGGTGCAGCGCAGTCAGGCCACGATGGATTACACATTGGCGCACGGCCGCGCGGAGGTGTTTCCTGAACTGCCAGTGACGATCAAAGGCTTTAAACCTGAAATTGACGACACGCTTTGGCTTGTCAAAAGGGTGGTGCACACGCTCACGGGCGACGCGGGCTTTACGAGCGCACTCGAGTTAGAGGTACGAGATGACCCTACAACAGCCAAGCACCGATCTCATTTTCGCAAGCGCGCTTCTTGAGCGAGGAAGTTCGCTTGCAGGGACCTTCGGCGGTTACAGCGTGCGTTCATATCGCGGACGTCCCGGCTTGCTTTCGATTTTTTGCTTTTTTCAGACAAGGTCATATTGTTGAAAGCAAGGCTGAAATGGTATCTTCATACGTTTCTCATCCGAATTACGAGGCGAAATGGAACCGGGTTTCAGCTTTGACCGTTTAGACATGACGAGGTATATGGAAATTGTGCTTGCCTACTTGGCAGAGCACTCTCGTGGAAACGAGCGAATACTTGATATTCCGGCCGGGTGCGGCGTCTTTGGATCCACACTCGAAGAGCTAGGACATCAGGTCGTTAAAGCAGACATCAACGGTTGGCCAGGATCTACTCGCGCAAACATGGAGGCTCCTCTGCCATGGTCTAACGGAGAGTTCGATGTCGTGACGTGCCTCGAAGGGATCGAGCATGTAGTCAACTCGATAGGTCTGATGCGGGAATTGGTTAGAGTGACAGCGCCGCAAGGCCGGATAATTATTTCGACACCAAACATCGCTAACCTTTATTCTCGTTTTCAGTTTCTTTTTACAGGTACGTTCTTTCAATTCGGCGCGAACAACATGCGTCAAAGCAATGGGACGTTGCTCGACCGTGGCCATATCAGTCCATATACGCCTCTTCACTTGATCTACTTCTTTGGTTCCATGGGATGTAGACTCACTGAAATACGTGTCGACCGATCTAAACGAAAGGTGCTCATACCGCTCTACCTAACGATGAAGCCGTTTTCGTATCTTTGGACGAGTCGCATTGTCAAAGGGACGCCGCCGGGTACATATCCGGGGGTCAGCTCACTGACCAAACTTCTGAACGGCTACAAACTCATGTTTGGTCGCTCGCAGATCCTCGTCTTCGAAAAGACGGCTGAGGCTGCAAGCGCATGATATGTCATCGGTGACTCGCCTTTCCGGACGATTCGACGCGATGATGAATGTGAAGGATCTGCATTTGTTGTTCACCCAAATCAGCCTGAAATAAAAGGCAAGCGACTGCACGCTTACCCAAGTCAATCTCACGCGACGCGAAGGTGGCAGCCATCGCTATCATATCGCGCAGCGCGAAAGCTACGCTGGGGTGCGTACACACGGGCATCACAACCGCGCGGGCAAGCGTCAGTCCGTTGTGATCGGGGGCAAAAGCGATCGCAATCTGAAGGTGCTACCCGAAGACTACGCGAATGAAGTGGAAGCATGGGCGGCAGCGGCCGAATTTGCGCGTGTGCCAGCGCACTCAGCGGGTCAGCCTTGTCAATACTTTCTGTCCAAAATTTTTACACTAGTTGCGATTGCGAAAGTACGCCGGTGCGGCCGAGAATAGTTTCCCGGAACGCCATGACGTGGCCAGATCGAGAGCAAGTTTCCTCCATCTCGATTGCACCGATCGAAACGTGCCTTCGCGTTTAGCGCGTCGAATCTTGTCGACGACGTTCCAGCCTTTAACGTAGTGAGAGAAGCTGCGTTTGCTAGAGAGGTAGTGTGGGGCATGAGTTCCAACCCAAGCGAGCAGCTCTTCAGGCGGAACGTCTTCGGTTGCTATGCCATCTTCAAGGTTTGCGACCACGCTCCCATCTTCGTTTGGATCTCCGCGTATGCACTTGCATTTCGGTGCGTCGCGGGAATCGTCGAGCAATGTGCGAAGAATTTGGATTCGATGCCAAGGAATCGGCGAGCGACCAGCGACATAATTTTTGACTGTACGCAGGCAGCAGCGAAGTAAACGCGCGATGTCCCTGCACGAAAGCCCATCTGCTAGGGCGAGAAAATCCTCGATGCGGCCATGTCGTACCTGTGTGGGCACTTAGATTCCCCAGGGAGATTAAGTGGGGGCGATCCAATAACGTAGGCGCCGTTTTTTGTCTAATGAATCACCCTTCGACCACAGCTAGCAAAACTTTACATAATCCTAATTATCGATTATTTGAATGTAGGTCCCAAGTTCAAATGTCGTGTTTCTGCCAAGTAGAGATGTCGCCTTTTGGCTTAAGTTCATTGCCGGACAAGCGTGTCAGGAGCGCGGGCAATGAACACGATCGGGACCATCACCATGACGATGCGCGAGCTGGACCGACTGAGAGTTATTCAGGCAGTCGCCGAACGCCAACTCAAGCCAGGCCGTGCCGCCGAGCGGCTGCGTCTGAGCGTGCGGCAGATCGAGCGGCTCGTCTTGCGTTATCGTGCGGACGGTGCGCTCGGTCTGGTCTCGCTTAAGCGCGCACGCGCGAGCAATCATCGACTACCTGAGGGCGTGGCGCAGCGCGCGCTTGGGTTGATCCGCGAGCGCTACGCCGACTTCGGATCTACCTTGGCATGCGAGAAGTTACGGGAGTGCCACGGCATCAGACTGGCTGTCGAGACAGTGTGAACGTTGATGACGGCCGCAGGACTCTGGGTTCCCCGCAAGCAGCGCCCGCCCAGCATTCACCAGCCGCGTAATCGGCGCGCGTGCCTGGGTGAGCTGATTCAGATCGACGGCAGTGAACATCGCTGGTTTGAAGAGCGAGCGCCGCAATGCACGCTGCTGGTGTTTATCGATGACGCCACCGGACAGCTGATGACGCTGCACTTCACCGCCACCGAGTCGACGTTCAGCTATTTCGAGGCGCTGTCAAAGTACCAGCGCGCACACGGCAAACCGATGGCGTTTTACAGCGACAAGGCCAGTGTGTTCAATGTCAAGAACCGTTCGAGCACGGCGGGCAAAGGCGTGACGCAATTCGGGCGAGCCTTGTACGAGCTCAACATCGACGCATTTTGAGCAGACACGAGTCAGGCCAAGGGCCGCGTGGAGCGTGCCAATTTGACCTTGCAGGATCGGCAACGTCTGGACATCCTTCAGAAAAGAAGCGAATGAAACTAAATGCGGGTCAAGATAACCAACGTAATACGCAAAAAATCAAATCAATTGCATTTCCGAGTTGGACATTAACAGCATAATGTTGCTTAAAAATGGCATACGCCCCCGAACACCCAACGCAAGCCTCACCCCCTCCCCTGAACCCGTCGCATGATCCGATCAAGCGCCTCCGAATAACTCGCGAAAGTCCCCTTCTGCTGCAACTCCGCGTGAAGCTGCTCGTTGATGCCGCCGGGCGTGCTCGACTCCTTTATCATCTTCGAGAACGGTTGATCGCCTCGCGTCGTATCGTGTGCCAAGCCGACGTGATAACCCGACAAAAACGATCGGGCCGCCTCATACGGCAGCCCTTGGCGAACGAGCCACGCAGCCTGCTCTTCCAGTAGCGCGTAGAAACTGGCCATGGTTGCCGTGACTGCCGACAGTGCATCGAACTGATGTTCGCTGTCTACTTCGACCGCCTTACCCAACGGCCCAAAGAGCGCTCGCGCAAGTGCGCTCGGCGGACAGATGGCCGTGCTGCCCTTGCCTTCCGCGACGGCCGGCAAAGGAACCGCGCGCGCAACACTCGCGGCCGTGCGCACCATGCCGAACACTCGCTCGATCGACACGCCCGCCATGAAGCTGATGACCTGATGCCGCACATCGAACTCGAGTTCGCCAAGCACCGTCGACGCAATTTGCGGCACGACCGCGAGACACACGATGTCGCTGGTGTCGAGCACCTCCTGATTGCTGCTGCACACCGCGACGCGCGCGTCGAGACTCGCAAGTTTCGCGGCGATTTCGGCATTGCGCGGCGAAAGCGCAATGTGTTCAAAGGGAACGTCGAACCGAATCATTCCGGTCACGACGGCCCGCGTGATCGTGCCGGTGCCAATGAATCCAATGCGCATAGTGCCTCGTATGGTCTGAGATGAACGGTTCAATCGAGCCCGAGCCACGTGGCCTTGGGCTACATATACCGTATCGTGCCGCAAACTGCGTTGTCATGCCGCGAGCGAAAATAGCAGCCAAGCGCAGTGGCCAATGCCGCAACAACCAGCCGTCGCGACATTGAGTCGGTCATCTATCGATGCGCCTAACGAACGTGCGATGCTCATCGTGCAAGCGCGCGATCGCCCGCCGAACCAGGGTCCGTGGCGCGAATGGCTCCGCTTCATTTGACCAACTCGACGCCCGACGAAAACTCACGCGATCTCGCTGCCGTTGCACAAGGCGGTGCTCAATGCCATTATCGGCGGCGACGGCCTGCGCGCGAGCGCCGCCATGCTGGAACATCTCGTCGATACGGAAGCGCGCCGTCGACGTTCCGCACGGCTGCAAGGAGACAGCGGCTCAGAGGCGTAAGCACGCAGTGGTGCCGCGCAACATCTTTCGTTTGATCAATCGTGAGGACGTGTCATGGCGATCATCAGTGATGTCAGTAGCGACTATTTCCGCATTCCCCTGCCCGTGCCGTTGTCCGACAGCACGCACGGCCTCATTCCCAATTTCGAGCTGGTCACGGTAACCGTTCGCGATGCCGATGGCGCCCAAGGCGTCGGCTACACCTACACCGTCGGGCGCAACGGCCGTTCGGTTCAGGCGGCGGCAAACGAGATCGCCGAACTGGCCCGGCTTCAGGATGCGGACTTGGCCGAAGCGCTCTGGAAATCGACCTGGTGGGCCATGCATTACGGTGGGCGCGGCGGCCCGACTGTCCTCGCGCTATCCGCTTTCGACATGGCGATCTGGGACCTGAAGTCGAAGCGCGCGAACCTGCCGCTCTGGCGCATGCTCGGCGGCTACGATCCCAAGGTGCCGGTCTATGCGGGTGGTGTCGATCTGGACTTTCCACTCGATCAGTTGTTGCGCCAGGCGGAAGGTTTCATCGACCAAGGCTTTCGCGCCATCAAGATGAAAGTGGGACGCAAGAATCTGGCGGAGGACGTGGCGCGCGTCGCGGTCATGCGCGAGATGCTCGGCGACAGCTTCCCGCTGATGGTCGACGCCAACATGAAATGGTCCGTCGATGAAGCCATCCGCGCCGCGCGCGCACTTGCACCGTTCAACCCCGGCTGGCTCGAAGAGCCGACCATTCCCGACGATATCGCGGGTCACGCGAGGATCGTCAGCGAAGGCGGCTTGCCGGTCGCGACAGGGGAAAACATGCGCACGATCTGGGAGTTCCAGCAGATGATCACCATCGGTCGTGTGACGTACCCGGAGCCCGATGTCACGAATTGCGGGGGCATCACGCCGTTCATGAAGATCGCCCATCTTGCGGAAGCGCACAACCTTCCCGTCACCAGCCACGGCGCCCATGACGTGACCGTGCATTTGCTCGCGGCGGTTCCGAATCGCTCTTATCTCGAAGCGCACGGTTTCGGGCTGGAGAAGTATCTGGCCGAACCGCTTCGTATCGAAGACGGTTTTGCTATCGCTCCGGAAAGGCCGGGGCATGGAATCGAGTTCGACTGGAATAAGCTGAAGGCGCTGAAGGCTTGAGCTGGCTGTCGCCTGCTCAAGCGAGCGTCGCGCATGTCTTCGCCAAACGATCGCGTAGCCCGCGACGCCCCGGCGAGCGATGCGTGCGCGACGTTCACTTCTTTTTCGGCAACCGGCCACGTCTTTCGAAGCTGATTACCTTGAAGGTCACCGGAACACGTACACAGTCCGCGCCCGCGCCGAAACCTCACATCACCTTATCCAACGTGATTGGCAGATCCCGAACCCGCTTGCCCGTGGCATTGAAAACCGCATTCGCCACGGCCGCACCCACGCCCGTGATACCGATCTCGCCGACGCCACGCGCGCCCATCGGCGTGTGCGGATCGGCTTCATCGTTCCAGATGACATCGATTCTCGGGACATCGAGATGAACTGGGACATGGTAATCGGCAAGCGATGGATTGATCACGCGGCCGCTTCTCTCGTCGAATTGAGTCTCTTCCATGAGCGCAAGGCCGAGTCCCATGATGATGCCGCCGCGAAACTGGCTCGCAGCCGTCTTGGCATTGATGATGCGGCCGCAATCGAACGAACCGAGAAAACGGCTCACGCGAATCTCGCCGGTGACGACGTTCACACGCACCTCGCAGAAGAGCGCGCTATGGCTGTGCATCGACCAGTGCTGCAATTCAAAAGGCATCGGGGCTTCGGCCTCCACGGTCACTTCATCGCGCTGACCGCGAGCGAGTATGGCGCCGTAGCGTTCGTGCCGGGTTTCGTCGTCGAGCGCGCAAAGGCCGCCGTCGTGGCCGCCAACGTCGTCGGGCAAAAGACCGGACAGCGGCGAACTGTTGCCCGCAAGACGGAGCAGTTCCTTCACGAGCTTGTGATGCGCCGCGATCACCGCAGCGCCAATGGCCGCCGTCTGCTGCGAACCGCCCGCGAGCACCGCGCCGGGCAAGTGTGAATCGGCGTACTTGAACTCGATGTCCTCCATGGCGAGTCCAAGGCGTTCGGCCACGATTTGCGTCTGCGCGGTCGATGTTCCCATGCCCATTTCGTGCGCGGCGATGCTTACCGTCGCACGCCCCGCGCTATTGAGCGTGATGCGCGCCGCACCGCCGGGCATCCGATAGTACGGATACGTTCCCGTTGCGCAGCCCACGCCAACGAGCCAGTCGCCGTCGCGGCGTGCGCCCGGCTCGCCGCGCTCGGCCCAACCGAATCGTTCACGGCCGGTCTTCCATGCCTCGACGATTCCGCGCTGGGAAAATGGCAGTCCCGTCGTCGGATCTTTCTCCGGCTCGTTCTTGAGTCGCAACTCGATAGGGTCCATGCCCATGGCGTGCGCGAGTTCGTCGATGCCGCATTCGAGCCCGAAGGTGCCGACCGCCTCGCCGGGCGCGCGCATGAACGTATTGGCCGTCATGTTCATCTTGACGGTCTCGACATCGAGCAGAAAACTGCGCGACGCATATGCGCTCTTTGCCGGCAAGATGAACGGCTCGGGCATGTTGTTATGCGGCGTCATGGCGACCGTGCCGGTATGAATCAACGCGTCCAGGGTTCCATCAGCCTGGGCACCGAGCGCCACGCGTTGCTCGGTGAGCGTGCGTCCACCGACGATGCGATATACGCCCTCGCGCGTCAACATGATCCGCACCGGACGTTTCACGAGTTTCGATGCAGCCGCGGCCAAAACCTGGTGTTGCCAGATGGTTTTGGAACCGAATCCGCCGCCGACATACGGTGACGTGACATGCACGTCCTTCTCGTCAATGCCGAACACCTGCGCAATGGTCCACGCTTCGTGCGCGACCGCCTGCACGGTATCGTGGATACGCAGCGTCTCGTCCTTCCAATAGAGCGTCGCCGCATGCAACTCGATTGGATTGTGATTGTGACGCGGCGTCGTGTAGCGCACGTCGATCTTGTGCGGCGCGGCGGCGAGCATTGCCTCGGCATCCTTGATCTCGAGCTTGAGCGGCTCGCCCTGAAACACGCCCGGCTCCAAGCCGTGCGCCTTCGCTGCCGCCAAGGACGTCACCGCATCGCCTGAGGTCTCGTACGTCACCTGTATCAGCGACTGCGCGTGGTCCGCCTGCTCTTGCGTTTCGGCCAGCACGAGCGCAACCGGTTGACCGTTCCAGTGAACCTGATCGTCCTGCATGATCGGCACATCGTCGCCACCCGCGGCCTTGGGCTTCGTCATGAACGCGGGCATCGGCTTCAGACGCGGCGCGTTCTTGTACGTCATCACGAGCACGACGCCCGGCGCGGCGTCCGCCGCCGACGTATCGATCTGCACGATGCGGCCGCGCGCTATCGATGCGTACTTGAGTGCCGCGTACGTCATGCCATCGACTGGAAACTCGGCCGAGAAGGTCGCCTGACCGGACACCTTCAACGGTCCGTCGATACGGCTAACCGGTGCGCCGATCAGCCCGTGCTTGTGAAGGATCAAAGGGTCCGGCTTGCCGCCGGGAATGAAGCTATCGGGTGCGAGGGCGATGGCTTTTTTCATGACCGCCTGCGCGGCGTCCTTGAGGATAGGCATTAGCGGATCTCCTTGCGAGCGGTCAGTTTGACCAGTGTGTCGGCAATCACGCGCTGACCCAGTTCGATCTTGAAGGCGTTGTCGCGAAGACCTCGAGCGGACGCAAATTCCGCCGCTGCGGCAGCGCGATACGCGGCTTCGGTCGCGGGTCCATCCTTGAGCGCCGCTTCGAGCGCGAAGGCGCGCCACGGCTTGTGCGCGACACCGCCCAGGGCGACTTTCACCTCCTTGACCATGCCGCCCTGCACGTCAAGAACCGCCGCCACGGAAACGAGCGCGAAGGCATAGGAAGATCGATCACGGACTTTGCGATAGGCGGATCGGCCCGCCGATTCAGGCGGCAACGTAAGGGCCGTAATCAGTTCGCCTGCTTCGAGCACCGTTTCGATGTTCGGTGTGTCGCCGGGCAGGACGTGAAGATCGACCAGGGGAATACGACGCGCACCATTGAGGCCTTCGACTTCCACGTTCGCGCCGAGTGCGGCGAGCGCCACCGCCATGTCCGAGGGATGCGTGGCCACGCACGCGGAGGACGCGCCGAAGATGGCGTGCATGCGGTTGAATCCGTCCATTGCATCGCAGCCCGAACCCGGCTCGCGTTTGTTGCAGCGGGCGGCATCATCGTAAAAGTAGCCGCAGCGGGTGCGTTGCAGGAGATTGCCGCCGACCGTTGCCATGTTGCGAATCTGCGCGGAAGCGCCTGCAAGGATGGCTTCGGACAATAGCGGGTAGCGTTCGCGCACGCGCCGGTCAGCGGCCACGGCGGTGTTCTTTACGCCGGCGCCGATTCTCAGGCCGCCGTCATCCGTGTCGTCGATGGCGCATGAGAGGCCCGTGATATCGATCAGCATCGTCGGATGCTCGATCGTCTCTCGCATCAGATCGACGAGATTGGTGCCGCCGCCTAGGTACTTTGCATCCGAACGGGCACCGGACGTCAACGCCGCCTGCTGATCCAGGGCGCGTTCATAGGTGAAGGGATTCATTGTTCGACCCCTTGCTCGACGGACTCTTTCTGCGTCTGAACCTTTCCGAACGTGATCTGAATGGCGTCGACGATACCGTTATACGCACCGCAGCGGCACAGGTTTCCGCTCATCCGTTCGCGCAGTTCCGCATCGGTCAGTGAGAAGCCTTCCGCACTCACGTCCTCGCTGACATAGCTCGGCACGCCGCCTCTCAACTCCTTTTCCATTCCGATAGCCGAACAGATTTGACCGGGCGTACAGTAGCCGCACTGAAAACCGTCATGCTCGACGAAGGCTTCCTGAAGTGGATGAAGCGCCCCCGGTGCGCCGAGTCCCTCGACGCTGGTGATCTCGCGGTCCTGATATTGAACGGCCAACGCGAGGCAACTGTTGATGCGCGTGCCATCGACCAGCACCGTGCAAGCGCCACATGCACCTTGATTACAGCCTTTCTTAGCGCCAAAAAGATGGAGATGTTCACGCAGCAGATCGAGCAGCGACGTTCTTGGATCGAAGTCCAGGTCGACTGCCTTGCCGTTGATAACGAAATGCATGATTGCTCCCGTTGAATTAGAGCTCGCGCCAAGAGGCGGTGTACTGGCTGTTGAAACGAAATGAGATGCGCCCGGCGACCCACGTCAGGTTTGCCTGGACCATTAGGCAAGCGCTGGTTCTTCGTCGATTGGAACTGTTTGATCAGACGCGTCTTTCGGCAAGACCTCGACTGTTGAAATTCCGAACGACGCTTGAGACGCCTTATAGCAATTCGTGGACCTCATCTGTCGCAGCGGTGCTTAGGCCCTAGGAAACAACCAGTCGCCTTCGCCAGACGCTTGGCGGATTTTGTCCTCATCCTGACCGCAAGCATTCTCGATTCCCGCAAAAAGCCCGCTTATGATGGGACTTTCCCAATCAAGGAGCGTCAAAAATGTCCGCCACCCTCCCCCGCTCGGCGCTGATCATCATCGACGTACAGGAATCGTTTCGTCAGACCGCCGACTGGTCGGATGCCGATCTGCCTGCCTTCAAGAGCGCCATCCTGCGTCTGGACCGTGGCGCGCGCGAAGTCGGCGTTCCAGTCGTCCACATCTTTCACATCGGCAAGGCTGGTCCGTTCACCAGGGAATCCGGCTTTGTCGTGCCGCAGGATTGGTTGCCGGGCGCGCCCTCCGTGGTCTTCGAAAAACACACGCACAACGCGTTCACCGACACCGGCCTCGATCTCTGGTTGCGTCGCCGGCAGATCGATCATCTCGTCATCACCGGCATCCGCACCGAGCAATGCTGCGAGACCACGACGCGCGTAGCCTCCGACATCGGCTATACGGTCGACTATGTGACCGATGCCACGCTCACCTTCCCGATGACTCACGCGACGAGCGGACGCGTCTATTCGCCGGCGGAAATCAAGGCGCACACGGAACTGGTCTTGCAGAATCGTTTTGCACGCATCGCCAGTGTCGACGATGCGCTCGCCAATTGGCAAACGCCACGCGCGGCATGAAGCCCGCGACATCCGTATGGTTCGTGCTGACGCCCTCCGTGCTGATGCTCGACTATGCGGGCCCCGCCGAGGCATTTCGCATGGCGGCCGAATCCGGCGCTTCGTTCGACTTGCATCACTGCGGCCCGCTGCCTCGCGTCGCGACCTCCATCGGCACGTTTGTCGATGGCCTCGAACCGCTGCCCGACAAGCTGCCGCCGAATAGCCTCGTCATGGTCGTCGGCGCCACGGAATCGCCCGAGCCCGGCACGAGCGCGCCCTTCGATGCGGTCACGCATTGGCTGCGAATCGCGCCACGCGACGACACGCGCATCGCCAGCATTTGTTCCGGCGCCGTGCTGCTCGCGCGCGCGGGCTTGCTCGCCGGGCGCCGCTGCACCACGCACTTTGCGTTAATCGAGCTGCTCAAGCGCGAGGAACCCACGGCGCGCGTGCAGGACGACTGCCTGTTCGTCGATGACACCGACGTGTTGACGAGCGCCGGCATCACGGCGGGCATCGACCTGGCGCTTCATGTGATCGAGCAGATCGAGGGGGCGGAACTGGCTGCGTCAGTGGCGCGACGTCAGGTGATGTACCAGCGCCGCGCGGGAGACGAATCGCAACTCTCGCCGTGGCTTGCGCATCGCAATCACATGCATCCGGCGGTACACAGGGCACAGGACGTCATCGCGCGGGACCCCGCGCGCGCCTGGAGCGTGGCCGAGCTTGCGCAGGCCGCGCACGTGAGCCCGCGGCATTTGAGCCGGTTGTTCGCGGAGCATGCGGGCGTCACCGTGCTGGCGTATCAGCAAAGTCTTCGCGTGGCTCGCGCGCAAAGATTGCTGACGAGCCCGGAGCTGTCGATAGAACGCGTGGCCGAGCAATCGGGGTTCGCGTCGGTACGCGACTTTCGCCGTGTCTGGAGGCGATATCACGATACGGCACCGCGCGAGTATCGGAGTGCAAGCGCAGTCTGAGCAGCACGTCGAACTATCGCTTACTGCGCGACGGACCGCTTTCTGTAATCACGCCCACAGATCGCAACGGCTCCGCGATGCACAATCGATCCGGAAAACGCGGCGCCATTCGGCGCCCACCGCGTGCACGGAGGAGCAATGGGTTGGAAGAGTCTGCTGACGGAATTGCCGGTCTGGACGATTGGACGCTTGAACCCGGCACGGCATGATCCGCATCGCGACGTGCCGCGCGAAATCCTCGTGCTGCGCCCGAACGATTTCGGTGAATTGCTGACCACCACGCCGATCTTCGAGGCGCTCAAGAAGCGTTTTCCGACGACGCGCCTTGTCGCGGGCATCGGCGGTTGGGGGCGGCCGATTTTGGAAAACAATCCGTTCATCGACGAGATCGTCGAGATCGATGCGCCTTGGAACAACAAGCTCGTCCAGGACCGTTCACCGCGTAACGTTCTGCGCTTTCTACTGTCGTCGCCGCAAGTCGCCGCGCTGCGCAGGCGTGGCGGCTTCGATGTCGGCATCGACGTGCTCGGCAGCTACATGGGCGCGCTTTTGATGATGCGCTTAGGCGTGCGCTACCGCATCGGCGTGCGCGGCTACCGCGGCGGTCACAGCGGATGCCAGGAATTTATCGACTTCGCGCGTCGCCAAAGTGGACGCGCCGCGCTTACGCAGGCCGAACTGCTGGGCGCGACCGATCTGCCCGAAGCGCGGCCGCAACTCTTTCTCACCGCGGATGAGCGCGCGCAGGCCGCGAACGTCTGGCACGCCGCCGAGTCTGGCAATCGCCCGGTGCGCGTGCTGGTCGGCATCGGGGCAGGCGTGCCGACCAAGGTCTGGGACCCAAAACAGGTCGGCGCGGCGCTCGCGCGGGTTGCGTCGGCGCTCAACCGAACCGACGACGCCTGCGACATCCTGATCGTGGGCAGCGCCGCCGACAAGGCGCGCGCCGCCGAAGCGATCGCCGCCGCCGGTCCGGGCGTGCCGGTTCGTTCGGTGGCGGGAACGTTGTCGATGCGAACGGTTTTCGCGCTTGCCGAATCGGCGGATGTCGTGCTGACGAACTCTTCCATGCTCATGCACGTGGCGGCCGCGTTTCGTCGGCCGACGGTCGCGGTGATCGGCGGCAGCATCACGAGGCCGAACGTTCACGACGCGATCTGGGGCTATCCGGAGCATTATCGGAGTGTCTCGCCGGATAGCTATGTCGATCATGCACCGGATAAAAACTGGCCTTCTGTCGACCGGGTCGTCGAGGCAGTACTGGACTCCGTGCGCGAGCGGCGCCCTGCTGCAACGCAGAGCTGAACTTCGCCAGCGATAACGCCGCGCCGCCTACAGACGGCGGCGCGTGAGAATCTCGACGTTGCCTCGGCACCTCATTTCAAAGGGTAAATCCCGATCCAATCAGCGACCGGAAGGACGCTCGCATCTTTTATACTCGGTTTCGATTTGGCGAAACTGTTTTCGAACATACGAAATTGAAGCCGACTGACCGTGCTCTAAGCATCTTCGAGGCATTCGAAGCCGCATGCCGCCCGATGACGCTGTCGGAACTCGCATCGGCGTCGGGCATGCCGGTGAGCACCAGTCACGGCATCGTGAAAGTGCTGACCGAGCGCGGCTATCTCTACGTCACCGGGCGTCGCAAAGACTTGTTTCCAACGCGGCGGCTGCTCGACATGGCGCTCGAGATCGCCTCGCACGACCCGTTTCTCGAACGCATCGAGCCGTCGTTGCTGGCGTTGCGCGAGGCCACGCAAGAGACCGTGATCATTGGCAAACGTCAGGGCGATCACATCGTCTATCTCGCCGTGTACGAAGGTCCGCAGACCATTCGATACAGCGCGCCGGCCGGTGCGCTCAAACCGCTCTACTCGACGTCGATCGGCAAGGCGATGCTCGGTCAACTCGACGATGCAACGCTTTCCGAGTGGCTCGCGCACACGACGCTCGCGCCGGTCACCGCGCACACTTTGACCGCTGCAAACGCGTTGATGGCCGACCTCGTGGAATCGAAGCAACGCGGCTTTTTTCTCACGCGCGGCGAAAGCGTGAGCGATGTCTTTGCACTTGCCATGCCCGTGCATGTGAACCGGGAAGTGCTCGGCATTGCGGTCGCGGGGCCACGGTATCGGATGGAAGGCGCGCTCGACGGCATCGCGGCGCGCATACGCGCGGCTATCGTCGAGATTCAGGAAGAACAGACGCGCTGAAACGAAGGTTCGATAAATAGAAAATCAGGAGACGGAAGATGCAGGCAAAGCGCTGGACCCGCATGTTCACCGCCATGTTCGCGCTCGCCGCGATATCGACAGCGGCACACGCCGACGACGTCGTGACGCTCAAGATGGCACACCAATGGCCCGACGACCCGAACGATTATGTGGTGCAGACCGGCAAGAAGTTCGCGCAGCAGGTCGAGCAGAAGTCGGGCGGCAAGATACACATCAACATCTTTCCGGCCGAGTCGCTCGTCAAGTCGCTGAACACCCACACGGCCTTGAAGAACGGCAGCGCCGATCTCGCAATCTATCCGTACATCTATTCGGCGGGCGCGATCCCGCAGATGAACCTCATCCTCCTGCCGGGCCTCTGGAAAACGCCCGAGGACGTCTTCAAATTCCGCACCTCCGCGCCCTGGAAAGAACTCGAAGCGAAGATAGAAGCATATGGCTTCAAGACGCTCTGCTGGATTCAAATCTCGGGCGGCATGGCATCCAAGTCCAAGCCCATCAACGTGCCCGCGGATCTGCCGCAGCAGAAGGTGCGCGGCGCCGGAAAGATGATGGAGGCGGCCTTGCAGAGCGCCGGCGCGAGTACCGTGTCGATGGCGTCGTCGGAAACCTATAGCGCGATGCAACTCGGCTTGCTCGATGGCTTGTGGACGTCGTCCGGCACCTTCGGTTCGTATCGGCTCTACGAAGTGGCGAAGTACTACAACTCGCCCGAGGACTACAGCATCTACTACACGATCGAGCCGATCGCGATCAGCATGAAGACGTGGAACAAGCTCACGCCCGAGCAGCAAAAGATCATGACGGACGTGGGTCGAAGCCTCGAGCAGAGCGCGTTCGAAGGGGCGAAAGCGGACGATCGCCGCGTCGCGCAACTTTTTGCGAGCCATAACGCGAAGATCCACAAGATGACGCTCGATGAGTGGAACCAGTGGCAGACCTTGTTCCAGAAAGTCAGCTTCGCTAAGTTCCGCGCCGAAGTGCCCGACGGCGGACGTCTGCTCGATCAGAGCACGGCGTTCTACAAATAAGAGGCCGCGATGCGCCACGCATTGGACCGCTTCTCGCGCGGGCTCGACGCCTTTTGCCGGGGCGTCGCGTTGTCCGTCGGCGCGGCGGTCATCGCGACCGTGCTCGTCATTTCGTATGGCGTGCTCGCGCGCGAAGCGCTGCATCTTTCCGATGTCTGGGTCACGGAGGTCACGACTTACCTCATGGCCTACATGACCTTCGTGGGCACCGCGGCGCTGGCGTGGCAAGGCCGGCATCTCAAGGTCGACGTTCTCAGCGCACATCTCGGCGAACGTGGCAAGCGCGCGCTCGCGTTCATATCGACGGCCATCGTCACGGCGGTCGCGTTCGCGCTCGCATGCCTCGCATTCGACTTCTGGTGGGAGGCGTACACGAGCGGTGAACGTTCGTGGGGCATGTTCTCGCTCTCGCTGTGGATTCCTTATTCGGGCTTCTTCGCGGGCATGCTGCTTTTGTGCATCGCGCAGATCGTACGCTTGCTGACCATCGTATTCGCACGCGAACCGGCAGGCCGTGAAGTCGCCATCGACGACATGCTGCTCGGGAGAGAAGAATGAATCAGCTCGTCATCGGTGCGGGGATGTTCGGCGGCTTGCTCGCGGTGTTGTCGATGGGCGTGCCCATTGCGTTCGCGTTGCTGTTCGTCGCCCTCGCCTCGCTGTTCGTCACGGGCGGCGGATGGGATGCACTGAGTCTCGTACCGAGCACGTACTGGGGATCGGTTGCCACCTTCACGCTGACTTCCGTGCCGATGTTCATGTTCATGGGCGCGATCGTCTCCGCGTCGGGCATGGGCGCGCGTCTTTATGCGGCGCTGGCGACGATCCTCGACGGCGTGCCCGGCGGCCTCGCCGTCGCGACGACGCTTGCATGCGGCGTGATGGCGGCCGTATCCGGTTCGAGCGTGGCGACGGCGGCGGCCATCGGCGGCTTCGCTGTGTCGGAGATGCGCCGGCACCGCGTTCCCGAAGCGCGTGCATGCGGCGCGGTCGCGGCCGGCGGCACACTCGGCATTCTGTTACCGCCGAGCATACCGTTGATCGTGTATAGCGTGATCGCGGAGCAAAGTATCGGCAAACTGTTCGTCGCGACACTCATCCCCGGCGCGATCATGGCTTCTGCTTTCGGCATCTATCAGATACTGCTCGCCATGCGCGATCGTGCGCGCGGCAGCGAGAGCGAAAGGCGCACGCGGCCGCTCGCGAGCATGCGCGAACGTGTCGTCGCATTGAAAGACGTCGGCCCGTTCGCTCTGTTGATTCTCATCATTCTCGGCTCGCTGTATCGCGGGCTTGCAACGCCTCAGGAAGCGGCGTCGCTCGGTATCGTCGCAAGTCTGGTGCTTGCGGGCGTCGTGTACCGGGAGCTTTCGTGGAGCAAATTCCGGCAGATCCTGATCAGCGCGGCCCAAAGCAGCGTGATGATCCTCGCGGTGATTTCATCGGCCATCGTGTTTGGCTATGTGATGACGACGAGCCAGGTTGCGGCGTCGCTCACGCAAACCGTCGCGGGCGCGCACGTCGAACCGTGGGTGCTGTTCGTGAGCATCAACGTGTTGCTGATCTTTCTCGGCTGCTTCATGGAGACGATCGCGATCATCGTCGTGACCATGCCCGTGCTCGTGCCGGTCGTGGAGGCGTATCACTGGAATCTGATCTGGTTCGGCGTGGTCGTCGTCATCAACATGGAGATGGCGCTCATCCATCCGCCGGTGGGACTCAACCTCTTTGTCGTGCAGAGCGTCGCGCCCGATGTCCCGTTGCGACGGATCGTGCTCGGCACGTTGCCTTATGTGTTCATCATGATGGGCGTTCTTGCGCTCATCGGTATTTTTCCTTCGCTTTCGACAATGCTGCTCGGCGCGAACTGACACACGCCCGGCTACGAGGAGTTCGCATGGACATTCGCAAAGTGGCGGGCGCGCTGGGCGCCGAAATCTCCGGCATCGATCTGTCGCGGGGCGTGACACGCGAACAAGCGAGCGTTTTGCGCGCGGCGCTCAACGAGCATCTCGTCATCTTTCTGCGTGACCAGAACCTCGCTCCCCGGCAGTTCCTGGATTTTGCGGAGGCGATGGGCGAGCCTATCGAATATCCCTTTGTGAAGAGCCTCGAAGGTTTTCCGACCATCATCGAAGTCAAGAAACTGGAAACGGAGCGCGTGAATTTCGGCGGCATCTGGCATTCGGACACGACTTATCTCGACGTGCCGCCCATGGGCTCGATGCTGCTCTCGCGCGAGATTCCGCCCTATGGCGGCGACACCCTGTTCGCGAACCAGCAGCTTGCGTACGACGCGTTGTCCGACACCATGAAGCGGCTCCTCGAAGGACTGAAGGGCATCAGTTCATCGGCCAAGGCGGATGTGTCGCGTACCCGGGAGGATCGCATTCGAACGGACGGCGCGGGCAAGAAGCCGGACGATTTCGTGGCGAAGCATCCCGTCGTGCGCACGCATCCGGAAACGGGACGCAAGGGGCTTTACGTGAACATTGCGCATACGGTCGGCATCGACGGCATGACCACCGACGAAAGCGCGCCGCTGCTCGACTTCCTGTTTCGACATCAGGTGAAACCGGAGTTCACGTGCCGGTTCGTCTGGTCGAACAACGCGATTGCGTTCTGGGACAATCGCGCGGCTCAGCATAATCCGGTGAACGATTATCACGGGTTTCGGCGGGTGATGCAGCGGATCACGCTCAAGGGGGACGTGCCGCGATGAGGGGGGCGACGTGGGATTGGCTCGAGTTTGTAAGGCGCGCTCAGCCAACGTATGCCGCTTCAGCGCATCCTTCAATATCGGTGCGCAAACAAAACAACGCCCCTGCAAGCGGTTGCGTCTCGAGCGCTTCCACGGACAACTTACGCGTACCGCTCGTCACAAAAAGCGTACGCATATCCGGCCCGCCGAACGTGCAGCTTGCTGGCTGCGTGACCGGCATCGGCACGACGCGGTCGATGCGTCCATCGGGCGCGTATCGCTTGACGACACCGCCGCCATATTGCGCGCTCCACAGGTAGCCATGACGATCGACGGTTGCGCCATCGGGAATTCCCGTGTCGCGGTCGAGCCGCGCAAATAGACGTCGCTCGCCCGGCATGCCCGTCGAAACATCGAATGGAAACGCCCAGATCACGGGCTCGATGCCGTCCGCAAAGTACATCGTCCCGCCGTCCGGCGAGAAGCACAGGCTGTTGGGCACGGCTACGCGTTCGATCACGCGCGTATAACGCCCCGCTTCGAAGCGATACAGCGCGCCCACCGGCGTGCGTCCAATGTCATCCATCGAGCCGACCCAGAATCGTCCCTGTCTATCGCACTTGCCATCGTTGAAGCGCATTTGTGGCTGGCTTGCGTGCGGCGCGTCGAAACGTTCAATGGCGCCGCTCGCCGGATCGAAGAACGCGATGGCCGAGCGTAGCGCCACGATCAATCCGCGCCGCGACGCGCATGGCGCGATCGAGCCTACGAGTTCGGGCATGGTCCAGGTTTGCGTGTGGTCGTCGCCCCATTTGCGGCGGCGGATCAGATGGCTGCGGATGTCGACCCAATACAGCGCCTGTTCTTCGACCGACCAGTACGCAGACTCCCCGAGTACATCGCGCGTATTGCCGACACGTTCCAGCTCGCTCAATGGGCGATCTCCTCCAGCGCGCGGCCGGTGACACGCGGACCGAGCCACGCCACCGTCGTGGCGATGATCGCCATTGCACCGCCGATGAACGCAAACACGCCAGCCTGCCCGAATTCACGCAGAAAAAAGGCGATGAAGAAGCCTGCGAATATCGAACTCAACCGGCTCCACGAGAACACGAAGCCGACCGCGCGAGCGCGCATCCAGGTTGGAAACAGTTCCGACTGGTAGGCATGCACGATGGTGGACATCCAGTTGACGACAAGCGTCTGCAGGCATCCAACCATAATGAGCCAGCCCGGCGCGTTCAGCATGGCGAAGATCGTGCCGATGATCGCCACGGATATCACACTGCACACGAGCTGCCATTTGCGCTCGAAGCGGTCTATCACGAGCATGACGAGAAGCGGCGCGACCGGATAGGTCAACACGATGAGAAACGTGTATTCGAGACTTCGCGTGACAAGAATGCCCTTCGCTATCAGAAGCGTTGGAATCCAACTCACGAAGCCGTAATAGCCGATGGTCTGGCAGAAGTTCACGATCATCAACATGATGGTGCGCGTGCGGTAAACCGGCCCGAACATTTCGGCGATACGCCCTTCCGGATGTACCGTGCCAACGGCCTTTTCAGGTTCGGGCAACGCTTGGCCGTACTCCTTTTGCACCTTCGCTTCGATAACCGAAAGCACGCGGTCGGCCTCGGCGAGCCGCCCATGTTGCGCGAGCCAGCGCGGCGACTCGGGCAAGCGGCGCCGCAAGAACAGCACGAGCACCGCGCCGAACGAGCCGAAAAGAATCACCCAGCGCCAGCCATCGAAGCCGAACGGTCTCGTCGGCACGAACATCCACGCTAGAAAGGCCACGAGCGGCGCGCTGATTTGCGCCAGCCCGTAGAACAACGCGAATGCTTTGCCGCGCGCACCGCGGGGCGCGAGTTCGGAAATGTAGGTGTCGATCGTGATCATCTCGACGCCGATGCCTATACCGCCTATCAGCCGCCATATCTCGAGACCGTGCACCGAGCCCTGAAACGCCAAAATGAACGTCGTGACGCTATACCAGATCATCGAGCCGAGAAAGACCACCCGCCGCCCGAAGCGATCGGCGATATAGCTGAAACAGATCGTACCGATGAACAGCCCGAGGAACAGCGACCCGAGAAAGGCTGCAAGACCGTTGAGATCGAAGAACGATGCAGTGGTCGAAGTCAGCAGCTTGCTCTGGAACAAACCCGGCGCGATATAACCTGTGAAATAGATATCGTATTGTTCGAAGAGACCGCCCGCTGCGATCAGCATCAAGAGCGTCCACATGTGCCGGGTCATCGGCAGCCGGTCGAGCCTGCCGTTGATGGTGCCGGATACGACCTTCGGGTCTACGGAATCCATTGGCTGCTCCGCAAGGGCGTCGATGCGCGTACTCACCGCGCGATGTCGTCGAGCGCCAGCCCCGTGGTGCGCGGCCCGAAGAGCGCCACCGCCACGACGACGATCGCCATCGCGGCGAAGATGAAGGCGAATACGCCCGGCACGCCGAACTCGCGCAAAAAGAACGCGATGAAAAAGCCCACGAAGATCGACGACAGCCGGCTCCACGAATACACGAAGCCCACCGCGCCCGCTCGCATGCGCGTCGGGAACAACTCGGCCTGGTAGGTATGCACGATAGTCGACAGCCAATTGACGACGAGCGTCTGCACGATTCCCACCGCGATGAGCCAGCCCGGCGCCTTGAGCATCGAAAAGATCACGCCGATCACGGCCACCGAGATCGCACTGCACACGAGCTGCCATTTGCGCTCGAAGCGGTCAGCCACCAGCATGACGATGAATGGTGCGATTGGATAAAGCAGCACGATCAGGAAAGTGTATTCGAGGCTGCGCGTCACCATGATGCCCTTGGCGATGAGCAGCGTCGGAATCCAGCTGACGAAGCCGTAGTAACCAATCGTCTGAAAGAAGTTCACGACCACGAGCATCAGCGTGCGGCTGCGATAGCGCGGGCTGAATGCCTCGCGCAACGTGCCTTCCTGCTCCTCGGCTTCGGGCGCGTCGGCCGGTGGCGGCAGGTCCTTGCCGTAGTCACGGCGAACGCGGGTTTCGATCATCTGCATGACGCGTTCAGCCTCGTCGAGGCGACCTTTCTGCACGAGCCAGCGCGGCGATTCCGGCAGACGCAATTGCAGATACCACACGAGCAGCGCGCCCACCGATCCGAGCGCGATCACCCAGCGCCAGCCCTCGAAACCCAGCGGGGAAATCGGCACCAGCACCCACGCAAGGAACGCGATCAGCGGCGCGCAAATCTGCGCCACGCCATATACAAGCCCGAACGCCATGCCGCGTGCGTGTCGCGGCGTCAATTCGGAGACGTAGGAATCGATCGTCACGTACTGCACGCCGACGCCGATGCCGCAAATCACACGCCACACGTTCAGTCCTAGCGCCGTATCCTGAAACGCGATGAAGACCGTCGCAATGCAATACCACAGCATGGATGCGGCGAAGACGCGGCGCCGGCCGAATCGGTCAGCGAGACTGCCGAAGCAGATCGTGCCAATGAAAAGCCCGATGAACAGCGACGCCAGAAAGCCGGCGAGACCGTTCATCGCGAAGAAAGTGGGCGTGGTCGCCGTGAGGATGCCCGAGCGGAACAAGCCCGGCGCGATATAGCCCGCGAAGTACACATCGTAGAGTTCGAAGAAGCCGCCGAGTGCGACGAGGGTGAGGAGCTTCCACAGCGTGGCGGTCATTGGCAACCGGTCGAAGCGTGCGGTCACGCCGCCTGCCGTGATGACGCGCGCCGGATAATCCGCGCTGTCGAGCGACCCGGCGACATCGGCGCCGATGGCCCTGTTCGGGGTGTTCATCCTCTTCTCCTCCTGTGCAGCCGGCTGAATGCCTAAAGCGCATCGTACCGGTCGTGAATATCGGGGATACTAACTATTCGATGAGGACGGTGTGGAATTGCTGGCTTGGTTCGCATTGTCTGTCGCTAGCTTGTCCGGGCCGCTGTCTCCTTTCGATTAGCCCAGTCTAGTGACGCATGGAGCGGCCCACAATACTTGATCGTTGAATCAACTTGATCGCGGCGCCCAAGAAAAACGGCCCTCGCGAAGGGCCGTCGGCGTCATGTCGTGCGATGCGGAGATTCAGGGCGGCAGGATCGACGTCAGCAAGCGCGTCTCGTCCGAATCGTTCTGCGGGGCGTTCGCCTTGAGGTAGTCCGCGCGTGGACGTATCAAAGCGCCGGATTCGCGCTGCTCGATGATATGCGCCACCCACCCCGCCGACCGTCCGATGATGAACAGGCAAAACGCGCTGCGCGGCGGCAGCCCCAATGCCACGGTTAGCATGGTCAGCCCAACTTCCAGGCTCGGCAGACAGCCGTAGCCCGCTGCGATCTTGAGTGCCGCGAAGAGCGGATCGACCGCGGCGTGCCGCCCTTCGAGCCGCCGCGCGAGATCGATCAGGTAGCTCGCGCGCGGGTCGCCATCCGGATACAAGGGATGATTGAAGCCCGGCAGATTCCGGTGTGCCGCATAGTGCTCCGTGAAGAGCCGTTGCGCTTCTGCAACCGTGCGGCATGCGCGCAGCAGGTCCTCGGTGGCTTCGTACGATCGCGCGGACGTGAGCCCCGTCTGCGTGAGGATGGCCGCCGCCACGCATTCGCCGATATCCGCTCCCGCCGACGCCGCGATACGCGCCACGAAGGTCGCCTGCGCGAGTTCGTGATCCGCGCACAGCACGAGCGCGGCGTCGAGCGCGGCACGATGCGCGGCAGACGCCGAACCACCGAGCACGGTCAACAGCGTCGCGGCGAGACCGTCCGCGCGTTTGCGCGTGACGCCCGCCGCAGCGCCCGGCGTTGCGCGTCGCAAATGCGCAAGGCAATGCGCCATCGTTGCGATCATGCGGCTGCATTCGATGAACTGCGCGTCGCCGGCCTGCAACGCGCGCAGATGCTCGCCGCCGAAGCGCATTGCAATATCGGCGAAGAAGCGCACGAGTTCTCGACGTGGCTGGAGACCCGCCGTGCGCGACCAGGCATCGGCGAAACGTAACGTGCGACCGCACGGCTGCCACGAAAGGATCACGTCGTCGCGTGGATTCCAGAGCGCTTTCACGACCTGTTCGAAGGTCTTTCCCTTGCGCGCGAGTTCGAGCGCCGCGACGCCGCGATAACGCGGACCTTCGGCCGTGATTTCGGTGAGCGTGCTCGATATGATCGGCTCGCCCCAGCGCATGGCGGCCGCGGCGACGGGCGCGTGGCCACTGCGGGCATCGGCGCGCGATTTCATGCGTTCGACATCCTGGCGCGCATAAAGCCGGCGCCCCTTGTCGCCTTGCGGCACGCTGCGAATCAAGCCGCGGCTGACGTAGGCGTACAACGTTTGCAGCTTGATCTGCAGCAGCGCGAGCGTTTCAGCGCGTGTCAGATAATCGCCGGGCGCGTCGGGCGGCGCGCTGGCGGCATCATGCGGGTTCGATTGCACCTCGGTCTCCTGTCGACCCAGGACGGGCGCCGAAGCGCCCGTCCTGGTCCCATGCGAAGCTGCCAGCGCAAAAGCGCCGGACGGGGCACAGTGAACCACAAGATAATCAAACGCGTGGATGCTCACAATCGGGTCATGCCAGTACCGCGGTCGAACACGCTCCGTTTATGCATGAAGTCCAGCCGTCCGGCGGAAAGTCTTGGGAATGCCGGCCTTTGGCACCTGCCCGTACATCGGCTCGCCAGGCAGCCCTTCGTGCAGCAGTTCGCGCGCGGCGATCAGCCGTTCCAGGTCTATTCCAGTATCGAAGCCCATGCTTTCCAGCATGAAGACGAGGTCTTCCGTGACGATGTTGCCCGACGCGCCCGGCGCGAACGGACAGCCGCCAAGGCCCGCGAGCGCGGAATCGAAGGAACGGATGCCTTCTTCGAGCCCCGCCAGCGCATTGGCGAGGCCGAGTCCCATCGTGTCGTGCAGATGCAGTTTGGTCAGCTTGTCGCCGATCTCCGCGCGCACGGCCTTGACCATCTTGCGTACCTGAACGGGATTGCCGTAGCCGACGGTATCCGCGAGCGCGACGGCATCGACGCCTGCTTTGGCTAGCGCGACGGCCGTTTCGATTACCTTTTGCAAGGGAATCTCGCCGTCGATGGCGCAGCCGAAGGCCGTCGCGCAACCCGGCTCGATCGCCATTGGCCGCTCCTGCTCGCGCACCCATTCGACGATTCGCCGTACTTCGTCCACCTGCTCCATGGTGCCCTTGCGCGTGTTCGAGCGGCTGTGTCCCTCGCTCACCGAAACCGGTATGCCGACGCCATGTGCACCCGCCGCATATGCCGCCTGCGCACCGCGCAGGTTGGGCACGAGTGCCATCACGCGCAAGCCGGGTTGTAGCAGCGCCGCCTTGACGATTGCCTCGGTGTCCGCCATTTGCGGCACGAGCTTTGGCGGAACGAAACTGCCGACCTCTATTTCGCCGATACCCGCTTGCGCGATTGCCGCGATCCAGCGCGTTTTCTGCTCGGTCGGCATGATCTCGTGAGCCATTTGCAGACCGTCACGCGGCCCGACTTCGCAAACCATCACTTTTTCTTTCATGGGTCCTGCTCCTTCAAAAATGAGTCTTTGCACGAACGCGCTCGTCATCAACGCAGCACGCCCGCTTCGGTCAAGGTTTCAATTTCGTGCGCATCGAGGCCGAGCAGCTCACCGAACACGTAGTCGTTGTGTTCGCCGAGGCGCGGCGGCGGCGTGAAATCGCCGCGAAAGCCGGCGTTATCGCGCCACGGAAGCGCAATGCTGCGTGAGCCGTCCGCGAGCAGCGGGAAGAGGCCGCCATCGGCGAAATACGGGTCTTCCATCACCGCGCCAATGTGTCTCGAACGCGCGGCCGGCACGCCACGCGACTGCAGCGCATCGAGTGCTTGCGCGGGCGTCTGGTCGCGCAGCCACTCTGCCAGTAAATTGTCCGCCGCTGCGCGATGCGCGGCGCGGCCGAACGCATCGGAGAAGCGGGGATCGGTAGCAAGTTCGGGCTTGCGCATGGCGTCGCAGAGCGCTCGCCATTGCCGGTCGTTGCCAATGGAAACGGCGAGCCAGGCGTCGTCGCCTGAGCAGCGGAAGCATCCGGATGGTGCGGCGTCCCATTCGCGCGCGCCCGTGGCCGTTGGCGTCTTGCTGCCGAGCGCCTCGCGAAACAGCTGTTCGGGCAATAGCGCGACGGTGCTTTCGAGCATCGACAGATCGATGTACGCGCCCTCGCCGCTCACGCGCCGGTGCCGGATGGCCGCAAGCACCGCGCAGCTTTCCCACAGCGCAGTGATCGGATCGGTCCACGCAGGCAGAATGCCCATGGCCTCCACGCGCTCGTTCGGCGTGCCCACCACGCTGGCGCGACCGCTGTACGCCTGCAATAACGAGCCGTAAGCAAGCGCATCGCGCTGCGGGCCTTCGCGACCCGTGCCCGACGCGGACACGAAAATCAGATCGGGGCGAATCTGCGCAAGCGTCGCGTAATCGAGGCCAAACTTCGCCAGCACGCCGTTGGAGAAGTTTTCGACGACCATATCGCTCTGCGCGATCAGACGCCGGATCAGTTCCGGACCTTGCGGCCGGCTCAGGTTGATCGTGCAGCTCTTCTTGCCGGCGTTCACCACTGCCCACCAGGGCGGACGCTGCGTATGTTCGGGCCGCGTCGCGGATTCGATCTTGATGATCTCCGCGCCCATGCCCGCGAGCATCTTGGTAGTCATGGGTCCGGCCAGCACCCAGCTGAAATCGACGACGCGCAAGCCCGCCAATGCTTTCTGTGTCATCACACGACTCCATGCCGGCGCAAGCTTTCGACTTCATCCGGCGACAGTCCTAGGCGCTCTTCGAACACCGCGCGGTTAGCGGAGCCAAGTGCGGGCGATACGACATCGCGCGCGCGTGGCAACTCTGCGCCCGAAGTCGTGCGCATGGCAAACGGCAGGCCGGGCATCGACAGTGGCGTGCCGCCCGCGCACTGCCAGCGATCGAAAAACCCGCGCGCATTCAGCTGCGCGTTATCCAGAAGATCGCGCGCACCGCTCACTGGAAAACACGCCACACGCGCCGCCTGCGCGCGCTCGAAGACGTCGGCGCGGCTATGCTCGCGCGTCCACTTCGACATCTCGTCTTGCAAGATCATCCAGTTTTCGTTGCGCGCCGTGCGTTCGCCGCACAGCGCCTCATCGCGCGACCACGCCGGGTTTCCGAGCAATTCGACCCAGCGTTCCCATTGATGTTGTTCGCGCGGCGAAATCATCACGAAGCCGTCCTTGCACGGCAACAGCCAGATCAGCCCGCCCGCGACCTCGGTGCCCTGCAGTTCCTCGCGCAGCCGGCTGAAGCTGCGTTCGCCGCGCCCATGATCGGCGACGGGCTCGATCAGCAGATGCGCGATCACATCCAGCTCCGCGCATTCGATACTGCGTCCCTCGCCATTCATCTGCGCTTCGAGCAAGCCCCAGAGCGCGGCGTTCGCGGCGGCCGCACCCGTGGCCAGCGCCACTTCGCGGTCGGCACAGGCGACGGGCGCTTGCTGATCGGGTGCGTGAACGGGGCGCGCCTGATGAAATGCATAGCCCGCGTGATGCGTGAGGGTGAAGTCGGTGTACGCGAACGGCGCGTCGGGTCCCGCATGCGTAGCCCAGGGCGTGACGGAAAGCGTGACGAGCGCGGGCTGAATGTGCCTGAGCGTATCGCCGTCGAGTTGCAGTTCCGCAAGGCGGCTTGTATTGGACGTAATCAGCAGATCGGCGGATTCCACGAGACGCCGCAGCAACGCAGCTCCTTGACGATGCGACGGATCGAGCGTGGCGCTTTCCTTGCCGTGATTCAGATACGCGAAGAGCGCGGCATCTTCACCATAAGGAGCATTGGGTGCGAACGGGCCGGTTCGACGCAGCGTATCGCCAGTACCGGGCGGTTCCAGCTTGAGCACCTGCGCGCCGAGGTCGCGCAGCACGCGCGCACAGAAAGCGGCGGGCATGGCGTCGCTCCATTCGATCACGCGCACGCCGGCGAGCGGCGCGGCGACCACGCGCGCTGGGGATACGAAATCAGCGGCGCTCATGCGGCCTCTTCGAGAACGGCTGGATCGAAGGGATAAGGCACGGGCGCGCCGTTGCGCAAGGGCAGAACGACCGTTGCGCTGCCGGGCGTGCTTTCCCTGCCTTCCTGATTACGCAAGCCGATTTCCAGATGCGCGAGACCGAAGCCGCCGCGCCGTTCGGTTCCGGTCACGCGGCCCCACGCCGTGAGCAGATCGCCCGGCACGTTCATGCCGCGAAACTGGAACTGGAGCTTCCATGCCCAGCCGCTTTCACCGGCCCAGTCCGTCAGCAGTTGCAGCATGATGTGCTGTTTCCACGAGCCGTTGACCATTACGTCGGGTAACTTGTCGTGTTGCGTGGCGAAGCGCCAGTCGTAATGAATGCGATGCCAGTTCTCCATGGATGCCGACCAGCGCACGATATGCGCCGTGGTCATCGGTCCCTTGACGAGCGCCGGGATCTCCATGCCTGTTTCGACATCCTCAAAATACAGTGCAGCCATGATGACCCTCGCCTAGCGCATGATCTGGGTGTTCGTGACCTTCAAAAGCTTCTCGCCCTTCTCGTTCACGTAGGTCTCTTCGATGATGACGAGCACCATCGGTCCGCTTTTGCCGTCGCGCTGCACGATGTCCTTGTAGCGCGCCTGACGCAGCACCTTCTCGCCGACGCGCGCATAACGGTAGAGCTCGTATTCGTAGCCGCCGTTCAGATCGCGTGGCAACTCCACTTCGACGGCCGGCAGGCCGCTGAAACTGCGGCTCAGGCCATCGTAGTCAGGCTTGTTCATGTCATCCAGCGGGTCGGGCGATGACGGCGGTCTGCGAAAGGCATGCACCGGAAAACCCGGCGGCGCGACCAGTGCGCCATAACGACTTGTCGCGGCCCAGTCTTCGTCCCAGTAACGACGCGCGTCATCCATGGTTGCATGATGGAAGCGGCGCACTTCGCTTGCTTCGACGGCATGCGTCGACGTGACCCACTCGGTCTCGGCGCCGATGATGGCTTTCACCTTGCCGGTGATGTATTCGTTGCTCACGGCTCTAGTCTCCTGTCGCTACATCGACGAAGCCAGTCTAGGGTAGCCGCCCTTTAGCGCACAATACTTGATCGTTGAATCAACGTCTTCTCAGGGTCGCATCGATCGACTATCGTGCCTCACGTACCGCTCGACGCATGACACCACCAAGGGAGAGATGTCGATGAGAACGACCCGCTACGACGCGAACGCGCTCTTTGAATATGCAATGGAAGTGCTTTGCCGGGCGGGGCTCGCGAGCGCTCATGCGCGGGACGTGGCACGCACTCTCGTCGATGGCGACTTGATGGGACACGACACGCACGGACTCGCGCTGTTGCCAGGCTACGTGAAGCAGCTCGAACAAGGCGCCATGACACGCGACGGCGCGCCCGCAGTCATCTCTGATCGTCCTGCCGCGTTGCTGTGGGACGGACGGCGTCTGCCCGGACCCGCGCTCGTGCATGCCGGCATCGACGTCCTTGCCCCGCGCGCCCGCGAACTCGGCGCCGCCACGCTCGTGATCCGGCGCAGTCATCACATTGCATGTCTTGCCGCGTATCTCCTGCGCGCCACCGAAATGAACCTGGTGATGATGCTGGCGAGCTCCGATCCGAGCGTGGAAAGCGTCGCGCCGTTCGGCGGCACGCGGGCCTTGTTCACGCCGAACCCGATCGCTCTCGGCATACCGACATCGACGACTCCGATGCTGATCGACATCTCGTCCTCCGTGACGACCAACGCGATGAGCGCGCGCCGCCATCAGAACGGCCAATCGTTCGACGAACCTTGGATGATGGATGCACAAGGTAACGCGACGCATGATCCCGGCGTGCTGTTTGCCGATCCACCCGGATCGATCCTGCCGCTCGGTGGACTGGCCGCCGGTCACAAGGGATTCGGCATGGCGTTGATGATCGAGGCGCTGACAGGCGGACTGGCCGGCTTTGGCCGCGCCGATCCACACGAAGGCTGGGGCGCGACCGTGTTCATGTCGCTGCACGATCCGGCAGCATTCGGCGGTATCGAAGCATTCCAGAGGCAGATGGATTGGCTCGGCGACGCCTGCCGCACCAACCCGCCTCGCACGATCAACGACCCCGTGCGCCTTCCCGGCGAGCGCGCAATGGCAAGGCGGGCCGAGCAACTGAAGAATGGCGTGCATCTGCATGCCGATCTCGACACACCGCTCAAGGCTTGCGGAGAACGCTACGAGGTGCGCTTTCCGCAGCCCATACCGGAGGCAGCATGACGCCTAAACCTTTGCGCTCACCCCAGACCCGATGCATACTTTCTCTTCGGAAGCAGCGCTGCGGCGAAAAGACCGCACCCCGGAGACTCGATGCGATTCGACCTGCAATCGTTGAAACTGTTCATCGCCGTGTGCGAGCACGGCAGCATTGCCCGCGCGGCGGAAGCGGAAAACATTGCGCCTTCCGCGCTCAGCAAGCGCATGTCCCATCTTGAAGACACGCTCAAGAACGCGCTCTTCGTGCGCAGCAACAAGGGACTCGAACTGACGACCGCCGCTGCGGCACTCCTGCAGCACGCCCGCGTGCTGTTGCGAGACATCGCCCAAATGGAGAGCGAGTTACTGGACCACGCCGAAGGCGTGCGCGGTCAGATTCGCTTACATGCGAGCCTCTCGACCATCGTTCAGTACATCGCCAACGACATACGCGTTTTTCTGGAGATGCACCCCGGGCTGCGCATCGATCTTCAGGAAAGCCTGAGCCCCGCGGTGGTCCGCGCCGTGGCGGAAAACGCGGCGGATATCGGCGTGTTCGGCGGCACGACGGTTACCACCGGCCTGCAGGTCTTCCCTTATCGCAGCGACCGGCTGGTGGTCATCATGCCGCCCGATCATCCGCTCGGCCGCGCCGAACGGGTCACGTTCCGCGAAGTCGCCGAGTATCCGCTCGTGGGGCCGCAAGTGGGGAGCTATCTGAATTCGTTGGTGCTGCGCGCGGCGGCGGATCTCGATCACCCGCTCAAGCTGTCGATTCGCGTCAACGGTTTCGAACCGGTGCGCAGCATGGTGGAAGCGCGGCTTGGCATCGGGCTCGTGCCGGAGCATCACGCCGAACGGTACGTCAGTTCCGCGCCGCTGATCGCCGTGCATCTGGATGAAGCCTGGGCGGAGCGCCACTGGAAAATCTGCGTGCGCGAAGCCGAGTCGCTTCCCGTGCCGGTGCAACTGTTTCTCAAGCATCTGCTTGCAAGTCAGGATGCGGCACACCATTAGGCGCCGGCAATCGGTCAATCACGAATAAGCCAGCTGCAATCCCGCTTGCGGCCATTGCAGCCTGGCCAGGCGGCCCGTGCCGGAGAGCGTCACGTAGGCCGTCTTCATGTCGGCGCCGCCGAAGCAGATGTTGGTCACCATGCCATCGGGTACCGGCACCTGTCGCAGCACTTCACCGGATGGCGCGACGACCGTGATGCAACCGGTCACGAGCGTGGCCACGCAAATGTTGCCCTCGGCGTCCAGCGCCAGGCTGTCGAAGCGCTGATAACCCGGCAAGCCGCAAACCAGACGCCCGCCATGCGGCGACGGATAAGGGTGCCTGCGCGCCCGGCCGGGCGCTTCCAGATCGAATGCCCAGAGCCGCGCGGTCTCGGTCTCCGCCACATAGACGATGCTGTCGTCGGGCGACAAACCGACGCCATTGGCCGTGGTGAGCGGATACGCCACCTCGACGATGGCCGAACCATCGGCGCGAGCGTAATAGAGGCCCGCGTGATCGCGCTCGCGCAGCCGGTTCTTTCCGAAGTCGGTGAAGTAGAAGCCGCCGTCGTGGTCGAACACGATGTCGTTCGGACCGCACAGCGGATGATCGCCGCAGTGTTCATACAGCGTCGTGAGCAAGCCCGACTGCGGGTCGAAGCGCTCGATACGCCCGCTCGTATAACGCGGATGCACGCCCGGTTTCGTGCGATTCAGTCCGGCAACGGTACGAAACAGAAAACCGCCGTTATTGCAGATGTAGAAGGCGCCATCCGGCCCGAGCGCCAGACCGTTGGGGCCGCCGTCCACCGCCGCCAGCACGCTCACTCTACCGTCGGGCGAAACGCGGCTGATGGTCTCCCGCTCGATCTCGACGAGCACCACGGAGCCGTCGGGCATCGCCACCGGCCCTTCCGGGAACTTCAAGCCTTCCGCCAGGATTTGTATTGCGCTTTCCATCGCTGTCGTCCTCCCTTCAGCGCTTGTCGGCATGCTCGACAAAACGATTGTCGTAAGTCGCCTTCAGGTCGATGGACGCCTTGCCGATGTCGGGATCGAACGCGGCCAGCACGTCGTGCACGGTGTGGGCCGCCGCATCGGTCATCAGGCCATCGCGCGAAATGCAGTCATGCATGTTGGCGTAGGCTTGCGCGAAGACATCCTTGTCGGCTAAAGCGTATTGAGCCGGCACGGCGGCGGCGACTTGTTCGGGCGTCGCCTGCGCCATCCAGCGTTCGGCTTCCAGAATCGCATTGGTCACCGCCTGCACCGTGTTGGGATATTTGGCCGCGAACTCCCGCGTGGTGTAGATGGAGGCTTCCGGATAATCGCCGCCGAGCGTCGCTCGGGTGCCGGCCGGGTCGCGCATCACGGCAAGCGGAAAGAGATCGCCACTCGTCTGCAGCACGGTTGCGACCGGGTCGTTGCTCATCAAGGCGTCGATCTGCCCGCTGCGCGCGGCGGCAATCGCGCCTGCCGACGAGCCCACGCCGATGATCGAAACATCGCCCGGTTTCACGCCCGCCTTGTTCAGCAGATAGTTCGCGCCCATATGAAAGCTCGACCCCGGCGAACTCACACCGATGCGCATGCCCTTCAGATCGGCGTAGGTCTTGACCTTGTCGTGACTCGCTCGCGTCACGCCGAACACCCAGCCGGGGCACGAAGCCAGCGTGACGAACGACACGAGCTTCTGGCCTTTCGCGGCCATCGTGATGGTGTTCGAATACGCGCCCGCGACGATATCGGCGCTGCCGCCCATCATCGCCTGAAGCGCTTTCGCGCCGCCGCTGAAGACGCCGATTTCGACTTCCAGCCCGGCCTGTTTGAAGTATCCGCGGCTATCCGCAATGACGAACGGCAGATACGGAAAGCCCACGCCCGCCGCGGCCAGATGAAGCCTGGGCTTTTCCGGCGCGGGAGCGGCGCTGCTCGCCGACTGGCTGGCCAGTGCCGCACAGATGGCGAGCGCTGGCAACGACAGGCGCCTGAGCGTTCTCACGATGATGTCTCCCTCTTCCCAGGCTGACGTTGCTAGTAAGTGGCCCGACCGCCGGACAGATCGAAAACCGCTCCGGTGGTGAATGAGTTTTCCTCGCTGGCGAGCCACGCGATCATCGCGGCGGCTTCGTCGAGTTCGAGAAAACGGCCGCGCGGAATCTTGCCGAGCATGTAGCGGATATGCTCGGGCGATTGCTCCATCGCCCCGGGCGTCCGCGCCACGGCGGGTGTCACGCAGTTCACCGCGATATCGTGGCTTGCCAGTTCCTTGCCGAGCGACTTGGTCATGGCGATGACGGCCGCCTTCGCCGAGCTATACGCGGCCGCATTCGGATTGCCTTCCTTGCCGGCGACCGAGGACAGATTGACGATGCGCCCATAGTTCTGGTCGATCATCACCGGGGCCACGGCACGGCAGCAGTGGAAAGTGCCGTTGACATCGATATCCATCACCTGCTTCCAAATATCGATCGGATACTCGATCAGCGTGGCGTTCGGGCCCACGATAGCCGCGTTGTTGATGAGAATATCGATGCGCCCCGCGGCCTTCAGCGTGCCCGCCACGGCGGCCTGCACGCTGGCGTAATCGGCAATGTCGACACGCTCGAAGTGGACATCGTGCTCGCCCAGTTGCTCGCGCGCCTCGTCCATGCCGGCGGGGTTGATATCCCAGATGGCAAGCCGCGCGCCGGAAGCAAGCAGCCTGCGGCCGACCGCGAAGCCGATCCCCTGCGCGCCGCCCGTCACCACGGCAACGCGGCCCCTCAAATCGATTGCATTGGTCTGCAAAACGGTCTCCTCTAGTGATCTTCGATTGCGCCGGGGGTTCAAGCGCTCGTGGCCACCGTCTGTCCGGCGACAGGACGCCAGCGCAGCAAATGATCCTCGACCATCGACACGGCGGTATCGAGTATCAAGGCGAACACGGTCAGCACCAGAATGCCGGCGATCACCGAGTTGATATCGAATACGCCTTCGGCCAGCAGGATCAGGTAACCCACGCCCTTTTCCGAGCCGAGATATTCGCCCACCACGCTGCCCACGAAGGCGATGCCGATTGCGTTATGCAGGCTGGAAAAGACCCAGCTCGTCGCCGATGGCAAGTACACATGCCGCAACAATTGACGTGAGTTGGCGCCCAGCATCCGCGTGTTGGACAACACCGTCGGGCTGACCTCTCTCACGCCCTGAAAGACGTTGAAGAACACGACGAAGAAGACGAGCGTCACGCCCAGCGCCACCTTGGACCAGATGCCGAGTCCGAACCAGAGCGCGAAGATCGGCGCGAAGATCAGGCGCGGCATCGAGTTCATCGCCTTGATGAACGGATCGAAGACCGTGGCGAGGAACGGGCTGAGCGCAAGCCACAGGCCGCATGCCAACCCGAGGACCGTGCCGATCACGAACGCCAGCATGGTTTCGACGAGCGTCGTGTACAGATGACGGTAGATCGAGCCCGTCACGAACCAGTCGACGATACGCACCGCCACGCCGAGCGGATCGCCGAAGAAGAACGGCGACAGCCACTTCTGATGCGTGCCGAGCCACCACAGGAACAAGACACCGAACAGGATCAAAAGCCGCGTGACCAGGACGGTGAAGCGATTGTTTGAGTCAAACTCGATTGCGCGCATAGCTTTTCAAAACCTCGCCTCTGAGCACGTCCCAGATCTGGGTGTGCAGTTGCAGGAAACGCTGCGTCATGCGGATTTCCGACATCTCGCGTGGACGTTCGAGGTCGATCTTGAACTCGGCGATAGGCCGCGTTCCAGGCCCGGCCGAGAGCACGATGACGCGGTCCGACAACGAGATGGCCTCCTCCAGATCGTGCGTCACGAACATCACGGACTTGCGGTCGTGCGACCACAGTTGCAGCAACTCGTTTTCCATCAGGTGCCGCGTCTGGATATCCAGCGCGCTGAACGGCTCGTCCATCAGAATGATGCGAGGGTTGAGCGCGAGCGCCTGCGCGAGACCGGCACGCTTGCGCATGCCGCCGGACAACTGATGCGGATACTTCTTGCCGTGTCCTTGAAGTCCCACGCGATCGAGCCAGCCGCGCGCCACGCTGAGCGCCTGTTCGCGCGGCGTTCCCCGAAAGATCAGACCCATCGCGATGTTGTCTTCGGTCGTCTTCCAGGGCATGAGCGCATCGACCTGAAAAAGATAGGCCGCCTGCGTATTCAAGCCCTGCGTCAGCTTCTTGTCGAAGACGCTGATGCTGCCCGACGAGGGCCGCGTAAGCCCGGCAGCAACGTTGAGCAAGGTGGATTTGCCGCAGCCCGTGGGACCGACGATCGACACGAACTCGCCGTCGCCGATCGACAACGTGGCCTCCGAGACGGCGGTGTAGGTCTGCGCCCTCTTGCCGTTGCCGGCGAAGGTGCAGGTCACATTGTCGAAACGCAGGGCTTCGCGCACTTCGGTTTTTTCGCTGTCGAGGGGGACGCTCGGGGTGCCCTTGATTCCATACGTTGCCGTGCTCATGGCTGGATCTCCGCCGCTTTTATGACGAACCGGTTGTCATACGTCGATGCAAGATCGATCTTCGCCGATGCCACTGCAGGGTCGAATGCCGCCAGCACCTCGCGCACCGTCTGCGCGCCCTTCGGCGTGATCTCGCCGTTCTGCGCAATGCAACGGCGGCTGTTCGTGAAGGCCTCCGCATAGAGCGCCTTGTTCTCGCCGATATATTGCGGGGGCACGTTGTCGGCGACTTCCTGCGGCGTCGCCTTGGCGATCCACTTCTCGGCGCGCACGATCGCATTGGCGACGGCCTGCACCGTCTTGGGATTCTTGCCGATGAACTCTTGCGTCGCGAAGAGGCTCGACTCGGGGTAATCCGAACCGAACACCTTGACGTTCCCTTCAGCCGTGCGCATGTTCTCAAGCGGCTTGAGGCTGCCATCCTTCATGAGGATAGTGGCGCTCGGGTCGTTGACGATCAGCGCATCGATCTGCCCGGCCCGCACGGCCGCCACCGCGCCGGCCGCTTGTCCCACGCCGATGATCGACACGTCGGAAGACTGCAGCCCCGCCTTGTGCAGAATGTAATTGAGTGCCATGTGCGTGCTGGAACCCGGCGCGCTCACGCCGATTCGCATGCCCTTCAGGTCCTTGGCCGATTTCACTTCGCCCTCGCGTTTCTGCGACACCCCGAAGATCCATCCCGGACAGATGACTTGCGCCGCGACCACCACGAGATGCTGTCCCTTGGTGGCCATGGTGATGGTGTTCGAATACGCGCCCGCCACCATGTCGGAGCTGCCGCCGAGCAGCGCTTCCAGTGTCTTCGATCCGCCGGAGAATGCGGCGATGGTCACGTCGAGCCCTTCGTCCTTGAAATAGCCGCGCTGTTTGGCGACGAGCATGGGCAGGTAGGTGATGCCCACCGAAGCCGCCGCGATGTGCAGCTCGGGCTTCTCAGGCACATCCTTGGCTGCGGCCGTCAAGGAACCGCAGGCGAGCGCGAACGCGGCACACAGCGCGATGGCGAGTTTCAGCTTCATGGTTGTCTCCTCCCTTTTTAGGGATTTTTAGGTACTTCAGGGACGACAGAGTGTCAATTGCGGACCGGCTTATGAATATCCTGGCATCTCCCGCGGCTGCTGATTATCGACATAGCGGAGCCGGTCCGCGCAACGCGATCTTCTTAGGCCGCCTGTTTGCGCAGCGCCTCGACCACGGCATCGCCCATGTCGCGGGTGCCGACGCGCTGCGTGCCTTCCTGCTGGATATCCGCGGTCCGGTAACCGGCTGCGAGCACCGTGCGCACGGCCTGCTCGACCCGGCGCGCGTCGTCTTCCATTTCGAAGCTCTCGCGCAGCATCATCGCGCACGACAGAATCGCGGCAAGCGGATTGGCAATGTCCTTTCCGGCAATATCCGGCGCCGACCCGTGGACCGGCTCGTACAAGCCCTTGCGGTTATAGCCTAGCGAGGCCGAAGGCAACATGCCGATCGAGCCGGTCAGCATGGCGGCCGCGTCCGACAGAATATCGCCGAAGAGATTGCCCGTGACGATCACATCGAATTGCTTGGGGCGCCGCATCAGCATCATCGCGGCGGCGTCCACGAAGAGATGGCTCAGTTCGACGTCCGGGTATTCCCGCCCGACGCGCGTGACGACCTCGCGCCACAGCTGACTTGCTTCCAGCACGTTGGCCTTGTCCACCGAGCAGAGCTTGTGATGACGGCGCTGCGCGGCCTTGAAGGCGGCATGCGCGACGCGCTCCACTTCCGACTCCGAGTAACGCATCGTGTTGAACCCCACACGCTCGCCCGCCTGATTGGTCTCGAAGCCGCGCGGCTGGCCGAAGTAGGCGTCGCCGTTCAACTCGCGCACGATCACGATGTCGAGTCCATCCACCACTTCCGGACGCAACGTCGAAGCGCCGATCAGCTCCGGGAACATGAAGGCCGGGCGAAAGTTGGCATAGAGCGTCAGTGCCTCGCGCAATTGCAATAACCCGGTGCCGGGACGCTCCTCGCGCGGGATATCGGCTTCGTCGGCCACGCCTACCGCGCCGAAGAGAATCGCGTCGGCCTTGCGCGCCACTTCGAGCGTGGGCGGCGGCAGCGGCACGCCGTGCGCCTGGATGCCGGCATCGCCGATGGCAGCCTCCTGCGTCTCGGCGTGCGGCGCCACGATTCTCAGCACCTTGAGCGCCTCCGCGACAACTTCGGGGCCAATACCATCGCCGGGCATGACTGCAATCTTCATCTGTAATCTCCTTGGTCGTTATTGGAAACAGCGCGCCGTGTGCGCGCCGTCAAAAGGTTTCGGCACGGTCGCGCTCGAATGCCACGATGCGGTCCAGATGCGAAAGCGTGTAGTCGATCTCGTCCATGCCGCGCAACAGGCAATCCTTGGCGAAGGGCTCCAGCTCGAACGCGTGCGAGGACCCGTCGGGCAAGGTGACGGTCTGCGCGGGCAAGTCGATGGCGATACGGCTGCCCGGACTCTCCGACAACCTATCGAGCAGCGGCAGCACCACGGCCTCGGGCAACACGATCGGCAGCAGTCCGTTCTTCAGGCAGTTGATGAAAAAGATGTCGCCGAAGCTCGGTGCAATCGCCGCGCGGATGCCGTAGTCATAGAGCGCCCAGACCGCATGCTCGCGCGACGAACCGCAACCGAAGTTATGGTTGGCCACGACGATGCGCGACTCCCGCAAAGGTGCCTGGTTGAGCAGGAAGTCGGGACGTTCCGCGCCATTTGCATCGAAGCGCAGCGCACGAAACAGGAACTGGCCGAAGTCGTCGGAGCGGGGTTTTTGCAGATAGCGCGCGGGCAGAATCTGGTCGGTATCGCAGTTGATCGCGACGATCGGCGCCGCGACTGCATCGAGGTACTCCAGTCGTTCCATGTTCACACTCCCAGGAGACGGCGGACATCGGTGAGACGTCCGGTCACCGCCGCGGCGGCCGCCATCGCCGGGCTCATCAGATGCGTGCGCACGCCGGGTCCCTGACGGCCCACGAAATTCCGGTTGGATGTCGAAGCGCAGCGCTGGCCGGGTTCGGCAATATCGCCGTTGGTCGCGAGACACATCGAACAGCCGGGATAGCGCCACTGAAAACCCGCTTCCATGAAGATGCGGTCGAGCCCTTCCGCTTCCGCCTGCGCACGCACTTCATGCGAACCCGGCACGACCCACGCTTCCACGCTTGGCGCGATATGACGGCCGCGCGCCACTTCCGCCGCGCTGCGCATGTCCTCGATGCGCCCGTTGGTGCACGAGCCGATGAACACCCGGTCGATCGCGACGCCTTCGAGCGACTCGTTCGCCGCGAGGCCCATGTAGTCGAGCGCACGCGACATCGCCGCGCGCAGGTCGGGATCGGGCTGCTCCATGGGGTCCGGTACGCGGCCGTCGATGGCGCAGGCATAGCCGGGCGTGGTGCCCCATGTGACCATCGGGACGATCTCGGTCACGTCGATAAGCACTTCGCGATCGAACACCGCGCCTGGGTCCGTGAACAAGCCGCGCCAATACGCGAGCGCCCTTTGCCACCGGTCGCCCGTGGGCGCGTAGTGCCGTCCGGCGAGATAAGCGAAGGTGGTTTCGTCCGGGGCGATAATGCCGGCGCGACCGCCCGCCTCGATGGTCATGTTGCAGAGCGTCAATCGCCCTTCCATCGACAAGCCGGCGATGGCGGAGCCGGCATATTCGATCACGTGTCCCGTCGCGCCAGCCACGCCGATTCGCGCGATGACCGCGAGAATCAGGTCCTTCGCGGTGACGCCCGAACCTGGCATGCCGTCGAGCGTAATACGCATGTTGCGCGACTTGCGCTGCCACAGGCATTGCGTGGCGAGCACGTGAGCCACTTCGGTGGCGCCGATACCGAAGGCCAGCGCGCCCACCGCGCCATGCGTGGACGTGTGGCTGTCGGCGCAAACGACGGTCATGCCGGGCAGACTCAGGCCCTGCTCCGGCCCGACCACGTGGACGATGCCGCGCCGCGTGTCGTTCATGTCGAACAGGGTGATGCGCGATTCGTTGGCGTCGCGTTGCAGCGACTCGATCATGGCGCGCCGTTCGAGGTCGGTCACCGCCGCAATATCGTTCGCCGTGCTGGAAACGTAGTGATCCGGCGTGCCGAAAATGCGCTCGGGCGAACGCGGCTTGAGCCCGCGCTGGCGCAACAGGTCGAAGGACTGCGCGGTGACATCGTGAATGTAATGACGATCGATGTAGAGAAGATCCTGCCCGTCGTCGCGGGACATCACGCGGTGGCTGTCCCAGATCTTGTCGTAAAGCGTGCGTGGACCCGCGCTAAGCTGATCGAGTTGCATTGCTTCGTCTCGCTCCGTCAAATGACCGCCTCGTCAGGCGCGGTGCAGTTTTGTTGTCGGTGGCTGTTTGAGAAGCATCTTGCATCAGGCCGGCTTGCTTGGACGTGGTCATTTGGCAAGGCACCATCGCCAATGGCGATGACAAAGCTACGTCGAACGGCTGACGCCATGCGCGTTCAGCACGTCGCGCAGGATCTCGACGAAGCGCCGGGCCGCGTTCGACAGCGGCTCGACGTGCGAATAGATGAGACTCGCGGTCAGCCGATGCTCGGCTTCGGCACGCAACGGCACGACATCGAGCAGGTCTCGCATGGCGGAATCGATGCAGAACGGATCGACCACCGCGACGCCGACGCCTTCCCTCGCGAGCGTGCAGGCGCTGATGGCCGAGCGCACGCGCACGACCGGCTCCGGCCGACGCTCGTTCCTGAACACGTGCCCGACGATCCGCCCGAGCGGCGTGTCGTGCTCGTAATCGATCCACGGCATGGCGGCGACCTGTTTCGGGTCGAGCGCACGCCGCCGGGCCAGCGCGCCTTTTTTCGCGACACAGAGAAGCCGTCCGCTTGCAATCGGCATGGTGACGAGGTTCGGGTGCTCGACGGCGAACATCGATACGCCGATGCAGTTCTTGCCGAACAGCACGCGAGGCACGAGATGGTTGTGCGTGAGCGGTTCGAACTGAATGGGCAACTGCTGGAATTCGGCGTGGAATCGTGCAATGGCGAGCGGCACGAGATGCACGCCGAGACTCGGGCTGCATACGATGTTGAGCTTGCCGCTCGTGCCGTCGGCGAGAGAACGGACGAGATTATCGACGCGCTCGATGCCTTCATACGCGCGCATGACTTCGTCGAAGATACGTTTTGCCTCGGGCGTCGGATAGAGCCGGCCGCGCATGCGTTCGAAGAGCAAGAACCCGAGTCGGCTTTCCGTCACCTGCAAGACACGGCTCACGGAGGGCTGCGCCACATACAGCGAACGCGCGGCCTCGCTGATGGAACCCGTCATCATGATCGCGCGGAATACTTCAATCTGCCGCAGGCTCATGGTGCGCGTGTTGGGAATTTCCTCGTCGTAATTCATGGGCTTGGTCGTTGTTCATCGCGCCGTCATGTTGCCGCGCCGCCGCTTTCGGATGTAAGTGAACCGCCCGCAGTGTAGCGCGGGCACCGCCGCGCGACGAATCCATGCAGCGCGTCTATGGGATACGAAATTTGAACTATTTCACGGCGAATATCGACGTTGCTATGGTTCGTTCTAGTCGAGCCCCGCGAAGAGAGTCGATCCGAGCCATGCCCAAGCTTATCCATTTCCTGAATCCGAACGGTCTCGCCACCGTCACGCGCGAGATCGAAAAGACCGTGTGCGCGCTTCGAGGCGCGGACGACGCGCCCGTTTGCTTCGAGACGCTTTTCGCGGTCGACGGCGGCATCGAAACCCAGCGCGATGCCGACCGCGCCGCCGTCGCCGTGGCCGAGTACGTCGCGCGGCATGAAGCGTCGGCGAGTGCGTTCGTCATCGCGTGCTACAGCGATCCCGGCTTGCACGCCGCGCGCGAACTCACGCAACAGCCGGTGCTCGGCATCGGTGCCGCGGTCATGGGCGTCGCGCTTGCGCGCGGGTCGCGCATCGGCGTGATCGCGGCGAGCACGCACGGCATGCCGCGTCACTGGCGGTCTTATCATGCGGCGCGCATCGCACAGACGGTCGCGGGAGAACGCGCCGTGAATCTTGGCGTGGCCGAATCGGGCAACCGAGACGCCGCGCTCGACAAGCTCATCGCGACCGGCCGCGCGCTGTGTGACGAAGATGGCGCCGATGTCATCGTGCTCGGCTGCGCGGGCATGACGCCGCTTCGCGCCGATATCGAAGCGGCGCTCGGCGTGCCGGTAATCGATCCGTGCTCGACGGCCGCCTCGCTCGCCTTCGCCATCTGTCGCGAGCGGCAGGACCCATGGCGTCCGACATGAACGCCGCGCTCATTGCGCTTCCGCGTCTCGGTGTGCTTGGCGGCATGGGGCCGCTCGCCACCGCCGACTTTCTCGTCAAGCTGATTCAGGCGACGCCCGCCGCGTCCGATCAAGAGCATATGCCGGTCATCGTGCATAACGTGCCGCAAGTACCCGATCGCAGCACGGCCTTTCTCGCGGGATCGGACGCGCCTTGGCCGCATCTGCTTGACGGCCTGCGCACGCTCGAAGCGGCCGGTTGCGCGGCCATCGCGATTCCTTGCAATACGGCGCATGTCTGGCACGAGCGGCTCGCGCAGGAGACGACGCGGCCGGTGCTGCATATCGGCGAGGCAGCGCTTCGAGCGCTTGCGGTGACGTGCCCCGGTGCGCGGCGAGTCGGCATGCTCGCGACGACAGCGACGCTCAAAGCGCGCATCTATCACGATCAACTGGCTGCAAGCGGCATAGACGCGATCGAACCGGGTCAGATGTCGCAGACGACGCAGATCATGGGCGCAATCGCCGCCGTGAAAGGCGGGAGAATCGACGAAGCGCGCGCGTGGCTCAAAAGCGCCGCTCATGCACTGATCGATCGCGGCGCCGACGCGTTGCTCATGGCGTGCACGGAAATTCCGGTGGCGCTGGCGGGCGTTGCGCTCGACGTACCCGCAATCGACCCGACCGAAGCGCTCGCCCGTGCAAGCGTCGACTGGTGGCTCGCCGCGCGCGAGCGAACCAACACCTCTGAATTCTCAAGCGGACAAAAGACATGCAGCAGTTTGATCTGACCATACGTCATGGACTCGTCGCGTCGGACGAGGCAGTCTTCGAGGCGGACGTCGGCGTGGTCGGCGACCGGATCGTCGAAGTGGCGCGCGGCCTGCCCGCAGGCAAACGCGATATCGACGCGACCGGACGCTACGTGCTGCCGGGCGGTATCGACACGCACTGTCACGTCGAGCAACGCTCGGGCATGGGAATCATGGGCGCCGACGACTGGTACTCCGCAAGCGTCGCGGCGGCCCACGGCGGCACCACTATGATCGTGCCGTTCGCCGCGCAGCATCGCGGACAATCGCTCAAACAAGTGGCCGACGACTACGCGGCGCTCGCGCGGGCAAAGTCGGTGATCGACTATAGCTATCACTTGATTGTCTCTGAGACGGACCACCGCACGCTTCAGGAAGATCTCGTCGAGCAGATTCGCCGGGGCATCACGTCGTTCAAGGTCTACATGACCTACGATCAATTGAAGATCGACGACTACCAGATGCTCGACGTGCTGGCTCTCGCCGCACGCGAACGCGCGCTCGTGATGGTGCATGCCGAAAACAACGACGTGATCCGCTGGGTCTCGCAAAAGCTGCTCGAAAGCGGCCGCACCGCGCCGAAGTACCACGCGACGAGTCACGTGGCGCTGGCGGAATCCGAAGCGACGAATCGCGTGATCCAGCTCGCCAGGCTTTTCGACGCGCCCGTGCTCATCGTTCACGTGTCCGCGCAGGACGCGCTCGCGACCATCGGCGCGGCGCAGCGCATGGGCGCACAAGTGTACGGCGAAACTTGTCCGCACTATCTGCTGCTCACCGAAGACGCGATGGACCTTCCCGGCGTCGAAGGCGCGAAGTATTGCTGCAGCCCGCCGCTGCGTGACGCGAACGCTCAGCAAGCCTTGTGGACGGCGCTGAAGGCGGGCGTGTTGCAGACGGTGTCGTCGGATCATGCGCCGTATCGCTTCGACGAATCCGGCAAGCTGCCGCATGGCGAAGCCACCACGTTCAAGCAGATGGCCAACGGCATGCCCGGACTCGAAGTGCGCCTGCCGCTGCTGTTCTCCGAAGGCGTTCACAGGGGGCGCATGACGTTGCCTGAATTCGTCGCGCTGAGTTCGACGAATCATGCGCGCATGTACGGCATCGCGCCGCGCAAAGGGCTGGTCGAAGCGGGCGCGGATGCGGACATGGCGGTTTGGGACCCACACCATGAAGTCGTGCTGACAGCCTCCGCATTGCACGATCGCGTGGGCTACACGCCCTACGAGGGGACGAAGGTAACGGGCTGGCCGCACACGGTGGTGAGCGCGGGCCGCGTGATCGTCGATGACGCCGGCTTTCATGCCGAACCCGGCAGCGGCCGCTTCATTGCACGCTCGACGCCGTTGCCCTATCAGGCCACGCGCGAAGTCTCCGCGAGCGGCCGGTTTTTCCGCGCGCTTGCCGACGCCGGGACAGGCGCTCTCCACCCGTCTTTCGGATACCCCGAACATCAACACCCGGAACAAAAGAGGAAGTCATGAGCAAGTCACGCAAAATCGGCCTGGCCGTCGCGCAAATGGGACCGGTCCATCTCGCGGATGACCGTCGGGCGGTCGCCGAGCGGCTCGTCGCCATGCTGTACGAAGCGAAGGCGCGCAGTGCAAAGCTGGTCGTGTTCCCGGAGCTCGCGCTCACCACTTTTTTTCCGCGCTACTGGATGAGCGAGGAAGCGGCCATGGAACGCTTCTTCGAGCGATCGATGCCGAATCCCGACGTACAGCCGCTCTTCGACGCCGCGCGCGACGCGGGCATCGGCTTCTATCTCGGCTATGCGGAACTGACGGTGCAAGGCGAGCGCTTCAATACGTCGATCATCGTCGATGACAGCGGCAAGATCGTCGCGAAGTATCGCAAGACGCATTTGCCGGGGCATTCGGAGCACAAGCCGGACGCGCCTTTCCAGCATCTGGAGAAGAAGTTTTTCGCGGTGGGCAACTCGGGTTTTCCTGTCGTCGACACGATGGGCGCGCGCCTCGGCATGTGTATCTGCAACGACCGCCGCTGGCCGGAAACATGGCGCGCGATGTCGCTGCAAGGCGCGGAACTCGGCGTGCTCGGCTACAACACGCCGTCCGAGAACATTCACTGGCCCGAACCGGTCCATTTGCGCATGCATACCCATCTCGTCACGTTGCAGGCGAGCGCTTATCAGAATGCGATGTGGATTGCCGCCGCCGCCAAATGCGGCAAGGAAGACGGCTTTCATATGATCGGCGGCTCGGTGATTGTCGCGCCTTCGGGCGAGATCGCCGCGCAAAGCATGAGCGAAGACGACGAGGTGATCTTCGCGAACGTCGATCTCGCGCTTGGCGACACGTTCCGCGAGCACGTCTTCAACTTCGCGAAGCATCGGCGGCCGGAACATTACGGGCTGATCGTCGAGCGCACCGGCGCGGGCGCGCCGCTGCCGCACGATCCGGACGCGCTCAATTAAGGCGTCCACGGGGAGACCACACATGAACGACGACATCACGCAAGATGCATCGGCGTCGGCACGGCCGGCGTCTTACGGCAGCTCGCCACAAAGCGCCATGGACAAATCGATATTCGGACCGCCGCACGTGCGCGCGCTCGTCGCATCGATTTCCGGCTACGCCATGGACGGCTTCGACCTGCTGATCCTCGGCTTCATGCTGAGCCTCATCTCGGCGGACCTCGGACTCAGCTCCGCGCAAGCGGGCTCGCTCGTTACGTGGACGCTCGTCGGCGGCGTCGCGGGTGGCATCGGCTTCGGGATACTCAGCGATTATCTCGGCCGCGTGCGCGTGCTCACTTACACCATTCTGCTCTTTGCGCTGTTCACCGGTCTGTGCGCTTTCGCGACCGGATACCACGACCTGCTAGCGTATCGCTTCGTGGCGGGCCTGGGACTTGGCGGCGAGTTCGGTATCGGCATGGCGCTCGCCATCGAGGCGTGGCCCGCCGAAAAGCGCGGACGCGTCTCCTCGTATGTCGGCATGGGCTGGCAGATCGGCGTGCTGATCGCCGCGCTGCTGACGCCGGTATTGTTACCGCATATCGGGTGGCGCGGCATGTTTCTCGTGGGACTCGCGCCCGCCGTGTTGTCGTTCGTCATCCGCAAGGCGATTGGCGAACCGAAGATCTTCATCGAGAAAGCAATCAGGAGACGGCACGAATTTCCCCTCAAGACGCTGTTTCGCGATCGGGAAACGCGACGCCGCAGCATCGGCATGATCGTCATGTGTTCGGTGCAGAACTTTGGCTACTACGGTCTCATCATCTGGATGCCGGGCTATCTGACGAAGGCGTTCGGCTTCACGCTCGCCAAGTCGGCGACATGGACGGCGGCGTCGATTCTCGGCATGCTGGTCGGCATCTGGATCTTCGGGCAGCTCGCGGACAGAATCGGCAGGAAGCCTACCTTCGTGATCTATCAGTTGGGCGCGCTCGTCATGGTGTTCGTCTACTCGCGCATGACGACGCCCGAGGCGCTACTGATTGGCGGCATGGTGGTCGGCGTGTTCGTGAACGGCATGATGGGCGGCTATGGCGCGCTCATGGCCGAGTTGTATCCGACTCATGCACGCGGCACGGCGCAGAATGTGCTGTGGAGCATCGGCCGCGCGGTCGGCGGGTTCGGACCGCTCGCGATCGGCGCGGTGGCGAGCTATTACTCGTTCGGCACGGCCATCGCGGCGCTAGCCTGTATCTATATCGTCGATGTCGTCGCGACTGTCGTGCTGATTCCGGAGTTGAAGGGCGTGGAGTTGGAGTGAGCGGACGTGACAGGCGGAAAACGCTGGCCGGCGGTCCGGATGCATTGCGAGACCGATCACACCCCGACGAGGGCTAGCGTTTGCCACGCCCGCCAGCCGGCTTACCTGCAACCGCGGCTGGCTTGTTGCCGGATTTACTACGCGGCTTCTTCACGCTAAACGGATTGACGCCAGACAATCCTGTGTCTTGTTGTGCCACAGGCTTGCGCTTGTTTTCACCATCCTGCGGGCGCGACTTCTTGCCGGGCACCGGCGCCGCGCCCGGCGTAACCTGCGGCACTTTCGGCTTTTTGGGCTTTTTAGGTTTTTTGACGATCTCGCCCGTCGCGCTGGTTTGCGGCACGCGATGCTCGGCTTCGAAACCTGGTTCTTCCCGGCGTACCAGCGTTTGCCGGATCAGCGCTTCGATCGCGGCAAGTTGCGGCGCTTCATCGGCACATACGAGCGACACCGCCACGCCGCTCGCGCCCGCGCGGCCGGTGCGGCCAATGCGGTGCACATAGTCTTGCGCCACGATCGGCAGATCGACGTTGATGACCAAAGGCAGGTCGTCGATATCCAGTCCGCGCGCAGCCACATCGGTGGCGACCAGCATATGGGCTTCGCCGGTCTTGAAGCGTTCGAGTGCACGCAAACGCGCGGGTTGCGGCTTGTCGCCGTGGATGGTGTCGACCGAATAACCTGCTTCATCCAGCATGGCCGCCAGATAGTCGACGCCATTACGGGTCTTGACGAACACCAGCGCGTGCTCCCACTTGTTCTCGGCCACGAGATGCATGAAGAGTTCAGGCTTGTTCCTCTTATCCACCGTCACCACCCACTGCTTGATATTGCTGGCCGTGGCATTGGGCGGACTGACGCTGATGTTGACCGGGTCGCGCAGAATGCTCGCGGCCATGGCGCGGATTTCATCGGAGAACGTGGCGGAGAACAGCAGCGTCTGGCGCTTTGCGGGCAAGGCAGCGAACACGGCGTTGAGTTCGCGTGCGAAGCCCAGATCGAGCATGCGGTCGGCTTCATCCAGCACTAGGGTCTGTACTCGATCGAACTGCACCGCATTTTGGCTATTCAGATCCAGCAAACGGCCCGGTGTGGCAACCAGCACATCGACGCCTTTGCGCAAGGCCATCATCTGCGGGTTGATGCTCACGCCGCCATACGCGGCCAGGAATCGCAGGTCGAGGCCTTCGCCGTAATCGATAAAGCTTTGCAGCACTTGTTCAGCCAGTTCGCGCGTGGGCACGAGAACCAGAACGCGCGCGCGATTGCTCGACACGGCCGGCCCGTGTTGCACCAGCCGTTGCAGCAGCGGCAGCGCAAAACCCGCGGTCTTGCCCGTGCCGGTCTGCGCGGCGGCCATGACGTCCTGGCCACCGAGCACAGCAGGAATCGCCTTGACCTGCACCGGCGTGGGTGTCTGGTAATTGAGCTTCTGCAGGTTGCGCAGCAACGGATCGATCAGGCCAAGCGAGGCAAAAGACATGCAGGTATTCCGGGCTAAAACCGCAATTTTAGCGGTTACGGCGCTCGTTGCATGCGCTGAGCCATATCGACAGCGAGCAGCGTCGGCAGTCTCTTACAGGACGTCGACGGAATCCAACGGTAAGGAGCGCTCATGCAGCAGGAAGCGCCTTGAGTGACGCCCTTCACTTCTCGGTGCGTGGTTTCTCGATGGTGACTTTCGCCATGGCCGACCAGTCTCGCTCGCCCAATCCCGCCGCGACGGTTTCAGTCATCCGTTCATAGACGGCGGCAAGCATCGGCAACGCGGCGCCCAGTTCTTGCGCGGCTTCAGACGCGAGTCGCAGATCCTTCAGTCCGAGCGATGCCTTGAACCCCGGTTCGTAGTGTCCATCCGCGATATTCGCCGAATAGACTTGATACGACCGGCTGCCGAACGACGTATTTAGATCGTGAGATTTGCCGCTGCCGGCGTTAGGGCGCTCGTCGCGACAAGTCCGGACGCTGTGCCGAAACTCGCTGCGAAACCGTCAGCGGCGAAGCGTTCGAAGCGCGTGGAGCAGTCGGGTTCAGCATGACGGGAGCCTGGCGGAATGATCATGCAAGGTGTCGGGGCACGTGCAACGCCTGACCGCGACGCGAACGTGTTGGCCACCCGGTCGTTTCCATTCCCACAGAACATTCCGACAGCCGCGTCTCTGTTCGTCATCGCACAGTTCGTGTATGGGAGTACGTAGTCAGTCCCGCCTTCCTAACTTATATTTGCATCGGCACCGCAAAAAACGTCCCCGCCCTGATCACCCGCGACCGATGTACGGTCAAATGCTTCCTCCAAGCGGCGACTCTCAACGCATTGCGCTACAACCAAAAAGGATACGACGCAATGATGTCTTTCCGCTCGGCAATCAAGCCTTTGATGGAACCGACCCTCACGCGCTGCATGGCGCTGGCGTCCGCCGTGTTGCTGGCATCGTGCGGCGGCTCGGACCATACCGATACCACGGTGCCCGACACCATCATGCAGGTGATGAAAAAGCCTGCGTACAGCGGCGCGACGTGGACCATGCAGGTCGTCGATCTGGATTCCGGACATGTCATCTACGATCTCGACTCGGGCTCACAGGTGTTCATCGCGTCCGTGCGTAAGCTCTTCTCCACAGCCAATGCGCTCGACGTCATCGGTGCGCAGCATCGACTGGTGACGCCGGTCTACAAGCAAGGCACCGTCGATGCAAACGGCACGCTCACCGGCAATCTCGTACTCGTCGCGAGCGGCGATCTCACCATGGGCGGTCGCGCGAATCCGGACGGGACGATCGCGCTCACCGCGTTCGATCACAACGAAGCCAATAGTGTCGGCAACGCGCAACTGACCACGCCCGATCCGCTCGCCGGTTACAACGCGCTGGCCGCGCAGGTCGCCGCCTCGGGCATCAAGACGGTCAATGGCGATGTGGTGATCGACGATCGTCTGTTCGACGCGTTCGACTTCCGCGATGAATTCAACGTGACGCCGATCCTGGTCAACGACGATCTCGTGGATGTCGCCTTCAGCGCAAGCGCGCAAGGTGCGCTGCTGCCGTTCGTGTACCGGCCCCAGTCGGCGGCGTTCACGGTGCAATCGACGCTCACCACGGGCGCGCCGACGTCGGACTTTGCCGTCGTGCTCAATCAGGCATTCCCGGATGAGCCGCTCGACTGTATCGGCCAGGCTACCTGTGTCGGCGAAGTGAGCGGCACGGTGCCGGCGGGGGTTCCGCCCGCGCTGACCGGCGCGTATCCGCTGGTGCAGACGTTTCGCATCACCGATCCCTCCACGTATGCGCGCACGGTGCTGATCGAAGCGCTCGCACGCGCGGGCGTGACCGTGACGGCCGCGCCCGTCAAGGCGAATCCGGTTGCATCCTTGCCGCCTCAAGGTTCTTATTCGAGCGCGCAACGCATCGCCCAACTCACCGCCGCTCCGTATGCGCAGGATCTGCGTTTCGTGAACAAGGTGAGCTACAACATCGGCGCGGACATTACGCTGATGCAATACGGACTGGCGAAGAACGGCTCGCGCACCATGGCCACGGCGCTTACGACCGAACAAGGCGAACTGTCTTCGACCTTCGGCATTTCGCCGGACCAGTATCACTTCATCGACGGCAGCGGCGGCGGCGATACCACCGCGAACGCGAAGGCTGTCATCACGCTGCTGCGCGCCATGCGGCTCAAGCCCGACTATGCGACATACGTCGATACTTTGCCGGTACTCGGCGTCGATGGCTCGCTCACGACCGTCACCGGCTTCGAGGCCGATCCGACGCTAGCCGGTGCCAAGGGTCGTGTCTACGCCAAGACCGGCACGTATGGCGGTTTGAGCAACACCACACCGCCCGTGCCGCTTCTCAAGTCACAGGCGCTTGCGGGGTATATCGATGCAAAGAGCGGCCGGCGGCTTGCCTTCTTCCTGACCGTGAATAACGTGCCGTTCGTGGGTCTGGAAACCATCCTCGATGCTTTCCAGGACGAAGGCGAGATCGCGGCGCAAATCTGGAAACTGCAATGATGCGGCGCAAGCCGTGGGTCGCTGACTTCGTCGGCGGCCTCACGCTGCCGAAAGATCGATCATTGTCAGAACAGATGATGAATCCCGGCGAGACACACCACCTGCTTCCCACCCGAAGCCGCCCCGATGCCAAGCGTATTGGCCACCGCGCCGCCGCCCGCCGTTTCGAACATCACATCGGCATAAAGCTGGGTTGTCTTCGATAGCGAATACACATTGGCCGCTGTGAATTGCGTCCAGCGACGCGCGCCGAGCGTCGCCGTCCATGCGCCCACGCCGATTTCCTCCGCGGGTGTCACGCGCAGATTCGCACCGCCGTCGATGCTGCGAAAATGTTCGCTGCCGCCCTTGGACGCGATGCGCATATCGGTTGCGAGCGCATGCAGCGTGACGCGCTCGAACCGGTACGAGCCACCAATACCCATCTCCCGCACCTGGCTCGCATTGAACGTGGCGCCGGGCGCGAGCGTCTGGCCTTCGAACGAAGTCAGCCCAAGCCCGCTTGATAGCGGCAGCAGCCGGTCGCGGTACTCCGAATACACCGCCACCAGTTTGAGCGGACCGTTGGCATAGTTCCCACCGAAACTGATCGTCCGCCCGTTGGTATTGCTGGCCGACGCGCCCGGAAATCCATAAAGCGCGCCGACGCTCAGGCCGCGATATGCAGCGCTCTTCCACTTGACCGTGCTCGATAACTGCACGGGAAGCGTGCTGCCGAGACCATCGAGATTGCCTGGATGAAACGCGGAAAAATCACCGAGCAACTGCGCTGTCGAAACCGAGCCGAGCCAGTCGAAGTTCCAGTCGGTCTGACGCCCGAGCGTGACCGTGCCGAGCGTCGCGTCGGACATTCCGACATAGGCTTGTCGATTGAAGAACGTCGTGCTGCTGGCGGATGCACCCGTCGTCGTGACAAAACCGCTTTCGAGCCTGAACAGCACCGAGCGCCCCGCGCCGATGTCCTCGACCCCCTGAAAGCCGAAACGGTCCGCCTGCAAGGTCCCTTGCTGCGCGATATAAGCCGACGAGCCGCGCAAATTGCTCACGTATCCAATACCCGAATCGATGCTGCCGTATAACGTGACGCTGCTTTGCGCAAATGCCAGCGGCGAAACGACGAGCGTGGTCAAACCCGCGACGAGTGTCGCGCGATGAATTTTTGTTGTCATGCTGTCTGGGAGGAGCGTTAGAAGGAGAACTGCCTGAGCTCGAAAGTCCGGAAATCAGGTTGACTGAACCTTCTCCACCGGCGCGAGACGCCACGCGCCGAATATGAGATTGACGATGATCGCCGTCAGCGTGCCCGCCGCCATGCCGTTACCCATCACGATCTGCAGCGAGCCGGGAAGCGCTGCATAGACGTTGGGCACGAGTATCGGTAGCAGACCCATGACGAGCGCCGCAGCCAGCGTGTACTGATTGCCGCGCGCGTGCAGATCGACCTTGCCGAGCAGGTTGATCCCCATCACCCCGATCATCGCGAAGACGATCAGCGCGGTGCCGCCGACCACGGGCGCCGGAATCGCGTAGGCAAGGCGTCCGAGCGGCACGAACAGCGCGATGAGCATCAGCATCACGCCCGCCGTCGCGGTGACGTAGCGAGACCGCACACGCGTGGTCTGCACGACGCCGATATTCTCCGCGCTCGTGATGATGAGCGACGTGCCGAGCAACGAGCCGATCAGCGACGCGAGCGCATCGCCGCGAATCGTGCGCGGTACGTCGCGGCGAACGTCGATCTTCCTGCCCGTGATCTCGCCGACGGCAACCGTCTGTCCAGTGGCTTCGGCCATCGAAATGACACTGAAGATCAGCATGGGAAGCGCGGCCAGCACGTCGAAGCGCGGCATGCCGAAGGGCAATAGCATCGGCCACGTGAAGAGTGGGCCGCTCCAGAGGCCGCTTAGGGACATCGAACCCATTGCCCAGGCGGCGAACGTGCCGATGACAAGACCCAGCAGCACCGCGAGCCTGCCCAGCGTGCCCTTGAAGAGACGCGCGACCGCGAGCGTGGCCACGATGGTCAGCAGCGCAAGTCCGAGCGCCTCGGGCCGCGCAAAGCCCGGCGTCCCCGGCTGCCCGACGACGATTCCGGCGTAAATCCGGGTGAGACTGACCGAGACGAGCAGCAGCATGGCGCCCACGACCACGCGCGGAAAGAAGCGCAGACAGCGCGCGAATACCGGCAGCACGATCCAGTAGAAGAGACTGGTGAGGATCGCCGCGCCCGCCGCGGTACGCAGATCCGTTTGCATCGCGATGACGGCGAAGAGCATCGCGGGCGCGCCGCCCGGCACCATCACGAATGGCAGCCGCGCGCCCACCGGCCCCGCGCCGAGCGACTGTAAGATCGTGCCGGCGCCGCACACGAAGAACGTCGCGCCGATCAGATGCACGGTCATCTCGGCTGGCAGCGACAACATGCGCGACATCAGAAAGACCGCCGTAACGGGCGATGCGGCCATGGACAGCACATGTTGCAGACCGAACAGCGCGAGTTGCCATGCGGGCAAACGCGCGTCGACATCATGCGTGGCGGATTCAGCTTTCACGAGACCCCCATGGTTTCGAAGCGCGCGGCGCACGGCGCTCAAGCAGGCAACCATGGCAATTGCTCGCGGCGGTAGCGGAAGGTTTGAAAGACGCTGTTCAATTGCCCCGGACCTGTCTTGCGGGCCGCTTCGTCCGGGTATTCGGCGAACCACGGAATCACGTATTCCCATACCACTTCGCCTGCGGGCGTGACTTCGAAAAGACGCCCCGTCGCCGATTCGGTGATATGCGTGTTGCCGTTCGCGAGCCGCTGCGCGTTGCCCATGAACGCGCTGTAGAACATGTTGACCATGTCGTCGGCGTAAGACCATACGATTTCGTGCGTCGACGGATCGATCTCCAGCACACGCGAGAACGCCACGTGCTCGCCCGCGCGAAAGTTGCCGTTGTCGAACGTGAGGATGTTGCCGTTGGCGAGCGCGACCGGCGCATGCTGATGCGAAATCACGTCCGGTGGGATATGCATGGTCACGTGGCCCGTTCGACGGTCGACCGCGATAATGCCCGACGTGGTGCGTAAGCTCATCAGCACCTCGCCTTGCGCATTCACACCGAGCCCGTTCACGAGCGGCCAGTGATAACGGCCGAAGCCCGGCGCGATAGGAAAGTCTTTCGGATCGAGATGCTCAGAGGCTTTCCATTCCCACACGAGTTCGCCCGCGCGATTCACTTCGCGGATCACGTCCGCGAACATGGGCTCGTCCGGACCATGCGCCGTGCCGCCCGGCACGCGATCGGCGAAACCCGCGGGCACCGGCGCGCACGCGGCGTACAGCAGGTTTCCGTTCGGCAGCCACTGCGCGTCGTGATGATGCGCCGGGTCCTGGTACCGCCACACTACCTCGCCCTCCGGCGATACTTCGTAGAAATCGCCGCCGTGCCACATCGACCAAGGCGCATATCGATCTTCCGAATCCGCATGATTGCCGTTGTAACCGAGATTGCCGTTCGGGAGAATCACCGCATGACGGCCGGGGCGCACCGGCATCTGCCATTCATGCACGACTTCGCCGCGCATATCGACGAGAAACACGCGCCCGCCTGCCGTTTGCGGCGCGATCAGTGTATAGCCGCCAGCGGACAGGTTCGGGTCGTGCGCTATGAGCCCGACGCCACGGCGACGCTGGGTGATTTGATCGACGGTGGTAGTCACGGTTTGCTCCGTTAAGATGATGGAGCAAAATTTAGGCTATTCCACGCGTCAGTAAAACCTGATTGTTTTAAACGGGTCGTCAGAAAAATCCATACGGTAAGCCATGCGTCCAATATCACAGACCTTCCGTTGCTTCGACGAAGTCGTCAGGCGCGGTTCCATCCGCAAGGCGGCCGAATCGCTGCATCTGACCGCGGCTGCGGTGCATCAGCAGATCCTCAATCTGGAAGAACAAGTCGGCTCGCCGCTCTTCGACCGCTTGCCGCGCGGCATGCAGCTCACCACGGCGGGCGAGATCATCATCGCGGCCGTGCGGCGCGGTCAGCGCGATTTCGACAACGCGATGACTCAGGTCGAGGACTTGCGCTCGCTGCGGCGCGGACACGTCAATCTGGCCGTGTCGCCTTCGTCGGCGGAGTATCTGGTGCCCGGCGCGATTCAGGCCGCGATGACGCGCTATCCGGGCGTCACCTACAGCGTGCGTTCGGGTAACGGCGAAAACATCTTGAAGTGGGTGGAGACCGGTGAGGCCGACATTGGCTACGGCCTGCGTCGCAAGCCGCCGCCCGGCGTCGTGGAAGTGCGCGCATATGTGCAGCACCTCGGCGTGGTCACGCCACCGGGACATCCGCTCACGAAACTCCAGCGACGTCCGCGACTACGCGACTGCCTTGGCTATCCGCTCATCCTGATGTCGCCGGATACCGAATTGCGCGCAATGGTCGATCAAATCGATCACCGCGACCGGCGCAATGCGCGACCGCTCGTCGAAACCAGTTCGGTCGCCATGGTGCGCCGGCTGGTGGCGGATGGCATCGGCATCGGCTTTCTGATTGCGGAGAATGTCGCGGAAGACGTCGCCGGGGGCAAGCTCGCATGGACGCCGCTCGCCGATGCGGGCGCGCAATCGTCCAGTTGCCTGTATCAACGCTCCGATCTGACGACCACGGTCGCGATGGGCATGTTCCTGCAATTTCTCGGACAGGCTATCGAGCAAAACGAGGACCGCTTTCACACGTCGACGCGCCCCGTGCGCAAGCGCGGCGCACGGGTCTAGCGAGCACTACCTAGCGATGATACTTGTCGTCGAGCTCGTTGATCGCCTTCACATTGCCCGCGCTGCGTCCATTCTCGTCGAAGGTATTGGCGAGAAACGAATCGGCGATGGTCTTCGCGACTTCAGGTCCGATCACGCGCGAGCCCATCGTGATGATCTGCGCGTTGTTGGAAAGCGCCGCGCGTTCCGCCGAATAAGTATCGTGGCACAGCGCGGCGCGAATGCCCGGCACCTTGTTCGCCGAGATGCTCACACCGATGCCCGTCCCGCACACGAGAATCGCGCGATCGTATTCGCCGCTCATCACACCAGAGGCCACGCGGTCCGAGAGATTGGCGTAAAACTCGTTCGGGCTCGCCTCATTGTGCGACACCTCGAATACCTCGAAGCGGTCCTTCAAATAATCCGCCAGCACGCGTGCAAGTCCCACTCCGGCGCTGTCTCCACCAATTGCTAGCTTCATGAGTATCTCCGTTGATTGTTCGATGCAGGTGGCGCATGCCAAGTCAAAGCACCGCGCCGACGCGTTTGAAAATATCCAGATAGCCGCTCACGTTCCACGCCGAACGGCCGATGAAAAGCCCATCGATGTGCGGGCACGCGGCCAGTTCCGCGCAGTTGCCCGGATTGACGGAGCCGCCGTACAAACAGGGAATACTTCGCCCGAGCGTTTCCTCCGCCACTTTGCTGATCTCGGCTTGACGCGCATCCGCATATTCGGGACTAGCCGGAATGCCGCTCTCGCCGATAGCCCATACAGGCTCGTACGCGAGCAGAATCGGCGCCGTTCGTTGTTCAGGAGAAAGACGCGCCAACGCGCCGCGCACCTCGGTGGCCAACACGTCCGCAGCGCGCCCGCTCTCTTTGTCGGCGAGCGTTTCGCCAATGCAGATCAGCGGCGTCAATCCGTGACGCACGGCGGCCTCGACCTTGCGTCCGACGGTGTCGTCGGTTTCACCGAAGTGCTCGCGCCGTTCGGAATGGCCGAGTTCGACGAGATCCATGCCGCAATCGACCAGCATCGGCGGGGAAATCTCGCCGGTCCACGCGCCCTCTTCGGCCCAATGCATGTTTTGCGCGCCGACCTTGACATTGGTCTCGGCGAGAATCGACTTCACTTCGCGAATCGCGGTGAACGGCGGAATCACGAAGCACTGGATTCGCGGGTCGTCAGGGCTCGCGAGCAAACCCTCGGCGAAAGCGATCGCTTGCGCCAGGGTCTTGTTCATCTTCCAGCTCGTGCCGACCCAGAACGGGGTATCAGACATGGTTAGGTTGTCGGACAGTGTGTCTTGCAAATGAGGCCGCGTCATGCGCCGGACGTGCCTCATGCCCGCCCGGCGCGCGGATGAAAACGCCTGCTAGGTCACTTCGAAAGCACGAACGGCGCGGTGTATTTCGACACGTTCGCCTTCGTGATCAGCACGCAGTCGAACAACTGCTTTTCGCTGGCGGCGCCCGTCTTGCCGGTCTTCAGGAACTGATCGGCTTCCTGCACGGCCTTGGCGGAAAACTCCGCGACCGGTTGCAGCACGGTGTACTGCAACTCACCCGCTTTCACTGCCTCGACCGCGGCCGGCGAGCCATCGAAACCACCGACTTTTACGTTCTTCAGCTTGCCCGATTGCTTGAGCGCCGCAATCGCGCCGAGCGCCATTTCATCGTTGCCGCTGATCACGCCGATCACATCCGGGTGCGCCTGCAGCAGGCTCTGCGTCGCATTGAAGCCTTGCGTACGATCCCAGTTGGCCACTTGCGAGCCGACCATCTTCAGATCCGGATACTGGGAGAGCACCGACTTGTAGCCGTTGGAACGCGTCGCGGCGTTGTTGTCCGAAGGCGAGCCGAGCAATTCGACATAGTTGCCCTTCGACCCGACATCCTTCGTCCATTGCTGAGCACCGAGCGCCGCGCCTTGCGCGTTGTTCGACACGAGCTGCGCCTTCGCGAGCCCCGGCTGGTTGATTTCCGCGTTGACGAGGAACACCGGAATGTTCGCGGCAATCGCCTTCTTCACGGCGCCGACGGAGCCGCTCGCATTGGCCGGATCGAGAATGATCGCAACCGACTTGTTGGTGATGGCCGTGTCGATCTGCTGGCTTTCGGTGTTCGTGTCGCCTTTCGACGCCGACACGTTCGCGCTATAGCCCAGCTTCTTGGCTTCCGCCGCCGCGATGTTGCCTTCGGCGAGCCAGTACGGATTGGCGGGATCGTTGACGATAATGCTGATCAGCCCGCCCGCCGCCTGAGCCTGGCTCGCAAACAAGGGCGCAGCCACGGCGAGGGCCGCAAGGATCAAGGTCTTTCTCTTCATAGTCATGGCGTGTCTCTTTCTTGGGTTGGTGTTGGCGCAGGACTTCGATATTCTTCTCGCGTGCCGGAGGTCGGGCTATGCCTTGCCGCCGCCTTGCGGAGAAGCCAGTGGGCCGCCGGTCGGCGTCGGACGCTTGACCTTGCGGCGATATTGAATGGCGTTGAGCAACACCGCGAGCACGATGACCGCGCCGGTGAATACCGTTTGCCAGTAAGACGAGATGCCGATGATCACGAGCCCGTCGGACAGAAAGCCGATCACGAACGCGCCGAGCAACGTGCCGCGAATGTTGCCGGTGCCGCCCATCAGCGATGCCCCGCCGATCACGACCGCCGCGATGGCCGTCAGTTCGTAGGTCGTGCCAGCGGTCGGCCCGGCGGACGTGAGCTGCGACGAAAGAATCAGTCCCGCGATAGCCGCGCACATTCCCGACAGCATGTACACGCTGATCAGCACGCGCTTCACGGGCACGCCCGACAATTCCGCCGCGCGGTCGTTGCCGCCGGACGCATAGAGCCAGCGCCCGAAGGCCGAGCGATTGAGCGCGATACTGCCGAGAATCGCGATGATCGCGAGAATCAGCACGCCCACCGGCACGTTGAACAAGCGGTCGAAGCCCAGGTAGTCGAAACCGGTATTGCCCAGGTCCGCCTGACCGCCCAGGTTGTTGTACGTGAGGCCATTGGTCATGAGGAGGGCGAAACCGCGCACCACGTACATCACGCCGAGCGTGGCGACGAAAGCCGGCACCTTGAAGCGCGCAATGAGAATGCCGTTCACGAGCCCGATGAACGCGCCGAGCGCGCAGCACAGCACCACCACGACCCAGACCGACGGGTACATGACGACCCCGAACATGTTGAGCGTCACGCCTTGCATGAAAAATCCCGCGACGACGCCCGACAGCCCGAGCGTCGAACCCACCGACAAATCAATGCCGCCGTTGATGATCACGAGCAGCATGCCGATCGCGAGAATCCCGTAGATAGCCACGTGTGAGGCCATCGTAAGGAAGTTTTCTACTGCGAAATAATTCGGCGAGAGAAACGAAAAGATGATGATGATGGCGATCAGCGCGAAGAACGCGCGTCCTTCGAGCAGCACTTTGCCGAGGTCGAACCCTTCGCCGGACGATCCGGAGCGAGTCGATGTTTTGGCGGCGTCGTTCATGTTCAATGTCTCCAGGCATGTTCTGATTCAGGCGACCACGGCTTCGCCGGAGGCGGCCATGATGTCGTCCTTGTTGGCGTCGGGGCCGAATTCCGCGGAAATCTTTCCGCGCCGCATGACGATGATGCGATGCGCAACGCTCAGGCATTCGCCCACTTCCGACGTCGAATACACGACGGCCAAACCCTTCTTCGCGTTCTCGGCGAGCAGACGAAAGACTTCCGACTTCGCACCGATGTCGATGCCGCGACTGGGTTCGTCGAGCAGAATGACGCGCGGTACGGTTGCCAGCATCTTGCCGATCACCACCTTCTGCTGATTTCCGCCCGACAGCGAACGGATCGAAGCGCCCGGGCCCGAGGTCTTCACGTGCACGTTGCGGATCGACTGGCCGACGAGTTCACGCTCGACCGGCGGCGACATCAAGATGCCCTTCACGAAAGAGCGGATGCTCGCGAGCGACAAGTTCGAGCCGACGCTCATCGTCGGCACTAGGCCGTCGCGCTGACGATCTTCCGGCACCAGCACGAGCCCACGGCCAATGCGCTGCGCAATACTCAGCCCCGCCATGCTCTCGCCTTCGAGCCGAATGGTTCCGCCCGTCACCGGCAGCCGCGTGCGTCCCGCGACCGCTTCGAGCAGTTCCGTGCGGCCCGCGCCCATCAGTCCGTAGATGCAGACGATCTCTCCCGCGCGCACCTTGAGCGACAGACGATCGACCACGGACACGCCTGAGCCGGATTCATCGGCGATGCTGACATCGTCGATATCGAGCGCGACTTCGCCGAACTCGTAGCCGGTCGGCGGCGAGCCGAGGTCGAAGTTCTCGCCCACCATGTTGCGCACGATCCATCCGAGGTCGATGTCCTTGCGCTCCGCCGTCGCGGTGATGCGGCCATCGCGCAGCACCACGGCATAGTCCGTGACCTGCAATGCTTCTTCCAGATGATGCGAGATGTAGACGATCGATACGCCCCGGCTCGTCAAGTCGCGAATCACCTTGAACAGCACCTCCACTTCGGATGCGCTCAGCGCCGAAGTCGGTTCGTCCATGATCAGAATGCGCGAATCGACCGACAACGCCCGCGCGATCTCGACGACCTGCTGCTGACCGAGGCGCAGATCGCGCACCAGCGTCATGGGGTCGACGTCTTCTTCGAGTTCCTCCATCAGCGCGCGCGTCTGCCGCGCCTCCTCGGCGAAGTTGACGCCGGTCGGCGTGCGCAGCTCGCGGCCCATGAAGACGTTGTCGCGCACGCTCAGGTTCGGCGCGAGACTCAGTTCCTGATGAATGATCGAGATGCCGTGATTGCGCGCATCCGTCGATGACGTGAACGCCACGCGTTCGCCATCCAGCTCGATTTCTCCGGAGGTCGGCTTTTCCACGCCGGAGAGGATTTTCATGAGCGTCGACTTGCCCGCGCCGTTTTCGCCGAAGAGCGTCGTGACCTTGCCGCGATGAATCTCGAAGTTCACGCCCTTGAGCGCATGCACGCCGCCATACGACTTGACGACATCGCGCGCGGACAGCAGCACGCCATCCTTCGCCGCGCCCTGTTCGTTGGTTGGATCGATGGTGCTCATTTCGCGTCCAGCTTCACAGGAGTGACGAGCCAGCCATTCGGATTGATCAGCTGGAACACGCCGACGACATCGACTGTCTTGCCCGTCAGCTTGGCGGTATCGACCTTCGACAGAACCTGTTTCTTCATCTCCGTGTTGATGGCGTAACCGGCGTTCTGGTAGTCGATCTGATTCGTGAACTGGCCGAAGCTGATGTCGCCCGTGGCATCGCGCAAGTCGGTGCCGTTGATCGCCGGTCCCGTCTGCACGCGTATGACGAGCGAATCGGGCAGGCCCGGCACCTTGACTTCGTACACGCCGGAGTCTTCCTTGCCCGCGACACCCGAGAACTTCACCGACATTTCAGGACCGATGCCGCCGCCCGCGATGCCGTATTGCTTGCCCGCCGCGTCCTGATCCTTGGCGATGGCGGCGGCCAGCGTCGCCGCATCGACGGCGCGCTTTTCTATCGCGGCCTGCGTCTTCGGAAACTGCTTCTTGCCGTAGGCTTCCGGCTCGAATTCCTTGGTCTGCGTATCGGCGCCGGAACCGATCTTCACGATTTTGGTACTCATGGCCATCGCGATCAGCAAAATGGCCAGCAACACGATGCCGATCACAACGCGCATGCCGCGCTTGCCCTGATGCTTGATCGACGGAGTCATTGCGCTCATTGGCTCACCTCGCGGCTGTCCATTCGTTCAGTGCGTGTCATGTCTTCCCCAGTTTTCTGCAATCACGTTGATGACCATCGCGGCGGAGGCCGCGCCCGGATCGATGTGACCGATGCTGCGTTCACCGAGGCGCGCCGATCTTCCCTTGGTCGCCACCATCGCCTTCGTGGATTCCGCGCCCGCGTTCGCCGCTTCGCGAACGCGCGTCAGGATGTCGCTCACGGACAAGCCGTCCGCCATGCCTTGTTCGGCTGCCGAGGCGGCAGGCGCCCACGCATCGACCATGGTTTTTTCGCCGACTTCCGCCTTGCCGCGCGACCGGATGCCTTCGGCCATCGCGACGATCAACCCCGGCGCGTCGTTCAGCGGCAATGCCTGACGCGCACCCGCCGCCTTCGCCGCGCGCATGAACGCCGTTGCGTAAAGCGGCCCCGACGATGCGCCGACCGCGTTTAGAAAACCCTTGGCCGCGGCGTTCCACTGATCCGCGAACGTGCAGTCGGACGGCAACGCGTCGATGGCCCTGGACGCGGCAGAAAAGCCCTGTTCCATCGCGATGCCGTGGTCCGCGTCGCCGATCACGCCGTCGAGCCGGCACAGTTCGTCGCGCGCCGCCGCGATGGTGCTCGCGAGTTCGCGGAACAATTGCGCGTTGTCGGCGGTGGAAAACGCGGACATCATGCGGCCCTCTGCTGAAACATCGCGCACTCGCACGGATGATCGATGAGGCGCTGCAATTCATCGTCGAGATGCATGACGGTGATCGACGCGCCCGCCATTTCCAGCGATGTGCACAGCGGCCCCACGAGCGTGCGATGCACGACGAGTCCCGCCTCCTGCAAGCGCTGCGAAACGCGCCGGTTGAGAATGTAAAGCTCCATGAGCGGCGTCGAGCCGAGCGAATTCACGAGTACCGCCACGCGGTCGCCCTTGGCCGCGCCCATCTCGGCGAGGATCGCATCCATGATTTCGTCGGTGATGTCGTCGGCCGTGCGCAAGGCTTCCCGGCGCATGCCCGGTTCGCCGTGAATGCCCATGCCGATTTCCATGTCGCCGGCGGCAATCTCGAAGTTCGGTTGACGCGTCTGCGGCAGCGAGCAAGGCGCGAGCGCCACGCCGAGCGTGTACGTGCGCGCATTGGCATGGCGCGCGACGCGCTCCACTTCGCCGAGCGGCATCATCAGGTCCGCCGCGGCGCCCGCTGCCTTGAAGATGAACACGTTGCCCGCCACGCCGCGCCGCGTCTCGCGCTTGTCGCGCGGCGCGGAGGCGATGTCGTCGGTGGTCAGCACGGTGCGCGCCTCGACGCCGTCGAGTTCGAGCAGTTCGGTCGCCATGTCGAAGTTCATGACATCGCCCGCGTAATTGCCGTACATGAACAGCACGCCCGCGTTGCCATGCGCGGCGAGCGCGGCATCGACGGCCGGTTGCGGCGGCGGCGAAGCGAAGACGTTGCCGATCACGGCGGCATCGGCGAGACCGCGGCCAACGAAGCCCAGAAACGTCGGCTCGTGTCCCGATCCTCCGCCGATGATCAACGCCACCTTGCCCTCACGCGGCCCGTTGCGCGCGATGATCGCCCGGGGCGCGCTGTCGCTGCGCGTCAGCAGATCGCCGTGCGCGGCCATGACGCCCTCGAGCATCTCGTCGACGGCGGCGTCGCCATCGTTGATCAGCTTTTGTGTCATCGTGCCTGGCATGTCTGACTCCTCAGATGTTGAGATCGGCGATGCCGGTGTCGAAATGCGGCGCCCAGAATGCCACCGATTCGGCAATCTGCGCGACGACCTGCCGATCCGTGGGCTCGCGTTCCTTGAACGAGAGTTCCAGGCAAATTTCGTTGTCGCGCCCGCCGCCCGCGTGCAGCGCCTCGATGAGCGGTTCTGGCTGAATGCGGCCGCGCGCGTTGTACTCCGCGGTGAACGGGCGATGCCCGCCCTTGTCCATCAACGACTGCTTGATATGGATGATCGGCGACACGCGCGGCACGGCGCGCGCCCACGCATAGGGATCGAAGTCGTCGGGGTTGGAACTGGTGACGTCGCCGTGGTCGATGTCGGCCATCATCCACATGGGAATGGCCATGTTCGCGGCGCTCAGGCGGTCTTGCAGCGCCATGCACGCGGCGATGGTCTCGCCGAATTCGCGGGCAATGGACATCGGTTCCCAGAACACGTATTTCAAGCCGGCCGCTTTGGCATGCTCGGCGACTTCGGCCCAGCAATCGATCGCGGTTTGAAGCAGCGCGTCGCGCCGTTGCGGATCGTCGAAATCCCTGTAAGTGAAGATCGCGAACTGCGTGCCGATGGAGTCGCCGCCCAGATCGGCGGTGATATCCGCAAAGGACTTGAACCAGTCGATGTAGTAGCGGCGCACGTCTGCATCCGGATGACCGAAGTGATTCAGACGGCCATACGGCCCGGTCATGCCCGAGGTGATCCGCACGCCGGTGCGCGTCATCGCCGCGCGCATCTCGCGCGTGAGCCGCCGCGTGGTTGCCGCCGGCCACGACGGATTGATGAACTCGTGCGTCAACTGCACGTCGCGGATTTTCATGTCGTGCGCGATGGTGTCGATCAGGTCGCCCGGTTCGGCGAAGCGGTTCACCAGCGGATTCGTGTTCAGTGCAAGCGTGAATGCCATGTTCGTCTCGTGTCTTTAAGCGGATTTACGCACGAGGCCGTCGAGCCAGGCTTCGAACGCGGACTTCTGCGCGGCGCTCATGTGCAAGCCGTGCTTGGTGCGCCGCGTGAGCATGTCGTCCGCCGACTCGGCCCATTCGTGCGACATCAGGTAGCGCGCTTCCGCTTCGTGGAAGTTCGGTCCGAACTGCTGGCCGAGACCGGCGAGCGAGGTCGCGCCGTCGATCACCTGCGAGGTCAGCGTGCCGTAGGTTTGCGTGTAATAGCGCAGCAGATTGCGCGGCAGCCACTCGTAGCGGCTTTGCAGACTCGCCATGAAGCGCGGCACGTCGGCGCCTTCCATGTCGCCGCCCGGCAGCGTCGCCGATGAAGTCCAGTCGGGGCCCATCTTCGGGAAGGTCGGCTGCAGCTTTTGCAGCGCATGTTCGGCGAGCTTGCGAAACGTCGTGATCTTGCCGCCGAAGACATTCAGCAAGGGCGCGCCGCCGCTGGCGTCGAGATCGAACACGTAGTCGCGCGTGACCGCCGACGGATTGCCCTTGCCGTCGTCGTAGAGAGGACGCACGCCCGAGAACGTCTGCACGATGTCTTGCTTGCGTAACGGATGCTTGAAGTAGCGGTTCACCGCCGTCAGCAGATAGTCGATTTCCTCGTTCGATATCTGCACGGTTTCCGGCGCGCCGTCCCACGGCACATCGGTCGTGCCGATGAGCGCCTTGTCGCCCTCATAGGCGTTGATGAAGATCACGCGCTTGTCGTGGTTCTGCACGAGATACGAGTGCGGACCGTCCCAGAACTTCGGCGTAACGATATGACTGCCCTTCACGAGCCGCACCTTGCGCGTCGACTTCGCGCCCGCGCGCCCGATGACATCCGATACCCACGGTCCCGCCGCATTGACGAGCGCGCGTGCGTTCACGACGCGCGTCGATCCCGTTCGCGTGTCGCGCAGTTCGACGCGCCACGCATTGCCCTCGCGCCGCGCGCCGATGCATGCGGTGCGCGTGAGCACTTCGGCGCCGCGCTTGGCGGCATCGACGGCACTCAGCACGACGAGACGCGCGTCGTCGACCCAGCAATCGGAATACTCGAAGCCACGCCGGTACTCGTCCTTGATCGGCGCGCCTTCCGGATTGCGCCACAAGTCGAGCGAACGCGTGCCCGGCAGCTTCTTGCGGCCGCCCAGATGGTCGTACATGAAGAGGCCCGTGCGCACGAGCCATGCGGGACGATCACCCGGACTATGCGGCAGCACGAAGCGCAGCGGCCAGATGATATGCGGCGCGGCATTGAGCAGCACTTCGCGCTCGATCAGCGCCTCGCGCACGAGCCGGAATTCGTAGTATTCGAGGTAACGCAGCCCGCCATGCACGAGCTTGCCGGAACGCGACGACGTGCCCTGTGCGAGATCGTCCTTTTCGCACAGAATCACCGACAGTCCGCGGCCCGCCGCATCGCGCGCAATACCCGCGCCGTTGATGCCGCCGCCGATGACACACAGGTCCACCCTATCCTTCTCGCTCATCTCAGCGTTCCATGTTCGACGTTAGTTGAGGCCCGCGGCTAGCGCGTTCGGCCGATGCCGCGATTTCAGCAACCGCGCCGTTTCATCCCAGGTCGGTACGAGCGCCTCGCGCGCCTTCCGATACGCGGGAAAAAGCTGCGCATACAACTGCGTCAGTTCCGCATCGGGCGCTTCCACTTGTCCGAGCAGCGGCGTCACCCATTGCGCGATGCACGTGTTCATGTCGGGATACACACCGAGCGCGACCGCCGCCATCATCGCCGCGCCCGCCGCGCCCGCTTCCTCGCGCAGCGAGATACGCACCGGCGCGCCGACCACCGCGCCGAGCACGCCGCGCAACGCGCGCGAACGCGTCGCGCCGCCGGTGAGGCGCAGTTCATCGGGCATTGGAATGCCCATCGACGTATAGCAATCGCGCGCGGCCATGCCGAGCCCTTCGACCACCGCGCGAAACAGATCCGGGTAGCGGCTCTCGCTCGTGAGTCCGATGAAATCCGCGCGCGCGTTCGGGTCCACGAAAGGACCGCGCTCGCCGGCATCGGAGATATAGGGGTGATACAGAAGCGCGCCGGGACGTCCCGACTGCAGCCATCCGTCGATACACTTCATCCGGTCGCCGTGCGAAAGGCTCGTGCCGAACTGCGCGAGCAGATCGCACGCGAGATTCAACACCCAGTCCACGTTCAGCGTCGCCGCCATGTTGGACTGCACTTGCGCCGACATGCCCGGCACCGGCAACGCGATCACGTAACCCGTGCCTTCCGCGTTCAGATGGATGTCGGCGTTGTGCATCGCGCGCATGTGCATGCCCGTGGAGCCGACGATCGAGCAACTCGCGCCCGTCGCGCCTTCCGTGTGAATGCCCGCGCCGAGCGCCGTCAGCACGATATCGACGAAGCCCAGACACACGGGCGTGCCTTCGAGCAGGCCAGTCGCGGCGGCGGCGTCTGACGTCAGCGGATGCATGATCTCCGTGCCGTCGATGATTTCCGGCAACAGGTCGCGCCACGCGGTGAGGCCGAGCGCTTCGATCACCGTGTCGTCGTATTGGCGCGTGCGAAAGTCGCCGTAGGTGAAGCTCGCCTCGGACGGATCGGTGGCGCGCACACCGGTGAGATTGAGATACAGCCAGTCCTTGCAATGCAGTGCCACTTCGGTGCGTTCGAGCACTTCGGGCGTCGTCGCGGCCATGTGCGCGATCTGCGCGCCCTGACTGCACGCGGCGAGTCCCGTGCCGGTCGCCTGGAACCGCGCGCGGCTCGCCGGTCCTTCCTGCAACAGCCGCACCGTGTTCGCGGCGCGCGCGTCGAGCCATAGCCATGCGTCGCTCGCCGGCTTGTTGCCTGCGCCGACGAGCCATGTGCCGTCGCCTTGACCCGTCACCGCCAGCGCGCGCGTGCGTTGCGCGAGACGTTCGATCTTCGCGCCCAGATCCCGCAAGGTCTTCGCGCAGTCGCCCCAAGTTTGATCGAGCGATTGAGTCGCCGCGCCATCGGGGCTCGTGGTGTAGCGGTTCGGCACCGAGGCGACGGCAATCTGCCGTCCCGTCAGGTCGAAGGCCACGGCCTTGATGACCGAGGTCCCCGCGTCGATGCCGATGAGAAGGTCGCGTGCGTTCTCGCTCATCACGCCGCCTCCGTCGCGACAGGTTCCATCTTCAGCGCCAGCGCCGAGGCTTCGTCGGTGATCAATCCGCTCAGAAGGCCGCTATTGAGCACCGCGCGAATCGCCGCGATCTTCGACGCGCCGCCCGCAATCGCGATGATGCGCCGGCCCTTGAGGTCGTCGAGTTCGGGCGCGACCGTGCGCGCCGCCAGCGATGTTTCGACGGATTGGCCGGTATCGCTGAAAAAATGTCCGAGCAATTCGCCTTGACCGCCCTTGTCGCGCACCTCCTGAATTTCGTCGGGCTCGATCATTTGCGATGCGACGAGTTGCGCGTCCGCATTCACCGATCCGATACCGACGACCATCAGATCCGCATGCGCCGCCATGTCGAACACTTCGCGCACGCCACGCTGCGCCAGCAACACTTCGCGATCCTCGGCCTTGTTGGCGAAAAACGGCAGCGGCAGCACATACGACACCGCGCCCGTTTGCTCGGCGAGCCGGTGAATCACGTCATACGGATTTGCCGTGTATTTGCGCGTGACGCCGCCAAGCAAGGACACGAAGCGCACCGTGCCCGCGTCCAGGCGCGGAATGTTCTCCACGACGGCCGCGAGCGTTCGCCCGTGTCCTATACCGATCACGCCGCCTTGCCGCGTCGCGATCTCGCGCTGCATGAAGTGCGCGCCAGCGACGCCAAGGGCGCGCAGCGGCAGATCGCCTTCGTTCAGATCGGGGACCACTTCGCAATAGCTAAGACCGAAGCGCTGCGCGAGCTCCGCTTCGAGCACGACGCATTCGGCGACATCGCCGTCGATGGTGAACTTGACCGCGCCGCTCTGATTCGCTCGCATGATCAGCCGATGCGCCTTGACACTGCTCACGCCGAGACGAGCCGCGACGTCGGCCTGCGTCTGACCGGCGGCGTAGTGCAGCCACGCCGCGCGAATCGCAAGACTGTCCTCGGCGTCACGCCTGTCGGCGGATTTCGTCATGTTGTCTCCGTGCGCACGTTGAAGTGATATTTTTTATACGTGCTGAAATTTTTTTCACTGTAAGCACAATAGGCAACCCGATCCTCGATTACCATCCGCTATAACCCTAGATAAGCATCGCGCAGTCCGAAGGCGGAATGTCGGCTTGACGCGATGCAACAAAAAATTCGGAGACACGATGGAGACGTATCTGCTCGGCGTCGACAGCGGTTCGACAGCCACGAAAGCGGTTGTTTTCGACACGGCCGGGCGCACCGTCGCGGTGGGCAGCCAGGCGCGTCGAACAGCGGCAGCCGCGTGCGCGCCATGTCGAACGGGACATGCGAGAAACCTGGGATGCGGCCCGTGGCGCCATTCGCGATGCGTTGAGCGAGATCGCGCCTGGTTCCATTGCGGCCGTCGGCGTAACCGGACACGGCGACGGGCTCTATCTCGTAGATCGCGCGGGCGCGCCGCTCGGCGCCGGCATTCTCTCGCTCGACAGCCGCGCCTTCGACGTCCGGCAACGCTGGCGCGAGGAAGGCGTGCTGGAACGGGCGCTGTCATTGACCGGACAGCAGCCTTATCCGTACGCCGCCGTCAGCCTGCTGAAATGGATTCAGCTCAACGAGCCAGCGCGCTTCGCGCGGATCGGCCATGTCCTGTTTTGCAAGGACTGGCTGCGGCTCTGTCTCACGGGCGTCCCCGCCACCGATCCAACCGAAGCCAGTTCGTCCTTCACCGATGTCAACACGCAGCAGTACAGCGCCGAGGTCATGGCGCTCTACGGCCTGGGGACTATCGGCCAGGCGCTCGCACCCATCGTCGCGTCCACGGCGCAGGCCGGCCGCGTGACGGCGCTTGCCGCATCGCAAACCGGCTTGAAGGAAGGCACGCCCGTCGCAACCGGGCTGCACGACGTCACGTCGAGCGCCCTCGGCATGGGCAACGCCGAACCGGGCGTGTTGTCGGTGACGGCGGGAACGTTCAGCATCAACGAAATACTGTCGGATCGGCCGCAACTCGATCCGCGCTGGTCGTGCCGTAACGGCACACGGCCCGGCCAGTGGATGAACATGTCGATTTCGCCCGCTTCGTCGAGTAATGTCGATTGGGCTTTGCGCGAACTCTTTCAGCACGAAACGCAGGAAGCGGCGCGGCGCGGATGCTCGCTGTTCGATCTCATCGGCGACGAAGTGCAGGCGGTGTCGGCCGAACCGAGTTCGGTCATGTTTCATCCCTTCCTGTTCGGTTCTCCGTTCGAGCAGCCGGCGAGCGCGTCTTTCTTCGGCTTGCGCTCGTGGCACCGGCGCGCGCATCTGGCGCGTGCGGTACTCGAAGGCATGGTGTTCAATCACCGCTGGCACATCGAAGCGTTGACGAGCGCTTTTCCGGCGCATCGTGCGGGGTTGACGGGCGGTGGATCGTCGAGTCCGTTGCTTGCTCAGTCGTTCGCGGATGTGCTTGGCATCGCTATCGACATACCCGAAAGTCAGGAGGCGAGCGCGCTCGGCGCGGCGCTTTGCGCAGGCGTCAGCGTGGGCGTTTTCGATTCGCTTGCCGATGCCGTGGCGCGCGCCTGCCGCGTTGCGCGCACGCATGCGCCGGACCCGCAACGCCACGCGAAGCTCGACGACGCGTACGCGCTCTGGTCGCAACTCATCGCCGCAGTTCAGCCCTTGTGGCCCGCGCTCGACCGCGCGGCCACCTCGCATTGAAGCCGGAGAATCTCGATGACAGAACGAAACCGCAATTTCTTTCTCGACCGGTTGAAGCAGAGCCCGAAGATCGGCGTGTTGATCGTGGGCGGCGGCATCAACGGCGCGGGTGTGTTTCGCGATTTATCGCTGCAAGGCGTCGACTGCCTGTTGATCGACAAGACCGACTTTGCCGCCGGTGCGAGTAGCGCGCCATCGCGGCTCATACACGGCGGCGTGAAGTATCTGGAGACGGGCGAGTTTCGCCTCGTCGCCGAGTCGACGTTGGAGCGCAACCTGTTGCTGAAGAACGCGCCGCATTACGTGCTGCCGCTCGAAACCGTGCTGCCGATTCACTCGTACTTCGGCGGCATGGTGGCGTCCGCCCGACGCTTCTTCGGCATGAAGGCCAAGCTTGCGGATCGCGGCGCGATCATCTCGAAGATCGGCCTTGCCATGTACGACTTCTTGGGACGGCACGACCGCACGATGCCGCGTCATCATCTCGCGACGCGAGCGCAATCGCTTGAAGACCTGCCGCTGCTCGATCCGGCAATCAAGGCGACCGCCACGTATTACGACGCCAAGGTGACGCAAGCCGAACGCCTGAATTTCGAGCTCGTCGCGGACGGGCTTGCCGCGTGCAAGCAATCGGCGGCGGCCAATTACACGAGCGTGGAGCGCGTCGAGGGCGGCGTCGTGTGGTTGCGCGACCTCGTAACGGACGAGCTCGTCGCGGTGCGGCCCGAGGTCGTCGTTAACGCGGGCGGGGCGTGGATCGATAGCGTGAATGCTTCGCTCGGCATAAAAAGCAAGTACATCGGCGGGACGAAGGGTTCGCATCTGATCGTCGATCACCCCGAGCTCCATGCGCAACTGCGCGGCCGCATGGTGTACTACGGCTCGAAGGACGGGCGCATCTCGCTCATCTATCCCTTCATGGACAAGCTGCTGATCGGCTCGACCGATATCCGCACAAGCGAGCCCGACGCCGTGCGCTGCGAGGACGATGAAGTCGCCTACATGCTCGGCGCGCTGCGGGAAGTTTTTCCACGCGTGGTGTTGAACGAAGCGAACATTGCGTTCCGATACAGCGGCGTGCGCCCGCTGCCCTATTCCAATGCCGCCGATCCCGGCGATGTAAGCCGCGATCACGCGATGCATGTGGATCGTCTTGCCGGCACGCAAGTCCCGGTTTTATCGCTCGTCGGCGGCAAGTGGACGACGTTTCGCGGATTCGCCGAAACGGTCACCGACGACACGCTCGTACGCCTCGGACGCTCACGCGCGGTCCGCACGCGTCACACCGCGATCGGCGGAGGCCGCGATTTTCCGCGCGATGCGTATGCACGGGCCGAATGGATCGGCAATGTCGTTCGACAGTATGGGGTGTCGGCCGAGCGTGCCGACGGCTTGCTCACGCGCTATGGCACGACTGCTTCGGCAGTCGCGGCGTTTTGCGCGGGCGCACCGGATCGGCCCTTTGGCAGCGCATCGGACTTTACGGTGCGCGAGATCGAGTACCTGTGCGCGCATGACATGGTCACGCGTCTTGCGGACCTATTCTTCCGTCGCACGACGATCGCGATCTCCGGACATCTGACGAACGCGCTGTTGCTCGAAGGCGCGGAGATCGCGGCACAGGTGCTGGGTTGGGACGAACTTCGCAAGCAGAAGGAAATCGATACGACGCGTCAAGCGGCTCGCGAGCGGCATGGCATTGCGCTGCCCAGAGTCGAACTCGCGCGACAGACTATCGATTGATGCGGAGCCTCCCGGTTATCGCATTGCGGACTAAGGTTAGCTCGATCAATCTGTTCCGCCCGCATGGGTTGCGTTGATACGATTTCTGCTTTCGTTCAGCCCACTCATTCCCATGATTGCATCGGTAAAACTCAGGACGTTCCTGCTCGCGCTGACGTTGAGCCAAGCCGTCTTCATCTCGCCCGGCTTCGCCGCGGACAATACCGCGCACACACTGCGCGTGGGCTTCGTGCCCGGCCCTTACGCGGACGAGTTTCGTCAGGGCGTCGAACCGCAACTCTCGAAGAAGGGCTACACCGTGCGCTACGTCGAGTTCAGCACCGGCCTGGAAGCGAACCAGGCGGTGTATCGCGGCGAGATAGCGGCCGACGTGATGCAGCACAGCGTGTATCTGAAGTCCTATAACGACCGCAACGGCACCGATCTCGTCGGCGTGGTGCAAGTGCCCACGCCACCGATGGGCCTCTTCTCCACGAAGCACCATGCGCTTGCCGAGGTCCGGAAAGGCGCTACGGTTGCCGTGCCCAACGATCCCGTCAATCTGGAACGCGCGCTCAAGATCCTTCAGCGTATCGGCTGGATTCGCATCCGTCCGAATCCGAATCCTGTCGATGTAACCGAGCGCGACGTGACCGATAATCCTGCCGGCATCAAGCTCGTGCTGCTCGAATCGGCACAGGCGCCGCGCGCGTTGGAAGACGTGGATTTTGCGGCGATTCAGGGCAACTTCGCGGTATCGAGCGGACACGCCCTGACAACGGCGCTGGCGCTCGAGGAGATGACTTCGCCCTACGTGAATCAGGTCGTGGTGAAAGCCGCGAACCAGCATTCGCAGACCACCGACGATATCGTCGAAGCGTATCGTTCGGATGCGTTCAGGCAAGCCATCGTCGGCAATCACGCGTATGACGGCTTTCGGCTGCCCGACTATTTTCCTCGATGACTTCGAGCGGCGCCCCCTTCACTGCTGTGCGCGACTGCTCGAAGCGAGCAATCGTTTGATCGAAGCAAGCCCACGTCCGTGCGCTGGCGGCATGGATGTCCACGCATCGGCTTGCATCGGAAATGTCGTCGAACGAGAAAGAACGGATGAACGTGACTTGCGGATGAGTTCACGCGAAACGCAGATTGCTCTCCTCGACCCCACCCGCGAGCCAGAGTTCGAGCTTGGCCGGCGGCAGCGGGCGGCTCAAATGAAATCCCTGCGCAAGATCGCATTGCAACTCCCGCGGGCGCGTCATCATTTGTTCGCTCTCGACATCTTCGGCCACGACCTTCAGTCCCATGTTGTGCCCGAGATCGATGGTCGAGCGCACGATGGTCTCGTCGTCTTTATGATCCGTGATGCCCATGACGAAGGATCGATCGATCTTGATCTCGTGCACGGGCATGCGCTTCGGGTACGACAAAGAAGAGTATCCCGTGCCGAAGTCGTCGACAGACAGGCGAATGCCGAGCGCATGCAGACGGTCAAGGGTTTCGATAGCATGGTTCGGGTCGTCCATGCGTTGGACTTCGATCCGGTGATCGATGCCGCGCACCGAGCAGCAGCCAGCGAGCGGGCACCGACGCGATTGCGGAATAACGGCGCATGAGTATGAAGCGCCGTTTTCCCACATCGATAAATCAGGCAGTCAGATTCACGGGCAAGTCCACGACATGCCAGTACGACGCATATTCCGGCCCTCGCGGCGCACTCGATAACTTTTTGGTGAAGCGCACATAAACCTTGAGCGCAGTGCCCGTGTAAGTGTCCGCGAGAGCGATCCTCAGGTAGACCTGCTTGCCATCGAGAACATTCGGCGTCGCAAGCGAGTTATTGACGTTCGGGCCGCCGCCGTTCGTCAAGTTCACCGTGCTCGGTCGGGCAATGGGCGCCGGGCTCGCCTGATTCGTCAAGACGATGCTCGTAACCTGCCCCGCCATCACGGCCCATTCCACGGTCCAGTTCGCGTTAAAGGAGGCGAAGTCGTCCCCGTACGCACCGGTGTAGCCCTGAATGGTCATGCATAGCAATTGGCCGGACTTGAGACCCGCGGTTGCCGTCGTCGCGCTGTCATAGGTGGTCTGCGTTTCGTCGCCGATACGAAAGCGTCCGATTACATAGCCGCCGCTGCTCGTTCCGTTCACCGTGGGAACAGCAAGCCGGGTCTTGATGGTGTCCCAGGTCGGATTATCCTGTGGCTCGGTCCACGTTGCGTACGGTACGTCGGTAGCCCAAGTCGGCACATCCGGTAATGCCGAGCGGCCCGCCCACTGATACGCGGAGAACGGGCTGACCTCGGTAAGCACGGGGCCATCGAAGCCCACACCCTTCTTCTGTGTGAGGAGCCAGTCCTGCCACGGATAAACACTCGTAACGGGCGTGGCCGGGAAATACTGCGTGCCCGACAGCGCGTGCGTTCCCGTCACCACGTCCAGCTTGATGTTGCGTTTGCCGAGAGCGGACAAGTCGTTGTAGACCCGATACGCTTCGTTCACTGGAATGTACTGATCCTGCGCCCCGTGCGCGATATAGAGGTTGACGTCCTTTAGCTTGGTCAGGTCTGCTTCGTTGCCCCAGGTCGTGTGGACGACCGTTCCTGAATTGATGAAGAGTGCCGCGAACAGATCGGGTTGCAACGATGCCGCTTCGTAGGACCAACCCGCGCCCTGCGAGATGCCTGTTGCGTATATGCGCGTCGAGTCGACATTGCCTACGCGCGTCGAGATGGCCTTCATCAACTCGCCGATGGCGTTCATATAGACCATCTCGGCGTCGTAGTTGACGCACGCTTCCCAAGGCACGGTCACCGTCACGATGTATGACGGATACTTCGCCTGCAAGGCCGCGTTTGCGAAATCCGCCGCGCCGTTGGAGGCATAAAAGTTGGCCGTCATGTTGGCGTCGTTGCCCAACCCGCCCAGCACGGCCACCAGCGGATATGTCGTCGATGCCACCGTTTTCGGCGTGTAAAGCCGCACGTACATCTGGCCGACGCCGTCGTTTGCTGTCCCGACTGCATCCAGCGTTTTGTCGATGGGAAACGTCCACTTGTACCATTCGAAGTCGGTGTAAGTGTCTGGATTCGCGGCTTTGGCCGTTGGATCGAGCGCCAACGTCCCTGAAGAATTGGATGAATCGTCTCCGCCCCCGCCGCACCCGACGAGCAACGCGAGCGGCGCGGCGCCGAGTAATCTGGCAAAGTCTCGCCGACTCATGCCTTCGCGACGCGCATCGCGCGCTTTTACACCGTGCTTCTGGCTCGCGTCATCGTCCGGTTTCCTGAACATCGTCTCTCTCCTCGTTTGAATGCATGGTCCGACCGGACGAATCTTTCCCGCCGCCGCACGCTTAAACTTCTTGCGGGGGCGCCGATGTTACCGCTCGGCGGATTCGCCGCCGCCACGACGCTCGCCGGCTGCGGCGGCAGTGATTCCAATGCGGCCCCGGCTGCCACCGCGACGTTCGCAAGCGCGGCATTCACGTCGATGGCCGCACCCACGCTCAACGACCCCGCGTCGATGGCGACGACCACGGTAAAGTCGTCGCTCAACGTCACGTTCGCGGACGGCACCACGCAAGCGTACAAGCTCGCCTATCAACCGTTCTTCGTCACCGGCGACATGGTGCCGAACGGCAGTGGCGGCAACATCCTTGCAGGCGGTTATTACGATATCAACGGCCAGCCGATCGTCGATACCTCGGTGCCGGGCAAGGAGCGTCAGTTCTATTCCGACTGCCCCGACGGCAGTTCGTTGCTCACGCTTGCCAATGCAACGGTGCCGGGCATCAAGGGCAAGACCGTATTCGCCGTGGTGCAGTTCGAATACACCACGCGGGATCAGAGCCTCGCGTCGCAGTACGGCCAGTTACCCTCGCCTATCGCGGTATTGACGCTCGATCAGAACCCGACGACGGGCCACCTCACGCTGGTGAAATATCACAACGTAGACACCTCGAAAGCGAACGGTCTATGGATCACGTGCGGCGCGAGCCTTTCGCCCTGGAATACGCACTTGTCGAGCGAGGAGTACGAGCCGGACGCGTCGAGCATCGCGAAAAACGCGCAGTTCAAGGCCTTCAGCCTAGCGCTATATGGCGACGCGACGCGCGCCAATCCCTACCACTACGGGCACTTGCCGGAAGTCACGGTGAATCCAGACGGGACGGCATCGATCAAAAAGCATTACTGCCTCGGACGCATCTCACACGAATTGATCCAGGTGATGCCGGACCAACGCACTGTCATGATGGGCGACGACGCGACCAACGGCGGCTTGTTCATGTTCATCGCGGACAAAGCGGCGGACCTCTCGTCAGGCACGCTGTACGTCGCCAAGTGGACGCAGACCTCGTCGGCGGGAGCGGGATCGGCGAACCTCTCGTGGATTCGCATCGGCAATGCCACGAGCGCTGAAATCGAAGCACTCGCCGGATCACTCAAGGCAGCCGACATCATGGACATCGCCACCGCGGACCCGGCGGACGCCAGCTACACGAAGATCAATTTCAACGGCACGTTCAACTGGGTCCGCGTCAAGCCGGGCATGGACAAAGCGGCGGCGTATCTGGAAACGCACCGCTATGCGGCGCTCATCGGCGGCAGCATGGGATTCACGAAGCTCGAAGGCACGACGGTCAACGCGAAGGACAAGATCGTGTACACGGCGATGTCCCGAGTCGAGAAATCGATGGTCAAGGGAAACGCGGCCTCGCGCGATGTCGCGGTCGACAAGACCATCGTCGCAGGCGCCGTCTACGCGCTCAATCTCAAGGCCGGTCAGAAAGACGTGACGGGCGCGGCGATAGACAGCGAATGGGTGCCGGTCGACATGGCCGCGCCCGCCGCGCTCGTCGGCGAGGACCTGGCTGCGCCCGACGCGCTCGGCAACCTCGCGAACCCCGACAAGATCGCGAATCCGGACAACCTGAAGTTCTCGGAGAAGCTGCGCACGTTGTTCATCGGCGAAGATTCCAGCACACACGTGAACAACTTCCTTTGGGCCTATAACGTCGATACCCAAACGCTTGCACGCGTGCTTTCGTGCCCGTCGGCTGCGGAATCCACCGGATTGCACGCGGTCGACGAGATCAACGGCTGGACCTACATCATGAGCAACTTCCAGCATGCGGGCGACTGGGAGAATCCGCTGCATGACAAGGTCAAGGCGACCGTCGATCCTTTACTGCGCGCGAATTATAAAGATCGATTCGGCGCGACTGTCGGTTATCTCACTGGCGACGCGAGCAGCATCAGGCTGGCTAAAGCTTGAGAAGCGGCATGCCGGCACTTCGCCGCATCTGCAATAGATGAACCGAACTTGAATCTGCAGCCAGGCCCGCAGTGTCGCTCACTACCGTCGGGCCTGACGATTAAAACCGCTACGACGCGTTCGCCTCAAGCAAACTACTTGACGGCACCCGACGACATGTCCGAACTCTGCGGCATGGCTTGCGACGAAGCTTTGTTGCCCGGCTCATAGGTTCGGTTCACATCGCCCGGATCTCTGTTCCACGGACTCGACACTGGCTCGCTGTGGTAGGTCCTTTCGGACGTAGCCGCGCCATGAGCACCACCGCTGCCGCTCCCGCCGTTACCGTTTCCGCCCGCCAGCGCGGGCATGGACACCAGCGCGGACACGAGTAAAGCCAACACGCACGAAACCTGGACATGCGACGCAGTCTTTGCCATTTCGGAACTCCTTAAGGACCACAAGCCTCGACACCCGTGTTCGATTCGTCGGTCTGATTTTGATAGAGCCGCGACGGGTCAAACATGCCGCAGCAAAATCAAATACGTAGAAGCCTGGGTGTTGGATGCAGCATTTCTTTTATTCATCAGAGTATGCAGTTGCTTTCCGCCAACGAGCAAAGACGATCGACGGGTACAAATCTGGCTAAAGCGCTCACTTGGAGCGCTGATCGAGGAACGAATTCAGCGCTCGGTCCCGACCATCCAGAGAAACTCATGCTCCCTTACAGCAGACAGGGCCAAGGCGACGTCACCTTCGTGCTCATGCATTTCTTAGGCGGCTCACACCGTACTTGGTTTCCTACCTTGCCTTTTCTCGACCATGAACACCTTTGCGTCGCGCTCGATACCCCCGGCTTCGGCGATGCCGCGCATATCGAAGGCTACAGCGTGAGCGAGATGGCCGATCACATCGACGCTACCATCCGTGCATTGCAACTCGAACGTTGCGTGCTCGTCGGTCATTCGATGACGGGGAAAGTCGCGGTTGTGCTTGCGGCCCGCAAGCCGGACTATCTGGCAGGCCTGATCCTCGTCGCGCCCTCGCCTCCCGGACCGCAACCCATGAGCGAGCAGGACCGGGAACAGCAACGAGCGTATGGCAAGACTCGGCCGGAAGCGGAAGCGTTCGTGGATGAATCGAGCGCACACCGCTTGCCGGATGATGTTCGCGAAGTCGCAATCCACGATGCCCAACGCGTCGATCTCGTTGCCTGGCGCGCATGGGTGGATGGCGGCAGCAAGGAGGATTGGAGCGATCGCATCGGTACGCTCGATTATCCGGCGTTGCTCGTTTGCGGCGCGGACGATAAGCAAGTGCCCGGTCCGGACGAGCAACGCATGACAACATTGAAGCATTTTCCGAATGGCAACGTGAGCGTGATCGATGGCGCAGGCCACCTCATGCCCTTGCAGACGCCGCGGATCTTGGCACAGGAGATGCTGAAATTCGCAAAGGCGCTTTAGCCACGACGACTTGCGTGGTTGCGGAATCAATCAACTAAGGGGGATTCATGGACTTGGGAATCAGGGGGCGCGTGGCGCTCATCACCGGCGCGAGCGGCGGCATCGGTCTCGCGGTTGCAAAACAATTGAGTGAGGAAGGCGTGCACCTGGTGCTGTCGGACGTGGATCAACAAAAGCTCGAAAAGGAAAGCGGCGCGCTCGCGCAATCCAGCTTGTTGATTGCGGCCGATATGACCAGGCAACAAGAGGTAGACGATCTCGTCAAGCGAGGCACGGAACGATTCGGGCAGATCGACATCGTGGTTCATACGGCTGGCGTTACCGGCGCAAAAGGCGATCCGCTCGCACTGGCGGATGCAGACTACGAGGAAGCTTGGGCGACCGACTTTTTTTCGGCTGTACGTGTGGCTCGTGCGGCCATTCCGCCCATGCGTGCGAAAGGCTGGGGGCGCTTCGTTTGCATCACGTCCGAGAACGCGGTGCAGCCTTACTAGGAAGAGGCGGTGTACAACGTTGCCAAGGCCGCGCTTGCTGCATTCATCAAAAATCTGTCCTACAAAGAGGCTGCACAAGGCGTGCTGTGCAATACCGTCTCGCCTGCATTCATCGAAACCGGCATGACGAACGGCATGATGGAAAAACGCGCCAAGCAAATGGGCGTGTCCTTCGACGAGGCGGTCAAGAGTTTTCTCGACGAGGAACGGCCGGGAATCGTTCAAAAGAGACGGGGTCAGCCCGAGGAAGTCGCAGCGGCCATCGCTTTGCTGGTTTCGGATCGTGCGTCGTTCATCAACGGCAGCAACGTTCGGGTGGATGGCGGCTCGGTTCAGGCAATCCAGAACTGATTTCGATTCGAAGCGCGCACGCTCGCCAGACATGCGCGCTTCAAAGCCAGCCCATTGCCGATGCCTTGAGCGTTGCCGCCGCGCGTGTCGAGCATTCGAGTTTGCGAAAAATATTCTCTACGTGTGTGCGCACCGTGCTTGGACTCAAGACGAGTTCGCGTGCGGCTTCCTTGTTACTCGCGCCGCGTGAGATCGCTTTCAAGACGTCGATCTCTCGCACGGAGAGCAGCGCACGCGACGGAGCATCGCTTACCTGATGTCTTACGGGAGCGTCGGCGTCGGTGAGCAGCGCACCGACCGCATTGGCATCGAAGCGGCCTTTAGCGACTTCGTTGAGCATTCTCTGTGCGGCCTCGTTGGGTGAAAGCGCCGCTCGCCACGGACGCAGGGAACGAAGCGCCACCCACGCAACAGACGCGGCCAGCACGCGCGCTTCCAACCCAAGCGCCTGATCGCGCACGCCGCGAAAATAGCCCGAGCCGTCGAGGCGTTCATAGGCATACGATGCGACCTCCGCCGCTTCACCTATCGCGCCCGCCAGACGTCCCGCACGCGACGTCCAGTACGGCACCAGACGCACCTTTTCCCACGCGCTTTCGCTCAAACGCTCCGGTTGATTCCACACCGCGTTAGGCACCGACGCGCGGCCAATGCCGTGGATCAACCCGGCGTGATAGACCCGGGCGCGCGCTTCATCGCTCGAGGTGAGCCGGGCGCACGCCGCCAGTGCCGTCGATGCAACCGCGCGCGAGAAGCCCGTCATCCACGGAAGTTTGAGGTCGATGACGTCTGCGATCAACTCCGGCGAAGTGGTCTGCCGCATGTGCGCGGTTGAAAGAACCGCATCGACTTCGGCGGGCGTCAAGCAATTTAACTCCTTCAGCCAATGCACCGCATGGCGCTTCGCATATCCTACAAGCACTGCCGGATAGCGCGTGTCGGCGCGCTTCGCGATTTTAGCGAGCGCCCCGTCCACGCCATACACGCGGCTGTAGATTTCCAGATCGCCCGCTAGCGAGACGATGGACACAGGCACGGGAACCGCTTCGTGCGTGAGATGCGAAGGCAAGCCGCGACCGTCCCACGTCTCGAAGATGTGCCGCAACGCCGTTTCGGTCGCGCGCGCGAGTCCGAGCATGCGCGCCACTTCTCCCGCGACCTCGCAATGGGTCACGGCAAGCGGCGTGAGCGCCGCGCCAGCGTCGCCGAGCGCTTCGAGCGGTTCCGCCCAATCCGGATGATCCTCGAGCATGGCCTGGCGAAACGCTACATCGTCACCGAAAACCTGCGCGAAGCCCGACGCATTTGCCGTGCAACCGGACCAGCGCAGCAACGCCGCCTCGCGCACTACGTCGGCATTCGTAATCGCAAGACCGGCCGCACTCGCCAGACGCGAGGCGAGCCACGCCGTACGAGGCGAGTGGTCGGTTGGCTGCCCCATGCTCAAGTCACCGATGAAGGCGAGCGCCTTCACACAATCGAACACGAGCAAGGGAGACTGGCCGGCTTCCTGATCAGTCATGGGATGACCACGGGAGTTTTGCACGGAAATGCGCCCACTATACGCGACATCAATTTCCCATAGCCTCGGTCATTTGACCGATGCACAGTGCACGCGCGAGGTGCAAAGATCTCGGTCATCGTGAAGCGCCAACCAGTCATTGCAAGGAGTCACCATGTCCGACTACTCACTGCCAGAAAAAACGCTCGCCAACGCAGAGCGCTGGCTCAAGAACTACTATTTCACCCGCGCGGCGGTTTCGATCGTATGGGTGGCGCTGGCCTTCTTGGTCGGATTGCACTCCGTGGCCGGCGCGGCGGTTTTGCTGGTCATCTACCCGGCATGGGATGCGCTCGCGAACTATATCGACATGTCGCGAAGCGGCGGGAAGACCGGCAATCGCACGCAGGCGATCAACGTTGCGATCAGCGCGGCCACGACCGCCGCCGTGATCATTGCGCTCAAAACGAATACGGCATGGGTCCTCGGCGTCGTCGGCGTCTGGGCCATCTTGTCCGGACTGCTTCAACTCGCCACCGCGTTACGTCGATGGAAGCGCTTCGGCGCGCAATGGGCCATGGTTCTTAGCGGCGCGCAATCGGCACTTGCAGGATGCTTCTTTCTGGCGCTTACACCCGCACCTCTTACGCTTGCAATTTCGAAGATAGCCGGTTACGCGGGCGTCGGTGCGGCCTACTTCCTTATCTCGGCCTTGTGGTTGTCGGCTGCGCAATTTCGGCGTCATCGCGCGAGCACGGTCTGAGCAATCGAGCGCGCCGAGATGGGTTGCAGCGAAAAATGCCCGTACAACGACCGCGATGTACAGCACCTTTATTTGTACCCCTGCGCCTGTAGACCGAACAGGTGCGCATAACGTCCATTCAGCGCGAGTAGTTGTCGATGGCTTCCGCTTTCCAGTATCCGCCCCTGGTCCAGCACGATGATCTGGTCGGCTCCTCGCACGCTCGAAAAACGATGTGAAATCAGAATGGACATCCGCTGCCCTGACTGCGCCTGAAACTGCTCGAACACCCCAGCCTCGGCTTCGGGGTCGAGGGCGGCGGTCGGCTCGTCGAGAATCAGGATATCCGCGCTTTCCCGCATATAGGCCCTTGACAGTGCAATCTTCTGCCACTGCCCGCCCGAGAGTTCTCGACCACCCGCAAACCAGCGTCCGAGTTGAGTCTCGTATCCGTTCTCCATCTGCTCGATGAACGCGGCAGCCATGCCCTTCTGCGCCGCTTCGCTCCATCGGGTCCTGTCCGAGAAGGCTTCGATATCGCCGACGCCCAAGTTCTCGCCAGCCTTGAACTGGTAACGAATGAAGTCCTGGAAAATGACACCGATCCGGCGACGCAGTGTGTATTCGTCCCACTCTTGGAGGTCCGAACCATCGAGAAGGATACGACCGGCGGACGGCGTGTAAAGGCGCGTGAGAAGCTTGATGAGCGTGGTCTTGCCCGAGCCGTTCTCGCCTACCAAAGCGAGTGTCTGCCCGGGCTTCAAATCGAAGCTGATGTCGGTCAGTGCCGGGCGCTCGGCACCCGGATAAGCGAACGACACCCGCTCGAACTGCAGACCTTGTCCCGGATGCGTTCCTTGAGTCAGATGACCGGAGCTCACGTTTTCGGGTTGCGCGAGGAACTCGAACAAGTCGCTCAGGTATAGACCATCCTCGTAGAGCCCGCCAATCGAGGACAGGCTGCTGCTCACCGCACTCTGACCTTGCCTGAACAGCACGAGGTACATCGTCATCTGACCCAGCGAGATGGCTCCGCTCACCGTCTCAAGGACAATCCACCCATAAGCCGCATAGAACGCGATCGTGCCGACCACGCCGAGCAGAAAGCCCCAACCGTCTCGTCGCAACGTGAGTGCGCGGTCTTCGGCATAGAGCTTCTCGAAGGTGTCGCGATAGCGCTGCAGAAGAAGCGGGGCAAAGCCAAACAGCTTGACTTCCTTGATGTTCGCTTCGCTCGAGAGCAGAGACTCGATGTAATTCTGCTGTCTGCTTTCGGGCGTCCTTCGCCCAAAGAGCCGGAACGCGCTACCCGAGAATCGCGCTTCGGAAATAAAGCTCGGAATGGCACCGACGACCAGAATGACAAGCGCCCATGGCGAAAACCCCACGAGCAACACCGCGAAAGTCGTGACGGAGATGAGGTTTTGTACGAGACCGAGCGACTTCATCACGAGCGACAACGGCCGTGAAGACGCGTCTCGCCGTACTCGTACAAGGCGGTCGTAGAACTCTGAATCCTCGAATTGAACGAGACTCAATTTTTGAGCCTTCTCCAATATAAGCAGGTTGACCTTCTGCCCGAGTTGCGCGCGGAGTAGCGCCTGCAGCAAGGACAACGACCGCTGGCTCGCCGCAAGGGCAATGAGCACCAATGCTTCGAGGAGGAGATAGCGAATGACCGGCCAATGTAAGCGATGCGCTGGTTCATGAGAGGCCGTGACGACCGCGTCGACGATACGCTGCCCAATGACCGCGGCCGCCGCGGGAAGCACGCCGGCAACGATGGTCGCGACGAGAAGCCCACTGAGAAATAGCGGTGACGTGCTCCAGACGAGCATGAACGCTTGCGTAGCTCGCTTGAGAAACTCGCCGACCTGACGCAGCATTTTCATGGTTCTGCTAGGCGACATTAGAATGAGAGATGATCCGGAATATGCAGTGGATGCCTGGTCGCACGTGGCGAGCCTGCCAACGTAGACGGTCCCGTTGTCCGCGAGACGAGCTTACCTCACAACGAATGGCAAGACTGCATGAACAAACTTGCGAGGACCGTATGAGCAGTCGGTAAGAAAACACGCTTCTCCGGGGGGTTCCCACCAACGGCATCCGCTGCTTCGCTTCCGGACGTGCAGAAATCTGGAGCTGCAATGGCTGGGAGCCTTGGAAATAGAATACAGTCCGGCAGTTCAGCACGCGGGTATGGCCGGCGTCCGGACGGCAAGATGGATTGACCACAAGGAAGACGCATGGACTTCGATGCAGTCGTATTGGGCGGGGGTATTGTCGGAACGTCGATAGCGATTCATTTGCAGCGCCGTGGACTCGCCGTTGCACTGATCGATCGCAAGCCTCCAGGCAATGAAACCTCACTCGGCAATGCAGGGATAATTCAGCGCGAGGGCGTTTATCCCTATGCTTTCCCTCGTGACCTCGCCAAGATTGCCAGGTATGCGAGCAATCGCGCCACGGACGTTCGATTTCATGCGGCAGCAATGCCTAAGCTAGTGCCGTTTCTTTATCGTTATTGGCATCATTCGCGCGCCGACCGTCACGCAAAGATTGCGAAGGCTTACTCGACCCTCATCGAGCACAGCGTCTCGGAACATCGCGAGTTGATCGAAGCGGCCGGAGCGCAATCTTTAGTGCGAACGCAAGGCTGGATAAACGCTTTCCGAACTTCAAAAGCGTTCGAAGCGGCCATGGCGGAGGCGTCGCATTGGCAGGACGCCTATGGCATCCCGTTCGACGTTCTCGCCGATGGCGCTTTACAGGCAGCGGAACCCTCTCTTGGTCCCGCGCTCAGATATGCAATCCGGTACTCGTCGGCGGAGTCCGTGAGCGATCCATCGGGGCTCGTCGGCGCTTACGCGAAATTATTCGAAAAGCTCGGCGGCACGTTCTTCATTGGCGACGCGTCGACACTCGAGTCCGGGTGGCGAGTCACCACCGAGTCGGGTGTGGTCACCGCGGACCAGGTCGTCGTTGCCTTGGGACCGTGGGCCAATGACGTCACGACGAAGCTGGGTTACGCGTTGCCGCTCGAAGTAAAGCGCGGCTACCACATGCACTATGCGACGAAGCCTGGAGCAACGTTGAATCAGCCCGTTCTCGATGCGGAAATCGGTTACGTCATCACGCCGATGGTTCGTGGCATCAGATTGACGACCGGCGTCGAGCTAGGCCTTCGTGACTCACCGAAAACGCCTGTGCAACTCGAGGCCGTGGAGCCCTTCGCCCGTCAGACGTTTCCAATCGGCGAACGTCTCGACGAGGTGCCCTGGCTCGGACGCCGGCCTTGCACGCCCGACATGATGCCTGTCATCGGCCGCGCACCGAATCATGAGAAGCTCTGGTTCGCCTTCGGGCACGCTCATCACGGGTTGACACTCGGCCCCGTTACCGGACGGCTCATCGCCGAGTTGATGACGGGCGAAGATCCGTTCGTGGACCCGCATCCGTTCCGGGCGGAGCGGTTTTAGGCCGCCTAGCGTTTGCAAGGCGAGTGCAGCAACGCGAGCACATCGAGGGAACATTCCCGCATGGCACGGCACGTCGTGTCATACCGCGAGCAACGGTGTTGTTATGATTGCGTCGTCGCGAGGCAACGTTACGCGACGACGCCCCTCGTCCTCGAGTTCCCTGATGCTCACGCACCATCTATCGTTTTTCAAGCGCCCTTGGTGGGGTGTCATGGCGCTGACTTTCGCGGCGTTCATCTTTAATACCACCGAATTCGTGCCCGTCGGTTTGCTTACCGCAATCGGTAACAGCCTGGACATGCGTCCGACCGACGTCGGCGTGGTGATGACCATTTACGCATGGACGGTGTCTGTCGCGTCATTACCGTTGACCTTGTTCGTCCGCGAAGTAGAACGCCGCACCCTGCTGATGCGCGTCTTTATCGTGTTCATACTCAGTCATATCGTGACTGGACTAGCGCCGAACTTCGAGATATTCGTACTGGGTAGAATCGGCATTGCGTTTGCGCATGCCGTCTTTTGGTCGATCTCCATCCCGCTCGTCGTGCGCCTGGTTCCACCGGACGGAGAGCGCCGTGCACTCGCGATGATATCGATCGGAACATCGGTCGCCATGGTGGCCGGTGTCCCCATCGGACGAGCGATAGGCGATACCTTCGGATGGCGCGCGACCTTCCAGATCATCGCAGGCGCAGCGGTGCTCGGCATGGGCGCGTTATGGTTGACGTTGCCAAAACTCGATAGCCAGGGTTCAGGTTCGTTGAACAGTCTGCCAAAGCTCCTCAAGACACCCGTGCTGGTTGCGCTCTTCGCGGTGACGGTTCTTACGGTCTGCGCGCACTTCACTTCCTACACTTATCTCGAACCGTTTGCTCGCGCCGTGACAGGCGCGAGCAATATCGAAGTGACATTTCTGCTGGTGCTGTTCGGTGCCGCGGGCGTTCCGGCCGCGGTCTGCTTCAGTCGCTTTTACGCCAACCGCCCGCGCCGGTTCCTGTTGTGGACCTTGTGTGCCCTTGCCGCTTGCTTGCTGTTGCTTTGGCCTTGCGGACAGTACGTCGGCACGCTGTCGATGCTCTTGCTGTTCTGGGGCGTGGCGATCATCTGCTTCGGGCTTGCCATGCAGGCACACGTGCTGCGACTGGCTCCGGATGCGGCGGACATAGCCATCTCGATGTTTTCCGCTCTGTACAATATAGGCATCGGAGCCGGCGCGCTGGTCGGAAAGTTCGTCGCGCGCGATGTCGGGCTAGCCTGGATCGGAATGTTCGGCGCAGCGGTCGCCGTGCTTGGCGCGGTAGTGTGTTGGCTCGCGTTCATGGCGGCACGTCGTGGCACGCGGCGCGCTGCGCCCTTGTTGACTCACTAGCGAGCCGCGTGGTCGGGCGTGGTTGGTCGGATGTCATCCGACCCGTGTCGACTTTCGTGAACCGCACGTCTTGCAAGAGCATCGAATACTCGAGGCCGGTGAGTGTTCCTTGCGACAAAGAAATCGAATAGGCGCGCTCCCGCGCGTGCATCTGAGTAACTGGCTTCGATCGTCGTTCTTGCGCGCCTGCGTCGCACGAATCGTCGGGACGAAACAGCATTGGAAGTCGCAAACAAAGAGGCTATTAGCAGCACATGGATATCTTTTATCACGCGCCAAGTTTCGAGCAGAACGTCAAGAACGGGCTGGTTGGTTCGATTGGCTCCAGCAGCGCCAAACTGGTCACGCTCTCCCAGCGGCTGCCCAAGCGGATCTGGGTCTTCAAGACGCCGAGAGGTTTGAAGGGCTCTATTCAGTTGCTCGCGTCACTGCTCGTTTGCGATGAACCCAGCGTCGCGGTGCAGTCCGACCAACCGCACATGGTCTTCTACGACGTGTTTTCGCCTGAATCCGTGATTTTTACGGAGTCAGGGACGCCCGAGCGCATCGAAGAAGTCTCGGGGTACTTCCAATACCGGTGGCATGCCGCCTTCAGCGCCAGTTTTAGAGGCGACGTGGGACTGCAGGCTATGGAAGCCGATGTCGTGCGAGGACTGGAGGCACTGGTTTCCGGTTGGGAAAGAGTACAGATGCTCGAACGTGTGAAGAACGTCGATAGCGTTCGGCCTATCAATCCCTTCGCGCCGCGCTGAACAGTCGGAAGCCAGCCGTTACGCTTGGTGTAACCGAATACGCCGTGCGACGAAGCACACGGCACATCCGTGATGGTGGTCGTGGCACGGCGGCCGCCGGCGTCCGCCTTCAGCCGCCTGTTTATTCTTCTCCTAACCCGAACAGTGCATTCTGCGCCGGGGTGATTCCGCAAGAAGCGCAAACGCTGCAGTATGGCTTCAGGCCGCTGCAGACCGGTTCCGAGCGAAACAAGTGCTCGCCGGGACGCGGCGCCATAACCACTCCTTGTTCGGGATACACCATGACCGCGATTCCTGTCATTCGATACCAGTCCGAGAATATCGATGGGCTCAACGTGTTCTACAGAGAAGCGGGGCCTTCTGAAGCCCCCGTGGTGCTGCTGTTGCACGGCTTTCCCACGTCCTCGCATATGTTCCGCAATCTCATTCCCATCCTGGCCGAAAAGTATCACGTAGTCGCGCCCGATTACCCGGGCTTCGGTCAGAGCGATGCGCCCGATCACACGGTCTTCAAGTACGGCTTTCAGCACTATGCTGAAATCGTCGATGCGTTGCTCAAGCGTCTTGGCATCGACCGCTTTGCAATGTACGTGATGGACTATGGCGCGCCGGTGGGATACCGCCTCGCGCTCATGGACCCGGCGCGGGTGACGGGGCTCATCGTTCAGAACGGCAACGCGTATGTCGAAGGGCTGCGTGAATTCTGGAACCCGATCAAAGCGTATTGGGCAGACAATTCGGTCAAGAATCGCGAAGCGCTGCACAGTCTCGTGACGCTGGACACGACGATTTTTCAATACACGGACGGCGTTTCGGATGTATCGAGAATCAGCCCGGATAACTGGATTCACGATCAGGCGCTGCTCGACCGGCCCGGCAACCGCGAAATCCAGATGGACCTCTTTCTGGACTATGGGACGAACGTGCCGCTCTATCCTGAGTTTCAGGCGTTCTTCCGTGAGCATCGGCCTCCGACCATCATCGTGTGGGGCAAGAACGACAAGATCTTCCCGGAAGAAGGCGCGCATCCTTATCTGCGGGATCTTCCGGATGCGCAAATACACATTCTCGACACGGGACACTTCGCGCTGGAAGACAAGCTCGACGAGATGGCGCCACTCTTGATCGATTTTCTCGATCGCTCGCTCGGGCGATCGAAGACGTAGTAAGCGGGCAGATACCGCAAAGCGCGACGTGACCGCCGCAACCATCGTCCGTCGCGCGCTTGGTACCGAAAGTGTCCCATTCAAAATGTCGACGCTGCGTATAGGACGTCCGCAAGAACTTCGCTCGCGCAGCAACGGTCGAATCGGTCTCACTCGTGTAGACTGCGCCGTGATCTCGACAGATCGGCTGCCTCGACGCGGCTTATCCCGCCGGGTCCGGCGTGTGTCGATATCCGCGTTCGACGCGACCATCGACGCTAAATGGTCTCGAACAACCGGTAGCAGGCCGGAGCGATTACTCTTTCGAGCCGCCAGCGCAAGAACAAATAAAAAAGGGCATCTCTGGAACACCCCCTGACTGAAGCGCAAGTCCAATCTTCGAATAATGATTGGATATGCGAAGCCGCATGTGACGACGTAACCGACGTCTCGACGAATTCCCGATCCGGCGAATTCGATACTGCGACCGGCGCACTCGCCGTCAATGGCTGGTGTGTCGTGCCAGATTTTCTGACACAACCTCAGACACAGGCATTGGCGACCGAATGCATGGCGATGTATGCAGCTCAGTTGCTGACACCCGCCCGTGTGGGCGCTAAACGCGCGGCCACGCTCTTGCGCGGCGACAGTACGCGCTGGTTCCAGCCCGATGCGTTGAGTCCGCGGCAGCAGACGTTCGCCGATCGCATCGAAGCGCTGCAAATGGCGCTCAACCGCGAACTGTTTCTAGGCCTGGTCGATAGCGAATCACACTACGCGGTGTATCGGCCAGGTACCGGATACACACGTCATCTCGATTGCCTGCGCAATAACGACAGCCGCGTGATTTCCGCCGTGTTCTATCTCAACGAAGCGTGGCAGGACGTCGAAGGCGGCGCACTGCGGCTCTACCTTGCCGATCAGACACATCACGACGTCTTTCCACGCGCCGGGACGCTGCTGTTGTTTCTCTCGGCACACTTCGAACACGAGGTACTGCCCGCGACGCGCGATCGCTTGAGCATCGCGTGCTGGATGAGGCAACGAGTGTGACGCTGGCGGCACGCAAGCCACGTTCATACGTTCGCTGGCGGCCGCATGACTGAACGAACGATAGCGAGCGGCCCGGGCCCTCGCTATCGTTGTCCTGCTTCTACGCTTTTACGCTTCGTGACTGAGCGCGGCAGGCGGAATCGGGCCGCGTACGAGCAACCAATAGCCGATCACCGCAACAGCGGCAACGCCCGCTCCCACGAACAGCGCGGGCTGGAACGAATGCGTCTTTTGCACGATGAAGCCCGTGACCACCGGCGCCAGCGCCCCGCCGAAGTAGCCGCCGAAGTTCTGCATCGCGCCGATCGACGCGGTGCAGTTGGCGGGCGCGGCAACGGACGCCGTCGCCCAGGCTGCACTGCTCGATACATACAGAAGCAACATCGAGATGGAGATGAACACGACGGCCAGCGTCGCGCTGTGCGTGAGGCCCGTTAGAATCGTGAAGACGCAGACACCGAAAAGCGATGCGGCCATCGGGTATTTCCGGCTGTTGACCGCCGATACGCCGCGCCGCGCAAGCACGTCGCAGATCTTTCCGCCGGACAAACTACCCACCACGCCGAAGAGATACGGAACGGCCGCCACCCATCCCGACTTCGAGATGGTGAGATGAAATTCCATTTGCAGGTACGTCGGCAGCCATGCGTTGTAAAGCCACAAGACGTAGATCGTGCCGAAGAAACCCAGCAGCATGCCCCACGTCGTTCCGAACTCCAACAGACGGCGCCACTCGCGCCACGTCGGGCGGGTCTGCACTTCGCCATCGACATCGGTCAGATAGGCGCGCTCCCGATGCGTCAGGTCGACCTGACGCGGGTCGCGATGCACGAGGTAGAAGCACAGCGCCACGACGAGGCCCGCGATACCCATGATGCCGAACATCCATCGCCATCCGACAGTCAACATGACGACCGTGAGCAAGGGCGCCGATATGGCGGTGCCGAGCGTCGACGAGCTGTTCCAGATGCCCGTGGCGGCACCGCGCTCTTTCTTGCCGAACCAGTCACGAACGACTTTGGCGCTCGTCGGAAATTGCGGCGCCTCGCCTATGCCGAGCACCATGCGCGCCGCGAAGAACTGAGCGAAACTGGTCACGACGCCGCCGAACGCTTGCGCTATCGACCACATCGCAAGGCTTACAGAAAGCATGACACGCGCACCGAAGCGATCGACCAGCGCACCCGCCGGGAGTTGCGCAAAGGCATAAGCCCATAGAAACGCCGACAGCAACAAACCCATTTCCCCGACCGAAAGGCCGAGATCCTGCCGGATAAGCGGATTCGCAATGGACAGCGTCGCGCGGTCGATGTAATTGATGACTCCGCTCAGGAGCAGCAAAGCAAGTGCGGTACGCTGAATTCGCCGCACTCTCGGTGAAGCCTGGTCATTCGATGCCATGCTCTCAGCATCGCCAAGGTCGGATTCCGGGACATGCGGCGCCGTGGTGGATTGCTCCATGTATCTGTCTCCTGGATGTTTGGTTTTATCAGCGAAGCCGTTTTTTAGATCCGAACGCGAGCAATACTGCATTGGACTGACGCACGATAGCTCCGCCTTAATTAGAAATCCAATCAATTTGCGCGTGATGTGGCCCGGGGAAAACCCGCCTTCTGCCTTGGATCGAGGCGTGCATGTAACGGCAGCCGCCACATGGTTACCGCGCGCGCGCCGTAGTTCGGTTACCGCGCGCGCGCCGTAGTTGTAGCAGCAACGGCCGTTGCCACCAGACTGAAATTGGTCTATATTTAGTCTCGTTCAACCTGTAGAACGGAGTATCCGATGCACATTGCCGATCATGTGAAGCCGATCAGCTATTTAAAGAGCGAAGCGGCACAAATCGTCAAGGACCTTGCCGAGTCGGGCGAGCCGCTAATCATCACGCAGAACGGCGAAGCAAAGCTCGTGGTGCAGGATGTGCGAACGTACGAAGCCGCCCAGCAGACACTCGCCATGTTGAAAATTCTGGCAATCGGTCAAAAGCAGATCGAACGCGAGGATTATGTCGAAGGCGATGCATTCTTTTCGGAACTCGACGGATTGGACCGCGAGGAAAGGCTTCGTTGATGCCGGCGCTGTTGAAGTACCGGGTGTTGCCGACAGCCCGAATCGGCATCGAGGAACTGAGAAGTTATATCGTCCGTACTTTCGGCTGGGAAACGTGGCGTCAGACCTCCGCGCACTTGCAGGAGACGATCACGCAAATCCGCCAGTTCCCCGAGAGCGGCCATATTCCGGTTGAACTCGAAGGTTTCGTCGACGACACTTTCCGGCAAGTCATTTCCGGCAAGAACCGAATTGTCTATCAGGTGCGCGAAGGCGTTCTGTACATCCATCTCGTCTGCGACACGCGACGCGATCTGCAAGCACTCCTTCAGCGAATCGTGCTGCGGCTGATCTAAACCTAGTGGTACCGCACGTCCAAGGACGTGCGCGCGCCACTTAATTGCCGGCATCGTCCGTGGATGAGGCCTCGTCCTTCGTTTCCTCGTGCTTTATATGCGGCTTCTTTCCGGGCTGCGGCGCGTGTTCCGCGTCCGGCGCGATGTCTTCGCCGTGATGTTTCTTTTCCTGCTGCACTTTTTTGTCGTGCGCGACGTTACGGGGATCGGTCATGGATTGTCTCAACGGTTGGTTCGACTTGGCCGCTCAAGTTCGCGACACCGAAAAGGCAGCGCAGATTCCGGGCCAGCTACCGGCGCGAAGCTTGGCGACGCGTTCCGTTGAGCTGCCAGTTCGCATCGAGAAATTTGCCCGCGGTTGGCGAATCGAGCGCACAGGCGCCGAAGCACTTCGAATCCGCGCCGATGTGAGCCACGGCCGTGTCGGCTCAGCGCGTGGTCAGCGTCTTCGCATTGGCATGCGCCGGCATGTCGTTGCCGCGCACGGCTCTCATCCGCGCATCCTGCCTTAGGCCCCAGATCCATGTCACAGCGAGACAGGGCAGGAGCGAAGCGATCGAATAGCCGACGCCCGCAAGCGGGTTGCCGGTCAGATTGACGAGCGCGAGGCTGATCAAAGGCAGAAACCCGCCGAACACCACGTTGCCGAGTTGTTGTGCAAGGCCGAACCCGGTCGTGCGGCTCTGCGGAGGAAAACACTCGGCGACGAACGCAGGCAGTGGCGCCATGATCATCGCGGTCAGCACGGCGAGTACGGCGATCAGCAGCGAGACGGAGATCCACTGCGACGACGCCGCGCTGGCCCTGATGCCCGCAAACGCCGGATAGACAGCCGCGATCCACATGACGATGCCGATCAGCATCACGCGCGCGCGCCCGATGAGATCCGACAATCGGCCGAACACCGGATAGAGCGGCGCGGCGATCAAGATGCCGGCGCCGAGACACACGTTGGCCTGTGTCGGTTCGACTTTGAGGACGTTCTGCAAGAAATAAAGCATGTAGACGATCGAGGTGTACAGCGACACCGAGGTGCCGCCTTGCGCGCCGAACATCGCCACCAGAATGGCTTTCCAGGACGTTCTGCTCGACAGTGTCTCCTGCAAGGGCCGCTTCGACAGCCGGCCTGCGTCGCGCATCTCCGTGAATACTGGCGTCTCCGTCATGCCGAGCCGTATCCACGTGGCGACGGCCACGATCGGCGCGGAGATCAAAAACGGCGCCCGCCATCCCCACGATTCGAAGCTGGCCGTATCGAGCGAAAGCTTCAGGGCCGAGACAACGACGAGCGCAAGTAGCAAACCGATGCTCGCCGTGCTCTGCAAGACGCTGGTCGCCATGCCCTTGCGGCCTTCCGGGGCATGCTCCATGACGTACACGACAGCCGAACCATACTCGCCGCCGAGCGCGACGCCCTGCACGATGCGCAATGTGAGCAGCGCGATGGGCGCGGCAATGCCAGCAGATGCATAGGTAGGCAAACAACCGATGCCGACGGTGGCAATTCCCATGATCGCGAGCGTGATGACGAAGGTCTTCTTGCGTCCGATGCGGTCGGCCATCGGACTGAAGATCACGGTGCCCAGCGGGCGGGCCACATACGCGATGCCGAACGTGGCAACGCCGGCCAGCGCCGCGACGGACTTGTCCGTGGAAGGAAGGAACAGATGCGTGAGCGTCGCCGTCAGCGCGACGTAGACGAAGAAGTCGTAATACTCGAGCATCGTTCCGAGACTGGATGTCACGATTATGCGCAACATGCCGGGCCGACCATGCACCTTGCCTGATTCTTTGTTCATGTGTGTCTCCTCCAGTTGGTCATGTCAGGCGGCGCCGCCTTCGCCGCGCGGCGCCTTTCGTCGGGCCTGCTGCTCGATGAATGCCGACACCGCCTGCTTGTGCTCGTTTCCGCACAGCAAGATGGCCTGCATGTTCGCCGCCAATTCGAGCGCGGCGGGCAACGTACAGTGCGACGACTCGCGCACCAGCTTCTTCGACATACGCAGCGCGAGCGGCGGACTGCCGGCAATGCGCCGCGCAAGCGCGAGCGCTTCGCTATCCAGCATGTCGTCGGGATAGACGTTCGCGACGATACCGAGCCGCCTGGCCTCGTCGGCATCGATGAATTCGCTGGTCAGCGTCAGTTCGAGCGCCTTCGCAGGTCCCACGATGCGTGACAGAAACCACGCGCCGCCGATACCGGAAACCAGGCCCAGTCGAAGGAAGCTCTCGGCGAAGACCGCGCGCGCGCCGGCGACCCGGATATCGCACATCAGCGCCAGGTCGCAGCCTGCGCCAACCGCCGCGCCGTTCACCGCGCAGATCGACGGCACCTCCATTTCGCCGAGCGCGCGCGTGATCCGGTGCAGACTCGTACGCAGGCGTTCACGCACTTGCTCGACGCCGCCGTCCATCAGATCCTTGCCGCTGTGCATGTCCTTGACGTTTCCGCCCGTGCAGAAATGCCTCGACGACGATCGCAGCAGCAGGCAGTGCACATCGGCCCTGCGATCGACGGTTTCGAGCACATCCGATAACGCTTCGGTCATTGCCACCGTGAGGGCGTTGCCATTCGCGGCGCCATCGAGCGTGACGTTCATCACGCCTTCGTCGACTGTGTAGCGCACGAGCGGCGCATCGCCGCGTTCCATGTCCTGCATGGTCTGTCTCCTGAGGTAAATGCGTTCTTGTCCGACGCCGCGCGCCTACGTCGTACCGGCATGCGCCGCGCTCGCGCGTATTACGCCGGCGTTCAGCAACGCAGCGATTTCCTCTTCCGCGATGCCGTAAAACCCCAGCATGTCGAGCGTGTGCTGACCCGTCGTCGGGGCGGGCGTCTCGTCGGACGGGGCTGAATCGGATGGCCCGAGCGCGAAGCCGTGGGTCTGCATACGGCCCGCGACCGGATGCTCGACCGTGCGGGCAATGCAGCTCTCGCGATACTCCGTCGTCTCTATGACCTCGCGATACGTGGTGACGGGCGCGCAGAGAATATCTCTAGCCGAAAGCAGGTCGATCCACTCGTCTGTGCTCCGCCGGGCGAAATGCGCGTCCAGAATCGTGTGAAGTTCCGCACGGTGACGCACGCGGGCGTCGTTGGTGGCGAAACGCGCATCCGCTTCGAGGCCGGGCGCATCGAGCAACTCGCACAACGCACTCCAGCGGCCGGGATGGTAGGCCACGACCATCATCCATCCGTCGCGGGTGCGGAAGGCTTCGTTTGGGCACGCATACGGCGCCGCGCTGCCGACTTTCTCCGGGTCCGCTCCTGACGCAAAGAACGCCGCGAAGCTGATCTGCTGCAGCATCAGCGTTGCGTTGTAGAGGCTCACGTCCAGGTGTTGCCCCGTTCCGTTCAGGCGCGCCGTGTGCAACGCGCCCAGCACGGCGATCGTGGCGAGATAGCCGCCCATCATGTCGGCTACCGGCACCGGCACTTTCAGCGGATCGCCGTGCGCCGTCCCGAGCGTGCTCATGAGTCCGCTCACGGCCTGTATCACGCCATCGACGCCGGGCCGCTTCGTGTTCTCGCCGCGTTGACCGAATGCCGAGATCGAGCAATAGACGAGTTTCGGATTGGCGGCGCGCAGCGCCTCGTAGTCGAGGCCCAGCGACGCCATGACGCCCGGCCGAAAATTCTCGACGAGCACGTCCGCGCGGCGCGCCATGGTCGCGACGGTCCGCCGCCCGGCGTCGGTCTTGAGATCGATGGCAAGGCTGAACTTGCCGCGATTGACGCTCATGAACGTCGGGCTCACGCCGTTCTGCCACGGCGGCCCTATCTGCCTGCCGATTTCGCCGCCAGGCGGCTCGATCTTGACGACGTGCGCGCCGAGGTCGGCGAGCGTCATCGAACAGACCGGTCCCGCCAGCACATGCGAAAAGTCGAGGACGCGCACGCCTTTCAAGCTATCTCGAATCATTGTCGTGGTCCTGTCTCCGGGTCCGACGTTGCGTCGAACCATGGCGCAGATTAGAGCCGCGCCATCACCGGAACAATCGACTTTTTCGAAACGAGGCTTTGAGTTTTTGTTAAGAGGTGCCGCTAGTCTGGACGAGCGAGATCAACCAGTCGCGGAAGGTCGTCAAGGCTGCGGAAGGACGGCGCGTGGCGGCCCACGCGAAGTAATAGGTATACGCGCCACGGTCGAGCTCGAAGCGAAATGGCGCGACCAACTGGCCGCTGTCGAGTTCGGCCCGGACCAGCGCTTTTTGCGCGATTGCCACGCCATGACCTTCGATTGCGGCCTGATACGCCAGCAGTGAGGTTTCATAGCGCATTTCGCGACGGCGCCCATCGAGCGGGAAGCCCGCCGCCTTCATCCACAGCGCCCAGTCGTCGGCGCGCGCGAGCGAATGCAGGAGCGTCTCGCCTTGCAACCTGCCGCGCGCACGGGTCTTGCGCGATGGCGCGGCGACGGGCACGAGTTCATTGGGAATGAGCCTTTGTGCGGAAAGACCGGGCCACTTGCCGTCGCCGAGCTGGATGCCGCCGTCTATATCCTCACGCTCGAAATTGAGCGGTGCCGACGACGTGGTGAGTTGGACATCGACGTCCTCATGCTGGCGATGAAAACTGGCAAGCCGCGGTATGAGCCAGCGCACCGCGAACGTCGCGGGGCATCGAATCTTGAGCACCTGCGAGCGCCGCCCTGCCCCGCGGATACTGTCGGTTGCCTGGCGCAGTCCTTCGAAAAACGGCATGAGTTCGGCGAGATAGCGCGCGCCCGCCGAAGTCAGTTCGAGCCTGCCCCTGACGCGCTCGAACATTTCCACGCCAAGAAACCCTTCCAGCGCTTTTACTTGCCGGCTGACGGCCGCCGGTGTCACGGCGAGTTCGTTCGCCGCTTTCGAGACGCTCAGAAGACGTCCGGTAGCTTCGAAAGCGCGTATCGAATTCAGAGAAGGCAGCAGCGCGGGACGGTCCATGAACTTCTGCGTGATTTACGGAGGTTCTAATACTGACGTAAAAGCGCGGCTAATGCACTCCGTCTGCGGCGGTACTTCAAGTGGCTAATGCAACCTCGTTTTAACTTCTTGATGATGTAATCGGAATATTCGTCGCGCCGGATGAACACGGTATCAATAACTCGTCGTCTTCTTTGGATTGAACGCCTCAAGCAGCGGCGACAATGGCCCGCTCTGATTTTGGTGATTAACCGTCTCACGGCATACGCGTTCCATGCCGACTCCTCGAAATCGAGTCGCCACGCTTCTTATGTTCGGGAGATTGGCAGCCGGTTGGGTACGTCGTTTGCGCCATGGCTCCTGCAAGACGACACTAAACACTTTCCTGGAGTTAAAGATGGCAACGACGGACTCGAATCGCGCTGGCGAAAAGAACCTGACCACCCCGACCGACCTCGGCAACGACGCCCGCACGGAGGTGTCCGCAGGATTGACCCAACTTCTCGCGGACGTCTTCTCCTTGTTCGTCAAAACGAAGAACTTCCATTGGCATGTAAGCGGTCCGCACTTTCGCGATTACCACCTTTTGCTCGACGATCAAGCCGCCTTGGTCTTCGCGATGATCGATCCGGTCGGAGAACGCGCTCGTAAGCTGGGCGGAACGACCTTGCGCTCGATTGGGCAAATCGCCTCGCTCAAACGACTAGGTGACAACGATGAGGCGTTCGTCGCGCCCGAAGCAATGCTGGATGAATTGCGCCAAGATAACGAACTGCTGATCAAATTCATGCGTGAACTCCACGAACTTTGCGACGACAAGGATGACGTGGCAACGGCGAGCCTGCTCGAGAACTGGATCGATCAGACCGAAGAACGGGTGTGGTTTCTCTTCGAAACGACTCGTCATACGCGCTGAGTCCTCGGGGAAAAGCACGGTCGCACGTGCCGGCGCATGGTGCGACAGGGCATGGACGCGACCGTTAGCCTGTTTCCGCCTGGCTTCGTTCACTTATCTGGATGGGTTGCAAGCTCGCTCATGTGAGCCAGCATATCGGCGGGGTCGACGAATACGTGCAAGGCCCCTGCCCGCTGCAGTTCGGCCTCGCCCACACCGCCCGACTGCAGCCCTATTCCGTAGGCATGGCAACGGCGCGCGCCAAGCAAGTCCCAAGTGCTGTCTCCGACGACATAGCTGTATTCGATTGCAACACCTAGCTGCTTGGCTGCGGCCATGAACACGTCCGGCTCCGGCTTGCCATGCTCGACTTCGCTGCTGGTTGCAACCACGGCCGTTTTGGCATCGATGCCCAGCTTTTCGAGGTTTGCCGCAGTTGCTTCCGGGCTTCCGCTGGTTGCGATGGCCCACGGTATATCGGCCTTGGTCAAGGCTGCAAGCAACGCCTGCGCACCCGGCAGAGGCAAGATCTGCGGTGACAGTTCCTTCAACAGTTCGCCCTGCCGACGCTTTACGCGATCAATGCAGTCCGCCGACGTTTCGCCAGCGATCTCCCGAAAAATCTGCGCTGCGAACAGTTCGCTACTCATCCCGATTTTTCGATGGATTCTCGATCCAGGCAGCGCAAGGCCCTCGCTCGCAAGCGCTTCGGTCCAGGCGGAGACGTGTTGGTAGACGCTGTCGACGAGCGTTCCATCGAGATCGAAGATAAAGGCCGTTTTCATCGTTTATTCCTGAAGCATGCCGGTTGACTGAAAAGCTACTTGGATATGCGAACACGTGACGGGCTGCGCCTCTCCTTCCTTCCTGTCGAGATCCGACATGACCCGCGCACGCGGGCGGGCGGGCGCTTGCAGTTTGCCGATGTTGACTAGCGTCGAAGTGTGAGTTGAGCCGTTTTCCCGGATGCTAGATGTTCGGCATCCTTAGGTCCAACCCCAAAGGCTCACGCTTGCCAGGGGTCTTCCCTAACGCTGCGCACGATGGATGCCTGAGCATGCGTCACAACTGCTATCCACTCCGATTTGCTCGGCGCGCTGCTAAAAATGCGGCATTCATTCGCCTTGAGGTTGCGCGTGACGGTCGCTTTCATTGACAATCACCAAGCCACTCGTCGAGCCGCGTCCGGGCCGTCGATCGAAAAGTTATTCAGGAGATGGAGGTTTGACCCCAGAATACACACTGCCGCGATAGCGTCCGGCATGCATACCGCCTTCAAAAAGACTGTTCGAGCAGACTGATCTCGTCGAGGAAAGACATGGCCCCGAATTCGCAGCGAACGCCGGCGTCGGTATCGTCGAAGCTGGTTGCACAACGTCTGCGCAAGCAACAGGAGCTGGCAGTTGCGTTTGGCGCCACGGCTTTCGGGTTGCTTCACTTCCCTAAGATTCTCGACGAGGCATGCCGGGTCCTGTCCGAGGGAATGAATGCGCAGCATACAAAAGTGCTGCGCTACGTCGCCTCAAATCACACGCTCATCATGACGGCGGGTATTGGATGGGACGACGAGGATTGGCTCATTGCAGTGGAAGCAGAAGCGAGTAATCCTGCTGGCGCGGCGTTCCTCACGCGCCGCATCGTCGTAAGCGGCGACATCGACGTGGACAAGCGATTTAACGTTCCTCCAATCATGGCCCGGCATGGACTCAAAAGCGCGATCAATGTCCCGATTCAAGGTATGGGAGAGCCGTTCGGCATTCTCGAGGTGGATAGCACGCATAGCCATGCTTTTGCCGACGTCGACGCGGTGTTCATTTCGGCTATCGCCAACATCATTTCCTTCTGCCGGGAACAGAGCCTGGCCGAGGACGGACTCGGCGCGGCACAACGCTTTTCACCTCAACTCGTGGGTGCGAGTTCCGACTGCGTGTTGCTGGTGACGACGGACGGAAAAATCGAATTTGCCAACGAAGCCTGCCAATCCGCATTTGCATTCGAGGAAGGCTACAACCTCGTCGGGGCTGCTCACACCGCGTTATGGCACGACGATGACCAAGCACGCATTGCACAGGCCGTTCGCGCAGCCATTGCAGGGAAGTCCACGCGCGTCGATGGGCGCAGCGCGTCTGCCATCATCGGCGACGAGCAGTCGTGGGATGTATCCATTTCCCCCGTGCTCAATGAGCACGGCGCCATTACCGGCGCGTTGATGGTGCTGCGGAACATCACGGAATGGCGCTCGCATGAAGACGCGCTCGTCAAGATGGTCTCATCGCAGGAAGCCAGGCTGGAAGACTCGGCTCTGGCAATCAAGGAAGTGCATCATCGCGTCCGCAATAGTCTCCAGTTGGTGCAGACTCTTCTCTCGCTGCAAGCAAGTTTGGCAGCAGACGCAACCGTCAAGCATCAACTCCAGGCAGCGGCCACGCGAGTGGATTGCATTGGATCGGTACATGAGCGTTTGTATTCGACTGATAACGCCTTGAAAACCGATGCGCAGGATTACCTAAGCGGCGTGGTCGATCACATAGCCGAATTAGACCCAGGCAGATCGATCTCGGTCGATGCGAGAGGCGTCTCGTTGAGCGAGACGCAGATGACCACATTGGGACTCGTCGTGGCTGAAATGACGATGAACGCGTTGAAGTACGGTCGTGGGCATATCCATGTGGGTCTGACGGACGAGACGGGTTATCTGACGTTAGTGGTCGAGGATGAAGGCAACGGATTTCCAGAGAATTTTCCTACGCCTAGCGGGACCGGTCTCGGAATGCGCTTGATTCAGAGGTTCAGTGGCGCGTCTGGAGGCAGCGTCCGGGTCGACAGGTCGGTTTCGTTTAGTCGACTGGTTGTAACGTTCACCAAGAGGTGATGGGCGACAGGCCAGCGATGGATCGAGAGCGCAACGCTGCTCTTAGCGATGGTGTGAAATTCCTCATCGGCCGTCGATTGTCACAGCGAACGCGGTATGCCAAACCAGCGCGCCGCCAACGACGCTCGCAGCAGCGCCGTGGTCCCGGACCTGCTAGCTTGCATGCCATGACAACGCAATTGTCCGAGCTTTCCTGACGTGCATTGTTTGGTCGCGCACAGAGTCCTGAACCCGCACGCGTAATATTCCGTAAGCATCTATTTAGCGCGGAGCCGATTGGACGAATGCCGTATTGCGGATTCGGTCCACTACGCGCGTCGAGATTCAATAAAACAAAGCGAGCATGCCCGCGGTCCACCGACTGTGAGTGTACGTGCGCGTATAAAGATTTCACCGGGGGTGTCGCTGTTTCATGACACGTCACTAAACTAAAAGAACTCATTCTGACCAAATGCAATCGTCAATTCTTGCCAAGCCTCCCAATGCGGACGAGACAAGACTTTCTGCGCCAGATAAGTCCATTAACGAATCGACACTCCGTGGATTGGCAGGTAAAGATCGACAAAGCTCCAAGCCGTCCGCTTTGCCAGAAAGAAAAGCTAAATCGGAAAGCGCCGCCCTCGCTCCTCGATCAGTCTTTCATGAACCGTGGTGGCTCGATATTGCAACCGATGGCAATTGGCGGTCAGCCAAAGTCCGGCGCGGCGACGAAATTGTCGGCGAGATGCCGTACTCGCTAAGCCGCAAAGGACTCTGGCGCACCTCGCAAATGCCACCGCTCACACGGACGCTCGGACCGGCTTTCAAGATCAATGAAACCGATAAGACGCGCGCGATGCTGGATCGCATCAGCATCACGGAAGAACTGATCGGGCAGATTCCCGACGTCCACAGCTTCTATCAGATCTTCGACCCGCGCGTGGAAGATGCCCTTGCGTTCGGCCTGAATGGCTTTACCGTGTCGACGCGATACACGCTGCAGTTCTCCGCCAATCGCTCCATCGAGGAACTCTGGAAAGGTCTGCATTACAAGACTCGCAATATGATTCGTACCGGTCAGAAGTTCGTGACCGTGAAGCCACTCGAACCTGCGCAATTCAACCGGTTCTACGAAAGCAACCTCGAAGCACGCAGTCGTTCGAATGTCTATGGATCGAGCGTGATGCAACGGCTCGTCGATGCATTCGTCGAGCGCGGCGCGGGATATCTGCTTGGCGCCTTCGACGCGACCGGCGCGCTCGTCGCCGCGATAGGCGTCACCTTCGACAATCATGCCGCGTATTACATGCTGTCTTCGCGCACGCGGGATGCTCATGGCGGTGCGATCAGCGTGCTCGTCTGGCAGGCTATCGAAGACGCCATGAAACGACAGTTGACCTTCGACTTCGACGGCATTCCCAACGCAAGCACGTTCCGCTTTCTTAGCGGGTTCAAACCCGTGCTCAAGCCGCGCATCGTGATCGAGCGGCATAGTCCCGTCTGGTCGATGGCCAAGGCAGGCCGCCGTCTGATTCGCCCGAGAAAATCGGACTGGTTCGTCTCGACGGTTTGATTGAACGCCAGGGGTGCGCTCGAGCATTTCATAGAGAACGGGGTCTGTGTTTTCCGCAAGGAAGCACATGGCAGCGGTAAATCCAAAATAACAAATCGGCCAACGTTATGCAGCGACTGAACGGCAATGCAACACGCCAGCAGACTGGCATCAGCATCATCAGCGATCCGGAAAACTTTCTTGCACTCCGCGACGAATGGAACTCGCTATGGTCCCGTATAGGCGGACATCATTACCAGTCATTCGACGTTTGCTGGCTCTGCTGGACGCGAGTAGCCAAGCCGCGTGGCGGTAGCTTGCATTGCATCGTATATCGGGAGCGCGGAGAACTCGTGCTCGTCTGGCCTCTGGTGCGCCGTCGACGCTCGCTATGGACGATCCTCGAGCCGCTGGCATCGGGAACGGCCGACCATACGAGCATCCTCGCATCGACCGGATCGGAAGCGGCTATCGAAGCTGCGTGGCAGGCCGCCAGCAAGGGAAGCCGCATCGATCTGTTCTCGATTCCCTACGTGAGCAAAGGCACGCGGCTCGACCGTCTTGCGTCGGGGCACGGCGGTCTCGTCGTAGCCAGACAGGACATCTCGGCCCTGGCGCTCCTGCGCCGGGAACCCGACTGGACGGCGTACTGCAAGACGCTCTCAACGTTGTCGAAGAAAAAGCCCGGCGCGCTGGAGCGCCGCTTCATGAAAGAGGGTGCGCTCGAAATCAAGGTGCTCGACGCTCGGGATGTGAGCGAGCATCGCAAATGGGTCGATTGGATGCTCGCGCAAAAGCGGCAATGGGCCGAACGAAACGGCAAGGATGGCCCGTGGCTGCAATCGGAGGGATACCGCGACTATCTGGTCGATCTGCTCGATGGAAGCCGTGGGAAGTCGCTGGCATTGATGTTCGTGATGACCCTCGACAAGTCACCGGTGTGCGCCAACATGGTCGGACTGGCGCTGACTTGCGCAAGTGGTCTGATCGCGGGTTTCGATCCGAGCTTCGCCAAGTTCTCGCCCGGCGCCATCATGATGGAGCGCTGCGTCAAGTGGACATGGGAAAACCAGTTGGATCTCGATTTCGGCGTCGGATCGGAACCCTTCAAGGCTTACTGGAGTCGCGGCAACGTTCTTCACAACACGAGTTTCGAACTCGCGCTCTCCCCGTGGGGACGAGTCGCTTTCCTTGCGAAAGATTGCTTGAAGAAGCTGGCCGAGTGGAAGGCGTCGCGAGCGAATGGCAGCGAGGCGCAAGGATCGGTTCAGCCAGCCGATGCCGACATGGCAAAGTTTCCGTCCTCGCTGCCGGGGAAAAGCGTTGCAGGTCTCACGCGCTCGGGAATGAGTGCGCAATGAGCTAGCGCGATGGCGCTACTCGCTCAGCGGCTGCGAGCGCGCAGCGCTCGTCAGTGCTCGCAAAATTCTCTCAGCGCCGCGACGAGCAATTCGGGTTGTTCCTCGGCGAGAAAATGTCCGCACTTGGGCAGCGAACCGCCGCGCACGTTGTCGGCGACGGCGCTCATTCGGCTGACCATGTGCGGGCCCCAACGCTTCTCGCCGCCCAACGCGAGAACCGGGACGCTTGCCGGCAACCGCGCCGCCGCGCGGTTATCTATGACATCCTGAGGGAATTGCCGATACATCTCCATCGCCGCCCGGAACGCGCCGGGATGCGTATAGGCACGCACATATTCGTCCATGTCGCGCGCCGATATGGCAGCGGGGTTATCGGTTCGATCGTTAATGAATGCGCTGATATAAACACGCTCACGGCCACCGCAAATCAGGGCTTCCGGCAGGTACGGCTTCTGATGAAACGAGAAGTGAAAGAGCAAAGGGCTCGATGCGATCTCATCCCAATCGCCGATGCCCGGAATGGACGCGTCGAGCACGGTGAGCGAACGCACGGGAAACTGCCATGCGAAGGCGTAAGCGACCATCGCGCCGATATCGTGACCGACGACATGGGGCGGCTCGTCGCCGAACTTCCTCACCAGACCGAAGAGGTCTGCCGCGAGTTGCTTTTTCGTGTAGCCCGCTTCCGTCTTGTCCGAGAAGCCCACGCCTCGAAGATCAGGGACGATCAAAGTAAAGTCTTCGCCGAGCGGCAGGAGCACGCGGCTCCATTCCCACCAGTTCTGCGGGAAGCCATGGATCAGAAGCATGATTGGCGCTGTACCAACGGGCCTTCCGCCGGTCACGTAGTGCAGTTTCACGTCTCCGACAATGTCTGCGTCATGCCGGAATCCGTCTGGGAGGACGTCTGGGGAGAATTGTCCTTCTGAAAACATCTGCATACTCCGGATCGAGTGATTGCATCAATTGAGAAGCGAACGCTTGAGGCTTAGCTGATCGCCGCGCCGATGATTTCCGCAAGCTGCGCGGGTTGCGAGAAGAATGGTGAGTGGCTCGTCTCGATGGTCACGACCTCGGCGCCCGGCACGTCGGCTTGCATCAGCCGTTGTTGCGCGATTGGAAGAGCGAGGTCCTTCGTGCATTCGATGAAGACTCGCGGAATCGATCCATAACGCTCCTTCGTCGTGTCGATCCGCGCAGCGTAAGGCGCCGTGGCATTGATGCGGGCAACGTTGGCCGCGGCCACGGCCACGTCCCGATCGCTGCAATCACCATAGAACGACGACCGCACTCTACGAACGTCATCGACGTTCAACGCTACGCCCTTGCCATCAGGCGTTGCATTCACAATCTCGAAAAGCGCTTTGACCGAAGGATCGTTCGTATAGCCTTCAGATAGAAGGTAATCGTTCGCCGATTTGCCCGGCGGCGTCATGAACGCGGCAAGGTAGATGAGCTTGCTGATCTTCTCCGGATATTTCTCGGCAAGATAAGTGAGCGACACGCCTCCCATGCTATGTCCGAGCAACACGAAAGGCTCGTGCGCGCCTTCGAGCAACGCGGCAACGGACGCCGTGTAGTCGGCCATGTCTTCGACTTGATCGTAGATTGCGGGATCGAATCCGTGCGATTTCAAGTCCGGGTGGATGACGGAGTGTCCGCGCGCTGCAAGCAACGTGGCCACCTTCTGAAAACAACCGCCCCAATGCCATGCGCCGTGTATCAACACGATGGTTTGCTTCATATGCGCGCTCCTGGGAATGTGTTTAATCGCGAGTGATGTCGATGCACGCTGGTCTACAAGCGATTCATATGCATCCCGGCGTCGAGCTCGAAGGCACTTCCCGTCGAGAAGGCGAACGTTCCGATGGCGAGCGTCGCGACCGCGCGTCCGATGTCGTCGGGCGTGCCCCATCGGCGAATCGGCGTAAGTCCATCACGTATGCGTTCGTCGAAACTGGCCGCCGAAACCGACGTCATGTCGGTGCGAATGATGCCGGGACGAATCTCGTGAACCGCGATGCCATGCTCGGCAAGACGCGTGGCGAAGAGCTTGACCATCATCGAGACGCCCGCTTTCGAGATGCAATATTCGCCACGGTTAATGCTGACGGTTTCCGCGCTCGTCGATGAAATGCACACGATGGATCGATACAAACTCGAATCAGGCTCATTCAGCATTCGACGCGCAATCCGCTGCGTCAGAAAGAAGGGACCGCGCAGGTTGATGTCGAGATTGCGATCGTAGCTTTCGACCGAGACATCGAGCAGGTCACCGCGCGAAAGCACGGAAACGCCAGCGTTATTGACGAGCGTGTCGATGCGTCCGAACGCGGACCACGCGCGTTCAGCGAGGTCGTCCTGCTCGTTCAGTTCCGCGATATCGCCTAGCGCCATCGCCCATTTGCGGCCTCTTGCTTCGACTCCCGCGATGGTTTCCCGCATGGCGTCGTCATCGCACAGATCGTTGATGACGATGTCGAATCCGGCATCCGCGAGATGCCAGACAATGCCTCGGCCAATGCCTCTTCGACCGCCTGTGACCATCGCGACTGGCGCGTTACGCTTCATGCAATCTCCCTGGCTGGTTCATGTTGTTCGTCGACCATCGGTTTCGAATGCTAATCTCGTCCGGTGCTTCGAACCTATCGATCGGATAAAGACAATGTCAGACATCGACGTCAAGCTGCTCACCGTCTTCGCGGAGACCTACAAGACGGGCAGCGTCTCGCAGACGGCAGTCAACCTCGGTCTCTCGCAACCGACCATCTCGTTCAATCTTTCAAAGCTGCGCGAGCACTATCGCGATCCACTCTTCGTGCGTTTCCCTCATGGGATGGAACCCACGCCATTTGCCACCGACCTCTACGGACGAGTGCTCGACCTGCTTGCGTCGTTCGAGGTCGTCTCGAAGTACCAGACCCAATTCGACCCCGCACTGGCCAATCGCGACTTTCATGTGGCATTGACCGACGTTGCACAGAACGTGTTGCTGCCTCGCTGGCTCAACCGGCTACGTTCGATTGCGCCCGAGGTCAAACTGACGATAAGTCATATCGCCGACGAAACGGCTGGCTTGATGCAGACTGGCGAAGTCGAACTTGCTATCGGCTACATGCCTCAACTCAACGAAGGCTTCTATCAACAAAGGCTGATGGAAGAAACGTATATCGGCATCATCGCCGCGGATCATCCAAGACTCAGCAGCCGGCCGAGTGTCGCCGAGTTCCTGGCGGAAGGACACATCGCGGTTACGCCATCGGGCACGGGTCACTCCATTCTCAACCGGGTCCTGCGCGAGATGCATCTCACGCGAAGGGTCATGCTCGAAGTACCCAGTTACCTCGGCGTTGCTGAGATTGCGGCTCGTACCGATCTCGTCGCAATGATCCCATCACGACTTGCCGTACTCATGCTCAAGGAAAAATCGATTCGATCGTTCGCGTTGCCGTTCGATCTTTCGGCTTATGTGGTGAAACAGCATTGGCATTCGCGTAACCATCACGACTCGGGGCATCGATGGCTGCGTTCCGTCGTGGCAGATCTCTTTCTCGAAGACTCGACGTCATCGTAACCTTGAGTCGAGTATCGGCAGATAGTGAAGTGGTGTCCATAAAGCCAGCTTGATAAGCCTTATCCAATCCATCGATAGGCGCGCAACGGACAGTGCGCTATCTTTGAAGAACGAACTGCCGCACGGCATCGGCGAATTCCGCAGGTCTTTCTTCCGGCACGTAATGACCGCAATCGTCGATAAGCCTCTCCGTCACGTTCGATGCCACGCGACGCAACGTGTGGGCCGATGCCGGTCCGTATCCCCATTGCGCGCCGATGGCGAGGCACGGCGTCTGAAGCGGCGAGCGTCCCCAGACCGCGTTGTCCTTTCTATCGCGCGGTAGCGTGCGGTAATAGCTGAAGGAACAGCGCAAAGCGCCGGGTCGCGCCAATGCGCGCGCATAGACTTCAATGTCGTCGCGGCTGATCGAGTCGGCATCGAACACGCCGACCGTCTCCCGATGCACGAAGTGATCGACGAACAGGAACTCGCGGCCGCTCACGAGCGACTCTGAAATATCCCCGGCCATGTTGAAGCCAAAATGCCAGCTACCGCCGCGCGAAACGTCCATGGCCTCTTCTTGCCCGAATGCCGGAAGACTGCTCTCGACGAAGACGAAGTGACTGACCGCATCCGGCCACTGAGCGGCATATGCATAGGCCACGTGCCCGCCGAGATCGTGCCCGACGATAGCCACTTGCCTCACGCCGAGCGCTTCGACCAGATCATGCAATCTGCGAGCGATGGTCTTCTTGTCGAAACCGGACTCGGGCTTCGAGGAATCGCCGAAGCCCGGAAGATCCGGCGCGATGACATCGAAGTCACGGCTCAACAGCGGCATGACGCGCCGCCATGCCCATGAGGTTTGCGGCCATCCGTGCAGCAAGAGCAGCGTCGGCCTGCCGTCGGGTGTTCCGCTACGCCGGTAGGCCAGCCGAGCATCATGCAGGCGATGGGAGCGCAGCGACGTGTTGTCATCGGTCATGGTGAGGCTCCTGCCTACCGCTCAGGCACTGCGCGGACGCACGCAGATCGTCCAGTGGCGTCGAAGAGATGATCTCCAGAACCGGGACACCGGAGAAGTCCACGTCGTTCAGAGCCTTGAGGATCTCGTCGAAGCGCACCGAGCCCAAACCCACGCGGTCGTGGCGCCATTGACTGCGTGTGCCGTCGGACAAGTGCAACTGGCCAAGGCGTGCCGCGCATTGCCTGACTGCATCGGCCTGATCTTCTCCGACGAACTCGGCGTTGGACACGTCATAGGCGATCAGCAGCCTCTCGTGCGGCAGAGCATCGAAAAAGGCGAGCATCGCGGCGGTCGTGGGAATAGGCGTTTGCGGATGAAGCTCGACGTAAAGCTTTTGATCGAGACGTTCCGCCACGCGCAGAAGCTGCTCCAGGCTATCGCGCAGCAGAAGCTCGGTGTCCTTTTTCGGCGGAGGAAAGAGCGAAGACACCCTGCCCGGCACGACGACGATTGCCCCGCAGCCCAAGTCCGAAGCGAGTTGCATCGTGTCGATGTAGAGATCGACGGAGTATTGCCTGAACGGCTCGACCCGGCTTACCAGATTCAGATCGAGCGCAGGCAGGTTCAAAGATTCGATCCGAAGGCCTTCGCTTCGAAGCGTACCGGCAAGACTCGATCTATCGGCAGCGGATAGTTCATCCGGCCAGAGATGACCGGGTACGACCAACGCATCGAAGTCGTTCAGGCCGATCTCCTGCATCTTTCGCATGGCGCCAAGCGCCGTCTCTTCCCACATGAATGAGAAGGTGCTGCCTCCAAAGGATCGCGCGAGTTTTTGCATGCCTTCCTCAAGCCGAAGTTGGAATGAACTCAATTGTGAACGTGTTTCCTTAAAGGAACAAGCAGTCTAGCTTGCTGCTCATGAGATTTGGCGTCATTTCTCTGGAAAAAATCACCTGATGCGTGAACCAATTGGACAGCAGGCACTTCGGGAAAAACCCTCGTTTGTTTCCATACAAGAACTCATGGATAAAAATCGTTGACTTCCAATTGCTGAAACTTTAAACAGAGAGGATCGCTTCGATAAAGACGCAGCCTCGACATGCGCTCATTCGCGTTTCATGAGGACGATGAGAAGGTCATCGTCGACTGCATCGAATACATGCGTCGTCTGCTTGAGGCAGCGTCGCAACAATCACGACACTAGGAGACAGCGATGAGCAGTGCGGTAAAGCAATTGAACGTCCAGCAGTTCCTGGATACGAGGCCATTCAGCGGCTTTCAATGGAAGATCCTTTTGCTGGGACTCGTCGTCCTGATTCTCGATGGCTTCGATGTGGTCGCGATGGGATTCATCGCACCCGCGCTCATCGCCGACTGGAAGATCAGCCGGGCCGCGCTCGGGCCAGTGTTGAGCATGGGACTATTCGGCCTCGCGATCGGCGCGCTGACGGGAGGTCCGCTGGCCGATCGCTTCGGCCGTCGCAAGGTCATCATCGCCGCGGTCGTCTTCTTCGGCGTGATGAGTCTCGCCTCGGCCTGGTCGCCGAACATCGAAGTGCTTTCGGTGATGCGTTTTCTGACTGGACTCGGCCTCGGCGCATCGCAGCCGAACGCCGCGACGCTTGCTTGCGAATATGCGCCGGAGAAGCATCGTTCGGTCATGGTAACGGTCATCTATTGCGGCTTCACGCTTGGCGCGGCGGGCGGCGGCTTCCTCTCAAGCTATCTCGTGCCGACTCACGGCTGGCATTCTATACTGGTCGTCGGCGGCATCGTGCCGCTTCTCTTCGCGGTTCTGCTGTTCTTCGTTTTGCCGGAATCCGCGAAGTTTTTAGCTCTGAAGCACGAGGGACGCACGGCGCTTGCGAAGATCATCAACGAAATTCAGCCCGGCACGGTAAACGGTTCGACCGGCTTCGTGACGCCCGAACGCGAACACGCCGGCAAGGGCGTGATTCGCCTCATCGTGTCGAAACCGCATACCACGGTCACGCTCGCGCTCTGGGTCGGGCTCTTCATGAACTTGATGACGGTCTACTTCCTGAACAGCTGGCTGCCGATTATCGTCAAGGACAACAACTTCTCGCTGGCTGACGCGGCGCTCGTCGGCGCGATGATGCAAGTGGGCGGCACGCTCGGGAACATCGTCATCGGCTGGACGATGGATCGCTTCGATTCGCGCAAGGTCATGATCGCGACACTATTCGGGGCGCTCGTCTTCACGGTGGCGGTGTCGCAGATGAACGTCGGGCTAGCCGGTCTCATCACGCTCGTGTTCCTGCTCGGTTATTGCACGAACTCCACGAACACCGGCTGGACGGCGATGGCCGCGAGCTACTACCCAACGGAGATTCGAGCGACAGGCACGAGCTGGATGACGGGCATCGGCCGCTTCGGTGCCATCTCCGGTGCGTCGGTCGGTGCGGTGCTTCTGAGCTTCAAGTGGAACTTCGGGCAGTTGTTCCTCTTCTTGACGGTGCCGATTGCAATCGCCATCGTCGCTGCGTATGTCCAAGGCCGCGGCCGGGGGAACGCAGCGCCGGTGTTGCGCGACGCCACCATGCATTGATGATGGGCTCTGCTGCTGGCCGAAGGCGCTGCATCGTCATCTCCAGATCGACAAGACGGATGCGGCCAGCAGCAAACCCATCGCAAGATTGACCACGCGCCAATGACGCGGCGTTCTAAGCAACCGTGCAAGCATTGCACCGAGCGCGCACCACAATACGAGCGACCCGCATGCCGCAACGCCGAAGGCCGCGCCGAGGAGAATCGCAAGCCGGTTGGGACTGTCCGCCGCTAGCGCGAAGGACGCCGCGGCGCCGACGGTCATCGCCCAGCTTTTCGGGTTGAGCCACAAGAGCAGCATGCCGTTGATCAACGTGACCGGCCGCGCGGGACCACTGTTCTCATTCGGCGGTCCGCTTCGGGCTACGCGCCATGCCAGCCACAACAAGTACGCGGAACCAAGCGCTTTCACGGCGGTTTGCAGCGCGGGCATCGCGAGCAAGATACCGGCAAGCCCGAGTGCGGCGAACGCGCCGAGCACGGCAAGACCGATGGCGATGCCGAGCATCAACGGGATCGAGCGCATGAAGCCGAAACGCGCGCCAGACGCGGTGGCAAGTGTAGTGGCGCCGCCGGGCGTGATGGTCGCGACGACTGCGAAGAGGAAAAGCGGGAGGTTGAGCGAGGCCATGAACATGCGTGCGGATATCGAGACTTGCACTCTACTGATCGCCCACGCATCAGCAAATCCAAAAATCTTGATGGCACGCATTACGATGCATAATGCGTCGATGCCTCGAAACTTCGATCTCGATCTCATCCGCACCTTCGTCACCGTGGCCGACAGCGGCAGCATGACCGTTGCCGCGAATCGGCTGCACATGACGCAAGGCGCCATCAGCCAGCAAGTCAAACGGCTTGAAGACTTGCTCGACTGCCTCTTGTTCGTGCGCAAGACGCGCAAGCTCGAACTCTCACGCAAGGGTGAACAGTTCCTCGTGAAGGCGCGCCAGTTGATGCGGCTCAACGACGATATTTGGTCCGACATGACCGGGCAGTCGTTAAGCGGCAGCCTTCGCGTTGGCGTGCCCTACGACCTCGTCACCGCGCTCGCGCCCGCGATGAAATCGTTCGCCGATGCTCATCCGCACGTGGAAATTTCGCTGGTATGCGGCGCATCACGCGAACTGCGCAACGCGTTGAACAGCGGTCTGGTGGATGTGTCGCTCGTCGAATACGTTGCGAGCGAGGCCGAAGGCGAAGTGATCCGCATCGAGCCGCTCGTGTGGGTGACGGGCCGCGGCAGTGAAGCGTGGCGCAAGCGCCCATTGCCGCTGTCGATGGTCGACGAACGCTGCGCCTTCCGTCCGATGGTGCTGCGCGCGCTCGCGGACGAAGGCATCGCCTGGCGCACGGTGTTCGAGAGCGGCAACATCGAGGCGACCGCAGCCACCGTGCGGGCGGGCCTTGCGATCACCGCATGGCTCGCCTTTACCGTACCCACCGACCTCGAAAGGCTTGCGCCTCATGAGTCCGGCTTGCCTGCCCTTCCGCCATTCGCCATCTGTCTGCAATTGCCACAATCGATCCAGCCTGCCGCGCTGGCGTTTGCAACGTGCGTGCGCGAGTCGATGCGCGAGGATGTCGCCTTCCCGTTCGAGACATGCTGACTTCCTTTTTTCATAGCGGCGATGCCATCCGCAGCCGACGCGTGAGCGACATCGTTTTGTCGACCACACTCGACTTGCCCGAGCCGCCTGCAAGTCTCATCGCCGATTGGCAGAGAGAAGCGATGTCGCGGCTCGTTCTCGAACCCGGCGATGTCGAGGTCATGCCATTGGCGCGAACTCGCGCGCGCTGGACGGACTACAAGCACTGCGTGCGAGCTATCGTCGACTGGACGAACGCGCTCGGACTACCCGGCGTGCTCGCCGCCAGCGACATAGCGCTCATGGCCTGTCGTGGCGCGAGATACCATCATGACGGAGCGCAATATGGCGGCGCGGCTTTTTGCAATCTTTTTCTGAGCGAAGACAAGGGTCTGGACGTGCATTTCCCCGCCGCGAGTCATCGCATTCCGTTGACCCGCGGAACCGCCATGATCTTCGATACGGGCCAGCCTCATGGCGTCATTCAACGCGATAGCGAAAGCTTCAACGTGTCCGACTTCGCGCCCGACGAGGACTACGTTCAAGTGTTCCTGAGCTGGGAACTTCCGATCGAAAACGCCTGCGTGGCACAAGCACTGCAAGTAGAGTTCGATGTGGATGGCGCGAGCTCGTCGCAACTGGATGACGAGCAAGTGTGGTTTGAAGGCGCGCCAGCAGATGTGTGCCCGGAGACGGGTCGATGGCATCGGCTTGGCTGATCGGCAGGCGATTCATTTGCCAACACGCGCCTGCAAATGTGCGGGATAGCGTTCACCCTGTACGATGATATTCGCGAGCCGCGTATCGATATCGCGCAGATTGTCCGCCGTCAACTCAATGGAAGCGCCACCGATGTTTTCCTTCAGTCGATGCAGCTTCGTCGTGCCGGGAATCGGCACGATCCACGGCTTTTGCGCGAGCAGCCACGCGAGCGCGACTTGCGCGGGCGTCGCGTTCAGACTCGTGGCGATCTGCTTGACCACGTCGACCAGCGCCTGATTTGCCTTGCGATTTTCTTCCGAGAAACGCGGCACGACATTGCGAAAATCGGTTTGATCGAAACCAGTGCTCGCGTCGATTGCGCCCGTCAAAAACCCTTGCCGAGCGGACTGAACGGCACGAAGCCAATTCCGAGATCTTCGAGCAGCGGCAGGATTTCTTTCTCGGGCTCACGCCACCATAGCGAATATTCGCTTTGCAAAGCCGCAACCGGTTGCACGGCGTGCGCACGGCGAATGGACTCGACGCCCGCTTCCGACATGCCGAAATGTCTGACCTTGCCTTCCTGAATCAGCTCCTTCACGGCGCCCGCGACGTCTTCCATTGGCACCTCGGGGTCGACGCGATGCTGATAAAGCAAGTCGATGCGATCCGTGCGCAACCGCTTGAGCGCCGCGTCCGTCACCGCGCGAATGTTGTCCGGCTTGCTGTTGACGCCCTTCTGCACGTCGCCGCCCTCGAAACCGAACTTCGTTGCAATCACGACTTGATCGCGGAACGGCGCAAGTGCCTCGCCGAGCAGTGTTTCGTTCGCGCCTTGCGCATAGGCTTCGGCTGTATCGAAGAAAGTCACGCCTTGCTCGAAGGCAGAGCGGATGAGTTCGATCGCATCGGCCTTCTCCGTTGCAGGGCCGTAGGCAAAGCTCAGTCCCATGCAGCCAAGGCCGATTGCCGATACTTCGAGACCACTCTTCCCGAGAATATGTCGGTTCATCATGCGACTCCTTCGTCGTTTGCCGGCACGCCGCCGCGATACTGCTCGTCCGTGACCTTTTCCATCCAGTCGACGGGACTGCCGTCGAGCTTCTCGGCAATGGCGATATGCGTCATTGCCGGTGGCGGTCGCGCCGTGCCAGTGCTTCTCTCCGGGCGCAATCCAGACGATGTCGCCCGCTCTGATGTCCTCGATTGGTCCGCCATCGCGCTGCACCCATCCGCGGCCCGCGATCACGATGAGCGTCTGACCCAGCGGATGCGTGTGCCACGCGGTGCGCGCGCCTGGTTCGAACGTCACCGTTGCGCCGCCGATGCGCGCGGGTTCGTCGCCCGCAAACGGCGCGTCGATCCTCACCGTTCCGGTGAAATATTCAGCTGGGCCCGTCGCCGAGGACTGCGAGCCGCATTCGATGATCCGCATGTGCGTTCCTTGCAATAGTTGTCTCGACGTTCAATGTAGCAACGCGACTTCCTGCGATAAAGAGCTAAAATCGGCATGAAGTTAGAAGCCAGGCTTATAAATCATCATGGCACGTTCCGATCTGTCCGATATCACCGCGTTTCTCGCTGTCGCCCGCGAGGGCAGCTTCACGAAGGCGGCCGCGAAGCTTGGCGTTTCGCAGTCTGCGCTGAGTCAGACGGTGCGCAATCTCGAAGCACGGCTGGGCCTTCGCCTCCTGACCAGAACGACACGCAAAATATCGCCGACTCAAGCTGGCGAACGGCTGATCCAGTCGGTCGGCCCCAGGCTCGATGAGATCGAGGCCGAACTAAGCGCGCTCACCGCATTGCGGGATACGCCGGCGGGCACCGTGCGCATCGCTGCTGGAGAACACGCGGCGGAAATGCTGCTATGGCCGGTGATAGAACGGCTTTTGCCCGACTATCCGGACATCACGATCGAGCTCTTCATCGACAACGGACTCACGGATGTCGTCGAACAGAGGCTCGATGCGGGCGTGCGGCTCGGCGAGCAAGTGGCCAAGGACATGGTTGCGGTGCGCATCGGTCCCGACGTGCGCATGGCCGTGGTCGGCACGCGCGACTATTTCGCCGCGCATCCGAAGCCGAAGACACCGCGAGACCTGACGGCGCATAACTGCATCAACATCCGGCTGCCGACGGCCGGCGGCATTTATGCGTGGGAGTTCAAGAAAGGCGGACGCGAGTTGAACGTGCGCGTGGAGGGACAACTCGTCTTCAATAGCGCGACGATGGCCGTGAAAGCCGCGCTTGCGGGAGTGGGCCTCGCCTTCGTGCCCGAACAGCGGGTTTTATCGCAGATCGAAAGCGGTGCGCTCGTGCGGGTGCTGCCTGACTGGTGCCCGTCGTTTTCAGGCTTTCATCTTTACTATCCCAGCCGACGTCAGCCGACTCCTGCGTTCGTCGTCGTTGCCGATGCGCTGCGTCGCGGCGTGTAGGTTCGCGGCGACCCGTGTGCCCGAACTCGGTCAGTCGAGGTTGAGCGGCTGCTCGTGCGGAGCGTGACTAGCCACGCGCTGCTCATTGTTTGTCTCCGAATGCCTGAGCTCAATTTCCGGCTAAAAGCCGCGCGCCGAGGCTTAACAAGAGCGCAGGCAGCATGACGATCGCACCGACCTTCAGGAACTGCATGAAGCTCACTTCCTCGCCTTCGCGCCGGATGGACGAGAGCCAGAGAATAGTCGCCAGCGAACCGGTGATCGAGAGATTGGGACCGAGGTCCACGCCGATCAGCAACGCATCGATCACGCGTTCGGGGCTATGTGCTTGCAGCACGGTCGCGCTTGCAATGAGACCCGCTGGCAAGTTGTTGATGGCGTTGCTGCCGAGCGCGATGACCACGCCCGACACCGCCGCCGTCACGGTCTGATTCTGCTGCGACGCGAGCGCCAGCAATTGCGAAAGCGCCGCGACGACGCCCGTATGCGCTAGCATCTCCACGAGCACGAAGAGGCCAGCCACGAGCGGCAGCACGCTCCACGATATCTCGCTCATCAGCTCGACCGGAGATTGACGTTCTTTCACGAGCACCACCAAAGCGGTGCCGACGCCGAGGATCGCGGTGGGCAGGCCAAGTTGCATGTCGAACGCGGAGACGGTGAGCAGAGCCACCGCCGTGACGCCGATGCCCGCGAGCGTCACTTTGCCGTTCGCGCTGAGCGGTTCGACGTTCAGATCGCGAGCACACGAGTCAGCGAGTTCGTCGCACTGCGTCCAGCGCAGCATGAAATACGTCGCAACGATCGACAACACCGAAGGCAAGGCAAATCGCGCAATCCACGAGCCCAGCGCGGGCGTGTGATTCGCGTAAAGCACGAGATTCGCCGGGTTCGAAATCGGCAACACGAAGCTCGCCGCGTTGGCGATGAACGCGCACACGTACAAGAGCGGCAACGGCTTAGTATGCGCCTTCCTCGCCGCCGCGAAAACAGCGGGCGTGAGCACGACGGCGGCGGCATCGTTCGAAAGGAACGTCGTCACCACGACACCGACGAGATACACGAGCAGAAAGAGCTTTCGGGGCGAGCCCCTGGCATGGTTCACGGCAAGCACCGCGATCCAGTCGAACAGGCCTTCGCGCCTGCCGAGTTCCGACAGCAGCATCATGCCGATGAGAAACAGGTAGACGTCGCTTCCCTTGCCTATCGCCTGCCACGCGAGATTCAGCGGTAGCAACCCGAGCGCGACGAGCAACACGGCGCCCGTAACCGCCCAGATCGCCTCGGGCCATTTGAAGGGACGCAGTATGACGCCGGCAGTCGCGGCAAGCCCGATGCCCCAGGAGAGAAAAATCGGATTCATGTAGCGAGAGAGGGTTCGTTGGCAGAATCGCGATGGATGCCGCATGCCTTCTTGAGCGCGCTGCCAAAAAATAGCCACAACAAGAGCGAGCCGATGGACACGGCTCCGAGTACGAGAAACGCAACCTTATAACCGAAGTGCTGGGCGAGCATGCCGCCGAGCGCCGGACTGAGCGCCGCGCCGATTCCCTGCACGGTCATCACCACGCCCTGCCCGACATTCACGCGCCCCGTGCCTTGCAGCAAGCGCACGACGAGCGCGGGAACGGCCACGCTTTGCAGCCCCGCGCCGATGCCGTCCAGCGCCTGCACGGGCCACACGCCCCAGGCGTTGATGAACATCGCCGCGACCAGACCGCGCAGCGGCAGTGCAAGAAAGGTGATGAGAATTACGCCCCAGTAACCGATACGTTGAATGATCCGGCTTGCGAAAAACGCGGCGGCCACCATCACGAGTTGCGCGATGACGATGGTTTGCGCGGTAAAGGCGCTTGGATCGCCCTTGTGTGCCGCGACGACGGCAAGGCCATAGAGCGGCAACATCGCCGCATTGCCGAGGTGGAACATCGCGAGTGAAGCGGCAAGCAGCAGCAACGGCTTGCACGTGAGCAGCATGCGAAAGCCGCTTGCGTGCTCGTGTTCGCGCTCCTTCGAGGACGAAGCGCCGAGCCCGCGCGCACTATCGTGATCGATCGAATCTCGCCGGATCAGAAGCGTGGAGATCACGGTCATCGCGCCGAACAAGCCCGCGAGCACGAACACCGCGCCGAAGCCGAAACGCCAGCCGAGCCACCCAGAAAGCGCCGCAGCCACGACATTGCCTGCGTGATTGGCCACCTGGTTGCGCCCGAACTGCCGGTCGAAACCGCGTTCGCGCACCATGCCGAGCGTGACGCCAGCCACCGCCGGACCGAGCGCCGCGCCTGTCACCGCCGTGAGGATCTGCGACGCGGCGACCATCCAGTAATCGTGCGATACCCATAGCACGAGCGAGGCGAGCGTCGTCATCACGCCTGCCACGACGATCAGGCCGCGCTTGTAACGCGTGGCATCGACGAGTGCGCCCGCTGGCGAGGTCGCGAGCATCCCCGCAATGCCGCCGAGCGTCATCACGGTTCCGATAGCATCCGTATGCCAGCCCTGAGCCTGCAAAAAGACCCCGAGAAATGGTCCGATGCCGGCTTGCACATCGGCCATGAAGAAGTTCAGGCCTTCCAGCGCGTAGAGAGGATTCATTGGGTGATCACCCCTTCAGGTGGTTCAGGCTTTGGTAACCATTGTCGGATGAAGCGTGCAGATCCCCGAAATGTACCCAACTCAGCATGTCGCTCTCCTCGTCGTGCTTGCTTTACGCGTCGATCAGTTCGGCGATCTCGTCGACTTCGATCGTGCAGCCATGACGATTCTTGACGCCATGCCCCCACGCCTGGACATGCGCGCCCGGAGTCAGATACGCGACCAGTTCGGCGGCGGCATGCGGCGGCATGCGCAGCGACGTGCCATCGTCGAGCAATGCGCCGCGCAACTCGCCTTTCGGACCGAAGAGCGAGAGCACCACTTCACCGCTCGCGTCGATCGGCTCGCGCTCGACGTGCGGCTTCTCATGCGGCTTGCCATCGCGATGCGGGCCTTCGTCGAGAATGACCTTGCCCGTCTTCGTCACGAGCGCGACCGCCGCGATCATGTCCGCGCCGCGCGGCTTCACGCCACGCACGCCGACTTCATCGCCCACGGCGATTTGCCGCGCGATCTGGCGCGACAGATGAGGCGGAAAATGAACCTGCCGCGCATGACGGGCGCCGAGCACGAAGCCATCCAGTTCGCCGTGCGGATTCAGAAGGAAGCGCGTCACGGTGCCACGCGTTTCGGGAAGGCTGTCAGGGTCGATCCAATGCATGTTTTGATTCCTCGTTCAGATGTCGATGAAAGTTCGCTTGTAACCGGCAGCTTCAAGGGTTGGCCGGAGCGCGGTCATAAAGCCGCGTGAGTTTTCCCGGTGCGCCGAATGCCGTTGCCTGAAGCGCGGTGCCGTACTGATTGCGCGTGCCGTAGCCTTGCGCGGATACCTTCGCGCCCGTGTGGACAAGACTCGGAAACTGCTGCGCGACCGGAGGCGTGAGCTTGATGACGGTGCCATCCGCGAGAATCACGCCGTCCGGTTCGCCGCGCGGAGCGGTGGTGACATGGGCCACTTGCCCCTGTGCGCTCAGATGCGCGAGCCCCGCGCCACGCAATTCACGCGGCATGGGTTGCGCGCCCGGAAGCGGCGGCGTATCGACGAGTTGCTGGCCGCTTCTCGAATCCGCGATGCGTTGTGCCTTGAGATTGCCGCCCGCATCGCGCAAGCCGCTGATTTGCACGCTGTCGCCGGGACGCATCGCGGAGACGAGCTGCGCGCTCATGTGCGGCGGAAAGCGCACGAGCGCGCCGTCGTCGGTCAGAAAGCCGTCGACGTCGCCATCCGGGTTGGTGAGGAAGCGGGCCACCGTGGCCCGTGTGTCCACTGCCGTGCCGGCGTCGGCTGATTCGAGCGGAGCCTGACCAGGCGGCGGCGCGAGCATGGCAGTCGGTGCGGGCGCGGCGGCAACCGGCGGAGGTACGACGGGCGCCGCTGCCGGTGGCGCAACGGGTGTCGCCGCGGCTTGCGTCTGAGCAACGCAGCCCGTGCTGGTCACGAGCAAAGCGGCACAAGCCGCCGCGCCGAACACGCGAACAGCGTTGAGTTGAATGGGATACTTCGAGGTCGATTGCATGACTCACTCCTCCACTAGGTGCGCAGTCTTTTGCAAGCCCTATGCCATGAGCCTCGACCCCTTGCAGCCTATGGGCGACGCCATGTCACGCGACCACGGTGTCAAGGAATCGGACACACGTAGTCCGGTTGCTTGACACTCGCCGTTTGCTCAGTCGCCGGAATTGGAAGAGTCGACGTTCGCCAGACGCGTATAGAGCGACTGGCGGCTGATGCCGAGCCTGCGCGCGGCTTCTGCGCGATTGCCATCGGCGAGTGCGAGTGCGCGGACGATCAGCGCCCGTTCGAGTTGCGCGAGCGCGTCGTTGAGCGGCAGTTCGGCGAGACTGGCGGGAATGGCGTCGTTGACGCTGGCGGCGGTATCGAAGAGAAAGGCGAAGTCATCGCGCGTGAGCAGCGCGCCGGGCGCAAGCGCACTCGCCCTTTCCATGGCGTTGGCGAGTTCACGGACGTTGCCGCGCCAGCCGAAGGTGACGAGCAGACGTTGTGCATCGGATGACAGATGCTTGCGCGTTTCCGGCGATGCCGCGAGCGTCGAGAGGAAGTGCTCCGCGAGCGGCAAGATGTCCGCAACGCGTTCACGCAAAGGCGGCATATGCAGCGGAATCACGTCGAGCCGGTACAGCAAATCCTGACGGAACGTACCTGCCGCGACCATGGCCGGCAGGTCACGATGCGTCGCGGCCACGATGCGCACATCGACGGCTATGGTTTGATTCGCGCCGAGCGGCGTGACCTGGCGCTCCTGAAGCACGCGCAAGAGCTTCGCCTGCATGGCAAGTGGCATGTCGCCCACTTCATCGAGGAACAGCGTGCCGCCGTGCGCCTCTTCGAAGCGCCCGCGCCGTTGTGCATGCGCGCCAGTGAACGCGCCCTTGCCATGCCCGAAGAGCTCGCTCTCGAGCAAATCCGCTGGAATCGCCGCACAGTTCACGGCGACGAACGGTCCCCCGGCGCGCGCCGACGCGCGATGCAGCACGTGCGCCGCCACTTCCTTGCCCGTGCCCGTTTCTCCGGTGATGAGCACGGTCGAACTCGTGCCCGCCGCGCGGCCAAGACGCTTTTGCACGTCGCGCATGGTTTCGCTGATGCCGAGCAATTGCGGCTCGCGCGACGGCGCTTCGTCGGCGAAGGCTGGCGGCGCGGCGGCAGGCGCATCGGCGTGCGCGGCGAGCATGCGTTCGAGCAACGCGGCGATCTCGTCGCGGCCGACGGGCTTGGTTAAATGCTCGAACGCGCCGAGCCGCATTGCGCCGATGGTGTTGTCGCTCGTCGCGTGCGCGGTGAGCATTGCCACAGGCACGCGTCGAAGGTCTGCGTTCTCGCGCAGCGATTCCAGAACCGAGAGACCGTCCGCACCGGGCAGCCGGAAGTCGAGAAAGATGCAGTCGGGGGTGTCGTGCTCACGCAGCCGCTCGAACGCCGCCTCGCCGGAGCGCGCTTCGAGCGGCGTATGACCCAAGTCCTGAACGGTTTCGGCGAGGCCTTCGCGGAAGGCATCGTCGTCGTCGATGATCAGTATGATCGCCATGGCAAATCGATCACAAAGCGCGTCACGTCGGAATCTTCCGCAAGATAGGCGCGCCCGCCATGCGCCGATGCAATCTCACGAACCACGGCAAGACCGAGCCCCGAGCCGTCGGGGCGCCCCGTCACGAACGGCTCGAAAATGCGCTCTCGTTCGGCCACGTTCACGCCGGAACCATCGTCGATGACTTCGATTCGCAGACGTTTGCCCTGCGCACATTGTGCGCCATGCACGCGCACCGTTACGTGTCCGCCCGGCGGCGCATGCCGCAACGCGTTGACCACCAGGTTGTCGAGCGCGCGCGCCAGTTGCGCGGGATCGAAGACGGGCTGGGTCGCGCCTGTCTCGACCTCCGCGTGCAGGGAGACGTCCCGGCATTGCGCGCGCGACTCGTGCGACTGCACGATCTCCGCGAGCCATACGTGCGGGTCGACCGCGCGCGCGTCGATGGTCACGGGCTGCGTCAGGGCAAGCAGGCTCGTCACCTGTGATTCGATACGGCCCACCTGCTCGATGATCGTCTTCAACGCGGCTTCGCGGCGCGTGGCGTCGCCAGCAAGCGCGTTTTCTGCTTTCAGACGCATGGCGCCTGCGGGGTTGCGTATTTCGTGCGCGATCTGCGCGGCCATCTTGCCCAGCGTGCTGAACCGCTCCGCCTGCGCGAGTTGTGTGCTCAGTGCGTTCGCTTCGCGCTGCAGGCGCTCGGCGCGTTCGACGTATCGATTGAGCGCCGCGACGATCTGATCCAGGTCCTGCTCGCCGAGCCGTTCCAGCCGCTTGCCTTGCTCGAACGCGCCCGCTGGCGCAAGCGCCTGTTCGAGCCGCGTGAGGTTGCGTTTCCAGCGCCTGAGGGCCAGCGCAAGAATGAGCGCAAGCACGACGATGATGGTAAGCACGCCCGCGAGAATGCTCGCGGCGCGCTCTCCATACGGCCCGAGCGGTGGATGCGCGCGCGTCAGCATCCACGCAAAGAGGCCGGTATGGCGCGGCACGGGACACGCGACGGCGACCACGGCATCGCCGCCGCTCGACACGACATCCTCTTGCATCTGGCTCGCGCTCGCCGCGTTTTTTAGCGTTCGCAGAATGAGCGGCGTTTCGGCCTCGGGGACATCGCGCTTAACGCCGCTGCCTTCGTACGTGGGAAAGGCGTACGCGAGAAAGCCGTTCGGTGCGCCCTTTGCAGGGGCCGCGGTCCAGAAGCCGCCTTCGATGCCATCGGTGCGGATCAGCACGAGGTCGAGGACCGCGTGCATGAGATCGAAATTGGTTTCGCCGGGACGTTGCATCGACAAGTCATAGCGCGATGCGACCGCCGCGCAGGCTACGGTTGCCTGGCTTTTCGCGGCGGTGACGCGCTCGCCGAGCGCCGAGGAAAGCATGAGCCACACGGCGGCCGTGAGCAGCCCGCAGAGGACCGCCACGAGTATCCAGAGCGCAAAGAGCTGAGCGGAGAACGACGGTCGCGGCATCAAGATAGGGAGGCTGAATGGGTTGGCGCTCTTGTAAGCAAGTATCTCGCCTAGCTTGGATCGGGAAGCGATTGTTCAAGCATTGCATGACGATGTCGAATGCTTTCGTTTTCGCGGCATATTTGTGTGGTGCAGTGAATCGCTCCTCCCAACTTCGTGATACGGTAGCGCAGCACGTGTTTCGTCGAAGCATGACGCAGCGTTGTACGTAACAGGCTTACCGCATCTTTGTTCCATCGATCATGCAGTTCGATTTCCCATTCGGGCGACCATCCTTCAAAGGCTGGTCGCCCGTTTGTGCATTTGGGCTCGCAAAACCGTGAGCAGAGTTAGAAGTGTTTTTATTCTCATCTGAGATGAGAGTCGCTTGAATATTTTTCGCGCGCCTGCGATGCGAAAGGCAAGAAGTGCGCGCGATGGGAAACGACATGGCTTCCGCACAAGAACTCAGAAAATTTCGGGCAAACCTCGCCGATGAACTTCACAGCGCCGCGATCTACGAGACGCTGTCACGCGTGGAACAAGACCGCTCTCGGAGCGAAGTCTTTAGCGAACTCGCCGCATCCGAACGAATGCATGCACTCGTGTGGGCCGATAAACTCAGGGCAAACGGAAAAAAGGCGCCTTCCGGTTTCAATGCCAAGACTTATCTCATGCAAGCGCTCGTCCATTTGCTCGGACCGCGCTTCGTGCTTCCGTCGATTGCGGCTGCGGAGTTTGCCGACCGCAACAAGTACGCGGGCAATCCGGACACCGCACGCATGTCGGAAGACGAGCAACGACATGCGAGCGTCGTGCAGGCAATGGCAAACTCGGGCATGCCCGCGGCGTCGCAAGGCGCGGACATCGCGCAAGGCGAGTCGTGGCATCGCGGCGTTTCATCCGGCAACGACTTGCGCGCCGCCGTGCTCGGCGCCAACGACGGCCTCGTCTCGAACTTCTGCCTGATCATGGGCGTGGCGGGCGCTGGCACGGGCAACAAGGCCATCCTGCTGACCGCGCTTGCCGGATTGATTGCCGGCGCCTGTTCGATGGCACTGGGCGAATGGCTTTCGGTGACCAATGCACGCGAGCTTGCGCAGGCGCAGGTATCGAAGGAAGAGAACGAACTCGAGCACAGCCCGGAATCGGAAGAACACGAGTTGACGCTCATCTACAAGGCGAAAGGACTGAGCGCGGAAGAAGCGAGGCGCGTGGCCGCGCAGATCATGCAAGACAAGGACAAGGCGCTGGATGTGCTCGTGCGCGAGGAACTGGGTCTGGACCCGGCTGAACTCGGTGGCAACCCTTGGTCCGCGGCGGCCGTGTCGTTTTGTCTGTTCGCCGCCGGCGCTATTTTTCCCACGATGCCGTTTCTGTGGACGTCCGGCACAACCGCCATTGTTCAGTGCATCGGCTTCAGTGTGCTGGCGCTGGTGGCTATCGGCATGTTCACGTCGCTCTTCAATGGCCGCAGCGCAAGCTTCTCGGCGATGCGCCAGGTTGTCGTGGGACTGGCTACTGCCGCGTTCACGTTCGGCATCGGGCACGCGCTGGGAGTGGCGGTGTCGTGATGGAAGCAAAAGCTGGACATTACCGTCACGTCAAAGGTCGCGGCGAAACCACTTCGCGAAGACGCCAGATTCCGCGAGCGAGTGGGTAGTCTGACGCCGCGTTCCTTGCGCTCGCGCGACAGAGACTGCATTCAAGCCATCGTTCTTCAGCTTGGCCGCCTCTTCAAAAAAATAATGCGTTTCGCGAGCAACCAGATCGCGTTCATTGTCCATCGTGATGATGTGATAGCAGTCGTCGAGGAAAATCTTGCGTCGACGTGTCGAACCGATACCGCGATACACGAGATCGGCGTTCGCGGTGGTGGAGATATCGTCGTCTATTGCGTGAATCAGCAGGCAATCTGCTCTGATCTTTGCGATGTTTTTGGTTACGTATTTCGCCAGGGCTTTGGCTTCGAAGATATGGTGCATCGATAAAGTGGCGGCGCCGATTTCGGAATCCCCTCGACGCTGCATGCTCTTTGCCACTTTTGCCCTTAGCGCCTCGTTCTTCAAACCGAAGGGCGAGCGCTCACGCAAGCTGTAGAAATTCCGGATCGGTGTTTTATAGGCGAGACCTAGCATCCAGTGATACCAGGGAATGGTCCAGCCGTCGTAGTCGAGCGTGACGGAGAGTAACGACAGCGCAAGAATTTCAGGCTCCTCTATGGCGAGCGCAAGCGCCAATGTGGCGCCAATGCAAAGACCGCCTACCGACACGCTGCCATACGCGCCCGCGAGTTTTCGATAATGCGCCCTGACCTGCTCGCGCCACTCGACGGACGTGCCGCATTCGGTTCCAAGTCCATACCCGGGCAGGTATGGGACATGCACGGCAAAGCCTTGTTTGACGAGCGCCCGGGCCACATAACCCATTTCCTGCGGCGTGCTTCTCAAGCCATGAAGCAATAAGACAGCATGATTTCGGCTGCTTGCGGCGTGGACGATATCCTGCATCAATAGGTTTTGAGCGCTCATTCAACAGACTCGGGCGGAACTTTCAAAATCAGATACGCGCCGTGCGAGGTAGGAAAGCGCTCCAAGCGACATGTCAAATCGGAACCAACGACATCACGGCGAGGCAATCTGACAACCCAGCTTCTTGTGACCTCGTCGCTCGATTGTTCGAAGGCCGAGGCAAATGTAGACGCGTCGCTTTCGGAAAATGTCGCCATTAGTCGCGATGAAGCCGATTCTCCTTCCAACGGCGCAAGTTCTTTTTCGAACGATTCGTTGACGTACTCATAGGACGACCCAACCTTCCCTATGTATAGGATATCGGCGCTTTCGCCCGTGAACTGACGAAGCAATCGGTCTGAAATCAAATGCGACGCCTCCGCGCTTCTTCTACGCTTGTCGGACCGTAAAAGCATTTGATGTCGGGACCGCGCGACTTCGGCAAAAAGTCTGGCTTCGTGTTGAGTGCGTCTAAGCCACTCGATCATGCAGAGGAAAAGAAGCGTAGCCGTTGGGAAAGCAACGAAAAGAATCACGTCCTCTTTGTCGAAGTATCCGAAATTGGCATACGGTGGTACGAAAAAATAGTCGGCGATAGGCACGCCAATGGCCACCACGAGTATGGCTGGACCAATACCGAGAAAGAACCCCACGAGGACCGCCGCGACCGTGAAGAAAAGTGCAGGCATGTGCGCTTCCAGCACGGGGTGCATCAACTCTCGCGCACCGAAGGCCGCGAGCGCGGCGACCAGTGCCACTCCATAGCGCCAGGCGCCTCTGGGCACCCAGCTCCTTGCGTTGTTTAACACTCGTACTCCACGGAGTTTTGGATGGTGCGTCTCGGCGTCTGAATACGTCATTCATGCGCACCCGTTGCGCGCTTCGCCGTCCGACAAACCACACCACATGCCGGCCGCGACGCGCACCATCTTTCGCTTCGATGAGCCTTGACTGAGATCGCGATGATTACGGCCATACTAAGCTTTGGATACTTAGGCGACCCTTAGCAAGCCGTTTCGCGTGATCGATTACATTACGCATACGCATGGCGACAAGGCACCAAGACGTGTGGTTCTTTTGACGTCAACGTGAGGATTTTGCTAGACGTGCCGATGCGTGTCGACGCGCCAGGCATCGACACGGCTTTCGTCGTGAGGGCGTTACACCTGCGCGTAAATCGAACTGCCCAAGGTCAGCGTGGTGGCGTTGCTCGCCGATGCAAAGCGAATCTCGTAGAGATCGCGGCCGAAGTCGCCCGGCACCTTAACCGACATGCCGCCGCGGTCATCTGCAAGCGGCACGAAGAGTTGATAGCGAAGGTCGCTATTGCCGTACAGCACGTAGCCCGGCAATTCGGGCAGGCTGGTGAGATACGCGGGCTCGTTGCCGTCGACCACTATTGGCACCGCTGTCGGCGAGTCGTTCGTCACGCGCCATTGCGTGCCCAGGCGTTGCTGCCACGCGGCGTCGAGTGGCGCGAGCGCGGCGAGTTGCTGGCCGATGGGTAACGTAAGGAAGGCATAGCCCGCGCCAGGGACGACGCGTTTCATCAGATAACGATAGCTGAATGGGCTGCCGTCCTCGTCGGTTCCGGTGACGACCGCGAAACGGTACGAGGCCGTATCGCTATTGCTCCAGTACCATCCGTCGCTGCGGTACTGATAGGCGCCCGCGCCAAGCTGCCCCCACGCGCGCGTCACACCATTCCACTGGTTGAGTTGCACGCTGCCGTCGCCGTTGGCGATCACCTGAACCGGCGAGTCCGAGTTGCCGTAGATGCCGGCCGTGTCCGCGATAACCGGACCCGTCGCCGCTGAAGGCGCCGTGCCGCCGACCGTGGGCGGCAGCGCGGCGATGGTTCCGTCCTCTTTCAATGCCGAAAGCACGATGCTCTCCGCAAGCTTGCGCGCATCGTAGCCCGTATTGCCGGTCACCATCAACGCCAGTTGCGCCTTCGGCACGATGAAGAATTCGCTCGTGAAGAAGGCCGTGCCGCCGTCCTTTTCCCATCCGAGAACGCCGGCAGCGGCTAGCCCCGGTTGCACGACTGAATCCCATGCGAGACCCCAACGCCATTCCGGCGATGGATTGATCAGGAGCCCCGCTGTCTGGTCCGTACCCATCTGCGCGATGCCCGCCGCGGACACGATCTGCTTGCCCTCGAACGCGCCGCCGCCGAGGAACATCCGCGCGAGATTCATCATGTCGCCGGGCGTCGAACTCAGCCCGCCCGTCGCGTAAGCGTTAACGAACTCCTGATATTGCGTGCCGTTCACATAGGGATACGAGAACGAGCCATCGGTCGGCACACTTGTCAGATAACTCGAATTGGTCATCTTCAGCGGCGCGAGAATGTTCGCCTCGACGAAGCTCGCGAAGCTTTGCCCGGTCATTGCCAGGACGAGTTGCTCCACCATCGTGAAGCCGTCGTTGCAATACACCGCAAGCTCGCCCGGCAAATGCTTCAGATGAGTGTTGGCGAGCTCGGCCTGCGTGTCGGCCGCATAGCCGGGAACCGGCGAGAACGTGAAGAGATTGCGCGAATTGGTACCGGGAAAACCCGACGAATGCGACAGCAGATGGCGTGTCGTGATTCGCGTGTACTCGGGGGAAAGCATCGAGAACGTGGGCAGATAGCGGACGATGGGGGTATCGAGCGTAATCAGTCCACGGTCCTGGAGGATCGTTGCGGCAAGCCCTGCAAAGAGCTTGCTAACCGATCCGATATTGAAGCGCGTCGCTGTCGTGGCCTGGGTCTGGCTCGGCACCGACGATGCGCCGAACGCCTGCTGCCACACGACGTCGTTGCCCTTGAGCATAGCAACCGAGATGGCGGCCACGGGCTGCGCCGTATTGCCGATGGCTTGCTGGATAGCCTGCTGGCCCATCGCAATGGTCTGCGGGTAGGAGGCGGCGTGGTTGTCGTCGCCGCCGCAACCGGGCAGCAGTGTCGCTAGCATGCCTGCGCCGGTGAAACCGAGGAACTGCCGGCGTCCCGAGCTGGAAGGTTTGTCGTTATTGCGGTCAGATGGAAGCACGGCGGTTCTCCTTGTTGATCCAGAGCCTACGTAGTGCGGTTTCTGCCTTGCGCGGCGAATTATAGCCTTCCTAACGGCTTCTTAGCATCGAAAATTTTGCTCTTCGGTGCGGTGTATTCGTCTCCCGTCGACATCGCCTGGACAAGCGTCATTTGCCGCTTCGCCTTTCTTGCGAAGCGGCTTTGCAAGAGTCGTCGCTTAGCGATTTTGCGAACGCAAGGTAACGGCCCAGAAAACGAGCGCAGCCACACTTACGGCGAACCCGAGGACGCAGACACCCATCCAGCCTGCTTGCGCATACACGTAAGTGGACGCCGCCGCGCCGATACCGCTCCCCGCCGAATAGAAAAGCATGTAGCAGCCCACGAGACGCCCGTGCGACGCAGTCTGGCCGCTCAAAATCATGCTTTGATTGACCACGTGCACTGCCTGGCCGCCGATATCGAGCAACGCGATTCCCACCATCAACGCGATCATGCTCTGCGGCATGAGGCTTATGGGCATCCATGAAGTCACAAGACAGATCAGCGCGATGCCAGTGGTCCACTGCCCGAGACCTCGGTCGGCCAGATAGCCCGCCCTCGCAGCGGCCAGTGCCCCGATTGCGCCGACCAGCCCGAACGCGCCGATCTGTGTATGCGACAGCGAGTGCGGCGGCGCGCTGAGCGGCAAGACCAGCGCGCTCCAGAAAATACTGAACGCCGCGAACATGAAAAGGCCGATCACGCCACGAACCCGCAACACGCGCTCGGATGCAAGCAGCATGAACATCGACCTTAGCAGTTGAGCGTAGGTCAGCTTGAGCGGGCTCATGCGCGGCGTCGGCACCGCGTTCCAAAGCACGAGCAGCATGACGACCGCCAATAGACCCGATATGAGATACACCGAGCGCCATCCTGCAAGGTCGGTGATGACGCCGGCGAAGCAACGCGCCATTAGCAATCCGACTACCACGCCACTTTGCGCGGCGCCAACTACGCGACCGCGTTCCGATTGATACGCAAGTGTCGCCGCGTACGCGATCAATCCTTGCGTCATCGCGGTGCCGAGCATCCCGACGCCGACCATGCCGATGAGCAATATCGCCGGCGAATGCGCGAAGCCGACCATGGCCAGAGCAGCCGTGAGAAAGACGAGCTGTATGCACATCAGGACCTTGCGGTTAAGCAGATCGCCAAGCGGTACGACCAGCAGCAGAGCCAGCGCGCAGCCAACTTGCGTTGCCGTGATGACGCCGCCAACGGCTGCCTGCGTAATGCGGAAGTCTTCGGCAATGGCGTCGAGCAGGGGCTGCGCGTAGTAGACGTTCGCGACACTTACCGCGCAGCACACTGCGCGCAGCAAAACGAGGACGGACGGCAGTGAGCGAGGCGCATCTTCTGCGGGATTGTCGTTTTGTTCTGTCGCGTCGCACGGTGTGCTTCCGGCATTCATGAATCGCCCTGCCCTTATATCTTTAACTAGTTTCACAATGCAACTAGATCCAGTCTAGAAAAACTTGTTTTAAAATGCAACTGGTTGAGATGGGTCGCTAAGACGGATATCGGTTCGGATTTGACTGGAGAAATGCAAATGGCGCAGCGCAAAAGTCTTGCGGATTCATCGTGTCCCGTCGCACGGGCACTCGATATCGTAGGCGAGCGATGGGCGCTGCTTATCGTGCGCGATGCGTTCGACGGCGTGCGTCGCTTCGGCGAGTTTCAGGAAAGTCTCGGGATCGCGCGCAATATTCTCGCCGACCGCTTGCGACTCCTCGTCGATGCGGCCGTGCTCGAAGTGGTCCCTGCGTCGGACGGCTCCGCTTATCAGGAATATGCGCTAACGCCGAAGGGCGAAGCGCTGTTCCCTGTGATTGTCACGTTGCGGCAATGGGGTGAAGCCAACCTTTTTGCACGCGGCGAAAAGCATTCGCAGCTAATCGATCGCGCGAGCGGTAAGCCGGTGGCTAAGCTGACGTTGCGTACGGCTAGCGGTATCGCACCCGCGGCGCGTGGAACATACGTTAAGAAAGTCACGGTGTGACGATCTTTTTCGGTGTGAAAGGCACTCAGAACAATTGATTTCAACGTTGAGTAAACCAGACTGCGCCGATGAATGGTCTGGGCCTACTCAAGGTCATCCGCCTTTGAGATCGTCAACTCGCCCGACTTAACGATCGCATGTTTCAGTCGATGAACTTAATTGCACGCTCTCCGCTTGATTCGTTGCCTTCGGCGCGTCGACGGATTCGTCTGCGGTGCGGACACGAGTGCATTGTGGCTTAGCAAGTTCGAACCATCATTCGATTAACACCGTCGCGTGCAGGCTCTCCTTGCCATGTACTCTCGGCACTCGACAAAAGACCTTCAGAGCGCAGCCGCGTCTGCCTTGGAAATCGTGAGTCGGAGACAAGTCCCAAAGGTGTCGGTTTGTGACGTTCACTTTCTAGAGCGCTGTCTGCCGCTCTAATACACCCCCAATTTCGAATGCGTAAGGGCGCTTGCCCTTAAAAGCCGTTTTTAGCATTTTTAACGTTTGAATTCATTCACTTAGAAAATAATAAACGCCTTAGCGGCTTGCTTGGCATGCCTCTCGCATATGTAGCTGCGAGCGCAACAAATCAACGCTCGACCAACCAACCACTTAGGAGATTCACCATGCTGACGATCAAAGACCTCGCCGCTTCCAAAGAACTCGGCCGTGCTGAGATGGGCGCCATCACGGGCGGTAGCTCGTTCTTCTCGAATGCCGGTATCAACAGCAACGTTCAAGCAGGCGGCGTGTCCTTCGCTTCGCCGCAAGCGAACATCGCGCCTGTCACGCAAGTCGATGCATCGACCACCACCAACGTCGATCTCAAGACCGTCAACAAGTCGATTACCGCCGTGGGCAGCCTGCTCGGCGGCATGGCGCTTTGATTCACACTATCCAATCACATTGTTTAGGAGATTCATCATGCTGACCATCAAGAACCTCGTTGCTTCCAAGGAACTCGACCGCGCTGAAATGAGCGCCATCACGGGCGGTAATTCGCTCTTCTCGAACGCCGGTATCAACAGCAACGTACAAGCTGGCGGCGTGTCGTTCGCTTCGCCGCAAGCGAACATTGCACCTGTTTCGCAAGTCGATGCATCGACCACCACCAACGTCGATCTCAAGACCGTCAACAAATCGATCACCGCTGTGGGCAGCCTGCTCGGCGGCTTGGCACTTTAATTCACACCATCCAAACACATTCTTAGGGGATTTATCATGTTGACTATCAAGAACCTTGCTGCTGAGAGAGAACTCGATCGCGCTGCAATGGGCTCCATCGCGGGCGGCTTCTCGATCTTCTCGAACACCGGCGTCAACTCGAACTATCAGGCAGGCGGCGTGTCTTTCGCGAGCCCGCAAATCAACGTCGCACCGGTCACGCAGGTCGATGCCTCGCAACACACGAACGTAGATGTCAAGAGCATCACCAAGTCGGTCGATGCGCTCGGCAGCATGTTCGTCGGCATGAAGGTCTGAGGGCTCGCAGGCTCAGAGAGGGAAGGACCACGTGCCTTCTTCTCTCGTTGATTCTTGCCGATAACGTCCGAGCCTCAACGAGAGGACCGTATCTCCTTGCGGCCCTCTGGGTGAACTGCTTTTTTTGGCCCGCTCTTTAGCGGGCTTTTTTCGTTGGCTGTCGCACGGTATTGAGTTGGAAGCTGATGACTCTCCGAAGAGTCCTCCACTGTCTCTCCGAGCTGATGCTCTTCGCTCTTTACTTGCCGGCGAAAAAAAGGCGTTCGTTACTTACTACAGCCGTTACGTCCCTTAGCCTGCCAGACAAACCTCAATTCCTTGACTCGTTTCTAGCGTGGCCGAAACGTCGGTTTCGCTTCGTTTCGCGTGGAGGCTATGAAAAGACGACTGTCTCGGTTCTCAACTCGAGTGCGAGGGTTTGCCTGGCAGAAGCGCTCATCCGCGAGCGCTATATCGGCGGACACCGGTCACGCACTTGTCTGTCGCGCTACGCTGCTGGTGGACCACTCCTGCGCTCCCTTCTAGCGTCAAGACGAAACACCGTTTCGCCGCCCAACACAAAAGCAAGGTTGCTGTCCAACAAATGCCCAATCATGTTCCAAAAAAATGCAAGTATCGTTAAATTGACGCTTAAGAACCAAGACGGGCATCCATTAACTCAGTTTCTCTCAAAGAACATGGTCCTCGGGTTAAAGACATGTTCATTCTGGCCGCCCCGCTTTGCGGGCGGCTTTTTTTTGCCGGAAGTAGTAAGGGCTTTTGCTATGGAAACGGCGAGGTGCCGAGAACGCGAGAACGGACGCTCGGTAGGCAGGAATGCAGGCGAACTGATCTGGACGCCAGGATCAACCGACTATACAAACAACGCTATGGTCCAGTTCCTTCACTGATTTAACAGACACCGTCCAGCATAGCCGTCCGAATAACCGAGAATTCATACGGTGCACATCGAGCAATATCTTGCGAATGCCACTCTCGAGACAAGACCCGCGCGTGTTGGAAGAGCACTCGACGCCTTCTCGCAAAGCGGTGCATATCAAGCTTGAGAGCAGAAGAGACAATTCACACGGCGACTTGGACCGCAACAAAATTGGACATGCATCCGCGCAACGACGCACTGCGCCAATCGACTAACGATTGAATCGCACTGCACGCTCACGAGCGAAAACAATCATGGCGCGCTAAGCAAGCTCGCCACATGAGCCGAGCGCGTCTCATCGGCAATTTCCCGCGCAGTCTTGCCGCGGTCATCCTTCAAATCCCGATTCGCGCCACGAGCAAGCAGTATCGACGCAGTCTGCGCTCGATCGTATCCCGCCGCCCACATGAGCGCCGTCAGATGATTGTGATACGCGGCGTTCACGTCGACACCCGAGTCTAATAGACGCTGCACGATCGCGGTTTGCCCGAGTCCAGCCGCATATTCCATCGCTGTCTTGCCTACGCGATCCGTCGCCGCCGCATCCGCGTGTCGCGCAATAAGCAACGCCACGATTTCATCGTTGCCGTCGAACGCGGCAGCCATCAATGGTGTAATGCCCTGCACGTCAGCCTGGCTCACATTAGCGCCGCGCTCGATCAACAAGCGCGCCATCGGCGTCATGCCGCGCTTGCATGCGCTGATGAGCGGCGTGTCGCCTATACGGTTACGCGAATCGATCTTCGCGCCTTGATCGAGTAGTTCGACTACAGCATGCGTGTCACCATTGCGAGTCGCGTTAAGCAAGCGTTCGTTGAGCGCATAGGCATCGTCATCGGCATGAACGGAGTCGAGCAACGCAAGCGTCATGCATGCGAACACGAGTGCTTTGCTAATCGGTATGGAAAAGGTCATTGCAGATTAGCGACGTAGTTCGCAAGATTCTCGATGTCCGCGTCGGTCAGGTTCTTCGTCACGCTCGTCATGTTGCCCGCATCGTTCGTGCGCTTCTTCGCGCGGAAGTCCTGCAGTTGCTTCACGATATACGAATACTGCTGACCCGCGACCCGCGGTATTTCGTTCTGCCCTTTCATGCCGCCGAGATGGCACATCGTGCAGAGCACTTCATCGGACTTCTTTTTGCCCGCCTCCACCTTGACCGGGTCGGCCTTGAAATCGGTCGACACGAGTGTCTGCGCCGCGAAGTAATCGGCGAGATCGTGCATGTCTTCCGACGACAGATTGGCGGCCATCGGCGACATGCGTGGATCGCTTCGACGGCCTGCCTTGAAATCGCGTAACTCAAGGAACAGATAGCGCGATGTCTGACCCGCGAGCGATGGATAATCGCCGCTCGTCGAATTGCCGTTCTGCCCGTGGCATGCAACGCATACGACGGCTTTTGCGGCGCCGGCCTGCGCATCGGCGCGCGCGAACGCTGGCACTAAAAACAACAGGCAAGCGACCATTCCCGCTACACGAATGCGTTCGTCTCTCTTGCGTTTCGATGGACGCATCGTCACCTCAAGGCAGCGCAAACACGAGAAGGCTATTGCCACGCTTGAAGTCCAGCTGCGTGTTGCCGCCCGCCGCGACCGCGACGTATTGCTTGTCGTTCACCATGTACGACACGGCCGGTGCGTTCACGCCCGCACCGCATTGGAACTCCCACAACTTGCGGCCGGTACTCGCATCGAAGGCGCGAAAGAGGCCATTACCCTCACCGTTGAAGACTAGTCCTCCCGCAGTCGCGAGCACGCCGCCAATCAAGGGCTGGTCCGTCTTGTAACCCCATGCGATCTTGCCGGTATCGACATTCACCGCAACCAGCTTGCCCCACTGTTGCTCGGCTGGAATGGTCTTGAATGCGCCTCCGAGCCATAGTTTTCCGCCGGGATAAGCGGCGTCTTCAACCTGATACGTCATCGGTTGATGCAAGTTTGCCGCATACGCCATGCGGGTCTTCGGATTGAATGCCATGGGCGACCATTCGACGCCACCGTTCGCGCCCGGCAGCATGCGCGCGCCGGTCGCTGTCGGCAAGGTCCAGACGCCTTCTTGAGGAATCATCGCTTCGGAAATGCGGATGATGTGACCGTCGCGGCGATCATGCACATAGACGAATCCGGTCTTGCCGCCATGAATGATGGCCGGAACCATCTGTCCGCTCTTGTCCTTTACGTCGATGAGGATTGGTGGGCTCACTGCATCCAGATCCCACACATCGTGCGCGATGTATTGGTAATGCCATTTGTACTTGCCGGTATCGAGATCGATGGCGACGAGCGAATCGGTGTAGAGATTGTCGCCAGGACGAATGGCGCCATGAAGGTCCGGCGAGGGATTGCCCACTACGAAATACACCGTACGTGTCGCGCGATCGACCGCAGGCGCCATCCACACGCCGCCGCCAAGCGTCTTCTCGAAGTCGTGGCCTTTTTCCGCGAGCGTCTTTTTCTCCGCCTCGATATCGCGCTTCATGTTGCGGCCCACGGCGTCGTTTTCGGCCCACACGCCTTCGCTGCCGGAGTCGGGAATGGTGTAGAAGGTCCAGAGCAATTGACCTGAGTTCGCGTCGAATGCCTTGACGAAACCACGTATGCCGTACTCGCCGCCGTTCGTGCCGATCAACACCTTGCCATCGACGACGACCGGCGCCATCGTTTCCGAATAGCCGTCCTCCGGGTCCGCGATCTGCGAGGTCCACACGACGCTGCCGGTCTTTGCATCGAGCGCGACGAGCTTGGCGTCGAGCGTGCCCATATACAGGCGGTCACCGGATATGGCGACGCCGCGATTATTCGGTCCGCAGCAAAAGGTCGTAACCGGTCCCATCTTGTGCTTGTAATGCCAGAACTCCTTGCCGGTGACCGCGTCGATTGCATAGACGTGGTTGTAGGAGGTCGTGAGAAACATGACGCCGTTGGATACGATCGGCGCGGTTTCCATCGACTCCATCACTGCCGTCTGGAAGATGAATGCCGGCTTCAGCTTGGCTACGTTTGAACGATTGATCTGCGCTGCCGGCGCATAACGCGTCTCGGCATACGATCCGTTCGAATGCAGCCATGAGGCGCTGTCGTTCGCGGCGGCATCGAGTTGCGCCTGCGATATCGGCCGCAATGACGTGGGAACCGGCGCTGTGGCCGTAGTGTTGGCGTTCTGGATTTCGTCGGCAGAGTAAGCCGCAGGCGCTGTAATGATTCCGAAAGCGCCGACAAGAGCCGCGACTGAACCAAGCAAAGCACGGGGATAGCCTGCCATGACGGTCTCCTTATTCGTTTTCTTCTGCGCCTGTGGGCTGGATTCGAGATGCGCGTCGCGAAACGCGCGGAATCCGAGAAAAAGCATAGGCAATTTAACGAGGCACTTCCAGAGCGTATTGATACCAGCCGCGCGGCTCGTGCCAAGCGATTCATTCTTCAGCCGACACTTCTATCACCTATATACCCTTCCCGACACGGCCCAAGCTCACACATACGAATCCATTACACGTAAATTAATGGCGCATTCTTGAATGTTCGAAAGCCCATATTCCTTAGCGATTAAACGCTCGTTCTATTCCATTCGGCCTACTACGGTTTACCAAAATAAAAATTCATAACCCCTTCTTGTTCCTTCCTTAAACGTCTCTTGTCGGGAGAATCGCCATGCTTGAAAAAGTCGCGAAGTGCTTGGCCGTGGGTGTGCTTATTTCGGCTTCCTCATTTATTTACGCACACGATTACGACGATGTCCCTACCGGCCGGTGCACGCTTCCACAAGGAACGATTTCTCTCGTCGAACGACAGCTTTACACCGTCGTCAATCTATCCGACTCGAACGGCGGAATTTTCAAGCCCAACCGGATGTGGGCCGCCATCGTCGACCGCGAGGGTCATCTATGTTCGGTCACCAAGACCGGCGATGCATGGCCTGGCAGTCGCGCCATAGCAATAGCCAAGGCGTACACCGCAAACGGTTTTAGCAACGATGCGCTTGCGCTTTCCACCGCAAATCTCTATGCCGCCACGCAGCCGGGCGGATCGCTTTATGGGTTGAACAATTCCAATCCCTTCGACGCGCGCTTCCTGGAACAAGGCAGCGGGATCAACCATACCGTAGGCGGCGTGATCACTTTCGGCGGCGGCGTGGCGCTCTACGCCGGTGGAAAAGTAATTGGCGGCCTTGGCGTGAGCGGTGACAGTTCGTGCGCCGACCATGCGATTGCCTATCGCATGCGCAAGCTTGCAGGACTTGGCTCCGTGCCTGCTGGCGAAGGACCGAACAACACGGACAATATCAAATACTCGACCGGAGCCTCGCCGATGGGATTCGAACAGCCTCACTGCTTCCCGAGCGATCTTAGCGCAAGCGGAGTCGAGAATATTCCGCACTGACCGCCTTCAATGACGCGACGGGCAGAGGACGGCCCGTCCGACTGATCGGCATCGACGTGTTCTGAGCGCATAAGCGATAAGCGCCCTGTCGATGAGCAAACGATTGCGCCGCTGTCAAAGCCGAAACCAATTGAAGTCGTTTGTCATTAACTGATAGACGCATCTTTTTAGCTTTTGCTTAACGACGCATCGCTCTTTGCGGCATTGTCCATTGCAAGCGAATGAGACTCTCACGCTTAGGTAGCGAAAGATTGCAAGGAACTAAGCCCTTGAGCTTCGGCACCACGACTTTCTTAGCCAAAACCTGCTCGCATACGTTTGCCACCGTCTCAACGGCGAATCTCGACCTATAGTCACCTAAAAGAACTAACAACCTCTTTAGAAGCACGTTAAGCTATTTCCGCTAAAAAAATTTGCATGCTGTTGGTCAACCGCAAGTAAGACATCCCCGTTAGCTATCGATGCCAGGCATCCGCATGGTAGCGACCTCTTCGCTTGCCGTGATGGACATCGAGCCGAATTCTCTGCAGAGGATCCAGACCTGCTTCGTTTGAAGCGGCCTGTCTTATCCCTCGGCTAGAAAAATCCTCTAAGAGTTTTTTCTTTTCTTCCCTTCATTTTCTTTACTAAAGACATGAAGGCAGAAAGCCAATCGAATTATTACCAAAAATTTCCTAAGCGTTTTTTTAATGACGCAAAGGCCTTGGAGATTAGTGCGTTGAAGATCCTACATAGCGAGTCCTCGAAGGGATGGGGCGGTCAGGAAATCCGTACGCTCAAGGAGATGGTCGCGCTGCGTGAGTGCGGCCATAGCGTGGAACTGCTGTGTCCGAGCGATGCACGTCTCGGCATTCGTTCAACCGAGCTTGGCTTTGCCGTGCACCACGCGCGCATGCGTAGCGGCGGCGACGTGCGCTCCATGATGAGAATCAAGGCGCTGCTGCAACGCCGTGCCTACGATGTGCTCAACACGCACAGCGGTCACGACAGTCTGGTTGCCGGCACGGCCGCCCGATTGGCGGGAACGCCTCTCGTCGTGCGTACGCGGCATCTCGCATTGCCTATCAGTTCGCTCGCAACTTATACGTGGATTCCTCATCGCGTCATCGCGGTCAGTCATTTCGTGCGCCGCTATCTGATCTCGGCGGGGGTCTCCGAGAAGCGCGTGGAGACTATCCACGACGGCATCGCGACCGAGCGCGCCACGCATTCGTCGCTGCGAGACGAACTCAAACTCGGGCCGGATGCAACCATCGCATGCATGGTGGCGATCATGCGCGACGAGAAGGGACACGAAGATCTGATCGACGCGGTACGGCCTTTATTCGACACGCATCCACACCTGCATATCGTGATGGCCGGAGACGGTCCCGCTTTCGAACGCATAGAAGGCATCGTGACGCGTCTGGGTCTTGGGAGTCGCATCCATCTGCTCGGTTTTCGTACCGACGTCCCCAACATTTTGCGCGGCAGTGATTTCTTCGTGCTGCCGACGCATCAGGAAGCGCTCGGCCAAGCGTTCATCGAAGCGATGGCCGCGGGCCTGCCCGTCATCGGCACGAGTGTGGACGGCGTGCCCGAATTGATCGAAAACGATGTAAATGGTCTGCTGGTACCGCCGCGCAATCCGCCGGCATTGCGCGCGGCTATCGCTCGCATGATCGACGAACCCGGCTTGCGTGAACGTCTGCGCACCAATGGCATGCGTATCACCGAGCGCGGCTTCACCATTGCAAACATGGCATACGAAACCGCGCTCTTCTACCGGCGCGCATTGAAAGAGAGGGAATCTCGCCGATGAAACAACAAGCGCGCGCCATTCCCGTGTTGATGTATCACCACGTCAGTCCGTCGCCGGGCATGATCACCGTCAAGCCCGAGCATTTTGCGGAGCAAATGACGTATCTCGCGAGCGCGGGGTATCGCACGATCGGCGCCGTGCAACTCGCGGCGTTTCTACGCGGCGAAGAAATGCCGGAGCGCTCGTTCGTCATTACCTTCGACGATGGCTATCTGGATAACTGGGTCCATGCACATCCGGTGCTGCAGCGTCACGGATTTACCGCACTGTGCTTTCTCGTCAGCAGCTGGCCGGGCGATGGCAACGTGCGGCCCAATGCAGCCAACGCGCCAGCCCATGCATTGCCCGCACTGCTCGACCATCACGCGGGCGAACGCGCTATCGAAGAAGGACGCGCCGACGACACGATCCTGCGCTGGTCAGAAATCGATGCGATGCGCCATGCCGGCACGTTCGAATTTCATAGCCATACGCATACGCATGTTCGTTGGGACCAGAAGACCGCATCGGCCGATGAGAAGCGGCAGCGCCTCAGTGAAGATTTGAAGACTTCGCGCGCGACCTTGAACGCGCGGCTGGGCCAGGTATCGGACCATCTATGCTGGCCGCAAGGCTATTACGACGAGGACTATCGCGAAGTCGCACTGGACGCGGGCTTTAGCCACTTTTATACCTGTCATCCCGGGACCAATTCGCGCGGACAAGAGGCATCGAACGAAGCGCGTGGATCGATCCGACGTCTCGAGGTGAGAGATCGCCCGGCATCGTGGCTTCGTTCGCGTATGTGGGTGCATAGCCGGCCGTTGGTGAGCCGCGCTTACCTCAGCGTCAAGCGGTAAGCGGTAAGCGATAGCCGAACCCGATCTGCGCTCAGTCCTGCTCTCGCCGCACGCGCGCGTCTTCTTCCAGGCGCGTGTCTTCGATCTCTTGCAACACGCTATCGAGATCGACAGGGCCAGTGGGCGCTTCGACGTGACCGGTCAATGCGACATCGACATGCAGGCCGCCCGCTTCGAACAGCGACCATATCTCCGTTCCGTAGTCGGTGCGCAGAAGTTTTGGCGCGAACTGACCGAAGTAACTCGCGAGGTTGTCGACGTCGCGCTTGAGCATGGGCGCGGCTTCGTTGTTGCCCGCCGCATCGACGGCCTGAGGCAAGTCGATGATCACCGGACCTTCGGCCGCCAGCAAAATGTTGTATTCCGACAAGTCGCCGTGAATCACGCCCGCGCACAGCATGCGCACAACTTGCTTGAGCAGCATTGCGTGCAGTTCCAGCGCGCGTGCTTCGGTCAGGTGAACGTCGTTGAGGCGCGGCGCCACGTTTCCCGAATCATCGACGACGAGTTCCATCAGCAACACGCCGTCGGTGCAGATGAAGGGTTGAGGCACGCGCACGCCCGCATTGGCCAGGCGAAACAGCGCATCGACCTCGGCGTTCTGCCACAACGCTTCCTGCATTTCGCGGCCGTAACGCGTGCCTTTTTCCATCGCGCGCGCTTGCCGGCTGTTCTTGACCTTGCGGCCATCCCGATACGACGATGCCTGCCGGAAGCTGCGCTGCTTCGCGTCCTTGTAGACCTTGGCGCAACGCGTCGCGTCTTGGCAGCGCACGACGTAGACGGTAGCTTCCTTGCCGCTCATGAGCTGGCTGATGACCTCGTCGATGAGTCCTTCTTCGAGAAGCGGTATGAGGCGTTTAGGCGTTTTCATGCGAGCCTCGGATGGGGCTCGTGGCGCGAGCGTTCGAGATGCGTAACGTTCCGCGAGCGGAAGACTGACGGACCGACGCCATGGAAAAGAGCGGCGCAGCCAAAGGGCAGATTGTGCGATTCATGCCGAATTATACGGGGGTGCGCGCGGACGGCCGCCTCGGCTCCTGTTCGCGCGCCAGAACCACCTCCACCATTGCTCCCACGCCTCCCGGCGCGTCGTGGATCGCAACCACGCCGCCGTGCGCCCGCACGATCTCCTTGGCAATCGCGAGTCCAAGTCCGCTGCCTTCTTCTGCCGATGCCCGGAAGAACGGCTCGAAAACGCGCTCGCGCAACGTCGCCGGAATGCCCGGCCCTTCATCCACGACGCTGACGGTCACGTTCACGTGCGTTTCCTTGGCATCGACCGTGACGCGCGTGCCGCGCGGCGAGTAGCGTATGGCGTTATCGATGAGATTGGAAAACACGGCCGACAAGAGCGGCTCGCTTCCCGTCACGACGAGCGCACCTTCGAACGCTACAGCCAGTTCGATATCGCGCCGCCGCGCCACGAGCGCGAGCTTCTCGACGGCCAGCGTGATGACCGCGCGTAAGTCCACCGCCTCGCCTTCGTAAGCGGTGTAGTCGGCGGCTTCGGCTTGGGCGAGCATGAGAAGCTGATTGATCAGCGTCACCATCGCGCGGTTGCTTTGATGCATGGCAGTGAGCGTTTCCCTCACTTCGTCTAGACCGTGCTGGCGGCGCGCGTACTGAAGCTGCGACCCGAGCAACGTAAGCGGCGTGCGTATCTGATGCGCGGCATCGGCGATGAACCGGCGCTGCGTCGCCGTTTGCCGTTCGATGACATCGAGCGATGCATTGAACGCCGTGACGAGTGGATGCAGTTCCACCGGAAGACCTGTCGCGTCGATTCGCTCCTTGCTCTTGAGCGGATGAACGGCCAAGCCGCTCGCGAGCTTCTCGAGTGGTCTCAACTCGAGTGCGAGCCCGGTGCAGATCAGGATCATGGCAACCGCGATGCTGCCGAGAATATAAGCAATCTGCGGCGTCCAGAGCGATGCAACCAGCGCGTCGCGGGCAACGAGCGTGCGGCCTATGGAAACGACCAGTTCGATGGTCTTGCCATTGTCGAACATGGCGCGCTTAAGCGATACGGCGCGAATGGGCGAGCCTGCCACCTGCGCGTCGTACCACTGCGGAGAGGCGCTCAGACGCGTCCGCGGAAAGTCGGATGTTCCCGCGATCACCGCGCCGCCCGCGATCTCGATGCGATAGAACACTTGATCGCCTTCGGGCGTGCCGACGATCTGAATCGTGCTCGGCGATACCGAAGCCACCAGATCGTTGTCGTTCCAGCGCACGTCGGCGGCCATCACGCGTGCTGCGGCGAGCAACGCCGCGTCCTGCAGCAGATCGGCCGTGCGCCGTGCGTTCAAATGCGTGGCCCATCCCGCGACGATCCCGAAGATCGTCGTCGGAACGATCAGCCAAATCAGGAGCCGCGCGCGCAGGCTATGCTTGCGGCTCTTCATGTTCCAGCAGATAGCCGAGCCCGCGCAACGTAATGATCGCAGCCGTGCTCTTTTCGATTTTCTTCCTGACCCGCGAGACGTAGATCTCGATGGCGTCGCCGCTCGGTGGCGCGTCGCGGTCGTTCAAGGCTTCGGCGAGCACGGCCTTCGAGACCGTCCGCCCGGTTTGCAGAATAAGCGCTTCGAGTACCGCGTGTTCGCGCGGCGTGAGCGACAGCGCGTCATCGCCGACGAAGAATTGCCGCCGGTCCATGTCGTAGAGCAAGGTGCCGCAGCGCAAGCGGTTCGAGCGCACCGGCGCGTGCCGCCGCGCAAGCGCCTTGATACGCGCGATCAGTTCGCGTTCGTCGAACGGCTTGACGACGTAATCGTCGGCGCCATCCGCCAGGCAAATCACCTTTTCGCCGATGTCGCCCGTGGCCGTCAGAACCAGCACGGGCGTGTCGTTGGCCTGGTCGCGCATGCGCCGCAGGACCGCCTTGCCCGACATGCCGGGCAGGTTGAGGTCGAGCAGCACGACGTCATAGCGCGTGCCGGCGAGCGCCGCGCCGGCGGTTTCGCCATCGGGCACATGCTCGACGAGGAAGCCCTCGTCGGTCAGCGTCTTGCTCAGCCAGTGCGCCAGCTGGCGGTTGTCTTCGATCAGCAGAAGTTTCATTGCTCCGGAACGCTTTGCCACCGGTATCCATTGCGGGCTTCGCGCGACCGGTAAAGGACGAGCGTCGCGATTGCGCCGCACAGCGCGGCCACGGCCATCCATGCGCCGGGCGCCGCCTTGTCGCCGGTGAAGTGGATCAGCGAAGTCGATATGGCCGGCGTGAAGCCTCCCACCATCGTGGCGAGGCTGTACGCCATCGAAAAACCGGTCGTGCGCACGTTCGCCGGCATCAGCTCGGTGAGCGCGACCACCATCGCCCCGTTGTACCACGCATAGAGCACCGAGAGCCACAGTTCCACCGCGAGCAGACGCTCGAACGACGGCGCCGCGACGAGCCATTGCATCGCCGGATACGAGGTCAGGATGGTCAGCGCGGTAAAGATGAGCAGGATGGGCCGCCTGCCGACGCGGTCGGACACGGCGCCGGAAATGGGCAGCCACACGAGGTTCGACACGCCCACGCAGACGGTGACGATAAGCGAATCGAGCGACGAAAGATGCAGCACCGATCGGCCGAAAGTGGGCGTGTAGGTCGTGATCAGATAGAACGACGCGGTCGTCATGATGACGAGCCCCATGCCCGCCACAATCAGCCCGGCGTTCTCGACCATCGACATCATGATCTCGCCCATGCTCGGATGATGCTTCCGCGCGGCGAACTCGTCGGTCTCGCGCAGCGTGCGGCGAATCATGAACAGGAACGGCACGATCAGGCAGCCGATCAGAAACGGGATACGCCAGCCCCATGCGTTGACGTCGGCGACCGGCATCAACTGATTCAGCAGCACGCCGAGCGAAGCCGCGAAGATCACCGCCACTTGCTGGCTGCCGGATTGCCACGAGCAGAAGAAGCCGCGCTTGCCCGGCGTCGCGATCTCGGCGAGATAAACCGACACGCCGCCCAGTTCGACACCGGCCGAAAAGCCCTGCAGCAACCGCCCGATCAGCACGACGATGGGTGCCGCCACGCCAATCGACGCGTAGCCGGGAACAAACGCCACGCACGCGGTGCCCACGGCCATGAGCCATAGCGAGAGGATCAGGCCGCGACGACGCCCGTGGCGATCGACATACGCGCCGAGCACGAGCGCGCCGACCGGACGCATGACGAAGCCCGCGCCGAACACCGAAAGCGAGAGAAGCAGCGAGACGAACTCGTTATCCGAGGGAAAGAACGTGTGCGCAATCGCGCTCGCGTAATAAGCGTAGACGGTGAAGTCGAACATCTCGAGAAAGTTGCCGCTGACCACGCGGAACACTGATCGAAACGGCGATTCGGTACGGTCTTGAATAACGGATGCCATGAGGTCCCCTTCTGCAAAAGGACGAGTTGCGTCACCGGCGCGGCACGGCGAGCGCCGGAAGAAAAAAGTCATGCGATGCCTGTGAGTGAAGCGGTCAACCGATTTCCATGACCGCCTTACCGGACTGACGACGTTCTTCGAGCGCGGCATGCGCCGCCTCGACGTTATCCATCGTGTAGCGCCCGTTGATCTCCACGCGCAACGCGCCTTCGACGATGGCGGCGAAGATGTCGTCGGCACGTCGCTGCACGGTGGTCGCATCGGCGAGATGGTCGGCCAGGCGCGGGCGCGTGAGAAAGAGCGAACCGGCCTCGCCGAGTTCGTACGGATCGAGGTCGCGCATGGGACCGGTGACGGAGCCGTAGTTCACGATGAGTCCGCGCACACGCGCTGCCCGGAAGCTGTCGCGCAGGGTACTCTTGCCGACCGCGTCGAACACGACGTCGACGCCACGGCCGTCGGTCAACTCGCGGGTGCGATCCGCGAAGCCGCCGTTCTCGTAGAGCAGCACGTGATCGGCGCCGCGCGCCTTTGCGATGGCCGCCTTGTCCGGGGTGCTCGTCGTCGCGAATACTTCCACGCCGCGCCGTTTTGCCAACTGCACGAGCAACTGGCCGATGCCGCCCGACGCCGCATGCACGAGGCAAGTCATTCCCGCTTCGAGCCTTGCCACGTCGTCGAGCAGATAGTGCGCGGTCGAACCCTGGAAGATCGACGCGGCCGCGACGTCATAAGCAATCGCGTCCGGAATGCGTGCGAGCCGCGCAGCGGGCACGATCGCATAGTCGGCGTAGGCGCCCCACGAGATGCACCACGCGACTCGGTCGCCCTTGCCGCACGAGGTCACGCCCGCGCCCACGGCAACCACTTCGCCCGCGCCTTCCATGCCGAGCGTGCATGGAATGCTCACGGGATAGGTCCGCGAATCGCGATACTTGCCTTGTCGCGTGTGAACGTCCATGAAGTTGATGCCGGCCGCGACGACGCGCACCAGCACTTCTCCCGCACGCGGCTTCGGAATCTCGATATCGACGCGCCGCAGCACTTCGGGTCCGCCGTACTCGTGAATTTGAATGGCTCGCATCGGCATGTCTCCATTGAAATGAAGGTCGCGGCGCGTCAGTGCGCGTCGGCGACGAAACGGTCGGTCCAGGTTCGCGTGAGATCGACGTGACGCGCCGATACCTCGGTATCGATGTCCGCAAGGGTCGCGAGCACGGTCGATGGCGCACCGGCGGGCATCCGGCCTGTCGAGGAGAACGCCGGCTTCATCACGGACAAGGCTTGGCGGTAGATTGCCGGGTCGTTGCCCTTGAGCGATGCCGGCATGGCGGCCTCGATATCGGCTTCGCTGTGTGTGCCGATGAAGCGCAGCGCGTCGAGCAACGCGTGCGCGAGCCGGCCGGTTTCATCCGGATGCGCGTCGATCCAGTCGCGCCGCATATAAAGACAGGCACCGACGTATGGGCCGCCCAGATGTCTTTGCGTATCGGCGACACTGCGTAAGTCGACGAGCGGCCTTGCCGCGCCGCGCGACAAGAGGCGCGTAACGGTGGGCTCCTCGGTCATGACGGCATCGACATCGCCGCTCGAAAGCGCTTTGTCGAAGGCGGCTTCATTGGCCAGCGGAACGATGGTGTAGGCGTCGGGCGCGAGGCCGGCGCGCGTGGCGAGGTAGCGCGTGAGAAAGTAAGTCGATGAACCGAAGCCCGTGACGCCGAGGCGCCGGCTTTTGGCATCGGCCATGTTGCGCATGCCGTTCGTGCCAAGCTCGATGAGTCCGGCCGACTGCCCGAGAACGATGACCGACTGCACGTCCATGCCGCGGCTTTGCAGACCGATGGTGTGATCGTAGAAGCCCACCGCGCCTTCGATTGCGCCCGCGACCAGTTCGGTGGAAGTATCGATGCCGGCCGGCACGGACAGCACGCGCACGTCGAGCCCTTCCCTGCGGAAGTAGCCGAGCCGATCCGCGAGCACGACAGGCAGATAGATGAGCTTGGCCGCGCCGCCGGTCATGAGCCGGATCGGCTGCGCGAGGCTCACTTGAGCCACGCATGACGCGATCAGGCAAATGAGTGCGCGGCCAAACGTTCCTGCACGACGCGGCATCGAAGTCTCCTTGTTATCTGGGCGCCTGTCGTCGCAGGCGTCGTGATGTCGAGGAGTATAAGAAACCGCGCCCTTCTGAATGCTTTCCGCGAAGCATCTCTTTTCTACGTAGTTTCCCGACGCGCGAACGGTATGCGTTCGCGCGCGGCCTCAAACCGGATGCTGATCCGTTCGCATGCCGAGCTCGGTTACGCTCGCCTGAGTCTTGGAAGAGCGAATGAACCGTTTGGCGAGAAACGCGCGAATCGGCTCTTCCACGAACTTCGTCAGGAGCACCGCGCACACGATGGTAATCGCGCAAGTCGCCAGCATGGGCACTACCGCATATTGGTTCGCTTTTCCGAAGTACATAAAGACCGCCTGCCCGATCGGATAGTGGATCAGATAAATCGGGTAGGAAATCCAGCCAAGAAAACGCGCGATATTGATATCCACCGCCGATGTGCAACGTACAGTCGATCCGAACGCCACCAGCCACGGCGCGACGCCGAAGATAACGAACATCGGGTAAATCCCGTGCAGCGACATGGGAAAGAAAAACAGAACGAGTACGAGCGTGAATAGAAAGTAAATATTGGCGAACGCGCGAGGTACGATCGCGGTCGCGATTCTCGTGATCGAATCTTTCTTGTTGTAGAGAAATACACCCACCAGGAAACCGAAGGCCACGCGGAAAAATCCGCCGTCGAACCGGCTGCCGGACCAGCCCTGCTCGAAATCGAACAGACCGTGGCCATGCAGGTCGATGGTCGTCAGCGCGCTCGTTGTCAGGAACGCCGCCGCGCTCAAAAGAATCATCTTGAATATCGAGCGCATTTGCAGCCTGACGATCAACACGAACGAAAGGCTGGCCACCATTTCGAAGAAGAGCGACCACGCGGGCGGATTACTGGGGAAAATGGGACCGCCCAGCTCGCCGATATACGGCGCGAGAAACGAGTTATAGAGCGTCGAAGAAATGATGTTCCCCGACGAAAAATTCGTGAGCCCCTCGCGCCCCGCCTCGATGAAAACGGGTAGCCCGATCAGCAGCGAAAATATGAGCATCGGATAGAGCCGGATAATGCGCCTCTTTATATATTCCGCGTTGGTCATGCCGTTCTGCAACCGCGCGCCGTAAGAATGCGCGATGACAAAGCCGCTCAGCACGAAAAATAAATCGACCGCTTCATAAGCGTTCCTGAAAAGCATTTCCTGACTGAGGTGGGAAATCATGACCGCGAGCGCGGCCACGCCCCTGAGGCCGTCCAGCGCCTCATATCTATTGTTGGTCTCTGCCATTAATCCCCCGCTGCCTTTTTTGTTAGGTTTGCGCGAATTTACCAATCGTGAAAATTTTGAAAAGTGCGGTGGAGTACGGTGTCCCGATACTCGTGCAGAACATAATCTTACGATTTTCTAATTTACCGAATGTATTTGTAATTATCTGCGGTCGAGGCTTAGCTCGTCTCTTCTAACGCATAGCAATGGATTGCGCAAAGGCTTCACGGAACATCGGAACCAGGCGCTTGTTGCCGAATTCGCTCAGGTGATCCGCGTCGTAGTACAGCGGTCTCAGTTGTTGACTCGCCCAGCATCGCCCGTGATCGCAAAGGCGCGGCTTGGGATCGAGAAGTTTGATGCCGCATTGCGCCGCCGCCGCTTCCTGCGCCATCCGCACGACATGGTTACGCCTGTCGTAGTCGTCGAGCGGAATGGACAGGTCGTTGGTGCCCCGCTTGAACATCAACTGGCGCGACACGGCTTGCGGCACCTCGAATGGCATCTCCGGCACCGGCTGCACGAGATAGACCGGGTGCGACTTCGCGATCAGACAAGCCGATGCCACGAGATGCTGCGCATACTCCGCGAGGAACGCGGGCGTCGGCGAGTCGTACAGGCGCGAGAAATAGACCAGCGGATGGTGACTGAGTGCGCTGCCATCGATCGGACCCAACGCATAGTCCGACGTGCGATTGACGATCAACACGGGGATGGCCGAGTCGATCGATGCCAGCTTGCGCAAGGCCCAAGCGTTGAAGTTGGCGCATTGCTCGTCGGCATCGCGCGAACCCGGGACCGCATGCTCACCGTAGATCGTCGGACAGCCCGAGTAACTCAGCTCCATGATCGAACCGTTGGGCAGTGCTTTCTGGACGGCGCTCACCATTGCATCGGCGTGGCTGTCGCCGAGCACGACCGCCCGAAGTGGACCACTGCCGAACCTACAAGCCGGCGATTTGCCTCCGGACGACGCGAGGCATTGGTCGCGCATCGGGCTGAAATCGAGTTGCTCGTTCGCGGCCATGTCCCACAACTCCGGCACGCGGTTGGGGACATGCTGATATCGCGCGCCAATGGCGACAAGGGTCACGCCTACCATCGCCGTGCCCAGATACAGCAAGCGTGCGGGCTTCGTCGCGCGAGCGAGATATGCGCGCGTCGGCCGTTCGATGAGTTGATAAGACGCCTCGCCAAGCAGCACGGCCGCAACGATACCGCCCGCGATACTCATGGGATCGTGCAGACGATCGGAGTAGACCAGCAACACCGCGACCGGCCAGTGCCAAAGGTAGAGCGAATACGAACGCGTGCCGAGCCATTGCACGATGCCGTTGCCCGTGAACATGGAGCGCTGTCTCGATGCTGCGATGACCAACGCCGCGCCGAGCACGGGTACGATTGCAAAGCCGCCAGGCCAACTGAGGCTGGAATCGAAGCGCACGACCGCCAGCGCGATCAACGCAAGTCCGACGGCTTCGAGCACACGCGTGAGCGCGGCGGGCAACTTGCGCTGTCCGGCGTAAAGCCAGACCATGCCTCCGGCGAGCATTTCCCACGCGCGGCTTGGCAGGAGATAGAACGCGGCGTCGGGCCAGCGCGACGTGGCATAAATCGACCAACTCAGCGACGCCACGCCTGCAGCGGACAACAGCGCAATGACCCCGGCTCTGCGCCGCCAGCGCCATGCGAATGCGGCTGCGAGCGGCAGCAACAGATAGAACTGCCATTCCACGGACAACGACCACGTGTGCAGGAGCCACTTCTCATGCGACGCCGAATCGAAATAGCCTGAGCGTCTCCAGAAAAGGACATTGGAAACGAACGTGAGCGCGGAGGCCGCGTTGAGGGAGAGCTCCCGATAATCGACATGCACGAGCCAGAACCAACCGACTCCGAGCAAGACTACGCACAACGCGATAAGCGGCGGCACGATACGCACCGCGCGCGACAGATAGAAATCGACCAGCGAGAAGCGGCCGCGCTCGAGCGCCGCGACGACGATTCCAGTCATCAGAAAGCCAGAAATGACGAAGAACACGTCGACACCGGCGAAGCCGCCGGAAAAACCCGGAATGCCGAAGTGAAAGAGGACGACGGGAAGCACTGCCCACGCGCGCAGGCCATTGATGTCGTAGCGGAACGCCGTGCGGACGGCGGATTCCGCGCGCCGTTCGCCAGCAAGGCCCGTCTCGGCGGGCATTCTCGTTGTTTGCATGGATTTGTTTTCTAAGGTCTGGATGGATCGAGGCGCGGTCTAAAGAATTACGGCGCCGCCTCCTTCAGCAATCGTAAGAACAATAACCGGGTTGTTTTGTTGCTTCCGCTGAAAACGATGTCGCTGGGTTCGTTAGCGCACCAGGAGTGTTCGCGACGTGCCAGCGGCACGCGGTTAGATAGGCCGCCAGCAAAGGGCCGAGCGGCGATGCGGTCCAAGTGTTCACCCTGAAAACGAAGAAAGCGTCGAGTTGTTCTCGCGCCACGACATGTTGTTTGTTCGATTATTCGCGGCACGCGGATGACCTCGCCCTGCCGACGTCACGCAAACGTCAATGGTTCGAACAAGAGTGTTAATCTCCCCGACGGTGGCTTGAAAGCATCAAGTCCCGTACTCGTTGACGCACAAGCGTTCGTCTCAATTCGACGCCGGATTTCTCGGCACGCGGATTGCCTTAGACGCTTCCATGCCGCGGGATCTGCTCGCGGCCGACTATCAACATCAAGAGGACAATATGAAGATCGTAACTAAAGGCATTCTTGTCTCGGCACTGACGCTTGGCTTGTCGTGCGGCGCATTCGCGCAAGGGAATGGCGCGGGCGAGCCGGGCAGCAACGGCGCGGGTCGGGGTGGCGTCGGCGTCGGTACGCCCAACGGCGACGGCGAAACCGGCTCGCCTTCGGGCCCGACCGGCAAGCACTCGACGTTTCCCAAGAAGCACTCGAAGGCCAAGAAGAGCAGTAGCACGACGACGAACGCCGCGCCGCAGTAAGGCAATTTAGTCGCGGATTCAATCGCGCATCGAGAATCAGGCGGGCATGCTCCTGTTGGCGCATGCCCGTTCGCCGCTCAAGCCTCTGCTTTGAGAAGTCGAGCGCATGTCCAAGTACTTAAGGCGAAACCGACAACGCCCACGCCTCGAAGCCATCCCATTCCTTAGAGCCGGAAATTCTCCCGGATGGTGGCAATGAGCAAGTCGATCGCTTCGCTACCACGGCCGCCGGCATCCCGCATCAAAACCACTTCGTGGTCCACGACGCGCGGCAGCTTGTCCAACACTCTCATCTCTTCGCTCACGCGCGCGCGGTCCAACAGCGTGACCGCAAGCCCGGATTCGACGCATGCCTTGATGGCCTGGCTCGAAGCGCTATCGAGTATGACGCGCCATTTTCGCCCGGCGCGTTCCAGCGCATTGGTCATCGCTGCACGATACGGGCAAGGCTCGGCATAAAGAGCCAACGGAAGCGGACGGCTCTCGTCCAGCGTGAACGCCGCGCTTCCGACCCATACCGGCGTAGTCACTGTCAGCACCTCAGCGGGCCTGCTTGCCTTGATAGGCTGAACCAATAGCGCCACATCGAGCTTGCCCCGGCCCACCTGGTCACGAAGTTTAAGACTCGGGGCGGTCCTCACTTCGAGCACGACGTTGGGCCACATTGTCGAAAAGCCGGGGAGAATGTCGCGAATCACATGCGATGCATATTCATCCGGCACGCCCAGCACGACCCTCCCCGCCAGCGCTTTCCCATGAAAATCCTGCAAAACACGGTCGTGCGCGTTTAGTAGCTCACTCGTACTGGAAAGTAACCGCTTGCCGAGCACGGTGAGCGTCACCGCCTGATTGTCCCGATCGAGCAAGCGGCCGCCAGCAATCGCTTCGAGACGCTGAATGTGAATGCTGATCGCGGCCGGGCTCTTGTGCACGAACTCGGCCGCCGAGCGAAATTTGCCGAGTCGCGCTACCGCGTGAAACGTGCGCAACAGTTCGATGTCGAGGACCGCTTCCATGGTGGTTTAACCGAATTGAACGAGATGCTCAGTATATTTTGATTTTCGAATCGTCGCGCACTGTCTACGCTAGGTGCATGACCAAGCTCTCGACACCTTGCCCGACATCCCGCCCGCTCGCAACGCGGCCGCTGCGCTTGCCTTTACCGGCATTGGAAGCGTTGATGATCGTCGCGTGGAGCTCCGGCTTCGTCGGCATGCGCTTTTCCGCCGACTACGCACCAGTTTTCCTCGTGGTGTTATGGCGTTGCGCGGTGGTCTCGCTTTGCCTGCTTCCGTTCGTGGCGCGCGAAATCATGCGCACGCCGCCCGCCGTGTTACTGCGGCACGGCGTGATCGGCTTATTCGCGATGGCGGGCTATATCGCTGGCATCGGAAAGGGCATTGAACTCGGGGTATCGGCGGGACTTTCTGCGCTGATCGCAAACCTTCTGCCTGTCGGTACGGTGGTGATTTCGTCCGTGTTTTTCTGCGAGCGTAGTTCACGCCGGACGTGGCTTGGCATGGCGCTGGGCGTGGCAGGCGTGCTATTCGTCAGTCGCGATGCTTTTACACTTGGTTCTGCTCCTGTGTGGGCGTACGGCCTGCCGGTGGCAGGCATGGCGTCCTTGGCCGTGGCTACGGTGTGGCAGCAACGCGCGTCCGGTCGTCTTGGCTCGCTAAGTCTATTGGCCACCCTTTGGCTCCATTGCAGCGTGACGTGCGTGGTTTTTCTCGGCCTGCAGACATTTCAAGGAAGCATCGCGCCGGTTGCCACCACGGGATTCGCCGCCAGCGTGGTCTGGACGGCGCTCCTCTCCACGCTTGGCGGATATGGTCTGTACTGGTTATGTCTGAAGCGTTCGTCAGCGGCGAGAGTATCGAGCGTCCTTTTCTTGAGCCCATCGGTCACGCTCGTATGGGCATGGGCCATGTTCGGTGAACCACTTTCCTGGTCGATGCTTGCCGGAACCGTCGTGGCGGCGACAGGGATCGTCTTGATGACGCGAACGCCTGTGCCGAGTTGACGGTCGACATTTCACATGACGCTGAAACATGCCGCAGTCGACTGTCGCAAAATGACTTGAGCATCATCTGCTTGTCCCTTGACCCGAAGGAGGACACGATGGCTCAACGCATCTTCCAGACAATCGAACCGAAGATTCTTTACTTCGGCACACCGGTCGCTCTGATCAGCTCGCTCAACGAGGACGGCACGACCAATCTCGCGCCGATGTCGTCGTTCTGGGCGCTCGGCTGGACGCTCATGCTCGGCTTGCTGGACGAGACAAAGACGGCTGAAAATCTCGAACGGCATGCGGAATGTGTGATCAATCTTCCGTCGCCGGAGATGTGGAAGCAGGTCGAAAAACTCGCGCCTCTGACTGGAAAGAACCCCGTCCCCGAGTTGAAGAAAAAGCAATTTCGCTTCGAGAAGTGCAAGTTCGAGGAAGCGGGGTTCACTCAGCTCGCCAGTGATTGCGTGAAGCCTTATCGCGTTGCTGAGTGTCCCATGCATCTGGAGGCTCGCGTGCGGCACATTCACCGAATGGGCGGCGAGAAACTTCAAGCGCTTGGCGGTGGCGTCGCCGCAGAAGTCGAGATCGTTCGCGCGCATGCAGACGAGGCCTTCGTCAAGAACATGCACCATATCGATGCCGAAAAATGGTCACCGCTGGTCTATAACTTCCGTCACTACTTCAGACTCGCCGATCACGAACTCGGAAAGACCTTTTGCGGAAGCCGGAAACCCACGCGCGGCCTGCTGCCCACCGCTCATCCCCGGCCATCAACAAGGTTTTCCCTCCCCTACCTGTTCCGGGTGGGTTGCCTCCCACTCCTAGGTATTACCGTGACGTTACGAGACCGTCATTGGCCTGCCGCCGCATGCGGCGAGGCCAGCAAAAATACCAAGGAGACAACAATGCAACCCAGGTTCCTCGCGGCCGCTTCGGGCGCCGGCGACAGCGTCTTCCGGCGGGACTGAGCATGATGTTTCCGCCCAAATTCCAGTCGCGCCCGGCATGGACCATGACCGTCATGCTGACGGCCCTCTCCCTCATCAATTTTCTCGACAAGATCGTGCTGGGTCTGGTGGCCGTGCCGCTGACGGCGGAACTTCATCTGTCGCCGCAGCAGTACGGCCTCGTCGCCGGCAGCTTCTTCTGGCTGTTTTCGGCTTCGACCGTCGTCGTCGGGTTTCTCTCCAACCGCATTGCGACGCGCTGGATTTTGCTCGCCATGGGGCTGGCCTGGGCGGTGCTGCAAGTGCCGCAGGCGCTGACCACGAGCGCACTCGGGCTGCTGGCTTGCCGGGTGATTTTGGGCGCGGCGGAAGGACCGTCGTTTCCGGTCTCCGTGCACGCGCTGTACAAATGGTTTCCCGATCGCAGGCGCAATCTGCCGGTGGCTGTAATCAATCAGGGAGCCGCCGCTGGCATGTTGCTGGCCGGCATGCTGATTCCGCTCGTGACGAAGCAATGGGGCTGGCGCATGAACTTCGTGCTGCTCGGCGCAATAGGCATGATCTGGTGCGTGCTTTGGCTATGCTTCGGCCGCGAAGGACCGATCGACGAGCGACGATCAGCACGAGGCAACCAGCGTACCGCTAGTCAATCCGCGCTTGCCTCGTCGCAACGGCTTTCGTATCGCCGCATCCTGACGGACCGTTCGGTCCTCTCGGTGTTCGCGCTCGGCTTCACGGCCTACTGGACACTCGGACTCAGCCTGACCTGGCTGCCCACTTATCTCGAGAAAGGGCTTGGTTTCTCCGGCGTCGAGGCAGGCCGCTGCTTCGCGGCAGTGGTCGCCACGGCGGCGCCCGTGAACCTTGGCCTCAGCTGGATCTCGCAGCGCATGCTGGCAGGCGGCGCATCGAGCCGCCGGGCGCGGGTGCATCCAATCTGCCTGAGCGCCATGGCCGGCGCGCTGGTGTTCGTCTTGCTGATCCTGCTGAATGCGCCGCCCATTCAGAAAGTCGCGCTGCTAGCCATCGCCTGCGCGCTGCCGACACTGAGCTTCACGCTCGCGCCCGCCCTGCTCGCGGAGATAGTGCCGGACAGTCAACGCGGTGCGCTGGTCGCGATCCACACCGCGCTCGCAAGTCTCGGCGCCGCCATTGCACCGGCGGTGATGGGGCGGATCGTGCAGACCCACGGCGGCGGCACTAGCCATGCGTATGAACTCGGCTTCGTCGTGAGTGCCGTTTTGCTGCTTGCCGCCGCGCTCGCCGCGCTGCGCTGGCTTCGTCCCGAGCAGTCCGTGAAGACGTTGCAGCACGTGGCCGCCCGCGCCCCCGCCTGATGGACCTTGCCCCGAGGCCTCCCCACTTCCTTCCGGCGAACAAGCAGCGAAACACCGTGCTCATCTGAACCGCAAACCGAGCCATGAACAGACCTGAGAGAAACCAGCAGCCCGATACGAGCGCTGCGGAGTATGACTACATCGTCGTGGGCGCGGGATCGGCCGGTTGTGCGGTGGCGGCCAGACTGGCCGAAGATCCGTCGGTGAGCGTCGCGCTTCTCGAAGCCGGTCCCCATGACCACCACCTGAGCGTATGGGCGCCTATCGGCCTTGCAGCCACGGTGCGCAAGCACGGTCCGCGCAACTACGCCTACTACTCCGAGAATCAGCCCGGTCTCGGCGGTCGCCCCTCCTTCCAGCCGCGTGGCCGGGGACTCGGCGGCAGTTCGTCGATCAACGGCATGGTGTACATCCGCGGGCACCGCTGCGACTACGACGCGTGGGCAAAGCTCGGCTGCACCGGCTGGAGCTACGACGACGTACTGCCCTATTTCCGTCGCAGCGAATGCAACCAGCGCTTCCTCGACGACAGCGGCGATCCCTGGCACGGCGGCACCGGCCCTCTGCACGTCAGCGACCTGCGCACGCCCAATCCGTTCTCCCGGCGTTTCGTCGCGGCCGCGTTGCAGGCCGGCTATCGCCCAAACGACGATTTCAACGGCGCGGAGCAGGAAGGCGCAGGGCTCTACCAGGTCACGCAATGGAATGGCGAACGGTGGAATGCCGCGCGCGCGTATCTGCATCGTGGCGACAAGCGCGACCCGAGCTTCAGCGGAGGCCGGCCGAATCTTGCCGTGCTCACCGACGCCCAGGCGCTTCGTCTCGTCTTTAAGGGCAAGCGTGCAAGTGGCATTCACGTCGTGCGCGCGGGCGTCGAGCAAACCTTGCGGGCCCGCCGCGAGATCGTGCTCGCTTGCGGCGCGTTCAACTCGCCACAACTGCTGATGGCCTCCGGCATTGGTCCGGCCCAACATCTACGCAGCGTAGGCATCGACGTGATTCACGACCTGCCCGGCGTCGGCGAAAACCTGCAGGACCATCTCGACGTCATCGTCAACAAGCAGGTGAAGTCGACGGACCTCTATGGCTATTCAGCCGGCGGCTTTCTGCGTCTCATGTCCGAGATCGTGCGATACCGGCGCAACCGCACGGGCATGGTCAGCTCCAACTTCGCCGAAGCGGGTGCGTTCGTCAAGACGCGTCACGACCTTGCCGTGCCCGACGTGCAACTGGCCTTCGTGCTGGCGCTGCTCGGCGATCGCAACAAAACAAAGCGCTCGAAGCTCGGACATGGCTATTCCTGTCATGCATACGTCCTGCGGCCCGAGAGCCGCGGTCATGTCCGTCTGCGCACGGCCGACATGCGCGATGCTCCGTCGATCGACCCGCGCTTTCTCTCCGCCGAAGCGGACATGGACGCGCTCGTTGCGGGCGTCAAAATCGTGCGCCGCATCTATGCGCAACCCGCTCTGGCCGATGCAGGCGGCAAAGAAATGCTCACCGACGACTTCGGACCCGACGGCTCGAACGAAGACGCGATCCGTGCGTTCGTGCGCAGTCAGGCCGACAGCGTCTATCACCCGGTCGGCACCTGCAAGATGGGCATCGACACGCAGGCGGTCGTCGATCCAAGCCTGCGCGTGCGCGGCATCGACGGTCTGCGCGTGGCGGACGCGTCGATCATGCCGACGCTCATCGGCGGCAACACGAACGCGCCGGCCATCATGATCGGCGAAAAGGCGGCGGACTTGATCCGCGCCGCAAACAGATAGATTCGGACAGCTTCAAATGGAGCATCACATGCAAGCAATCGAAACCGCACCCGCGTTCAACACAACGCACGCCGTACCCGAGAGATGGCCCTTCGCGGTGGAGCGTCACACGCCGACGATCGGCGCGACGATCGAAGGCGTCGACCTGCGCGATCCGCTCGACGACGACACCTGTCTCGCCTTGCGCCGCGCGCTGCTCGAATACAAGGTCCTGTTTTTCCGCGATCAGGACATCACGCCGTCCCAACATGTGGCGCTGGCGCGGCGCTTCGGCGAACTGGAGATCCACCCGGCGTTTCCGCATCACCCGGAGCATCCCGAATTGGTGATCCTCGGGCGCAACGAAACGCGCCGTGGACGCGAAAACATCTACCACTCGGATGTATCGTGGCGTGACATTCCGTCCATGGGTTCGATGCTGCGCTGCGTGCAATGCCCGGACGTGGGCGGCGACACGATCTGGATCAACATGGTCGCGGCCTATGCGAACCTTCCCGAGGAGATCAAGGCACGCATCGCTCATCTCGAAGCCGTCCACGACATTCTGCCGCTGTTCGGCACGGCGTTGCCGAAGGACCAGCATCCCGTCATGCGCCAGAAGTTTCCGCCGGTCACGCATCCGGTGGTGCGCGTGCACCCGGAAACCGGCGAGAAGGTTCTCTACGTCAATGAGGCCTTTACCACGCATCTATCGAACTATGGGCACGTGACGGCTCAGGCTTATCGCGTCGGCTTCGACTACAAGCTCGCCGAGATGGATCTGCTGCAATACCTGTTCCGTCAAGCTCAGGCGCCCGAATACCAGGTTCGTCTGAAGTGGAGGCCCAACACGATCGCCTTTTGGGACAACCGCGCCTGTCAGCACTATGCCGTGCAGGACTACTTCCCCGCGCCGCGCCATATGATGCGCGCCACGGTAATCGGCGACCGTCCGGTCGGCATAGCCTGAGGAGACGGCATGACAATATTGAACACGTTCTACATCGGCGGCGCGTGGGTCGAACCGTGCGCCGGCAGCACGCTGATGGATATCGTCGATCCCGTCACCGAGGAGCCAACCGGCAAGCTCGCGATGGGCACGGCAGCCGATGCCGACCGCGCCGTGGCCGCGGCACGCGCTGCGTTCCCGGCGTGGTCAGCGACGAGCCGCGAGGAACGCATCGCCTTGCTCGAACGGGTGATCGAAAGGTATCGCGCCCGTCTCGACGATCTTGCCGACGCCGTGCGCCGCGAGATCGGCGCGCCCATCGCACTGTGCAGGCACTTGCAGGCGCCGATCGGCCTCGCGCAGCTTCAGGCGGCGCTGGAAACCCTGCGTCATTTCGAATTCGAGACGAATCACGGCAAGAGCGATGTACGCCGCGAAGCGATCGGCGTTGCCGCACTCATCACCCCGTGGAACTGGCCTCTGAACCAGATCACCGCCAAGGTCGCGCCTGCGCTCGCGGCGGGCTGCACCATCGTGTTGAAGCCTTCCGAGATCGCCCCGTTCGACGCCGTCGTTTTCGCGGAAATCATGCATGAAGCGGGCGCGCCGGCAGGCGTCTTCAACATGATCTTCGGCGAAGGACGGGTCGTGGGCGAGCATTTGTCCGCGCATCGCGACGTGGACATGGTGTCGATCACCGGTTCGACGCGCGCTGGCATCGAAGTCGCCATGAGCGCCGCGCCGACAGTCAAGCGAGTCGCTCAGGAGCTTGGCGGCAAGTCGCCGCTCCTGATCCTCGACGACGCCGACCTCAAGGCCGCAGTGACGAGCGGCGTCGCACAATGCATGGCCAACTCGGGGCAGACGTGTGTCGCGCCCACCCGCATGCTGGTGCCGCGCGACCGTTACGAAGAGGCCGTGACGATTGCCGCCGCCGTTGCCAACGCAGTGACGGTTGGCGACCCGGCCGATCCGGCCACGAAGATGGGACCGATCTCCAACCGTGCCCAGTATGACAAAGTGCAGCGAATGATTCGCACCGGGCTCGAAGAAGGCGCGCGGCTCGCGGCGGGCGGCGTGGGCCGGCCGGAAGGCATCTCGCGAGGTTTCTATGCGCGCCCCACCGTCTTTGCCGATGTTCACAACGGCATGAAGATCGCGCGTGAAGAGATTTTCGGCCCTGTGCTGGTGTTGATCGCCTACGACGATGAGGAAGAAGCCATCGCTATCGCCAACGACACGGACTTCGGGCTTGCGGGTTATATCGCCACCGGCGATGCACAACGGGCCCGGCGCATCGCAACGCGGCTGCGCGTGGGATCGGTGCGGATCAATGGCGCCATGATGGACATCACCGTGCCCTTCGGCGGCTATAAAACTTCCGGCAACGGGCGCGAATGCGGAGCGGAAGGGCTGGCCGAGTTTCTGGAATGCAAGTCGGTCACTGCCTGACGGAACACGTGAATCGGTGAAAAGAAAGGCCTGCAGCACGAGGCCTTTCTCATGGCGTCGCGAAGCGCCCTCAAATCGTGGACAAGGTCAGCGCGTTCTTCACTGACTTCACGCCCTCCACGCCTTCGGCCACTTGAGTGGCCAGTCCGATCTGCGCCTCTTCCGGTACGGTGCCTTCCAGTATCACCGCCCCTTCAGACGCGCGAACCGTGATGCTGGCCACCCGCAGCCCCCGAGTTTTGCTGAGTGCGCGGAGCACGCTCTTTTGCAACGCCCGGTCGGCCGCCTTGCTGGCTGCTTTGCTTGCCTTCGCATCCGATGCCGGCACGGAGGACGCGGCATAACTACTCTGAGCATGCGCGCCGGAAGACCCGCCTATGGAAGCCGCCAGCATGAAAGCAGCGCCGACGAGCCGCATCGCTTTAATCGATTGCATCAGGATTTCCTTTCTCTCTTTGGTTGTCGTGAACGAACCCCATCGTCAGAAACGATGTGTCATGCCAACGAGTCCCAGAACTTGTTTCGAGCCGCTGACGACTCCCGCCACGCCGGGCCAGCTCATGTTTGCGCTGCCGTTGTTCTTCACGTACCCGGCGCGCATATAAAAACTGGTGCGTTTCGAAATGTTGTGGTCGACGCCGACCTCGACACCGAGGCTATTGTCGTGAACGCCGCGCACGACGCGTTGAATGCCCGCAAGTTCAACGGTATCGAAAGGCGTGGCCTGAATCGTCGCGCCCAGCTCCATGATGCTGTACGAATGCACCAGAGTCCCGAGCGGCAGGCTCACCGCGGGCGTCACTGTTACCAGCGCGCCATCGGGCACATCCTTGGGGCGGTTGTAGGAATAGTTGAACTGGAAGTTCACGATGCCCAGCCGATACGCCAGCGCCCCGGTGAAATGTTCGGTCGCCATCAACGGGAACGATGTCAAGAGGGAAGGCGCGGCAGGCACCAGCGGCGCGGTCTCGTTCGAGCCGTGCTGATACTGATAGCCGACGCCCGCGTAAAAGCCGTAACCGGAATAGCTCGCGGCCAGGTCGAGCATGTTGCCTGAAGTGACGGTCACTGGCTGGGTCGTGGCAGACGCCAGCGCGTACATCGCATAGAGGTGAACGCCGCTCAGGTCCGGCGAGAGATAAACGATCGAACTGCTGGTTCGCCCGGACACGTACTGGGTCGCGAGAGTGGCGCGATCGGTGGCGCCGGCGAGATCGGCTGCGGCCAGCGGCGACAACGCTTCGTTGCCGCGGAACGGGTCCGTGAAATACACCGCCCAGAAGCTGGGCTGATATTGACGCCCGAAGCTCAACTGGCCGTAGGTGTCGTGCTTCAATCCCACCCAGGACTGCCGGTAGAACATGGCGGTGCTGTCGGCGAAGTAAGTGCCGTTATTCGTGTTGTACCCGCTCTCGACATCGAACACCGCCTTCAGCCCGTTGCCGAGGTCTTCCGAACCCTTCAGGCCGACCAGCGAACCTGTCGACCCGCCGCTTCGCTCGGCATATGAATGCCGTCCACCGTTATCCAGATACTGTACGAATACGTCCGCGACGCCGTACAGGGTCACGCTCGACTGCGCGGAAGCCGCCCCGGCGGCGAGCATCAAAACAGCCCCGAATACAGGTCTGATCCTGAAACGCATGCATGTCTCCCTTTGTTGTTTTGAATCCGGTGAACATGAGCAATGCCAAGGTGTGTCGACCGTGGCCAGCCAACACGCATCGAGCCGATGCCGCGGATCGCCACGTCGGCGCGCGGGCCCAAGATCGACGTCTCTGTTGTCGCGAGTCAATATTGCGGGGACCGCCGGACGGAACCACTACCCGAACCGAGGGGGGACGGGAATACCCCGAGCGAGGCAAGGGCGAGCGGCACTCGACGCCTACCCGAAAGAGGGGGCGGCAAAAGCGCGCCGCGCCGTTACGCTCGACAGAACCGGTCATCAGCGTGCCGATGCCCCCGGGCATTGGTTCTTGCATGACCCATGCGTTGATCTGCTGCACTTATCCTTGAGCGAGGTGGCAATGTCCGCGATCCGATCCATGCCCGTCACGCGGCGGCCTGTGCATACCCGACGCATCGAGTGTGCGGGTTATGAAAGAAGCGACGGCCTGTTCGATATTGAAGGCCACATGATCGACACCAAGGCCGACGACGCCAATCTGATCTTCAAGGTCGTGCCTGGCTCGCCAATTCACGACATGCGTATCGTCGTGACCGTCGACAGCAGGCTCGTGATCCATCGCATAGAGGCTCGCACCGAGGCCGCGCCAAGCCGCTATTGCGCGGAGATCAACGCGGCCTACGCGTGCCTCGCGGGCGTGGCAATCGGCGCGGGATTCATGAAGGAAGTAAGACGCCGCCTTGCCGGGACAAGCGGTTGCACGCATCTGAGCGAACTGCTCGGGCCAATTGCGACGACCGCTATCCAGACGCTCATAGGCTTGCGCGCCAGCGGAAAGGTCCGTCAAGAGCAGTCCGACCAAGCCGACATGCCAATGCTCGATACCTGCCATGCGTGGCGCGCGGACGGCGAGGTCGTGCGTTTCGTCTCCCGGCGCAAGCGCGAGCGCGAAGCTTCTCGGATTGCTCCTTCACGCGCCGGTAAAACATCGTAGTAGCACGATCTCGACCGCCCCGCCCCGGCGTGAAAATCCGCCACTAGCGCTGCGCTACAATAAGCCGGTCATCATTTTGTCTTCTGGCGGGCGCCGCTCAGGCGCCTAACCGGAACGCGCAAGGCGCAGGTCAGCATGCCGCAGAATTCTCCTTTCGAGGACCGTCCGCTCTCGCGCCGCCTGCAAAACGGCAGGATCGAACCCAACACCGAATCCCGTCTGGTCGCACCGCGCGGCGCCGCACGCATCGTTGCGCGCGAGCGCTTGCTCGCCCGGTTGCTCGACGCGCGCCGCAGTCGTTGCGTGATTCTTCAAGGTCCCGCCGGTTGCGGCAAAACGAGTGTCGTGATTGCGTGGCGCGAGGCCTTGCTGTCGCTCAGTTTCGACATCGCGTGGCTCACCCTCGCACCGGAAGACAACGACCTCGCCCACTTTTTCGATTGCCTCGTCGCCAGCCTCGCGCACGTCGACCCCGCCATCTCCCGCGAAGCCGGGCTGCTGGGCGGTCGTGGACTGGATGACGAAGCCGTCGAACGCACCGTCATCGCGCTCGTGCGCGGCATCGCCGGTCATCCCGGAGACGTCGTGCTGGTGCTCGACGACCTGCATCATCTCGCCAACGCACGCAGTCACGAAGCGTTGCAGTGGCTCCTCGATTACGCGCCGCCCAACCTTCACCTCGTGCTCGTTTCGCGTGGCAGCGTGCCACTCTCGCTTGGCCGGACGCGCGACGAGGGACTCGTGCTCGAACTGGACATGCGCGATCTTCGCTTCACCGCTGCGGAATCCGAACAATTCCTGAGAGAGCAGCTCGGTGAAATCAATCCGCGAGATGCCCGCTACACGCATGAGCAGACGGATGGCTGGGTCGCCGGCCTGCAACTGTGCGCGATGCGCTTGAAAAAGAGAAAACCAGGCGCGGCGGATATCGCCGGGGCCGATCTCTCGACGCACGGTAGGCTTCAGGACGCGCGCGGCCTTACCGAGTACTTCGAGCGGGAAGTGTTGTCGCGCCTTGCGCTCGCCGAGGTCGAGTTGCTGATTCGAATTTCGGCCTGCACGCTGTTTTGCGCGCCGCTGTGTATTGCCTTGCTCGGAGACGAACAGACAGCGGGCGAAGTGCGCGTGCGGCTGGCGAGACTTGAAAGCGACAACCTCTTCATTGCGCCGATCGAAAGCGCGGGCAGCGAAACGTGGTATCGGCTCAACCCGCTCTTTCGCGAGACCCTGCTGGAACGCTTTCAGGCGCGCAGCGAAGTGCATCGACGTGCCGTGCATCGGGCGGCATGGACCTGGTTTCGCGATCACGATCATCCCGACGAGGCGGTGCGCCACGCATTGCTCGCGGGCGAAGCGGCCGCCGCGGCCGATCTCGTCCAGCGCGTTGCCCGCACCATGCAGGTCGCCGGGAAACTGCGCAAGCTCGTCGGGCTCATGCGGCTGCTCCCATGCGTCGAGGTTCAGGCTCGCATCGGTCTGCGGCTTCTGATGGCGCATCTGCATCTGTATGCGCGCGAATTCGGCGCCTGCGCGGCGGCCATCGCGCGACTGCACGACGACATTCCTTTCGCCGACACTCAATCGCGCTACCGCCTGGCTCTTTTGCGCACGGCGCTCGCCGTGCAACGCGACGACCCCGACGCCGCCGCCTTGATGTTGCCGCAACTGCTGGACATTCCCACCGACGCGGACAGTCTCGCGACGGGCGCGCGCACCAACCTGCTCTCGTGGATCCACATGCGCCACGGCGCGTACGAAGAGGCGCGGCGCGTGCAGACGCAGTCGGCGCAACTGCTCTTCGAAGGCGCACCGCTTTCCGGCACGCCAGCGGGCGCGCTGAACGGCCGCTGCATGATCGGATTCAGCCATGCGCTGGAAGGCAGGTTCGTACAGGTCGAGCGCATTGCCCGCGACGTACTCTGCAAGGCCGACAGACTCGGCAGTGCGGCCGCCGAAGCCGCATGTTTCGCCGCCGCGTTGCTGGCCGAAGCGCTCTACGAGTTCGGCGAACCCGGCGCCGCGCGCAAGCTGCTTGAAGAGCGTATCGACGTGCTGGAGCGTGTCTCCATCCCCGACTCCGTGCTGCGCGTGTTCACCGTGCTTTCGGCGGTGCACTGGACGACCGGGCATCGGCTGAACGCGTTCGCATACCTCGAACGGCTTGAACGATACGCGACGCAACACGGCCTCGTGCGGCTCGTCGCTCATGCCGTGGCAGAACAGACGCGGCGTCATCTGTCATGCGGACAGTTCGACGCGGCGCAAGCGGGACTGACCCGCCTCGACACGATGGCCGCGCACAGCGACGCCGCCCCTTCCACGACCGTCGCGGAGATTCGGGCGATGGCGGCACGCGGGCAGATCGACTGGTGCATGGCGCACGAAGACTGGGAAAGCGCGGCACTGCGTCTGCAATCGCTCATTCCGTTTTACGAAGCGCACGGCTGGCAGCGGCACGTTGCCTGTCTGCAAATGCAGTCGGCATTGGTCGATGAGCGGCGCGGCCGACCGGACGCGGCGCGCGTGGCCGTGCTGGCCGCATTGCGGCGCGGACACCGGCTCGGTCTCATACGCAGTTTGCTCGATACAGACCCCGGCGCCCTCGATCTCATCACTCATGTCGAGCAGAGTGAACCGCACGATCCCGTGCTTTCCTTTTACGTGGACCGATTGCATGCCGCGCAACAAGGCGCGCCGCGCAGCGGTGCCAAGCCGGCCGCGCGGCTCAACAACGCGGGCGGGAGCATCGACACGTTGAGCGAACGCGAAACGCGCGTGGTTGGATTGCTGGCGCACGCGCTGCCGAATAAAAAAATCGCGCGCACGCTCGGCATTTCGCCCGAAACCGTCAAGTGGCATCTGAAGAACATCTACGGGAAGCTCGGCGTGGCAAGCCGCGACGAAGCGGTCGCCCGCGTGCGCGATCTCGAACTGAGCAACGCGACGCTGGGCAGCGCCGCCAGTGGAGCAGGCTGACGAGCCCTGACTCGTTCTTGCGCAGCCACGCCACCCGCCTTGGGTGGTTCCGTCGCAGCCGCAACGCACTATCCTTCGATTCAAGGGGTAGTGCGTAATCATTGCGCACACAAAACTCCACGAAATAACGCCGGTGCGCGCCGCGGTGCGCACTGAAGCCAAGGAGACAGGCGTAAATGAGTACGCTGATGGATGACGTATCTGCAGTAGCGCCTTATCGTCCCGTGCGTTTCCCGGAGCGCCTGCCGCACATCGAGCACCGTCCCGACGGCACGCTTATCCTCAGTTCGGCGAGCGCGCCGCCGGTCATTGCCGAGCGCAGCTTTGCCGCGTTCATTCCCGCGTGGGCCGAGCGTCGCGGCGATGACACGGCATTCGCCGAGCGCGATGCAACGGGCGCATGGCGCACCATTAGCTGGCGCGAACTGTGGGTACAAGTCCAGACGGTTGCCGCCGCGCTGCTCGAAATGGGACTGGGTCAGCAGCGTCCCGTGATCCTGCTATCAGGCAATTCGATCGAGCAGGCGGTATTGCTGCTCGCGGCCGAATACGTCGGCATTCCGAGTGCGCCGGTGTCGCCTGCTTATTCGCTCGTCAGCCGGGACTTCGCGCGTCTCAAAGGCGTGCTGCGAATGGTTCCGCCCGCCACGGTGTTCGTGCAAGATGCGGCGCAGTTCGCGCGCGCGCTTGCCGCTCTCGCCGCTTCGGGCGTCGCGGGCACATCGATCATCACCGTGCGCAACGCCGCGCCCGGCCACCGCACCTGGGCCGACTTGCTCGCCAGCGGATTGACGCACGCGCGCAGCGCCGCCGTCGCGGCAGCGCATGCATCGATCGACGGCGCCCACACCGTTCGCGTGCTGTTCACCTCGGGCTCGACCGGTGTTCCGAAGGGCGTGCCGCTCACCTACGGCAACTTCAGGGCAGTCGCGTCCTACTACGCCGACAACCTCGGCTGGCTGCTGGAATCGCCACCGGTCTTTCTCGACTGGCTGCCCTGGCATCACGGTCTGGGCGGCGTGCTCAATCTCGGCCGTTCGATCCAGTTCGGCGCGACCCACTATATCGACGACGGCCGGCCGCTTCCGGGCCTGATCGAGCGCACGGTTCGCAATCTGCGCGACGTCTCGCCCACCGTGTTCACGAGCGTTCCCTCGGCGTGGGCCGTACTGGCGGGCGAACTCGAACGTGACCCCGTGCTCGCGCGGAGCCTGTTCGCCGACGTCCAGTATTTCGGCTATGGCGGGGCCAGCCTTCCCGCCGACGTGTGGAATCGCATCCAGCGCGTCGCCGTCGATACCATCGGCCGGCGCATCGTCTTTTTCGACCGGTCTCGCCTGCACGGAAACGAGCGGCATGGGCACCTATTGTGGCTGGCCGTCGAAAGACCTCGGTAACATCGGCGGCCCGGTTCCCGGCTCCGAAGTGAAGCTGGTGCCGCTCGACGGCGGCGACGGACGCTACGAGATCCGCATGCGCGGCGCGAATGTCTTCGGCGGCTATCTCGACAATCCGGAACTGAGCGCGGCCGCGTTCGATTCAGAAGGCTTCTTCCGCCTCGGCGATGCCGTCCGTCTGGCCAATCCGGAAGATGCGGGCGAAGGCCTGCTCTTCGCCGGCCGCGTGGTCGAAGACTTCAAGCTCACCAACGGCACCTGGGTACGCACGGGCGCCGTCCGTCTCGGTCTGCTCGAACTGTGCGCCCCGCTCATTTCGGACGCGGTGATATGCGGTCACGATCACGACTATCTCACCGCGCTTGCATGGCCGAATGTGGCCGCCTGCAAACGGCTCGCCCCCGAGCTTGCCGAACTGGACGCGGAAGCGCTCGCCCGGCATCCGCTCGTGGTGGCCGCGCTGCGCGAACGCCTCGTCACTCAGCGAGGCGGTGGCGCCAGCCGCACCATCGAACGCGTGATGCTGATGGCGGAACCGCCTTCCATCGACGCCAACGAGATCGCCGAAAAAGGCTACGTCAATCAGGCCGTCACCCGCGCGCGGCGCGCTCATCTGATCGAGCCGCTCTTTCACGCCGAGCCTGGCCGCGCATATCGCCTGCGCACGGTAAGCCTCACACCCGGATCAGGCGGATCTTTTCTCAGGAACTTAGTCATGCACATTACTCGAACCGTCTTCCGCGACGATCACGAAATGCTGCGCACCAGCGTGCGCCGCTTTCTCGAACGGGAATGCGTTCCGAAACAGGCCGAATGGGACAAGACCGGCCGCGTCGATCGCGAAACCTGGCTGAAGGCGGGCCGTGAAGGACTGCTGTGCCTGACGCTGCCAGCCGAATACGGCGGCGGCGGCGGCGATTTCGGGCATGCGGCCGTGCTTAACGAAGAAGTGAATCGCGCGGGCCTGAGCGGGCTGGGCTTCGGCGTTCACTCGGACGTCATCGCGCCTTATATCGCACGCATCGGCAGCGAAGAGCAAAAGCAGAAGTGGCTCCCCAAAGTCTGCTCGGGCGAGGCAATTCTCGCCATCGCAATGACCGAACCGGGTACTGGCAGCGACCTCAAGTCCGTGCGGACGAGCGCCGTGCGCGATGGCGACGAGTACGTCATCAACGGCAGCAAGACCTTCATCAGCAATGGTCTGAATGCCGACCTGATCATCGTGATCTGCAAAACAGACCCGAGCGCGGGTTCGAAGGGCGTGAGCCTAATCGTAGTCGAGGCAACTCGTCCGGGATTTCGCCGTGGCCGCAAGCTCGACAAGGTCGGCATGCACGGGCAGGACACCGCCGAGTTGTTCTTCGACGACGTGCGCGTTCCGGTCGCCAACCGTCTCGGCGAGGAAGGTCAGGGCTTTGCCTACCTGATGGGTAAACTGCCGCAGGAGCGTTTGTCCATCGCCATCGGCGCGGCGGCGAAGCTCGAAGCCTGTCTCGAACATACGCTGAACTATGTGAAGGACCGCCGCGCCTTCAATCAGACCGTATGGGACTTCCAGAACACGAAGTTCAAGCTTGCCGACATCAAGGCCCAGGCCACGGCCGTGCGCCTGATGGTCGATCACTATCTGGCCGAGCACGTGCGCCGTCGCCTGACGCCCGAAGAAGCCGCCATCGCCAAGCTCTACGCCACCGAGACTCTTGGCAAGGCGCTCGACGAGATGGTGCAGCTTCACGGCGGCTACGGCTACATGCTCGAGTACCCCGTCGCACGCGCCTTCGCCGATGCGCGCGTGAACCGCATTTATGGCGGCACGAGCGAGGTCATGCGCGACCTCATCTCCCGCAAGCTGTAAGTCGAACCTTCTTTTCCACGGAGCAGTGATATGACTCGTAACGTCTTCGTCGCCGGCGTCGGCATGATCCCGTTCAAGAAACCCGGCACCAGCGACACCTACGACGTGATGGGCGCCGGCGCGGTTCGCCAGGCACTGGCCGATGCCGGGCTCGACTACGCCGACGTCCAGCAGGCCTACGCCGGTTACGTCTACGGCGATTCGACCTGCGGTCAGAAAGCGCTCTACCGCGTGGGCATGACCGGCATTCCGGTCATCAACGTCAACAACAACTGTGCAACCGGTTCGTCGGCGTTGTTCCTCGCCCGTCAGGCCGTCCAGAGCGGCGCGGTGGACTGCGCGCTTGCGGTCGGCTTCGAATTCATGCAGCCGGGCGCGCTTTCATCGAAGTGGAGCGACCGCGCACCGGCGCTCGAACGCGCGCTGGATCTGGTCAACGAACTGGTCGACCGAACCGATCTGCCGTCTGCCATCCGCCAATTCAGCGGCGCGGGCCGGGCGCACATGGAGAAGTACGGCACCCGCCTCGAAACCTTTGCCAGGATTCGCGCGAAGGCGAGCCAGCATGCGGCGCGCAATCCGCTCGCCGTGTTCCGCAATGTCGTGACGCCGGAAGACGTGCTGGCCTCGCCGATGATCTGGGAAGGCGTGCTGACGCGCCTGATGGCCTGTCCGCCGACTTGCGGGGCGGCTGCGGCGATCGTCGTGTCGGAGGCGTTCGCGCGGCGGCACGGCTTGCGCACCGACGTGCTGATCGCCGGCCAGTCTCTCACCACCGACGAGCCGAGCACTTATGACAGCCGCGACATGATCCGCGTGGTCGGCTTCGACATGACGCGCTCCGGCGCGAAGCTCGCGTACGAGCAGGCAGGCGTCGGTCCCGAAGACATCGACGTGATCGAATTGCACGACTGCTTCGCGCAGAACGAGTTGTTGACCTACGAGGGCCTTGGTCTGTGTGCCGAAGGCGATGCGGAAAAACTCGTCAACGACGGCGACAACACATACGGCGGCAAGTGGGTGGTCAATCCCTCGGGCGGGCTCTTGTCCAAGGGTCATCCGCTCGGCGCGACCGGCCTTGCCCAGTGCTACGAGCTGACCCATCAGATGCGCGGCACGGCCGACGAACGTCAGGTGGAAGGCGCGAAGGTCGCGCTGGCGCATAACCTCGGGCTCGGCGGCGCGTGCGTCACGACCGTGTACAAGGCCGCCTGATGCCGCGACTTCCGATGGAGTATCCGACATGATCGACAAGAAGCACATCGGCCTGGTGATTCCGGCCTTTCGTACCGTGGCCGAAGCGGGACGACTGCGCTTTTTCGCGAAGGCGATCGGCGAGACCAACCCGATCTATTTCGATGAATCGGCGGCGCGCGATGCCGGCCACCCCGGCCTGCCACTGCCGCCCACCTTCCTGTTTTCACTGGAACTCGAGCAGCCCGATAAAAGCTGGCGCGACGAGATCGGCATTCAGGTCACGCGCATCCTGCACGGCGAGCAGTCGTTCACCTATCACCGTCTGGCCTATGCGGGCGACGTGCTGCGCTTCGAGTGCCGCATCGCCGACATCTACGACAAGAAAGGCGGCGCGCTCGATTTCGTGGTGCGCGAAACGCGCGTGACCAACCAGCATGGCGAGCATGTCGCGGATCTGCGCAGCGTGCTCGTGCATCGCAACGGCTGAGGAGAAACCCGAATGACACCATTGAGTTTCGATGACATCGAGGTGGGCGACACACTGCCGCCGCTCACGCTGGCGCCCGTCGACCGCACGACGCTGGCGCTTTTCGCAGGCGCATCCGGCGATCACAACGCGGTGCACATCGACCTCGATTTTGCACGGCGTGCCGGCATGCCCGACGTCTTTGCGCACGGCATGTTGTCGATGGCCTGGCTCGGCCGCCTGCTGACGCTGTGGACCGACCAGCGCAATCTGCGGCACTTCGGCGTGCGCTTCGTCGGCATCACGCAACTGGGACACCGGATCACGTGCAGCGGACGGGTCGTCGACAAATCCGAGGCCAATGGCGAACGTCTCGTGAAGGTCGAGATCCAGACCACCAATCAATACGGCGAGCCGCGCGTCCTGGGCGACGCGTCGATCGCACTGTAGTTTCGTTTCATCAAGGAGATAGACATGGGTAAGCTCGACGGCAAGGTAGCGCTCGTCACCGGTTCCGGACGTGGTATTGGCCGCGCGATCGCGGAGAAACTGGCAAGCGAAGGCGCGCGTCTCGTGATCAACGACCTCGACGCCGAGCAGCGGCGCACGAAACGGTCGAGGTTTTGAAGAAGATGGGCACGCAGGCCGTCGCGGTCGTCGGCAACGTAAGCGCGCCCGACTTCGCCGACCGCTTCATCGGCACGGCGATGAACACGTTCAAGGGCATCGACATCATCGTCAACAATGCCGGCTATACGTGGGACGACGTGGTCCAGAAGATGACCGACGAACAGTGGTACGCGATCATCGACTGTCACATGACCGCGCCGTTTCGCATTCTGCGCGCCGCCTATCCGCATGTGAAGGCGTTGCATGCCGCCGACAAGGAAGCCGGGCGCGACGTATATCGCAAGGTCGTGAATATTTCGTCGGTATCGGCGCTCACCGGCAATGCCGGGCAAATGAACTATTCGTCGGCGAAAGCGGGCGTGATCGGCATGACGCGTGCGCTGAGCCGCGAGTGGGGGCGCTTCAACGTCAATGTGAACTGCGTGGCGTTCGGGCTGATTCACACGCGCATGACGAAGGCGGATGCGGATTCCGGCGCGACGGTCAGGATCGAAGGGCGCGATATTCGCGTGGGCGTGAATGCGGAGCGGCTAAAAGCGCATGCGATGAGCAATCCGCTGGGACGCGGGGGCACGCCGGAAGAAGCGGCTGGCGGCGTGTATCTGTTTTGCTCGCCCGAGTCGAACTACATTACGGGGCAGACGGTGGCGGTAGCCGGCAATCTGCAGTGATGCGGGCAGTGACATGAACGCGCAACGGTCCGGCTCGAAGCCGGACCGTTTTTTTTGCTACCGCGTATGACTCGGGCGGGCTCAGTCCTCTGCCTGAAAGCCGACCCCGTGAAGGCGCATGCGATCGATGGCGGCGTCGTCGAACCCCCAATCGTGCAACGCACGCAGCCCCCCTTCACCGCGTTGCGGCGCGGCGCGCGTGACTTTCGAAGGCGTGCGAGAAAAACGCGGTGCGGGTGCAGGCTGAACCACGCCAGCCACCTCGACGAAACTGCCGCGCGCCTGATGCTGCGGATGAGCCGGTGCTTCCGAAAAGCTCAAAACTGGCGCGACACACGCGTCGCTACCTTCGAACACGGCGCACCATTCATCGCGCGTGCGTTCGAGAAAGGCCGCCGAAAAGCGTTCGCGCAGAACCGGCCAGCCGCTGCGATCGTGCTGCTCCGGCAATTCCGCGTCCGCGAGGCCGAGCTTCGTGAGGAGTTCGGCATAGAACCGCGACTCGACCGCGCCGACCGTCATGTATTGACCATCGCGAGTGCGGTAGCTGTCGTACCAGGGCGTGCCGCCATCCAGCAGATTGCTCTCGCGCTCCTCGCGCCAGTTGCCCGAAGCGAGCATGCCCCAAAAGATCGAACCCAGTTGCGCCGCGCCTTCGATCATCGCGGCATCGACTACCTGACCTTCGCCGCCACGCTGAACGTCGAAGAGCGCCGCCACCACGCCCAGCGCGAGAAGCATGCCGCCACCGCCGTAGTCGCCGACAAGATTCAGCGGCGGCACCGGCGCTCCGTCGGCGCGGCCGATGCCGGACAGCACGCCGGACAGCGCGATGTAGTTCAGATCGTGCCCCGCGCGCGCGGCGAGCGGACCCGTTTGCCCCCAACCGGTCATGCGTCCATACACGAGTCGCGAGTTGCGCGACAGTGCGGCCTGCGGGCCGAGCCCAAGGCGTTCCATGGTGCCGGGCCGAAAGCCTTCGATCAGCACATCGGCGCGGGAAATAAGATCCAGCGCGGCTTCGGCCGCTTCGGGTTGCTTCAGATCCAGCGTGACCGAACGACGACCGCGCCCCGTGACATCCGCACGGTTGCCGTTGGTCTTCGGACCCAGATCGGCGTGCGGACGGGGCCGGTCGACTCGCAAGACATCCGCGCCCATGTCGGCCAGCAACATGGCGCCGAACGGCCCCGGACCGATTGCCTCGAATTCCAGCACGCGTACACCGCTCAAAACACCCATCGTCCCTCCCTTGTCGATTTTGCATGACGGTGCGTTCGGCGCACCGCGGTAGATCGGCTTCCGTCTTCCGGATGACGGCCTCGATTCAGTGGAAGTAAGCCAGAATGCAGGAGAAGCGGCACCCCTCTGGCCGGGTGGAAGGCTTCGCTGCCTGACTTCGTTAGTTGACGGCGCGCGCCCTGCCCGCCCAGTATGCCGCGCGGAGTTCGCGCTTGAGGATCTTGCCCGCGCCCGACAAGGGCAGCCGCTCCCGAAACTCGATCGTTCTGGGACATTTATAGCCGGCGATGAACGCGCGGCAATGCCTGCGTATCTCTTCTTCGCTGGTCGTTTCGCCGGGCTTGCACACGATCACGGCGTGGACCGCTTCGCCCCACATGTCATGCGGCACGCCTATCACCGCACACGCGGCGACCGCGCCGTGAAGTGCGATCACGTTTTCGACCTCGGCGGAATACACGTTTTCGCCGCCGCTGACGATCATGTCCTTGAGCCGGTCGACGATGTACAGATAGCCTCGGTCGTCCATATACGCGCCGTCGCCAGTATGCAGCCAGCCGCGACGTAAGGCCCGCGCGGTTTCCTCCGGCTTGTTCCAGTAGCCCGCCATTACGTTCGGTCCGCGCACGACGAGCTCCCCTACCGTGCCGCGCGGCACTTCCTGGCCGTGCACATCGACCACTTTCACCAGCAGTCCGGGCAGCCCACGGCCGATGGAGCGATAAAGGCCGCTCCTTCTCGCCGCGTCATCGTGATTGGCGGGCGGATTGACGGAGATGCTGGGACAGGCTTCGGTCATGCCGTACGAATGCGCCAGTTCGACACCCGGCAGGCATTCGATCACGCGATTCAGCAACGGCTCGGGAATAGGCGACGCGCCATAGGTGAGACGCCGCAAGCGCGACAAATCGGCTTGGGCAAAATCTGGGTGATTCAAGACGGCCTGGATCATCGTCGGCACGAGCAGGGTTTCGCTGACGTGCTCTTGATCGATTGCCTTCAAGACTTCGCGCGCGTCGAAGGCGGGAATGATCACATGCGCCTCGCCCGCAACGAACTGCACGAGCGCACGCCCCAGAGCCGCGACATGAAAAAACGGCGCGGCGTGCAGCACCGCGGTCCCGGCGAGCGGCGCCGATTCCGCGATTCGCATGATGCACGACGACCACATGTTCAGATGCGTCTGCATCACCCCTTTCGGAACGCCGGTGGTGCCCCCGGTGTACATGATGCAAGCGAGGTCGGCGCCGCTGCGACCGATGTCCTCCATCGGCGCGGCTGCCGCGATCAGGGCGTCGAACGACAGCATGCCGTCCGGCGCCGCGCCATCGCCTGCGTGAACCAGTATTGGAACGGTTCGCACGAGGCGGCATACGTCGCGCGCGGTCTCGAGGTGCTGGTCATCCACGATCAGGATGCGCGTGTCGCAATCGTTCAACGAATAGGCGATCTCCGCGGCGCTCCAGCGAATATTGACGGGATTGAGCACGCCGCCGCCCCACCAAACGCCCATCGCATACTCGAGGTAGCGATCGGAATTCAGCGCCAGCATGCCGACCCGCTCGCCCTCCGTCAGGCCGAGTTCGACCAGAGCCGACGCAAGCCGCGCGACGCGATCGCCGAACTCACGAAAGGTCCGCCTGCGCCCTTTGAACGATACCGCCGTCCGGTCCGGGTTCTGCCGAAGCGAGCGATGAAGGCCCTGAGTCAACTGCATGCTGTCTTCCCTCCGCCGGCGCGTTATCCGTTGAACGACGGCTGCCGTTTGTCGATGAAAGCGGACACAGCTTCGCGGTGATCGTCCGTTTGATGAGCCAACGCCTGATAAGCCGCCGACATTTCCAGCAGCGTGTCGAGCCGGCAATGCATGCCTTCGCGCAGCAGCCGTTTGGCAAGGCGCACCGCATGCGGCGGATTGGCCGCGATGTCCTCGGCGAGGGCGCGCGCGGTCGCAAGCAGCGTGTCATGCGCAACGACGCGCGATACGAGATTCCATTCGAGCGCCTGCTGGGCGCCGATCACCCGGCCGGTGAAGATCAGTTCCGCCGCCCGCGACAGCCCGATGATGCGTGGCAGGAGCCACGCGCCACCATCGCCGGGAATGATGCCGAGCCGGACAAAACTTTCGGCGAACTTTGCGTGTTCCGACGCAATGCGTATATCACACATGCAAGTGAGATCCAGTCCGGCGCCGATTGCCGCGCCATTCACCGCCGCGATGACAGGCACTTCCAAATTGAAGAGCGCGAGTGGCAACTGTTGAATGCCTCGCCGGTACTCCTGACGGATCTCCATGCCTGACATGGACCCCGATGCATGCCGCTCCATGTCATGGACGTTGCCGCCCGAAGAGAAGGCCGTTCCGGCACCGGTCAGGATCACGGCCCGCACCGAGCGGTCCGTCTCGATCCGCCTGATCGCGTCGAGGAATTCGTCCACCGCCGTGTTGCCGGTCAGCGGATTGCGGCGCTCGGGCTCGTTCATCGTCAGCGTGACGATATGACCGTCCTGCTCGTACTTCAGAAAGTCGTTCATGGAATGTCCGGTCGTTATTAGAAGCCGTCGTCTCAGGCCGTTTTGTTTCAGGCCCGTCACTCAGGCCGTTTCGAGCGGCGCGGTTCGTGCGAAGTCGGCGATCGTGGGGGTCATCCGCGCGAGCGCCGCCTCGCCGACTACGCAATTCCAGTACGCCTCGGAACCGTCGGCCATGCGCCATTTGTGCAGTCGGCGCGTATAGAGCTGCAGGTCGTACTCCGCGGTCACGCCGATAGCCCCGTGCAGCGCGTGAGCGGTGGACGCCACCAGCGGCACCGCCATGCTGGTGCGCGCCTTGGCGATCGCCGTCGCGAGCCGCGCCGGCACAGGGCCGGCGCCGGAAAACGCCAGTTCGGCTGCAATTGCCGCCGCGCTCGTGTGCTGGGCCATCACACTCAACTGATGTTGCACCGCCTGAAACTTGCCGATGGACTTGCCGAATTGAGACCGGTCGTTGCAGTACCGAAGCGTCATGCCGAATACGCGATCCATCGCACCGGAGATGGCTGCCGCGTGAATGGCCGCGCTGAACAGAGGCACTTCCCCGCCGCTTCGACCGAGCGGCGCGGAAACGCGGTCGCCGCGCCATGTCAAGGTTGCGCACAGGCTGCCCCGCACGCCGCCCGGCTCGCGTGCGGCATGGTTCGCGTCGAGCAGAAGCAGAGCGCCATCGAGATTCGCGAGCACATATTCACAGATGGTCCCGAACGGCGTGGCGGGCGCCTCCAACGATTGGTGCTCATCGTCAAGGCGTCGGCAGCGGCCCGCCAGCGTGATCATGCCGGCTGGAGCCGCAATGCCGCTCTCGCGCAACAACGCCCGCGCCGCGATGCTCTGCGCCACCGGCGCGGGCGTGGCGAACCGCCCCAGCGTGACGAAGACAGACGCGAGCGCGGACAGCGCAAGCCCGGCACCGCCTGCGCTTTCCGGCGTCAGCAGTTCCAGAAAGCCGGCTTCTTCCAGCGCAGCCCAGATGGCCGAGGGCGAGCCACCGTTTTCGATGGCCCTGATGGCGTCCGGAGTCGCGTAATCACGCAGAATGGCCTCGATTGCTTCCGTGAACATGGGAGTCTTTCCTGATGCATGAGAATTAGCGCAAGCCCAGGCCGCGCGCGATCATGCCGCGCAGCACTTCGCGCGTGCCGCCGCGCAACGAGAATGCAGGGGAAACCTGACTGAGATAGGCCAGCGTCCGATACAGCTCGGGTGCGATGGACCGTGCCGGATCGGCCGTGATCGCGGCTTCCAGCAGCGCGGGTATGGTCTGCTCGAACTCGGTGCCGATGTCCTTCACCAGGGCGGCCTCGACCACGGGGCTCTCGCCGCGCACGAGCCGCGCCGTCACCGCGATGGACATGCAACGCAATGTCGCCAGTTGCGCGACGAGGCTGCCAAGCAAAGCAAGGTCAGCGGGTTTCGCGCTCTCTCTTCGCAAATGGGCGACCCAGCTATCGAGCAGCACGACGCTCGAATAAAGCCGCTCCGGGCCGCTACGTTCGAACGCGAGTTCCGCGGTCACCTGTTCCCAGCCTGCGCCTTCCTCGCCGATCAGCGCTTCGTCGTTGAGGAAGACATCGTCGAAGGTCACTTCGGAGAAGTGCGCGTCGCCCGTGAGGTCCACGATAGGCCGCACAATCACGCCCGGCAACGCGAGATCCACGATGAACTGCGACAAACCCTTCTGGCGATCCTCCGGCGCTCCCGACGAACGCACGAGCGCGATCATGTACTGACAGTGCTGTGCATTGGTCGTCCAGATCTTGCGGCCGTTCAGCCGCCAGCCGCCTTCACTGCGTACCGCGCGGGTTCGCACGCTGGCGAGATCCGAGCCCGCGTTGGGTTCGCTCATGCCGATGCAGAAAAACGCCGACGCGGCGCAAATGCGCGGCAGGTAGAAGTCCTTCTGCGCCTGCGTTCCGTAGCGCAGGATCAATGGACCGCTTTGCCGGTCCGCGATCCAGTGCGCGGCCACCGGTGCGCCAACGGCAAGTAATTCTTCCACCAGCACGAACCGTCGAAACGCATCCATTCCCGCGCCACCGTAACGCGTGGGCAGCGTGAGCCCTACCCAGCCGCGCGCGGCGAGCCGACGGCTGAATGCGGCATCGAAGCCCATCCATGAACGGGCGCGGACGTCGGCCGCGGCGTGCGGCAGATGTTCCGCGATGAACTCCTTCACTTCCGCGCGGAAGGCTTCGGCCTCGACGGGCAACGCCGTTAGATGAAAGGCATCCAGCAGATTACTCACGTCTCGCTCCCCGTGTTTGCATGACAGACGTCCGATGAACGGCGCCCGTGTTCGAAGTGCGAAGTCGAATGCATGGTCACGCTCGAAGCCGCGTCAGTTCGTGCCGTAAAGCGTGACCACGCACGCACCGCCCAACCCGAGGTTGTGCTGCAACGCATGCCGCGCGCCCTCGACCTGACGCCGGTCCGCGCTGCCGCGCAACTGATGCGTGAGCTCGTAACACTGCGCAAGCCCCGTCGCGCCCAACGGATGTCCCTTCGATAGCAGCCCGCCCGACGGATTGACCACGACCTTGCCGCCATACGTGTTGTCGCCGTCCTTGACGAATTTTTCCGCGCCGCCTTCCGGACAGAAGCCCAGCGCCTCGTAGCAGATGACTTCGTTGTGCGCGAAACAGTCGTGCAGTTCGCATACGTCGATATCTTCCGGTCCGACACCCGCGTGTTCGTACACTTTGTTGGCCGCCGAACGCGTCATATGCGTGCCGACGTAATTGAGCATCGACGGCGGATCGAACGAAGCGGGCGGATCGGTGGTAAGTGCCTGCGCGACGATCCGCACGTCGTTGCGCAGCCCGTGCTTCTTCGCGAAACGCTCCGACACGAGGATGGCGGCAGCGCCGCCGCACGTTGGCGGGCATGCCATCAGGCGCGTCATCACACCGGGGATCAGCACCGTATCGTTCATGACGTCTTCGGTGCTGACCTGCTTGCGAAACAGCGCCAGCGGATTATTGGCGGCGTGACGGCTCGCCTTGGCGCGCACGGCGGCGAACGTTTCCATCGTCGTGCCGTGACGCTTCATGTGTTCACGTCCCGCGCCGCCGAAGGTTCGCAACGCCTGTGGAAGATGCGCGAGATCCGCCGTCAGGCCATGCATGATCGGCACGAACCGTGCGCGCGTGACCGGGCGGTCGTCCCAGTGCGACTTCAGCGCGCCCGCCTGCATCTGTTCGAAGCCGAGCGCCAGCACGCACTCGGCGTCGCCCGTGGCAATGGCCTGACGCGCGAGATAAAGCGCCGTCGAGCCCGTCGAACAGTTGTTGTTGACGTTGACGATCGGGATGCCCGTCATGCCGACTTCGTACAGTGCGGTCTGGCCGCAGGTGGAATCGCCATAGACGTAACCGGTAAAGGCCTGTTGCACGAGGTCGTAGGGAATGCCGGCGTCGGCGAGTGCGCGGCGCGTCGCCTCCGCTCCCATTTCGATGTAACTCTGGCTCGCGCCCGGCTTGGCGAATTGAATCATTCCGACGCCTGCCACCAGCACTTTTTCGCTCATGATGTTTCCCGCCAATAGTAGGGATGCTTACAGTTTTCTGGAGATCAGGTCGCGCAGCACTTCGCTGGTGCCGCCGAAGATGCGCGTCACCCGCATGTCGGCGAACGCGCGCGCGATCGGATACTCGAGCATGTAGCCGTAGCCGCCGTGCAACTGCACCATCTCGTCGATGCACTTCCACATGGTTTCGGTCGCGAACAGCTTGGCAATGGCGGCTTCCTGCAAGGTGAGCCTGCGCTCCATATGCTCGCGGAGGTAATAGTCCACCAGCGTGCGTACGGCCACCGCTTGCGCCTTGACATCGGCCAGCTTGAATTTCGTGTTCTGGAAGTCCCACACCGTCTGATTGAACGCGCGGCGATCCTTGACGTATTGCAGCGTGAGCTCCAGTTGGCGTTCGAGTTTCGCCGCACTGTAGATCGCGATGATCAGGCGCTCCTGCGGCAGTTCTTCCATCAGGTGGATGAATCCACCGTTTTCCTGACCGATCAGATTGGTGACGGGCACGCGAACGTCGTCGAAAAAGAGTTCGGCCGTGTCGGCGGCGGCCTGACCGACTTTCTCCAGCTTGCGACCGCGCCGAAAGCCCGCGCGGTCGGTCTCGACCATGATGAGGCTTACGCCTTTTGCGCCCGCGGACGGGTCAGTTTTGCAGACCGCCACCACCATGTCGCAATTCAGGCCGTTGGATATGAAGGTCTTGCTGCCGTTGATGATGTAGTCGTCGCCGTCGCGGACCGCCGTGGTGCGGATGGACTTCAGGTCGGAGCCCGTGCCAGGCTCGGTCATGGCAATGGCGAGAATCTTCTCGCCGCGACAAATGGGCGGCAACCAGTTGCGTTTCTGCGCCTCGGTGCCGAGACGCACGATGTACGGCGCGGTGATGTCCGAATGCACGGAATAGCTGAAGCCCGACACGCCAGCGCGATGCAGTTCTTCCGCCACGATGGCCGAGTGCCCGAAGTCGCCGCCGCCACCGCCGTATTCTTCCGGCACGGTCACGCACAGCAGTCCTTCGCGGCCCGCTTTCAGCCAGGTCTCACGATCCACGCAACCGGCCTCGTCCCATTTGGCCTGACGGGGCAGGCATTCCCGCTCGAAAAAACGCCGCGCGGTTTCGCGCAGCATTTCATGGTCCTCGCGATAGACATTACGCTTGACTTCCACCGAACACTCCTCATGACGGATTGTCGCGGCCCACGCATGCGGGAGCGTGCCGCTTCGACAAGGTCATTCTGCGTCGGGAACGGGTGGAACGAGCCCACCCGCGTAGGGTGGAAAGCACGGGAAAGCGGGCAGCGAGCGCATGGTCAGCCGGCGTTCAGATCGCGCATTCTGGCGACAGCGCCATCGCGGCCGGTTACGTCGAGCTTTCGATAGATATTTTTCAGATGCCATTTCACGGTGTCGAGCGACACATCCATGACGCGCGCTATTTTCTTGTTCGGCAGCGCGAGCGCGAGCAGACTCAGCACCTCGCTCTCGCGTTCGCTCAACAGATCGCCCGAGGCCTGCGAACCGCTCGCCCCGGCAGGGACGCGTGCGCGTGCTTTCCCCGCATTCACGAGACGCTCCGCGTAGAACGCCAGCACGGGATCGAAGTGCGGGTCCGACACGACGACGTCGAGCATCGCCTGCGAGTCGCCCGCGCCATCGAGCACGCTGCGCATGAGTCCGAGGCGATGGCCCACGCGCAACGCCTCGGTCAGATGCTCGCGGGCGCGTTTGTCGTTGCAACGGCCTTGCTCCGCGATGGCCAGCTGCAGGCGCAGGCTCGCCACGCGGCTCCACCGCCCGCCCGCCTCGGACAACGCGGCGAGCGGCTTCAGACGCGCGACGGCGCCGTCGAAATCGTTCTGATGCAGACACATGGCGATACGGGCAAGACCGGCGCATACGCTGATTTCCCACGCCGTGCTGCGCACCGCGCCCGAGTAACGCACGGCGAGCGCCTCCAGCCGTGACAGCGCGGCATCCGCTTCGTCGACCTGGCCGTCGTCCAGCAGCCAGCGCGAACGCCAGTGCAGCGCGCAGGCGAGCAGCCGGTCGACCTGGCGGCGCGCCGCGTAATCTTCGAGACGCGTCAGATAATCGAGCGCTTCGCCGCGTCTGCCGGCCAGCCAGTGAGCGCCGGCCAGCACGGTCAGCGCGCGCAGTACGGTGTCGGGAATGGACACTCGTTCGAGCAGGTCGATGCGGTTCTCCAGCAGCGCGAGCGCGGCCTCGACATCGTTCAGTTCGTAAAGCGCCTCGCCCAGCAGCGCCGCCGACATGCACGCAATACCGATATACGCCGCGCCTTGCTTGTCTGCCTCGCTCAGCACCTCGCGCAGAACGCGCTCCGCGAGCAGCACCTGTCCTTCGGCGGCGTGCGTCATGCCGCCCATGCATCGGCCGAGCAGGATGCCGCGCGGCGCGCCTTCACGCGACGCACCTTCTTTCAGCACCTTGCGCGCCTCCGCGTACTCGCCGCGATGGATGAACATCCACGAGAGAATGTTGCTGCGCCCGGCACGTGTGAAGGCGTCGGCGTCGGACGGCACGCGCTGCAATTCCGGCAGCAAGGCGGCCACGGAGTCGGTATCGTCGCGCTGCAGTGCCAGTCCACCCCGCAACACGGCAAGCGCATACCGCTCGCGCGGGCCGGACCGCTCGCTGCGCCGTGCAATCTGCCGAATGCCCTGCTGCAGCGCATCGGTTTCGCCGGCATACATTTGCAGATACGCCTGCATCACGAGGAGATCGAAGCGCGCCGCCACCTGTCCCGGCGGAAGGCGGCGCATGAGGCTCGCGAGCTGCCGCAATTCGCCGCGCGCGAGCAGCGTGTGAGCGAATCCCTCGACCATATTGGCGGCTGCCTCGCTGTTTCCCGCAAGCACGGCATGTTGAACTGCCTCGTCCATGTGACCGTGCGCATCGAACCAGTGCCATGCCGCTGCATGAAGCTCACGTTGCGCCTCGTCTGGCAGACTTGCCACGCGGTTCAGCAGGACGCTGCGCAACAACGGATGCAGGCGGTACCACGCATCGCGCTCCTGTTCGGGGGCGACAGACGTGACGAACAGATTGTCTGCCTCCAGGCGAATGAGTTGTGCGGCGATATCGTCGATGGCGACACCAAAGACGCCGGCTTGGTCCAGCAGATCAGCGCAGAGCGGCGCGCAGAAGCGGCCGCAGAGGGCCGCGTGGGTGAGCAGGAGCACATCGTCGCGGGGCAAGCGGGCCAGCACCTCGCGTTCGAAGTAGCCCACGAACGCCGCGCCGTCGCACACGCTCGCTGGCGCAAGCGGAGCCCCGCGTCTGGCTTTGAGGTCGTTCGCGAATAACTGGAGGCCGGTCGCCCAGCCGTCGGTGAGTTCGTGCACGACCTGTGCGTCGCGCTTGCCGATCCGGCCGGACTGCTCGCGAAGAAAACGCTCCGATTCCTCGGCGGAGAAACGCAAGTCCTGCTGATCGAACTCCGTGGTCAGACCTTGCGCGCGCAATCGCGCGAGCGACAGCGGCAACGGCCGCCGCGAAGTCAGTACCACATGCAGTTGCGGCGGCGCGTAGTCGATCAGCCATCGCAACGCCTCGAAGATGCGCGCGTCCCTGAGATGGTGGACATCGTCGAGCATCAGCACGAGTTCGCGTTTGTGGCGGGCGACACCCCGCACGAGAGCGATGACCCAATGTTCCACGGCAAGTTCGTCGCCATCGCGTGCGGTGAGGCGTTCCGCCATGTCGACGATCGACCGGTCCACCAAGGCGAGACTCGCGAGCAGACCGGCGAAGAATATGCGCACCTCGTCGTCCGCAGGCGCGAGCGACAGCCATGCCACGTCGAAGTCGAGCGTCAGAAGGGAGTGCCGCCACGCCATGAGCGTGCTGGTCTTTGCGCTTCCGGCCGGCCCGTGAATGACGATGCAGCGCTGGCGCCGTGCGTCGAGCAGGCGGGCCAGCAAGGCGCTTCGTGGCATCAACTGACGTGCGCCGCGTGGCGGTACGAACTTGTGCGCCACACACACGACAGACACGGGGGATTCGACTGCGGTTTCGCCAAGATCGGACATGCTGGACTCTGCAAGCGGGGCCGTGATTCGTCCCGATTGTAGGACCCGGTCGATGCATTCCGAAGGCCTCTTACGACCACCCACCCGATTCGGGTGGGTTGGCGAGCCGGCCACCCTACCCCGATGGCCACGCATGCGGCGACGGCATCGGCGGATTCATCGACGCGCGGCCTTTGTTCCGAATTGAGATCGTCTTGAGGAGCGGCCCGCCGGGACGGCCAAGCGCGATGCTGCCGCAGGCTTACGAGACACTTCAAAAGAAGCGTCTGTGCATGCATCGCACGCAATACGGCCGATGAACCCGACGCGCCCGCGTCACTTCGCCGATGGCGTGGACTCCGATATCAGCGACGCCAGATCTCCACGCGACGCGCCGAAAAGACGCCCCGCCGGCACATTGAACGCTTGCGCGATCTTGTCGAGCGTCACGATGGAAGCGATGCACGTCCCACGTTCTATCTCGCCGACATAGGAGCGATTGAGCCCCGCATATTCGGCGAGTTGTTCCTGCGTCCAGCCGAACGACTCGCGCAACTCGCGCACGGTCGCGCCGAAGTGACGCACGACCGTGCTCATGGCGTGACCTGTTCGGCTTGCGGCGCGCGCTTGGGCGTTTGCACGACCGTTTGGGTCGGCGTCTGCGCATGCGACACCGCCGCGCTCTGCGAAAGCGCCTGCGTCACGTAGCTTCCCGGCGCGACATCGTGCGTGAGCCATACGTTGCCGCCGATCACCGCGCCTTGACCGAGCGTGACGCGGCCCAGAATGGTCGCGCCCGCGTAGATGACGACATCGTCTTCCACCACGGGATGCCGTGCGAGTCCTTTCTCCAGATTGCCTGCGGCATCGCGTGGAAAGCGTTTGGCGCCGAGCGTCACCGCCTGATAGATGCGCACGCGGTCGCCGATCACCGTCGTCTCGCCGATCACCACGCCCGTGCCATGATCGATGAAGAATCCCGCGCCGATCTTCGCGCCCGGATGAATATCGATGCCCGTCTCGCTATGCGCGAGTTCCGCGACGATGCGCGCGAGCAAAGGCAACTCCAGCCGGTACAACTCATGCGCGATCCGGTGATGAATCATCACGAGAATGCCGGGATAGCAGAGCAGCACTTCATCGACGCTGCCCGCCGCCGGATCGCCCTGATAGGCCGCGAGAATATCGCTGTCCAGAAGGCTCCGAATGCGCGGCAACGTCTTTGCGAAGGCCTTCACCGCGGTGCTCGCGCGTGCGTCGATGGCCGCATCGTCGCGCGGTGCGTGACGCGCCTTGTATTGCAGTTCCAGCTTTGCTTGCACGAGAAGCCCTTGCAGCGCGAAGTCGAGCGCATGGCCCACGTAAAAGTTCTCGCTTTCCTGACGCAGATCGGGCGGTCCGAGCCGCATTGGAAAGAGCGCGCCCTTCATCGCGCCGACGATATCGGTCAGCGCCTCGCGCGCCGGAAGTTCGCGCCCGCCCGGTTCGAGCGATCGCCGCTGCACTTCCCGCCATTGCTGGCGCACCGTCTGAAGCGACTGGACGATGTCATCGATATCGAATACGGCCACGGTTGCAGTCCTCTATGTTTGAAGCTCGACGTCTTGGTCACCTGACAGTCGCCCGACAAAAAGGCAACCGTCTATAGCCATCAATCCCGACTATGCGAGACATGACGGGAAAGTGGAACCAAGCAAAATTCATTTGCATAGAAGATGGTGCGGATGGCGCGGCGCGGCGCCGCGGTGAAGATTGCTGCTAGCGCCTGAGCGCCGCAAACCGCTTGTTGCGCTGGTCGATCCACATCCGCGCCCAGCGCAACGCATACGCGACCGCGTGATCCGCCTCGAAGAAGTAATCGAGTGCATCGAACGTGAACGACGAGCCGTGCGGCGACACCTTGTTCTCGATAGTCAGGTTTGCCGCGAACAGGCCGCTCGGCATGGCATGGGCAGACGGTGCCACGTCGTATCCCTTGTATCGCATGGAGGTCTCCGTTTATGCGCGTGCGGACCGTAGCGTCCGCGACGTTTTTATCCTAGTACGCGCGCCATGCCGCACCAACGAAGCCTTTGGTCTTAGCAAATTCGCATCGCGCTCACTTGGATAGGATCGTTACGCCTTCGCGGCAGCGAGGACCTTGACGCGCGCGGCTATCTCCGGGTCCATTGGCGTGTAGACGATCATGCCGAGATCGGGCCGGCCATCGACGGAAAATGCGGAATACTCCAGCTCGATCTGACCGAGCACGGGATGAAGCAGGCGCTTGATGCCATTGCTGTCGCCGTGGTTCAGCACATCGTTGTCGCGCCATAACGCCTCGAATTCCGGGCTCGCGCCGCAGAGTTCGTCCACGAGTTCGCTCACCTCGGAAGCGAGTCCGGCACGCGCCACATCCGCTCTGAACGCGCCCACGACGAAGCGCGCGACGCTTTCCCAATCGTGCTGCTTGGCCCTGACCGTGGGATTGCGAAACAGGAACTGCAGGATATTGCGCTCGCCGGGCGGCAGCGTGCCGTAGTCGGTCAGCACGACAGCGGCGGCGCGGTTCCACGCGACCACATCCCAGATGGCGGTCTTGATGATTGCCGGACTCGCTTCGAGCGAATCGAGCAGGCGTTGCAAGCGGGGGTGAACGCCTTCGAGCGATTTGTAGCGCACTTCGGGCGGCCGCCCGAGGCCCAGCATGAAGAGATGCTCGCGTTCGGTATCCGTCAGCATCAATGCGCCGGAGATGCGGTCGAGCACTTCCGCCGATGGCGCGCCGCCCCGCCCTTGTTCGAGCCACGTGTACCAGGTCGGGCTGATATGCGCGCGCTGCGCGACCTCTTCCCGGCGCAGGCCGGGCGTTCGTCTGCGCCCGGAATATCCGAAGCTCGCCGGGTCGAGCCGCGAGCGACGGCTCCTCAGGAAATCGCCCAGCGATCGTGCCGTGTTGACTGACATGAAGACCCTGTTAGTCGTTTTACCATGATGAAGTCACTACTTTAACGGGATAAGAAACGATCGGATAGTAAGCGGGTCACGACCAGGGAGCTTTGACCATGCGTATTTTTCTGACAGGCGCGACCGGTTTTATCGGCTCGGCCCTCGTTACCGAACTCATTCGCGCCGGGCATCAGGTGCTCGGCATGACGCGCTCCGATGCGGGTGCGCAAACGCTCGAGAAAGCGGGCGCCGAGGTTTATCGCGGCACGCTGGAAGAGCCGGACAGTCTCGTCGCTGGCGCGGCGCAAGCAGACGCCGTCATCCACACGGCTTTCGATCACGACTTCTCGAGGTTCATCGAGAACTGCGAGAAGGACAAGCGCGTCATTGCCGCGCTCGGCTCGGCGCTCGAAGGCTCGGACCGGCCGCTCGTCATCACGTCGGGAACCGGGATGGGCGGTGGCGCGCATGGCGAGGCGGCGAGCGAGGATGTGTTCAACGCGAGTCATCCGAACCCGCGCATCGCGTCGGAACTCGCGGGTCATGCGTTGCTGGACGCGGGCATCAACGTCTCGGTCGTGCGGCTGCCCCAAGTCCACAATCCGTTCAAGCAGGGACTCATTACGCCGCTCGTCGAGGTCGCGCGGAAGAAAGGCGTATCCGCTTATGTCGGCGATGGCCAAAACCGCTGGCCGGCGGGTCATCTGTCGGATGTCGCGCGGCTTTATCGGCTGGTCGTGGAAAAGGGCGAACGGGGCGCGCGATATCACGCAGTGGGTGAAGAAGGCGTCAGCAGCCGGGAGATCGCCGAGTCGCTGGGACGAGGCCTGAAACTGCCGGCCGTTTCCATCGCGCCGGAGGAAGCCGCCGCGCATTTCGGATGGATGGCCATGTTCGTCGGTCTGGATATGCCCGCATCGAGCGCGTTGACGCAGGCGCGGCTCGACTGGCATCCGACCGGGCCGACGTTGATCGCCGATCTGGACGAGGCGCGGTATGTTTAACGCTTGAACGCGCGGCGCGGCGCCTCGGCATGAGAGCGCTGCGCATCGCTTTTGGATCGCTTAAGCGGCGGTGGAGCGTCTTCGACGCAAACATCGAGGACGCTCTTGCGGAAGCGTTCCATTGCCGACGTCAAACCGTCAACCACCCAGCAACGACTTGCCTTGCGACAGTATCTTGTCGCAGACCTGCTTGGTAATCTGCTCCTTGAGCCCGCCGCCGCTCAGATCGACCTTGCCGCTGCCGCTATTGAGAATGCCCTTGGAGCCGTCGGTGTATCCGCTATCGCTCGTCGATGCACCGCCCGGCAGCTTGCTCATCAAGCCGTCCTTGACCGATGAAGCGCCACCGCCGAGGTAGTTGTTCTTGATGCAATACTGGAGCACGCCGGCTGACGTTGCCCGTGCTGTTCGATGTCAGCGATTGCAACGACATCCCGCTGCCCAGACTGCCGAGGCTGCTCAGTCCGCCACCGGCTCCGCTATTGCCCCCCTGATTGAGCAGATTGCCGAGCTGCGCATGCGCGGCGGGGAAATACGCGAGCGTCGCGGCGAGCATCGTAGCGGCCAGGGTGGAACGAGTGCGTGAGATCATGCGAGCCCTCTCTTCGTTGAAAACATCCTCCACTATAGTGCGTTTCGAAGAAGCGGCGACCCGGACTCGAACCCTTCGATGAAACAGTGCTCGCGAGATCGAGCAATGCACGCGCGCCACGCGTTCAGACAAGCTTACGGAATGTCGACCCGATGCGCTTGCCTAAACGGTCCGACTTGTCGAACTGTGCGATCGGCTCGTGCATGCGGAGCGCATCTTCGAACGTCGGCGCCAAGTGTCGCGCCGTTTTTTACGCCGCGCATCAGGGTGCGGTTTCGATGAAGACCAAAGCAGTCGCGATGTGATTTGCTACGCATAAAACATTGGTAGCCGCGGCACGTGAAGTGCCTATAGTCGAAGGCTTTACAACGACCTTAGCGCCTGCTCCATGAAACACACGACCCGTCGTCAACTCCTCGCCAGCCTCGCCTCTTTTGCACTTGGAACCGTCGTTCTCGCACCGATGCACGCGCGCGCGGAGACACGCGAGGTCGTCATCGGCTATCAGGACATGGTCGTGCCGTGGCGCTATGCGCAGGCAAGCGGCGCGGTCGAAAAGGCGACCGGCTACAAGGTCACGTACCGCAAGCTGGGTAGCGGCGCGGACGTGATCCGCGCGCTGGCATCCGGCTCGATACAAGTGGGCGAAGCAGGGTCGAGCCCGATCGCGGCCGGACTGTCGCAAGGCGTCGATCTCTCGCTCTTCTGGATTCTCGACAACATCAACGACGCTGAAGCGCTCGTCGTGCGCAACGGCTCCGGCGTGACGAAGCTCGCTGATCTGAAGGGCAAGACGCTGGGTCTGCCGTTCGTATCGACCTCGCATTTTCATGCGCTCGTGGCGTTGCAGCAGGCGGGCGTCGATCCTTCGTCGGTGAAGATCGTCAACCTGCGGCCGCCTGAAGTGGCGGCGGCGTGGGAACGCGGCAATATCGACGCGACCTACATCTGGGACCCGGTGCTCGCCAAGGTCAAGCAGAACGGCAAGGTGCTCGTGACATCAGGCGAAGTTGCGAAGGAAAGCGGCAAGGCGACCTTCGATGGCTTCGTCGCCTCGCGCAAGTTCGCGCAGGACAACGCCGCGTTCATGGCGGGTCTCACCAAGGTGCTCGCCGATACCGACGCGCAATACCGCGATCACAAAGCCGACTGGACCGCCGGTTCGAAACAGGTCGAGGCCGTGGCGCGAGAGTCCGGTGCAACCGCCGCCGACGTGCCCGCGAGTCTCTCGCTCTACGCCTTTCCAAGCGCGAGCGAACAGGCGTCGCCCACTTGGCTCGGCGGCGGCCAGCAGTCAGGCGCTGCGAAGTCGCTCACGGCCACCGCACAGTTCCTCAAGCAACAAGGCACGATCCAGAACGTCCTCGCTGACTATTCGACGGGCGTCGATCCGCGCTTCGCGCAGCAGGCCGCGAAATGACTTCGCTGTCCATCCGCAATCTCGGCGTCACGTATGAAGGCGCGAGCGCGCCCGCGCTCGAGGGCGTCGATCTGCAAATCGGCAGCGGCGAGTTCGTCGTCGCGCTCGGCGCTTCCGGATGCGGCAAGACCACGCTGCTCAATTGCCTTGCAGGCTTTCTCGATCCAACCGAAGGCGAAGCGTCGCTCAACGGCGAGCCGATTCTCGGGCCGGGCGCGGAACGCGGCGTCGTGTTCCAGAAGTACGCGCTCATGCCCTGGCTCGACGTGCTCGACAACGTCGCGCTCGGCTTACGCTTTCGCGGCGTCAAGCGCGACAAGCGTCGCGAGATCGCGCGCCGCACGCTTGCCCTCGTCGGCCTCGCGCAATACGAGCACGCGAAGGTCTATGCGCTGTCGGGCGGCATGCAGCAGCGCGTGGGCATCGCGCGGGCGCTCGCCAGCGATCCCGAAGTGCTGCTGATGGACGAACCGATGGGCGCACTCGATGCGCTCACGCGCGAAACCGTGCAGGAACTCGTGCTCGATGTCTGGGCGCGCACGCAAAAGACGGTGTTTTTCATCACGCATAGCGTGGAGGAAGCTCTCTTTCTCGCCACGCGTCTCGTCTTGATGACGCCGGGTCCGGGCCGTATCGAGGACGTGCACGAACTGCCGTTCTCGCGCGAGTACGTCGCGAATCGCGATGCCCGCGCGGTGAAGGCATCGCCCGCGTTCATCGAGTGGCGCGAGCGTCTGACGCGGCGATTGCATCGTCCTGTCACGGAGGCCGTGTGACGCAGCCCGTTCAGGAGGCCCGCTTCGCTCCACCCTCGGAAAACGCGGCAGTGCCTCGCGCCCGGCGCGCGAAGCGTGGCAAGCGCTATCGCGGCATGCCGGGCGCAGGACCCACCGCGATGCCGAGCACGTTATGCGTCGTGGCGATCGCCGTGCTGTGGTGGGCGACCACGCATTTTCACTGGTTGCCACCGCTTTTTCTGCCGTCGCCCGAGGCCGTGTGGCGTGCTTTCATCGATGCCGTGCACGGGCGCATTCAGGGCGGTCTGCCGCTATCGGAGCATCTGCTGTGGAGCGCGATTCGCGTGTTCGGCGCGTTCGCGCTCGCGGTCGTGACGGCGGTGCCGGTCGGCATTTTGATGGGCGTGAGCCGGATTGCGCGCGGCGTGCTCGATCCGCCTCTGGAGTTTTACCGGCCGCTGCCGCCGCTCGCTTATCTGCCGCTCGTCGTGATCTGGTTCGGTATCGATGAAACCGCGAAGATCGTCGTCATCTGGCTCGCGTGTTTCGCGCCGATCGCCATGGCCGCGCGCGCGGGCGTGCGCAGCGCGACCACCGAGCAGGTGAACGCCGCGTGGTCGCTCGGCGCGAGCTTCCGGCAAGTGGTGCGGCATGTCGTGCTGCCCGCCGCGTTGCCCGAGATTCTGACGGGCTTGCGCATAGCGGTCGGCTTTGGCTGGACCACGCTCGTCGCGGCGGAAATGGTCGCGGCTAACGCCGGTCTCGGACAGATGGTGCTGAACGCGTCGAGCTTTCTGCGCACCGACGTAGTGGTGATGGGCATCGTGCTCATCGGTGCGATTGCGTGGATCTTCGACTTCGGCATGCGCGCGCTGGAACGGCGGCTCGTGCCGTGGAAAGGGCGTTGAAGGCGCGCCTTCCACGCAATCATCGCAGCGAAGACAAGCGCGATGCGTTCCTCAAGCAGTCGTCGAAGCGCGTTTCTCGATGGACTGCGGCGGTCACAAGGCAGCTTCGCGAACCGAAAGACATCGTTCTCGAAGGCAAGGCGCGATTGCCTTCCTTCGCGAACGACTTCATGCGGCTACACGTGGTCAAGCCGAATCAATCGAACACGACCACCTGCCGAATCGCTTTTCCCTCATGCAGCAGGTCGAAGCCATGGTTGATCTCGTCGAGCTTCAGGCGTCCCGTGAGCAGCTTGTTCACGGGCAAGCGGCCTTGCGAATAGAGATCGACGTAATGGGGAATATCGCGTGACGGCACGCAGGTGCCGATATAACTGCCCTTCAACGTGCGTTCCTCCGCAACGAGACTCACCGCCGGCAGCGGCCAGTTGGCGGTCGATGGCGGCAGCCCGGCGGTCACCGTCATTCCGCCGCGACGCGTGATGCGATACGCGAGATCCAGCGCGCGAATCGAGCCCGCGAATTCGAATGCGAATTCGACGCCGCCCGAACTCAGCGAGCGAATCTGTTCGAGCGCATTGTCCTGACCCGCGTTGACCGTATGCGTGGCCCCGAGCGCGCGTGCCTGTTCGAGCTTGTCGTCGGCCAGGTCGATGGCGATGATCTGCCGCGCGCCCGCCGCGTGTGCACCGATGAGCGCGGCGAGACCGACACCGCCCAGCCCGATCACCGCCACCGACGCACCGACTCGCACCTGCGCCGTATTGACGACAGCGCCCACGCCCGTGAGCACCGCGCAGCCGAAGAGCGCGGCATCGCCGAGCGGCACGGCGGGATCGATCTTCACGACCGAGCGGCGCGACACGGTCGCGTACTCGGCGAACACCGAGCAGCCGAGATGATGGTTGAGCGGCTCGCCGCCATGCGAAAGCCGCCGCTCGCCGGACAGCAGCGTGCCGGCGCCGTTCGCGGCCGCGCCCGGCTCGCACAACGCCGGCCGCCCTTCGGCGCACGGGGCGCAGTGTCCGCAACTCGGCACGAACACGACGACCACGTGATCGCCCACTTTCAAATCGGTCACGCCCGCGCCGAGTTCCTCGACGATGCCGGACGCTTCATGCCCAAGCGCCATCGGCATGGGACGAGGCCGGTCGCCATTGATGACCGACAGATCCGAGTGACACAACCCCGCCGCCGCGACCTTGATCAGCACTTCGCCCGGGCCGGGCGGCGCAAGCTCGACCTCTTCGATGCGAAGCGGCTTCGATTCCGCGTAAGGCGTGGCCGTACCCATCGCGTTCAGAACTGCTGCCTTGATCTTCATTTCGTCCCCTCGATGCCGCGGTTGCCGAGTTCCTCGACAAGCACGCGAATGTTTTCCGAATAGTCTACCGGCACGATCACGAGCTGCACGCCGCCGTCCTCGAACGCGCCCTCCAGCGCCGGAACCAGCCCTTCGGCCGATTCTACGCGCCGCCCTTTCGCGCCGTAGGCATCGGCATACTTGAGGAAGTCCGGATTGCCGAAGGTGAGGCCCCAGTCGATGAACTTGTCGACGGCCTGCTTCCAGCGAATCATGCCGTACGCGTCGTCCTGAATGATGAGCACCACGAGGTTCAGCTTCAGCCGCACCGCGGTTTCCAGCTCCTGCGAATTCATCATGAATCCGCCGTCGCCGCACACCGCCATCACGCGCCGCTCGGGGTAGAGCAGCGCGGCCATCATCGCGGATGGAAGGCCTGCGCCCATCGTCGCCAGGGCGTTGTCGAGGAGCAGCGTGTTGGCGCTGCGTGTGCGGTAACAGCGCGCGAACCAGATCTTGTACATGCCGTTGTCGAGCGCGACGATGCCATCGGCGGGCATGACTTCGCGCACGTCGTGGACGATCCGTTGCGGCGTCAGCGGAAAGCGCGATTCGTCGGCGCGGTCGAGCGTGCGCTTCAGAATGCCTTCGCGCAGCGGCGCCAGCGCACCCGCGCACGGCAACCTGCCTTCGACGCGCGCGGCGAGGCGCGACAGGCTCAAGCCCAGATCGCCGACCACTTCCGCATGCGGAAAGAACACCTGCTCGACATTGGCGGGCGTGTAGCCCACATGGATCACCTGCGGCCCCTTCGGTCCCATGAAGAACGGCGGCTTTTCGACCGTGTCGTGACCGATTGCGAGGATCAGGTCGGCGCGGTCGATCGCTTCGTGCAGATAGTCGCGCTCGCTGAGCGCGGCCGTGCCCATCCACAGCTCGGTGGCTTCGTCGTTGCCGATAGCCGCGACCGTGCCCTTGCCCATCTGCGTATTGAAGAACGGAATGCCGGTGCGGCGAATGAAGTCGGTCAACTGGCCCGCGAGCCGCGGCCGGTTGCTCGCCGCGCCGAACATGACGAGCGGCCGTTCGGCGTGCATCAGCAAGTTCGCGGCGCGTTCGATCGCGGCGTCGTGCGCGACGGGCAGTTCGACCGGATGCCTGGGAACGATGCCCACGTCGTCGCTCACTTCGGTGGCCGCCACGTCTTCCGGGAGTTCGAGATGCACGGGGCCGGGACGCTCTTCGGCGGCGAGCCGGAACGCGTCGCGTATGACCGTCGGAATACTCGCGCCGCTCACGATCTGCCGCGATGCCTTGGTGAGCGGCTTCATCGTCGCCACGATATCGACGATCTGGAAGCGCGCCTGCCGCGAGGTCATGATGGCCTTCTGGCCGGTGATGAGGATCATCGGCATGGCGCCGAGTTGCGCGTAAGCCGCCCCGGTGACGAGGTTCAGCGCGCCGGGACCGAGCGTCGCCATGCACACGCCCGGCTGACCGGTCAGACGACCGTGCGTGGCCGCCATGAAGGCCGCCGACTGCTCATGGCGCGTCACGATGAGCTGAATGCTCGATTTGCGCAGCGATTCCACGACATCGAGGTTTTCCTCGCCTGGCACGGCGAAGATACGATCGACGCCTTCGTTTTCGAGCGCCCTGACAAACAGGTCGGATGCTTTCATTGGCAGTATCCTTGCAACGCGAGTTCGCGGGTCATTGCGCCGCGCTCGGTGAGAATGGTCGACAGGTCCATGATCTGCGGAAGGAAAATGCGCGGGTCCATTAGCCGGACCTGACGCACGATGGGCGCAAAGTCCATATGCGCGAGGATATCGCGTTCGAGATCGATACCCGGTGCGATCTCCGTGAGTTCGAGTCCCTCGGGCACGCGACGAAACACGCAGCGTTCGGTCACATACAGCACGGGCTGACCGCGCGCGGCCGCGAATTCGCCATTGAAAGTGATCTGTTCGACGCGCTCCACGAACTTTTTCTTCGCGCCTTCCACGATGATCGCGAGCCGCCCGCCTTCGATCTGCACCGTGAGTCCGCCCGCCGTGAAGGTGCCCGCGAACACCACGGAGCGCGCGTTCTGACTGATGTTGATGAAGCCGCCCGCGCCGATGAGCCGCGCGCCGAAGCGGCTCACATTGACGTTGCCGCCGCGGTCCACTTCGGCCATGCCCAGGCAGGCGAGATCGAGACCGCCGCCATCGTAGAAATCGAATTGCTGATTCTGATGCAGGAGCGCATCGACATTGATGGCGGCGCCGAAATCGAGGCCGCCGAGCGGCATGCCGCCGATCACGCCTGGCTCGGCGGTCAAGGTCAGATGACTCAGCAAGTGCTCCTCGCCCGCGACAGCCGCCACCACTTCAGGCACGCCGATCCCGAGATTCACGACGCCGCCCGGCGGCAACTCGAACGCGCAACGGCGGGCGATCACCTTGCGCTCGTCGAACACGGGGCTTTTCATCTCGCCGACCACGGCTTTCGTTTCGGCGGAGAACGCTGGGTCATAGACCGTGCCGTATGTCTGCGGCTGCGCGCCGGCGGACGCGAGCACGATGCGATCGACGAGAATGCCCGGCACCACCACCGCGCGCGGATCGAGCGTGCCGCTTGGAACGATCCGCTCCACTTGCGCAATCACCAGACCTTTGCCGTTATGCGCGGCCATGGCGATAGCTTGCGCGTCGAGCACGAGCGCTTCGCGCTCCATCGTGATGTTGCCGTCGGTGTCGGCCGTGGTGCCGCGAATCAGCGCCACGTCGAGCGGAAAGGCTTTGTAGAGCAGCCACGGTTTGTCATCGATCTCGATGACGCTGACGAGCTCTTCCGTCGTGCTCGCGTTGATCTTTCCGCCGCCAAGCCGCGGGTCGACGAACGTACCGATTCCGACTTGTGTGATCGTGCCGGCGCGATGCGCCGCGATATCGCGAAACAGATGCGACATCGTGCCGAGCGGAAGGTTGTAGGCTTCGATCAGGTCGTCGGTCGCCATGCGTGCGAGCTTCGGCACGAGCGACCAATGTCCGCCGATAGCGCGCCTGATGAGCCCCGGCAGCGCGATGCGGTTGAGTCCGCGCTCGCCGCCGTCGCCCGGTGCGGCGGCGAAAACGACCGTCAGATCGCGTGGCGTGGCGGAGCTTCGGAAACGTCGTTCCAGCGCGATCAGCAATTCATCGGGTGTACCGATGCCGACGAATCCCGAGCAGCAAACGGCGTCGCCGTCGCGGATCAGTCCGATCGCTTCGTCGGCGGTCGCAATCTTGTCTGTCATGGCGGGACCTCTCTAAGTCAGCAAAATCACCGGAGTGCTCCAGGCGTGGCCGCAATAAAAAGCCCGCTTAAGCGGGCGTTGGCGACGGATGTCACATTCCCGGAAACTTCACGCCGAATGTTTGGGGCTGGTGTTCAATAGCTCGATGCTGGCGTTGGTCGCACCAGTCACGCTATCCACCGTGCTCTCGCTTGCATCGAGAATGAGCTTGGGCGCAGCGCTTGCCGCATGCGCGGACGAGGCCACATCCGATATCGAAGCAATCGACTTTTGCACTTGCGACGAGCCTTGCTGCATGGCCGATTCAAACGCGCCCTTCATTCCGGAACCGTATTGCTCGTACTGGCTGCGCGCTTCCTTGAGGATGTCGGCTTCCGTCTCACGAACGATCTGGAAGAAGTGGCGCGCATAAGCGGCCGACTTCTCCGGCACTTCCGCGAACAGCGTCCACTGAAAACCCATGAAGTCGCCCGGTTTCACGTCCGAACCCGACGTGAGGACCGAGGCGCTTTCCTCGAACACAGCCTTGACCGTCTGCACATTCAGATCGGCAAGCTGTTGAAGTCCCATTGCATAGCGCTTCGTGATGCCGAAAAACGCTTCGAGTTGTGCCGTTGCCGCCGGTGCCGATGATTGAAGAATAGGAAACATTGTCCGCTCCATAAAGAGGTACGTACGAGCCGATCCGTGGGTACGGCGCCCGTTTTTGCTGCATTGCAACAATGAGTCCATCATACGGGAGTGGTCGCATGCGTCAAGCGAAGTTTTCGTGATCTTTCGGTTTCCTGATGTTTTCCGTCGGCGACACCCTTGAAGCGATTCGAGCAAGATGCATCAAGTCGAATGAACCGGTTTTGGCGCGCTTCGGAGTGGTTGCTGCTTTTCTTTCCAAAGCGTTGGGACAAAGCAATGGTGTTATCTTGTATTCAGAAGCATCGATGGTTCCAGGCCCCGATGTTGCTGGTAGATGCTATCTCATGCTGGCATGCAACAAGAACGTCCTCATCCGATGCATACATCAGGTGAATGGCGGCGCTTGGCGAAGCTGGCAAAATCTCCTGGGTCGTGTCGAAGGTCGAGGCGTTCGGTTGATCGCCCTAGTACGCCCGTTAATCCTTTGGACCCACCTCCATGAAGCTCCGCGTCGGTTTTCAATTGACCTATAACTGCACTCAGGCCACGCCTGCGGTGCTCATGCTCAACACGCATCCTTCCATGTCGGACAAGGTCGTCGTTGCCGATCGCATTACGTTCGATCCGCCGCTCGCGTTCACGCACTATTACGACGGCTTCGGCAATCTGTGCACGCGTATCGTGACGCCGTCTGTGGGTCCGCTCGTCGTGGCGACCGAAGGCGTGCTCGAAGTGCCCGATACGCCGGAAAGCTATCCCCTGGAAGATGGTCAGCTCCCGGTCGAACAACTTCCCGACGAGTGTCTACAGTTTCTGCTGGGCAGCCGCTATTGCGAAACCGACTTGCTTTCCAACTTCGCGTGGCAACGGTTCGGCGGACTGCCGCAAGGGCGAACCCAGGTGCTCGCCATCTGTGATTACGTGCACGCACACATCAAGTTCGACTACAAGACGGCACGGCCCACGCGCACGGCTTCCGAAGCGCATCAGGAAGGCATCGGCGTGTGCCGCGATTACGCGCAACTGGCGGTGGCGCTCTGCCGCGCCCTGAACATTCCGGCGCGGTATTGCACCGGCTACATCAGCGACGTGAACCTGCCGCCGCCTTATGCGGACCAAGATTTCTGCGCATGGTTCGAAGCCTATCTCGGCGGAACCTGGCAGACTTTCGATCCGCGCAACAACGCACCGCGCACTGGCCGTGTACTCATGGCGCGCGGCCGCGATGCGACCGACGTGCCTATCAGCATGACCTTCGGGAGCGCGGCCCTGGTCGACTTCAAGGTGATTTGCGAGCCGTGCGAATGATCTTCGCGTCCACCTTTAGAACGCCCACGAATCGTCCGTTATGAAAGCGTTTCACTGCACCGACTGCGGACATCTCATCTTCTTCGAAAACGTTCAATGCGAACGCTGCGGGTCGATGCTCGGCTTCATTCCGGAAACGGGCGAGATGAGCGCATTCGTCAAGCTGAAGGGACCTCGGTGGGAAGCGAAGCCGGCGGACGGCGACGTTCGCTACAAGCCGTGCCACAACTATTCGGTCGAAAAGGTTTGCAACTGGATGGTGCCGGAAGACTCGCCGGACCCGTTCTGTCATTCTTGCCGTCTGACGGCCGTGATCCCGAATCTGAAAGCGCCGCGCCGTCGTTATTACTGGGCCAGACTCGAAGCCGCGAAGCGTCGTCTGCTGTACACGCTCGCCGTGCTGGGATTGCGCGTCGACACACGCAAGGAGCATCCGGAAACCGGGCTCGAATTCGAGTTTCTCGAAAGCCGCCGCGGCAAAAAGGTGTTGACGGGCCATCATAGCGGCCTCATCACGATGAACATCGCCGAGGCCGACGACGTGCGCCGCGAACGCGTACGCATCGCCATGCGCGAGCCCTACCGGACCTTGCTCGGTCACTTCAGACACGAGATCGGCCATTACTACTTCGATCGCCTCGTGGTGGGCGCGCGGCGAACGGCGTCGTTCCGCACGCTCTTCGGCGATGACCGGGCGAGTTACAGCGAAGCGCTTTCGCGCCACTATCGCAACGGCGCGCCTGCCGACTGGGCGACGAATCACGTCAGCGCCTACGCGACCATGCATCCCTGGGAAGACTGGGCGGAAACCTGGGCGCATTATCTTCATATCGTGGATACCACCGGCACCGCGCGCGCATGCGGCATCAACATCGCGCCAGTGAGCCGCAAAGGTCCTAACTTCGCCGCGCAAGTGCTGCCTCACTCGCCGAGTTTCGAATTGCTGATGAAGCAATGGACGATGCTGACGTACGCCATGAACAGCCTCAACCGAAGCCTCGGCATGCCGGACCCGTATCCGTTCACGCTCGCACCTGGCGCCGTGAAAAAGCTGAGGTTCATCCATCGTCTGATCGAGGCGCAGAGCCTCGAGCATGAACACGATCGCGTGGAAGCAAACTCGCCCTGAGTCTGCATTGAAGGACATCGATAGGTCAACGCGGCGATAAGTGTTCTTCGCCCGCCGCGCGACACCCTCAAGCAGATCCCACCTATTTGCTCCCGACCGCATGCGCGAACCTTCGTCCATGCCGGTTCAAGCCGCCTCCGGTACTTCGTGGGAATGGTGATTGCACCTACAAGTTGGCCAGCACGCGTTGCTCACTAGACGTGCCTGTTTTGGCTTCCTAAATTCTTTTGGATACCGCTATGCGCCTGCTTACTACACAATATGGTCTACCCCGCGTCTCATGGGGCGCCGTCATCGCGGGAGTCATCCTCTCGTTGATCGCGTACCTCATGTTGACTGTGCTCGGAACCGCTATCGGGGCATCGGTGCTGTCGCCACTGACTCAGCCCGATCCATCGCGCGGCTTCGCGTTCGGCTCCGGCGCCTACATGATCGTGATGACGGTCATCGCCGTGTTCATCGGTTCCTATTTTGCAGGGCGTTGCGCGCCGGTTCTTGGCTGGCTGCATGGCTTGCTTGCATGGGCCGTGATGATCATCGCAATGGCATACGGCGCAACGTCGCTCGTCGGCAGCGCAGTGAGTGCGGCAGGCAGCATCGCATCGACCGGTGCGACGGCTACCGCCGCGGCCAACCCTTCGGCCGCAAGCGGCACGATGCTGGGTTCGCTCAAGGCGCAGGTTCAAGGCGCGGTTGCTTCCGCAACGGCCGCTGCATCCGGCCCGCAAGCTGAAGCCGATGCACGTCAGGCCGCCGATACCGCCGCACGCGGCGTCGCCCGCGCTTCGTGGTTCTCGTTCGCTGCACTTCTCGTCGGCGCGATCATCGCGATCGTGTCGGGTGGTGCGGGATTCCGTCACCAACCGCCGTTCGAAGATGCGAGCGGCAGCGCTCGCGATGACGTCGCGTTGCGCGCCGATGCCGCAGGGCGCCTTGCGCCGGACAACCGTGTCACACGCTAAACGCCCTATCCGACTGATCCACGAAACCTGGAGCCGCGCATGAGCACGCAGAATCGAACGGCGACAGGTGTCGTGGAAACGTCGACGTTGACCGCCACTGAAGAACGTCTGCACGTATCGACGGAAACGCTCGAAACCGGCATGGTGCGCATTCGTGTCGTGACGCACACCGAGTCGCGCGAGGTGCCCGTCGTTCTGCACAACCGCACGGCACGAATAGAACGCGTTGCCCTTAATCGTTTCGTGGACGCGGAGTTTGCGCCGCGCCATGAAGGCGACACGTTGGTCGTGCCCGTGTTCGAGTACGTGCCCGTGACCGAACTGAGGCTGATGCTCAAGGAAGAAATCCGCATCACCACTGTAGTGACCGAAAAAAATGACGTGCACAGAGCCGAGTTGCAACGTCAGGAAGTCGTCGTGGAAAGGCGCGCTGGAACGGTTGGAGACTGGATTGCGGACCCCGCGATACCGTCCTCGGGCTCGGGCAAGACATCTTCCTGAGCCGTTCTTCGAAGCAACGTCTGGCCGCCATTCAAATCACTCAAAATTACCCGGAGCAAAACATGACTCAAGCAATCGTTGGTGTATTCGATTCGTTTCAGCAAGCCGAAAGCGCGGTCGCGCGTCTCGTGGAAGGCGGTCTGGACCGCGCCGACATGGAAGTGCACGCCAGTGACGAGACGAGCGGCGCGGAACGTCCCGTGGTTGCAGATCGACCAGCTTCCGCCGCCACGGAAGAAGTCGGCATCGTCGGCAAGATCGAGAATTTCTTCGGCAACATGTTTGCTGGCGACGACCGGTCGGAAGACATCGGCAACTATCAGGAAGCGGTTCGTCGCGGTGGCGCGTTACTCACGGTCAACGTGAAGGAAGAATCACAGGTGCCGCTCGTGCGTTCGACGATGCACGAGGCGGGCGTCGTGGATATCGACGAACGCGTGGCGCATTGGAAAAGCGGCGGTTATGCGGGCTTCGATGCATCCGCAAAGCCGTTGACTTCGGATGAAGTGCTGGCCGATCGCCAGTCATTTGCGGTGACGCGTGAGTCGCTCGAAGTCGGCAAGCGCGAAGTCGAAACCGGCGGCGTGCGCGTCTATTCGCGCGCCACTGCAACGCCTGTCAGCGAGACCGTCAATCTGCGTGACGAGCATGCGACGATCGAGCGCCGTCCGGTCGACCGGCCCGCCACGGCCGCCGACCTGAAGGAAGGCTTCGTGGAAATTCGCGAGACGGCAGAACACGCCGTCGTCGCGAAGACCGCGCATGTCGTCGAGGAAGTCGTCGTGGGCCGGCAGGCAACCGAGCGCACCGAGACGATCAACGAGACACTGCGCGGCACGGATGTCGAAGTCGAACACGTCGAAGCCAAGAACGTCGACCCGGTGCGTGGGATCGACGGAGTGAGCCCGGTTGCGCCTGTCAAGCCGACCTCGCATTGAGCCCGCGCGACTGACCGACGAGGAAACGCCGGCGCCGGGCTTCGTCAGCCGGCGTGCATCCACTGCAAGACCTGCCGCCAGTCCGCCTGCGTCATGACGCCGAACCAGTGGTCATGATCGGCGGTCGGCAGGAGCATGAAACGCGCGCGTTCGTGTTCGTTTGCGAAGCGGCGCGCGTGCATCACCGGGATCAGCGTGTCCAATTGCGCGCCCACGATCACGAGCGGGCCGTCGTAATGCGACACGGCGGCGACGGAATCGAAGCCGTCGTGCAGCATCCGCGGATCGGAAAAATCGGATATTTTTCGGCGGCGACGTCGGCGAGCGAGTCCCACGGCGTGATCAAAACGACGCCCGCGAGCGCTGCTTCATTGCCCTTCACGACCTGCGCGGCCATGCCCGCACCGAGCGACTCCCCAACGAGATAAAGCGGCCCGCGCCACTGCGCGATGGTGGCCGCCAACGCTTCCCGCGATGCGGCCAGCGCCGCCTTCATCGTGCGCTCTCCCGGGCGTCTGCCGTGCCCCGGATACTCGACGATCACCACCCTATACCCGTCGCGCACGAACACGTCGGCGAGCGGCAATTTGGTGTCGGCCGACTCCTCGTTACCGTGATAAACCATGAACGTCCCGCGCGGTTCGCGCCCGGCCGGAGTGACGACATAGCCCGCGAATTGGTCGCGCACTTGCAACAGGTCGATGCTTGCACCGGCGTGCGGGACTGTGCGAAGATCCGGCGCGCTCGGAGTGGAAGGCAGAAGCATCCGGTCCTGCACCATAAAGAGCGTCAGCGCCGCAAGCAGATAAGCGGCAATGGCAAAGCGTAGACCGTGGGACAGCAGGGGCATGCGAATTCTCTCGTTCGACATCATCAAGCTTTTTCAGACGTTGAAAGCATAATCATTCCAGCGCCCGCGCGCCGCGAAAGCCCGTTATGCCTCACATGGCATTAAAGTCGCGCGCCGGAACGCCGATACCACGAGGACAGTCACACGCCTCGTGCAATAGCATGCATATCAGTAATTCTCGCCGATGGGCGCCGCGCGGCGGCAAACGATGGATCATCGCGGCAAGCGCGCTTTTCACCGCCGCACTCATCCGCACGCTGCTGCACCCGCTGCTTGGACCCGTCATGCCCGGAACGGCGTTTCTCATTGCCGCCGTTCTCGTCGAGTATTACTGCGGTCTTGCGCCGGCGGTTTGCGTGATGCTTGCCGGACTATGTATTGCCGACTTTCTCTTCGTGCCGCCCTATGCGCGCATCGAGGACTTCGACCGCGCGGATATCAAGCTGCTCGTGTCGTATCCGTTGATCACTATCGTCATGATGACGCTCGTCGAGCGGCTCAAGCGCGCGCAGTATCGCGCCGAGTTGCTCGCTTCGGTGGCTCAGTCGCGCTATGAAATGCTCTTGCGTCACGACAACGAACGCCTCATCACGCGCCGGGCGACCGAGGAAATGCACCGGATGCTCCAGCACGTCACGCAATACAACCGTTCGCTGATTCTCATCAAGGCGCTCGATCCGACGACGCGTGTCTCGCCCGCCAATTTCGTCGCGGCGGCGAATTCCCCGGTTATCGACGATGACGCGCCGCGCGCCGGCATCGCATATGGCGCCAAGCATGCCGATGCCCACGGCGAAGATATTGCCCGCGTCAGCGATGCCCTTCTGCCGGGGCTTCACCGTATCCGGTTCCAGTCGGACGAGCAGGACTGGCGGCCCGTCGAATGTGTTTGCGAGCGCTTCGCCACGCCATCCGGCGATTATCTCGTCCTCCGTTCGGCTGCCTGACCATGAACATGCCTTACTTTCCCCCCGCCCAGAACCGGGATCACGCGGTCCTGCTGCTGCACGGCCTGTCCAGTTCGCCGCTCGAATTGCGCTTTCTCGCCCGCTATCTCGGTGAAGAGGGCTTCGCAACGCACACGCCGGAGTTGCCCGGATACAGCGCGGGCGCCGGACACGCTTCGATGGAAGAGTGGCTGCGCGCGGCCGTGGCGGAATTCGACGCGCTGGCGGCGCGGCATCGGCACGTTTCGGTGTGCGGCCTGTCGATGGGCGCGGCGCTCGCCGCCGCGGTCGCCCATGAACGCCCTTCCGCGCGCGCCCTGCTGTTGCTCTCGGTCACGCTCGACTATGACGGCTGGGCCATCCCGTGGTATCGATTCCTGCTCGACTGGGCGTACTACACGCCGTTGCGTACGCGTTATCGCTACCGCGAGCACGAGCCTTATGGTCTGCGCAATGAAGCGCTGCGCACGAAGATCGCCCGCGCGATGCAAAAAGGCGAAATCAGCGAAGTCGGCCCGGCATCCATTTCGATGCCCGCGCTGCACGAGGCCAGCCGTCTCGCGGCATCGGTGCGTGGCAAGCTGAAGCGCGTCACGAGCGACTGCCTCGTCATTCACGCTATCGACGACGAGACCTCGAGCCCGCACAACGCGCGATTCGTCGCGGCAAACGTAGGCGCCTCTTTCTTGCGGACCATCTGGCTCGACGACTCCTATCACATGATCACGTCCGACAACGAGCGCGAAGTGGTGGCTCGCGAATGCACGATGTTCCTGCGCGAGAGCGCATCTGCCTGCGACTCCACCGATGGCACAGGTCCCGTGATGTCGCGTGCCCTGGCGCGTCGGCTCCGGCAAACGGCTGCAGGAGCGAAAAGAGCATGAAGCGCGCGCAAACGTTCATCGCGCGCACCTGCGTGGCGCTTGCGGCCGTGCTCGCATTTGGACCGGCATACGCCGCCGACGCGGACACGCAAACGAACGGTGACTGGAAAATTTCGATCGGGCCCGGACTGTACGTGTTCCCCGAGTTTCCGGGATCGTCGCGGATCAAGGTATTTCCCTTGCCCGTGCAGGATATTTCCTGGCGCGACCGTATCTTTTCGCAAGGTCCGGACGTGCTCGGCGTCAACGTGCTGCGCGGGGAGAACTACCACGCAGGCATGTCGGTGAGTTTCGACTTTCAGTCGCGATCATCGTCCGATGACGCGCGACTCGACGGCCTGCCCAACGTGCACTACGGACCGAAGCTGCGACTATTCGCCGATTACACTTACTGGGCCTTCACTGGATCGACAGCCGTTTATCAGGACATCGGCGGCACCGGGCAAGGACTCACCGCGATGGCGGATCTCTATGTCTCTGCGCCCATCGGCAGATTGCTGCTGTCGGCGGGGCCGGGGCTGACTTGGGCCAATGGCGCTTATACGCGCACGTTCTTCGGCGTTTCACAGCCGGAAAGCGTGGCGTCCGGATTGCCGCAATACTCCACCGGCTCGGGCCTGCGCGACGTCCACTTCGATCTGGCCGCGAATTACACGATCTCTTCGCACTGGTCGGCCAACCTGGTCGCAGTCGTTGGCCGGCTTCGAACGCTTCGCTGCCGGCAGCCCGATTACAGAACGCAGGTTGGATGTGAACGGAATGGCCTCGGTCGCATATCGCTTCTGAACGCAATCTATCAACCTGATTACATACAGATTCGAAAGAGCTTGAGATATCGGGCCTCAGGCGCTTGCTTTAGAAATAAACTCCGCGCATTTAGTAAGACGTGAACTTGACGTCCCTTACGTTCCATCGCAACGTGCGTTAGCGCACAAAACCAGCCACGTCGCTGGCCATACTTGACCCACGTGACCTTCTTCACGTCTGAAAGGCTGCGATTTTCACCGCGACTTATTCAGTAGCTGCATTATTTTGAATATGGCACATTGTGCGTGCCCTGCTTCGCCAAAACGGAATGAATATCTAATTCACGATGATCGCGAACGCCTTCAAAAATTGGATGCCCGACGAACTCTTCCTCCGTCTGCAGCATCGCAGGAAGATCGGGCGATTCCCAAGTCTTGCAAATCCCGAAACCTTCAACGAGAAAATGCTCCGGCGCAGTCTGAACCCGGACGCGCGCTTTACCGATCTGGCCGACAAGCTCATCGTGCGTGACTTCGTCAGGCGCGTGATCGGCGAAGAACATCTGATTCCGCTGCTCAAGGCGTCCGAGCTCTTCACCGAAGAGGATTTCGAGGCGTTGCCCGACTCCTTCGTCATGAAGGCCAATCACGGCAGCGGCTTCGTCAAGATCGTCCGCGACAAAGCGGAAACGAGTTATCAGGAACTGAGGACGCTTGCCGACCGGTGGCTTGCAACCGACTTTTCGAGAACCGGGCGCGAGCGGCATTACCGCGCGATTCAACCACGGCTGCTTTTCGAAGCCCTGCTTCTCGATGAACAAGGCAACATTCCCGCCGACTTCAAGATCCACTGCTTTAATCCCGAAGAGGGACCTTCCAAGCTGTTTGTCCTGCTGATCTCCGATCGCTATACGGGCCATCCGCGCGGAGATTTCTTCGATGAATCGTGGAACCACCTCGACATCAGGATCGGACACTATCCGCGTAGTGCGACGCCTTGCGAGCGCCCGGCCAACCTCGACGCGATCCTCGCCAAGGCGAGAGCGTTGTCGGCATCCTTCGACTATGTGCGCGTGGATCTTTATGCACCCGACTGCAAGATCTTCTTCGGCGAAATGACCTTCACGCCGGGCGGTGGACTATATCCCCTCTTCCCGGACAGCGTGGATTATCAGTGGGGGCAAATGTTGCAGGCAGCGCCTCTCTTATCTACGCCGAAAATGTCGACGCGGACGATCGGGTGAATCGGCGTGTGTACGGTTGTCGAAACGCTGACACCGCCCGCATTGGTCACTCAGGCGTGACGTGAACACACTGAGCCATCGGTTCGCGTCACGTCACATCGTTTCCCTAAAGCTCTTCCTCTTGAACAACGCCGCGTCCGCGGTTGGGTTGCATTTCGCAAGCCTTCGCTACCCGAAGCGTTCGTGCGTTATCGATGGTTCAAGATTTCGATCACGCTCTCTGCATTGTCTTTACGACGCATCTACGTTTTTTCATATTGCCGCCTCACAAAGCGCCGTTAAGGAAAAGCGTTTGCGCAACTCTGTAGTTCGAGAAGCGACCTGCAAATCCCGGCCGAATTCGTTCAGACTCGAAGTGTTCCGCGTAGTCCCTGGCGTCAACGCAGTCATCGCTTAACGCAGGTCTCGAGGGCTCTCGACCGCGCCTCTGGTCAAGGCAGCGCAGGCATCCTTTCGCCTTCGATTTATTAGTTCGCATTCCTACTATGTTTAAAGAATGGCGATTTTATCGCAGAGTAATTGGAGTTTTCCGCGAGAAGGCGGATTAGCATATTCGATGATTGATCGACGTAGATTTTTAGCTAGCCTGGGCGCGTTGTCCGGAACCTATACATTGGCCGCCTGCGGAGGCGGAAGCGAAAGCGACGTACCGAACTCGACATCGAGCGCTTCCGGGCGGTCCAGACAACTGAATCCCACTGCAAGAGCGGAGTCGCAAGGCCCATCGCCGGATGGCACGACCATTCCTGACGCAACCGCGATCGTGGACAAACGCGGCTCCGTCTGGACGGTGAATAACGGCGTCGTATTTCAGAACGACACGGCAATATCCATTGCCAACGTTTTGATGCTTCTCTGGTCGGGCGGCAAGATCTATCAGAGAAACACGAGCGGGCAATTCTATGTGTGGTCGAATGACTGGCTACTTTGCCGCGACCCGCGCACACCGCTCGCAGCGCAATCCGGCATGTTCTTCGGCATGAACGGTCATTACGATTATCTCTACACGCCCGCGCAAACCATCGCCATTTTGAATGGCATGGGTTGCAGTATCTATCGGCTCGGGTGCAATGAGACGTCGGCTGAACTCAGACCTGTCGCAAGGATGGCGAGGGCCATGAACGGAACGGGCATCGAACTGTTCTGTCTGATTCAACAAGGTTTGACGGATGACTGGGGTAACCTGTTCGGGAGCGAGGCCGCGGCATACGCCAAGGCCTACAGCACAGGCGTGACGGTCGCGAGCACGCTGAAGCCGTACGGCGTGACGATGTACGAATGCGGCAACGAACTCACGCGCCGAGCTCAGACCGTAATCGACTCGAATCGCGCCGGAACGGATGTCGCCGACTTCAACAACGATAATTGGCCGGTCATGCGCGGCGTCATGCGTGGATTGATCGACGGCGTGAAGGCCGCGCAGCCCGACGCCATGTGCGGCATCAACTTCTGCGTGGCGGATATCGGTGCATCGGACGCGTTATGGGAAGGCAATCAGCCGGACGGCACGAGCGGTCATCCCGTAGTCCGCTGGGACATGACGACATGGCATAACTACGAGGTCTATGGCGATTTGTTCGATATCGGTTCGGATGGCGCGGGCCCGCACTTCGACCTGCCGCAATACTGCAAGGCGCGTTACGGCGTTCCCTTCATGATTACCGAGTGGAATGCCAATCCCGAACAAAGCGACGACTACCGGAGCGCGTTCGTGCAGTCCCGATTGCAATCGTTCTACGACGCCCGCAAGACGCACAACATTCAATCCACCATGTATTACGTGCTCGACAGCGGCGACCACACCTTCGGCATCATGCACAACAGCGTGCCGATCTTGCCGACGTATCTGAGCTTCGTGAATTTCGTCCGCTCGCATGCGGATTCCTGATGCCGCGCGAGACCGCATCACGTTGCGATCTCGCGCGCTTCGCCCGCGCGCGCCTCGACCAGAATGGCCTCCAGTTCCGCGTGCAACGTGCGGTTGTTGAAGTTCGCTTCGATAGTGTGCCGCGCGGTCGCGCGCATCTTGTCGGTGTCGATCTGTCCTTTGGCGATTTTTTCGAGCGCGGCGGAAATGCTCGGCCCCGAACGCTCGTCGACGAGCACGCCGGTCTCGCCATCCACCACGAGCTCGGGAATGCCGCTATGACGCGTTGCGACGACGATCGCGCCGGTAGCCATCGCTTCCATGATCGACACCGGAATGCCTTCCATGTCGCCGGTGGCGGCCGTCACGGACGGCAGCAGAAACACGTCGGTGCGCTTTAGTTCCGCGAACACTTCGTCCTGTGCGCGCGCGCCGAGAAAGTTGACCGGATTGCGGTTATTCGCGGCCATCGCGCGCAAGTCGGCCTCAAGTGGGCCGTAGCCGATCACGTTGTATTCCACGGGCAGGCTGCAATCGCGAACGCCGGCAATCGCATATTCAAGGCCTTTTTTCTCGACGAATCTTCCCACGCTCAGCACTTTGAGCGGGCGTCCGGGCTTCTGCTTGTCGGTGGCAAGCGGCAGTTGCTCGACATCCACTCCCACGTGATGCACGAGCGTCCGCGATGCAGGCGCGCCCCAGTCGATCAGGCGCATCCGCCAGAATTCGCTGACCGGGAGCGACAGCGACCCCCGTCCGAAGAGCTGCTTGTAGTGCGGCAGATAACGCTTGACGAGCGCTTCATCGCTCATGTCGAAGCCATGAAAGACGGTGGAGATAGGGCCTTCGAAATAGCCCGCATCGCGCAGATACATGGCGCGCACGCCGAGGGGACCGAAATGTGCGATTACCGCATCGAAACTTTCGTGCGACATCGCTCCGCCGCCCGAGAGGTCGAACAGCGTCGAGCGGCAACCGGATGTCGCCGCGCGCCAGGCCACGCCAATGCGTTTGCGTCCTTCCGGCGTTGACAGTGAGCTCAGTCCGAAGCGCGCCAGATGCGCAATGCGTGCCGCCGTGCCCTGTTTGCGACGAAATATGCGTAATTCGATCTGGCCTTTGAGCGGATCGTCGGCGCCTTCGTCATAGCGCGCCGCAAGGACGACCACGTGATGTCCTCGTTCCGCGAATCCCGCGATCTGACGGACCACGAAGGTTTCCGATGCAACAGGATAGCTGTCGACAACAAACGCGATTTTCATGCGCCTCTCCGCTTCCGCATCATTTTTCATGATGCGGGTACGCTAGTAAGGGGGACGAATCAAATGGTGTGCACGCTTGCCATGCCTTGTTGTCCACACCTGCCCATCGTTCGATAGTGCTCAGGCCAGCATAGTCCAAAATGCCACGCATTGTTGCTTTGCCGCTGGCGCTTCGTTCATCGGTGCCTTTATCTTTGCGCGTCGATGCGCAATTACGCACACCGATGGATCATGCTTTCATCGCGGCAAGTTCCAGACCATGTTGAACAAAGGCGTGAGTCACGCCTTAAGGCCGACAACATGAGCAAGCAATTTGCCAGACCATCGAGCGCAACATACTCGCGCACACGCCAACGCTCGCGATCGCTTGAGGAATGAACGAAGCAGCCACTGGTTAAATTCCACACGTTATGTATTTTTCGTGGAATATAAGCTGATTATTCGTCTGGATATTGTAAAAAAGCACCGGGACGGTCGCTTCGGCCTCTTAACGGACGCGCTCCTATCGCCTGCGACCGAGCATCGACATACCCGCAAACTGTGCCGCGTCGCCAAGCGCTTCTTCCACGCGAATCGCCTCGTTCCACTTGGCCATGCGTTCCGAGCGCGAGAACGAGCCGACTTTGAGCTGGCCCGCATTCCAGCCAACGGCAAGATGCACAATGGTCGTATCCTCCGTCTCACCCGAGCGCGCCGATACGATCGTGCCAAACCCCGCGTTCTTTCCCGCTTCGAGCGCCGCATACGTCTCCGTCACCGTACCCGCCTGATTCAACTTGATGAGGACAGCGTTGACATCGCGTTGCTCGGCGGCCTTTGCGATGCGCGCCGCGTTCGTCACGAGGTAATCGTCGCCGATCACCTGCACGCGTTCTCCCACCGCTGCCGTGAATCGGCGCAAGCCGGCCGCATCGTCCTCGCTCAACGGGTCTTCCATCGACACGATCGGGTAACGGTCGCACCATCGGAGCATCAGTTCGCACATGGCGTCGCTGTCGAGCTCGCGGCGCTCCAGGCCGAGCTTGTAACGCCCGCCCGAGCCGAATTCGGATGCGGCGATATCGAGCGAAATGGCGACTTGCTCGCCCGGAACGAACCCCGCTTCTTCGATAGCCGCGACGAGCGTATCCAGCGCCGCTTCGTTGCTCTCGAACACGGGCCAGTGCCCGCCTTCGTCGGCGACACCGGCAAGATGACCACGCTTCGCCATGATCCTGCCCGCAGCCAGATAGACCTCGGCTGTCATCTCCAGCGCTTCGTCGAAACTTTTCGCGGATGGCGCCATGACCATCAGGTCCTGAATATCGATACGCCGGCCAGCGTGCGCGCCGCCGCCGAAGATCTGGATTTCCGGGATCGGAATGCTGACGGTTCGGCCGTTGGCGACATAAGCCCACAGCGGCTGCCGACGGTCTGCCGCCGCGGCATGCAGAACCGCAAGCGACGTCGCGATCAACGCATTGCCGCCAAGCCGCGATTTGTCCTCGGTGCCATCGAGTTCGATCAGACGCGCATCGATTTGCGTCTGCCCGAGCGCATCCATGCCGATCAGCGCCGCCGCGATTTCATCGTCGATACCGCGTAACGCATCGCTCACGCCGAAGCCGCCCAGCGCGGCCGCCCCGTCGCGCCGATCCACCGCCTCGAAACGCCCGCGAGAAGCGCCCGCCGGGGCCATGCCGCGTCCTTTGGCGCCGCTTGCCAGCGTCACTTCCACTTCCACGGTCGGACGTCCGCGCGAATCCCAAATGCGGCGGCCGTGGACGGATGTAATCGCGCTGCTCATGTTCAGACTCCCGCGGGTTTATCGATGGATGCCGCCTCGTTCCAGCGCTTTCGCCATTGCGCAAGGGAATCGACCGGTTCGATGAGAAGGCCGCGCGCAAGTTCGCGCACCGCCTGTATGGCGGCTGGATCTTGCAGATACTCGACGGGCGATTTGCCATCGACCCGCGCGAGCAACAACGCCGGCAAGAGCCGCGCGCAACGCAGATCCATCCGTTCCGCTGGTTCCCAATCGACGGCCGCCAGATATCGACCGCTCAGTGCGTCGAAGCTTCCGGCATAGCGTTCACGCCAATGCGGATTGAGAAAGCTCTTCAGGACGAGGTGATTCAGGCAGAACGCGAGGTCGAAGGCCGGATCGCCGAAGGTTGCGCATTCGGCATCGAGAAAGACGGGGCCGTCGGCACCGCACAGGATGTTCTTCGGGCTCACGTCGCCATGAACCAGCGCGATGCGCGCAGCCGAAACCGAATCCGCCAGATCGCCGAGTGTGTTCGCCAGGTCGGGATGACGCGCGGCTGTCGCCCGCAGATAAGGCTCGATGCGGATGGACTCGAAGGTATCGTGATTCGCGAACTGCACCGCGAGCGCAGCCGAACCCGCGCTTCTCTCATGAATCTGCGCAAGAAGGAAACCGACTTGCGCGGCGAAGATGTCGTCGATCTCGCCTTTCAGCAGCTTCGCCTTCCAGACGGGGTTATGTTCCGCAGGAAGATACGCCATCGCGAAGCAGCCGAGCGGCGCGTCTTCGAACAGAAGCGCAGGCACCGCGTGCGGCAGCCAGGTCGCGACACAGCGCAGCCACGCGGCTTCGGCGGCATTGCGGCTGACGGGCGCATGCCAGTCCGCCGCGACCTTGAGCTTGCCGAGCGCGCGCTTGATGCAGAACGTAGCGCGGCGCGCATCGACGCGCCAGATATCCGAAGACACGCCACCCGTCAGGCGCGTGAAGCGCGGTTCTTCGTCGGCATCGAGCAGGCGATGCTGGCGCAACGCGTCAACAAGGTGCGCGAGGTCGGTGGCTTCGGTCATCGAATGTCGGCCGGGCGTTTGGCGAGTTCAGCAAAGTAGGTCCCGGCCTCATGTTATGGGATCGCGCGAGCAGGTGCAACGCGGATGGTAAAGTCACCAGACCATCACATCCGAGGACCGCATATGCGTCTCTTGCTCGCACTCATCCTTCCGTGGCTGCAGTTCTTCACGATCGGCCGACCGATTGCCGGCATCATCTGCCTGCTTCTTCAGATCACGTTGATTGGCTGGATTCCCGCCGCGATCTGGTCGGTCTATGCGCTCAGCCAGTACAACACCGAGAAGAAAATCCAGCGCGCCTTCGGAGCGCGCGGCTGACAGGCAGAACGCGCGGGCGTCAATGGGAATGGCGCGGAACATCGGCGCCACGGCATCCCACGAGAAAGTCGAAGTCGCAGCCCTGATCGGCTTGCAAAACGTGATCGATATACAGCTTGCCGTAGCCGCTCGTGTTCTCGCCCGCTTTGCGCGGCTCTTCCGCCCAGCGCGCGAGACGCGTCCTCAGCTCTTCGTCGCTGATGTCCAAATGCAGGCGCCCCGCGAAGCAGTCCATCTCGATCCAGTCGCCTTCTTCCACCACCGCGAGCGGACCACCGGCGCGCGCTTCGGGCGCTACATGCAGCACCACCGTGCCGTAAGCCGTGCCGCTCATGCGGGCGTCGGAGATGCGCACCATGTCGGTCACGCCCTGCGCCAACAGCTTCGGCGGCAAGCCCATGTTGCCGACTTCGGCCATGCCCGGATAACCCTTCGGGCCGCAGTTCTTCATGACCAGGATCGAATCGGCGGTGACGTTCAATTCGGGATCGCCGATCCTCGCCTTGTAATCGTCGAAGTTCTCGAACACGACCGCCCGGCCGCGATGCTTGAGCAACGCCGGCGTCGCGGCGGACGGCTTGAGCACCGCGCCGTTCGGCGCGAGATTGCCTCGCAAAATGCACAGCGCGCCGTCTTCCACGAGCGGGCGGTCGAGTGGACGAATCACCTCGGCGTCGTGGATGGGCGCGTCTTTCGTGTTGTCCCAGAGTGAGCGGCCGTTGGCCGTCAGCGCGTCGGGATACGGCAGCAAGCCCGCTTCGCCCAGACGCCGGATCACGCCGGGCAAACCGCCCGCGTAGTAAAACTCTTCCATCAGCAAGCGTCCGGACGGTTGCAAGTCGACGAGCGTCGGCGTGCCGCGGCCGATGCGCGTCCAGTCGTCGAGTTCCAGGTCCACGCCGATACGGCCGGCAATCGCCTTCAGATGGATGGTCGCATTCGTCGATCCGCCAATCGCCGCGTTGACGCGAATCGCGTTTTCGAACGCCTGCCGCGTGAGGAGTTTCGAGAGCCGCAAGTCGTCGAGCGCCATCTCCACGATCCGCATGCCCGACATGTGCGCGAGCACGTAGCGCCTGGCATCCACCGCGGGAATCGCCGCGTTGTGCGGCAAGGTCACGCCGAGCGCTTCGGCCATGCACGCCATGGTCGATGCCGTCCCCATGGTGTTGCAGGTTCCAGCCGAACGCGACATGCCTGCTTCCGCCGACATGAATTCATGCAGCGTGATCTTGCCCGCCTTCACCTGCTCGCTCAGTTGCCACACGACGGTGCCCGAACCGATATCGCGACCCTGATGCTTGCCGTTGAGCATCGGGCCGCCGCTGACCGCGATCGCGGGCACATCGCAACTCGCCGCGCCCATCAGCAAGGCGGGCGTGGTCTTGTCGCAGCCGACCAGCAGCACGACGGCATCGACGGGATTGCCGCGAATGGATTCCTCCACGTCCATGCTGGCGAGATTGCGCGTCAACATGGCTGTAGGCCGCAGATTCGATTCGCCGTTGGAAAACACCGGAAACTCCACCGGAAAGCCGCCCGCCTCGAAGACGCCGCGCTTCACGTGCTCCGCGATCTTCCTGAAATGCGCGTTGCAAGGCGTGAGTTCCGACCACGTATTGCAGATGCCGATAATCGGCTTGCCCTGAAACTCGTGGTCCGGAATGCCCTGATTCTTCATCCAGCTTCGATACATGAAGCCGTTCTTGTCCTGGGTTCCGAACCATTGAGCGGAACGGAGCAGGCGTTTTTCATTGGGCATGACGGATTCTCGACGAGGGTGGCAGGGTGTGCGTGCTTATGTGCTGCTTATGTGCGTGCTTCAGGTTCTGGGGACCATCGCGAGCGGTTCGGCTTTGCTCGCGGCATCGGGCGGCAAAGGCGTGCGCGGCTCTTTCGATCCGATGCCTTCGCCGAGCTTCGTCCCATTCGATTTACGGCGCGCGGCGTGACGTTCGATGACTCGCTGCAGCAGACAGAACGCGCACAGAAGCGCGCCGATCACGATGCGCGTCCACCATGAACTGAGCGTGCCGTCGAAGGTAATCAAGGTCTGGATGGTGCCGAGAATGCCGACGCCGAACACCGAACCGATCACATAGCCCACGCCGCCCGTGAGCAAGGTTCCGCCGATCACCGTCGCGGCGATGGCGTCGAGTTCCATGCCCTGCCCTTGCAGTCCGTAGCCCGAGAGCACGTATAGCGTGAACACCACGCCGCCGAGCGCCGAGCAGAAACCCGAGAGCGCATAGACGCCGACCTTGGTGCGCGCGACGGGCAAGCCCATCAGCAGCGCCGAGCGTTCATTGCCGCCGACCGCATACACGTTGCGTCCGAAGCGCGTGAAGTGGGCGACGAAGATCGCCACGATCAGCGTGACGAGGGCGATCAGCGCGCCCGTCGTGAGCGACGCGCCGCCGACATCCACATGAAAGGCGGACAGCGCGCGGAACGTGGAATCGGTGATGGTGATGGATTGCGTCGTGATGAGAAAGCAGGCGCCGCGCGCGAGGAACATCCCGGCCAGCGTGACGATGAACGGTTGCAGCCTGAAGAAGTGGATGAGCGCGCCCATCGCCGCGCCATAGCAGGCGCCGAAGGCCAGCACGAGCGGCACGATGATCCACACCGGCCAGTGCAGACGTTCGGCGAACACGGCGCACAGGATCGTCGTCAAAGCGACGACCGAGCCGACCGACAAGTCGATGCCGCCCGACACGATCACGAACGTCATGCCAATGGCGACGATTAGCAAGAACGCGTTGTCGATCAGCAAGCCGAGCAGCACTTGCAGCGAGAAGAAGCCGGTGTACATCACCGAGCCGAAGCCGAACAGAGCCGCGAACAGAACGACGGTGACGACGATAGGCAAGATGCGCGGGTCCGTCAGACGGTCGAAGAAACTTTTCATCGGGATGCCTCCGCGAGCGGCTGTTTCGAAGCGGACGGAAAGACGCGTCGCAACTGCCGCATCAGCACGGCGCGCGCGGTGGACGACTGAATCACGCTGACGACGAGCACCACCGCTGCCTTCACCACGAGCGTCGCTTCGGGCGGCACGCCGATGGAATAAGTCGTGTAGGTGAGCGTCTGGATGATGAGCGCGCCGAGCACCGTGCCTGCAAGACTGAAGCGCCCGCCGAGCAGCGAAGTGCCGCCGAGCGTGACGGCGAGAATCGCGTCGAGTTCGAGCAGGAGACCGGCGTTGTTGCCGTCGGCGCTGCGCACGTTCGAACTGGCGAGAATGCCCGCCATGGACGCCGTCAATCCGGAGAATGCATACACGCCGAACACGATCACGTTCGAGCGCAAGCCGACGAGCCGGGTTGCAACCGGATTCACGCCGATAGCCCGAATGAAAAGCCCGAGCGCGGTGCGATCGACGAGAAGCGCCGTGAGGATGAGCGCGCCCGCCGCGATCCACACGGAACACGGGACGCCCGCCAGATAGCCGCCGCCGACCATCAAATAAGCCTGCGCGCCGATCGGGATGATCTGGCCGCCCGTCAGCAACTGCGCGACGCCGCGTCCCGCAACCATCAGGATGAGCGTCGCGATGATCGGCTGCATGCCGATGAACGCCACCAGCAAGCCGTTCCACATGCCCGCGAGAACGCCGACCGCGAGCGCCGCCGCGATGGCAAGCGTCACGCGGGAAGGATCGTCGGCGAGGATCGTGGCGGCCGTCGCGCCGGCAATCGCGACGATCGCGCCCACCGAGATATCGATGCCGCGCGTCGCTATCACGAGCGTCATGCCGAGCGCGACGAGCACGAGCGGCGCCGCGCGATTCAGGATATCGACGGGCGCGCCGAACAGGTGGCCATCGAGCATGGCAATCGACAGGAACCGCGGGTTATGCGCCAGATCGAGCAGACACAGCGCGACGAGCGTCACGCATGGCCACACGAGCGGATGCTGCAAGACACCTTTGATACGGTTCATTGCGATCCTCCCGCGATCAGCCGATACACCTCGTCTTCCGAGGTCGTATGTCCCGCGACCTCGGCGACCTTGCGCCGGTCGCGCAACACCGCAATCCGGTGACTCACGCGCACGACCTCGCTCACTTCGGACGAGATGAAGAGAATGCCGAGCCCTTTCGCGCAGAGCGCGAGCACGCGGTCCATGATCTCGAACTTCGCGGCCACGTCTATGCCGCGCGTCGGTTCATCGAGAATCAGCATGCGCGGCTCCGTTGCAAGCCAGCGCGCGAGCAGCACCTTTTGCTGATTGCCGCCAGAGAGCAGACCGATAGGCTGCTCGGCATCGCGCGCCTTGATGCCTAGCTGCTCGATATAGTCTTCGGCGATCTCGCGTTGCTTCGCCTTCCGAATGCAGCGCCAAAGCCCGAGCCGCGCCTGAAGCGCCAGGATGATGTTCTCGCGAATCGACAGGTCCGCGACAATGCCTTCCTTCTTACGATCCTCCGGGCAATAGCCGATGCCCTGACGCACCGCATCGCGCGGCGAATGCAGCTTGACCGGCTTGCCGGACACCTTCGTCGCGCCTGCATCGGAACGCTCCGCGCCGAAGAGAAGCCGCGCGGTTTCCGTGCGCCCCGAACCGAGCAAGCCCGCGAGCCCGAGTATCTGACCCGGCTGCACGTCGAGATCCACGGGATTCATCAAGCCGCGACGGCCCACGCCGCGCATTTCGAGAAACGGCGCAGCCGCGCCTCGTTGCGTGGGCGGCTCGGAAGCCGCGCGCTTCAGGCGCTCGGTCATGCGTTCGTGGCCCACCATCTTCGACACGAGCAGTTCGACCGGAAGATCTTTCGCGAGATATTCGCCTTCGCGCTCGCCATTGCGCATGACCGTGATGCGATCCGATACCGCATAGGTCTGTTCCAGAAAGTGCGTCACGAAGAGAATCGCGAGACCTGAATGGCGGAGCTTGCGCAACACGTCGAAGAGGCGCGTGACTTCGCCGTCGTCGAGACTGGAGGTCGGTTCATCGAGGATCAGGACGCGCGCATCGACCGACAAGGCACGCGCAATCGCCACCATCTGCTGCACGGCGATGGGATACGTATCGAGCGATTTCGTGACGTCCACCGAAACGTTGAGGTCCGCGAGCGCCTTTTGCGCCCGCATGTGAATGCTCTTCCAGTCGATCGCGCCATGCCGCTTCAACTGTCTGCCCGCGAAAACGTTCTCCGCCACCGAGAGATTCGGACACAGGTTCACTTCCTGATAGAGCGTGCGAATTCCGGCGGCTTCCGCTTCCATGGGCGCGGCGAAATTCACGGGACTGCCACCGAGCCGGATCTCGCCTGCATCGTGCTCGTGGACGCCCGTCAGCACATTGATGAGCGTCGATTTGCCGGCGCCGTTCTGCCCCATCAACGTATGAATCTCGCCCGGAAACAAACGAAAATCGACGTTGTGCAGTGCGCGCACGCCGGGGAACGACTTGGACAAACCGATGGTTTCGAGCACGGGTGTGTCGGTCATGGATATCGCCGGAAAGGGAATGAGTCGTCCATCGCGCTCACATGATGGCGCGATGGACGTGCGATGGCGCCCGAGCTTCAGTATTTGCGCTGCGGCAGCGTGGCAGCGGCAACGCTCATCGGGAAAATGGTCTCTTCGGTCACGATACGCTTGGGCAGTTCCTTGCCCGCGACCACATCCTTCACCGCGGTCATCAACTGCGGGCCGAGCAGCGGACTGCATTCCACGTCCACGTTGATCTTGCCCGCGACCATGGCGTCGAAACCGCCCTTGGTTGCATCGAACGAGACGACCGTGATGTCCTTGCCCGGTTTCATGCCCGCCTCCTCCATTGCCTGAATGGCGCCGAGCGCCATGTCGTCGTTATGCGCGTAGACCACGTTGATCTGCTTGCCGTAGGTCTTCGCGAAGGCTTCCATGACCTGCTTGCCGCCAGCGAGCGTGAAGTCGCCGCTTTGCGAGGCGATCACCTTGAACTTGGGATCGTTCTTGATGACTTCGAGCAGACCCGCTCGCCGGTCGTTCGCCGGCGCCGATCCCACCGTGCCCTGCAACTCGACGATGTTGATCGGCCCCTTCTCGTTCTTGTAGCGTTCTTCCAGCCACTTGCCGCCGCGCCGGCCCTCTTCGAGGAAGTCCGAGCCGATCATCGTCACATAGAGCGACTTGTCTTTCACGTCGATGTTGCGGTCGGTCAGGATCACGGGAATCTTGGCGTTTTTCGCTTCGATGAGAATCGGCTCCCAGCCCGACTCGACGACCGGCGAGAACGCGATCACATCGACCTTCTGCGCAATGTAGGAGCGTATGGCCTTGATCTGATTTTCCTGCTTCTGCTGGGCGTCGGAGAATTTGAGGTTGATGCCCGCGTCTTTCGCGGCGGACTTGACCGAGACCGTATTGGCCGTGCGCCAGGCGCTCTCCGCGCCGACCTGTGCGAAGCCGAGCGTGATCTTCTTGTCGTCGGCGTGTGCATTCACACTCGCGGCGAGTACCAGCACCGAACCAAGCATTGCGCCGAGCACCGCGCGTCGGGTCTGTTTCATGGCTGTCTCCTGATTGGATCATGTGCGCCGCGGCTCGAAGTCCGGGGTCGAAGGCTCAGGCTGAGCCCCGGGCAAGGTTAGCCCTCACTCCCATGATGGTCCAATCACTTATTCAGCGATCCCGATACCAATGTTGATATAGTGGAAAACGCGATTCGGGCTTACCCGGTCAGGCGCTCAGGGCATCGGCGGATACGCCGTATACTTCGGCGGCGGCGTCGTGAAGCGCATGCAGCACCACGGTCGCCGCGGGCGAAAGCGCATGCGCTTGCCGCGTGATGATGCCGAATGCATCCATGCGGCAAGGCAGGTCGATTGCAAGACGCTTGAGCGTGCCGAAGCGCTCGTATTGCCGCGCCACTTCATCAGGCATGACGGCGAGCATGTCGCTCTGCAACAGAAGGCTCGATATCGCCAGAAAGTTGTTGGTGTTGACCACATTCCGCGGCGGGTTCAGCCCAAGCTCCGCGAACGCCATGTCGATACGATGCCGCAAGACACTCCCCGGCGGATGCAGCACCCATTCGGCGTCGGCGATACCGCTCATGGTGAGCCCCGCAATCTGTTCGAGCGGATGCCCGGGGCGCACCACCACGCACAGCGGTTCATCGGCGATGGGCGCGTATTGCACGGCGGGCTTCAGTTGCACGTGCTGCTGGAGCACGCGGCCGATCATCACATCGAGTTGCCCCTGCGTGAGAAGCGGCAGCATGACATCGGAAGTCTCCACCTGCAGCCAGATTTGCAGTTGCGGATACTGCGCCTTCACGCGTCCGATGGCGAGCGGAACCATTCTGGCCGCCGCCGCCGCGATCACGCCGACGCGCACTTCGCCCACCAGACCAGCGCGCAAGGCGGCAATCTCGTCTTGCGCCTTGTTGAGATTCGACAGCACCATGCGCGCATGACGGATCATCACTTCGCCGTAGAGCGTCGCCTGCATGCCGTGCGGCGTGCGATCGAAGAGACGCACGTCCAGCACATCTTCGAGTTCCTTCAGAAGCCGCGATGCCGCTGGCTGCGTCATGCCGAGGACATCGGCGGCACGGCGCACGTTGCCCTCTTCCTCCATCGCGGCGAGCAACAAGAGCTGGCGCGTCTTGAGCCGCGCGCGCACGAACCAGTTCGAGTGTCCCTGTGTCAATGCCGTCTCCCGGTTTTATGTTCGTGGTCGCCCGATGCCTCGCGTTATCGCCCGGCGCGCAACTCGCGCACGCCACGTCCGAGCCTGCGGCGCAGCAAGGTGCGCAAGGTCGCCGTATCGGCATAGCCGACTTCGCTTGCAATCTTCTCGATGTCGTAGCCGATAGCGACGAGGTGCTGCGCGCGTTCTATGCGCAAATCCTGAAAGAACGCCAGCGGCGACTTGCCGAGCACCGACTCGGTACGGCGCTGCAACGTGCGCGGCCCGACCGACAAGGCACTCGCCGCCGCCTGAAGCGAAAAGCCCGCCGCGAGATTGTCGCGCGCCCATCGCTCGAAACGCGCGACCAAAGGGTCGGCATGCGCGAGATGATCGGGGATGATGTATTGCGCCTGCGACGCGCGCTTGTCGATGAGCATCATGCGAGCGACACGCGTCGCCAGTTCGGGACTCGCCTGACGCAGCAACCATAACGCGAGATCGAGATGACCCATTGCGGAGCCCGCCGTGACGACGCCTTGCGATGCGACGACCATGCGCGAATCGTCGAGCATGACGGCCGGATAGCGCTGTCGGAAAAACGGTGCAAGCGACCATGTGGTCGTGGCCTCGCGATGATCGAGCAAACCGGCTTCGGCCAATATGAACGTGCCGATGCACGCCGCCGCTACGCCCGCGCCCGCAGCGTGCCGCGCTTGCAGATAAGCGATCGCCTCGCGCGTGTCGCGACGTTCGAGCGCCTCGGCAAGCCGCTCCGGCTGCCTCACGTTCAGCGCGGGCACGACGATCCAGTCTGGCGACGGCGCGCTGCTCGCCAATTCGACCGAAGTCGACAAGCCATGCGCGGTGCGAATACGTCTGCGCATGCCGATGAGCCTCACCTCGAACGGCGCGGCCTCGAACCCTTGCGCGGCGGCCACTTCGTTGGCCATCGAAAAGGTATCGAGAAACACGGTCAGTCCGGTGTCGAACAGGCCGTCGAGCGCGAGGATTGCCAGTCTCATGTCGCAAATAGTGCTAATAATGTCATTTGCGACTATAGCCCCGTGCGCCCGGGCCGTCTAGACTGCACAGCAATCACACGCCATTGGAGCGCCCATGAGCCATTCGAAACCTGCCGACCTCGACCGCCCTATCTGGGAGGCGCTGACGACCCGACACGCACACCTCGCGCTCGGCGACACGCTCGTTCGTCGATATCATCCCGACGTCGCGCCGTTCGCCGCGCTGGCAACCGCAACGCCGGATGCGTATGACGCCCTTCACCGCCTTCTGCAGCCTGGGCAGCAAGTAGCCTTGCTCTCCACGGAGCCCTTGCCGTCATACGATGCCTTGCAGATAACGCGTGTCGGCATCCTTCATCAGATGGTCGCGAACATTCGCAAAGCGCCCAAAGCCACAAGCGTCGAAAAGCTGGATGTGATCCGACTCACCCAGGCAGATAACGACGACATGCTGGATCTTGCCGGAAGAACGCGGCCCGGGCCGTTCTCCGTGCGGACCCGCGAGACGGGCAATTACATCGGCGTGCGAGACAACGGGCGGCTCATTGCAATGGCCGGTGAACGCCTGCATCTAGATGGTTACGTCGAGATCAGCGCCGTATGTGTCGATGAAACGCATCGCGGCAGAGGCCTTGCCGGGCGGCTCATGCAGATCCTGCAACGAGAGATCGAGGCGCGCGCGGAGACACCGTTCTTGCACGTGTTCAGCGACAATCTCGCGGCTATCGGTCTATATGAACGTCTCGGCTTCGAGTTGCGGCGCGCGTTTCATCTCGCGCGAGTCGAGCATGCGGCCTCGCGCGAATTGATTTGAAGCATCAGGCGTCAGGCATCAAGGCGCGGTGCCGACCGGTTCGCCGCGCCGCTTCTCGGATACAGCCGCGAGCGTCACGCGATTGCGTCCGCCGCTCTTCGACACATACAAGGCTTCGTCGGCGCGGCGCATGGCGTCGTCGATAGTCGAGCCGCTATCGGGTCGAGCCACCACCACGCCGATGCTCACGGTCGTCGGAGGAAATTGCTGGCGAAGTCGCGCGCCGTTCGAATTGGCCACGTCGATACGCATGGCCTCCGCCTCCGCCTCCGCGCGGCTGCGGGTGCAGTCGGCGAGCGCCACGACAAACTCCTCGCCGCCGTAGCGCGCGACCAGATCGTGCGGTCCTCTCGCATGCTTCACGAGACATTCGGCGATGAACTGCAACGCCCGGTCGCCGGCTTCGTGGCCGTGCGTGTCGTTGTAAGCCTTGAAGCGATCGGCATCGACGAAAAGCAGCGCGACCGGATAACCTTCGCGCGCCGCCGAGGTCCAGAGTTCGTCGAGCGCCGCATCGAGCTTGCGGCGGTTGGCGACGCCGGTCAGACCGTCCGTGTCCGCGATCTCGACGAGCTTCGCCTGCGCCGCGTCGCGCTGGCGCACCGCGAAGACCAGCAGCCAGACCACGATGGTGAACGCGCCCGCCACGGCCACCACCAGCGTGCCGATGATGAGCGAGTGCTGCTGCCACTCCGAGGTTACGTCGTCCTTTCCGAGCGCCACCATCATCACGAGATTGCTGCCGCGCACGCGCGCAAACGTCATGATGCGGTCGACGTTGTCGACGGGCGAGCGCGCGTCGAACGAGCCGCTCTCGACGCCGAACATCTTCGAGAAGATCGGCCAGCCGCGAATGCTGCTGACGCTGCCTGGACGCAGCTTCGGATTGCGCGCGACGATGTCGCCATCGCTCTGTACGATCGTCGCCGCGCTTTCGTGGCCGAGCCTGATGTCATCCACCAGTTGCTGGAAGTAATCGAGGTTGATGGAGATGAGCGCGACACCGCCGAAGCTGCCATCGGCTTTGGAAATCCGCCGGCTGAGGGCAATCGATGGCGCGCCGTTTCGCAGACGCGACGCGTACGGCTTCGAGATGAAGAGCCCGACATTCGGATTGGCGCGATGCACCGTGAAGTAATCCCGGTCGGAGAGATCGACGGTCGGAAGAAGCCGCGCCCGGCCCTGCACGATCCGGCCGTGTTCGTCGAGCGCATAGATGCCGCTGATATAAGCGGCGGTGGTCGAACGGTCGAAGAGAATCTGCCGGCGCAGTTCAGGCGGCAGCTTCAATATGGTCGGGTCCGCCATGCCGTCGACGACGGCCTGCAGCGAGAGATCGTAGATTTCGAGGTTTCTCGACATGTCGCGCGCGAGCGCCACCGCGACGTTCGCCGACGTGCGGCGCGCCTTCGCGATGGCTTCCTCGCGGCTCGAAATCAGCACCGCGACGGTCGCGATCAGCACGATAACGCTCGCCAGTGTCGCGCCGAGCGCAACCAGCACCGAGTGTCTGTCGACCCACGATGCCGGGCTTTCTGCTCGGACGCTCCTCTTGAACCACGGTCCCAACGATTCTCTCCTGCCGAACCCCGCCACGCGACGCTCGACGACTCGCTTTCTTATTCGTTGCTAAAGAGCCGGTTTAGCGGACTTCTGCTCGCTGTCCGCGCGGCTCGCATCAAGGTTTACGGCCAGATTGCGCAACTTTTGAGCCCGTGCCGGCCAAACGATGAACGCGGAGTTTACCGGAGCCCGAGCCATGCGCCACGGCCATTCCGCTGCCGCCTAGCAATCAAAAAACCACAGGCAATTAAGTCGGCAACAAGCCGTGCTACCATCAACCGTATGAGTATTATGAAATAGTAGGTACGTCTTACGACGTCCAGACCTTCCCCGTTCGCCCGACAAAGCCCCCTTCGGCAAAATGCGAGCAAGCTTAGCGGAGCGAACATCCGCAGCTAGGAACCAGGCGTGATACGGGGAGGAGGTCGCGGGCGCGCCACCGCCAAGGAATTTGAATCGATGTTTCGCGCAAACATGTGCCGGCGTCGGATGACTCCCCTTAGCGTGACCGGGGTGTTTAATGACTGAGTTCGCGACTCAACATTCCGACCCGTCGGACCGGGTTTCGTTTCCTCCGCTCAATTTCAGGGCTGCCCGCCGGCGGCTCGTCCTCGCGCTGACCGCCTCGGTGGTCGTGCCGCTGAGTCTGTCGGCGCTTTACGCCTACTACACCTACGAACGTGCGGTCGCGGAGCAGTCGGAGATACTCAATCGGCTGGCGTGGGTCGCGGAAGGGAAACTCACCAATCTGCTCGACTCGAACCGCGACCTCATCTCGCGCGTCCAGGACGTGGTCGGAACGGCTGACGAGCGGCAAATTCTGCGCGAACAGGCAAGCCTGCACAGGAAACTCGAAGCGCTCGTCGCCAATCATCCGCAGGTCGTCGCGCTCTCCATCGTCGATAAAAACGGCCAGTTGATCGTCAGCAGCCGCTTCTCCCCGACGCCCGACGTCTCTATCGGCGACCGCGGCGACTTCATGGCGACGCGCGCGGCCTCCTCGCAGCTCTATGTCTCGCTGCCCGAGCGCGGCCGCGTTCAGGGCACCGATATCGTGAACACGCTCGCCGCCCGGACCGCTCCCGACGGGCGCTTTCTCGGCGCCATCGTCGTTTCCCTGCATCGCTCCTACTTGCTGCAGTTCTATCAGCGGCTCATCGCCGAGACGCCTGCGTTGACGGTCGGCCTCTATCGCGCCGATGGCGGCATTCTGCTTCGCCTGCCCGCGCCACGCCTGGCGAACCCGCCACCGAAGCACGAGCCTCTCGCGGCCGCGTTCGCGCGAGGGGCGGAACAGGGCATCATCAAGATCGATTCGCCGCTGGACGGCACCCGCAAGATGCTCGCGTACCGGCGCGCCGGTCAGTACCCCGTCTACGTTTCCGCCGGCTACGCAATCGACGATGTGGTCAGCAACTGGCTGCGCGACGACATGTCCCTCGTGGCCGTCGCGCTGATTCCTTGCATGTGTCTGTGCGTGCTGATCGTGTTTTCGCTGCGGCGTCTTCGCGCGGAGGAAACCTCCTGGCAGAACTGGCGGCGCGAGCTGTCGCGGCGCCGCTCGGCGGAAGCAGCCACGCGCAAGATGCAGCGCATGGGCGCGCTCGGCAATCTCGTCGCGAGCGTCGCCCATGACTTCAACAATCTGCTGATGGTCGTGACGGCCAACATGGAGATCGTCCGGCGCAAGAACTACAACGGCGTCAAGAACGAAATCGATGCAGTGGAGCGCGCCTCCACGAGCGCACGGGCGCTCGCGCGCCGTCTCATGAGCGTGGCGCGCCGACAGCCGTTGCAGATGCAGACGCTGCTACCCGGCGCGTGGCTGCTCGAAACCGAGGCGCTGATCCGCTCGGCTGTAAGCAGCAAGGTCGCCGTGCAGATCGAAGTGGCGGAGGCGTCGTGGCCGATCAAGGTCGATCCGTCGGAGATCACTTCGGCGATCATCAACATCGCGGTCAATGCAAAGGACGCGATGCCGCAAGGCGGCACGTTTGTCGTTCGCTGCAGGAACGTGGCGTTATCCCAAGGGCGCTACGAGCTCGAAGCCGGCGAGTATGTCGAATTCTCCTGCCAGGACAGCGGCACCGGCATGACGCGAGAAGTCGCGCAGCACGCGTTCGAGCCGTTGTTCACGACCAAGCAGGCTGGCGCGGGAACCGGGCTCGGCCTTGCACAAGTGCTCGCCATGGCCGAACAGGCGGGCGGCAAGGCACGCGTGGAAACCGATGTCGGGCGCGGCACCACAATCTTCTTCTACCTTCCGCACTGGACGGCGGGCGTCACGGAAGCATCGCCGGCGGAGCGCGAGGGTGCCATCGAACCGGGCGGCGCGAAGTCCACCATCCTGCTCGTCGAAGACAACGAAGAAGTGGCGGCAGGGCTCGTCGCCGTTCTCGATGTGCTCGGCTGGAGCGCGCGCCACGAGCCTTCCGGCGATGCCGCGCTCAAGGTGCTGGAAGAAGGCCTCGAATTCGACCTCGTTCTGTCCGACATCCAGATGCCCGGAACTTGCGATGGCATCGGCCTCGTCGAATGGATCAAGCGGCAACGCCCCAAGCAGGCCGTGACGCTGATGACGGGTTATGCGGAGCATCTCGAACAGGCGCGACGGCTCGGTGTCGCCGTGCTTTCGAAGCCGTTCAACGCAGACGATCTGGACATGTTGCTCAAGGGCGTGGCGCTATCGTCACGCCATGCGTGAAACTTGAGCGTTGAATTTCGAACCGGCGTTCGCAAGTTTTCTCAAGTCCGCGACCTTTCGGTCGTTAATCTGGTCACGGATTGATTGTGCAAGAGACTGCCGCTGATTCAGGCGATCGTCAATCACATAAAGCGCTGCAGTCCCAGGGGGTTGTCAAAAGTCTGATTCGCTGCGTGGCGACTTGAAGGGCGTGCGAGAGCACGCCCTTTCTTTTGGACGGTCGTAACGCTCGATGACTTTCTTCAAAGGCTGCGCAACCAGTCTTGCCAATGCGGCGCCTCGATCACCGAGCGCGCGCGCATGAACTTCCACGCGCCGTATTTGGCGTAGTCGAAATCGAGCGTGGAGATTTCGTTCTGCAACATGGACCAAGTGGCCCACTTGATATCGGCGAGCGCCTTGTGCACGGTGACGCGTGCCATGACGTCGTTGCTCACGCGGCCGAAGTATGTCTCGACCAGTTCCGCTTCCACGTCGACCGTGAAGAACATCTCGCCGGAGAGCGCGCCGATGTCATAACAGCGGTCGTTATTCGATGCGTATTCGTAGTCGATAAGCAAGATTGTACCCGCGTCGTCGCGCAGAAAATTGCCCGGCATGGGATCGTTGAAGCACGGCACGATATCCAGTCCCGATGCCTCCAGCGCCGCGCGCGCCTCGCGATAGCGCGCGTGAATCAGCGCGAAGTCGGCGGGCAGCGTGCCGCCTACTTCATGCACTTGCGCGACGTGTTCATCGATCAGATCGAAAATGGTCTTCGTGAGCGGCAATGGCGGCGCGCCGTGCAGCGTGCGATACGCGTGCATGACCGAAGCGCGCACGTTGCGCTCCAGAAAGTCGCGGTTCGAGCAGGTCGCGCGGCCTTCGACGAAATCGTTGATCTCCACGCCCTGCTCGAAAGCATAGTCGTAAAGACGCGGACCAATGCCGATCTGCTCCGCGAGCCGGCTTGCGGCAAACGCAGCCTTGCGGTCGATGAACTGCTCCGTGCCCCGGCCCGGCACCTTGACGAAATAGCTTTGCGCTTCGCCGTCGACCCACACGCGCCAGTTCGTGTTGCTGATGCCGCCCAACACGGGCGCATAGCGCAACGCGCGACCCGACCACGGTTCGATCCTTGCAAGCACCGCTTCCATCTCGCGCTCGGCGTCGCACGCGGCGCCGCCAATCGTCTTGATCTGCATGAGCATGACCTCTCAAATCGATGCCGGCGCGGCGTCGAGGTTCCAGCGCGGCAGCGCCATGGAGCAACGCAGCAACCGCCATTGCGCATACTTGAGGAATTCGACGTTGCGGCGCGGCGAGTCGCGGTCCATGCGCATGCCCCACAAGCCCCAGCGCAAGTCGTCGGCGAACGCGTAGGCGCGGCAGCGCGCGAGCATGCGTTCCGAGGCGGCGCCCATCGACATTTCGATGGCCTGCATCCAGTCGTGTCCGAAGCCAAGCACTTCATTCAACGTGACGGCCAGGTCGAACGCGGGATCGGTGTTCGCGGCTTCGTCGAAGTCCACCAGCATGAGTGCGCCATCGTCGTGCAGCATGACGTTCGATGTCACGCCGTCCGCGTGGCAAGGGCGAACGTCGGCACCGGCCGCGTCGATTGCCGCGCGCAAGTCGCCCGCGAGATCGACCCATGACACCTGATCCGGCGTCAACGGCATGCCTTCGGCAAGATGCTCGATACGCTCGAAAACGTTCGTCGTGCGCGCAAACGCAGGCAGCGAATGGATGGCGCGCTTCGCTTGCAGGAGCGCGTCGAGCGTGGCGGGCTGTGCGAGATCGTCGAGATGCGCGGTGCGCCAGCCGTCATCGAGAAAGTCGAAGACGGTCGCGCCGTGTGCTTCGCTCACGTAGTGCGCCGCCGGCGCGATGCCCAGCGATGCCGCCGCTCGCGCCGCAAGAAACGACGCGCCGGTATCGATGGATTCTGTCAGATCGCCGTGCGCCACTTTCATGAAGAACGTCGCGCTGTCGTCCACGCGCACGCGCCAGGCGCTATGCGACACGCCGCGATGCATCGGCGACATGACCGGCGCAAACGCGGGTTCGTGGCGTACGTCGACACCGCGCCATGCATCGATCGAGGCGATTGCCGCTGCGGCCGCTCTGGCCGCCACTTCGGCGGGGTTGCGCTCGCGCGCGGTCGTGTTCATCGCCGAGGCTCCCAGGCGGCCGCCGCGACCGGGTCGCCGCGCGATACACACAAGCGATACGCCGCGCCCATGAGCACGGTCATGCCCGTGTCGAGGTCCTCGCCATGCGTCTCTTCGTTCTCGTTATGCGCGATGCCGCCCACGCTCGGCACGAACATGAGCCCGGTCGGGCAGACATCGAGCAGGCTCAACGCGTCGTGGCCCGAAATGGTGTCGATGTCGCGGCTCTGCACGCCCGCCGCCCGCGCGCAAGTCCGCACGAGATTGCCCACTGCGGGCGGCAGTTCTCGGATCGGCCGGCTCGTGCGGCTCAGGATTTGCACGCCCACGTTTGCGCGCTTCGCGGCTGCGTCGATGCACGCGAGAATGCGCGCTTCGGCTTCGCGAAGAATGGCGTTATCCACGGCGCGCAGTTCCACGGACAAGTCGGTTTGCGCCGGCACCACGTTCGGCGAGTTCGGCTGCACGACGAGCCTGCCGACAGACGTATGGATGCGCTCCGGCCATTCGTCCGCGATGGCGCGCACGTCGCAGATCAACTGTGACGCAGCGAAGAGCGCGTCGCGCCGCGCGTGCATCTTGGCGGGCCCCGTGTGCGCCTGCTCGCCCGTGAAGCGCACGTCCATCTTCGCGGCGCCCCAGTTGCGCGTCACCACACCGACAGGCACCGATTCGGCTTCGAGCAAACCGCCTTGCTCCACATGCATTTCGACATAGCACGCGGGCACGGGCGGCGGCGCATCCACGCCGTCATGACCGATGGCGGCAAGCGCTGCGCCGAGCGTCACGCCGTCGTCGTCGATACTGGCGAGGGCATCGGCCACGGCGATCTTGCCGGTGAACGTGCCGCTGCCAAGCAGGCTCGGACGAAAGCGCGCGCCCTCCTCGTTCGTCCAGTTCACCGCGCAGAAGTTAGCGTTGAAAGATGCGCCCGCGCGCTTCGCCAGCATTAGCCGGCGGCCCGCCTCGAAGGCGGCAAGCACGCCCAGCACACCGTCGAAGCGTCCGCCGCGCGGCTGGCTGTCGAGATGCGAACCCATCATGACGAGCGGCGCATCGGCCGCGTCGGTCAGGGTGAAAACGCCGAACTGGTTGCCCACCGCATCGGTGACGACATGCGCGCCGGCATCGCGAAGCAGTGAGGCGAAGGCATCGCGCGCCGCGCCGTCTGCCGCGCTCGCACAGAGGCGCGTGACGCCGCCCGTCTTCAAGCCGCCGAACGCGGCAAAGCGCGTCAGCAAGGCCGCAAGCGTACCCGGTTCACCCGCGCCGAGCGCCTCAGGCATGAATGATTGTGATGTCATGCTCGGCGAATTTATCCATGAAAGGCTTGGGCGGCGCGCGGTCGCACACCACCGTGACAGGTTGGGAAATAGGAAAGGTGTTGAGATAAGCTTCGCGCCCGAACTTGTCGATATCCGCGAGAATCACCGAATGACGTGTCTGCGACTTGAGCACGCCGCGCAAATTGGACTCGTGTTCCTCGTAGTCCATCCAGCCGTGATTCAGGTCGCACGCCGCGATGCCCATGAACGCGGCATCATAGAAAAAGCGTCTTGCATAAGCGAGCGTCTCGTAACCCACGAGTGCGTTGTCCTTGCCGCGCAACATGCCCGGCGTGAGGTTGACGCGGCTCACGCTCGTGCCGAGCAAGAGCGCGATGTTGATGGAGTTGGTCGTCACCGTCACGTTACGGCCGATCAGCCGCCGCGCGAACGCAATGGTCGTCGTGCCCGAGTCGATGAACACCGACATGCCGTCTTCAATGAGCGGTTCCGCAAGTTCCGCCACGCGCGCCTTCCCCTTTACATTGACCTTGCCGCGTTCGGTCACGGGCCGCTCGACATCGAGCCGTGGCAACACGGCGCCGCCGTAGATGCGGCGCAGCAAGCCGCTTTGCTCCAGTTCCTTCAGATCGCGCCGGATGGTTTCCTCGGCGACGTCCAGTATCTTCGCGAGCGGCGTAACCGAGACGCGGCCCTCGTCGCGAAGGCGGGTGAGAATTTCTTGGTAGCGGTGCTCGGACATGGTCTCGTTACTGGAAACTGCCTCGTCTCTCGCGCGCTCCTCAAGCGGTCAGTTCGGGGACGCGCCGATGACGTCCGGCGACCTCGTAATCGTAAGCCATGGCGAGCAGCGCCGGCTTCGCTGAAGCGCCGTCCCACGAAGATCAGGTTGAACGGCGAACCCGATTCGTAATAGCCGGCGGGAATGGTCACGCCGGGCAATCCGGCGATGTTGATTTCGCAGACCGTGGTCTCGTGCAGTGTCTCGATCCCCTCGCGCGGCGGCAAGGCGTCGCGCAATTGCGGGAATACGAGGCCGTCGAGCGCGTGCTTCGTCATCACGTCTTCGAAGATGGCGAGATAGGTTTCGCGCAACGCATAGAAGGCATCGATGACAGGCGGCGCGGCTGCATCGCGCAGATTGGCGGCCATGTCGGGCAGGCTCGACATATAGGTCAGCACGCCCGTTGCGCCGAACGGATCTTCGGCGCGCGTCGCTTCGACGAATTGCGTCCATGTCGTGATGGTGTTGCCGGGTCCCAGGCGTTCGAGGTACTTCTGCATGTCGTAGGGCAGGCTTTCCATGCCGCGCGCGTCGAAGTAATCGGAGCCCGGCGCGGGCATGCCGAGTGCCGCGAAGCCGCTGCCGGCGAAGGGATCGTCGACGAGCACCGCACCGCGCGCTTCGAGTTCCGCCTGCGCGCGCTCGTACAAGTGACGCGTCTCTTCCGACAACGCGCGATCCCGCCATCCCGGTCCGTACAAGCCTAGACGCTTGCCCTTGAGCGCATCTTCACGCAGTCCCGCGGCATAGCCGCCAGCGGGCTTCATGCCGACGCCCGCCACCGTCTTCAAGTCTTCCGCCGAGAATCCGGCCAGTACATCGAGCGTGAGCGCGGCATCGCGTACGCATCGGGCGATCGGACCGACGACATCGCGCGTGCTGCCCGCAAGCGGCATCACGCCTGCATTCGGCACGAGCGCGAAGGTCGGCTTGATGCCGACGAGCGCCTGCGCCGACGCCGGATTCTGGATCGAACCGCCCGTTTCTTCCGCGAGACCGAGCACGGCCATGCTGCCCGCCACGGCGGTGGCCGTGCCGGCGCTGCTGCCGCCCGGCATGAACGCGGTATCGACGGCATTGAGCGTCGGACCCGCCCAGCTATCGTTGGCGTGCGAGCCGGTGGCACTCAGCACCGGCACGTTGGTCTTGCCGAGGATCACGCAGCCCGCCGCGCGCATGCGGGCGACGACCGGCGAATCCGTCGAAGGCATCAGGTCCACGCCGCCCGTCTTGCTGTAGAGCAGCGTCCAGCCGCCGGTCGTCGGAAAGCCTGCCATGTCCATCGTGTCCTTGACCACGACCGGCACGCCAGCGAGCGGCCCGAGAGCCTCGCCAGCGGCGCGGCGGCGGTCGATCTCGCGGGCATCGTCGAGCGCGGCGGGGTTCAGGAAGTTGAGCGCCACGTAGCGCGGGTTGTAGGTCGCGATGCGATCGAGGAACGCGGCCGTCAGCGTCTCCGACGTGAACGCGCCGCTCGCAAAGCCGGCCTGGACTTGTTCGACCGTCAGCTCGGTTACATCGATAGTTTTCGTCATGATGTTTGATCGCTTGCTTATGGATTGGCGGAAGGAAGGCGCGTCAGGCAATGCCCGCGAACTCGTCGAGCATGGCGGGATCGGTGACGATCTCGGGCGGAATCTCGCGCGTGACCGTGCCTTTCTGCAGGATCAGAATGCGCTCGGACAGCGACGCGATGAAGTTGAGGTTCTGTTCGACCAGCAGCACGGTCAGGCTGCGTGCTTCGGCCACGCTCTTCAACGTGTCGATGATTTCATCGATGATCGAAGGCTGAATGCCTTCGGTCGGCTCGTCGAGCAAGATGATCTTCGGGCCGCCGCACAGGCATCGCGCGAGCGCGAGCAATTGCTGTTCGCCGCCCGACAGCGCGCCGCCCGGCCGGTCGAGATAAGCCTTGAGCCGCGGAAAGAGCCCGAGAATGTCCTCGATGGTTTCGCCTTCCGCGCGCTTCGACAACAAGCATCCGACACGCAGGTTCTCCATCACCGAAAGCTGCGGGAAGATCTCGCGCCCTTGCGGCACATAGCCGATACCCGCTTTCGCCCGCGCCGTCGCCGACAGATGCGTGATGTCCGCGCCGTTGAAGCGCACGTGTCCCGCCGTGGTCGGCAAATGGCCGGTGAGCGTGCGCAAAAGCGTGGTCTTGCCCATGCCGTTATGCCCGAGAATGCCGACGCGCTCGCCTTCCCTCACCGTGAAATTGACCTGATTCAGAATGGGAATGCGCCCGTAGCCCGAACAGAGTTGCGAGACTTCGAAGAGAATCGTGTCGCTCATGCCGCGCGCCTCCCGAGATAAACGTCCTTGACGCGCTGATCGGCGAGCACCGTATCCACGGAACCTTCCACCAACACCGCGCCCTGCGAGAACACCGTGACCGTGCGCGCGATCATGCGAATGAACTGCATGTCGTGCTCCACCACCACGAGCGCCTGCGTGCGGTTGATTTCCTGAATCAGCTCCGCCGTGCGATGCACTTCGTCGTGGTTCATGCCGGCGGCGGGTTCATCGAGCAGGATGAGTTCGGGTTGCTGCGCGAGGACCGTTGCAATCTCCACCCACTGACGCTGACCGTGCGCGAGCTGGCCCACGATACGGTCCGCAATGCTGTCGAGCTTGAGCCGCGTGAGGGTTTCATCGACGATGCGCCGCGCCTGCGCTATCGACTTCCTGCGTCCCGCGCCGATGAACACGTTCTCGCGCACCGAAAGCCCGTTGAAGACATTAGGCACCTGCGTCTTGATGCCCACGCCCAGCCGCGCGATCTGATGCGGATTGCTGCCGGTCACGTCGTTGTTACGAAAGTGGATGCTGCCTTCGGTCGGCTTGAGCTGTCCCGTGAGCATCTTGAAGAAGGTGCTCTTGCCGGCGCTGTTCGGTCCGATCAGGCAGCGCAGTTCGACTTCGCGCAAGGAGAAGTCCACCTCGCGCACGGCGGTCACGCCACCGAAACGCATGGTGACGCCCTCGGCCTGAAGAAGCGGAGGAAGCGCGTTCATGGGCGTGATTCCGGGTTGGCCGCCGCGTTGGGCGCCACGGCCTTGACTTCTTTCGATGAGCTGAACACGCGCAACATCGCCGAGCGCACGACCGGCACCACGCCCTGCGGCACGAGCAGCACGAAGGCCACGAGCACGATGCCGAGCCCGAGGCTCGGGTCGATTACATGCTGCGTGCCCGCCACGTTGATCAGATACTGGATCGCGACCGCGCCGAGAATCGGCCCGATGAGCGTGCCGAGCCCGCCGATCAGCACGGAGATGATGACCTGCGCGGACATCGTGAGCGCGAACACGGTCGGGCTGATGAAGCCGCCCCAGTTGGCGAAGAGACAGCCCGCAGCCCCCGCGATGCCCGCACCCGTCACGAACGCGAGCAGCTTGAAGACGCGCGGGTCGTAGCCGATCAGCATGGCGCGCGTTTCGTTCTCGCGGATCGCCACGACGACGCGGCCGAAGCGCGACGCGAGTATCCACTTGAGGAGCGCATACGCCACGATGAGCGTGCCCATTGCGACATACCACACGCCGATCTGATCGAGCGGCTCGTCGGGCGCGCCGGGCGGCGCGAGCACGGGTATGGCGGGAATACCGTTAAAGCCGCCGAGCACCGCTTCGCCGATGTGATACTGGCTGCCCGAAGTCGAGTTCATCAACTCGAACAGGATCACGGACACGGTGAGCGTAATCACGCCGATATACGCATCGCTGATACGCCCGAAGAACATGAAGTAGCCGAGCAAGGCCGCGAACAGCATGGGCGCGACGATCGCGAGCGCGGCGGAAACGGTGGTGTCGCCGAGATTGATGGCGGCAATGGCATAGGTATAGCCGCCGATGCCGAGGAACGCCGCCTGCCCGAACGAGAGGATGCCGGCGTAGCCCCACACGAAGCCCTGGCTCAGGCCGTAGACCGCCATGGCCGCGAAGAGCGTGGCCTGCATCACGCCGAACGCACTGATGGTTTTCGGCAACGCGAACATGACGACGAGCGCGACGATGATGACGGCGCCCGCGCCGCCCAGACGAAGCGATTTCATGAACTGCGCCTCAGGAATCGACCAGTGATGCCTTGCGGCAGGATGCGGATCAGGAGCACCGCGGAAGCAAGCAGCGCGATGTCGCCGATGACCGGCGTCGACAGAAACGACACGATCTCGTTGATGAAGCCGAAGAGCCCCGCCGCGAGCCCGGTACCCGCGATGATCGCCGGACCGCCGCCCAGCACGGTGATGAACGCCTTCGCGATATACGCGGCACCCATGCCCGGCGATACACCCGAGATCGGCGAGAGCACGCCGCCCGCGAGTCCCGCGAGCGCCGCGCCCAGCGAGAACGTCGCCATGTACACCGCCGACGGCCGCACGCCGAGCGACGCGGCCATCGCCGGATTCTGCATGGTGGCGCGCAGGATCAGGCCGAAGCGCGTCTTGCGCAGGAGCAGCAGCATCGCGACCATCACGACCACGCAGACGCCTATCAGCACGAGGCTATAGGCGCTCACGTGATACTGCCCGATCGAGAAACTGCCCACGGGCATGGGCACCGACTTGATGACGTTGCCGAAGATCGACGTAATGAGCCCGATCAGCCCGAGACTGATACCCCAGGTCGCGAGCATGGTGTCCATCATCCGGCCATAGAGAAAGCGGATGATGACGCGCTCGAACAGCAGCCCGAACAGTCCGACCACGATGGGCGGCAGGATCAGCATCGAGATCCAGATGTTGATCCCGGCCGTGCTGGCCGTCACCGCCGTGTATGCGCCGAGCATCATGAACTCGCCGTGCGCGAGATTGATGATGCGCATCATGCCGTAGATGACGCCCAGCCCGATCGTGATCAACGCGAGCGTGGCGATGCCCGTCAGCACGTTGAAGGCGAGCAATCCCACGAGATCCGTTGCCATCGCTTAGACTCCGCTCAGACTTGCGGCGTGAACTGCTTGTTGGTGCGCGGCGACTTGATGAGGTCGCACGCACCGCCGGTATCGGACGGGAACTGGTCGTTGAAAGTCTGCAGGATCTCCCACTTCTGGTTCTTCGGACGCGCGAGATAAGCGTTGCGAATGGTGTGATGCGTGGCCGGGTCCATCTTGACCTTGCCCGAAGGCCCGTCGATGGTGATGCCCGTTTCGAGCGCCGCCACGACCTTCGCCTGCTCCACGGAACCGGCCTTCTTCACCGCTTCCGCCCAAAGCATGATGCCCTCGTACGTCGCGGTATCGAGTTCGCCGAGGTCGGTCAGACTCGGGCCGTATTTCGCCTGCATGCCTTTGACGAAGGCATCGGCGGCGGGCGTGCCGAGGTTGTTGTAGAACCCGAAGCAGGTGATGATGCCGTCGGTCGTCGCGGCATCCATGGTGGTGAGTTCGTCGCCGAGACCGAACACGGTCGCGCCGATCGGAATCTTCGACTTCATGCCGGCCGCCGCCCATTGCCGATAGAAGCCGACGTGATTCGCGCCTACGAGCGCCGAGAGCACCATGTCCGGCTTGGCTTCCTGAATGCGGCTGATCGTCGATGAAAAATTGGTGACATCGAGCGGAAAGAAGTCCGTAGCGACCACCGAGCCGCCTGCGGCCTTCACGAACTTGGTCATCCAGCTTGCGGTGATATGACCGTAGTTGTAGTCGGCGGCGATGATATAGACCTTCTTGCCCCAGTTCTTCATCGCGTAGTCGACGATATGATTCACCGTCTGCGCGGGCGTCGTGCCGGTACAGAACACGTTGCGGTCGCACACGCCGCCTTCGTACTGCGTGTTGTAGAAATAAAGCGTCTTGCTGCGATCGAAGATCGGCCGGATGGCTTCGCGCGACGCCGAGGTAATCCCGCCCTGAATCACGTCCACCTTGTCTTGCAAGACGAGTTGCTGCGCGTACTGCGTGTAAAGCTGGATGCTGCTCTGTGTGTCGTAGGCAATCAGCTTGATGGGACGCCCAAGCAGGCCGCCCTTGTCGTTGATCTGATTGACGGCGAATTCGGTTGCCTGAATCATGCGACGGCCTTCGAGGCCGAGCGCACCGGTTCCGTCGAGCAGGCTGCCGAGCTTGATCGGTTCGGCCGCCTGTGCGCTACGGGTCACGTAAGGCCCGACCAGCGCGCCGACGGCTGCCGCCGCACCGAACTTCAACGCTTTACGACGTGATCCGGATTCCATTGTCATCTGTCCGCTCCGCATGCGAGATGTGTGTGATCTGCCCGGTTCAAGTGTACGAAGCCAAAATAAAGCAAACTATTTGTCAATAAAAACCACAGAACGGGCAAATCGGGCATCGACTTGATATGAGGAATGGACGTCATTCGACGCGATGGCCGCAAGTCGGCTCATCGTTCGTAAGAGGCCGAGCGCTCGTAGGCCCTGCGCGCGGTGAGTCCGCCCCTCAAGCGCAAACGCGGCTTGCGTTCGAAATCGACGATGTCGGCATCACGATGCGTGGTTAGAGCGAAGGCGGCTCGGAGCGACAGCGGCGTGTCGGCAATGCTGCGTTCAAGGCCACCACGACACGACATTCATCGAACATCGAGCCTCATGGCGGGTATCCGCCAAGTTGAATAATCTCGTGATCCAAACTATATTCAAAGGCAACATCTGCCACGCTCGACGAACGTTCGGGCATTCCGATCAGACCTGGAATACCTAGCATTCCGATGTATTCCCGATGCCTGCTTTCGACCCACTTCCCTGGTGCAGTTAATCGTCACGGCACGGTCACGATTCATGCCGGCGACCGCCCCGCCCGCTGACGCGGCGAACGAACCGCGCCCGTCGTCTTTCACAGGGAACCGGTTGTCGAAGTAACAACGGCGAAGCGTCGTTCGTCGTGAAGATGCGCCACAAGTGGAAAGGAACGTCCATGATTACGCCTTCGCTGCAATGCCTCCGTGCTTCTTCGAGACTCGTGCCGCTTGTGCTCGTTGTATCGCTCGCTGCGACGATCGTCGGTCAAACGGCGATGGCGGCCGGTGTTCTGCCGCAGGGAGGCCACTATGCGGCGGGCGCGGGAAGCATCGCGGGGCAGAACGGTCAACTCGTCATCACGCAGCGAGGCTCGACGCGCGGCGTCATCGACTGGAAGAGCTTTTCCATCGGCACAAGCAATGCGGTCGTGTTCAACAACGGCACGGGCGCGACACTCAACCGCGTGACCGGCGGCTCGCCTTCGGAGATCCTCGGACGCCTGAGCGCCACGGGCGGCCTTTACGTAATCAATCCGCAGGGCATCGTCGTGGGGCCTTCGGGTGTCGTCACTACGGGCGGGCGCTTCGTCGCCTCGACGCTGGACGTCGCCAACGACGCTTTCATGAAAAACAGCGGCGCGCTTACGCTGGCGGGCAAGACCGATGGCTTCGTCATCAATCTCGGAAGCATTAGTTCGAGCGGCGGTGACGTGTTCCTGATCGCGCAACGCGCAGTGATCAATGCCGGCAGCGTGAAGGCGCCCAAAGGCACGGCGGAATTGGCTGTCGGCGAAAAGGTCTTGCTGCGGGACTCGAAGAGCAGCAAGCAGGTGTTCGTGCAGACGGGCAGCGACGGCGTGATCGTGAACAAGGGGCGCATCGACGCCGCGCAGATCGACCTGCAAGCCGCCGATGGCAACGTCTACGCGCTCGCGGGCGAAGGCACGCGCGTGCGTGCGACGGGCACGGCCACGCGCGATGGCCACGTCTGGCTGGTCGCAGGCGACGGCAAGGTCACGCAACGTGGGGTCGTCACGGCGAAGAACGCGGATGGCAGCGGCGGCACGGTCGATACGCAAGCGGCGCAACTCGCGTTCGGCGACAACGCCGAAGTGCACGCCGCGCAGTGGAACATCGCGACGCCATCGATCACGGTACGGTCAGCCACGGCGCACGCGCTGCAAGATAGCCTCGGCGCGGGAACCTCGGTTGCGCTGACCACGACGGGCGGACAGGGGACGAACGGTGACCTGGCCGTATCGGCGGATATGCGGTGGAAAGGCGCCGCCGATCTCACGCTCGCGGGGTATCGCAACGTCTCGATTGCGCCTCATACGACACTGCGCAACGCGGGCTCGGGCAGCGTCGTGCTGCGCGCGGATGCATCGGCTATCGATAACGGCGGCAGCGTGAAGAACGGCGGCACCATCGACTGGTCGAAAAGCACCGGGACCGTCAGCGCGTTCTACGACATGACCGGCAGCTTCACGCGAGGAACCATCCGCGCGAACGGGGCGTGGAAGGCGCCCGTCTACAGTGGGCTCGTCGGTCAGGTGACGGCATACAAGCTCGTCAATACGCCTGCCGATCTGGATAACGTCGTGCTCGATCTGGCCGGTAACTATGCGCTCGGGAAGGACATTGCGGCGAACCGTTCGGCCTTCGGCTACAGCACGCAGATCGGCAGCGTCGCCACGCCCTTCACCGGACAATTCGACGGCATGGGTCGGACCGTCACGAATCTGAACAGCGTCGAGCGGGGCGAATGCTGCGGACCGGAAGGCTACGCCGCAAGCGGAATGTTCCGCGTGATAGGCCCAACGGGCGTCGTGCGCAACATCAACGTGGATGGCAGCGCTGCGAGCAGTGGTGGTGGTTTCAACGGCGCGGTCGGCGTGCTCGCGGGCCTTAATCAGGGCACGATAGTGAACGCGCATTCTAGCGGCTACGCAAGCGGCACGCTGATCAGTTCGGGCGGTCTCGTGGGAGAGAATGCCGGACTTATCATACGTTCGTCGAGCAGCGCGAGCGCTCGTTCGGATGGGAATGCAGGCGGGCTCGTTGCGGTCAACGATATCACCGGTGTAATCAGTCAATCCTATGCGACGGGCGACGTGGAAGGTTACGCACATACGGATGGCTCCGGTGGACTGGTCGACGGAAACGCTGGAACGATTACGCAGTCGTACGCGACGGGCAGCGCCTCATTCAGCCCGAACTATTGCGGCTTCGGTGGAGGCACGCTCTGCGCAACGGCGCCGGGTGCGCTTGTGCGGATCAACACCGAAACAGGCAAGATTACGCAGTCGTTCGCAACAGGCATGCTAGTCGACGATCTGACGGTAACCGAAGGGCCACCGCCCGGCGGAATCGCCTTCGAGAACGATGGTGTGATCGGCAAGGACGTGTACTGGAACAAGCAGACGACGGGCGCGCCGGCGGGCGTCACCGTGGGCAATACCGTTCCCGCCTCGCAAGGACGCACCACGGCCCAGATGAGCCAGACAGCGAGTTTTGGCCCGACATATAACTTCGGCACGAACGGCGTCTGGGCGATGCCCGCGGGAGCGACGCATCCTGTGTTGCGGTGGCAGACCGAGCCGTTTTGAGTGGCCAGCGACTTAACGCCGTGACGTCACGACGCAAGCTGCCCCGCAGCTCGCAACTCCCCATTTTTACCGAAGCCGCCCTCGCGCTGTAGCTTCCCGCCTCAAGCCGCCACTAAAGATTGGCGCGTCCTCTGCCGTCATTAAATTTGAGTACGACACGCGTCACTCGAGCGCTCGCACAGTGCGTAACGCGCTCCATTGCAAGCGCCTCGTCAGATCGAATCACGACAGCTACAACGGCCGCCTCGCCGCGCCCCTCAGGACATGTTTAATGGATAGGCTCAGAAAACTGCTACGGTCGCGCATCGGCCGCTTCATCGCGTGTGGCATGACCGCAGCCATGCTCGTGGCAGCCGTGAGCGTGCTGCTTTCGCGCGACGAACCGGCCGCTACGCAGACCACGCCGACGGTGGCAGGCGTCGCGAGTCAGATGCGCCGCGATGCGTCGCCGTGGACGCATCGGGAAAAAGACGTCTCGGAGATGATGCGCGATATCCGCGAACACGACGTCGCCGCGATCGGCGTCAGCCGCGACGCCATCCTCGTCTCGACGCTTCATGCCGACAAATACTTCGTTGCCGATCATAACGGCGCCTTCTCCAACGCCCTGCTGCTCGGCGACCTGAAATCAGGCAACGCGTCGCCCTACCAATTGGTCTGGCTCCCCGATGTCAACGTGCGCACGGGCATGGCGCGCTGGACCGACCGGTTCGACCTCGTGCGCGACGCCTTGAGCTTGCTCTTGCCGATGCTGATGATGGGCGGTCTGATCTGGTTCATGCGCCGCGAAATGCGAGGCGGCGCGCGTCTGCTCGCCAAATCGCCGACACTGCGTTTCGCCGACGTCATCGGCGCGGGTGAAGCCAAGGCGGCGCTCGCCGATGTGCAGGCGTGGCTCACCGAACCCGCGCAATTCACCGGCATGGGCGTGCGCGCGCCGTGCGGCGTCCTCATGACGGGCGGCCCCGGCGTCGGCAAGACGCGTCTCGCGCAAGCGCTCGCTGGCGAATGCGGCGCCAACTTCATCGCGATCACGGGCAGCTACTTCAGCGCGAAGTATTACGGAGTGGGCATTCAGAAGGTCAAGCATCTGTTCGAACTGGCGCGCAAGAACGCGCCGACGGTCATCTTCATCGACGAGGCGGACGGGCTCGGCAAGCGCACGGATAGCGGCGGCGGTCCGGTGGAAGCCGAAAGTAACCGCATCATCAATCAGTTGCTCGCGGAAATGGACGGCTTCGCTTCGAACGAAGGCGTGATCGTGGTCGCGGCGACCAATCATCCGGACAGTCTCGACGAAGCGTTGCGACGCCCGGGCCGCTTCGACCGGACCATTCAGGTGCGGCTGCCAGATCTCGCGGATCGCGCCGAGATCCTGCGTTTCTATGCGGCCAAGCTGAAGACGAAGCCAGACGATATCGACTTCGATCAGCTCGCGCGTCTGACTACCGGCGTGTCGCCGGCCACGCTGTCGATGATCGTCAATCAGGCGGGTCTCGTCGCGCGCAAGGCGGGCGAGCGCGAAGTCGGTGCAAAGCATTTCGTGGAAGCGGTGAAGATTGCGCGCATCGGCGACATCAACGGTGCGGAACGTGCGTTGTCGGAGAGCGAGCGCAAGCGTATCGCGGTTCACGAAGCCGGACACGGTCTCGTCGCCGCGCTGCTCGGCACGGGCGTGCTGGAAGAAGTCACCATCCTGCCACGCGGCGGCGCGCTGGGCGTGGCGCTGATCACGAAGATGCAGGACAAGCACCTGTACCGCGAAACCGAACTGCGCAACGAGATTCAGGTGCTGCTCGGCGGGCGCAATGCGGAACTGCTGATGTTCCGCGAAGCATCGAGCGGCGCGGCGCACGATCTTCAGGAAGCATCGCGCATCGGTCTCGACATGGTGTCGAAGCAAGGCTTCAACGCGGACGGCGATCTCTTCAGTCTTGCGTCGCTGCCGCAGCAGTATGCGGGCTTGCAGCTCAAGAACGCGATCGAACACGCGAATCGGCTCCTGCACGATCTGAACGATGCCTGCTACGCGCTGCTGCGCGCGAACGAGCCCGTGCTGCGCGCGATTGCCGCGCAGTTGCTGGAGGATGAGACGGTGCCGGGTGATACGGTTTATCGGCTGATTCGCGAGCGTGCGGCTGCCTTGGCCGAAGTCGATGAGGTGGTGGAGGCATTGGCTGCGTAGTGCGGCACCTGGCTCGCGCGAGAAGTCATCCGCAAGACAGGCTCTTATCAAGCGATAACTTGCCCGGCGCGCTATCGTGCGTTACCTTGCGAGGCGCCGGGATACCTCGTGTCCCCGCATATGGCGAAACGCTATCGGGAGACACCGGCATGACCCACATCGACAATGCCTTGAGCGCAACCCTCGAAGCCTTGCTGCGCGAATGGGCGCAAACCGCCGCCGCACGCGACAAGGCCGGCGGCACCGCTTTGCACGAGCGCCGTCTCCTGCGTGAAAGCGGCCTGCTGCGCTTGAGCGTGCCCGAACAATACGGCGGCGATGGCGCGAACTGGTCCACGACACTCGATGTCGTCCGACGCATGGCGCAAGTCGATAGCTCGCTCGCGCATCTCTTCGCGTTCCATCATCTGCAACTCGCGACTATCCGCCTCTTCGGCCGCGACGCGCAGATTCGCCAGTGGCTCGGCCAAACCATCGAGGAAGGATGGTTCTGGGGCAACGCGCTCAACCCGCTGGATCAGGGCACGCGGGCCGAAGCGGACGGCGCGAACGGCTATATCTTCGACGGCCGCAAGAGCTTTTGCTCCGGCGCCACCGACTCCGACCGGCTTCTCGCTTCCGCATTCAAGTCCGATGGACGTCTTCTGATCGGCGTGGTGCCTACTAAGCGCGCAGGCATCACCATCTTCGACGACTGGGACAACATGGGACAGCGCCAGACCGATAGCGGCACGGTGCGCTTCGATCAGGTGAAAGTCGCAGCCAACGAACTGCTCGACGATCCCGGCCCGCTCTCCAGCCCGTTCGCGTGCTTAAGGCCGCTGCTCGCGCAATCGATCCTGAGCCACATTTATCTCGGCATCGGCGAAGGCGCGCTGCAGGCGGCGCGCGAGTCGACGCTTGCGCAGACGCGTCCGTGGATCGCATCGCCGGCGGCGCGCCCGAGCGAAGACTCATACGTGCTCGCGCATTACGGCGACTTCTGGCTCGCGCTCGAAAGCGCGCGGCTCCTTGCCGAACGCGCCATGCATAAATTCGATACCGCATGGCAACGCGGCCTCGCGCTCACCGAAGACGAACGCGGTGAAGTGGCCGTCGCGGTGGCGGCATCGCGTGTGGCGGCGGCGCGTGCGGGTCTCGATGTAGCGCATCGCATGTTCGACGTGACCGGCGCGCGATCGACCGCCGCCGCGTTACGACTCGACCGCTTCTGGCGCAACGTGCGCGTGCATACGCTGCACGATCCGATCGACTACAAGGTGCGCGAGCTTGGCGAGTGGGCGCTCAACGGACGCATGCCGACGCCATCGTTCTACTCATAGTCCGGCTTCCATCGATACAAACCGGCATATGGACGGCGAAGATGAGCCACGGCCCATACGCCGGTTCGCGCATCATCAACGGCTCGCCGATTCCAGCTCGTGCAGCAACGGCGTCGCGAAATGCAGCACTTCGTAGGCGATCGCCTTGCCCGTTGCAACGGGCTCGCGTTCGCTCACCACTACGCGCGTCAACTTCCACTGCTGTGCGTCCACACCGACCGCCGCGCTGACCACATGCGACTCGGCGGCCGTCTGCCGGTTGCGCTCGATCTCCGCCTTGAACACCGTTTGCAAATCCATGTCCGGTGAGACAGCCAGTTCTTCCTTGTACACGAAGCGTGCGATGCGTGCCGGGCCTCTCGCGGCATCGAGCGCGAAGCGCGTTTCGATTCGCGGCCGTCCGAAACTGTCCGTCACCGTCTTGAAGCGGCCATCGACGAGAAAGGATCCGAAGGCCTCGTCACGACGCCACAGATAAAGCGACGAATAAGTGTTTTCGAGCGCGCCATGACGGCCGCTCTCGCGCAGCAGGAACGCCTTGAAGTGCAGATCGGGCAAGTCGTCCCACAAGGGTCCGCGTTCTTTAGCGCGCGCGCGAATGATGCCGGTGTCGTAATCGGCCGGGAGACGATGAGCATATTGAGCGAGCAGCATAATCGATCCTTTCGAGAGTGAACGAGCGTGGAAGATGCTTGCATTCAGAATACCCATCGCCCTATCATTTGAAAACGATATGAATCGATATTTCAATGATTCGAAAAACGAATGACCATGAAGACTCTCGATATCGAGGCCGTGCAGGCATTCGTGCTCACCGCGGACCTCAAAAGCTTCACCCGCGCGGCCGAGGCGATGGATTCCACGCAATCCGCTATCAGCCTGAAGATCAAGCGTCTGGAAGATAGCCTCGCGCGCCGGCTGCTGGAACGCACGCCACGGCTCGTGCGTCTGTCGGCGGAAGGCAGCGCGTTTCTCGAACCGGCGCGTGCGCTGCTTGCCGCGCATCAGGGCGCGCTCGGTTCATTCGGCGCTGGTACTCGCCGCATGGCGATCGGTATCGGCCACCATATCGTCGGTACGGAACTGCCGCTTTTGCTGCGGCGCGTGAGCGAGGCGGAACCGGGCGTCGTGCTGCAAATGCGAATCGCGTCATCGCGCGACTTGCTCGAGGATTTCGACGCAGGCCTGCTCGATGCCGCCGTCGTTCTGCGCCACGACAGCCGGCGTCTGGACGGCGAGACCATTCATGAGGAAGCGTTCGGCTGGATGGCCGCGCCCGACTTTCAGCATCGCGATGGCGAGCCGCTGCGTCTTGCGACTCAGCCTCCGCCGTGCAGCGTGCGCAGCATGGCAATCGATGCACTCGATACAGCCGGCATCGCGTGGACGGAAGTGTTCGTGGGCGGCGGATTGGGCACGATAGGCGCGGCGGTATCGGCGGGACTGGCAGCTGCCGCGCTCGGACGACGCGTCACGCCGAAGGGAACGATCGATGTCGGATCGCGCTTCGAGTTGCCGCCGCTGCCCGCACGCGATGTCGTCATGTACTCCAGTCTCACCGACCGGCAAGCGCGCGAAACGCTGCGCACGCTTGGCGCAGCAATTCGTTCGACGGCATATGGCAACCCTGCGTCATGAATTCGCGCCCGGTAGCGTTCCTGGCCTGATGTACGCGTGCATGTGCGCCACGTAATCGGGTTTGCCAAGCGGCACGCCATGATGACGAAGGATCGCGTAGGCCGTCATGATATGGAAATAGAACTGCGGCAGCGCCCAGTCGCGCGCGTATTGCTCGCCAGTCATATCGAAGACGACGCCGTTGGGAAGATCGAGCGCGATGGGCCGGCTGCCTACTTCATCGAATGCGTTCGGGGCGACGTTCGACAGAAAGCCGATGGCGTCCGCTATGCAGGCTTTTGCATCTGTGAAAGTGCCGGGTTGCTCGTTCGAATGAGCGCCTTCCGCGCGCAGCGCTATCAGCGCATCGGGCAGCGCCGCGCCAAGCAGACGATGCACCGGCTCCTGCGCCTGAAAGCAGGCGAAGCGCACCTGTGCCGCGAGTGGAAACATGTCGGGCGCGAGACGCAACGGCAGCAATGCATCGGCGGTCATGCCACGCGCTTTTTCATGCGCGTCGGCCTTGTCGAGCCAGGCGGCAAGTCCTTTCAGCATTTGCGTGAAAGTGGGGACAAGCAAGGTAGTCGGCTGCATGGTCGCTCCCGGAAGTAAGACGCTGCCATCATATACGCCTCGCGCGTCAGGCTTCCGCCTTGCACATGCACGTTGCGGTGCGCAAACGCTTACATGCGTTTCCATCATGAAGCGCTCGCATGTAGCGCGATACATGCGCCATTGCTTCGGCAAAGCATCGACAATCTGACGCCTAAATTACTCTAACCTTACGGTCTGCGTGACGGCGCGCAAATCATGAAAACCTATGAGCGATCCCGAACCTAAGTCGCTCTGAAGTCGTGGGATATTCAAGGATGGACAGTCAGTCAAGAGCGACCCGATGCGCGACTCCGAGATACGAATCGAACTCGTCTGCGACGAGCCTGGCTTGCGTGCGCTCAAGGACGAATGGGAGACGCTTTGGCTGAAAGCACAGGGCCGCTACTTCCAGCGTTTCGATGTGTGTCTGCTTGCGTGGCTGCACGTTGCCAAACCGCGACGCCGCAAGTTGCGCTGCATCGTCTTGCGCGAGAACGGCGAGCTTCGGCTGGTGTGGCCGCTCGTTGCTTATCGACGCGCACTGTGGACGTATCTGCTGCCCCTTAGCCCCGATGCCGGCGATTACACCAGCGTGCTCGTCGAGGACGGTCAGGACGCACGGGCGTTGATCGAGCGCGCATGGCGTATTGCGTGTGAACGCTTCAAGACGGATTTCATCCACCTTCCCTACATGAACGAAGGGTCGGAGTTGCATCGCATTGCGTCGGCGGAGCGGCATATTCTCGGCCGGTCGCGGCATGAATCGTGGATAGCGAAATTGCGCGACGAAAGCGACTGGAAGACGTTCTCCGGTTCGCTCGGCACGATGTTCGGCAAGAAGCCCGGTCAGCTCGAACGTCGCTTGGCCAAGGAAGGCGCACTGAGTATTCGTATGGTCAATACATCGGATACCGAAGCAATCGCGCGCTACGTGCGCTGGATGCTCGAATCCAAGCGTGGCTGGAGCGACCGTGTCGGCAAGCGCGGAAAATGGCTGTTTTCGCCGTACTATGAACGCTTTCTCATCTCCACGCTCACCTACCGCGGCGAGACGTCCGACAAGGAACCGCCCGCGCGACTCATGATGGTGACACTCGACGACCAGCCAATGGCCGCGGTCATCATGAGTCACGGCAATCCGATGGCGAACGCCGTTATCGCGGGATTCAATGCGGAATACGGCCGGTTCGGACCGGGCTCCATTGCATGGGAACACAGCGTGAAGTGGGCCTTCGAGCAGCGCTATGACATCGACTTCGGCGTGGGTTCCGAGCGCTTCAAGACCTACTGGAGCCGCAACAACGGCAGCCATGCATGGACGATGCAGATTGCCAATACGACTTGGGGATTGATCGGCTACCGTGTCGTGCGGACGCTGCGCGATCTCGTCAGCGCGGCGCGAGGGACATCGAAGGGAACGCCTGCGCCCGAGGGGGAAAGCGCTCCCGCGCGCGGCAAGGGATGAGTCGCGCCGCGCGCTTTATTCAAGCGCGGCGTCTTCCACGAGACGCGCCTTGAGCGCGCGAATGCGACGATCGACAAAATAACCGCCGCCTTCCGTATAACGCAAATAAAGCCTGCCGCACTTCGAGCATTCCCACACGTCGCAGCGGTTATACGGAAAGTAGCGCGGCGCGATAGGTGCCTCCGCCGACCAGTATTGCGAATTCCCCGGCGGATACTCCGCGTAAGTCGGCTCGGGATCATCCGGCGGCATGAGCGTGCCGACCTGAACGAGCGCCGCTTCGTCTAGCGATAAAGGCTGCGATTGCCAGCCATCGAGGGCCGTCTTCGTGCAGTCGCATACGACACCCCGCGCGCGATCTTCGGCGGCTTGCGCGAGTTCTGCGAGTGCTGCGGCGTTGAGCAATGGATGCATGGCGGTGAGGTCTCGATGCAATGCGCCGATTATCGCAGATACCTTCCACCGCGACAGACCACGGACAAGCGCCGATGCAAGGTCGCCCGCTAATCGGCAACTCGGTAACTCGATGAAACGAACGAAGGTCTTTCAGAACTCGACCAGCGCGAAGTCTTCCTTGCCGACATCGCACAGCGGGCAGCGCCAGTCGTCCGGAATGTCGCTCCAGCGCGTGCCGGCTGCAACGCCGTGTTCAGGATCACCCGTGGCTTCGTCGTAGATCCATCCGCAGATCACGCAGACCCATTGCTTGAATTCGGATTCGACGTGGGAGCGTGCCGCTGGCGGCTGCTCGTCCTTGAGCGTCTCGTCCTCTGCGCCACGGTCGAGCGTGACCACCAGCGGGTCTGCGCCCCGCTCGCGATCGGCGGCGAGGTACGCGTCGAGTTCGGCATGAAGACGTCGCGCTTCTTCCACGGTCAGATCGATCCAGTAGGGATCGCCAGCGCCGCTATTCAAACGAGCCGGAGCAAACTGCAATTCGAGTGCCGCGCCTTTTTTGTACATGGATTCTGTTCGACTTCTTATTTCGGATAGGTCAAATGATGCTGAATTTCGATGCCTGACTTGACATGCGCGCCCGCGATGAGGTTCGTCGGCAAGCCGACATCGGACGATCCGTTGCGCGTCGCGTTGCGCGGTTTGATCGACGCACTTCGATAAAGCCGCTTAGCGTCGCTTAAAGCCGCCTGGAGCCGCTCAAAATCGCTCGATTGCGCCGATCTGCACGCCGCGAATCGGCGCACCCGGATACGCGGCCGGAAGCCCCGTCACATTCACACCGCGCAAGGTGAAGGTGGCATCGCCGCGATTACGCAGCATCGCGCCTGTCGCGTAGAACATCAATGTCTTCGAAAGATCGTATTCGCACGCAATGCTGAACTGGTCCGCGTTATTGTCGCCGCCCGATCGATCGCGCGCATAAGCATAACCAAGCGATGCGCGCAGAGCCGGCGAGAACGCGTAGCGCATCGAGACGGACATGCCGTCGTCGTGATAACGCGGCGATCCGCCATCGCCATTGAAGAAGTTGAGAAACGCCGTCGTCTTGCCGAAGCGATACGACACGCCACTCAGATTCGAACGTAGCCCCGTGCTGCCCTGCGTGTCCTGATGCGCGTAAGCAATACGGAACGGCCCGTTGCGATACGCGAAGGTTTCGTAATTGCCCGACAAGCCATTGCCCGCGCCGGCATCGCGCAAGGCGAACATGATGGTCGTCGTGAAGCCGTGAATGTCCGGCGACAGATACGTGATGCCGTTATCCGTATAAGGCGTGATCTTCGACAGGTTGTTGAGACCCGATGCGATCGTCCCGGCACCGAAGGCGTCGAGTTGTCCCTTGAACGGAATGTAGATCGGCGAATACTGACGCCCCATGCGCACTTCGCCCCACGGCGCGCCGACGCCGATCCATGCCTGACGATTGAACAAGGTGCCCGCGGTCGCAAGCGTCCCGTCAGCGGAACTGAAGCCGCTTTCGAGATCGAACAGGAGACGCGTGTCGCCAGTCAGTGGTTCGGCGCCCCGCATGCCGAAGCGCGAAGCGCGAACCGCGATACGCGCCCGAATCCATGCGCGGCGTCCACCCTGAACCGGGATTCGTCACCTCGATGCTGGTGTCGATCGTTCCATACAAGGTCACGGCGCTCTGCGCATGAACCGCCGTAGCGCCCATGCCAAACGTGCCTAGCAGGGTCAGGGCCAGGGCCAGACAGCGGCCCGAAAGAGATGTAAGACGCATATTGTTGTTGTGCTGACGCGCCAGGCCGACAGGCTCGAAGAGAAGCCGTCACTTTAACCAAGCGACGGCGCGTACTCAATGATCCAGTGCATAGGCGATGACATAATCGCCCCGATCCGGCGACTGTCGCGCGCCGCCCGCCGAAATGAGCACGTACTGCTTGCCCGTTTTCGGCGATACATAGCTCATCGGTCCACCCTGACTTCCCACCGGCAGACGCGCTTTCCATACCTCCTTGCCGGTCGCGCTATCGAAGGCACGCAGGTAGTAGTCTTGCGTCCCCGCGATGAACACGAGGCCGCCCTGCGTCGCCAGCGTGCCGCCGAGCGTCGGCATGCCAATGGGCATCTTCATCCCCATCTTGATACCGAAGGGACCCGTGTCCTGCACCGTGCCCACAGGCACTTGCCATACGATCTTCTGCGTCTTTAAATCGACCGCGGAAAGCGTGCCGAAAGGCGGCTTCTGACAAGGGATACCGAGCGGCGACATGAAGCGGTTTTTGTTGACGGCGTAAGGCGTGCCCTTCAGCGGCACCGCGCCCATGCCGGTGTTCACGGACTCGCCGCCGTTGCTGGCCTGCACGTTGTCGGTCTTCTGCGGAATCATCTGCACCCAGAGGCCGAGGCGCATGTCGTTCACGAAGATGTAATGACTATTCGGATCGGTCGAAAGGCTGCCCCAGTTCATGCCGCCGAGCGAGCCTGGAAAGCTCAGCGAGATGTCCGTGTCGGGCGGCGTGAAGAGTCCGTCGTAACGCATCGACTTGAAGCTGATTCGGCAGATGAGTTGATCGAAAGGCGTGGCACCCCACATGTCCGATTCCTTCAGCGTATCGGCGCCGATGAGCGGCATGCCGACCGAGTACGGCTGGGTATCGGGATACTGCTCGCCGGGAATGCTGCCCTTCTTGACGGGCTTTTCCTCGACGCGCGTGAGCGGCTGACCCGTAAGCCGATCGAGCACGAAGATCTGCCCGGACTTCGTGCCGAAGACCACGGCGGGTTTGGTCGAACCATCCTTCTCGGGGAAGTCGATCAGGCTCGGCTGCATGGGAACGTCGAAGTCCCACAAATCGTTGTGGACCGTCTGGTAGACCCACTTCTCCTTGCCCGTCGTGGCATCGAGCGCGAGGATGGATGTGGCATAACGATGATCCAGAGCCGTGCGGTTCGCGCCCCAGAGATCCACCGAGGAGCTGCCCATCGGGATGAACACCGTGTTCATCGCGGGATCGTACGACATGGGCGCCCACGAGTTCGGCGTGCTCCGAGCAAAGGTCTGACCCGGCTCGAGTTGCGCGTTGGGATCGTCATGACCCGGATCGAAGGCCCAGCGCATTTGCCCCGTGATGACATCGAAACCGCGCAGCACGCCACCGGGCATGTCGGTCTGCACGTTATCCGCTACTCGCCCGCCTACGACCACGGTCGTGCCTGCAAGCGTCGGCGCGGAAGTAAGCTGATACTTGGGGTCATCCGCCGCGCCAAGGCCTGCTTTCAGATTCACGAAACCATGGTCGCCGAAGCTTTCGCAGAGCGCGCCGTTATCGGCATCGATGGCAACGAGGCGCGCATCGATCGTGTTCATCAGGATGCGGCGCTGACACGCTTCGCCCGATGCAAGCGTCGGCGCGATCACGGGCGTCGAACCCGCGACCGAAGGCTGCGTAAGCGCTTGCGTGGCATCGAAGTATGCGAGGCCGCGACAACGGTTCCACACCTGCGCCTGCGCATTGATTTCGCGTTTCCAGATTTGCTTGCCGCTGTCGACATCGACAGCGATCACGTTGTTATGCGGCGTGCACATGAAGATGCGATCGCCCACTTGCAACGGCGTCTGCTGATCTTCCGCGCCGTTGCCACCGGGACTCACCGGCACGTCGCCCGTATGAAAAGTCCATGCAACGTGCAGGTCCTTGATGTTGTCGCGCGTGATCTGGTTCAGCGCCACGAAGCGGCTGCCGCCCGGCGTATTGCCATAGTTGCTCCAATTCTTCTGCGCGTCGTTCTGTGCAAGCGGTGCGAGCGGCGCAGGCGTGCCTTCGAAGGCGACCGGGTCGTGCGGTTCGAACATCTGCACGAACGTGACGACCATGCCCAACGCAAACAGCGCGCTCAAACCGTATGCCCATTTCGACGCGGGCGTCACCCTCTCATGCTTGCGCAACGACGGCCACAGCAGCAACGTGAGCACCATGAAGCCCGTCGGCAACATGAGACGCGACACCAGCGGCCAGAAATCGAAGCCTGCGTCGATCAAGGCCCAGATCAGCGTGCCGACGAACGCCACGCCATACACGATGACCGCCGAAGACCGCGCGCGCATCAACTGCACCGCGGCCACGGCGATCACGATCCCGGCGATCACGAAGTACGGGCTGCCGTGCAGCAAGACGAGCTTCGCGCCGCCTGCAACGAAGAACAGACCCGTGGCCAGCATTGCGAGCCCCAACAACACACAACCGGTTCTCAGCGCGGCTGAAACACGGGTATTACTCGTAGACATCTATTTTCTCCAAGAAGCTCGGGCGCGGTCGGTCGCGAAGGATAGAGCCTTCGGTACGCTGGATGGGAACGCATCGGCGAAACAGGCTTGCAGACGAAGCGTTGCTGCACGGCGCAGGGTTGCGCGCGGCACGGCCCTTCTCAACACCATGCGAGGAGCATGGCGATTAACGGTGCCGAGGACGGCACCTGTTCGATCTAGATATTCTAACCGGATAGTTAAACATGTGCTTAGTTAGTCTTAGTGTCTGTCCCTTTTCGACGGGACGTTTGCGCGCTTGGGCTAGCTCTCAAACGACAACTGCCGAAGCTGGCTCACGCTCAGCTTCGGCAGTCGTTCAATGCTTGTTACGCCATTCGCGCTACACCGCGCGGCGCACCATCAATTCCTTGATCTTGCCGATCGCCTTGGTCGGGTTGAGCCCCTTCGGGCACACGTCGACGCAATTCATGATCGTGTGGCAACGGAACAGACGATACGGATCTTCCAGATTGTCCAAACGCTCGCCGGTCGCTTCATCCCGGCTATCCGCAATGAAGCGATACGCCTGCAGCAAGCCCGCCGGTCCGACGAACTTGTCCGGATTCCACCAGAAGCTCGGGCACGACGTCGAGCAACTCGCGCACAGAATGCACTCGTACAGCCCGTCGAGCTCGTCGCGTTCGACCGGCGACTGCAGACGCTCTTTTTCCGGCGGCGGCGTGTCGTTGATCAGATACGGCTTGATCGAATGATACTGATTAAAAAATTGCGTGAAGTCGCAAATCAGATCGCGCACCACCGGCAAGCCCGGCAGCGGACGCAGCACAATGCGCTGCGGCAGATCGTTCATGTTCTGCAAACACGCGAGACCGTTCTTGCCGTTGATGTTCATCGCGTCCGAGCCGCACACGCCTTCGCGGCACGAACGGCGAAACGACAGCGTCTCGTCGACCGACTTCAGCTTGAGCAGTGCATCGAGCAGCATGCGTTCGTGCGAGTCGATCTCCAGCTCGTAGGTCTGCATGCGCGGGGCTGCGTCCTTGTCCGGATCGTAGCGATAGACTTCGAAGATTCTCTTTGCCATTTCGATTTTCCCTTGTGCCTTAGAAGGTCCGTGCCTTCGGCGGCACCGATTCGACCGTCAGCGGCTTCATCTGCACCGGCTTGTAGTCGAGGCGATCGCCTTCGCTGAACCACAGCGTATGGCGCATCCAGTTCTCATCGTCGCGATGCTCGAAGTCGCTGTGCGCGTGCGCGCCACGGCTTTCCTTGCGCGCTTCGGCCGACACCATGGTCGCGCGCGCGACTTCGATCAGGTTCGCCAACTCCAGCGCCTCGACCTTCGCCGTGTTGAACACCTTCGATTTGTCCTTCAGATGCACGTGCTTCACGCGCGCGGTCAGTTCGTCGATCTTGCTCACGCCCTCTTCGAGCAGCTTCGATGTGCGGAACACGCCCGCATGCGCCTGCATGGTCGAACGAATGTCGTTGGCGATGTTCTGCGTGTATTCGCCCGACGTCGACTTCTCCAGCACCGCGAGGCGTTCGAGCGCGAAGTCGGCGGCATCGGCCGGCAGCGGCTTGTGCTCTTTCAACTCCTTCGCGTGCTTGATGATGTGATTGCCCGCCGCGCGGCCGAACACCACCAGGTCGAGCAGCGAGTTCGTGCCCAGACGGTTCGCGCCGTGCACCGAGACGCACGAGCATTCGCCCACCGCGTAGAACCCGTTGACCGGCTCGTTATAACCATTGGACGTACCCACGACCTGCCCGTGCATGTTCGTCGGTATGCCACCCATTTGATAGTGGATGGTCGGCACCACGGGAATGGGCTCCTTGATGCAATCGACATTGGCGAACTTGAGCGCGATCTCGCGAATCGACGGCAAGCGCTTCATGATCGTCTCGGCGCCGATGTGCGACAGATCCAGCAACACGTGGTCCTTGTTCGGACCCACGCCACGGCCTTCCTTGATTTCCTGATCCATCGAACGCGAAACGAAGTCGCGCGGCGCGAGGTCCTTGAGCGTCGGTGCGTAGCGCTCCATGAAGCGGTCGCCGTTCGAATTGCGCAAGATGCCGCCTTCGCCGCGCACGCCCTCGGTAATCAGCACGCCCGCGCCCGCGACACCGGTCGGGTGGAATTGCCAGAACTCCATGTCCTGCAACGCGATGCCCGAGCGCGCGGCCATGCCCAAGCCATCGCCCGTGTTGATGAACGCATTCGTCGATGCCGCGAAGATACGTCCCGCGCCGCCCGTGGCGAACAGCGTGGTCTTGCCTTCGAGGATATACACGTCGCCCGTTTCCATCTCCAGCGCGGTGACGCCGAGCACATCGCCTTCGGCGTCGCGGATCAGGTCCAGCGCCATCCATTCGACGAAGAAGTGCGTTTTGGCCGCGACGTTCTGCTGATACAGCGTGTGCAACAACGCGTGGCCGGTACGGTCGGCCGCGGCGCAGGCGCGTTGCACGGGCTTTTCGCCGTAGTTGGCCGTGTGTCCGCCGAACGGACGCTGATAGATCGTGCCATCCGGATTGCGGTCGAACGGCATGCCCATGTGTTCGAGCTCATACACGGCGTTGGGCGCTTCACGGCACATGAATTCGATTGCATCCTGGTCGCCGAGCCAGTCGGAGCCCTTGATGGTGTCGTAGAAGTGATAGTGCCAGTTGTCCTCGCTCATGTTGCCAAGCGAGGCGCCAATGCCGCCTTGCGCGGCGACCGTATGCGAGCGCGTGGGAAACACCTTCGACAAAACAGCGACCGACAGGCCCGCACGCGCGAGCTGCAGCGATGCGCGCATGCCCGAGCCGCCCGCGCCCACGATGACCACGTCGAAACGGCGACGCGGCAGGGAAGTCTTGATTGCAGCCATGTTCTTTAAACTCTCCAGAGAATCTGTGCAGCGTAGCCGGCGCATCCGACGAGCCAGAGGATGGTCAGCACCTGAAGAAACAGGCGCACGGCCATGGGCTTCACGTAATCCATCCAGATATCGCGAATGCCGACCCACGCGTGATAGAACAGGCAAAGCAGAGTCACGAACGTGGCAAGCTTCATCCACTGCATGGCGAAGATGGACGCCCAGCCTTCATAGGAGAAGCTGTGTGCGGCGAAGAACCAGAACAGCAAAATGACGGTGTACGCCGCCATCACGACGGCGGTGATACGTTGCGCGAGCCAGTCGCGCAGGCCGTAATGCGCGCCCACGACCAGGCGCTTCGGGCCAACTCTGTTTTGGGTTGCCATGGTCTTAGAAGGCTCCGAAAATTTTAAGGGCCATCACAGCCGTGAGAAGCAGCGAGACGACGAGCACGATCAACGCGCTTTGCTTGCCGCCTTCCTTGTTCACGCCAACGTGCGTGTCGAGCAGCAGAAAGCGAATGCCCGCGCAGAAGTGATGCAGATACGCCCACGACAGCACGAGCGTGATGATCTTGACGATGGGGTTGGCCAGAAAGCCCTTGAACGCGTCGAAACTGAGTTCCGAGGTCAGGCTCTGATCGAGCAGATAGAGAATGAACGGCAGCGACACGAAAAGCAGCAAGCCGCTGATGCGATGCAGGATGGACACCTTCCCCGCGAGCGGCAAGCGATACTTCGCGAGTTGACCAAGCCCGATGTTCCGGAACTCGGGCCTTGGTTTTTTTACGGCTTCAGCCACGGGCAGACCCCTTCTCACTTTGGATTGAGCAACCGCAGCACGTCGCCGGCACGCTCGTCGAGCGCGACTCGTCCCATCGGCCTCAGTCGAAAACCGGCCGTGTGTATTGGAGGAAGAGTTATAGGCGCGCGGTCTGCGCGATAGCGTTATTTTGTCGCGTCGTTGTTATACTGTCCAATATCTATCTCGTCTTTCTGAAATAGCTTTAACAGATATCGCATGGAATTGCGCCATATTCGTTATTTTCTGGCCGTGGCCGAAGAGCTAAACGTGACGCGCGCGGCGGAGCGGCTCGGCATCGGGCAGCCGCCGCTCAGTCAGCAGATTCACGCTCTAGAAGACGAAATCGGCGTGCGCCTGTTCCGTCGCACGGGGCACGGCGTGGTGCTGACCGAGGCCGGAGAAGCGTTTGCGGCCGATGCCAGACGCATCCTGAACGACACGCGCATTGCCGTGGAAAACGCGCAAAGCGCGGGACGCGGTGAGATGGGGCAACTCAACATCGGTTTCACGGGTTCTGCGGCGTTCAATCCGGTCGTGTCGCAACTGATTCGCGCGTATCGGCAGGCGTTTCCTAACGTTACGCTTACGTTGGCCGAAGGCAACACCGCCCAATTGCTGGCTTATCTCGATGCAGGCACCGTCGATGTCGCGTTCGTGCGGCTCGGCAGCCAGTCGCCCGTGGGCGTCGAGTTTCACCACATCGCGGTAGAGCCCATGCGTGTGGTGCTGCCCGTCACGCATCGGCTGGCGAAGAAAAAGAAGATCGCATTGTCAGCGCTAGCCGAAGATCCCTTCGTCATGCTGCCGCGCGTGGCGAGTCCGACGCTGCACGATGTGATCGTCGGCGCATGCAGGGAGGCCGGTTTCGAGCCCGTTGCAGGCCAGCAGGCGCCGCAGCTTTCGTCGGTCGTGAACCTCGTCGCAGCCGAGTTCGGCGTGTCGCTCGTGCCGGCTTCCGTGTGCCAGATACAGGTCGAAGGCGTCGTGTATGCCGACATGACCGGCAAAGCCGTATCGATCAGGCTTGCGTTGGCATCGCGGATTGAAGCCACGCAAGCCAAGACCGCGAACTTTCTCGATATGGCACTGGGTTTTGCTCAGGTTTAGGGTGGCCGCTTCCGCGTGAGCGAAGCCGCTCATTCGGCCTGAGCGTCGTGCAAATCGCCGAACAAATCCGACGTCGCACCGCTCGATGGCTGCAACGACTGCAACGCGCCGCTCCTGACCTGTTCGAGCACTTGCGGCGAGAGCCACCGCTCTTCCATTGCGGCGATGCCGCTTTCGATCATCTGCTGCAGAAAAAACGACTGCTTGCGCCCAGTCGCTTCCGCCAGTATGCGTAATCTTTGTTCGATCGCGGGCTCGACACGAACCGCGACGACCTTCAACTTGTTTTCGGCGGACCTTCTCAACCTTGACTCCCAATGCATGTCCCGCGTCGATAACGGACGCGTGCGTGGCTCGGCTTTTATCACAAAGAGGCGGCGCATCGCAATGCTTCTTTGCTGCGGCCTTCGCAAACATGCCTGCGCGCGGCTTGAATCGCACGCTTATTCACGCATTCACCGCTACACGCATTCACCGCATCACGCATTCACCGCGAGCTTCATCGTACCTTCTCTTGCGAGAAACGCGCGCACGAGTTGATGCGCCTGATCCTTGTGCGCGGACTGCCACGATGCGGCGAGCATCTCGGTATCGAACATGCGTGACAGCGTGTACGCGTTCGATTTGTGAAAATACGCGAGACTCACCAGCGTGACATAGAGATGCAACGGGTCGATGCCGCGTCTTAACGTCCCTGCCGTCTCGCCACGACGGATCAGCGTGCGCAGCATGTCGAGCACCGGCGACGACATTGCGGGAATGACCTTCGAACGCTTCATGTAGCGCGCGCGATTCAGGTTCTCCCATGAAAGCAGACACAGCAACTCGGGATGTGCCGCGAAATGGCCTTCGGTGAAATCATAAAGTTGCAAAATGCCTGCGGCGGGATCGACGGTATGCGCGTCGAGCGTGACAGCTAATTCGGCTTCGCGAAGGCGCGCGAGCACATGCTCCAGGACTTCGACATAAAGCGCTTCCTTGCCGCCAAAGTAGTGATAGATCATGCGGATGTTGACCTTCGAACGGCTCGCGATGGTCTCTACGCGCGCACCGGAAAAGCCCTTGTCCGCGAACTCGCGAATGGCGATCCTGAAGATGCGCTCCTTCGTCTTCGCCGCGAGCTGCGCGCGGCGTGTGGGCGCGGCATCTTCTTTCGAGGCGCTTTTCAGCTTGGGCGGGGCCATGAGTCGTGTCGTTGATAAGGACATGTCGATGTTACCCGCCTTTAACGTCTGAACGGCAGCGTGAGCGCGCGCGGTGCGGTCTGTCTGCCGATGAGCCCCGCCACCGCGATCAACGCAAGCAAATACGGCAACATGATGAGCAACGCGGTGGGCACGTGCAGGCCGAACATCGGGAGCTGAAACTGCATGGCCGTGGCGGCACCGAACAAGAGACACGCGAGCGCCGTGCGGCCGATCTTCCAGTTGCCGAAGATGATGGCGGCAATCGCCAGATAACCCGTACCGTTGGTCATATTCTCCGTGAACGTGTGTATGTCGCCGATGGAAATGAAGCAGCCCGCTGCCGCCGACATCACGCCCGAGTACACCACCGCGCCATAACGAATGCGCGTGACAGGCAGCCCCGATTGATCGACGGCGCGTGGCGCGACGCCTGTCGCATGCAGCGCAATGCCGAGCGCGGTGCGGCGCATGATGACCGACGTTGCGATCAAAACGGCAAACCCCGCATACAGCAGCCACACCTGGCCGAACACCGGCTCGCCTATCAACGGCAATTTGCCGAGCACGGGCGGCGACCAGTGCGCGAGGCCGGGAATGACCGCGCTGGAACGTTCGCCGAAAACTGCCCGGTATGCGAGCGTCGTGCCACCAAGCGCGAGAATGTTGATGCCGATGCCCGTCACGATCTGATTCGCGCGCAAGGTCACGCTCAGAAACGCCTGCAGCAAGGCAAGCGGAATCACGCCGAGCATGCCGCATAAAAGCCCGAGCGATGGATGCCCCGTCAGCCAGGAAAACACCGCGCCGAGAAACGCGCCCGTCAGCATCATGCCTTCGACGCTCATGTTCAACACGCCTGCGCGTTCGCTGATGAGTTCGCCGGTCGAAGCAAGCAACATGGGCGCGGCCAGGCGAATGGATGCGCCCGCAAAGACCGCGAGAAGTTCGAGGTTCATCGCGAAGTTTCTCCTTTATCGAGCCACATTGCGCCGCCTGCCAAAGCGATCGTGACGATGCCCTGCACGATCAGCACGAGCGCTGATGGTACTTGCGCGACCATCTCCATGTTGATGCCACCCGAGCGCAAGAAGCCGAACATCAAGGCCGCCGCGAACACGCCGGTGATCGAACCACGCGCGAGTAAACCGACGACAAGGCCATCGAAACCGTAGCCCGACGAGAAGCCCGCCTTCAGCGAGTATTGATCGCCTTGCAGCATCAACGCGCCGGCGAGTCCGCTGAACGCGCCTGCGATCGCAAGCGCGCCGACGAGCGATGACGTAATCGGCAAGCCCGCGCGCTTGGCGGCAACGGCGTTGAGCCCCGCTGCGCGCAACGACAGGCCGAAGCGCGTGCGCGCGAGCATCACGGCCGATGCAACAGCCAGCACGAGCGTCACCGGCAAGCCGATATTCAGATTCATGCCGCTTGCCATGAAGATGGCCGGCAGCTTGGTTACATCGGGAATTTCCAGCGATTCAGGCAAGGTCGCGCCGCTCGTCATTGGTTGACGCAACAGTGCATCGCTTTGCACGCACCAGTAAAGCAGCCACACGGCGATGAACGAAAGCAGCAGCGTACTGATGACTTCGTTGGTACCGGCTTTAGCTTTCAGCACGCCGGGAACGCCGCCCCATACCGCACCTGCGGCGGCCGCCGTGAGCATCGGCACGATAAAGGCGAGGCCGAAAGGCAAGTGCGCGCATCCGCCGTAGAGACTCATCGCCGTGGCAACTATGCCGCCTATCGCCAGTTGCCCTTCTCCGCCCACGTTGGTCAGCTTCGCGCGGTTTGCGATGACAAAGCCCGTGCCGACGAGCGCGAACGCGAGGCTGCGATTGACGGAGGCCCCGATTGCATAGGGCGAGCCCCACGCGCCATCTGCGAACGCGGCGAGCGCATCGGCAATGGATACGCCCATCACCGCGATCAAGCCGAGCGCCGCGAGCATTGCAAAGAGCACGGCCGCCGCGATCACGAACGCAACGCGTAATTGCGGCGCATGGCGCGCGCCGGACGTTGCCGCGAAGGGCCGATGCAGCTTCATGTTGACGTTCATGCGTTATCTCCCGAGCCCGCCATCCATGCGCCGATACGACCGCGATTGCTCGCATCGGGCGTACAAGTGCCCATGATGCGACCGCGATACAGCACGACGATGCGATCGGCGACGCTCATCAGTTCGTCGAGTTCAGAGGAAATGAGCAACACGCCCACGCCGCGATCGCGCGCCGCGCGAATATGCGCATAGACGGCGGCCACCGCGCCGACATCGAGCCCGCGCGTGGGCTGCGCCGCAAGCAGGAACAGCAAAGGGTCGAGCGTGAGTTCGCGTGCAAGAACGGCTTTCTGCTGATTGCCGCCGGAGAGTCCGCCGAACAACGCATCGGGGCCGCTTGCACGCACGTCGAAACGTTGCATGAGTTCGAGCGCGGCATCGCGCATGGCGCGGCGGCGCAGAAAGCCACCGCGCGTATAGCGGTCGAGATGATTGAGCAAGAGGTTGTCGGTGAGACTCATGCCGGTGACGCAGCCTACCGCGTGACGATCTTCCGGCACGATACCGACGCCCGCTTCCGTTAATTCGCGCGGGCTGGCGTTGGACATGTCGCGGCCAGCGATAAAGAAGCGCCCCGACGATGCGCTCAGCATGCCCGCGAGCACCGCGCCGAGTTCGCTTTGACCGTTGCCTTCCACGCCCGCGATACCGACGATTTCGCCGCGATTCACGACGAGCGTGCAGTCCGCGAGACGCGTGACGCCTTCCGCGTCGCGAGCGCTCAGGCCGTCGAGTTGCAGTACTTCGTCGTCGAGCGGTCGCGAGTACGGCGAGCCGCTTTGCACGAGTGACAGACGCGTCGCGAGATCGTCGGCGGCATCGCTGTCTTCGCGATGAATCATCGCGTGCACGAGCCGGTCGATATCCCTCGATGGATTCGACGAACGCGCGACCACGCGTCCGGATTGCAGCACGGTCGCATGTGTCGCAATGCGGCCGATTTCCTTGAGCTTGTGCGTCACGAGCACCACCGCGCAACCGCGTTTCGCCACGCGTTCGCACGTGTCGAGCAACGCATCGATCTCGGCGGGCAAGAGCACGGCGGTGGGTTCATCGAGCAGCAGAAGACTCGGCTCGCGCATCAGGCATTTGACGATCTCGACGCGTTGCCGTTCGCCGACGGACAAGTCCGCGATCTTCGCGTCGAGCGAAAGATCGAGACCGACGCTCGCCAACACGTCTTGCACGCGCGTGGCTTCCGCTGGCCGGTCGAGCCAGCCGCGCGCCTGACCGAGCAACAGGTTGTCGAGCACGGTGGCATCGTCGACGAGACTGAAATGCTGATGCACCATGGCGATACCGTTCGCGAGCGCTTCGCGCGGATTGCGCGGCCGATACGGCGCGCCGTTGACGCGCATGGCACCCGCGTCCGGCTGATGCACACCGAAGATCACATTGCACAGCGTCGACTTGCCCGCGCCGTTCTCGCCGAGCAGACAATGCACGTCGCCGGGAAACAGGTCGAGCGAGACGTCGTCGAGCGCCGTGAACGCGCCGAAGCGTTTGCCGATTCCCTGCAGCGAGAGAATGGGCGAACTATCGGCGGATGGGGAAGCCAGCGTGCTCATCCTTCAGAAACCTTGATCTTGCCGCTCTGGATATCGTCTTCGATCTGCTTGATCTTGGCGTCCATGGCGGGCGTGGATTTGCAGATCACCATGCCGGATGCTTTCGGCCCCATTGCAAGGCCGAACGCTTTATAGCCCGGCTGCCATTGCCCCTTCTCCAGTTGCTCGATGGCGTACTGCGCCTGATAGCCCACGCCCGTGATGCTGTATGCGATGTAAAGCGGATCGCTTCCGCAACGGTCCGTATAGCTGCCGATGATGTGCGTGTCTTTTTCCTTCGCCGCTTGTTCGAGCCCGCGCAAGCCGAGATTCAGGATGTGATAGTGCACGTCCGCGCCCTGCGCGATGGCCGCTGCCGTCGCTTCGCGCGCCTTCGCCACGTTGTCGAAGTCGCCGGTATAAGCCTCGAAGTACTTGACCTTCGGATTGATATAGCGCGCACCGTTGCCGAACTCCTTGCCCGCATTCACGATCGACGGAATCTCCATGCCGCCCACATAACTCACCGCGCCGTTCTTCGACAGCATGGCTGCAGCCGCGCCCGCGACATAAGCGATCTCGGCCTGCTTCACGTCATAGCCCGCGACATTCGGCGGCATGTTCTCGCCCTTGTTGCCGCCGACGATGGAGAATTTCACGTTGGGAAAGCGCTTCGCGACCTTGAGTACCGCAGCCTGCGTCTGACCGCCGATGCCGATCACGAGCTGATTCTTCGTCGCGAGATTCGTGAGCGCCTGCTCCATGTCCGCGTAGTTGATGTTCTCGATGATCTGCGTCTTCAGCTTCGGGCCGAACTCCTTTTGCGCGGCCGCGACGCCTTCATACCCCGACTCCATCCAGCCCTTGTCGGATTTCGAACCGGGGATCAGGACGCCCACGCGCATCGCTTCATCGGCCGCGTGCGCAGGGCGGATAAAGAACGCCGGCACGCCGAGCGCAACTACGCCGGCAATGGCCACGACGCGTTTCATCAGGATGGAAGGCTGTTGCGAACGGAACATCACTGGCACTCCTTTTGCGTTGGATTTCGGTAAGTAGGTTATTCATGAGTGAAATGCACATTGCAACTTCAATGCCATGTTCGACCCGCGCGTGAATGACGAATACGTCGCGTCAGTCGCGTTCGGTGTCATCGGCGACCTGCGGCAACATCCTCAACTCTTTACGATGGAGAACACGATGGACCACGCCCCGAACCCCGCCACGTCAGGCGCTGGCTTGCTCGGCGCATTCGCGCAGACGCGCTGGCAAGCGACGGAAACGCTCGTCGATATGGCCGTGCCAACGCCCGTTCCGCGGCTCGCGACACTCGATGCCGAGCCGCAGAAAGTGCGCTTCGACATCGAGAAAACAGCGCTCGTGATCATCGACATGCAGAACGACTTCTGCACCAAAGGCGGGTGGGTCGACCATATCGGGGGCGATTACGGTGCGGACCGTGCACCAATAGCGCCATTGCAGCGCCTGCTGCCGATCGCGCGGAAAAGCGGCGTGCCGGTGATTTGGGTGAACTGGGGCAATAGGCCCGATCTCGCCAACATGCCGCCTAATCAACTGCATCTGTATAAGCCGAAGGGAACGGGCATCGGGCTTGGCGAGGCCTTGCCTGAACATGGCGCACATGTCCTCGAAAAAGATTCGTGGGCCGCCGCCGTGGTCGATGAACTGAAGATCGAGCCGCAAGACATCAGCGTGGACAAGTACCGCATCAGCGGCTTTTGGGACACGCCGCTCGACAGCATTTTGCGTAATCTCGGTACACGTACCGTGTTTTTCGCGGGCGTGAACACGGACCAATGCGTGATGCACACACTCACCGATGCCAATTTTCTCGGCTACGGTTGCGTGATGCTCATCGATTGTTGCGCGACTTCATCGCCCGACTTCTGCACGGAAGCGAGTATCTGGAACGTGAAGAAATGCTATGGCTTCGTCGCGGATTCGTTGCAATTCGCCGACGCATTGAACAGCACGGCCGCATGAACGCTTTCGTTCCCGGTCCGCGTATTCGCGTGAACGCAACCGGCAGCGGCGCGCTCGATGGCTTGCGTTTTGCGGTGAAGGATTTGATCGATATCGCGGGCGTGACGACGGGCGGCGGCAATCCCGATTGGTTTGCCACGCACGATGCCGCGCAATGTCATGCGCCGTGCGTGGCGAAGCTGTTAGCGGCGGGCGCATCCGTGGATGGCAAGACCATCACCGATGAACTCGCCTACAGCCTCGAAGGCTCGAACGAACACTATGGCACGCCGCTCAATCCGCGTTGGCCGCATGCATTGCCGGGTGGATCGTCGAGCGGATCGGCATCGGCGGTTGCGAGCGGCAGTGTCGATTTCGCACTCGGCACCGACACCGGCGGCTCGGTGCGTGTGCCTGCCGCGTTCTGCGGACTCTGGGGCATACGGCCAACGCACGACGCGGTATCGCTCGATGGCGTGCTGCCGTTTGCACCATGCTTCGACACGGTCGGATGGTTCGCGCGCTCGGGTGATGTGCTTGCGCGCGTTGCAAACGTGCTCCTCGATGAGGTCGCTTCCCACGATGCTCCCACGCGTCTCTTGCGCTGCAAGGACGCATTCGACGCGCACGGTTCCGCGCGTCTGCGCGAATTTGCACCCGCATCCGCCGAGATCGAACTCTTCGCGGGCGAGGGCTCGGACTGGCTGCATGTCTATCAGCAGTTGCAGGACGACGCGATACGTGCGTCTCTTGGTTCATGGATCGACACGCATACGCCGCGCTTCGGAGCGAACATCGCGCCACGCTTCGCGCGGCTCAAGTCGATCGACGACGCGGAAGTGAATCGGTGCCACGCTTTACGCGAGGAATATGCGGCACATATTGCGCATATCGTCGCCGATGCCTTGATTGTGCTGCCAACTACGCCCGTCTCGCTTTTGCGCCAGAATGAAACGTCGGAGCGTATCGGCGCGTTCTATAGCGATGCCTTGACCTTCAACGCCATCGCGGCATTTGCCGGACTGCCGCAAGTGACCATACCCATTGCGAACGAGTCGACCGGCCCGCTCGCGTTGTCCTTGATCGGTCCGCGTAACAGCGACCGTGCCTTGATTGCGCGGGCGCGAAGTCTGTTTTTCAAAATCGAATGAGGTAGACGACCTTGTCTACTCATCATCGCTTTCAACATCGAACGAGACCATGAACAAGCCACCGGAAATCGATGGAACGCTCGACGCTTATGCCGACGCCGCACTTCGGCTGCACTTCCCTCATCTAACGGATGACACCGCCGCGCGTGTCAAGACGCAATTCGCGCGCATCGCGCAACTCGCGGCACCGGTACTCGCCTATCCCGTCGATGCCCAGGATGAACCTGCGCCGGTGTATCGCCCATGACCATCAACGACGCATTCCCTGCTGGCGCAGTTGCCATTGCACGCGCCTATGCCGAAGGTGCATTCAGTGCGCGCGAATTGATCGAAACAACGCTCGCTCGCATCGACACGTTTAACGCGCAGATCAACGCCTTCACCACGATCACGCGCGAACGCGCACTCGATGAAGCCACTGCCCTCGATGCACGGCGCGCGAGCGGCGCTGCTTTGCCACCGCTCGCAGGCGTTCCCTTTGCGGCGAAGAACCTGTTCGACATCGCGGGCGTCACGACGATCGCGGGATCGCGCGTGCTCGCCAATGCCGCGCCCGCCGCTGCGGATGCCACGCTCGTTACACGACTCACCGATCATGGCGCAATCATGGTCGGCGCGCTCAACATGGACGAGTTCGCCTACGGCTTCACCACCGAGAACAGTCACGCGGGACCGTGCCGCAATCCGCACGACCTGACACGCTCGGCGGGTGGATCGTCGGGCGGCAGCGCCGCGGCGGTCGCGGCGGGCTTCGTGCCGCTCACTCTCGGAAGCGATACGAATGGGTCAGTGCGCGTGCCTGCCTCGCTGTGCGGCGTGTTCGGCGTAAAGCCGACCTATGGACGCTTGTCGCGGCGCGGAACGTATCCGTTCGTCGCGAGTCTGGATCATATGGGTGCATTCGCGCGCAGTGTCGAGGACCTCGGCGCTGCCTATGAGGCGCTACAGTTCGCCGATCCACTCGATATGGCTTGCGCGCAGCGTGAATTCGAGCCCGCGCGTGCGATGAGCGGAACCTTGCGCGTTGCACGTCTGACCGGCTATTTCGACGACTACGCACACGACGATGCACGCAACGCATCGCTCACTGCGTCGGCCGCGCTCGATGCGACGGATACCGTCGAGTATCCGGATGCCGATGCGGCGCGTGGTGCAGCGTTTCTCATCACCGCTGCCGAGGGCGGCCAATTGCACATGAAGGACCTTCGCGCGCACTACGACGAGCGTGAGCCTTTGTCGCGCGACCGCTTGATCGCGGGTGCGTTGCTGCCTGCCGCATGGATCATTCAGGCGCAACGCGTCCGCGCTTCGTTGCGGCGACGCGTGCTGGAACTCTTCGAGCGCTACGACGTCTTGATCGCGCCAGCGACGCCAGTCGTGGCGCCGCGCATCGGCGACGAGTTCATGGAGGTCCGCGGTGAGCGAATGGCAGTGCGAGCCAGCCTCGGCATGTTGACGCAACCCATCTCGTGCCTTGGGTTGCCCGTTGTGACCGCGCCTATGCGAACGGAAGCCGGCTTGCCGATGGGAGTTCAGTTGATTGCCGCGCCGTGGCGCGAAGACCTGGCATTCGAAGCCGCCCGGCGTCTGGAGCAGGCTGGCGTAGCGGGCTGTGCGACACCGCGTTTTGCCGGGGAGAAAGCGTGAACGAGATCAATCGACCGGATGTTCTTGAGGAAGTGAATGCGGTGTTCGACGCGTATGAACGTGCCCTGACTAGCAATGACGTCGCGATGCTGGATGACCTGTTTTTTGATTCGTCGCTAACGGTGCGCTATGGGGCGACGGAAAATCTCTACGGCTACGACGCCATACGCGAGTTTCGTGCGGCACGGTCCGGAACAGGTTTGGCGCGCGAGGTGACGGCACGAATGGTGACGACCTATGGAGATTCGATGGCCGTTGCAAATATCGAATTCCGGAGGGAAGGCGACGCGCGTATAGGCCGACAAAGTCAGACGTGGATACGCTTCGAGGATGGATGGAAGGTCGTCAGCGCGCATGTCAGCTGGATGACCTAAACGCGACCGCGAGCGGCGATCCTCATGCAGACGGATCGCCGCGCCGCCAGGCATCATCACTCGTACCCGGGACCCGTGCGCGCTTGCCGCATCGTCAACGCGCCCTCTTGTCTGCGCCGATAGCCCGAATCCCGCGAAGCCAGCCAGTAATAAAGCGGCGAAGTCAGCAGCAGGCCAATGACCCACGACAGATCCGCGCCATCGAGATACTTCGGCACGGGACCGGCGTACATCGGCGTATTCATGAACGGAATCTGCACGATGATGCCGATTGCATAAGCGATCAAAGCCTGCGGATTGAAGCGCCCATAAATGCCGCCATCGGCTTCGAAGATCGATTGAATATCGTACTTCCCTTTATGGATGACATAGAAGTCGATCAGATTGATCGCGGTCCAGGGCACGAGCACCACGAGCAAGGCAAGCACCAGATCGACGAGATTTCCCACGAAGTTGGTCGATGCGCCAATCGCTCCATAGCAGCAGGCAAGCAGAATCGCGACTGAAAGCACGGCGCGCGCTTTGGCCGTGGGAATCCAGCGATAAGCAAACGTCTGCAACGAAGTAATCGTGGCGAGCACCGCGCCATAGAGATTGAGCGCGTTATGACTAATCACGCTAAGCAGAAACAAGACGAGCATGGGCAAGCCGAGGGGGCCGGTCGCAGTCTTGACGGCGTCCATCGTATCGGCGCCGGGCGCGACGGCAAGCGCGGCGACCGCACCGAAGGCAAACGCAAGCGAGGAGCCAATGGTGCAGCCCAGATACGTCGCCCAAAACGTCGACGCTACACGCACATTGCTCGGCAAATAGCGCGAGTAGTCGGAAACATAAGGTGCAAACGCAATCTGCCATAGCGCGGACAAGGAAACGGTAGCCAGCCAGCCCGCGAAATTGAAGCCGCCGCGTGTGAAGAAGTCGGCCGTCGCGATATGCGTGAAGATGTATGCAAAGCCCACGAAGATACCGATGCCCAGCACCCACGTGCCAATTCGATTGAGTATGTGAATGAATCGATAGCCGATGATCCCGATCAACCCCGAGCCCACCGCACCAATGACGATCCCGACCGGCACCGATATCGACGTTTCGATGCCGTGCAACGACTTGCCCGCGAGCACGATATTCGATGCAAAGAAACCCACGTACATCACGCCCGCAATCACCGTGACGAGCAACGCGCCCCATGATCCGAACTGCGCGCGGCTCTGGATCATCTGCGGGATACCCATCTGTGGCCCTTGCGCCGAATGCAACGCCATCAACACGCCGCCCACTGCCTGACCGACGATGATCGCGACGATTCCCCACAGCAAGTTCAAATGGAATATCTGCACGCCAAGCGCGCCCGTCACGATAGGCAATGGCGCAATGTTTCCGCCGAACCAGAGCGTGAATAGATCGCGCACCTTGCCATGCCGATCCTCCGGCGGCACATAGCCGATCGTATGCTTCTCGATGAACGAGGACGTGTTGCTATCCGACGTATTCAAAGTCGTCTCCTTTATTGATTTTGCGCATGCGCGAGTCGTTTCGAAAGACCATGCGCACCGCGGAGCCCGTCGAAAGTCTCGGGGCTCTCGAACGCGCCATGGCGCGTGTCAGGAAGCGGTTGCTAGATAATCCGCAAGACGCGCGAGCATGGCGTCGCAGGCGTCGAGTTGCTCGACGCTCACGAACTCGTCGGGCTTGTGCCCTTGATCCATGCTTCCCGGTCCGCACACCACGGTTGGGATGCCCGCTTGATTGAAGAGTCCGCCTTCGGTGCCGAACGCCACCGTGCCGAACTCGTTCGAGCCACTAAGAAGCGTCAGCAAGCGCGCTGCTTCGCTATCTGGCGGTGTGGCCAAGCCCGGATAGGCGCTCAAGGATTCGAAGCGAATGTCCGTGTCCGCTTTCACCGCGCGCATCTTCGGAAGTAATTCGGCTTCGGCAAAGCTTTGCAATTCATCCGCCACCTCATGCGCGTCGAAGCCGGGAAGCGCACGCACTTCGAAATCGAATTCGCATTCCGCCGGCACGATATTGAGCGCACGCCCACCTTTGATGACGCCTGCTTGCACGGTCGAATAGGGTGGATCGAAGAGTGCGTCATGGTGCTCGGGCCGTGCCAGGTGCTCGCCAATATCATCCAGCTTGCCGATAAGACGTGCTGCATACGCTATGGCGTTCACGCCGTAGGGCGCGTAAGCCGAGTGACAAGCCGCGCCCTTCACCTGGCAGCGCATGGCGAGCTTGCCTTTATGACCGAGCACCGGCTTCAGTTCGGTAGGCTCTCCGATCAGGCACAAAACGGGCTTGTGTGGGCGCCTTGCCAGTTGCTCCAACATGCGCCGCACCCCAAGGCAACCGACTTCCTCGTCGTAAGAGAAGGCAAGGTGTACGGGCATGACTAGCGATTTCTCAAGGAACGTGGGGACCGAGGCCAGCACCGAAGCGATAAAACCCTTCATATCCGCCGTGCCGCGGCCATATAAGCGCCCTTCCTTCTCGGTAAGCCGAAAGGGATCGAGCGTCCAGGCTTGGCCATCGACGGGCACGACATCGGTATGACCGGATAGCACGATGCCGCCCCTGTCACGCGGACCGATCGTCGCAAACAGATTCGCCTTCGTTCGCTCGGCGTTATAAAACAGTTCGCTCTCGACGCCGAGATTCGCAAGGGTGTCGCGAACGAACTCGATGAGTTCCAGGTTCGAATCGCGGCTGACGGTTGCAAAGCCGATCAGCCGTTCGAGCAAGTCGCGGCTCGACATCTCACTCATTGCCCGGCACTCCATAGCTAGGCGCCACTGTCGGGTTCAGCGCACGGGTCACGTAGTCCTGCATTTGCGGCCGATAAGCCTGCCACAGACCATCGAGCTGGCCGATGGGGTCGGCGTCGGCCCAATCGACGCGCAGATCGACGATAGGCCAACTCAGATCGCTTACGATCTTGAGCGCCGCGGAATGCACCGGTCCGGCTTCGCCGCCTGCGGTCATCGCCGCCCGCATCGCAGCGAGCAAACGATCCGCCAGCATGCCTTTGGTGTTTTCGAACGCGGGAATCATGGCTTCGATCACGCCGAGGCTCGCAAGCATGTTGCCTGCGGCGACGCATTGATCTCCAGCCACCGCGTGATGCAGGCCAAGCGCTTCCTTGCCGCTAAAAAACGCGGTGCGGCCATGAGCGTCGATGACCGTTACTTGCCGATATTCGCTGTACGCATTCGCATCGAGCGCACGGTCGAGCGCCGCCTGAGGATCGAGTTGCGCAGTGTCGATGAGGTCGAGGATCTGCGGCCCAAGTGCGGGCAAAGTCACGTTCTGCGTGGCCACCGCGCCCACGCCGCCGCGTGCCCACGGACATCGCGCGCCCACGGCGATACTCGACGAACTGATTGCAATGCCAAGCTGGCCGGTTTCCTGGCAACGTCCGATCACGGAGAATGTCATGCAAGGCTCCTCGACTTAGGCGGGCTTCCAACCTTCAGGAATGACCGCGATCACATCGATTTCCATCAGCCATTCCGGCTGTCCCAACGCACTCACCACCAGCCCCGTCGAAATGGGAAACACGCCCTTGAGCCACTTGCCGACTTCCTGGTACACCGGCTCGCGATAACGCGGATCGATCAGATACGTGGTCGTCTTGACGATATGGCTCATGTCGCTGCCCGCCTCTTCGAGCAACTGCTTGAGATTCTTCATCGCCTGCTCGGCTTGCGCGCGTGCATCGCCGAGACCCACCAGATTGCCTTCGAAATCCGTTCCCACCTGACCACGCACATAGACCGTGTTGCCGGCGCGCACGGCCTGGCAAAGATCGTTATCGAGCGTCTGGTTCGGGTACGTATCCTTCGTGTTGAACATGCGGATACGCGTATGCGTAGGTTGGCTCATCGATGCACCTCGAAGCTGAGAATGATTGAATAGTGAATGCGGCGTCTTGGGCGATCGTCAATTCACGCCCATCTCGCTGACCTTGTGCACGCGCGGATCGCTGAAAGTCGCGGCTTGGCCTGCATGACGGCGCGACGCATCGTGATACGCGAGATACTTGCGCTGCGTGACGATATGATCGGCAATATGTTTTGCATCGTGCCAGACGCCCCAGATGAAAGCCGAGCCGCGCCGCGAAAGCCAGGGCAAGCCAAGAAAATAAACGCCGGGCTCCTTGGAAACGCCTCGCTGATGCTTGGGCTTGCCTTTATCGTCGAAGGCGTTGACATCGAGCCAGCTGAAGTCGACGGCGTAGCCGGTTGCCCAGATGATCGAACTCACGCCAGCATCGGCAAGGTTCAGTTCGAGAACAGGTTGCTTCATGCATTCCGGATCGGACGGAATGATGCGTGCCTCGGGCTCGTCCGGCAGATCGATACCATTGCGCGCCACATACGCGTCTGCGGCGCTCAGCAAAGACAAGTAGTTGTCGTCGCCGTTGTTGATGTTGGTCGTGAGGTCTGGCTGAAACGTTGCAATGCCATTCTCGAATGACTTCGTGAGACCGACGAGGTTCATGCCCTGATGCGCGAGACGGCGGAAATCGACTGTTTGTCCGCCACGCGCGCCACTCACTGCAATCGTGACGTGCTCCTTGCCCGGCCGCATGACTTCCGCATCCCACTCGCCGAGCACGCCCAGCCACCAGCAAAAATCACGGCCACGATACGCGCGCGGCGGACGGTCATGCGGGCCGACCGACAAATACACCTTCCTACCGGCGCGCATTAGTTCATCCGCAATCTGCACGCCTGACGATCCCGCGCCGACCACGAGCACCGCGCCTTCCGGCAATTGCTCAGGATTCCGATAATCAGCCGAATGAAGCTGCGTAAGACGTTCGTCCTTCGGGGCGATAGCCGGGATGACCGGCTTCTGGAACGGACCAGTAGCGACGACTACACGGCTCGCTTCGATCACGCCTTCCGATGTTTCGACGGTGAAGCCTTGCCGCCCGACATTGCGAACCACCTTCTTGACTTCGACGCCCGTGCGAATGGGTGCATCGAACTTTTCGGCGTAGGTGACGAAGTAATCGGCGACCTGATCTTTATTGGCAAAGCCATCGGGATCGACTTCATCGAACTCGAGATTGGGGAAACGATCGTGCCACGCCGGACCGTTCGCCACGAGCGAGTCCCAACGTCCCGTGCGCCAGCGTTCCGCAATGCGGTCGCGTTCAAGAACGAGGTGCGGCACGCCGAGCTTGCTCAGATGCTCGCTCATCGCCACGCCGGCCTGACCGGCGCCAACGACGAGCGTGTCGATTGAGGTTATTTCCACTGTCATGGCTATGTCCTTCGATATGGCTTTACTTCGCGGATGTGTCCGGCGAAGTCAGCGTCCTTGAGATACGTGCAGTCGTGCGTGGCTGGCGTTCTGCCAATGAAGCCCAAATTTACGCTTGAGCGCAGAATTCTAAAAATATATTTAAAAAATGCTTAGCATCGGTTTTGGCTATGCAATCCTTTTTGGCGAAGCCACAATTCGGCCGGTCAACCGTTTAGAGGCGGAGCGTTTCCGATGGAAAACCACCCTTTGCGCTACTCGCTTCGGCAATTGCGCTACTTCGTCGTAACGGCGGAAGTGCTGTCTTTTACAGCCGCCGCACGGCGCCTGCACATTTCGCAGCCGTCGATCTCGACCGCGCTCGCGGACCTCGAAATATCGTTTGGCGTGCAGCTCTTCATACGGCATCACGCGGCGGGATTGTCGCTTACGCAAGCAGGCCGAGACCTTCTGGGGCAAGCGCGCAACCTGCTAAAAATAGCCGAAGAATTGCAAATGGCCGCTAAGGAAATGGATGGCGGCATGACGGGCTCGATCGCGCTCGGCTGCCTCGTTTCACTTGCGCCGCCGCTCATGCCGGGGCTCATAAGCCGCTTTACCGGCGAGCATGCAGGGATCTCCTTTAGGACCGTCGAGGCGCATCAGGATGGCCTGCTAAGAGGCTTGCACGACGGCTCGCTCGATATTGCGCTGACCTATAGCCTGGATTTGACCGAGGACATCGCGTTTACGCCACTGCTCTCTCTGCCGCCTTATGTCATCTTGCCGAAGACGCACCGGCTAGCCCGCGCGCGCAAGGTCTCATTAGCGGATCTCGAAGCGGAGCCTTACGTGATGCTGGATTTACCGCATAGCCGAGAATATTTCGCGGCCCTTTTCGATGCCGTCGGCAACCGGCCGGTTCCCGCATTTCGGTCGTCGCAGCCTGAAGTCGTGCGCGGCATGGTGGCTAACGGCTTAGGCTATAGCATCCTCAATTTTCCGCTCAAATCGAATCGCACCGTAGATGGTGAAGACTTCGTGATTAAGCGCTTCAAGGACAACGTCAATGCAACGACGCTAGGCATTGCGCAATCGCGCACCATGAAGCCGCGCCAAGTGGTGCAACGCTTCGCCTCGTTTTGTGAGAACTATATCTGGCGGCTGCATCTAGACGCCTAAGAAACGCCAAAGCCAGGAACGCTACATAGGCAAAAGCTCTGCTTTGTATCCGAAAACAATATTTTGGCTGGTAATTTGGCTTGATAAATTTGTTGCCATGCGAGCGCAACGCCTTGCCGACTCTACGCTGGCGCGCTTATAAGGAAATAGATTCAAGGAGTCTTTCATGACCAGCCAGGCAAGAACGATCCCGATCACGGCACTCGTCGACGAGTTGTGCGCCGGTTGCGAACGATCGTTCAACGACGCGCATGCCATGCCGCCTGGCGTCTACACCTCCGCCGATTTTTTGTCGCTCGAAGAGCGCGACATCTTCGAACGCGAATGGCAATGCGTTGGCCGCGCAAGCGCCTTGAAGATGCCGGGCGACTACCTGACGGCGCGCATTGGCGCACAGCCTTTGGTGGTGTTGCGCGATGAGCAGATGCAACTCAAGGCGATGTCCAACGTCTGCCTGCATCGCATGTCGGTTCTGCTCGAAGGGCGCGGCAACGTGCGCAGGATCGTGTGTCCATATCATGCATGGAATTACTCGCTGGATGGCGCGTTGCAGGGCGCACCCCTAATGGACCGTCAAGAAGGTTTCTGCAAGGAAAGCTATAAGTTGCCCGCCATGCGTTGTGAAGAATGGCAAGGCTGGATCTATGTAACGCTCGACGATCAAGCGCGGCCGGTCAGTGAACAGCTTGCCGATTTGAGTGGGCTCATCGATGCCTACGGCATGGAGCACTACATCGAAACTTTCTATGAAGAGCACGTGTGGGACACCAACTGGAAGATCCTCGCTGAAAACTTCATGGAGAGCTATCACCTGCCCATGCTGCATCGCGCGACAGTAGGACCGCATTCACGTCTTGAAGAGATGGAATGCCCGCCCGGCTTTCCCGCATTTAATTACCACTGGATCACGAAGGAAGCGTCTCTGCCCATTGGTAACGCGCATCCGGACAACACGCGGCTTACGGGACACTGGCGCAAGACCACGGCGCTGCTGGCGATCTATCCGACGCATCTCGTCACGCTCACACCTGGCTACTTCTGGTATCTCGTGCTGCAACCGCAAGGCGTTGGCCGCGTGCATATTCGTTTCGGCGGCGGTCTTGCGCCCGAGTTCATCGCCGACCCAGAAGCGAATGCGCATATGGCCTCGCTCAAGACCTTGCTCGATGAAGTCAACGCGGAAGACAAGCGCGGCGTCGAAGCGGTTTTTCGTGGCGTACATGCGCCGCTTGCAAAGCCCGGTCATCTCAGCCATCTCGAACGGCCCAACTATGACTTCGCGCGCTATCTCGCCAGCAAGGTTGGCGCGCATTGAACATCACTGCAAACGGACAGGACCGAACGATGCCTGACGCTTCCTTCATCTCGTTCACGGGCGTGAGCAAGTCTTATGACGGCGTGCATTATGTCGTCGAAGACTTGAATCTCGACGTGCGCAAGGGAGAATTCCTGTCGCTGCTCGGGCCATCGGGCTCAGGCAAAACGACCACGCTCATGATGCTCGCGGGCTTCGAATCTCCCACGCAAGGCGAGATTCGTCTCGATGGCAAACGTCTCGACGACAAGCCGCCGCATCTGCGCGATATCGGCATGGTGTTTCAGAACTACGCGCTGTTTCCGCATCTGACGATTGCAGAGAACGTCGCGTTCCCGCTTTCCGTGCGCCACGTAAGCCGCGCCGATCAGAAGGCGCGTGTCAAGCGCGCGCTCGAAATGATCGAACTGCCGCATCTCGCGAACCGGCGTCCTTCGCAGCTTTCCGGTGGTCAGCAACAGCGCGTGGCGCTCGCGCGCGCACTCGTCTTCGAACCGAGCGTCGTGCTCATGGACGAACCGCTCGGCGCACTCGACAAGCGTCTGCGCGAAACCATGCAATACGAGATCATGCGGCTGCATCGCGAGTTGTCGCTCACCATCGTCTATGTCACGCACGATCAGGCCGAAGCGCTGACCATGTCGGACCGCGTCGCCGTGTTTTCCGATGGCCGTATTCAGCAAGCCGCCACGCCCGGCGAACTCTATGAGAACGCGCAGAACGCTTTCGTCGCGAACTTCGTGGGCGAGAACAACGGCCTCATTGGCCGCGTGGCCAGTGCGAGCGACGAATGGGCGACCCTGGCCCTCGCGGACGGCAACATCATTCGTGGACGATGCGAACCCGGCCTCACCGAAGGCGACGAAGCCATGCTCGCGCTGCGCCCCGAACGCGCGCACATTCCGAGCGCGGAAGGTTCGCATGTCGACGAACACAGCAACGTGGTGCGCGCCCGAGTCGAAGAACTCGTTTATTGCGGCGATCATCATCGCGTGCACCTGAAGCTCGGCACGCGCGACAACCTCGTCGTCAAGCTGCCGAACACTCAGCGTCACGCCTTGCCCGCGGATGGCAGCACGGTCGATGTCGCCTGGCGCCACGACGACTGCAAGATACTTGCGATGAGCGCGTCCAGAAGCGTGTCCACACCTCTTTCTTCCACACCGTCGTCAACTTCAATCACCACGCCCGCTACAGCAGGAGCCAACTGACATGCGCACTTTTATCAAAACTCAATGCGCGGCACTCGCGTTATGCGCGTTTTCCAGCATCACCGTTCAGGCTGCAGAGACACTTTCGGTCGTGACGTTCGGCGGCGCTTATGAAGCCGCTGCGAAGAAGGCTTATTTCGAGCCCTTTACGCAAGCCACGGGCGTTGGCTTCTCGACGGAATCGTATGATGGCGGCTTGGCCAAGCTCTCCGCGATGGAACAGGCGAAGAACACGACGTGGGACCTGATCGACCTCGAAACCAACGACGCGATCACCGCTTGCGACGAAGGTCTTCTCATGAAGTTCGACAAGAAGACGCTCGGCAAGACGAGCGACTTCATTCCCGGCTCCATCCTCGATTGCGCAGTGGCGAGCATGGTGTGGTCCACCGTCTACGCCTACGATGCGAGCAAGTTGAAGACCGCGCCGACCAGCGTCAACGACTTCTTCGACTTGCAGAAGTTTCCCGGCAAGCGCGGCCTGCGCAAGTCGCCAAAGGTGACGATGGAATGGGCGTTGATCGCCGACGGCGTCGATCCCAAGGATGTCTATAAGGTGCTTGGCACGCCAGCTGGCGTGGATCGCGCATTCAAGAAGCTCGACACCATCAAGAAGAACATCGTGTGGTGGGAGTCGGGTGCGCAGGCGCCGCAATTGCTCGCCGACGGCGCAGTGGCGATGACACAGGTCTACAACGGCCGTATCGACGATGCAGCGAAGAAGGACAACAAGCCCTTCAAGGCCGTGTGGGACGCGCAGGTGTACGACTTCGAATGGTGGGGCATTCCGACGGGCGCGAAGAACGCGAACACGGCGGCCAAGTTCATCATCTCGGCATCGCAGCCGAAGGCGTATGCGGATCTTACGAAGTACATCGCTTATGCGCCGCCGCGCAAGGACGCTATAGAACTGGTGGACAAGCAGCGTCTTGCCGACCTGCCGACCTCGCCTGCCAACTTCAAGCGCGCCGTGCAGATCAACGCGAATTTCTGGGCCGACAATGCCGATCAGATCAACAAGCGCTTTCAGGTGTGGCTGACGCAGTAAGACAGCAAGGTATCGACGCTGTCCGCTTCACGCGAAACATGATCCGAAGAGAGCCCGACTTGACCGCGACCACCAACATGTCCGTATCCGCAAAGGCCGCGCCATCGGGCTCTCCTAGAAGCGCCGACGGCCACGCGTCTTATCAGAAGGCGCGTCGCCGTGCATCGTTGCAAGCGCTGTTGCTTGCGTTGCCGCTGATCGTGTTTCTGTTGTCCACCTTTATCGCGCCGATTGCGCTACTGCTCGCGCGCAGCGTGCAGAATCGCGAAGTCCCCGACAGCATGCCCGCCCTCACGCGCGCTCTCGATGCCTGGGACGGCCACGGCGTGCCCGACGAACGCACCTTCGCATTGCTGGCCGCCGGCCTCAAGGAAGCCCAGCAAAGCGGTCAGCTCGGCCCCGTGGCGCGCCGTCTGAACTTCGCGCAAGCGGAGTTTCGCAGCCTGTTGATGCGTACCGCACGCAGCCTGCCCGCCGATGCTCCACCCGCATGGAAACCCGCGCTCATCGAAACCGACGAGCGCTGGAATTCCCCGGAAATCTGGCGCTTGCTCAAACGCGCCGCTGCATCGCCCACGCCCGACTATCTGCTCGCTGCCGTCGATGCGCAAGTGACACCGCAAGGCAACATCGCGTCCATGCCGGCCGATTCATCGGTGTTTCGCGAGGCGTTCGTGCGTACCATCTCTATCAGCGCAACCGTCACGCTCATGTGTCTCGTGCTCGGTTACCCCGTTGCGTGGTTGCTCGCCAATCTGCCCGCTAAGAGCAGCAACCGTCTCATGCTGTTTGTGATCGTGCCGTTCTGGACCTCGCTTCTCGTGCGCACGACCGCCTGGTATGTGCTGCTGCAACCGGGTGGCGTCATAAACAGCCTGCTCATGGGGCTGGGCCTTGCGTCGCATCCCGTGCCACTCATCTTCAATCGCGCGGGCGTGCTGATCGGCATGACGCACGTGCTGCTGCCTTATATGATCCTCGCCATCTTCTCGGTGATGAAAAGCGTATCGCCCGTTTATATGCGTGCAGCGAAGTCGCTGGGCGCGCATCCGTTCACTGCGTTCATGCGGGTCTATGTGCCGCAGACGCTGCCGGGCGTGGGCGCGGGATGCTTCCTCGTGTTCGTGCTAGCGCTCGGCTACTACATCACGCCTGCGCTACTCGGCGGCGCGGGCGATGAAATGATCAGCCAGCTCATCGCCATTCAGACCAACACGCAGCTCAACTGGGGACTCGCGGGCGCGCTGTCGGCGTACCTCGTGATCTTCACGGCGGTCTTCTATTTCCTCTTCAACCGCATAGTCGGCATCGACCGGCTGCGTTTCGGTTGAACGACACGGACTCGACGACATGCAAGATCAACGCAATACCGTGCTGACCGAACGCGTGGCGAATCGCTGGGTGCGCGTGCATACGGCGATCGTCCTGTTCTTTCTAATCGCGCCCATACTCGCGATCATTCCGCTCTCGTTCAATTCGGGTTCGTACTTTTCATATCCGATGCAGGGCTTTTCAATGCGCTGGTACGAGCAGGCGTTGACGAGCGCGGACTGGCAGCGCTCGCTATTGAACAGCATCGGCATTGGCGCGGCGTCGACGTTGATCGCGACCTGTCTCGGCACGCTGGCCGCGCTGGGCCTGAGCCGCGCGCAATTTCCGTGGCGCTCGCTCATCATGCCCATCATCATTTCGCCGATGATCGTACCCATCGTCGTCGTGGCTGCGGGCTTCTATCTAATCTTCGCGCCGCTCGGTCTCGTGAACTCGTATCCGGGCGTCGTGCTCGCGCATGCGGCGCTTGGTACGCCCTTCGTGGTCATCACCGTGACGGCTTCGCTGCTGTCGTTCGATCAGAGCCTGCTGCGCGCGGCGTCCGGTCTTGGCGCGGCGCCATGGATCACGTTCAGGCGTGTGACGTTACCGCTGATCATGCCTGCAGTCGCCACAGGCAGCGTGTTTGCCTTTGCCACTTCATTCGATGAAGTCATCGTGATTCTATTCATCGGCGGGCCGGATCAGAAGACCGTGCCGCGTCAGATGTGGAGCGGCATCCGCGATTCGATCGACCCTTCAATACTTGCGGTCGCGACCATGCTGATCGTCTTCGCCGTGCTGCTCTTTGCGAGCATCAATTGGCTGCGCGGACGTGCGGCGGCGGCCAGTCAGGCGCTCGGCTGATCAGACACACAATAAGCGGCGCGGGCCATTCAGACCGCGCCGCCCACACCGCTTTACATCAAGATTTATCGTCTCCTTCCGGCTCGATTTCCGTCAGATCGTCCGGGTCAACTTCCGCTTCGCGGACAGTCGTTCCTTCATCATCGGTTTCCGATACATCCGTGGTGAGCGCATCGTCCGTGCCGGATTCGACTTCGTCGTCGCTTTTCGGATCATCGGTCATGGGGGTTTCGGCGGGCGTGTTCATCTTGTTGCTCCTGATAGTTGCGTTTAAGTGATCGGATGGATAAACAGACGAATCACATCCGGACGCACAGATCAGGCGTGGATTCGATGCGCTATGTCGAACCATGAAGCGCACTTCTTTCTCGCAGCAATCGTAGTGCCGCATGTCGGCCGGAGCGCTCGCGCAATGTATACACGGCGAAGGCACACGCGTTGCTGAACTGTATCGACGCCAACGATTGGCGCAGAGATTCTTAGGCTTCCGATACATGGCACGGAGAACGCAATGAACAAGGATCAGAAAGAAGGCATCAAGGAACAAATAAAGGGCTGGACCGACACGGCCATCGGCACACTTACCGGCAATGAAGATCGCAAGCTGAAGGGTGACGTCGAGATAACGAACGGTGCGAATCAAAAGGACTACGGTGACCAGAAGGACAATATGGAAAAGGGCATCGAAGATCCCGGCGAGCCAACCAACAAGTAAGGCTTCGTCGACAGTTCACTCTCAAGGACAAGGATACTTCCAATGAAAGCGCTTACCTGGCACGGCAAGAAGGACATTCGCTACGACACGGTACCGGACCCGCAGATCGAACATCCGCGCGACGCGATCATCAAGGTGTCGAGTTGCGCCATTTGCGGCTCGGACCTGCATCTGTTCGATGGATTCATGCCGGGCATGGAATCCGGCGACATTATGGGCCACGAGTTCATGGGCGAAGTGGTCGAAGTCGGCGCCGAAAACGCTGCGCTCAAGGTCGGCGACCGCATAGTCGTACCGTTCACCATCTTTTGCGGCGAATGCGATCAATGCAAGCGCGGCAATTTCTCCGTGTGCGAGCGCAGTAATCGCAACAAGAGCACGGCCGACAAGGTTTTCGGACACACCACGGCGGGTCTCTTTGGCTACACGCATTTGACGGGCGGCTATGCCGGCGGCCAGGCCGAGTACGTACGCATACCTTTCGCCGATAAAACGCACGTGAAGATTCCCGATGGCCTTTCAGACGAACAAGTGCTTTTCCTCGGCGACATCTTCCCGACAGGCTGGCAAGCGGCGATCAACTGCGATATCGAGCCAACGGACACCGTGGCGATCTGGGGCGCGGGACCGGTGGGACAAATGGCGATTCGCAGCGCGTTTCTGCTTGGTGCAAAGCATGTCGTCGTAATCGACTGCGTGCCTGAACGCCTTGCAATGGCGCGCGTCACTGGCGCCACCACCATCAACTTCAAGGAAGAGAGCGTGGTCGAGCGCCTCGCCGATCTCACGCAAGGCAAAGGCCCGGAAAAGTGTATCGATGCTGTTGGCATGGAGTCGCACGCCACGGGCTCGTTCGACTCGCTTTACGATCGCGCCAAGCAGGCGGTCATGCTCGAGTCGGACCGGCCGCACGTGTTACGCGAGATGATCTACGTATGCCGTCCCGCGGGCATTCTGTCGGTACCGGGCGTCTATGGCGGACTGATCGACAAGATTCCCTTTGGCGCCTCGATGAACAAGGGCCTCACCTGGCGCATGGGTCAGACGCACGTGGCCCGCTGGACCGACGACCTGCTCAGCCGCATTCAGGAAGGTCAGATCGACCCCTCGTTCGTCATCACGCACCGCGTGTCGCTTGCGGAAGGACCGGAAATGTACAAGACCTTCCGCGACAAGGAGGACGGTTGCATCAAGGTGGTACTCACACCCTGAAGCAAAAAAAAACGCCGGTCTTCAAAGACCGGCGTTTTTCGATTCCTCGTCACGCACGACGGATTGTGGCGCAATAGGCAGTGGTTCACCATCGACGAAAGCGGTGCCGCATGTCAGCGCAAACTGCAGCGCCGCGTCGCGGCTGGGAAATGCGCCCAACTCGCGTAGTACCGTCTCCTCGCCGTCTTCTTCCAGAATCGATACGCGCGATACGAACAGCTTGCCGCTTCGACCTGCGGACGGCTGTAGCGCTACACCTCGATGATAGAGCGTAAGCATGGTGTCTCCTTCTTTTCCGAGCGTCCGTTCGCAGCGCGCGGCGCCTTATGCGAACGAAGCACGTTCCATGTGCAGCCCTTCATCTTAGCGCGTCATTAAGCGCGTGCTTTGCATAGAATCATGCTCGCTTAACGAAGGCATGCACCGATTGCCATCTCGCTTCAGCAAGCGGCGCACCTGAAAACATCGGCACCTTCTTGCTTAGGCCAGATTTACGCCCAGCGCCTTGGCAAGCTCCTCGGCGGAGCGGACGATTTGCGCATCGTTTGAAAAAAGCGCGGCGCCAGCATCGTCGAAAGGCCAGGCCAGCACGCGCATATTCGCCGCGATCGCGGCGCGCGCCCCAGTGGGACTGTCTTCCACGACGACAACTTCCTCCGGCTCGAGACGCATGAGCCACGCCGCGCGTTCGTACGGCTCGGCGCTTGGCTTGCCATTGCGCACGTCGTTCACACTGACGCTCACGAGTTGCGGTTCCTCGATGCCCAGTGCTCGCAAGTTCGCTTCAAGCAACATGCGCGACGAATTGGACACGATTCCTTGCGTTATGCCCGCCCGCTTCACCGCGCGATACACCTCGAGCGCGCCAGGACGCGGCACGAGCCGAGGCGCGCCTTCGAGATAATGCCGTGCGCGAAACGCGGACCAGTCCGCGAAGTCCGTATCGATGCCAAAGCGTTCGCTACACAGCGCGTGCACTTCGCGCCCTGTCTTACCGAAGATCAGCGGATGCAATTCGTCGCCCGCTTCGATGCCGTGATGCGCAAGCACCGCAACCAGCGTGCTCAAATGAAGCGGTTCGCTTTCGGCGAGCGTGCCGTCCATGTCCCAAAGGACAGCCTTGATGGAAGTATGATTCGTCATGTAGAGGTTGGGTTGTCTGGAAAGAGTCGGTCGAGATCGTCGTAAAACTGCTGCGAGTGCACATAAAGGCGCTCGAAAATCGGCATCATGCGGTCATAGGTATCGCTCGCACGCGGGTCGGGCTGCACTTCGCGCTCGAACTGCACGAAGGCGCGCACGGCGTCGGCGAGACGTGCGAACTGGCCATGCGCGGTTGCAGCAAGAATGGCGCAGCCTATCACGCCGCATTCCACTTGCGCCGGCACGAGAATGGGCATGCGGTACATGCTGGCCTTGATATCGAGCCAAAGCGACGCCTTCGCGCCGCCGCTTGCCGCGACGAGCCGCTCGATACCCACGCCTTCGGGCTTGATGAGCGCGATATGCCGACGCACGCCAAATGCAACGCCTTCGAGCACCGCGCGATGCAGATGGGCGAGCCCGTGACTCGCCGCAATACCGAAGAACTGTGCACGCGAATTAGCGTGCTCGCCGAGACGCTCGCCTGTGAGATACGGCAGAAAGAACAAACCTTCCGAACCCACCGGCGCGCTTGCGGCCTTGGCAGCGACATCGTCGTAGGACAGCGCGTTTTCATGGAACGCGCGACGCGCCCAGCGCATGGCATCGCCGCCCGAATCGAGCAACATGAAGCGTCCCCACAGCCCTTCGCAAGTCGCCAGATTCGACACTTCGGGATGCAGCATCGGTGTGTCGGCGATGATCGTGATGATCGACGATGTGCCCGTGATATCCGATGCCAGCCCCGGCTCGAACACGCCCGAGCCGAGCACGGACACCGGATAATCCGCGCCGCCAACCAGCACCGGCGTACCCGCGCGCAAACCGGTTGCGGCAGCCGCTTCGTGCGTCACGCCGCCGAGTATGTCGAGCGGCGCACGAATCGGCGCGAGCTTCGCGGCATCGAGACCGAGCAAAGTCAGCATGTCTTGCGACCACTCGCGCGTGCGCGGGTCCATCATGAAGCTCGTCGATGCATCGCTCCAGTCGCACGCACGTTCGCCCGTGAGTTTGAAGTTCACGTAGTCCTTCGGCATGAACACCGTGCTCGCGCGTTCATAAGCCGACGGGTCGTGCTCCTTGATCCATTGCAGCTTGAAACCGGGCCACGCGGGCGTCGCGGGGTTCGCGGTCTTCGCGAGATACGAGGCGCTTGCGTGGCGCGCGCAAAACGCCGCGACCTGTGCGAAGGTGCGCTTGTCGTTCCAGAGCGGCGCGGTATCGCGTGTGAGTTGACCATCGGCGTCGATCAGCACCGTGCCGTGCATCTGGCCGCATGCGCATATCGCGACGACATGGGAAGCTGCATCCGGAACGTCGTCGAGCACTTCGCGTATCGAGCGCGCGGCGCCTTCCCACCAGTCCGCTGGGCGTTGCTCAGACCAGCCGTAACGCGGCACGATTTGCTCGTGCTCGTGTGCGGCGATGCTGCGCACCACGCCACGCGCATCGACGAGTGCGGCTCGCACGCTGCCCGTCCCGACATCGATGGCAAGATAATAGGTCTGCATGTCGTTCCATCCGTTGGACAGCCTCATTGCTGGTCATGCAGTCCACGCGGCCTGCCTTCCAAGTGTACCGACAGATGTCGAAGTACCCGGCCAGGCGGTAATTGCCTCGATCTGTTTCCTTCGCGTGTCTGCTCCCCCCTCGCCGTAATCATACGTAAGCGACGCTTACATCTGCTCACCCCATTTTCTTTCGGCTTTGAGTAAAGTCCGCTCATCGATTCGCAGCGCACGCATCAGGCGATGCACGCGAACCACTCACTCGATTGGAGAATCAACATGAAGCAGAATCGAATCGTTGCCGCGCTGTTGTGCGCGACCTTGAGTCTTGCTGCCGGCGCTTCCTTTGCGCAGCAAGGCCCCGGCGGTCCGGATCAGAACCACGGTGGCGGTCCGGGACAAAATCACGGCGGCCCGCAAAATCATGGCGGTCCTGGCCAACCAGGACACGGCCCTGCTAATTACGGACATGACGCACCGCGCCCGCCCGAGCACGCGGACAACGGCCCGCGCCATTCAGACTGGCAGAAAGGTCAGCATCTGTCGCAAGACTATCGTGACCATCAATACGTCGTCGATAACTACCATGAACACGGCCTGCGTCAGCCGCCGCGCGGCTATCAGTGGGTAGGCGTCGGTGGCGACTATCTGCTCGTCGCCGTTGCTTCGGGGATCATCGCGCAGGTCGTGCTTTCGCAGTAACTCGCACTACGCCGCGAGGCGTCTCGCGAAACGACACAAGCCGCATTGCCTTTTACAGGGCAATGCGGCTTTCGCAATCTACGCTCGATGCTTACTCGTCGAACGTGCCGCGAAACTCCGGTGCGGCGTCCGAACGCGTATTCAACTCGAACATCACACCGCCCGGCGCGCGGCAAAAGAAGCGCGAGCCACGGCCATTGTTGAAGACCGCCGTTTCCATCTGAACGCCCTCTTGCTTGAAGCGATCATGCAGTTCCTGCAACGCATCGACAGTCGGCAGTTCGAAGCCCGCGTGGAAATTCCGGGGCCACGTGACGTCATCGCTTTCGACATGATCGATTACCACGTCGAAGCCCGGGCGCTTCAAAATGTACGACTTGTCCCAGCTTCCTGAGACGGTGAAGCCCAGATAGTGTTCGAAGAATTTCGCGGTTGCAGCAGTATCGCGTGAAGGAAAGCTCAGGTGGTTGAGCTTCATGCTCTTGATGGTTTCTGTCATCGTCGTTCTCATTTGTTAATGGCGAAGGCCCATGCCGTTTCGCTCGACGACGTCAGAATAAAAGTAAAAGCTCACATTGGACAACTCGCATCGAGCGCCTCCAAGCGCGCGGCGTGAAGTCCGCATCGCGCGGTTCGTCGCGGCTTGGCACGCCCGTGCTTGCTTTGCGCTTGCTCACATTCGCATGTTCAGCTCTCGCGCGCGAGATACCCGAAAACCGCCGCGCGAACGCGCCGTTGCAGACGTTCGAGGTCGCGTTCCCCGCGTTCGCCCGCCGCGTCGGTCATGCCTCGGATAATCGCCGACAGGTCGCCTGCCGCTATTTCCGGTTGCGGATGCTTCGGAGCCGCTCTCGCTACGATTGCAGCAAACAGCCCCGCGAGGTCCACCTTGGCAAGCTCATCGCGCAAGGCCGGACGGCTCTCCTCGATATCGAGCAGACGCGCGAGCATCGGACGCTCGAGTTGCTGACGCACCGACGCGCCGATGAGATATTCGAGCGCCGCCTTGCCGCTTCGCTTATCCAGCGCGATGGCTGCGTCATCGTAGAAGCGTTGCGTCTCACGATGGATGAGCGCAACGGTCAGCGCGTCCTTGCCCGGGAAGTACTGATACAGCGAGCCGATGCTCACGCCGGCACGCGCGGCGACTGCATTCGTATTGAAGCCTTCGAAGCCTTCGCTTTCGAGCACTTGAGCCGCGGCTTCCACGATGGCGGCGACAGTCTCCGACGAGCGCGGCTGCGTCGGCGATTTACGCAGGCGCAAATGGGCACGCGGCTGACGCTTGTTTGCTCGCGACGTTTGCGGTGCGCGCTCGATCGTGACTGCTTTTGCAGGGCGCGGCTTGCTCGTGTAAGCCTCGACGAGCGCGATCAGTTCCCATCGAAACACGGGTGATGCCAAGCGTTCGTTGCGCGCCGCCTCCTCAAGCGCGCCGCCCACCGCGCCCGCAAACACTTCAGCGCCAATGCGCCTGTGCTCCGCGGAGCATCGCGTCAAGGCCGCGAAGAGCGCTTCGTACGCTCGTCTGCATTCGGCTTCGCAGCGTCCCTCTTCGAGCAGCACACGCTGCGCGGCAGGATTGCGGCGATGCACCTCGATCATCCCGTCGACGAACGCGACGACTTGCCCACGTCCGACTTGCAGCACGGGAAGCAGATCATCGCGATGACGCTGGCGGACGGCGTCGATCAACGCGCCCTTGTCTGGAAAGTATCGATACAACGAACCGATGCTCACGCCCGCCGCTTCTGCGACCGCATTCGTCGTCAGAAGCTGGCCGCGTTCACCGAGCAGGCGCGCGGCGGCATCCACGATGGAATCGATGGTCCTTATCGAGCGGTCTTGCCGGGGAGCGTTGCGAGCTTGCGCCATCATGCGGCCTTATCGTTCTAAGATGAGTGATTTGCTCATATTCTAATCTGCGGCAAGATACCGGGTGTTCGTTACCAACGCCAAAAAGGAGCCGCAGTGAATCTTACCGATTTCGATACGCTCACCTTCGACTGCTACGGAACCTTGATCGACTGGGAAACCGGCATTTTCGAAGGCTTGCGGCCATTGCTCGAACGCGCGGTTCCGCCGCCCACGCGCGATCAGGTACTCGAAGCGCATGCGCGTCACGAGTCTTCGCAGCAGCACTACACGCCGGGCAAGCGCTATCAGGAGGTGCTGGCCATCGTTTACAAGCGGCTGGCTGAGGAATGGAAACTCTCTTACACGCAGGAAGAATGCGTCGCGTATGGTCGGTCCATCCGCAACTGGCCTGCGTTCGCGGATTCGGCCGAAGCGCTTCGTTATCTGAAGCAGCATTTCAAGCTCGTGATTCTCTCAAACGTCGATAACGAAAGCTTTGCGTTCAGCAACGCGAAGTTGCAGGTGGAATTCGACGGCATCTTCACCGCCGAGGATGTCGGCGCATACAAGCCATCACAACGTAACTTCGAGTATTTGCTGGAGAAGCTTGCAAGCCGAGGCATTCGCAAGGAGCAGATTCTTCACGTCGCGGAAAGTCTGTTTCACGATCACAAGCCCGCGAACGAAATCGGGCTGACGTCATGCTGGATTTATCGACGGCACGGGCAGCTGGGCTTCGGCGCAACGATGGACCCAGGCGCGCAACCTCGCATCGACTTTCGGTTCAAGAGCATGGCGGAGTTTGCGCAGGCGCATCGGGATGCATTGAGTGATACGGCTTGACCATGCCACTGTCTTTATTTGGAAATCATGTTGGCAAGCGGAGTCGCTAATAGGCTACTGGTGGGCCAATTCGTCGACGGTCAGAAGGAAGACGGTTAGTTGCTCTACGATCCGCGCATGGCAACCTTGCAAGCTTTCGCTTTACGCGAGGTTTAGCCCCCGCGTGCAGACTCCCTCGATACTGGTTATCATTGTTTGTCCCGAGTACGCAGGCTTTTCGTCGACGCAAAGGGCGCAGGAACTGGAGCCTACGCCATGCACGAACGAATCGAATTCCAAGCCGTGGACATATCGGCACAAGACAGCCCGAGTCTTCCCGTGTGGGAAGCACTCATGCGGCAAGCGATCAAAGCCGCAGCGGAACAACAGACCACGGCAGCACGCTCGACCTTCGAGCACGCACTTGAGATCGCGCGTCGACTCATCAAAGCACCGCCGCCCGGACGCGGCGAGGACTGTATCGCGGCGCTCGTCGTCTCGCATCACAACCTCGCCGATCACTACGCAGAACAAGGCAATCAGGACGCCGCCGCGCAGTTGCGCTGCGAGGCGCACGAAGCACTTCTGGCGCTGTCCGTAAGCGCAGAGCGGCCGGTCACGATCCGGCAAGCCGCCTTGCGTCACAGCCGCGAAACACACGTGGCGCTGATCCGCCACGTCGCCCGTCATGGGCCGCATTCCCTCATTGCCCGGACCATCGAAAACGCCAGTCTGGCGCTTTCCGCCAGCGGCCCGGCCCGGCATTGATTCCTCTCATCGTCAAAAAGGAGATTCGCAATGGCTTATTCCCTGCCTCCCCTGCCCTACGCTTACGATGCACTCGAGCCGAACATCGACGCGCGCACGATGGAAGTGCATTACACAAAGCATCATCAGACCTATGTGAATAATCTAAATGCCGCGCTGGAGAGTTCGGGGCACAAGGACTTGGCGGTCGAGCAACTGATCACGCAGATCGACAAACTGCCCGAAGCGGTCCGCACCCCGGTGCGCAATAACGGCGGCGGCCACGCGAACCATAGCCTCTTCTGGACCATCATGTCTCCGCAAGGCGGCGGCAAGCCGGAAGGCGAAGTAGCCCAGGCGATCGATACCGACCTCGGCGGCTTCGATGCCTTCAAGGAAGCTTTCACCAAGGCCGCACTCACGCGCTTTGGCAGCGGCTGGGCGTGGCTCAGCGTGACACCGCAGGGCAAGCTCGCGGTCGAAAGCACGGGCAATCAGGACAACCCGTTGATGTCGGGAATCGGCTCGGGCAATACGCCGGTTCTCGGTCTCGATGTATGGGAGCACGCCTATTATCTGAAGTATGAGAATCGCCGGCCCGAATACATCGCCGCATTCTTCAATGTGATCGACTGGAAGGAAGTCGCGCGGCGCTTTGCCGAAGCGAAGAAGTAAGTCTCGAGTATCGCGAGCGGGAGCTTTCCCGCTTTGAACGGCCAGCAGAAAGAAGCGCAGCCAGTGCACTTTGCATGGCTGCGCTTAGTTTTTGCGGCTTCAAACTACCGTAATGGTCACATCGATATTCCCGCGCGTCGCCTTCGAATACGGACAGGTTCGATGCGCGCCCTCGACGATCGCCTGCGCCGCATCACGTTCGATGCCCGGCAAGCTCACGTTCAGGCGCGCGCGCAGCAAGTACGCATCGCCATTCATACCCAGATCGATCTCTGCATCGACGGCGGTATTGGCCGGCAACTTCACTTGCAGTTTCGCGGCCGCCTTGCCCATCGCGCCGATGAAGCATGCGGACCATCCCGCTGCGAGCAATTGCTCGGGATTGGTCCCCGCGCCAGGCGCGCCGGGCGGCGTGAGCCTGACATCCAGCCGGTCGTCGGAACTGCGCGCCGCGCCATCGCGGCCTCCGGTCACGTGTGTCTTGCCGGTGTAGAGAAGCTTGTCGAGTTGCGTCATGGTGTTCATCTCCTTCGGTAGGCGTTGATCAAGGCGTTAGTGATGCGCGAAGAGCGAACCCGTGCCGCTCGTCGGAAAAGTCGTGATCGTCGATGCGCTGCCAGACTGCGTCTGGACATCGCGCACGCCGCCATAGCCCTGCATGCCGCTATCGTTGATGGACTGCACACGCTGAGCGCGTTGCGATGCGCGCACGCCGGCCGACGTGTCACCGTGCGGCGCGAGACCGTATCCGCTGCTTGCGAAAACGGAGCCTGCGGCAGTGGCGCTAGCAACGACGACTGCAGCGGTGATGAGCTTCTTGAACATGGTGAACCTCACGAAATGGATTGAGACAATGGGTGCCGATCAGCTACCGCGATACAGATTCGCGAGCGCCGCGATCTGCCCGTTCTTTTGCGCTTGTATGAGTTCGCGCTTCACTTCCGCGCGTGTCTTGCCGACCTGCGGTTGCGTCGACGTGGCGTGAACCTCCGCGTGAGCAATGCCCGTCATGGCGCTTGCAACGAGAGCGAAAGCAACGATAGAAATCTTCATGGTGCTGCTCCTTAACTGGCGGGTGAGAGGCGACGCTTGAAATCCGCTGATGCCGTCGTTGAAGCATTAAAACGTTCGGACGTATCCGCTGTGTGTTGCGTGAGCAATGTTTTGTATCGAAGTCAGCGCGGATACATTGCGATACGAAGCGCCGTTCAAGACACGCGAGTGAATCCGCATGTGTCGCGAGAAAGTCCGGATACACTGCGATACAAAACCGCTCGCGTTTTGCGCTATAACGCAGACACAGCGATCACGCGGGAGATTGAAATGAAGCAGTTCTTCGCCGTCGCAGCGTTTTTATTCGGCGGTATCGCAACCGAACTGGCCCATCCGGCGCAGTGCCTCTCAATAGCCACGGGCCGGATGCAGATCAAGCGCAAGAAGCCGTGAGCTATCGATGGAAACGACCGACCATGTGCTGATCGTCGATGACGATCGCGGTATCCGCGAGTTGCTCGCGACCTACCTCGAAAAGAATGGCATGCGCGTTTCGCTCGCCGCCAACGGACGCCAGATGCGCGCGGCGCTCGAACAAGGCGCGCCGGATTTGATCGTGCTCGACCTGATGCTGCCCGGCGAGGACGGCCTCGTGTTGTGCCGCGAATTGCGCGCGAGCAAGTTCCGCGCGGTGCCCGTGCTTATGCTCACCGCGCGCAACGAGGAAGCCGACCGCATTCTCGGCCTCGAAATGGGCGCGGACGACTACCTGCCCAAGCCCTTCGCCGTGCGCGAACTGCTCGCGCGCATTCGGTCCGTGCTGCGTCGCACACGCATGTTGCCGCCGGGAATGGAAGTGACCGAATCGGCGCAAATGCTGGGCTTCGGCGACTGGCGGCTCGACACCACCGCGCGCCATCTGCTCGATGCAGAAGGCACCATGGTGGCGCTGTCGGGCGCGGAATATCGCCTGCTGCGCGTGTTCCTCGACAATCCGCAACGCGTGCTTACGCGCGATCAATTGCTCAACCTGACGCAAGGCCGTCAGGCCGATGCCTTCGACCGCTCCATCGATCTGCTGGTGAGCCGTCTGCGTCAGCGTCTGCGAGACGAGGCGCGCGAGCCGCGCTACATCAAGACGTTGCGCAGCGAAGGCTATGTGTTTTCCGCTGCGGTCACGCCGCTGGATGCATCGTCATGAGCGCGCTCGGTGCAACGACATCGACCGCGCATCCGCCACGGTTTTTGCCCTGGCCGCGCACGCTGTTCGCGCGGCTCGCGGTGATTCTGTTCGTGGGTATCGCGCTTGCGCAGACGCTGTCGTTCTGGATCACGATGACCGAGCGCGATCAGTCGATGACCAACGTGATGGTCGGCTACGTCGAGCGCGAGGTGACGAGTTCCGTGGCGCTGCTCGATCATCTGCCGCCCGCCGAACGTGCCGAGTGGCTGCCGCGACTGGCGCGCCGCAGCTATCAATTCATCCTCGGGCCGGGCGAAAGCGGCACGCCGCTCGATGCCGCGCTTTCCGAGCGCTTTGCGAAGTCGATAGCGGATGGCATCGGCAAGCGTTATCCGCTGACGGTCAATGCCGTTCCCGGCGATGCCGAACGCATGCAGGTTCACTTGCGTCTCACCGATGGCAGCCCGCTCACCATCGACATGCATCCGATGGTCGGCACGCCGCTGTCCGCGTGGCTGCCACTCGTGCTTGCAGGACAACTCGTGCTGCTCGCGGCATGTTGCTGGCTCGCGGTGGGTATCGCGACGCGCCCGCTCAAGCAATTGGCCGAAGCCGCGGACACGCTCGGTCCGGACCTCAAGGCCACGCGTCTGCCCGAGCACGGTCCGGACGAAGTAACGCGCGCGGCCAAGGCATTCAACGCGATGCAAGACCGCGTCTCGATGTACATGACCCAGCGCATGCAGATACTCGCGGCCATCACGCATGACTTGCAGACGCCGATTACGCGCATGCGATTGCGCGTCGACACGATGGATGAAAATCCTGCCGGTGCCAAGTTACAGCAGGATTTGCAGGAGATGGAAACGCTCGTGAAGGAAGGCGTGACTTATGCACGGACGTTGCACGGCACGACGGAGGCGCCGCTCCGTGTCGATTCGGACGCGCTGTTCGAGAGCCTTCTCAACGATTATCTCGATGCGGGCAAGGTCGTGTCGCTCAAGGGAAGTATCGGCGGCACGATGGTGACGCGGCCGCAGGCGTTGCGACGGATCGTCGGCAATCTCGTGGATAACGCGCTCAAGTTCGCCGGGGCAGCGGAGATCGAGATCGGCGGACTGCCGGACGGAGGCGCTTCGATCGTGGTGCTGGATCGCGGACCGGGTATTCCGGCCGAGTCGCTGGAAGCGGTGTTCGAGCCGTTCGTGCGGCTGGAAGGATCGCGTAACCGGCAGACCGGAGGGACCGGGCTGGGGCTCGCGATTGCGCGTCAGTTGACGCTTGCGATGGATGCGACGCTCACGCTGCATGAGCGTGAGGGGGGTGGGTTGGAGGCGAGGTTGGTGGTGAAGACTTAGTGGGCCGCTGATTTGCCTTCCGCGTGTCGACAAGCTGCCTCCAACATTCCCGCCGATACGCTCATCCACCAAGCATATCGGCGAAACACCTCTCCTACTCAGCCGCGACAGCCACCGGCATCAGCACCTCAGCCGCGATCCCCGCGATCAAGGCGGCAGGCAACGCCAATCCGGCATCGGTCGAAGCCACACGCGAGGCGGAAGAAGCCGCTGTAGCCTCGGGCGCAGGCAAAGCCAACTGCATCGCCCGTCGCGAACGTGCCAGCGAATTACGCACACGCCGCTCCGGACGATTCAGCATCCCGCCGCCAACCAGCGACACGAAAGTACCAATGAGCGGCAGGGCCACAAGCATCGTCGCGAACTTGAAGAGGCCGATCTTCAACGGACTGCGCGCCGCCACAGCCGACCACGCAAGCGAAAACACCAAATACGCGAGACCCGCTGGCGCACCCGCAAGTTCAGGCATGCCAAGGCGCTCGGCGAGCGGCATCGGAAAGATGAGCAGGAACAATGTGACGCTTGCAAGCGCATGCATGAGCAGCGCGCGGCGTTGCTTGAAGAGGCTCGTCACCGACCAGAACGCAAGCAGCAAGACGAATGGCGGACACGCCACGACCACTGCCGCGATGGCAAGATAAACCACCACGCCACCGGCAAGGTTGCGAAAGTAACCCTCCGACGCCGCGTAATAAACCAGATAAGCCGCCGCGAGCGAGGCCACGCACGCGAAGAAGGCCAACACGCCGCTTTTGCCATCGGGTGAGATCAAAAGTCTCAGCCACAGTAGCCCCGTGAAGCCCACGAGATAAACGACGAATCGCAAACCCGAAAACCGTTGTTTCATACCACACCCCTTTCCCCGGATGGTGCGAGCGGCCTTCATGGCAGTCACACCGGCGCGCCGCTTTCGCAGCAAGCCCGTGACTGTATGAAACCTGTCCTCACCCACCTATCGCACACGTCCGAGTTCATGTGACGGATCGCGTGCTTGTTATTTGCGACGCAAGTGCACCATCGGTGCCTCGCGTTCGTCGACTGCTTAACGACCGGGAAAAGAGATTCTTTAGACCTTTTAATTCACGCTTAGAACGTGCGCTCTAAAGGCGTACAAGGGCGAGTCAGATCGACCGACGACAGCCTCGACAAGCGGCAAGTTTTATCGCGCGAGCGGCTTGGCTTGCTGCATGGATGAGCCGCGCACGAACTTGCCCGCGCCAAGATGATGGATGGTATGCAGCGACGCATTGGAGTCATCCACGTTCCAATGACCGTTAGAGAAAATGCGTTCGTCGGCCGCAGCGGACACGACTTCGGCAAAGCACGTGTCATAGGTGTCTTCGGTATGCGGCTCGCTGATGAGCCGGCATTCCAGCCATGCCGCACAGTTCGTCTCGATCAACGGAAGACCGAGCACTGGTCCTTTTATCGTCTCGATCCCGAAAGTCTTGAACTTGTCGATCTCGCGTCCGCTCGTCGAGCCGACCGCAAACGTCAAGTCGATAGCCGCCGCGCCCGGAATGACGACGCCGAAAACGCCGCTCGCCATCGCGAGTTCACGCGTGTAAGTGCTCTTGTCGATGACCACGGCGATGCGCGGCGGCGTGAATTCGACTGGCATCGACCAGGCCGCGGCCATCACGTCGCGACGTTCGCCATGAACGCTCGTGACGAGCACGGTGGGTCCGTGATTGATCAACCGGCTTGCGTGTTCAAGGGCGACGGAGCGGAAGTGAGTCATCTGAGTTTCCTGCGTGATTGGGTAGGGGTGAATATCGAAGGATTGTAGGTGGCATCGCCGGAGGGCTGCTTATCGTGAAATAGTCGCTTGACAGACGCTCTTACGATATATATCTTTAGATATGTTTTACGATATTAACGGGGTGATCTCATGCGATCCAAATGTTTTCATCGCGGGCGCGACGCGGGTTCTCGCGCGGCTGGCTTCGACTTTCCCTTCGACATTCGCAACGCGCCCGAGTGGGTCGAGCGTTTCGCCTTCGCCCGCTTGGGGCTGATCGGCCGACACGGACGCGGTGGTGGCGGCGGAGACGACCGCTTCGGAGGCGGCTTCGGCGGCGGCTTCGGTGGCCGTGGCGGACGCGGTGGCTTCGGCGGCGAAGACGGCATGCCGCGCGGCCGCAAGTTCTCCTCGGACGACCTGCAACTGCTGCTGCTCGCCATGCTGGCCGAGGCGCCGCGTCACGGTTACGAACTCATCAAGGCGCTCGAAGACCGTTCGAACGGTTTCTATGCCCCGAGCCCCGGCATGGTCTATCCGGCGCTGACATACCTGGAAGAAATCGGCTACGCGACTGTCGAAGTGGAAGGCAACCGCAAGCGCTACGCGCTGTCCGACGCGGGCCGCGACTATCTGGAAGCGAACCGCGAACGCATCGACCTGATGCTCGCGAAGCTCACGCACTTTGCCCGCAAGATGGACCTCGTGCGCCGCGCCTATGCCGGCGAGGAAAGCGACGATACCGCCGCCGACAACGGCTGGACGCCCGAGCTGATCGCCGCGCGCCGAGCGCTGAAACGCGCGCTGGTCTTGCGCACCGATGTATCGCCGGACGAGCAACGCCGTATCGCCGAAATTCTGGCGCGCGCGACCGCCGAGATCGAACAGAATCCCGCGCCCAAGCAGGCGTAAAGGAGCGACACACGATGACAGAATCCGCACTGCAACACCGTCCCGAACTGGAAGTCACGCGCGTGCGGCATGCGCTCAAGTTTCGCTTGCTGCAAGTCACGCAGGTTGCCACGCTCAACCCGCATTTGGTGCGCGTGACGCTTCGAGGCGACGATCTCGCCGACTTCGAAAGCGCCTCGTTCGACGACCACGTCAAGGTGTTTTTCCCACTGCCGGGCGAGGACAAGCCCGTAGTGCCGCAAGCAGGCCCGAATGGTCCAGTGTTCGATCCGGACAAGCCGCGCCCCGTCGCGCGGGATTTCACGCCGCGCCGCTTCGATCGCGCCGCGCGCGAGCTCGACCTCGAGTTCGCCTTGCACGAAGCCGGGCCGGCCACGGCGTGGGCCGCACAAGCCAAGCCAGGGCAGTACCTCGGCATCGGCGGGCCGCGTGGCTCGTTCGTCATTCCCGCGCAATTCGACTGGCATCTCTTGATCGGCGATGAAACCGCCCTGCCCGCCATCGCGCGGCGGCTCGATGAATTGCCTGCCGGTACACGCGTGGCTACGCTGATTCAGGCGGCGGACCCATCGGCGCATATCGAACTCGACACGCGTGCCGATCTCTTTGCGCAGTGGATCTATCGCAGCGACAGCGACGATGCACATGCCGCGCTCTTGCACGCCTTGCGCTACACGTATCTGCCCGAAGGCGACGGATACGTCTGGGCCGCCGGCGAAGCCACGCTCATGCGCGCAGTGCGCCAGTTGCTGTGCAACGAACGCGGTCTCGACAAGCGGCGCATTCGGGCTTCGGCGTACTGGAAGCATGGCGAGCAAGGCGTGCACGGGACCATCGACGAGTAACGCTAGAAGCCTGGGCACGCCGCGTGCAATATGCTCCATCGAACCCAACGCGTGGAGCGCACATGAGCGAGCAAAACGAACGACAGACGCCGCCGAAGCAGACGAACGAAGATCCGAACGTGGCTGACCGGCGTCTTTCCGATGAGCAGAAAAGTGAACTGAAGAACGAGCCAGAACCCGCCAAGGGCAGCGAAGGAGGCAAGCTGCCCGATCCGAAAGACGTAGGCGAAGCAGGCTAGTTCTCTTAACGAAGTGCAGAGTACATAGCGCCGCGAACGGGCGTTCGCAGCGCACTTTGTACCGAATCACACGGTCTACCGAGTGTTGAACTTGCTCGGAAGCGCCGATGTTGCCGCGCTTTGATGTATGGTATCCCTAAGCTATTGGTACGACCCCTAGCTCACAACCATATATCGCACCAGGCAACGCGTCCTGCCGGTGATTCGAAGCAAAGACGCCCATGCACGATCCTGCTCATTTCCTGCCGTCCTTCGTCTGGCGTGCGGCGCGAGACGGCACTATCCGCTACGCCAATCCGTGGGCTTGCCGGTATCTCGGCATTGCCATGCCGGAACTCGAAGGCCGTCACTGGGACGCCTTCGTTCATCCCGACGACATCCCGCCCGTGCTCGATGCGCTCCGTCAAATGCGCGACGGCACGCTGCTGCGCAATGTCGATGTGCGTCTCTTGCGCGCGGACGGCGCTTACCGTTGGCATACGCTTCACTTACAGGCGCGTCGCGACGACGAAGGCGAGTTCGGCGATACGGTCGGCGTGGCCATCGACATTCACGAATCGCGGCATGCATGGGCCTTGTACGAAGCAAGCGAACGGCGTTTGCAGGCTGCGTTCGCGGGCGCGCGCATGGGCGCGTGGGAATGGGACATGAAAACGCGCGTGGTGCGCATGACCGCGCAACTCGCCGCGCTGTATTCGTTTCCGCCGGGCACCGAGGCCGTCATGCTCTCGGAAGTGTGGGATCGCGTTGCGCCGGAATATCGCGAGCCGTTCCAGCGCATGCTCACCGAAGCACTGCGCGACGGCGGTCCGTTCGAGTTCGATTTCATGCTCGATGGCGATCAGTCCGAGCATCGCTGGCTGCGCATGCGCGGGCATCCCGAGTTCGACCGGCATGGCGTGCTGACGCGCGTCTACGGCGTGAGCTTCGATATAAGCGAACAGCGCGCGGACGAAGAGCGTCTGAGCCGTTCCGAGCGACGATATCGGGCGCTCGTCGAATCGACGGATGCGCTCGTCTGGTCCGCCGATGCCAACGGCGCTATTCGCCCCTCCGGCGGCGACTGGGAGAAGTTCACGGGCGCGCCGCCCGATCGTCTGATGGGCTTCGGCTGGCTCGACTTCGTGCATCCCGACGACCGCGAGCGCACGCGCAGCACGTGGCTCGACGCCGTGCGACAAGGCAACGCGCTCACGCTCACGTTCCGCATGTTCAGACGCGATGGCACCTACCGCATCGTGCAGGCGCATGCCGCGCCGCTTTACGATCATCAGGGCGCCCTGCAGGAATGGTTCGGCACGACCACCGACGTCACGCCACAATACGAGGCGCAGGCCGCTATCGAAGCGCGCAGCCTGCGTCTTACGGTGGCGATGCAGGCGGCCAAGATTCATATCGTTTCGCTCGAACTCGAAACCTGGACGCTCCTCTTCGAAACCGGCGGCGAATGGCAGGTGAACGACACGATCACGTATGACGCGGCGCTCGCCCGCGTGCATCCCGACGATGCCGCGACGCTCGACCACTACGTGCGGCGCGTGGCATCCGGCGAAGATCCGGGCAGCCAGTTCGAGTTTCGTGTGCAGACGATGCACGGGGAACAATGGATGCAGGGCAGCGCCCTGCTTCAGCGCAGCAAGGACGGCGTGCCGTTGCGCATCATCGGCAGCGTCATCGACATCACCGAACGCAAGCACATGGAGCTCATGTTGCGCGAGGCTGGCCGTCGCAAGGACGAGTTTCTCGCAATGCTCGCGCATGAATTGCGCAATCCGCTCGCGCCGCTGCGCACGGCGATTGCCCTCGTGCAAAAGGATCACGACGTCGAGGCGCAAACGCGCGAGATGATCGACCTCATGCGCAGACAAGTGGAGCATATGACGCGTATCGTCGATGACCTGCTCGAAGTGTCGCGCATCACGCAGGGGCGCATTGCGCTGCAAGTGGAGCCGATACTCGTGGGCACGGCGGTGTATCACGCGGTCGAGGCGATTGCCGGCATGGTCGAGGCGCGCTCGCAGCACATTGCCGTCGATGTCCCCGATGCCACCACATGGGTCTGCGGCGATGTCACGCGGCTCTCGCAAATCCTCGTCAACGTGCTCAATAACGCGAGCAAGTACACGCCCGAGCAGGGACGCATTTCGGTGAGTGTTCAGGCGGATGCGCAGTGGGTTTCGATCGTCATCGCGGATAGCGGCACGGGCATTTCGGCGGACCTTCTGCCCAAGGTTTTCGAGCTGTTCTCGCAGGGCGAGCGCACGCTTGACCGCTCGAATGGCGGGCTTGGCATCGGCCTTTCGCTCGTGAAGAAGCTCGTGGAGATGCACAAGGGAACCATCACCGTACAAAGTCCGGGACCGGGACTCGGCACGACGGTTACGGTGCGGCTGCCACGGCTTCATCATCATGAGCGGCATTCCGCGCGCGCGTTGTCGGATACCGAAGCGCCGAAAGCGAATGCTTCGTTGCGCATACTCGTGGTCGATGACAATCGCGATGCCGCCGATTCGCTCGCCATGCTGTGCGAATCGGAAGGACACAAGGCGCGCGTGGCGTATTCGTCGGCCGAGGCGCTCGATGCCGCGCCGCCGTTTCATCCGGATGTCGCGCTGCTCGACATCGGCTTGCCGGATATCGACGGATACGAACTGGCGCGGCGCTTGAGGCGCAAGGGCGAACGTGCGCCCATGCTGATCGCGATTACCGGCTACGGGCAAGCGGAGGATCGCTTGCGCGCGCAGTCGGCGGGTTTCGACTATCACTTCGTGAAGCCCGTCAACGTGGATAGTTTATTGAAGCTGCTTTCGTCGCTGACCGTCGCGCGATGAAGCCATGACCGGAGAAACGATGACCACGCGTCCCATCAGCCGCTACCCCGTTCCCGATCCGCAAGCGTGGCCGGAAGATATCCGTGCGCGCATTCTCGAAGTGCAGGAGAAGGCCGGCTTCGTGCCGAATGTGTTCCTGACGCTTGCGCACAGGCCCGACGAGTTTCGTGCGTTCTTCGCGTATCACGATGCGCTGATGCTGAAGGACGGCGGGCTGACCAAGGGCGAGCGCGAGATGATCGTGGTGGCGACGAGCGCGGTGAACGATTGCCTTTACTGCGTGGTCGCGCATGGCGCGATTCTGCGCATCTACGAGAAGAATGCGCTGGTGGCGGATCAGGTCGCGGTGAATCATCGCAAGGCGGACATCACGCCGCGTCAAAAGGCCATGCTCGATTTCGCGTTGAAGGTCTGCCAGGCTTCAGGCACGGTGGACGATAGAGACTTTGCCACGCTGCGCGAACACGGTTTCAGCGATGAAGACGCGTGGGATATCGCGGCGATCACGGCGTTTTTCGGGTTGTCGAACCGCATGGCGAACGTGATCGCCATGCGGCCGAACGAGGAGTTTTATCTGATGGGACGGGTGGGTAGGGAACGCAGTTAGCGGCTTGTCGAGAGAAGGAAGCATTCGTTTCGCAAGTCTTCCCGCGGCGCTGAAATGGCTGTGCTTTGCGAGTCCATTGCACTGCGTATGCCCCACGAATCGAGCTAAACTTCACCGCCCCGCTCCTCGACAACTCCACGCTCGCATCCATGCGCCTTCCTCCCCTGAAGTCGATCATCGCGTTCGAAAGCGTCGCCCGCACCAAGAGCGTCAACCGCGCCGCCGATGAACTCGGCCTCACGCCCTCCGCGGTCAGTCATCAGCTCGCGAATCTAGAGAGCATCGTGGGCCGCGCGCTTTTCACGCGGCTCGGACGCGGCCTCGTTCTCACGCCCACCGGCACGCAATATCTCGCCGATGTCACCGGCGCGCTAGCCGAACTCAACCGCGCAACCGAGCGGGCATCGAGCGAAACATCGGTCGAGATACTACGCATTCATTCGAGTCCGAGCTTCGGCCTCATGTGGCTCTTGCCGCGCCTCGCCGCGTTCCAGGAGGCGAATGGCGATATCCAGATGAACCTCGCGTGCTCCTATGAAAACGTGTCCTTTACCTCGGGTTTTTACGATGTCGATGTCCGTCACGGCTACGGGCACTGGACCGATATCGAAGTCAGAACCCTGCGTCACGAAACCATTGCGCCGCTTGCATCTCCCGCGTATCTGGAACGCTATCCGGTGGCATCGCCCGACGATCTGATCGAACACAGGCTGATCTTCTCCGAGTCGCCGCTCGTGCAATGGCAGCAGTGGTTCGGCAAGTTCGGCGTGGCAACGCGGCGCAAGGCGTTCGATTTCTCCTTCGATCGCTCCTACATGTCGCTCGAAGCCGCCGCGCTCGGTCATGGCATCGCGCTCGAAAGCACCATGCTCGCCTCCGTGCATCTCGAACGCGGTTCGCTCGTGCCGGTATTCGGGCGCGAGTATGCCGTCGAAGTCGGCGCGCATCATCTGGTATACCCCAGTCAGAACGCGGACCTGCCGCGCGTCGCGAAGTTTCTCGCGTGGATGGACCAGGAGATTGAACGAGGCCGTGAGAGACGGTGACAGCCCTCGAGGCCCGTAGTGAAAGGCGCCGCGAACACCTGAAAATTTCTCAGCAATAGCTGAGACAAACTCCGTTGATCGTCATGTGGAACGCGAAGACACTGCATCCACACCAGACAACCAACGGAGACAAACATGCTGCTCGACAACCAGGTAGTGATCGTCACGGGCGCGGCTTCGGCGCGCGGGATCGGCAAGGCAACAGCCAGGGCGCTTGCGGCAGAAGGCGCGCGCATCGTCATTCTCGATCTCCGTCAGGCCGATGCCGAAAGCGCCGCGAGCGATCTCGGCATCGGCCATCTCGGTCTTGCCTGCGACGTCACCGACAAAGCCGCCTGCGTCGATGCCGCCAACGCGGCCATCGAGAAATACGGGCGTATCGATGCGCTCATCAACAACGCGGGCATCACGCAACCGATCAAGACGCTGGAAATCAGCGCGGACAATTTCGATGCGGTCATCGGCGTGAATCTGCGCGGCACGCTCCATATGTCGCAAGCCGTGATTCCGCAGATGAAGAAGCAGCAGCAAGGCTCGATCGTCTGCATGTCTTCGGTCTCCGCGCAACGCGGCGGCGGCATCTTCGGCGGCCCGCATTACAGCGCGGCCAAAGCGGGCGTGCTCGGTCTTGCCCGCGCGATGGCGCGCGAACTCGGCCCCGACCACATCCGCGTGAACTCCATCACGCCGGGCCTGATCCAGACCGACATCACGGGCGACAAACTCACACCTGAAATGCGCACGGACATCATCAAGGGCATTCCGCTCGGACGTCTGGGCGACGCCGCCGATATCGCCAACGCCTGCCTCTTTCTCACGAGCGGCCTCTCTTCCTACCTTACCGGAGTCACACTCGACGTGAACGGCGGCATGCTGATTCACTAAGCATTCGACCTCAGATACGCACCCGGACCAACCGGGGCACGTGACCGGATCAACGCGCAGGCGCTTTTCCGGTCCATTGGAGACAAGCATGAAACCGAAATATTCCGCGCCGGCCGCCACGGCCGAATTTGCTTCGCCTGCCGATTCCACGAGCTTCGAAGCGCAGACTTACGCCAAGGTCGGACGGCGACTCATCCCCTTTCTGATGCTGTGCTATCTCGGCGCGTATCTGGATCGCGTCAACGTCGGCTTCGCCAAATTGCAGATGCTCAATGACCTGCGCTTCAGCGAAACCATCTACGGCGTGGGCGCAGGCATCTTCTTCCTTGGTTACTTCCTCTTCGAGGTACCGAGCAATCTCGTTCTTCATCGAGTCGGCGCGCGCAACTGGCTTGCGCGCATCATGCTCACGTGGGCGGTGATCTCGGCGAGCTTCGTGTTCGTCAAGTCGCCGACGATGTTCTATGTCCTGCGCTTTCTGCTCGGTGTCGCCGAGGCGGGCTTCGCGCCGGGCGTGATTCTCTATCTCACGTACTGGTTTCCCGCTGCGCGGCGCGCCAAGGCATTGTCGCTGTTCTTCATGGCCATTCCGCTCGCGGGCATGGTCGGCGGTCCGCTCTCCGGCTGGATCATGCATGCGCTTGCCGGTGCGCACGGACTTGCCGGATGGAAGTGGCTCTTCATGCTCGAAGCGTTGCCTTCGCTCTTTCTCGGCGTCGCGATCCTTTTCTATCTCGACAACAGCATTGCGCAAGCCAAGTGGCTCACGGATGCGGAGAAAGCCCTGCTCGCCCGCAACGTCGAAAAGGACAATGCGCAGACCGTGCAGCACGTATCGATTCGCGCGTTCATCGGCGACCGTCGCTTGTGGCTGATGGCATCGATCTACTTCTGCGTCGTCCTTGGACAATATGGGCTCACGTTCTGGCTGCCGACCATCGTGCGACGTGCCGGCGTGGCGGACCCGCTGTGGGTCGGCATCTTCACCGCGATTCCGTATCTGTGCGCCATCATCGCGCTGCCGCTCATCGGTTCGAGCGCCGACAAACGCCGCGAGCGGCGCCTGCATCTGGCCATTCCCATGCTCATCGCCGCAGCGGCGTTCGCCACCTTGCCGACGCTTGGCAGCGTGAGCGCGTCGATCATCTGTGTGAGCGTGGCGGCGGCAGGCATCCTGAGTTCATCGGCGCAATTCTGGTCGTTGCCAACGGCCGTGCTGGGCGGCATGTCGGCGGCGGCGGGCATTGCCGCGGTTAACTGCTTCGCCAATCTCGCGGGCTTCTTTTCTCCGACCATCGTCGGCTGGCTGAATGACTTCACGGGCAAATCGACGGCCGGTCTCATCTTCATCTCGATTGCAATCGTCGTGGGCGCGGCGCTGGTCTTTCTCGTGCCCGCCAAGACCGTGAACCGCTAAAGATTTTTCAAGGAGACAAACATCATGAGTAGTGCAGTCATCGAAGAGGTCACGCTCGCCGAGCGTGCCTACCGTATCCGCCGCAATGCCTTGTTGATGGGCGAAGTGCAAGGTCAAGGGTATATCGGCCAGGCGCTCGATATCGCCGACGTGCTGGCCGTCGCTTACTTCGGCGCGATGAACTATCGCCCCGAAGATCCCGAATGGGAAGAGCGCGACCGCTTCCTCTTGTCCAACGGTCACTATGCAATCGCGCTGTACGCTGCGCTCTTCGAAGCGGGCATCCTGCCGCAAGCGGAACTCGAGACCTACGGCAGCGACGACAGCCGTCTGCCCATGTCCGGCATGGCGAGCTATACGCCAGGCATGGAAATGTCGGGCGGCTCGCTCGGACAAGGGCTCACGATCGCGGTCGGCCGTTGCCTCGGTCTCAAGCGTAAAGGATCGAAGTCTTTTGTCTACACGCTCTTTTCCGATGGCGAATTGGACGAAGGCGCGATCTGGGAAGGGCTGATGTCGGCATCGCACTGGAAGCTCGACAACCTCATCGCCATGATCGACGTGAACAATCAGCAGGCGGACGGACCCTCGACGCAGATCATGGCGTTCGAGCCGCTCGTGCCGAAGCTCGAAGCGTTCGGCTGGTATGTGCAGCGCGTGACGGGCAACGACATCGACGCCGTCAAACAAGCGTTCGATAACGCGCGCAATCTGAAGGAAGCGAAGCCGCGCATCATCGTGTGCGATACGCGCATGGGCTGCGGCGTGCCGTTTCTCGAAGAGCGCGAGAAGAACCACTTCATCCGTGTCGATGCCGACGAATGGCAACTGGCGCTGCAGGCACTTGAACAAGGGAGACAAGCATGAGCGACACGCTGACACAAAAGCCGCGCCTGAAGACATCGGCGATGATCGCGTCCATCGCGAGCGAAGGACAGCTCACGCGCTCGGCGCCTTTCGGACACGCGCTGGTGGAACTCGCACGCACCAAGAGCAATGTGATCGGCATGACGGCCGACCTCGGCAAGTACACTGACCTGCATATCTTCGCAAAGGAGTTTCCCGAGCGCTTCTACCAGATGGGCATGGCCGAGCAGTTGCTGATGGGCGCGGCATCCGGCTTCGCGCATGAAGGCGCGCAGCCGTTCGTCACGACATATGCCGTATTCGCGACGCGGCGCGCGTATGACTTCATCCACCAGACTATCGCCGAAGACAATCTCGATGTGAAGATCGTCTGCGCATTGCCGGGGCTCACCACGGGTTACGGTCCGAGCCATCAGGCCGCCGAAGACCTCGCGTTGATGCGCGCCATGCCCAACATGACCGTGATCGATCCGTGCGACGCGCTCGATATCGAGCAGATGGTGCCCGCCATCGCCGCGCACAAAGGCCCGGTGTACGCGCGCCTGTTGCGCGGCAACGTGCCCGCCGTGCTCGACGAATACGACTATCAGTTCGAACTCGGCAAGGCGAAGCTTCTGCGCGATGGCGCCGACGTGCTGATGATCTCGTCCGGGATCATGACCATGCGTGCGCTGGAAACCGCGAAGGCGCTCGAAGCCGACAACGTGGATGTCGCGGTGCTGCACGTGCCGACCATCAAGCCGCTCGACACCGAGACCATCGTGCGCGAAGCGCGGCGTTCGGGACGGCTCGTGGTCGTGGCCGAGAATCACACGGTGATCGGAGGGCTTGGCGAAGGTGTCGCTGCCGCGTTGCTGAACGCTGGCATCGCGCCGCCGTTCAAGCAGATCGCCCTGCCCGATGCATTTCTGGATGCCGGCGCGTTACCGACCTTGCATGACCGTTATGGCATTTCCACCCGCGTGATGAGCGAAACCATCAAAGGATGGTTGGGCTAACGGCACGAATGCGGGCGGGCGCGGCTCAACCGCGAGCCGCCTTGCCCCGCATGGGTTTCTTGACGGCGGGTGCATCGCCCGCCATTTCTTCCATCCACGAAAGCCCGTCCAGATACGCAAGAAAGTGCTGCAAATAAGCGGGTGAAACTTCGCGCATCAATGCAAGCGAACGATGCACCAGACTGCTCGAATTGAGCGGACCCGCGTTTTTCGGCACCCGCGCAAGAGACTCGTTGAGGCGCTGCTCGGCGCTGAGTCGGGCCCACACTTCGCGGAAGTATTCGAGCAATTCGCTCTGTGAGGCATGCGCCACGCGCGCATTCATGTCGGTGACCAGCACGGCGAGCGGCGTACTTTCAACCTTTCGTGACGGCTCGACAGGCGCGGCAAGTTCGACTTCTCGCGCGTAGTCATGGAGCAAGGTCTGCAAGCGCGCATCGAGCAAACGACGCGCCTCGCCACGCTGCGCGCTCGCTCTCCGTTCGAGCGAATCGATGAACGCAAAGCGCAGCGGACTCACGCGATCATCGCCCTGAACGCGCCATTCATCGAGCATTGCGCGTGCTTGCGAGCGCTCAGTCACCGCTTCACTCCGCCGTTGGTCGGCCGCGGCACCGCTGAAATCTCGACTCGACGATTCTTTGCGCGACCCAGATCGTCGGCATTGGAACTGATCGGCTGCTCGGAGCCGAACGCCGCCGCGAATACGGACGACGATGGCACACCCGCGTCGATCAGCGCGCGCGTCACCGTCAAGGCGCGTTTGGCCGAGAGTTCCCAGTTGTCGGCGAAGCGGCGATTGCCTTCGTGCACCTGCTGATCGTCGGCGAAACCGCTCACCATCAGAATCTCTTCGTGCGAACCGAGATAGGCGGAAAGCGGTCCTGCAAGGCTCTTGAGCACATCGCGCCCTTGCGGCTGCAACTGATCGGAATTCAACGCGAACAACACGCTGCCGCTAATGCCGATGCGCCCGTTCACCAGCGTCACGCGCCCCGACGCGAGCGGGCCAGCCAGCGCCTGCTCCAGCGTCTTGCGGCGCTGCGTTTCCATCTGCCGCTGCTTGACTTCGTTTTCCAGCCGCGTCGACAGTTGCAACTGCACGCCAATGACGCCGACCAGAATTAGCACGAACGCGCCCAGCAGTACCGACATGAGATCGGCGAACGCAGCCCAGATGGGCGCGGCGGCCTCCACGCCGCCATCGATCTCCTCGTTCATGCGGCCTTCGCTCCGGCGGCGCGCTGCCCCGCGATACGCTGCAGGTCTTCGACGATCTGCTTCTGCGAAAGCGTACTCAGATCGATCACCTCACGCGCCTGCGCCACGTAATAGGCAAGCTGTTCGTCGCTGCGTGCAAGCGACTTGTCGAGCGCGGCCTCGATGCTCTTGAGATGCGCGACGAGCAGTTCGTTCGATGCGCCGAAAGACTGCACGGCGCCGCCGAGCGCATCGCCGAGACTCGCGACTTCGAGCGCGCCGCTCGTGACTTGCGCCGCGACCGCTTCGAGTTTGAGGGTCTCTGCCTCGACCTTGTCGGTGAACCGCGTGCCGACGCGCGCGAGCAGGTCCGATGACGAAGCGACGAGCGCATCGACGGCCACGCGCTGTTCGTTCGACGTGTGATTCACCGCATCGAGCAAGGTTTCGAGCGTGGCGAGCAAGCGCGTGCGCTCGTCCAGCATGGCGTTGTCGTGGACCATGGATTCGCTGAGTTTCTCGCGCATCTGCGCAATCACATCGGCGGCGAGCTTCGGCGCTTCCGACGCCGCCGCGACCAGTCCTTCGATCTTCGCGATGGTGCCGCTTGCGCGCTTCTCGGCATCGGCGGCCATCTCGCTCGCGGTGCGCGCGAGCGTGTCGCAGATGTTCTGTTGACGCTCGGCGGCGAACGCGCTCGTCTCTTGCCATTGTTCTCGCTGGTTGGCGGCGAGCGTGGCGAGCGCATCGGTCCAGGCGTTCAGGCGCGCTTCGCTGTTCGATGCGATCTCGTCGCGCAAACCGGCGTGCGATCGATCGACGGCGAGCAGCAGCGAAGCGGCGTGTTCCTGGAAACTCGCCGTCGCGTTAAGCAACGCCTGCTCGTGTTGCGCGGCGAGATGCTCGCCGGTGCGCGTCTGTTGCGTGAGCGCTTCGCTCCACGTTTCGGCGAGCGTGGATGACGTGTGGTCGAGCCGCGCGGCGACGCCATCGATCAAACCGGCCGCGCGTTGCTCGAACGTTTCGGCAAGACCATCGAGCGCGGCGCGCGTTCCCGTCATCAACGCCTCGTTCGACTTTCGATGCCCGGCGAGCGACTGGTTCCAGTGCTCCGCGATCTCCGTCACCGAAGTCGTGAAGCCGCTCGTGATGCGTTCCATGCGCGCCGATACGCCTTCGAGCAACGCGGCCGAGCGCGTTTCGAAGCCCTGCGCGAAGCCGTCGAGCGACGTGCCCATGCGCGTGACGAGCGCTTCGTTCGACTGCCGATGTTTATCGAGCGAGTCTTGCCAGATGCCCGCGATTTTCGCCGACGAAGCCTCGAAGCCGCTCGACAAGCCATCCAGCTGCCGCGCCACGGCCTGTTCGATCTTGCCGTGCAAGGCTGCCGTCTCGCCCGCGATGCCGTCCATGGCGGATTGCATGATCGGTTGCAGCGCGCTGCTCGCGGCGCGCGCGCTGTCGGCGACGCTCTGCTTCAACGACTGTTCCACCGATGCCGCCAGCCGCCGATACGAAGTCTCGGTTTTGGCATGAAACGCATCCTGATTGGTCAGTTGCCGCTCGTTTGCCGCGATGCTCTGCTGTTCGATGGCGTGCATCATCGCTTGCAGGCGATCGACCAGCTTCGGCATGAGTTCGGCCTGCCGTTGCATCAGCTTCAGGCCTTCCTCGCGCCGATGCGTCTCTGTAAATACGCGCAGTGTCGTCGCAATCTTGAGGTCGAGGGTCTGCACGGCGTCGAGCCGTTCGCGGCGGCACAGCGCTAAAAGCAGGCCAAGCATGGCCGATGTCGCGACACCCGCGATCGATGTGCCGAACGCGAAACTCAGGCCCGTGACCGGCGCCGCGAGCGACGAGCGGATCGCCGAAAGATCGGTCGCGCTTTCCAGCGCCGCGCCGGTGCCGCGCAGCGTCACGACCATGCCGAGCAGCGTGCCGAGCATGCCGAGCAACACGAGCAACCCGACGAGATATGGCGCAAGCACAGGCGCCGGCAACGCGGCGCGCTCGCCTTCGACCCGCAAGCGCACCGCATTGCGCAGAACCACGGGCAGGCTTTCGAGCCAGACGGCAAGGCTCTTCGGCGTGACGGCGAGTTGCCGCAGCGCATGCGCGAATGCATAGGTGGTTTGCTGATAGCGCTGCAGTTCGGCCGCGCCCGCGAGGTAGCACGCGCCGATCAGGAGCGTGACGCAAAACGCGAGCGCATTCGAGCCGACATAGCCAATGGCGATTCCGCAAACGGCGGCAAGACCAGCGAGAAAGACGGCGACATTCAGGATATAGCGAGGCATGGCGTGGCTTTAGCGGGTTCGAAGGGCGGAAAGCAGCCCTTCGACCGGTTGAAAACGGACTTCGAGTTCGGCGAGCGAGACGTGGCGCATGTCGTCGCGAAAGGCCTCGAGCCAGGCATTCGACACGGGTGCGGCTTGGTCCGCGGCTGCGCGCTTCATGCGCTCGAAATACTTGCCGAGCAACACGGGCACTTGCGCGAGCAGGCTGCGTTCGCGTGCGCTCAACGCCTGTTCCATGACGGCATCGACGGCGGCGAGACGCGCCAGATTGGGCGATTGCGCCGCAAGCGCCGCGCGCAAGCGGCCGCGCAACAGGCCGATGTCGGTTTCCATGGTCTGCTGCAAGGACACATAGCGCTGGCGGAACGCCGCAAAGTCGAGCGAAAGATCGTCCGGAGGTGGCGTCGCCACGCGTGCGCGATGCCGTCCGGGTGTAGGCTTCACGCCGCCCGCGACGGCATTCACCAGCGACGCGCGCATGCGCATGCAGGCTTCTTCCAGCGCGTGCGCACCTGAGTGCATTGGCACGAGAGGCACCGGCGGCGCATCGGCGAGCGCGGTCGAAAGCGCGATCGCATCGGTCCAGCCGAGCCATTGGCTCAGGCGGTCCGAAAGCGATGCGGCGGGTTCGTGAACATCGAGGTTGGCGATGCGTGCCAGCAGACGCACGAGCGCCGGGCCGCTGAGCGCCGTGCGCGTCTGGGCTTGCACGATATGACCAGGGCAAAAGCTGGCTATTTTAACCGCTGACGCAGCGCCGGCCTCGATTTTGAGATGGAGGGACGCCGCACGCGCGTCACTGCGCTTTCGCGGGCAGGAAGGTGAACGACGGCGTCGTCACGAATTTATCCGCCGTCTCGCCCGAGAACACTTGGCCCGCGTCGATGGTCAGCTTCCTCACCGGCGCGCCCGGGCGCAGATCGACCTTGCTCAGAGACACCCAGAACGTGTCCGGGCGCGTGGCCGAATCGAAGTAATAGACGAGGTTGGTCTGGTCGGACACCGTGCGCCAGATCGTCGACGAGAGATTCGGCATGTTGTCGGAGCGAATGCCGAGCGGCACGCTCACCGAACGCATCACGCTCATCACGCTTGCCGCCGCCTGGAACGGATACGACTTCTGCGGCACGCCCGCCATGTAGTTCGGGTCGGCCTGCTTGGGGATCGAATTCATGAGGAACGACGCGCGCACGAAGCGGTCCGCCGCGCGGTTCGTGCCCGGCAGGAACGCCGTGCCGCTGACGCCTTTCCAGTATGCGTCGATGGCGAGCTGGTCTTCATACGCCGGCGAATTCGTCACCACCTTGTACTGCTTGCTTTGATGGATGATCAGTTTGCCCTTGATGTACTCGAAGATCGCGGAGTCGCCGCGCGCGTCCGAGAGCGCCAGATGGATGGTGAGCGGCTTGCCGTCCGGCAAAGGCGGCGCGATGATCTGAAACGGCTCGCGGCTCAGCACATAGACCGCTTGCGCGACCGTCGCGAAATTGTCGAGCGCGTACTGGGCCCACAGGCTTATGGAGAGCGGATCGCGTTTCGGGTCGGGTTTGCCGTAGTCGCTCTCGGCGAGATAAAGCGCATTCGCGACGAGTCCGCGTTCGTTCATGCCATCAACGGTGCCGATGTCGTAGCCCGATACCACCACGCTCCCGTACTTCGCTTTCCATTTGGTGGAACGCTCGCCGGCGTTGCCATCGCGCTCGATGCCGGCAGGCATCACCCAAAGGTTGGACCGCATGTCTTCGGACCAGTCCATCGTGCGGCCCGTGATGGTGAGTTTGTCGCCGACATACAGCGCGCGCGTACAAGCGAGAGCAAGCGAGGTGGACAACCAAGCAAGTGCAAAGAGACAGACAAGCTTCCGGGTGAATCCTCGGGTCATGGCAACAATTCCGTTTATCGTTTCGAATTCTGAATGAGGACGGCGAAACCCTTTCGCGCGATGAACGGCGGCGCGTTTCTAGAGGTGACGCCGCGCCGTCTTCAGAAATAGGGGAATTCCCAGCGTTTGTAAAGACGAAATGCCAAGCACGCCGAACATCGGCGCCAAAGGTGAGCCAGCTTAACCAACCGGTGAAAATTACCTAAACAAATACAATGAATCAATAGCTTAAGGATTTTTTCCCGCACGTCGTCAAGTGAGCAGGAGCGGCAGAATAACAGGCCCGCTTTCAATCACACGCATGTTCGGAGAAATAATGCGGCGTCGAATATCGACTTCGCAACCGACCCGGCCGCCAGGCAGTCATAGCGATACGGTAATCGCGACGGTGATGTTCTGAGCGCGTGGGTATCGGCTCAACCCACGCGCCTTTATGGACGTCGATGCGCTTCTCGCGATGCAGCGCATCTTTAACCTACTTCACGGTATCCAGCGCCTTGACGATCGCATGCGCCGCCGCGACGCGTTCCGGAATAGGGAAGTTCTTGTTCGCCAGAAACACGATGCCCACGTCCTCTTCCGGCACGAATGCCAGATAAGCACCAAAGCCGTTGGTCGAACCCGTCTTGTTGATCCACACGTCCTGACGCGGTTTCATCGGCGGGTCGAGGCGCGTGGCGGGATGCGCTTCCAGCGCCATCGAAGATGAATTGCCGTCGAGCAACGCCTGCAGTTCGACCGGATACGGATACTGCTCCCAGATCAAATCCTGCGTCATCGGCCCGGTTTGAAAGTAGCCCGTATGCGTGGCGACGATCGCGCGTTGCAGCTTTGCATCGATACGTCCTGCTTCGTTCATGTTGGCCAGCAAGAAGCGCGTCATGTCGCCAGCAGTCGACTTCACGCCATAAGCCTCCGACGACAACACGCCCGGCGCCATGCGAATGGGCGCGCCGTCCTTCGCGTAACCTTGCGCGTAATCGTGCTTGCGCGAAGGCGGCACGTCGATGAACGTGTTCTTCAATCCCAGCGCCGCAAAGATGCGCTGCTGCATGAGCTGATCGAAATCGGCATTCATGCTCTTCGCCGCGATGAACCCCAGCATGCCGATACCCGGATTCGCATACGTGCGGCACGTGCCCGGCTCGCACGAAGGTTTCCACGCCTCGAAATACTTGATCAGTTGCGCGTTGTCGTGAATGTCGTCGGGGACTTGCAGCGGCAAGCCGCCCGGCGTGTGCGTGCCGAGTTCGACGAGCGTCACGTCGTCGCCGAAACGGCTGCCGCGCAGCGACGGCACGAAGCGGCTCACGTGATCGTCGAGAGAAAGATGGCCGGTCATTTCGGCATAGGAAGCGAGCGTCGCCGTGAACGTCTTGCTCACCGATCCCAGTTCGAACAAGGTATCGCGCGTGACGGGCCTCGCGCCTTTCTCGACGCCACGCCATAGTTATAGATATGCGTCTTGCCATCGAGTACGATCCCCACCGCCATGCCCGCAATGCCATTGCGCGCCATCAAGGGCTCGATGGTGCGATCGACGGTCTGCCTGATGGCCTTGTCGCTCGCCGCCGCCGCATTCGCCGCTTGGCTCGCGCCGATGGAAAAAATGGCCGTTGCCAAAAGGCTCAACGTCCCGATCCTGATCATGCAACGTCTCCGTTTTAGTGTGACTACTTCCGCGCCCGTCTCAGGCCAGCGGATAAATCGTCCATCACCGGCACCGCCGCAAAGAGCAGCAGCAAGGCCGCAAGCGGTACGGTCGCGATGAACCCGAGATGCGCGAAGCCTACCGCGCCTGCAAAGCCGCCCGCGATGAACATCGCGAAAAGCGAACTCAAGAGCGCGAGCCGCGCATGATTGGCGCGCACATAGCGCTCGTCGTCGCGCCCGACGCGCCGGTTCCAATACAGACTCTTGCCCAGCTCTATGCCGATATCCGTGACGAGTCCCGTCACATGCGTCGTGCGAATCTCGGCTTTCGATATCTTGGTGATCATCGCGTTCTGCAGGCCCATCACGAAGCACAGCAGCATGACGGTCATCGGCACGTCCCAGAAACGATGCGCCTCCAGATTCGCGCCGAGCACGCCGAACACCAGCAACAGGCAGGCTTCGAGGACGAGCGGAACCGCGAACACGCTATGCGCCGCGCGCTGGCGTCCCCAGTTGATGAGCAACGCGGAAGTCGCGGCTCCCGCGACGAACGCGAGCACCGCGCTCATCGCCGAGAACACGAGCGCCGCTTGCCCGAGCACGAAATTATCCGCGATCGACGACACCAGCCCCGACATGTGCGAGGTGTATTGACCCACGGCGAGAAAGCCGCCCGCATTGGCCGCGCCCGCCACGAAGGCCAGCGCGCAACCGAGGCGGCGGTTGGCCGACTGCGTGCGGCTGGGCGAAGTCAGGCCCCGGAGATAGGCGATCGGCATGACGTTTCCCGCACGATGAAGAGACAAAAAAGATAACACGAGCGTGCCGCGATATTTTTGATCGATAGGACGCTAACGAATAAAACTGCCGATATAATCGCGCCCCATGAGCCATCTCGACCTTCTGCGCCGCTCCGTCAGCAGCACACTCGTACTTGCCGCGCGGCGCTGGCGGCGTACGAGTCATGGCGTGCTCGCGTCCTATGGCGTCTCTGAAGCGTGCGCGGTTCCGCTGCTCACGGCCAACCGGCTCGGTGAGAGCGTGCGGCAAGTGACGCTCGCGGAGCATGTCGGTATCGAGGGACCGTCGCTCGTGCGTCTGCTCGACCAGCTATGCGCGGCCGGACTCGTGCGGCGCGACGAAGACCCCGAAGACAAGCGCGCCAAGACCATCACACTCACCGACGAAGGCCGCGCCGTCACCGCGCGCATGGAAGAGCGCCTGATGTCGCTGCGCGCGCGGCTGCTCAAGGGCGTGAGCCGCGAGGACCTCGAAACCACGCTGCGCGTGCTCAACGCGTTCAGCGCCACGCTCGACACCGTGCCCGCACGCGATGACGGCAAGAGCGGAGCGCGCACGCCATGAACTTCCCGTCCGCGCGCGAGTGGCTCTTCTCCGGCAAGACCTTCGCCGCCGCGATGATCGCGCTTTATATCGGCCTCGCGCTCGAACTGCCGCGCCCGTACTGGGCAATGGCCACGGTCTATATCGTCTCGAACCCGTTCGTCGGCGCGACGCGCTCGAAGGCTTTGTATCGCGCGCTCGGCACGGCTATCGGCGCGGCGGGCGCGGTGCTGATCGTGCCGCCGTTCGTCGAGTCGCCGTTTCTGTTCAGCGTGATCGTCGCGCTATGGACGGGCTCCCTGCTCTTTCTCTCCATGTTCGACCGCACCGCGCGCAGCTACGTGTTCCTGCTCGCGGGCTATACGCTGCCGCTGATCGCGCTGCCTTCCGTGTTGAACCCGGCCACCGTGTTCGATCTCGCGATCTCGCGCACCGAAGAGATTCTGCTCGGCATCGTGGTGGCGAGCATCGTCGGCTCCGTGGTGTTTCCGAGCCGGCTCGCGCCGACGCTCGTCGAGCGCACCGACGCGTGGTTTCGCGACGCCGCGTTCTACGCGAGCGAATCGCTCTCCGGGCGGCTCGCGGGGGCGGCCATCTCGGCGGCGCGGCAACGGCTCGCCGCTACGGTGAACGGCCTCGAAGTGCTGTTGAGCCAGTTGACCTACGACCATACGCGGCCGGATATCGTGAGCCGCGCGCGCGCCTTGCAAGGACGCATGCAGATTTTCTTGCCGCTGATCTCGTCGATGGCCGACCCGCTCATCGAACTGATCGATAAACGCGGCGCGGGCACGCCGGAGTTGCAGGCGCTGCTGCAAGACGTGGCTGCGTGGGTCGCCGCGCCCATGCCCGATTCCGCCGAGCCGACCGCCGTCGAAGCCTTCGCGCGCACGCCGGATGCGCTGCGTGCCCGCGCCGAAGCCATGCGGCCATCCGCCGAAGGACTTGCGAGCGAGAACGGCGCATTGCTCTCCAGCGCGCTCTGGCGGCTCACGCAAGTCATCGACGTATGGCAGGACATCCGCAGTTTGCGCCTCGCCATCCTGAACGACACCCACGAATGGCAACCGCGCTTTCGTCACTGGCGTCTTGGCGGCACCGCGCGCTTCTTCGATCGCGGCATGATGCTGTTCTCGACGGGCGTGGCGGTCAGCGCGATCATCGTTGCGTGCGGCTTGTGGATCGAATCAGGCTGGAACGACGGAGCCGGCGCCGTGACGCTCGCCGCTGTCGCCTGCTGCTTCTTCGCCGCGCTCGACGAACCCGCGCCCCAAGTGTTCGCATTCTTTCTCGCCACCTGCATGAGCGTGGTGCTGGCCGGTCTCTATGTGTTCGCGGTGCTGCCGCACGTGCACGACTTCGCCATGCTCGTGTTGATCTTCGCGATACCGTTCCTGATCATCGGCACGCTGATTCCGCGGCCGCGCTTCAATCTCGTCACCATGCTCGTGGCCGTCAACACGGCGACCTTCATCAGCATCCAAAGCGCCTACGAAGCGGACTTCTTCGTGTTTCTCAACAGCAATCTGGCGGGCGTCGCGGGGCTTCTGTTCGCCTTCGTCTGGACGCGCGTGACGCGGCCCTTCGGCGCGGAACTGGCCGTCGCGCGGCTCACGCGCTCGGCGTGGCGCGATATCGTCAGGAGCACCTTGCCCGAAGCCTTTCACGACCAGCGCAACTTCTACTCGCGCATGCTCGACCGGCTGATGCAGGTGCTGCCGCGTCTCGCCGCAACGGATGCGCACCGGCATCCGTCCATCGAAAGTTTCCGCGATTTTCGCGTGGCGCTCAACGCGCTCGATCTGCGCCGCGCGCGCCGCAAGATGTCGGTGGAAGTGCAATCGTCCATCGACGATGTGCTCGCCGGCGTTCGCCAGTATTTCCAGCATTGCATCGAACGGCGCGCGCGTCAGCCGGTGCCGGGCACGCTCATTCAGACCATCGACGCCGCCGCGCGGCAAGTCGTGGCGGCCAACAGCGTCGCGGAAAAAGCCGCGCCCGTCGCTTCGCGCGGCGAGCGTTCGTTGCGCGATACGCTGCATGCGCTCGTCGGCATCCGGCTTTCGCTGCATCCGCCCGCTGTCGATAAACCCGCCAACGAACGTCAGGAACCCGCGTGATGCCGTCTCGAACGCTCTCTTCGGATCGACTCGCATGATCGGCGAAATCGATATTCTCGGCGTCTTCGTGCCCGCCGTGCTCGTGCTCATGTTCATCGCTTATCTGGTGAACCTCGTGATTCGCACGGTGCTCGCACGCGTGGGCTTCTATCGTTTCGTGTGGCATCGCTCCGTTTTCGATCTCGGCATCTACGTCTTGGTGCTGGGGCTTGTCGTCGTCGTTTCGCATCGGCTCATCCCGTGAAAAAAACCTGGTTCTCCGTCGGGCAGATTCTGCTCACGCTCATCGTCGTCGCAATTGCAGGCGCGGTCCTGTGGAAGCTGGTCGATTACTACATGTTCGCGCCCTGGACGCGCGATGGCCACGTTCGCGCCGACGTCATTCAGGTCGCGCCGGACGTGGCCGGTCTCATCACCGATGTCAAGGTCGTCGACAACCAGCAAGTCAAACGCGGCGACGTGCTCTTCGTGATCGATCAGGCGCGCTACACGCTCGCACTGCGCAACGCGCAAGCCGCCGCGCAACAACGCCGCGCCACGCTCGATCAGGCGAAGCGCGAGGACGTGCGTAATCGCTCGCTCGGCAATCTCGTTGCGCGCGAGGTCGTGGAAGAAACGCATTCGCGCGTCGAACAGGCCGCTGCCGCGCTCGCGGATGCCGACGTCGCCATCGATACCGCGCGGCTCAATCTGCAGCGCACCGAAGTGCTGAGCCCGGTCGACGGTTATCTCAACGACCGCGCGCCGAAAGTCGGCGAATACGTCGCCTCGGGCCGCGCCGTGCTGTCCGTGGTCGATATGAACTCCTTCCGCGTCGATGGCTACTTCGAAGAAACCAAGCTGCATGGCATCGACATCGGCCAACCGGTGGATATCAAGGTGATGGGCGAGCCGAATCTGCTGCGCGGTCATGTGCAGAGCATCGTGGCGGCAATCGAGGATCGCGATCGTCAGCAAAGCTCGAGTCTTCTGCCGAACGTGAACCCTGCGTTCAGCTGGGTGCGGCTCGCGCAGCGAATCCCCGTGCGCGTGACGCTCGATGAGATTCCCGCCGATTTCCGCATGATCGCGGGACGCACGGCGACGGTTTCGGTACGCGGCATCGGCCCGACGGTCGGCGCGCGGCCCGCTTCGAACACCGTGCCCGCTCAGGCCACCGCGCCTGCATCGCCGGTCGCGGCGCATGCGGCTTCGGGTGCTTCGGGTGCTTCGGGTGCTTCGGGTGCTTCGGGTGCTTCGGGTGCTTCGGGTGCCTTGCGATGAAACACCGCGTCATCTCGATGCCTAAGCGACCCAAGCGACCCGCGCTGCTCAAGCGCTGCGGCCTCACGCTTCTTGCTTCCACGCTCGCGCTCGCCGGCTGCATGACAGTCGGGCCGAACTACAAGCTGCCCGACGGCGCGGTCGTCAACCGGGACTACGCGAATGCCGCCATCGATGGAGCCGATCGAGCGCCCGTCACGCAAGGCACGGTGCCCGCGAAGTGGTGGCGTCTCTACGACGATCCCGCGCTCGACGAGCTCGTCAACGAGGCGCTGCTTTCGAATTCCGATCTGCGCGTGGCGGCGGCGAATCTCGTGCGTTCGCGCGCCGAAGTGGAATTCGCCAATCAGCAAGGCGGCTTCTCGTCCAAGTCGTCGGTGGGGTTTCAGCGCGCGCAGGAATCGGCGGAGCAGTATCTGCTGACCGAAAAGCTTCCGGTCGTCAATGAAGGCGTGCTCGACCTGAGCGTCTCCTATGAATTCGATCTCTTCGGCAAGCTCAAGCGCGGTGTCGAAGCCGCCAATGCCGATGACGAAGCCATCGAAGCCGCGCTAGATCTCGCGCGCATCACCGTGGTCGCCGATGTCGTGCGCGCGTATGTCGATTCGTGCGCGGCCGCCGAAGAGCTCGGCATCGCGCAACGATCGCTGTCCTTGCAGAAGCAGCGTGTGACGCTTTCGCAGCGTCTGCGCGATGCAGGCCGTGGCAATCAGTCCGAAGTCACGCGCGGACAGACGCAGTCCGACACGCTCGCCGCAGACATCCCGCGTTATGTGGCGCGTCGCCGCGTGGCGCAGTATCGGCTCGCCATGCTGCTCGCGCGTCCTGCCGCGCAATTGCCGCGTGCCACGCTCGCCTGCAAGAAGGCGCCGCATGTGCGGCAGCCGATTCCGGTCGGCGACGGCGCGGCGCTGCTCAGACGCCGACCCGACGTGCGGCAGGCGGAGCGGCAACTGGCGGCATCGACGGCGCGTATCGGCGTGGCGACGGCGGCGCTTTATCCTTCGGTGAGTTTCGGGGCATCGGTCGGGTCGGTGGGCGTTGCCGAAGACTTGCTCGGCGCCTCGACCAACCGGTGGGCTTTCGGTCCGCTCATCAACTGGAACTTTCCGATCAACGGTCAGCGTGCGCGCGTGCGCCAGGCCGAGGCGGCATCCGGCGGCGCGCTCGCGCATTTCGACGGCGTCGTGCTCAACGCGCTGCGCGAAACGCAAAGCGCGCTTGCGAACTACGCGTCCGACACCACACGCGCCGACGCATTGCGCACCGCGTACAAGTCGGCGGTCGAATCGGCCGATGAAACGCATCGGCTGTATTCGGCGGGACGCGAATCCTTTCTCTCGGATCTCGACGCCACGCGCACCTTGACGAGCGTCGCCGCGCAAGTGGCGGCGGCCGAAGCGCAGGTCGCGCAGGATCAGGTCACGCTGTTTCTTGCGCTTGGCGGCGGATGGGAACGCGATGAAGAAGTGGCGGTGGGGGGCGGGGGTAAGTAATCGTGCTCCTTGGGCATCGACTGGAACCAGGTCGATGCCCGAGCGCATCGACTTTCAGTCCGCTATTCCCGACACTGGTTTTCCCTAATCAAAAACAAATTAGCGCGGGTTTGTATAGCGTATTAAATCTGAACAAGTCATTACGCTTATCAAAGCCTTATAAATTCGCCTGAAGATAATCACGCAATCAGGCTTGTACGTGTAAATCCCAATACTGATTTTCTCCGGCTTGTCACAAGCCATTCACCGGGAAACACCAAGCCAGATAATCGCCTTCAGGAATCCGCATGAATTTTTGAAGGCTGGCATGCACCACGATTGGATATGTGGGCTTCCGCGCATACCAGCAATCTACCCGCTGATACGGTTGCGACACGCACAATCCTCGCCTCTCTCACGGTCCTTATCGATCGGCGGCACCTTCGCGAGACGGCTCGGCAGGCCTTTATCAGCATGTCGTCTTCAAGCCTCGTTTGAATTAACCATAAGATTCGGGATCTGCTCACATGATTGCGAGTGATAAATCGTCTGAAGAAGCCGGCGTTGAATCCGATGACGAAATTCCTTTCGCAGCGCTGATTGATACGATTATTAACCACCGCATTCTTATTAGCACGGTGGTTTGTCTCGCGCTATTGATTGGCGCCGCGTATGCCTATCTAAGTCCACCGATTTTTCAATCCGCCATTCTCATCAAGGTGGATGACAACAAGGACGTTTCCAATTCACGCGCTGGCGACCCTTTAAGCAATATGTTGCCGACACTCGATGACCGCTCTTCCGCTGAAGGCGAAATTCAGGTGCTGGGTTCGAAGCTCGTCGTCTCGCGCGCCGTCGACGCACTCAAGCTCTATATCAGCGCGCGGCCGTTGCGCCTGCCCTTCATCGGCAGCCGTCTGGTTCATCACGACGGCTCGCTATCCGAGCCGGGCCTCTTCGGCTTCGGCCATTACACCTGGGGCGACGAATCCATCAGCGTCACGGACTTCGACGTGCCGCGCTCGCTCGAAGGCCAGAACTTCCTGCTCACGGCCGGCAGCGACGGCGAATACACGCTCGGCCACCCGGCGCTCGGCGCGCCCGTGACGGGCAAGGTGGGCGAGATTCTGGAAGCGCAAACCGCCAAGGGGCCGGTCAGGCTTTTCGTCTCTTCGCTCAGGGGCAATCCTGGCGCCGGCTTCAACGTCAATCATTACTCGCGTCAATTGACCATCGACGCGATTCAGAACCAGCTCAAGATCAGCGAACAAGGCAACAAGTCGAGCGTGCTGAAGGCGACGCTGGAAAGCGCCGATCCCGTGCAAGTGGCCGCGACCGTCAACGAGATCGGGCGGCAGTATGTGCGTCTCAACGGCGACCGCAAGGCGGTGATCGCGGAGAACTCGCTCACTTATCTGCAGCGCCAGTTGCCCGTGCTCAAGCAACAGATGGAAGAAGCGGAGAACGCGTACAACACGTACCGCGACGCCAACTCGCTGCTCGATTCGGACGAAGCCAACCGTCTGCTGCTCAAGCAGACAGCCGACGCCAACGGGCAACTGCTGGCCTTGCGCCATACCCGCGACGATCTCGCCACGACCTTCTCGCCTTCGCATCCGCGTGTGGTCGCGGTGGACCGGCAGATCGCCGCGACTCAGCAATTCCTCGAAAAACTCAACGACCGCACCCGCTCGATGCCGATGGCCGAGCAAGGCGCACTGCGCCTCTTGCGTAACGTGCGCGTGAATACCGATCTCTATACGGCGCTGCGCAACAACATCGAAGAGATGATGCTCATCAAGGCGGGCAAGGCGGCATCGGTGCAACTGATCGATATCGCCGACGTGCCTGAACAACCGGTCAAGCCAGTCAAGCTACTGGCGCTCGCCATCGCGCTCGTGCTCGGTCTCTTCTTCGGCATCGGGCTCGCGATGCTTCTCGATCGCGTCTTCCGTGGCGTCACGGACACGCAGGAGATCGAGATCGAGACGGGCCTTTCCGTATTCGCAACCATTCCGAAGAGCGCGCGGCAAGCTGCGCTGACGACCGCCATCGGTGGCTCCGCGCCGCGTCAGGCCGTGCTCGCCGCGCAGTTCCCGAAGGACCCGACCGTGGAGGCGCTGCGCATCCTGCGCTCCGCGTTACAGTTCACGCTGGTCGGCGCGCGCAACAACGTCGTGATGATCGCCGGGCCGCTGCCGGGCGTGGGCAAGTCGTTCCTTTCGGCGAATCTCGCCACCGTGCTGGCTTCGGGCGGCACGCGCGTGCTCCTGATCGACGCCGACTTGCGCAAGGGTTATCTGCACAAGCAGTTCGGGCTCGATCCGGGACCGGGTCTCGCCGACATGCTGGCGGGCAACCGCACGCTCGAGGCCACCGTGAATCGCCAGGTGTTTCCGAACCTCGATGTGCTGCAAGGCGGTCCTTATCCGTCGACGCCGGCCGAGCTGCTTCTGCGAGCGAAGTATCGCGAAGTGATCGACGAGGCATCGAAGGCCTACGACATCGTGCTGGTCGACGCGCCGGCCGTGCTCGCCGTATCCGATGCGGGCGCCATTGCGCCGGCCGCAGGCAGCATCTTTCTGGTTTCGTCTTACGGGCAGACGCGCGTCGGTGAAATCAAGGAATCGATCAAGCGCCTCAATCAAACCGGCGCACGCGTGACGGGCGTGCTGCTCAACAGCGTCGCATTGCATACCGCCAATACCGCGCTCGCGGGGCGCTACGGCAGCAGCGCTTATGTCGCGCATAACTACGAGTCGGCGCCCGACTGAAGCGAGAGGACATCCGGCTTTAACGGATATGCGGTAACCCAATCACAACCTTGCGTTGCTTCGAGACTGGAGACACCTCAATGCGTTCGCTCACGGACCAGAAGATCGCCGTCATCGGGCTGGGCTATGTCGGCCTGCCCCTCGCGGTGGAGTTCAGCAAGCATCACGCGGTAGTCGGCTTCGACGTAAACCGTCATCGCATCGACTCGTTGCGCGAAGGACACGACGCCACGCTGGAAGTCGGCGACGACGAGCTGCATGCGGCGCAATCGCTTGCATTCACCGACGATCCCGAAGCGCTCAAGGATTGCACCGTGTTCATCGCCACGGTGCCGACGCCGATCGACCGGCACAAGCGCCCCGACCTCGGCATGCTGCTGCGCGCAAGCGAAACGATAGGCGGCGCGCTCAAACCGGGCGACGTGGTGATCTATGAATCGACCGTATATCCGGGCGTGACCGAGGAGGAGTGCGTGCCCGTGCTCGAACGCGTGTCGGGCTTGCGCTTCAATGTCGATTTCTTCGCGGGCTACAGCCCCGAGCGGATCAACCCGGGCGACAAGCTGCATCGCTTGCCGGACATCAAGAAAGTGACTTCCGGGTCCACCCCCGAAGTGGCCGAGGCGGTAGATGAACTGTACAGACAGATCATCACCGCCGGCACGCACAAGGCCGCGAGCATTCGCGTGGCAGAAGCGGCAAAGGCAATCGAGAACACACAGCGCGACGTGAACATCGCGCTCGTCAACGAGTTGTCGATCATCTTCAACAAGATGGGTATCGACACCGAAGCCGTGCTGCTCGCCGCCGGCACGAAATGGAACTTCCTGAACTTCAGGCCCGGACTCGTGGGCGGTCACTGCATCGGCGTGGACCCGTATTACCTGACGCACATGGCGCAGTCGATCGGCTACAACCCGGAAATCATTCTCGCCGGACGGCGCCTGAACGACAGCATGGGCACGTATGCGGTCTCGCAACTCGTCAAGGCGATGACGCGTGCGCGCATCTATATTCCCGGCGCGCGCGTGCTCGTCATGGGACTCGCGTTCAAGGAGAACTGTCCGGACATGCGCAACTCGCGTGTGGTGGACATCGTCACTGAACTCACGCAATACGGCACGAATGTCGATGTCTACGACCCGTGGATCTCGCGCGAAGACGCGTTCCACGAATACGGCATCCAGCCCGTGGAAGAGCCTGCCAAGGGCGTGTACGACGCAATCGTCGTGGCGGTTTCGCACCGGCAATTCACGGAAATGGGTGCGGCCGCGCTGCATGCCTACGGCAAGGAGCAACACGTCGTCTACGATCTGAAATACGTTCTTCCCGCCGACGCAAGCGACTTGCGCCTGTAGTGCAGGCATAGAATGACAATGAACGTTCGATACGAAAGCGTGCGCGAACAATTGCGCGCACGTCCGGAGACATGGCTCATCACGGGCGTGGCCGGCTTCATCGGCTCCAACTTGCTCGAAGCGTTGCTCGCGCTCGATCAGCGCGTGGTCGGACTCGATAACTTCGCGACCGGGCACGAACGCAATCTCGAAGAAGTGCGCGAGAGCGTCGATGAAAGGCAGTGGCGGCGCTTTCGCTTCATCGAAGGCGACATCCGCAATCTGCTCGATTGCCAGGCGGCCATGCAAGGCGTGGATCACGTGCTGCACGAAGCGGCGCTCGGTTCGGTGCCGCGCTCGGTGGCCGACCCCATCGCCACGCACGAAACGAATTTAAGCGGCTTCCTGAACGTGCTATGCGCCGCGCGCGATGCGCAAGTGCAGAGCTTCACGTATGCGGCATCGAGTTCGACATATGGCGATCATCCCGGCTTGCCGAAGGTGGAAGATCGCATCGGCCAGCCGCTCTCGCCTTACGCGGTCACGAAATATGCGAACGAGCTCTATGCGTCGGTGTTCGCGCGCGCTTACGGCTTCAATGCGACGGGCCTGCGCTATTTCAACGTCTTCGGCAAGCGTCAGGACCCGGATGGCGCTTATGCCGCCGTGATTCCGAAGTGGACGGCCGCGCTCATCAACGACGAGATCGTGACCATCAACGGCGACGGTGAAACGAGCCGCGATTTCTGTTTCGTCGATAACGTCGTGCAGATGAACCTGCTCGCGGCCAAGGCGGATGCCGCGGCCCGCGGTCAGGTCTACAACGTCGCCGTGGGCGATCGCACGACGCTCGGACAACTCTTCGCGGAACTCAAGCGTCTGCTCGCCGCGCACGGCGTCGCTTATGAGCGCGATGCGCAGTTTGGACCTTTTCGAGCGGGCGATGTCCGTCATTCGCAAGCCGATGTCGGCAAGGCCGAACGTCTGCTCGGTTATGACGGCAAGGTGCCGTTTGCGGAAGGACTCGCGCGCGCGATGCCGTGGTACATCCGCTTTCTGGCAGAACGTGCTGGCCACGAGCCGAACCGCGTCGACGCGCTCTCGGCCATGGCCAGCGGAAAGTGAGGCCGCCGCGTTGATATCACAATTCGCCGCGTTGAGAGACCGCTTGCTGCAGCTTCATCCCGACCATCTTCGCGCTGCGCGGGGTATGTCGAGAGTGGCGGCGTTCGTGCTGATCGGGCGCTCCGCGGGCGCGTTCAAGGAGATGGTGATCGCATATCGCTACGGCATCAGCAACGTGGTCGATGCCTATCAGATCACCCTCATGCTGGTTTCGTGGCTGCCGTCGGCGTGCTCCGCCATCTTCGCCATCGTGCTGGTGCCTGCATTCGTCGATCTGCGCAAGCAATCCGCGAGCGAAGAAGCGCAATTCCTGAGCGAACTCGTTACATGGTCGGCCGTGGTGGGACTCGGTTTCACCGCGATCCTGTATCTGATCTGGCCATACGTTCTGCGGCTCATGGCGGGCAATCTCGCCGTCGAGACGCAGGACATGGCGCATCACATGATGATGGTGATGGCGCCCATCGGCGTGCTCATCATGATGGTTACGGCCTACTCGACGCGTCTGCAATCGAGCGAGCGCCATATCGCGACCTTGCTCGACGGCCTGCCTGCCGTGATGACGCTTCTGCTCGTGCTGTTCTTTACCGGCAATAGCGCAATGCAGCCGCTCATGTACGGCACGTTGCTCGGATATGTCGCGCTGGTTCTGGTGCTGAGGCCGCTCGGCGGCAAGGTCGATAACAACTATGCGCGCTTGAGCTTCACGTTCCGCTCGCGCAAATGGCCGCCCGTCTATCACGCGGTACGCGTCTTCATGCTCGGTCAACTGGTGGTGTGCTGCACACCCGCGATCGATCAATACTTCGTCGCCCATCTGGGCGATGGCGCGGTCGCAACCCTCGGCTATGCGAACCGCGTGTTCGGTCTGATCATCAGCATGGGCGCGCTTGCCATCGCGCAGGGCACCTTGCCTGTGCTGTCCGACATTCTCGGCCGCGACGATCACAAGCGCGCGCGTCATACCGCGTTCCAATGGTCGCTTCTGATGCTCGGCGCGGGAACCGTCTGCGCGGCGATTGCATACCCGCTTGCGCCGTGGATGATCGGTGTGCTCTTTCAGCGTGGCGCGTTCACCGCGCAGAACACGGAACTGGTCGCGGAACTCATGCGCTTTTCGCTCGTGCAGTTGCCGTTCTACTTCGCCTCGCTCGTGATGATGAACCTGTTGTCGGTCGAGGGACGTTACAAGGAGATGGCCATCATTACCGCACTGGGGTTTATCGTCAAAGTCGCAGCCAACACATTGCTCACGCGCTGGATCGGCATGCCGGGCGTGGTCGTCGCGACCGGCGTGATGCAGGCATCCGTCTTTTGCCTCTCGATGCTCTTCACGCGACGCATCCCGCCGCTGCGACCGACCGGAGGATTGGCTGCATGAACATCATGCTGTTGGTGAGCTCGATGGGCAGCGGCGGCGCCGAGCGCGTGGCCGCCACACTCGTGAATGCATGGAGCGAGCGCGGCGACAAGGTCACGCTCGTCGCCACGTATAGCCGCAAGCGCGCGTGCTTCTATGCGCTGTCCGACAAGGTGCGCTTCATCCAGCTTGCGGATCGGATCCCGCCCACGCGCAATAAGTTCTTCGGCTACATGCAACGGCACCGGGCGTTGCGCAAGCTGATACGCGAGACCGATCCGGACGTGGTGATCAGCTTCCTCACCAACGTGAACGTGGCGAGCATTCTCGCTTGCGCGGGTCTGCGCGTTCCGGTCATTGCATGCGAACACAACGATCCTTCCGTCGATGGCCGCACGCCGTTCTGGAAGTTCGCCACGCGCCTCGCTTATCCGCATGCGCGCGCCGTCACGGTACTGACCGACAACGTCGTTGCGCCGTTCAACGCGATGGTGCCCGGCATCAAGCACACGGCGGTCATGCCGAACCCGCTGCCCGACGAGCTGTTCCACCAGCCCGCGCCAACGACAAGCCCCGATGAACGCATGCGGCTCGTTTCGCTCGGACGGCTGCATCCGCAAAAAAACTACGGCTTATTGATCGATTCGTTCGCGGCCATCGCCCATGAATTTCCACAGTGGGATGTGTGGATCTGGGGCGAAGGAGCGGAACGCATGACGTTGCAATCGCGAATCCAGCAGCGCGGCATGAGCGGACGCATCTTCATGCCTGGCGTCACCGACAAGCCGTGGACCGAAGTGCTGCGCTCGCAGGCCTTCGTCATGTCCTCGCGATTCGAAGGCTTTGGACTTGCGCTGGCCGAGAGCATGGCGCTCGGCGTGCCGGCAGTGGCAGTCGACTGCCCGAGCGGTCCACGCGATATCACGCGCGATGGCGAAGACGCCTTGCTCGTGCCACCTGGCGATCCCATTGCGCTCGCGCACGCATTGCGCCGCATGCTTGCCGACGAAGGTTTGCGCAAAGCGCTCTCCGTCAAGGGCGCGCAATCGGTACGCGCGCGCTATGCCGTCAGCACCATCCTGCGGGCGTGGGACGAACTCTTCGCGCGCGTGGGTATCAGCGAAACGAAAACATCGACCGGTACGGATACTGGCCTGCGTCATGCAGAAGCATCGAGCCCCGGCACGTTGAACTAGATCCTGAGAGGCAGGCGATGAACAAGGTCATTCTCTTTGCGAATACCGACTGGTATCTCTACAACTTCCGTCTTTCGCTTGCCAATCGACTTCGCGATCTCGGGCATGAAGTCATATTGCTTTCGCCGCCCGGCGAATATGGAACGCGCCTGATCGAACTCGGCTTTCGCTGGCATGCGGTGCCGATGGTCCGGCGCAGTCTCAATCCATTGCGCGAACTGAATCTCGTGCTCTGGCTCGCGCGTTTCTTTCGCGCGGAACAGGCTTCGCTCGTGCATGGCTTCACGATCAAGAGCGCGGTCTATGGGTCGCTTGCCGCGAGGCTCGCAGGCGTGCCCGCTCGCGTGAATTCGGTGGCGGGGTTGGGTTACGTTTTCACGAGCCGCGACATGAAAGCGCGCTTTTTACGGCCCGTGGTGCGCCAGGTCCTGCGTCTGGCTCTTGACGGCGAGAACTGTGCGCTGATCCTGCAAAATCCGGATGATGTAGCGATGTTCAAGAGCGCCCGTCTTGCCAATGAACAAGCCATCCACCTCATCAAAGGCTCCGGCGTGAATTGCGCGCGCTTCACGGCGCCTCCCGCCGATGCGCCTCTTTCGCACGCGCCGCTGCGCGTGCTGCTTGCGGCACGCATGCTGTGGGACAAGGGCATTGCCGAATTCATCGAGGCCGCGCGCGTGCTCAAGCGCGAGGGACGCACCATCCGCTTCATTCTTGCGGGGACGCCGGACGCGGGCAATCCCGCTTCGATCGAACAGTCGACGATAGAAGGCTGGGTGAAGGAAGGCCTCGTCGAATGGCGCGGTCATGTCGGCGACATGCCGGGTCTGTTTGCAGAAACGGATGTCATGGCGCTGCCGAGTTATCGCGAAGGCTTGCCAAAGTCCCTTATCGAAGCGGCCGCGTGCGCATTGCCGCTCATCACGACCGATGCACCCGGCTGCCGCGAAGTGGTGAGCCGCAACGGCGAAGACGGGCTCGTGGTGCCGGTGCGTAATGCAACGGCGCTGGCCGACGCCATCCGCCTGCTCGACGACGATCGTCCGCTCGCGCGCAAGCTCGGACTCGCCGCACGCGAGAAGGCGCTGCGCGAATTCGATGAAGCGATCGTCATCGACAGGACCCTTGCGGTGTATCGCGCGCTCGCGCCCGCGACATCGACGGCGAGTGCGCCCGCATCCGTCGAGATCACGCCTTGAAGATCGTTCACGTCATCACCGCATTGCCCGCGGACGGCGCGGAGATGATGCTATATCGACTGATTCGCGCATCGCGCGGCGAAGGCGTCGAGCATGTGGTCATCTCGCTGACGTCCGAAGACACGCTGGCGGCGCGCATTCGTAAGGCGGGCGCCGAAGTGCGCATACTCGGCATGAGCAAGAGTCTGCCGGAGCCGCGCAAGTTAGTGCAACTCGTGCGCTGGATCGAGGAACTCGAACCCGATGTCGTTCAAACTTGGCTTTATCACGGCGATCTGATGGGCGGACTCGCGGTCACGGCCGTGAGAGCATGGCGCAAGAAACGGCTGCCGCTCGCCTGGGGCATTCATCACACGGACCTTCGTTCAAGCGGTAGCAGCCGCATGACGCGCTGGGTGACGCGAGCATGCGCGCTGCTGTCGAACCACGTGCCCGATGCGATCATCTGCTGCGGCGAAGCTGCACGGCGCGCGCATGTCGAAGGCGGTTACTGCGCGAAGAAGATGATCGCGGTTCCAAACGGCTTCGAACTCGATGTCTTCAAGCCCGCGCCAGCGTCTCACATGGCATTACGCGAAAACCACGGCTTCGCTGCGGATGCGCCGGTCGTCGGCATCATGGGCCGGTATCACGCGGTCAAGGACTATCCCAACTTCATCGCGGCAGTGCGGCGTGTGCTGCAAGCGTTGCCGCAGTGCCGCTTCGTGATGGCAGGCAATGGACTCGACGATGACAACCGCGAGCTCGTCGAACTCATTCGCAGTGAAGGCGTGGCACATGCGTGCCGCTTGCTTGGACCGCTTAAGCATCCTGAAGCGCTATTGGCGGGGCTCGATGTCTTCTGTCTTTCGTCACGCAGCGAGGGATTGCCGACCGTCATCGGCGAAGCCATGGCATGCGAGACGCCATGCGTGGCGACCGACGTCGGCGATACCGCGTGGCTCATCGGGGAAACGGGAACCGTCGTGCCGCCTCGGAACGCCGATGCACTGGCGCAGGCACTCGTCGACATGTTGATGCTGCCGCGGACGCGGCGCGCGGCGCTCGGCGTGGCGGCGAGAGAGCGAATCGACAGGTTTTTTTCGATCGAAGCCAGTTGGCGTCGCTATGAGGACATCTACTTGCGAATCAGCGAACGAAGGGGCTCAGTGGATGAAGCGTCGGCGCCAGTCGCACAGGTGTCGGCGAAAGAACGACACATTGGTTCCGGTCAATAACCGCGCACCGGAAGATTTTGCACGCGGTTCGTCATTTCGGATGTCCCGAACCCGGCCCGGAATGGCCCGCGCCTTTAGTCTTCAGCTCGCCCGCCTTATGCGAACGTGACCAGATGCTCGTGCGCCCTTGCTCCTCGCGCCGGCGGCGGCGCGAGGGCAGCAGTACGTCGGCAAGCGCGAGCAACGCAAGCGCGACGACAGCGAAGAAGGCGATCGTGCCAATGATGATGGCGAGATCCATTGAATCTCCAGACTTTTCCCGCGTTTTCGGAGATGGCGTTTCGTGACGCCCGATACTTTATTAGAGCACCATCCATGCCAATCGTTTTCGGCATCTCCGTCTAAAAAGACTGGCATGGTGAAGCGCCGCGCAAAGAAAAATCGGTGCGCCAAGCACCGACACCGGGCGCGCGCTGAAAGCGCGCCCTCTTTTCGACATGTTGCCTCGCTAAACGCTTAACGCGTGTAGACCATGTTGGTGACTTCGACCGTCGGACCGGCGTTGTCCCAATCGGTCTTGCTAAAGCCGAGCGCTGAATGCATATAGACTGGCGACGCACTCGTGATATGACCCGTGACCGAATGGCCGTTTAGCGCAAGGCCACCGACTTCGTACGCGACGTGATTGGCGTTGTTGTCGCGATGGTTCGAGATATCGATCGAGACGACCTTGTTCACCGAACCTGGCAAGGCGCCCAGATAAATCAGAATGCCATAGCGGCAGCTGTTCGTCGTTGGGCTGATGATCTTGATGTTCTGCAGCACGGCGTTGTTGTTGTTGGGTTCGATGTCGAGGCCCGCCGAAGGCAACGTGCCGCCGATGTTTTCCCAGGTCGGCGTATCGAACGTGATATTCGCGCCACTCGTGATCGTTGCGCCCTGACGGCGGCAACCGGTCGCGTGGTGCTTCGTGATGTTGACCGTGTTGCTCGGCGTCGTCAGGCTGCGATACGAGTTGCCGATGTAGATGCCGTCGCCCCAACAGTTGATCGTGGTCGGCGAGGTGATCGTCACGTTGGTCGAACCCGCGATGGAGATGCCCATGCCCTGGCCGCCGTCGTTCGGATCGTTGGTCGCGGAGTTGAGTTCCTTGCTGCCGTCGAGCGAGGCGTTTTCAATCTGCACGTTCTGGGCATCCCAGACGCGCAGGATCTGATAGCTGGCGACGTTGTGCGCGAGCAGCTTGATCGACGCGCCGCTTGCGAAACGCAGGTGTGAGTTCGTGCGCAGGTCGAGGCCGGCTGCATCGATACGGCTCTTGCCGGTGATCAGCAGAATCTTGCCGACTGAACCGTCGATCGCTTTTTGAAGCGCGACGCGGTCGTTGGTAGTGCCATCGCCCTTCACGCCGAAGGACGTGTCGGTGACCGTGCCGGATGCCGACGCGGCCTGCGTCGACGAAGCAACCGCCGGTGTCGAAGCAGCTTGGGTGCTTGACGCAGAACTGGTGCCGGACGCACGGCGGCGGCGCTTGGAGACGGAATCAGCGACATCTCCTTCACCGCCGCCGCCGCATGCGGCAAGTGCGAGCGATCCGGTGCTGGCCATCACCGCAGTGAGAAACTTGCGACGCGTGAAGATTCGATCGATCTGATCAGCAAATTGCATTGGAGTAACAGGAGTTTTTTTGGTCAAGGACATGAGCTCGAAGTTATCAATGGGCGTCTGACGAACAGATTCGCCGTGTCAGCTTTCGGATTGGATTTTCACGACTCGGATGGCCCTTGGAAGGACCAGCAAACTCGCGCACTCGTTGGAACGGCATTAATTACCTTTATCGAAATTAAGTTCGCCCCCGATAAGGCATTAAATACCGAATACGGATCGTATGATACAGATCGATGTATGACGAATAGAGAGGAATCGTAACTATCTGTAACTGAATAGCGGGGACAGGGCCGAATTTTCTGGCTCACGCAACGCGCGATCGCACGTCAGGCGGGAAATGCGCTTTTCTAATGCGCATATAATCAGATGAATAAGCAATTCTCGAATATTTTGCGAAAAGTAATTCTGTCGCAGTGAAACAACGGCTATTCATTAGATTAATGAAGGAAATTTTCCCTTAATTCTTCTAATCAGCCGATTGTAGATCTTTCAGCAAAATCTCTGATTTTCGTGTTTAGCTTGTTTCCCGCAACGCTGAGCGCACGGAATTAAACAAGCTTAATCGGTCATTCTCAAGCCGCTCTGAATTGTGAATAGATTCGCTTCTGAGCCGTTCTACGCCTGTTCTTTACCCAAGGATTTTTCTGGCCGAACGTTCGAACGCCAACTATTAACGCTCGCTTTCTTAAGCATTCGTTGTGCGCCAGAAATGGCAAATGCCACGCGTCCCCAGTTCGTTTGCGCAAGTTGCAGACTGCAAACCATTGCGGTATTGCCCCGGCTCCAGTACGGCTTGAACGTTTCTGCGCCGATGCCGAGGTCGAAATCCAAACGCTGCTCGATTGCCCACCGAACCCATGCCTCGGTTGAAACCGCGCCGGGTGCGAATTTGCCAAAGCGCTTATCGAAACTCGCAATCAGACCGATCATGCTCTTTGCGCCGAGACCGATCATGTTCACGGCGAGAATCTCGTCATCAAGTTTCAGGACCATGAGCTTTGCACATGCGAGAGGATGACAATGATTCAGCAGCTCGATTAGATAATTGCGGAAGGTTTCCTCCCACAGCCAACTGCCCTTCTTGTCGACGCGTTCGCCCCACTCGCGCTTTCTCGCCAGCATCCAGTCGACCATGCGCGCGTTCTCTTCACGGTCGTGCGGGCCGAGAATACACACCTCGAACTTGCCTTCGCGGTCGAGTCGTTCACGCAACTGGCCGGGTCGCTTGCCCGAAAGCTTGCCCAAGCCAATGACGAATTCATCCCAACAATTCACTTCCGAAAGTTTAGCCACGGCATAGGGATGTTCCTTGGCGAGCATGATCCCCGGATGCTCCGCAGCGAGCCGATACAACTCGCTTTTGCAATCGACATACGGAAGCAAAACAATATCGCCCTTCCCTAGGTCACGCGCCGCCTGCCAGATCGATTGCGACAGATCCGGCGATGCATACGCTGGATCGGTCAGCACGGTCGTATAGTCTGCCGATTCAGAGCTAAGTGGCCGAAGCACGTTCCAGAGACGATTGCGCGAACGCACGAGCGGCCAAATGGCGACGATACGTTCCTCGCGCCGCGCAGTAATGATGCAAAGTGACCGTCCCGCAGGTTTGGCGACATGACGCCAAACCAATGAGCAGACCGCAAACGATTCATGATGCCGCCCGTCGGCGAGCGTCCACAGTTCATCCCATTCTTTATGCAGCGCTTCGAATTCGTCAGGACTTTTAATCAGATCGATCACATATTTGGCCGTATTCATCGGGCAGCTCCGGCATCGTTATTCGAGGTCCGCTTGATCATGGATCTGCAACCGCACAAGCGTGCCCTCATAGCGCGCACTTAAGCACAAGCTTGGCTCTCGTTCGAGTCAAGATCTTGCATCGAATAGCAAACTGCCCAACGTGCGATGGCGTACAGTGGTGCATGCGATTGGTCTTTACGCTCCAGTAAGTTCCTATACAGGGTCGCGCAGGAGACGGCGCGACTTCGTCTCGATAGAACGCACATCCTCATGCTGTCACCGGTCCGCGACAAGCGGCCTGCAACACGGCGCTTCATCTGCGAGGCGGCCCGGTGCAATCGTCCATCTTTGGCGGCGAACGGGATGATCAAAGCGACATACACACAAAGCGAACGGCTTTCATGAACCGAGTTGTGAGGGACAATGGATAACGAATGCTATTCAGTAAGCTCTTCACCTATCGAGCCAAGCTCAAAACCGGTTAAAAAGAAAATCAGGGAAAACGTCAAGAACGATTCGAGCACCACTAAAGCAGAAGGCATCGTGGAGCGCTCCATCTTTCATGAGCCCTGGTGGCTTGAAGCGGCGACCGACGGTAAATGGGGCATTGCTGAAGTAAAGCAGGGCGATGTCGTCATTGGGGAAATGCCTTATATGTTCGAGCGTAAAGGCATCTGGCGCATATCCGTGCTGCCGCCTTTGACGCGCACGCTTGGCCCTGTCATCAAACCGCAACGTTTAGGTAGTGGCGAGCGCGAATGGTGTTATCGAATGGACATCACGAATCAGCTCGTCTCGAAGATTCCGGCGTGTGCGCATTTTCATCAATTGATGGACACGCGTATGTCGCAAGCCGAAGCTATTGCATTTTCGCTGCATGGCTTCGATGTCTCCATAGGCTATACGCTCGAGTTGCCGGCTGATCGAAGCGAAGCCGAGGCATGGTCGGCGCTGCGGCGCAATACACGCAATTGGCTGCGTCGCGCCACCGAACGGCTTACCGTGCGCGAAATAAACAGCCCCGACGCCTTCACGGATTTCTACGACGCCAACCTCGCCGTGCGCAAACGCAATAACGTGTACGGCTCGCAGATCATGCGCCGCGTGCTCGGCGAAGTCATCAAGCGCAATGCAGGTGTCATGCTTGGCGCATTCGACGAGAACGGCCATCTCGTCGCCGAGACCGCACTCGTGTGGGATACGCGTGCCGTGTACTACCTGCTGTCATCGCGCGCGGCGGATGCACACGGCGGCGCAATAAGTCTTCTGATTTGGGAAGGCGCGCGCGTGGCGCGAGAACGCAAGCTCATTTTTGATTTCGACGGCATTTCCACCGCTACCATTCTCGACTTTCTATCGGGCTTCGGGGGACGCCTTGTAACGCGCTATGAAATTGAACGCATGCGCGCGGATTACGGCGCCCTGCGCACCGTACTAAGAGGCGAGAAGATGGCAATCCGCACTGGCGCGCGACGCTTGCGCAAGGCAACGCTCGATAAAACGTGAATCATGCAGGCGAATGACCGCGCCATTGCTTGCCATGCGCGGTCATAAGCCGAGGAAATACGCGTACACGCCCTCGTAATAGCTCTTGATGATTTCCGCAGTCAGCACCAGCAATATTCCCACGGTCCACCAGCATACGAAGCGATTCTTGAAGCGCGTCTGCCCGACGAGAAACGGCAGCAGCAAGGGCACGCAATACCATACGCGCCCTTTGCCGAAGGGAAACAGCAAAAAGGCCAGCACCAGATAAAGCACGAGGGCGACGTCCATGAAACAGATGTCGCGCCATGCCTGAGCCTTGCCCGCCTGCTTCGTTTTCCATTCCGTATAAAGCATGACAAGTGCCGCCGTCATATAAACCACGAGGAGAATCACCAGTTTGATGGTGAAATCGTTCTGGTAGCCCGCATATTCGTCGATACGACGGCCGCCAAAGTTCTTGAAGAGAAAGCCCGCCGACGAAACCAGCACGACCGCCACCGCCGAAGCGCTTCCCAACGCGAGCCATCTGCGATTGCCCCATGGACGCATCGCGATAAGCAGGAGCGCGGGCACCGCGAACGTGGTGTGAATAAAACTCGCGAGCAGCCATCCCGTTACGGGTCTTTGATAGCGCAAGGACACGAGCATGGCGATAGAGAACGCCATCCCCTGGCGAATCTGAAATAGTCCGACAGTGGCGAGCGCCATCGGCACGACACACCAGAGCACGAGACCCAGCAATGGCCGGCGTACTTCCAAAAGCGCAATGAAGATCAGCGCGTTGAGCAGCACCACCGTAAGTCGCACACCGGCATCGGGTGTAAAGCCCAATGCGTTCAAACCGACGACCCAAGCGCGCCAACCGAATTCCTCGGTGATCGTGCTGATGACGAAACTAACCGTGGATTTGCGTTCCTCGTAAGTATTGAGGAACCAGTCCCACGTGGTCTTGCGGAAGTATTCGAGGTAATTGTCCTGGTCGAGCAACGTCGGCACATTGCGTACGCCCGTCGCCATCACATACAGGACGACGAGCGCGAGAATGATGAACAGCAAGCCATTCGGCGTCGCCAGATAGGAATGAGCACGCGCGCGAGGACGGGAAGGAGAAACGCTTCGCGCTTCCATTGCTCTTGCTCTCATCTAGGAATTCCCTTGCTAGCGCGATTCTGATGATATTAGCGACAACCCGCTGAGGGTGTCGTGAGTACATGCGACGCGTCTGTACGTTGTCGCACAGCATGTGGCTTAACGGATGAGGCGTAACCCGGACACGACGATAGCCGGCCCGCGCTTATCGTAGTCGACGCTTTCGACTGAGGCTAGCCGCGAATTCACCCATACCGGCGAGACATTCGTCACGCTACCTTTCACCGTCCATCCTTTAGTGTCGAGACCGGATACGCTAAAGGCATTGTCGGAAGAAGATTCATCGCGCTGTCCACTTATTTCTATGCTTACGGTCTTAGGCTTGGGGCCGGGCAATTCCGCGAGATAAACGAGAATGCCGATACTGCATCGGCGCGTAAGCGGATCTACGATGCGAATGTCTTCGAGCACGTCGCGATTGGAGTTCGGTTCGATATCGATGCCTGCCGAAGGCGCTGTTCCACCGATGTCTTCCCACACACCACGTTCGATCAGCACGTTCATTCCACTGATGAGCGACACACCCTGACGCCGGCACGCACGCGCATGATGATCGCGGACGACAATATTGCGGGATCGTCGCGTCGCCCGTTCATAACTATTGGCGATATAAAGGCCATCGCCCCAACAGCCGATCGTCGTGGCCGAGTTTATCGTGACATTCGTGCTTCCCGCGATAGAAATGCCCATACCGTAGCCGCCGTCGTGTGTTTCGGGCGGCGCTGCGTTGAGCTCCTTGCTGCCATCCAGCGTCGCATTTTCCAGCAGCACGTTATCCGCATCCCAGATACGGATCATCTGATAAGAAGGCGTGTCGTGAGGCAACAGCTTAATCGATGCGCCATCCGCAAAACGCAGATGCGTGCTGCTGTGCAGATCCAGACCTCGCGTATCCATTCGACACCGACCTTCTATCAACAAGGTCTTGCCGACGGTACTGTCTATCGCGGCTTGAAGACGCGCGCGGTCATTGCTCTTACCGTCGCCTCTCACACCGAACGTGCTTGCCCGTATAAGCTCAGTCGAATCATTTGTTTGCGCATGCGCGCGATGCGGCGCAAGGGTTTGCACCAATGCGCACGATGCAAAAACCTTTAATGCAGTTCTTCTATCGAGCATATTGTAATGGTTCAACGCGTTGAATAAAGCATTCACGGGATGGACCCGCATCGCGACTCACATCTTCGACTCTGAAGACCTTTAGGTCTATTGTCACGCCTGACGCGCGTCTTAGCGGTGGCCAATCAAGCGCTCCGATCCAAAGGTTTTCATCGGACGAGAGATCTTCGACGACCTTGCACGCGGGTCACGCCCACCGCTATTTCATTCGTTGTTAGTCCAATTGAAAGCCAAACTGCTTCGCTCGTATCAACGATCAGTGTCAGCATTTCGCTAACGCTTTGCCACAGGCTTGACTCGATAATGTTCAACAATGCTTAGAGCACAAAAGTCGTCGTCGAAGCGCTAGCAAATTTGAATCGATACGCGGTCTAGCCCACATTTCATCTTCAAAAAAAGATGCTCACTTCGCTGCACTCCGCGAGATGATATTTGGACTCCGAAAGGCATTTAATGATGGGGGTTTCCCTAATTAATCAGTAAATACGGCAAAAAGCAAATGGCTTGATGAAATAGCCGTTAGCCGTAAGCGCGATGTACCGCCTTGTCATCTCATTCCGTTGCTGTTCGTTTTTCAGTTTCGTCGATGTTGCGCCGCTTACTTCCTGGACTATCTGCATGCTTCGGTCTCGCCGAACGATAGTTCGTCCTCACTGAAATTAACGACCGTCCGCGTTTAAGACGAGCATAAGACAATGCTAAACCTCGCTCTCGGTTGCCTGACTTCGTTTTGTCTGACTCTTTGGATCGTGCGTTATGCGAGTCATGCGGGATCGCATTTACTCGACACCGACCTCAATGGAGTGCAGAAGAATCATGCGGTCCCCGTGCCACGCGTGGGCGGTGCGGCCATCGTCGGCGGAACGGCAATTACGTTCATGATGGGCGGCCTATTCGGTGCGAATCCACGCGGCGAGTCGATGCTGTTATTGGCGTGCGCCGCTTTACCGTTCCTGGCCGGCTGTCTCGAAGACCTGACCAAGCATGTAAGCCCGCGTGCGCGTCTGCTCGCGGCCATGGCAGGGTCGATCGGTGGCGTCTATGCGTTGCATGCGGTATTGGTTCGCGTGGATCTGCCGGTGGTCGATCACGGGCTTCAACTCATGCCGCTTGCGGTCGGCCTCACCGTGCTGACCGTATCGGGGCTCACGAACGCAATCAATCTCATCGACGGCATGAATGGCCTCGCATCGGTCTCGTCCATCCTGATCTTCGCTTCGATAGGTTTCGTCGCGCATCAAGTCGGTGACTGGCTGGTCATGAGCGTCGCGTTGACCATGATCGGCACCATCCTTGGCTTCGTCGTATGGAATTATCCAGGCGCCCACATTTTCCTGGGCGATGGCGGTGCATACTTTATCGGCTTCGTCATGGCCGAATTGCTCGTGCTGCTGATCGCGCGGCATCCTTCCGTGTCGGCGTGGTATGCGGCTGTCGTCGCCATCTATCCGCTCTTCGAAACCGTGTTCTCGATCTATCGCCGCAAGTTCGTGCGAGGCCGACCCGTGAGCGAACCAGATGGCGTGCACCTTCACACGCTCATTTACAAGCGCATTGCACTCAAAGGATCGGACTATAGCGATGTGCGTCAGCGCGCGCGCCGCAATGGCCGCACATCGCCTTATCTGTGGGTGTTGTGCGCTGTGGGCGTTGCGCCCGCAACGGTGTTCTGGGACCGGCCGCTTGCGCTTTTCGTCACCGGCGCGATGTTCGTCGCGGTCTACGTATGGTTCTATGCAAGCATCGTGCGTTTCAGGACGCCGCGTTTTCTCACCGCGCATTCGGCGATTGCTCCGACCGCCTCCGAAACCCGCCGTTGATCACGCAGGCTCGGCGGCAGGCAAGCTTGTTTGATCGACCAATCGCGTGGCCGCCAGCTCGCTAAGCTCCTCCATGTTGAGCGAAGCGAAGCCGTGGCGTTCGCGCAGCAGAACATAGTGCTCGGCAATGCGCTCAAGAAACGCGATGTTCTGCGCGGTATTGCGGCCGAAGTTATGCGGATGCCACCAGAGGTGATAAAGGCGCTTGTTGAGCGCCGCATCGGTCATGGCATTTTTTATTCGTCCAAGGCGCAAGCCATCGAGCATTGCCCATTTGCTTGAATAAGGCCTCAGAAAACTGCTTGCCGGAAAATTGAAAGGCGCGCTTTCGAAGCATGAATCGAGCGCATGGGTATTGTGTCCGGACACGTTCATATAAGCATCGAGCAAACGCGTTGCGCGGCGCAGATAGCCTTGCCCTGCCTTGTCGGAGGCCGCATAAGCGTGACCGCCTTGTGTTCCGCGATAACACACGATGCCATGCCGCGCGAGCGCCGCAAGGTAGTCTTCATTGCACTGGTTGCGCGGAAATACGATGCTCTTCAACCGCAAGCCCGCGCGCCTGGCAACCTCCGTGGCGCATTCGATATCCGCTTCGAATTCGCGCAAGCCCTGACCTTGTTCTAGACAGTAGTAATGCGAATAGGTGTGCGTGCCGATAGCCTGACCAGGCTGCTGCGCAATGCGTTCGACGAGTTCGGGCGCGAAGTGATAAAGCGGATCGAGCGCCTGGGCTGCATCGATATATTCATAAGGGGAAATGCCTGCGCGCACGTAATTCGGCCGCAGGGAAGGCGGCGGTAAAGCCGCGCGAAGTTCATCCGCATTGCGATGAAAAAGAAAGCCTACCGTGGCCCATGTCGCATGAATGCCGTTTGCGGCAAAGACATCGAGCATGCGCGGAATGGCCTCGCGCACGCCGCGCAGGTTCGCGCCATAGCTCTCGATGGTACGCGTCTCGCGCACGCCCCAGAGCAATTCGAAGTCAAGCGAGACCGTGAACACCCCATGGTCGAATGTCATGAAGCGGCTTTTCGTCGTGGAAGAGAAATGAATCAGGCGAACGATGCTTGATGCATGCGCATGTTCGCTGATTTCCCCGCCGACGATGGTGGGCTACCGCACTTAGACGAAGCGGGCCATCGACGATGGCCCGCTTGACGTTCTCACCGAGTCCCGCTTGATTAACGCCTACTCTTCGATCTTCGAAATCGCCGAAGTAGCCGGGTCATAACGATAACCCTTCTGCGCAAGCTGCTGGACCATCTTGTCGCCGATCACCCTTTGCTGCGCTTCACGCAACACGAGTTCATGGTCCGGCTTGAGCCGTTCGAGTTCCAGCGCAAGCCGGCGCATGAGCGCGACTTCGCCGGTGCTGCGTGCATCGATGAAGAGCAGTTTCTCGTTTGCGCCGTCGAGCCGCTGCTTCAGGTCCTTGGCATAACTGACCCATTCTTCGGCCTGCGTGCGCAGCTTGTCGTAGGCCTTCGTATGATCCTTGGCTTGTGTCGTGATCTGCCGTTGCAAAGCGGCGATCTCGCCTTCCACCGCGACGCCGCGCGCCTCGAGTTCCATGCGCTGCGAGGCGTGAGTGCTTCTTGCATCGGCTTCGCGTTGTTCCTGTTCGGCCAAACGCTCCTGCAGCAATGCCGCCTGCTGTTCGGCGTTCTCCGCGCGCTCGCGGGCAGCGGCGGCATCTTGCGCGCGCTGGGCGGCGTCGGCGCTTGCCGCGTCCTTTTGCTCGTTCAACGCGCTGATCTGCGAACGCGCCGCTTCGAGTTCTCGTGCAACACGCTGAAGCTCGCCGGACTGCGCCGTGGCTTCATCGTGCTTGGCCGCGTGAGCCTGTTGCAACTCGTTTAGCGCACCGCGTGCCGCGTCGAGTTCGACTTCGAGTTCCGCGATACGCGCAAAACGCTCGTTCGCTTGCTGCTCGACCGCGGCCACGCGTTCGGCGGTAACGCCCGCTTCATGCGCGTAGCGTTGCGCTTCATCGGATTTCGCCTGACTTTCATGCTGCAGCGCCTCGGCTCTTTGACGCGCCTCGTCGCGTTGTCGAACAAGGCTGGCAATCTCGTCGTCCTTGCTCGCGACATGCGCGCTCAGCGCTTCATGCGCCTGCCGCACGTCGTCGCGCTCGCTCACGAAGCGCGCGATCTCCTCGTCCTTTTGCGAGACGGCCGCGTGCAAGGCATCGTTGTGCTCCTGGACGATGCGCGCGATCTCCTCGTGCTTGCCGACTGTCGCCGCGTTCAACGCGTCGTCCCGTTCGCGGACGATTCGCGCAATCTCGTCGTCCTTCGCCGCGACGGATGCCGTGAGTGCCTCATGCGCATGGCGCGCTTCGTCCCGCTCCCGCGCAATTCGGGCGAGCTCGTCATCCTTATCCGAGATCGACGCGGCCAACGCTTCCTGCGAACGCTGCGCTTCCTCGAAGGAGGCGATCGCCGCCGCAAGCCTGCCCTGCTCCATCGATTCCCGCTGCGTCAGTTCCTCGACGCGCCGTTCGGCGGTCTCGGCGCGGGCGCTCACGTCGGCAAGCGCACTGCGCAGATGTTCGACCGTCTGTTCCGAAGCCTGTAACGCCTGCGCCAGATTGTTGCGCTGCTGGCGCTCGCGGTCGGCTTCCTCGTCGGCCTGCTGGAAACCGGCGAGCGCTTCGTCGCGTTCCGCGAGCGTGGCCGTAAGCCGCTGATCCAGCGTGCGCAATTGCGGTTGGAAGCGTTGCCCGGCCTGCTGATGCGCGCCCGCCCAAAGCTGATGCGCCGCGTTCAGAAGCGTCTCGGCGACGCCTTGCGGCAAGCTCGCTTCGTCGTCGACGGGTGTGGGCGCGGCTTGCGGCTCCTGTGCCGCTTTCCAGCGCTGCAACGCGTTTGCCACCTCGATGATGGAGCCGCTGCGGATTTCGTTCCAGACGGTCAATGGCGACAACTCGCGGCCTTCTCCGCTCAACCGTTGCGCGATCGATGCGACCTGTTGATCCGTAATGGTGCTTGACTCTGACATGTGCCCCTCAACACTGTATTTGCCTGATAAAACATCGACTGGCGTAACGTTACTACGTTCGCCGCGAGATCCGTCATTTTCCGTGCACGGCGCGGTGCCTGCCATCGCGCGAAGCCGCGTTCGCGGCGCAGCAGGATCGTCCTAGCCCGGGTCGTTCGCGGCTGTCAAAGTAGCATGCGTCCCCGTCCCTGGAGTGCGCCGTGTCCGTTGCCGAAATACGCTCAACCATTCTGTACCGACCCTTCGAAGCCCGCGACATCGACGCCGCGCATGCGCTGTCGGTCGAAGTGAAATGGCCGCACCGCGCCGACGACTGGCGCTTCGTTCTCGACGCTGGCGCCGGCTTCATCGCGCAGGAAGGCGAGCGCGTGGTCGGCACCGCCCTCTACTGGAAGTTCGGCGAGGATGCCGGCTCGCTCGGCATGGTCATCGTCGCGCCCGACCGGCAAGGGCACGGCATCGGGCGAAAGCTGATGGAACTGCTGCTCGATGCGCTCGGCTCCCGCGTCACCCTCCTGCACGCGACGCCCGCCGGACAGCCGCTCTACGCCAAACTCGGTTTCGAGCCAATCGGCACCTTGCATCAACATCAATCGGCCGATTTTCGCGCACCCGCCATTTTGCTGCAGGCCGGTGAAAGCCTGCGTCCGCTCGAATTTGCCGATACGCCGCGTCTCGCCGAACTGGCATCGCGCGCGGCCGGTGTGGATCGCGGCGCGATTCTGCAGCAACTGCTCGGCGTGGCGCAAGGCGTCGCGCTGGAATCCGCCGGCGAGATCGTCGGCTTCGCGCTGATGCGGCCATTCGGGCGCGGCCACGCCATCGGTCCGGTCATCGCCACGGGCGAAGGTCAGGAACGGTTGCAGCGCGCGCAGGCGCTGGTTGCGCATTGGCTTGCCGCCAACGAAGGCGCCTTTACCCGCATGGATACGCCGGGCGACAGCGGCCTCACGCCGTGGCTCGAAGAACTGGGACTCAGGCAGGTCGATGCGGTCGTCAAGATGGCGCGCAATGGTGCGCCGCGGCCGGACGCGTCTGTGGGCCAGTTCGGCATCGTCAATCAGGCAGTGGGTTGAATACGATGGCTCTTCTCTATAAGGCCGACCCCGAGCGCGGCAGACAGTGGGCGCAGCTTTTCGCCAGCAAGGCGCCCGAGACACCGTTTCGCCTGTGGCCGGATATCGGCGATGCCGCGTCCATCCGCTATCTGGCCGCATGGCAACCGCCCGCTGACCTCACGCGCGCGCTGCCGAATCTCGAAGTGATCTTCTCGGTGGGCGCGGGCATCGACCAGTTCGATCTGTCCGCCGTGCCGTCCGGCATCGCCGTGGTGCGGATGGTCGAGCCGGGCATCGTCGAGGGCATGGTCGAATACGTGACGCAGGCGGTGCTCACCGTGCATCGCGATCTCTTCGACTACGCGGCGCAGCAACGCGAACGCGTATGGCGTGCAATGCCGGTGCGCGCGGCATCCACGCGGCGTGTCGGCGTGCTGGGCCTCGGCATGCTCGGCACGGCCGTGCTGAAACAGTTGCACCGTTTCGGCTTTGCGTGCGCGGGCTGGAGCCGCTCGGCGCATGAACTGGAAGGCATCGAATGTCATGCGGGTGTCGAGTCGCTCGATGCCTTCCTCGCCCGCACCGATGTGCTGGTGTGCCTCTTGCCGCTCACCGACTCCACGCGCGGCCTGCTGAATAAGCGCGTGTTCGCCGCGCTGCCGCCAGGCGCGTCGTTCATCAACGTCGGGCGCGGTCCGCAAGTAAATCAGGACGATTTGCTCGATGCGCTCGATAGCGGCCATCTGCACGCCGCCATTCTCGATGTCACCGATCCCGAGCCTTTGCCCGACACGCATCCGTTTTGGACGCATCCGCGCGTGCGTCTGACGCCGCATATCGCGAGCGCGACGCGGCCGGAAACAGCGGTGGACGTGGTGCTCGACAATTTGCGCCGGCATCGCGAAGGGCAGCCGATGATCGGTCAGATAGACCGCAGCCGGGGCTACTGAGGCGCCTCAGCACAAAATGCTGCGCACGCCCCGCAAAACGCCGCATATTTGCTTTTCCGCGATTTATTTGGCGATGCGCCCGACGGCGCTCCCCCGATAGTATGGAACGGTCCAGCTTACTTCCGAGAAGAGCCCGCTCATGTCGAATCAATCCAAGCAAGCCCTGGTCGAATCGGACCGCAAACATCTGATTCACCCAGTCGCAAGCTACCGCGCCCATGAAGCGCGCGGCGTCACCGTGCTCGATTCGGCGGACGGCGTCTTCTTGCGCGATATCGAAGGCAAGGAACTGCTCGACGCGTTCTCCGGCCTCTGGTGCGTGAACACGGGCTATGGTCACGCGAGCATCGTCGAGGCGGCCTCGAAACAGATGGCGCGTCTGCCTTACGCGACCGGCTACTTCCACTTCGGCTCCGAACCGGCTATCGAACTGGCCGAAAAGCTGGTCGATCTCGCGCCGGCATCGCTTACGCATGTGTACTTCACGCTCGGCGGCTCGGATGCGGTCGATTCCGCGCTGCGCTTCATCACGCACTACTACAACGCGACCGGCCGTCCGGCGAAGAAGCACTTCATCGCGCTGGAACGCGGCTATCACGGCTCGTCGTCGGTTGGTGCGGGGCTGACCGCGCTGCCCGCGTTCCATCGCAACTTCGATCTGCCGCTCGCGACGCAGCATCACATCCCCTCGCCGTACGCGTATCGCAACGACTACGCGGACGACAACGCGCTCATCACCGCGTCGGTGGCGGCGCTGCGGGCCAAGGTGGAAGCGCTCGGCGCGGAGAACGTCGCCGCATTCTTCTGCGAGCCCATTCAAGGTTCGGGCGGCGTGATCGTGCCGCCTGTCGGCTGGCTCAAGGCCATGCGCGAAGCATGCCGCCAACTGGACATCCTCTTCGTCGCCGATGAAGTCATCACCGGCTTCGGGCGCACCGGCCCGCTCTTCGCGTGCGAAGGCGAAGGCGTGGAACCGGACTTGATGACGGTCGCCAAGGGCCTGACGGCAGGTTACGCGCCGATGGGCGCCGTCCTCATGTCCGATGCCGTCTATCAAGGCATCGCGTCGGGTACGAACAATGGCGTGGCCGTGGGTCACGGTCACACTTATTCGGCGCATCCGGTGAGCGCGGCGATCGGTCTCGAAGTCATGCGGCTTTATCACGAAGGCGGACTGCTCGCAAACGGCCAGGCGCGGGCGCCGCGCTTTGCCGAAGGGCTCGATTCGCTGCTTGCGCATCCGCTCGTCGGACATTCGCGGCATCGCGGTCTGCTCGGCGCGCTCGAACTCGTCGCCGACAAAGAGACCAAGCGCGGCTTCGACGCCTCGCTCAAACTGCCGGACCGCATCGCCGCTGCCGCGTACGCCAACGGCCTCGTGTTCCGCGCGTTCGGCGACAACATCCTCGGCTTTGCACCGGCGTTGTGCTACACGGAAGCCAATTTCGACATGATGTTCGAGCGTCTCACGAAGACACTCGACGACGTCCTCGCACAAGCGGAAGTGCGCGCGGCGCTGGGCGGCGCGGCAGGCGGTGCAACGGGATTTAATCGTCGCGTGGCTGCGTGATACCATCGACCGACTTCTCCGACATGTCCCGCCCCGCCTCCCACGATGAGCACCGACTGCAAGCTGGACCGAATCGACCTGCGCATCCTCTCGCAATTGCAAAAGCGCGGACGCATCACCAATGTCGAACTCGCCGATGCAGTCGGCTTATCGCCAAGCCCTTGCCTGATTCGCGTGAAGCGTCTGGAAAAGGCGGGCTATATCGTGGGCTACGGCGCGCAGATTCAATTGGAGAAGCTCGGCGACATTCAGGTGGTCTTCACCGAAGTCACGCTGGCGGATCACCGGCGCGAAGACTTCATCAAGTTCGTGAATGCGGTGAAAGACGTGGACGAGATCGTCGAATGTCATCTGGCGAGCGGCGGCTACGACTATCTGCTGAAGTTCGTCACGCGCAGCGTGAGCCATTATCAAAACATCGTCGAAGGGCTGCTGGAGCGGGATATCGGCATCGAGAAGTACTTCAGCTACGTCATCATCAAGACGGCGTTCGCGAAAACGCATTACCCGCTCGAAACGCTCTTCTCGCCAAGCCAGCACTGACCACCGCAACGCGCATTCACGCGCGTTGTTATCCTTGTTTCCTGTATTGAAGCTTCGAACGCTCGCGCCGCGGGCGGGTCGGCGCACGACCCTCGCGCGCGTGGTTCCTGACTAAACGAAAGCGGAGATCCTCATGTCCAGCAAATATCGTATTGCGGTTATTCCCGGCGATGGCATCGGCAAGGAAGTGATGCCCGAAGCCATTCGCGTGCTCGATGCCGTGAGCAAGCGCTTTGACATTGCGCTCGAATACAAACATATCGAATGGGCGAGCTGTGATTACTACGCGGCGCACGGCCAGATGATGCCCGACGACTGGAAGGCGCAACTGCAGGACACGGACGCCATTCTGTTCGGCGCGGTGGGCTGGCCGCAGACCGTGCCCGATCATATTTCGCTGTGGGGTTCGCTGCTCAAGTTTCGCCGCGAGTTCGACCAGTACATCAACCTGCGTCCCGCGCGTCTTTTCGAAGGCGTGCCCTCGCCGCTCGCGAATCGCAAGGCGGGCGATATCGACTTCATGATCGTGCGTGAAAACACCGAAGGCGAGTATTCGTCGGTCGGCGGCGCGATGTTCGAGGGCACGGAACGCGAGTTCGTCTCGCAGACCTCCATCTTCACGCGCAAGGGCGCGGAGCGCGTGCTGAAGTTCGCGTTCGATCTCGCGCAACGCCGCGAAAAGACCATCACGGTGGCGACCAAGAGCAACGGTATCTCGATCAGCATGCCGTGGTGGGATGCGCGTGCCGCGGAGATCGCGGAGCAGTATCCGGACGTCAAGTGGGACAAGCAGCATATCGACATTCTGTGCGCGCGCTTCGTCTTGAGCCCGGATCGCTTCGATGTGGTCGTTGCCACCAATCTCTTCGGCGACATTCTTTCGGACCTCGGGCCGGCGTGCACCGGAACCATCGGCATCGCGCCTTCGGCCAACATGAATCCAGAGCGCAACTTCCCGTCGCTGTTCGAGCCGGTGCATGGTTCGGCGCCCGATATCGCGGGCAAGGGCGTTGCGAACCCGATCGCCATGATCTGGTCGGCCGCGATGATGCTCGACTTCCTCGGCAACGGCACGGGCAAGGAGCGCGAGGCCCACGACGCGATCCTCGCCGCCATCGAGGCAACGCTCAAGGAAGGCCCGCATACCGGCGACCTGGGCGGCAAGGCAAACACGATGCAAGTCGGGCAAGCCGTCGCGCAACGTCTGCTTTAAAGGAGCCGCCATGAGCCATACATTGAGCGATCTGATCCGCGCCGATAATTTCATCGATGGCAAATGGGTGGCGGCCGCCGACGGCAAGCGCTTTGCCGTGACGAACCCGGCGACGGGCGAAGTCATCGTCGAAGTAGCCGACAGCGGCGCCGCCGATGCCCGCGCCGGCACCGATGCCGCCGCGCGCGCGTTTCCCGCTTGGCGTGACACGCTGCCGAAGGATCGCGCGGCGGTGCTGCACCGCTGGCACACGCTGATCGTCGAGAATGCCGACGCGCTCGGCGAACTCATCTCGCTCGAACAAGGCAAGCCGCTTGCCGAAGGTCGCGGCGAAGTGCTGTACGGCGCGTCTTATGTGGCGTGGTTCGCCGACGAAGCCACGCGCATTTACGGCGACATCATTCCGCAACAGCAGCGCGGCAAGCGCATGAGCGCGGTGAAGGAGCCGGTGGGAATCGTCGCGGCCATCACGCCGTGGAACTTTCCGCTCGCGATGATTGCGCGCAAGATCGCGCCCGCGCTCGCGGCGGGCTGCACGGTCGTCGGCAAGCCAGCCGAAGACACGCCGCTGACCGCGCTTGCGCTCGTCATGCTCGCGCACGAGGCGGGCGTGCCGGCGGGCGCGTTGAATCTCATCAGTTCGTCGCGGGAGAGCGCGGTGCCCGCGGTCGCCGACTGGCTTCAGGACAGCCGCGTACGCAAAATCACCTTCACGGGTTCGACTCCTGTCGGCAAGTATCTCGCGCGCGAGTCGGCGGATACGCTGAAGAAGCTCTCGCTCGAACTCGGCGGCAATGCGCCTTTCATCGTGTTCGATGACGCCGATCTCGACGCGGCGGTGACCGGCCTGATGGCCTCGAAATTCCGTAACGGCGGACAGACCTGCGTGTGCCCGAATCGCGTGTTCGTGCAGTCCGGCGTGTACGAGCGCTTCGCGGACTTGCTCAGTAACCGCGTCGCTGCATTGAAGGTTGCGCCCGCGACCGACCCGAAAGCGCAGATCGGCCCGATGATCAACTCGCGCGCGGTCGACAAGATCGCCCGCCATGTCGAGGACGCCGTCGCGCGCGGCGCACGCGTGCTCGCGGGCGGCAAGCGGCTCACGGAACTCGGGGCGAACTACTACGCGCCGACCGTGCTCGCCGATGCCACGCCCGACATGCAACTGAGCTGCGAGGAAACCTTCGGTCCTGTCGTGCCGCTCTTTCGTTTCGACGACGAAGCCGAAGGCATTCGCGCCGCCAACGACACGCCCTTCGGCCTCGCATCGTACTTCTACAGCCAGGACGTGAAGCGCATCGACCGCGTGGCGCGTGCGCTCGAAGCGGGCATCGTCGGCATCAACGAAGGCGCGCTCGCGAGCGAAGCCGCGCCTTTCGGCGGCGTGAAGGAATCGGGCTACGGCCGCGAAGGCTCGAAGTACGGCCTCGACGACTATCTGTCGATCAAATATCTCTGTCAGGGCGGTCTCGAATGAACGCGACGGCTTATCCCATTGAGGTCACGTTTCCGGACATCGGCGCGCATGAGGCCGGCAACACCGGCATCCCTTATGTGCATACCTTCGATTCGGGCGTGGCCGGTCCTCACGTGATGATCAACGCGCTCACGCACGGCAACGAAGTGTGCGGCGCGATTGCAGTCGATGAACTCCTGCGCGCGAAAGTGCGCCCGCGGCGCGGCAAGCTCACGCTCGCGTTTGCGAATGTCGATGCCTATCGACGCTTCGATGCCGCGAAGCCGGATGCCTCGCGCTTCGTCGATCAGGACTTCAACCGCGTGTGGACCGCGCGGACGCTCGACGACACCTCGCGCGATTCGAGCGAACTGCGCCGCGCCCGCGCGATGCGTCCGGTCATCGACACGGTGGATCTGCTGCTCGACCTGCATTCGATGCACGAGAAGAGCGCGCCGCTGATCGTCGCGGGACCGCTCGATAAAGGCATTGCGCTGTCGGCGCAACTCGGCACGCCCGCGACCGTGATCTGCGACGAAGGCCATCCGGAAGGCCGCCGCATGCGCGATTACGAAGGCTTTGGCGATCCGGCCAGCGAGAAGAACGCGCTACTGATCGAATGCGGGCAGCACTGGGAAGCAAGCGCGGTGGACGTGGCGCGCGACGGCACGGCGCGCTTCCTCCGCCTTGCCGACGTGCTCGATGAGGCCGATCTCCCCATTGGATGGATCAAGCCGTCACCGCCGGAAATGCTGATCGTGCGCGTGACGGAACCTGTCGTGGCAAAGAGCCTCGACTTCCGTTTCGCCGATGCCTACACCGGACTCGAAGTCTTTCCGGAAGCCGGTAGCGTGATCGGCTGGTCCGAAGGCGAAGCGGTCCGCACGCCCTATGCCGATTGCATGCTCGTCATGCCTTCGCTGCGCCAATTGCGCGCGGGCGTGACGGTGGTGAGGCTTGGGAAGATAGAACAGCGTATCGCTGCATCGCAATAACATTCGATCGACAAGACACGACCATATGAAAGTTCAGCAGATCAAGCAGAGCATCCGGCTACAAGGCCTGGAAGACTGGGGCACGGCAGGCCTTCCGGGCACACCGCAAATCAGGGTTTCGGGCGTACAGCGCGTGATTCCGGGCAGCGAGAACATCGACACCGGCGTGTTCGAATGCACGCCGGGCACGTATCGTCGCTCGGTCAAGGAAGCCGAAGTCATGCACTTTCTCGCCGGAAGCGGACGCTTCACGCCCGATGGCGAAGACACCGTGCACTTCACGGGCGGCGACACGCTGTTTTTCGCGGCGAACACCGAAGGAACATGGGAAGTCGAGGAGACCATGCGCAAGGTCTACGTGATCTTCCAGTGAAGCGTTTCTTGAATTGCAGGGCATAACCTAAGGTCATGGAGCCTCCAACAATTGCGGCGTTGCTCCAGCGAATTTGACCCAATATATTTTTGCTCAGACCCGCGTCGTTCTTGCGCGATGACATGCTCATCCGCAGTGACGGCGCGACCTGCAAGACGTCCTTCGCTTCAACCTTGTCGAGGAAACGCCGTGATCAATATTGCAAGGTTCAGTTGTTCCCGTCTCACGCTTCGCCCGCTTGCCATGACTTTCGCGCTTGGCATGGCCTTGGGCGGCGCGGCACCGGCTTTTGCCGCGGGCAGCATCACTTTCGTGTCGCAAGGCGGCGCTTATCAGGAAGCGCAGACCAAGGCGATTCTCGATCCCGCTGCGAAAGAACTCGGCATCACGATCAAGCAGGACAGCATTCCGGATGCATGGCCGCAAGTCAAAGCGCAAGCCGCTACCGGCAAGCCGATCTGGGACGTGATCGATACCCCGACGTCGAACTGTCTGCGCGGCGGGCGCGAAGGCTTGCTGGAAAAGCTCGACTTCTCGAAGATCCCCAACGCGGCCGCGATGCCCGAGCAATACCGCACGCCCTATTCGGCGGCGTACGAGTTTTATTCGACCGTCATCGGCTACAACAAGAAAACGCTCAAGAAGGTGCCGCAAAGCTGGAAGGACTTCTGGGACGTGAAGGGTTTCCCCGGCACGCGCGCCTTGCGCAACGACCCGCAGACCGTGCTCGAAGCCGCTTTGCTCGCGGACGGCGTGGCGCGCGACAAGCTCTATCCGCTCGATGTCGATCGCGCGTTCAGGAAGCTCGAAGAGATCAAGCCGAACATCACGGTATGGTGGACCTCGGGCGGCCAGTCGGCGCAGTTGCTGCACGACGGCGAAGTCGACATGACGATGATCTGGAATGGCCGCGCGAGCGCCGTGCGCAAGGACGATCCGGACGTGGACTTCACCTTCAACGACGGCATCCTGCAGAACACGCAGTTGTGCATCCTGAAGAACGCGCCGAACCTCAACGATGCGGTGCGCTTCCTCAATACCGCGCTTTCGCCGGAATTGCAGGCGAACCTGCCGACGTATATCGATTACGGTCCGGGCAATCCGGCCGCGTTCAAGACCGGCAAGATCAGCGAGAAGCGCGCATCCGAGCTGCCGAGTTCACCGGCCAATGCCGCGAAACAAGCGCTGATGCAGGAAGAATGGTGGGCATCGGACCCGGGCATTCAGGCCAAGGCGCGGTGGCTCAAGTTCATGCAGTGAGCGTGCAGCGCGCGCGTTCCGGCATGATCGATTATCTGATTCTCGGCGGCGGCTCGGCGGGCTGCGTGCTGGCCGCGCGCCTGTCGGAGGACGCAGGCAGGCACATATGCCTCGTCGAGGCGGGCCGCGACATCTCCGCGAGCACCATGCCGGACGCGGTTCGCAGCCGCTATCCGGGGCGCGCTTATCTCGATACGAACAACATCTGGCGGCAGTTGAAGGCCCGCATGAGCGCGCTCGCGCCCGTTCGACGTTATGAGCAAGCGTGCATTCTCGGCGGCGGTTCCGCGATCAACGCGCTGATGGCCAATCGCGGCGCGCCCGCCGATTACGACGAGTGGGACACGCTCGGGGCCGATGGCTGGAACTGGCAGAACTGCCTGCCCTACTTCCGCAAGCTCGAAACCGATTGCGACTTCGCCGGCCCCTATCACGGCTCGGACGGACCGCTGCGCATTCAGCGACCGAAGTGGGCGCGCATCTCGCCGTTCGTGCGCGCCGTGCTGGATACGCTTAGCAAGAGCGGCCATCCATTACATGACGATCAGAACGGGCCCTGGCAAGACGGCGCGTTTATCGGCTCGCTCTCGGTGAGCGCGGCGGGCGAACGTATTCCGACGTCCATCTGTTATCTCGACGATGCCACTCGCAAGCGCGTGAATCTATCGATCCGCACGGGTCTCGTCGTCGATCGCATTTTGTTCGATGGCAAACGCGCGATCGGTGCGCGCATCCTGCGGCCGGATGGCACCCACGAAGATGTGCACGCGCGGCGCGTGATCGTCTCGGCGGGCGCGATACACAGTCCCGCGTTGCTCATGCGCAGCGGCATCGGGCCGGCGCAAGCGTTGGCTGCGCTCGGCATCGAAGTATGCGCGGACCGGCCGGGCGTGGGCGGCAATCTGATGGAGCATCCGTCGATTGCGGTGTCCGCGTTTTTGCCGCGTTCGGCGCGCACGCCTTATCCCGATGAGCATCACGAGCAGGCGATCGTGCGCTTCTCATCGCATCTCGATGACACCGTGCCCGGCGACATGCACGGCGCGATTCTTTCGCGTTCCGGCTGGCATTCGGTGGGTTATCGGCTCGGCACGATCTTCTTCTGGGTCAACAAGTCGTATTCGCGCGGGCGGGTGACGTTGGCATCGGCGAATCCACTCGATGAACCGAAGGTCGATTTCGCCATGCTTTCCGATACGCGCGACCTCGAACGGCTCAAGCTTGCCTTGCGCTTCGGCGCGCAAACACTTAACGCGGCGTCGATGGATGTGCATCGCGATATCGTGTTTCCGTCGAGCTATTCGCCGCGCGTCGCAGCGGTCGCGGTGCCGGGAATGTGGAACGCGTTGCAGCGCGGCGCGTTGAGTGCGCTGCTGGATGTTGCGGGACCGTTGCGTGGATGGCTGATCCGACGCGTGGTGACGCAGGGCGTGAGCATCGCCGACTTGATGAACGATGACGAAGCGCTCACGCGGTTCGTGACGCGTTCGGTTGGCGGAACGTGGCATCCGTCGGGCACATGCCGCATGGGCGCTGAAAACGATCCGCTCGCCGTGACTGACGCGCGCGGCGCGGTGTATGGCGTCGATGGTCTTTATGTATGCGACGCCTCGCTGATGCCTTCGATACCCTGTGCCAATACGAATGTGCCGACGATCATGATGGCCGAGCGCGTGGCGGATATGCTGCGGGCGGAGTCGAACGCCAATCGCTTTGCGAGCGAGGTCGGGGTGGTGGATGGGTATGGGTCGAAGCGGATATCGTAGGGCGTGAGATTGGCGGTCGCGTCACGCGCGCTACGAATCGAGGCGCGTGCGCTTGACTACTCCCCAAACCCCACGATCCCCTTGACCTCCAAAAACGCCTCCAATCCCCACTCCCCATACTCGCGCCCATTCCCCGACTGCTTATATCCGCCAAATGGCGACCCCGCATCCCACGCCGGATAGTTCACATAAACGCTACCCGCGCGCATGCGTAGCGCCACCTTCCGCGCCCGCTCCTTATCCCCGGACTGCACGTAAGCCGCAAGCCCGAACGGCGTATCGTTGGCAATCGCAATTGCTTCTTCGTCATCGCGATACGGCATGATCGCAAGCACCGGTCCGAAGATTTCCTCGCGCGCAATCGTCATCGAAGGATCCACACCAGCGAATACCGTCGGCTTCACGTAGTAACCACGTTCCAACCCGTCCGGACGCCCCAAACCGCCAGCCACCAACTCCGCGCCTTCTTCGATGCCGATGCCAATCAACCGCTGCACGCGCGTGAACTGCACGTCGCTGACGACCGGGCCCATCGTCGTGCCGTCCGCATCGGCGGGGCCGACGCGCTGCTTCGAAGCCGCACGCCGCGCGATCTCCACGGCCTCTGCATGACGCGATGCAGGCACGAGCATGCGCGTGGGCGCATTGCACGACTGACCGCTATTGCCGAAGCACGAGTTCACGCCCGCCGTCACGGCCGCTTCCAGATCGACATCGTCAAGCAGGATGTTCGCCGACTTGCCGCCCAGCTCCTGATGCACGCGCTTCACGGTCGGCGCGGCCAGCTTCGCAATCTCGACTCCCGCGCGCGTCGAGCCAGTGAACGACACCATGTCCACATCCGGATGCGAAGACAGCGCCGCGCCCACGGTCGGACCGTCGCCATTGATGAGATTGAACACGCCCGGCGGCACGCCTGCCGCATCGAGAATCTCGGCAAACAAGAGCGCATTCAGCGGCGATACTTCGCTTGGCTTGAGCACCACCGTGCAACCCGCAGCGAGCGCGGGCGCGACCTTGCAGACGATCTGGTTGATCGGCCAGTTCCACGGCGTGATGAGCGCAGCGACGCCGACCGGTTCGTGGTTGATGAGCGTCGTGCCCTTCCTGCGTTGCCACTGAAAGCGCGCGACCGTGCGCAAGGTCTCTTCGATATGCCGCTTGCCGAGCGACGCCTGCCACGCATGCGATAACTTGGAAGGCGCGCCGATTTCACGCGTGATGACTTCGGCCATCTCGTCGTAACGCGCAAGGTACGCTTCGAGTATGCGTTCGAGCAACGCGACGCGCTCTGGCACCGATGTCCGCGAGTACGTTTCGAATGCACGCCGCGCGGCTGCAACCGCGCGATCGACATCGCGCGCATCGCCGAGTGCGATCTCTGCAAACGCTTCTTCCGTGCAGGGATCGATCACGGGCAGACGTCGCGTGCCAGCCGGTTCGACCCACGCGCCATCGATGTAGAACTGCAATGAGTGTGACATGCGTTGATCCGTTTCTATAAGCGTTAAGTGCGCGCCACCGCCGAGCGCCGGCTCACGACGACGATCATCACGAGGCACAACGTAATCGCCGTGAGCATGGTGCTGATGGCCGCGATGGTCGGATCGATCTCGTCGCGCAAGGTGACGAACATGCGACGCGTGAGCGTCTGGTTGCTGCCGCCCGAAATGAACAGCGCGACGACGGTTTCATCGAGCGCCTGAATGAAGACGAACACCGCGCCCGAGATCACGCTCGCGCGAATCTGCGGCAGCGTCACCGCCATGAAACTGCGAAAGCGGTTCATGCCGAGACTGCGCGCGACCATTTCCTGCGTGCGGTCGAAGCTGCGCAGATCCGCGCCGACCGAGATGAGCACATAAGGCAGACCCAGCATGGTGTCCGCGATGATGAGCCCGCCCAGCGTATTCACGTATCCCGCTTGCGTGAACACGAAGAACACGCCCACCGCGACGATGATGATCGGTACCATCATCGGCAACATGAGGAGCGTGCGCAGATAGCGCATCGACCAGTGCGAGCCGTACTGAATGCCATAAGCCGCCGCAATACCGAGCGGCGTCGCTATCAATGCCGCGCATGTCGATGCGGCGAACGTCGTCTTGGCTGCGTCGATCCACGCGGGGTTGTCGAAGAACGCGTGATACCAGCGCAACGAATACGCGGGCGGCGGAAAGGTCAGAAAGCGCGCATCCGAAAACGACAGCGGCACGACGATCACCACCGGCACCATCAGGAACACGAGGATCAGCAGCACCGATGCGCCGAGTATGATCCGGCCGAGCGACAGTCTCTTCATTTCGCCCCCAGCGTTTTTTCGAGCGGAATCACGCGGCTCGCGAGCCAGAAGATTGCGAAGACACACAGCAACAGCACCACGCTCACCGAACTCGCCGCGCCCCAACTGTTGTAGATCTCCACATTACGGCTGACGATCATGGAGACCATCATCGACTTGCCGCCGCCCATGAGTTCCGGCGTGATATAGAAGCCCAGGCACAACACGAAGACGAGTGTCACGCCCGCGACCACGCCGCCCATCGAGAGCGGCAGGAACACGCGCATGAACACATGCAAGGGCGAACCGCCGAGACTCGCGCCCGCTTGCGACAGGTTCGGCGGAATCTTCTGCATCGCCGAATAGAGCGGCAGCACCATGAAAGGCAAGAGGATATGCACCATCGCGATGATCGTGCCGAACTGGTTATACGAAAGCTGCAAGGGCCGCTCGATCAGCCCCATGCCGAGCAGCGCCTTGTTGATGAGGCCCGTGCGCTGCAACAGCACGAGCCATGCGTAAGTGCGCACGAGCACGCTGGTCCAGAACGGCAGAATGACCATGCCGAGTATCAGCGCGCTCCATCGCGGCGAAACCGATGCCGCGAAATATGCGACCGGATATCCCAGCAAAAGCGTCACGCCCGTCACGATGATGGACAGCTTGAACGTCAGCAGAAAGGTGTCGAGATAAGCGCCCGTGAAAACGCGCCGATAGTTCACGAGCGTGAACGCGCCTTCGTGATAAATGGACTGCCACGACAGCCACGCGAGCGGCACCACCAGCAGCACGATCACCACGAACAACGCGGGCGCCATGAGCAGCAGCATGGCGCGGTCTTCGCGTCGTTGATGGCGCACCGAAGGGTCGGTTGCGGCGGCATGCATCGGCGCTGCATCCTCTAGTATCCGTTTGGCTATCGTCATCATGCACCCACGGCGTCGAGAAACTGATACCACGCGGCGACGAGCCTCACGCCCGGCGCGCGCAGCGCATGAAAAGGCACCGGCCGCAAGCCGTCTTGCGCGAGCAGCGCGAGATCGGGCTTGTCGCCGAGGGCGAGCGCCGCTGCATGTTGACCGACGAGGCTCGCCATGGAAATCCCCGCGCCGTTGTAGCCGAGGCAGAACGTGGTGGCGTCGTCGCTACGGCCGACATGCGGCAGCGCGTTGAAGGTCATGCCGACATAGCCCGACCAGCGGTACTCGACCGGCACGCCGTTGAGTTGCGGGAACAGCGCGATCATCGCGCGTTGCAACGCATCGAAGCCGGTTGGCTCGCCTTCCTTGCCGAAGGCATCGCGTCCGCCGAAGAGCATGCGGCCATCCACCTTGCGAAACCACTTCATCATGCGGCGCGTTTCGGCGTAGCTGCGGCGATTGATCATCAACTGCGCGTCGAGGTCGGCGGGGAGCTTCGCGGTTGCGATCATCGCGCTGCGAAACGGCACGAGTTCGCGATGATAGGCGGCGGTGGCATCGGAAAGATTCGAATAAGCGTTGGTCGCGACGATCACCTGTTTCGCGCGCACCGTGCCGCCAGGCGCACGCAGGATCACGCGACGATCGTCCGCGCGCGTCATGTCGATCACCGGTGTCGATTCAAAGATCGGCACGCCGCGCGCAGTCAGACCGTCGGCAAGCCCGCGCACGTATTCCAGCGGCAAGATGGTGCCCGCGTCCGCGCTCAACACGCCGCCCACGAAACCACGCGAACCCGTCTCGTTTTCCACTTCGGCGCGCGACTGCACGCTCATGGTCGTGTCGCCGAGTGTCGTGCGAACCCACTCGGCTTCCGCCCGTATCGAGGCGAAAGCGCGCTCGGTATGGGCGCAACGCAGACTGCCCGTGTGCTCGAATTGCGCGGCCTGCAAACCGAATTCGTCGATGAGCGCTTCCACCGCGCGCACGCCCTCGTGCGCGAGCCGATGCATGCGCTTGGCCATAGCGACGCCATGCGCGCTCGCAATCGACGGAAACGACAGCCTGAATTTCGACGACACCACGCCGCCGTTGCGACCGCTTGCGCCCCATCCGACCGGATTCGCATCGAGCACGGCGCACTCCACGCCGCGCTTTTGCAAGGCATGGGCGGCCGTCAGCCCCGAATAGCCCGCACCGATGATCGCGACTTCCACATCGAGGTCGCGAGCCAAGGGCGCCGTGGCGGCAGCGGGGCCGGCCATCGCCCGCCAGAGCGAGTCGGGCGCGGGACGCGGCGTCGTCGGGGCGCGCATGATCAGGCGGCGGCGCGCAGTTCGGCCTCGACCGCATCGGCGAGCGCGCCGAGGGTCGCGAACTTGAACGTCGGCGTCGTCACGTTCTCCGGCACGGGCGTGGCGCCGAAGCCTTTCTGACCTTGACGGCGTTCGATCCAGCACGTCGCATAACCGAGCTTCGTCGCGACGCCGATGTCGTGATACTGGCTCTGCGCCGTATGCAGAATCTCGTCGAACTTGTAGCCGAACGCAGCCTGACGTCCACGGTTGTAAGCGAAGAATTGCGGGTCGGGCTTGGCGACACCGGTTTCGTCGCAGCAGACGGTATCGTCGAACGGATTGCCGAGCGTATGCGCATACGCCGACAGCGCGACGCGGTCCGCGTTGGTCATCGCGACGAGCCGGAAGTGCTTGCGCAGGCGCTTCAATGCGGCAACGGAATCTTCGAAGGCGGGCCATTCGAGCACGTCGCGCTGGAACGCAGCAGCCGATTGCGCGTCGTCGGGCAGACCGAGTTCCTTCGCCAGATGCAGGTAGACGTTGGCCATCTCATGGCTCGAACGCCCCGGATACTTCGCGCGGCCATCCATGTACGGCGTGAAGATCTGGTCATCGGTCAGGTCCTTTGCCTTCGGGCCGCCCAGACGCCGCACGGAATCGAGCACGCCTTTTTCGAAGTTGATCAGCGTGCCGACGACATCGAACGTCAGGACCTTGAAATCGGTGAGATTCATTGCATCATCCTTTTGCGGGTTGCGTATGAGTTGGCAACATGTGCCAGTCGAATCGCCCGTGCACAGGCGATGAAAAACCGTTCATGCGGGCACGACGATGGTGTCCGCGGGATCGAGCGCCACGATCATCTCGGCGCCCGGCTGGGGAATGCGGCGGCGCGCCTCGAAGCTGCCGGGCTGTCTCAGGCTGATGGCCGTGCCGTCTGCGAGCACCGCGAACACGCGCAGACTTTCGCCCTGATAAAGCACTTCGGTCACGCGACAGGAAAAGCGGTTGGCGTTTGCTTGCGCGTCGCCATGCGCGATGAAAAGCTTCTCCGTCTGCACCGCGAGCAAGAGCTTCTCGCCGCGTGGCAACGGGTGCGCCGTGCGCAAGACCGTGTTGCCGAGACGCACGGTGTCGTCGCCCGCGCGGCTCACGTCGAGCAAGGTCGCCTCGCCGATGAAGCTCGCGACGAACGCATCGCAAGGACGGTCGTAGAGACGCTCGGGCGTGTCGATCTGCACGAGCTTGCCGTCTTTGAGCACGGCCACGCGGTCGCTCATGGTGAGCGCCTCGCGCTGATCGTGCGTCACGTTGACAATGGTCGCGCCAAGCCGCCGATGCAGCCGCCGCAGCTCGATCTGCATGGTCTCGCGCAATTGCTTGTCGAGCGCGGAGAGCGGCTCGTCCATCAGGATCAGTTGCGGCTCGAAGACCATCGCGCGGGCGAGCGCCACGCGTTGCTTCTGCCCGCCCGACAACTGGTCGATGCCGCGATTCTCGTAGCCCGCGAGTTCGACCATCGCCAGGGCATCGGCGACCTTCTTCGGCCAGGTGGATTTCGGCTTGCGTCGCGCACGCAGCGAGAACGCGACGTTCTCGCCCACCGTCATATGCGGAAAGAGCGCGTAGTTCTGGAACACGATGCCGATATCGCGCTTGTGCGGCGGCGCAAATGTAATGTCGCGCTCGCCGACCCAGACGCTTCCGGACGTTGGCTGCACGAAGCCGCCGAGAATGCCTAGTAGCGTGGTCTTGCCCGAACCCGACGGGCCGAGCAACGAGACGAATTCGCCCGGCGCGATGTCGAGAGAAACATCGTCGAGTGCGGCCAGCGCGCCGTAGCGCTTGGTTGCCGACCTGATCGATACGCCGGTTTTCGCTCGTGCATCCATGAGTGTCGTCTCGTGTCTTCGGGCTTGAGGATTAAGAAAAATATACGGCGCGATGTTTTTGACGGCAATTCCAAAATTGTTGGATCGGGCATAACATCAGGTCATGCCAAACCTTCGCAAGAAACTGCCCAGCGCCAACGCGCTCTTCGTCTTCGAAGCGGCCGCGCGCTGCGGTAATTTCACGCGTGCCGCGCAAGAACTTTACGTGAGTCAGCCTGCGGTCAGCCGCATGCTCGCGCGCATGGAAGACCATATCGGCGTGCGGCTTTTCGAGCGCGTGCGCGGCGGCATTGAACTGACGGAAAGCGGGCGCATTCTGTATCGCAAGATATCGGAAGGCTTCAATGGCATAGAAAGCGCCATCCGCGAAATCGAGGCACGCGCCACCGGCGTGGAGTCGGTCACGCTGTCGGTTTCCACCGCCTTCACCACGCACTGGCTGATGCCGCGCATGAGCCGGCTCAATCAGGCGTTTCCTTCGGTGGACCTGCGCTTTCAACTGATCTCGGGGCGCATTGGCGGGCCGCTCGTCGATGTCGATCTCGGCATGCGCTTCCTTCACGATGAAGAGATCGACGAGAACGCCGTGCTGGTCATGCCCGAAGCGCTGCTGCCGGTATCGAACGAGCGATACCACGAAACCGCGTGCACCGAAGCGGGCCGCGCGCATGGCGATACGGTGATCGTCATGGACGACGGCGAACGCGGCTGGCATGAGCGCTTTCATGCGTTCGCCGACCAAGAGCGGCATGTCGCCGGCATGCTCAGTTTCAACGACTACGCCATCGTCGTGCAGGCCGCGTTGCTCGGGCAAGGCATGGCGCTCGGCTGGCTCAACGTGGCGTCTCACTGGCTCGCGCAAGGCGCGCTCGTGCCGGCGGAACAGGAACTCATCGTGACGAGCCGGCGCTGCTGCCTCGTCACGCCGCCGAACCGGCCGTTGCGGCCTATCGTCGCCGACGTGCGCGACTGGCTCATCGCGGAAACGCTAGGCGACATGCGCGTCGTCGAGAGCAAGTATCCGCGGCTCGGTCTTCGCGATGCCCTTAAGGCAACCGGCATCGAGCTTGGCTGAACGCGTGTCCGCATGGTCGCGTGCGTGCTCGATGAACGTGCTCGGCGTCATGCCGCACAAGCGCTTGAAATGCCGCGCGAGATGGCTTTGATCGAAAAAGCCGACTTCCGTCGCCACCACCGATCCCGGCATGCCCGCGAGCAACAGACTCTGCGCACGCCGCACCCGCACGCGGCACAGATACTTGTAGGGCGAAAGCCCGATCTGCTCGCGAAACACGGTCGCAAAGCGCGACACCGACAACGCCGAGACATCGGCGAGCTGCGCAAGACTCACGGTCTTGTCGAAATTCGCTTCGATATAGGCGAGCGCGTTGCCGAGCACGGCGGGCTTGATGTTCGCGTGGCTCTCGTGGTTCATGAAGAAGTCTCTGACGTGGCCGATTCCGCGTGTGCCGATGCGCCGCGCTGGAATCGTTGAATGGAGAACGAATCGAGAGGAATGGGTGTGGCGCCGGTATCGAGCAGTTCCGCGAGCGTTTCGCCCACGCCCGGCCCGATCTGAAACCCCGAGCCGCTGAAACCGAACGCATAGAAGAGGCCATCGGCTTTCGTACTCGGGCCGATCACCGGTTCCGAATCCGGCAGATAGCTTTCGACGCCGCTCCAGACGCGAATCACATGCAAGGGTCCGAGCGCCGGCACCATGCGGCGAAACTGCGCCATCTGCGCGACGGTGTTTTCCGGCAGCACGCCCGCGCGGCGCGTGGCGATATCGGCGGGACCGGGCGGGCCGCCGCCGAGCACGAGATTGCCGCGCGGAATCTGGCGGAAGTACACGCTCTCGGCCTTGACCGTCGTGTAGACGCCCATCGAATGCTGGAAGACATACGGCACGGGTTCGGTCACAGCCATTTGCGGGCCGCGCGCGACGAGCGGCACAGGCTCGCCGAGTTGCGTCGACAAGGTATTGGCCCACGCGCCCGCGCATACCAGCACTTGTTCGGCGCGATAGATGTCGCCCGCCGCGCTTTCCACGCGGAAGCCGCCCGCTTCTTTCTCGATACGCACCACTTCCGTGTTCTCGACGATGCGCGCTCCGAGCCGCGCCGCCGCACGCCCGAACGCAGGCGCGGCGAGTCGCGGATTGGCGTGGCCATCGAGCGGCGAAACGGATGCGGCAAGGACTTCGCGGCCGAGGAAGGGGAAGCGCTCGAACATCGCCCGGCCTTCGAGCACTTCGAGATCGAGGCCGTGGGCGCGCGCTTCATCGGCATAGCGCTGAAAATACTCGGCGTCGTGCGCGTGATAGCAGACGCGCGTATGGCCCGAAGGCAGGAATTCGACATCTTCGCCGAGCAGTTCCCGCGAGCGTTTCCAGGTCTGCAAGGCGCGATTGGACATGGCCAGTTGCGAAAGCGCGCGGCCCTGGCGACGCACGCCGCCGAAGTTCACGCCGCTTGCCTGCTGCCCGGTGAGACCGCGTTCGAGCACGATCACGGAACGCTTACGGCGGCGCAAAAAAAATGCGGTCGTCGTGCCGACGATACCGCCGCCGATCACGATCACATCGGCGCGCTCGTTCATTCGCTCAGCTCCTTTTCGATTCCTCGATGCACTTCGTCCTGCGGCGTCACGGCCATCGGCAGCGGCTTGACAGGCGCTTGTCCGCGCAGACGTCCGACCGCTTCGAGCGGCACGCGCGCCTCGGCGGCGATGACTTCCGCGCCCGCGTGCGCGCAATATCGGCCCTGACAGCGGCCCATGCCGACGCGGGAAAACGCCTTCGCGCGATTCGCTTCCCGCGCGCCCATTTCGCGTACCACGCGACGCAATTCGCCCGCTGTGATGGCTTCACAGCGGCAGACGATCGCCTCGTCCGGAAGCGCGGCAGCGAAGCGCGCGGGCCACGGGAAAGCGGCCCGCAGGCCGGCGGCGAATCGCGTGAAGCGCGCGAGTTCGGCGCGTAATTGCGTGACGCGCGCGTTGTCGGGCGCGAGCCCCGCATCGTGCAAGGCGGCGAGCGCCGCGAGTTGTCCGGAGCGCTCGGCGGCGTCCGCGCCGCGCACGCGTGCGCCGTCACCCGCGAGATAGACGCCGGGCACGCTGCTGCGGCCATCGCCGTCGATGCGAGCAAGCCATTGCCGGGCGGCCTGATCGAAGACGAACTCGCAGCCCGCGAGATCGGCGAGCTGCGTTTCGGGACGGAGGTGATAGCCGAGCGCGACGGCATCGCAGGCAATATCGAGTTGCGCGCCGTTCGCCGTTTCAACGCGCACGCCGGTGACGCCATGTTCGGCCGTCCCGCCGATGCCAACCGGCGTGATGCCGCGATGCACCGCCACGCCCGCGCGACGCAATACGCGCATCAAGCCGATGCCCTTGACGAGCGTCGATGGCATGGCGAGCAGTTGCGGCAACGCGCGAATGCGTTGTGCAAGCGTCGAGGTGTCCAGCACCGCACCGACCGTCGCGCCTGCTTTGACGTATTGCGCGGCGACGAGATAGAGCAGCGGTCCCGTGCCCATCAGCACCGTGCGCGCGCCGATTGCACAGCCTTGCGACTTCAGCGCGACCTGCGCGCCGCCGAGGCTATACGTGCCTGCGTGATGCCAGCCCGGCACCGGCATGAGGCGGTCGGTGGCGCCGCTGCACACGATGAGCGCGTCGAAGTCGAGCTTGCGATAGCGCGTGCCGCTGACGATGTGCACCACGTTCGGTTCGATGTTCCACACGAGCGTCTCGGGCAGATAGTCGATCTGCGCGCGCAAGCCGTCGAACGTGCGATGCAGCGACTGAGCGCGGACGGCTTCGCTGCCATAAAGCGTTTCATACGAGCGCGAAAACCCGTCGGGCTGCCGCCGATAAATCTGCCCGCCGTCGCGCCGTCCTTCATCGACCACGGTCGGACGCAAGCCCGCGCGCACGAGCGCTTCGGCTGCGCGCACGCCCGCCGGTCCGCCGCCGATGACCACGACCTTCAAACGCTCGCGCGCGGCCATACACCCTCCTTCGTCTGACCGATGCGTGTGACGATCGACATGCCTTCTTCAACCGGCGTCGTGCAGGCGCGCAGGCGTTCGCCGCTCGCGGTCCAAACCCAGCAATCCTGGCACGCGCCCATCAGGCAGAAACCGGCGCGGCGGCCATCGCCGAACTCGGAATCGCGCAAGGTGTCTTGCGCCGTCAGCAGCGCGACCATCAGCGTGTCGCCTTCCTTGGCCTGTGCGATGCTGCCGTCGATAACGATGGTCACCGTTTTGCGCCCCGTCTCCGCCACTCTCACGAAACGTGCGTTCATGCAGCCACCGCGTTGTCTTGTGTCTGCATGCGCGTGAGGTCGTCGGCCGAGCGGTGGCACAGAATGGCGGCGCCCGAAGGCAAGGTCTTGACCGATGGCGGTGTCACGTTGCACTTGCCGTCGATGCGCACCGTGCAACGCGCACGGAAGCTGCACAACGCATCCACGCCGCTATCCGAGCCGAGCACGGGCAAGGCAGTCAGCGTCGATGCGCGCCGCTCGTCGAGCCAGCCCGGTTGCAGCGCAGGCACCGAATCGACGAGCAGACCCGTGTACGGGTGATACGGCGGATGCGAAAGCGACTCGCGCTGGCCCGCTTCGACACACTGGCCCGCATACAGCACGATGACTTCGTCGCAGATGGCCCGCACCGTCGAGATGTCGTGGCTGATGAACATGAGCGAGACGCCGAGTTCGCGGCGCAATTCCGCGAGCAGATCGAGAATGGCCGCGCCGACCACCGTATCGAGCGCGGACGTGACTTCGTCGCAGAGAATGAGCGCGGGGTCGGCGGCGAGCGCGCGCGCCAGATTCACGCGCTGCTTCTGTCCGCCCGACAAACCGCCCGGCTGGCGCTTCGCAATCGCTGCGGGCAGCTTCACCAGATCGAGCAGTTCCAGCATGCGCTTCCGTGCCGCCGCACCGCGCAGGCCGTGATAGAAGTTCATCGGCCGCGCGAGAATATCGGCGATGGTACGGCTCGGGTTGAGCGCGGTATCGGCGTTCTGGAACACGATCTGCACGCGCCGGTATTGTTCGAGCGTACGTTCGGAGAGCTTGGCCGGCAGCGGCTTGCCGTCGAGCAGCACGTCGCCGCGCGCCCGGTCCACCAGACCCGCGACCACGCGTGCAAGCGTCGTCTTGCCCGATCCCGATTCGCCGATCACACCGAGCGTGCTGCCACGCGCGATCTTCAGGCTCACGTCGTCGAGCACGCGCACGGCGGGCACGCCGTTCGCATCGACACGGCCATAACCCGCGCTCAGGCGGCGAATTTCCAGCAACGGCTTTTCACCCTGACTGGTGAACGGCGAGAGTTCGGCGAGCAGCGCATTGGGACGGCGCACCGCGCCGAGCAACTGGCGCGTGTAATCGTCGGCGGGAGCGTCGAGCACTTGCGCGGTCGCGCCGTTCTCGCGCACGCGTCCGCCGTTCAGCACGACGATGCGGTCCGCCATCTGCGCCACCACGGCGAGGTCGTGCGATACGTACACCGCCGTCGTGCCGAGTTCGCGCACCACGCGCTTGAATGCGGCGAGGACTTCGATCTGAGTGGTCACATCGAGCGCGGTGGTCGGTTCGTCGAACACGACGACGGCGGGATCGGTGATCAGCGCCATCGCGGCCATCAACCGCTGCAACTGCCCGCCCGAGACCTGATGCGGATACCGGTCGCCAATGCTTTCCGGATTCGGCAACGCGAGCGCGCGGAACAACGCGACCGCCTTCTCGCGCGCCGCCGCGGCGGACATGAGTTTGTGCAGCAACGCGGGCTCGGTCACCTGATCCATGATCGTGCGTGCCGGATTGAATCCCGCCGACGCGCTCTGCGCCACATAAGCCACCGTGCGCGAACGCAGCGCGCGACGGCCCTTTTCACTCAGTTCGAGCACTTCGGTGTCGCCGATCTTGACGGAACCGCCCGCAATCGCGCAGCCGGTGCGCGCATGGCCGAGCAGCGCCAGCGCAATCGTCGTCTTGCCCGAGCCCGACTCGCCGATCAGCGCGAGCACTTCGCCCTTCTTCACGACGAAGTCCACGCCTTTCACGATCTCGACGACCGGGTCCGGCGCCGCGCCCGCGACCACGCGCAGGCCTTTCACTTCGATCATGTTGGTGGTCATTGCGCGCCTCCGTTGCCGCGCGCACCGTGGCGGTGCAGGCTGTCGATGAGCAGATTCACGCCGACCGTCAGCGTGGCGATGGCGACCGCCGGCATGAGCACGGCCGGCGCGCCTTCCGCCAGACCGCCGATGTTCTCGCGCACGAGCGAACCCCAGTCCGCGTTCGGCGGCTGGACACCGAGGCCGAGAAAGCTCAGGCCCGACAGCAGCAACACGATGAACACGAAGCGCAGACCGAAGTCGGCGAGCATCGGGTGGATCATGTTCGGCAGCACTTCGACGCGAGCGATATAGAACAGCTTCTCGCCGCGCGCTCTTGCCACCTGCACGTATTCGAGCGTCATGATGTTGACCGCGAGCGAGCGCGAAATGCGGAACGCGCCGGGAATGTAGGCGAGCGCGGCGACCATCGTCAGCATGGGAATCGACGAGCCGAACGCGGCGATCACCACCAGCGCGAGCACCTTGCTCGGAATGGAGATGAGCGCATCGAAGAAGCGGCTCAGGATTTCATCGACCCAGCGGCCGGACACAGCCGCGATCAGACCGAAGAACGTGCCGATGAAACTCGCGAGCAGCGTCGCCGCAAGCGCGAGGCCCACCGTGTACTGCGTGCCGTACAGCACGCGGGAAAGCATGTCGCGGCCGAGATAATCGGTGCCCAGCCAGTGCGCCGCGCTATAGCTGCCGAAGATGTCGATGGAAGTCATCGCGCCGCCTTTGTACGGCGCGACGAGCGGAGCCAGGAACGCAACCGCGAGCCAGAAGACGACGATGAAAAGACCGATCAAGCCGAGCACCGAGAAGCGTCCGGCGAGACGTCGCAACGGGCCGCGCTTCTGCACGACGACCGGCGCTTCGGCCACGTCCGGTAGTCCGGGATCCGGCTCGTACATGACCTGCGAGGCGTGTGGCACGTGAGGTGTCGAGGGACGATTCATCGTTGACGCAGCCTCGGGTTGGATACGATCTGGGCCAGGTCGGCAATCAGCACGAGCGCGAGATACGCCGCGCAGAACACCATGACGCAGCCCTGCACGAGCGGCATGTCGCGGTTGGTGACGGCATCGACCATGAGGCTTGCAAGACCGGGATAGTTGAAAATCGATTCGACGATCACCACGCCGCCGAAGAGATACGAGAGACTCAGCGCCACCGCGTTCGCAATCGGGCCGATGGTGTTGGGCAAGACGTGCCGCAACACCACGCGCATCGGCGATGCGCCCTTGAGACGCGCCATCTCCACGTAAGACGCGTTGAGCTGATCCAGCACCGCCGCGCGCGTCATGCGTGCCATTTGCGCGACGATCACGCAGCAGAGCGTCATCACCGGCATCGCGTAGACCCGCAAGAGCGCGCCGAACGACGACACATCCGAGAGATACGAGAGCGCTGGCAGCCAGCGCAGCTTCACCGCGAAGATCAGGACGGCGATGGTCGCGACGAGAAACTCGGGCACGGCCACGGTCGAAAGCGTCAGCACGTTGAGCGCGCGGTCGAGCAGCGAGCCGCGAAACATGGCCGACACGATGCCGATGAAAAGCGCCACCGGCACCGAAACCAGCGCGGTCAAACCGGCCAGCACGAGCGAATTCGGCAGACGCGAGGCGATCAGCTGACTCACCGGGAGATTGTTCGACAGCGACGTGCCGAAGTTGCCCGAGACCACGTGCACGAGCCATTGCACGTAGCGTTGCAGCGCGGGCTGATCGAGCCCGTACTCGTGACGCAGCGCCGTGACCTGCTCGGGCGTGGCCGCCTGGCCGAGCGCCTGCTGTGCGGCATCGCCGGGCAAGAGACCCGTGATGCCGAACACCACCGCCGAGACGATCAGCAAGGTCAGCAACGCGAGGCCGATGCGCGTGGCGACGAGTCGTTGCGCATGAACTTTCATCGGATATCGCCTCCGGTTTGAGGTTCGCGCGCCGTCCGTTGAGGGCGCGCGATGTCGCTTGAGACGCAGCGTGCATTACGCCGTGAGCCAGACCTTTTCCGCGAACATGAAGCCGCCGAGACCGGCGAGCGGAATTGAGCCGAGGCCCTTGAGCTTCGCGGTGTGGGCATCGAGGGAACTCTGGAACATCGGAATGCCGATGCCGCCGTCCTCGTGCACGAGCTGCTGCATGTCGCCGTAGATCTTCTTGCGCTTGGCGTCGTCCGGCTCGCCGAACCTGTCCGCATTTTTGTGTGCGAGGCGGTTAGCGGAGTCACCCGCGTGCGTTGGTAAAACGCTCTCCAAACAGGATGGCAAACTGGTTCATCGCGGACGACCAGTCGAACGCCGCGCGTACTGACTTTGCCAGCACGTTGCGCAATGCCAGCCACAGCAGCTTGATGGCGGCCTCGTCATTGGGGAAGTGGCCGCGTGTCTTGATGATCTTGCGTAGTTGCATGTTCAGACTCTCAATGGCGTTTGTGGTGTAGACAACACGGCGTATGTCCGGCGGAAACACGAAGAACGGTGTGACGTTCTCCCACGCCCGTCGCCACGACTGCACGATAGTCGGGTACTTCGCACCCCACGGGCCTTCGGCAAAGGCCTCCAGGGCCTGCTGAGCGGCCTGTTCACTCGCGGCGGCATAGACCGGGCGCAGCGCTGCGGCCACGCTCTTGCGGTCCTTGTAGCTGACGTACTCCAGACTGTTGCGGATCAGATGCACGATGCAGGTCTGCACGGCCGTGCGCGGGTACGCCGTGCCAATCGCCTCAGCCAGTCCCTTCAGGCCGTCGACCACCGCGATCAGGATGTCCTGGCAGCCCCGGGTCTTCAGTTCGTTGAACACTTTCAGCCAGAACTTCGCCCCTTCGGTCTGTTCGATCCACAGGCCGAGCACATCGCGCTGGCCGTCGGCCTGAATGCCCAGCGCCAGATACACCGCCTTGTTGCTCACCACGCCGTCGCCACGGATCTTCACACGCAGCGCGTCGAAGAACACCACCGGGTACATCGGCTCAAGCGGACGGCTTTGCCAGGCGAGCGCTTCAGCCATGACTTCGTCGGTGACCGAGCTGATGAAATCGGGCGAAACCTCGGTGCCATAGGCTTCGGCCAGAAACGCCTGGATCTCGCGCACACTCATGCCGCGCGCGTACATGGCGATGATGCGCTCGTCGAAACCGGTAAAACGGCGCTCGTGTTTCGGAATCAGGATGGGTTCAAAACTGCCGTCACGATCACGCGGCAGATCGACCCTGAGCGGGCCATAATCGGTGATGAGCGTCTTGCCGCTGGCGCCGTTACGTTCGTTGTCCTGGCCGTCGGGTTTCGGCTGCCCCGCCAGGTAGCCCAGATGCATCTTCATCTCGGCGCCCATCGCGCGCTCGATGAGTGCCTTGTTGAACGCCAGCATCAGGTCCTGGACCTCGATGGGCGTCATCGGGCCTTTGACCAGGTCATCCAGCAGACCTTCCGGAAGGGCAGGCAGCGGCCCTCGGGCCGCTGCCTGAGAAGCGACGGTGCGTTTCTTCTTCATCGGCATATCCATGACTTTTACCTCTCATAATATGCCTCGCCCACAGAATTACGGATAGGTCCCGCTCGCCGCGCGCGGCCACCAGCATCTGGTCGAACTGCGGGTTCTTCCAGTTGGCTTCGTTCCACGGTGCGTCGGACTTAAAGAACTGCGTGAACAGCACATCCGCGCTCGGGCGTGCGTTGATGTTGCCGTAGCCGAGCGGATGCTTCATCCAGTGATTCGACCAATAGCCGTCGGCGGGCACGCGCACCACTTGCAGATTCAGGCCCGCTTGCGGCGCGACCTGTTGCAAGAGCACGGCCATTTCGACCGAACCCTCAGCCGCCGGCGATGCGTACAGTTGCACCGGCGCGCTGCCGAGTTTCGCCTTCTGGAAATAGAACTTGGCCTTGTCCGGATCGAACTTGCGTTGCGGCAGACCGGCCATGTAGTACTTGTTGGTCGGATCGATCGGCTGGTCGTTGCCGATCGCGCCATAGCCGCGAAACACGGTCTGGCGAATCTGGTCGCGATCCATCAAGTGCATCATGCCGCGCCGGAAATCGCTCGTGCCCGTGATGCCGCCGTCGTCGCGCACGATCAGGTCGGTGTATTGACCCGTCTTCGTTTCCAGCACGTTGAAGCCTTGCGTGCCCTTGATGCGGTCCGTCGAGCGCGCGCTCACCGCGTTGATCAGTTGCACGTCGCCGGACAGAAGCGCGTTGACGCGCGCGGATTCATCGGCGATACCGATCAGCTCCACTTCGTCCAGATGCGGCAAGCCCGGCTTCCAGTACTTCTCGTTGCGCACGCCGACCGTACGCACGCCTGGCGTGAATTCCTTGACCTTGAACGGACCCGTGCCGATCGCCGTCTTGAAGTCGGTGGTGCCGTCCTTGATGATGAGGAAGTGCGAATCCGCGAGAATCACGGGCAGGTCGGCGTTCGCGCCGGCGAGCGTGATGGTCACTTCGTTCGGGCCGGTGGCCTTCACGTCCTTGAACTGGTCGGCAATGGTCTTGGCCTTCGAGCCGACCGCTGCATCCTTGTGACGCATCAGCGAATAGATCACGTCCTGCGGCGCGAGCGACTTGCCGTCGTGGAACTGCACGCCGCTTCTGAGCTTCACGACCCACACGGTCGCGTCTTTCGTTTCGAGCGATTCAGCCAGCGACATCTGCGCGCCGAGATGCGAATCCAGTTCGGTCAGGCCGTTGTAGATCATGAAGCCGCGCACGTAGTCGGTGCCGAGCGCGCCCTTGGCGGGGTCGAGCGTATCGGCGGACGAAGAAGATTGCGTCGCCACGCGAATCCGTCCGCCCTGCTTCGGCTTTTCCTGCGCGAACGCGGCGCCGCTCACGGAAAGCAGGCCCGTGCCGGTGACGGACAGCAAGCCGCCCGCGGTCAGCGCGCGCAGCACGCTACGGCGCGACGCGCCTTTTTTCGTCAGTTCGTCGAGCCGGATACCGGCATGGTCGACTGCATCAGGCGATTGATCGATGCTCATGAACTTCTCCGCGTGAGATTGGGGCTGAATGAATCGCCGGCTCGGTTGTTTCCGGCTGGCTGTATTTGCTTCGATGCTTCGATGCTTCGATGCTTCAATAGAAAACGTCTTTGATCGAGTAGTACGCACCGACCAACGGCAGGAACCACGGCTTGCCCGTGTGACCCGGAATGGCGGGCCAGTCGAAATCGCGCCACGGATTGGCGTCGGCCTTGCCGTTCATCACGTCGGCCATGACCTGGCCCATGTGCGTGGACATCTGCGTGCCGTGGCCGCTGTAGCCCATCGAAAAGTAGATGCCGTCGTGCTGCCCGGCGCGCGGCAGACGGTCCGCGGTGATATCGACGAGACCGCCCCAGCAATAGTCGATGCCCACGCTCGCGAGACTCGGGAACATCTGCGCGAGGTTGTCCTGCAGGATGCGGCCGCTCTTCGCATCCGAAGGTCTTTCGGATGCCGTGAAGCGCGCGCGTCCGCCGAACAGCAAACGCGCATCCGGCGTCACGCGAAAATAGTTATGCATGAGGCGGCTCGTGGTGTAGGAGCGGCGCTTGGGCAAGATGCGCGCGAGCTCTTCCGCCGGCAGCGGCGCGGTCACGATGATGAACGAGCCCACCGGCGCGAGCCTGCGTCTGTACCACGAGAAAGGACCGTGCTTGGAAGGACCGGTCGCGATCAACACTTGCTTTGCGCTCGCCGCGCCGCGCGCCGTATCGATTCGAAACCCGCCGTCTTCCTTCGTGATGCCGCGCACTTCCGCATGTTCGAAAAGCTTCGCGCCTTGCCGCACGGCGGCGTTCGCAAGACCCGCCGCGAACTTGCCCATATGCATCTGGCCACCATGACGTTGCAGCAAGCCGCCATGAAAACTGTCCGACTGCACTTCGCCGCGAACCTGTTCGCGAGTCAGCACGTCGATATCGGGATCGACTTCGCGGCGAATGAGTTCGGCGGTCCGTTCGATGTGCGCGAGATGATGCGGCTTCGACGCAAGCTTGAGCTTGCCCGTCGAAACATAATCGCAATCGATACCTTCCTCGCGAATCAAACGCTCGACGGTATCGACGGCGGCCGCATACGCGCGATAACAGCCCTGCGCACGCTCGACGCCCAGTTGCGAGCGCAACGCCGCATAGTCCTGCGCCACGCCGGTGTTGCACTGGCCGCCGTTGCGCCCGGAAGCGCCGCCGCCCATTTTCCCCGCATCGAACACGGCGACGCTCGCGCCGCGTTTGGCAAGCGCCAGCGCCGCCGACAGACCGGTGAAGCCGCCGCCGATCACCGCCGCATCGACCCGGCCATCGGCCGGGCCTTCCTGCGCCGCCGTGAAGGCGGGTGCGGTATCGAGCCAGTAGGAGTCGAGTTTCATCGGCGGGTCCGGAGGATGACGATTACAGGCCGAGCTCGGTGGCGAGATCGCCGATGGTGTCGACTTCGTAGTACTCGTAGTACGGCGTGCTCGGCTCGTGGCCGCGCTTGACGAACGCCTTGTGCTTCACGCCCATGTCGTGCGCGGTCATCAGGTCATAGCGCAGGCTCGACGACACGTGCAGCACGTCTTCGGGGTTGCAGTCGAGCTGGTCGAACATGTACTCGAAGCCTTGCATGCGCGGCTTGTACGACTGCGCCTGCTGTGCCGTGAACACGCGATGGAACGGCGCGCCGAGCTTGTCGACGTTGCTTTGAATCTGGTCGTTCGATGCGTTCGAGAGAATCACGAGCTTGTACTTCGAAGCGAGACGCGACAGACCTTCCGGGACGTCCGGATGCGGGCCCCAGCTCGGCACGGCGAGGTAGTACTTTTCGGCTTCGGCTTCGTTGAACTCGACGTTCATGCGCTGGCACGCACGGCGCACGGCATTGACGATGACATCGCGATACGGCTTCCACGCGCCGAGCACTTCGTCGCGGCGGTATCCGGAAAAGAATGCGACGAACTTTTCAAGCTCGGCGCCCTTCAGACGGTCGCCGTACATCTCGCGGGCCATATCGGCCATGCGGAACTTCGTCAGCGTGCCGTAGCAGTCGAAGGTGATGTACTTAGGCTCGAAATCGATCATGGTGTCAGTCCTATCGGGTAATGAACCGCAGGGTTCAGGGGCGAGGGCCAGGAAAAACGCATTTCCTGAAGAAAATTTAATCAGGGCAAAAATACTGATGTCGTTGAATGCGGGTGCTTCGACCATGCAAAACAACTCGTTTCGAGGCATGTCCGCAGCAGCTTATGCGGCGCGTTTCCGACGCACGATCGATCGTTCATTGACCGATGTCGATCAGCACGCTCTTGAGGCGCAAATTGGCTTCGAAGGCTTGCCGCCCGAGGTCCTTGCCGATGCCCGAACCCTTGTAGCCGCCGGTGGGAATCACGAAGTCGCTGGTGCGGCCGTAGCGGTTGACCCACACCGTGCCCGCCTCGATGCCGCGCACCATGCGCAGCGCGCGGCCGAGGTCCGCCGTGTGCACGCCGGCGGCGAGGCCATAGTCGGGGTGAGCGGCGAGTGCGAGCGCTTCCTCTTCGCTGTCGAAGGCCTGCAAGGTCAGCACCGGGCCGAAGATTTCGTGGCGCACGGCTTCCGTTTCCTGTGTCACGCCGGTCAGAAGCGTCGGCGCATAGAACGGTCCGGGCGTCGCGGCATGCGGGCGTTCTCCGCCGCAGCGCAGCGCGGCGCCGCTCGCGACGCTGCGTTGCACGATCGCTTCGATACGTGCGGCTTGCGGCTCGGAGATGATCGGCGGCAAGGTGGTGTCGGCGGCCCAGGTCGGTCCGGCATGCAGTTCGCCGAATACATGCGCAATGCGTTCGGCGAGCTCATCCGCGATCGAACGCTCGACCAGGAGCCGCGATCCCGCGACGCATACCTGGCCCGCGTTGCCGGCGATCGCACCGGCGATACGCCGCGCGACTTCATCGATACGCGGGGCATCCGCGAAGACGATCTGCGGACTCTTGCCGCCCAGTTCCAGCGTCACGGGCTTGGTGCCGGTTTCGGCGCAGGCGGCCATGATCGCGGCGCCCGTGCGTGTCGATCCCGTGAACGTCACCTTGGCGATGCGCGGATGACGCACGAGCGCGTCGCCGGTCGTGCGGCCATCGCCCTGAACGACATTGAAGATGCCTGGCGGCACGCCGGCTTCGAGCGCCAGCCGGGCGAGACGCAGCACCGAAAACGGCGTCATCTCCGAAGGCTTGAGGACCACCGCGTTACCGGCCGCGAGCGCCGGCGCGATCTTCCATGACGCCATCACCAGCGGAAAATTCCACGGTGCGATGGCGCCGATCACGCCATACGGCTCGGTCATGGTCATGCCGAGATGCCGATGATCCGTCGCCGCGACCTCACCGCCGATCTTGTCGGCGAGTTCCGCGTAGAAGCGGATGCCTTCGGCGGTGAACGGCACGTCCCAGTTGAATGCATCGCGCACGGGACGCGTGGAGCCGAGCGCTTCGAGCGGCGCGAGCGTGGCGGCGTCGGCGGCAACGAGATCCGCGAAACGGCGCAGCACGCGGGCCCGCTCGCGCGGCGCGCAGCTTGCCCAGCCGCTCGTGCGCCACGCGGTGTAGGCGTTCTGCACGGCGTGGTCGATCATGGCCGCATCGGCGACTGGAATGGATGCGTACGCGACGCCATCCGAAGGCCGCGTGACGTCGATGCGCGTGGTGCCTGCATCGACGAACTCGCCACCGATGAAGTGGCCGCGCGGCACGGCAATGACGGCGGGATCGAAACGGTCCATGTGCTTGGGCCTTGTATGCGTTGATGTCGTATGAAATCTTAGGTCCGAAGGCCCGGCATAATTCGCTGACAAAATTGCGCAATCGGCATATCGGGCGCGTTCTTGCACGCCTAACCCGTGGTTTTGCATTGCATCAAAAGCGCAACGCTTGATAGGAAGATCGTCCTAGTCATGCGCGTTGTGCGGTGTCACAGTCGCGATAACCGTCTACAGAACGCTCAGAACCAGGAGGCCGGCGTGCCCGACTCTAATCAGCACGAGGCGATTCGATATCGCGCTTTCACGCCCGACGACATCGCGGCAGGACACGCGTTGTCGAGCGCCGTCCGGTGGCGGCATCGCCCGGACGACTGGCGATTTGCCGCGCGGACCAGCAGCGGCATCGCCGCCGTCGACGCTTCCGGCGCGGTGGTCGGTACGGCGCTCGCGTGGAAGTTCGGTGTGGAGGCCGCGTCCATCGGCATGTTCATCGTGTCGCCGGAGCATCAGCAACTCGGCATCGGCCGTGAGCTGATCGAGCGGCACATACGGGAACTCGGCGCGCGCACGGTCGTCATGCATGCGATCGGTTCCGGGCTCGCGCTATGCGAAACGCTCGGCTTCGAGAAGACCGGCACCATCCATCAGCATCAGGGCGCGGCGTTTCAGCCGCCGCTCGTTTCGCTGCCGCCGGGCGAGCGGCTGCGGCCCATCGGCGCGAACGACACGCCGCGTCTGGTCGATCTCGCCTCGCGTGCAAGCGGGCTGGATCGCAGCGCCGTGCTGCCGCAATTGCTCGATGTCGCAAGCGGTATCGCGCTCGATCGCGACGGCGAGTTGCTCGGCTTCGCATTGTTCCGGCGCTTCGGCGACGGTCATGTGATTGGCCCGGTGGTCGCGCCCGACTCGCCGAATGAAAGCCGCGCGAAAGCGCTCATCAGTTATTGGCTCGCGCTGCATGCAGGTATGTTCGTACGTGTCGATACCCCCGCGAGGCTCGGACTTTCGACATGGCTCGAAGGCCTCGGCTTGCCGCATGTCGACAGCATCGAGCGCGTGGTGCGCAATGGTCCCTTGCCCGTCGATGCCACATCGATCGAATACGCCATCGCCAGTCAGGCGTTAGGTTAGGGCTTGTCATCGCGAGCTTGCCGCTTCCCCGTCCGATGCTTTATATAGTGAGTGGCCGCGTCGTTTGCGAATGGACGCACTCCACGCACCGAACAGTTCGACGGAGCTTCGACATGGTTCGTCTCGTGATGATTCTTCTCGGCGTGGACTATCTGCGCACGCGCTGGCGCGAAGTCATGGTGCTCGGCTTTCTGAGCATCGCGCTGGGCGGAGTCATTTTCGTCGATGCCCTCGACGGCTCGCTGTACTTTCCCATCATCCCGTTCGCGCTCGCCTTGCTGCTCGAAGGACTCGCCACGCTTGCGGTTGCGTGGACCGGCATGGGCGGGCAACGCACGCTGCGCTACGTTAAGAGCGCGGCGTTCTCTTTGTCGGCGCTGCTCGTGCTGATCGGCGGCGAGCGCGGCAACTTCGTGCTGTCGCTCATCTTCGGCACGCTCTTTCTCGTGGATGGCGCGTTGCAGATCGTCTCCGCGCGCGTGGTCCGCTATCGCCGCTGGAAGCTCGCGATGGCAGGCGGCGTGTTCGAGATCGCCATCGCCATTTTCTTCTACCAGCCGTATCCGGATTACTACGCGGGCACGGTGGCTTATTGCGTGGCGTTCGGCCTTTTCTTCGGTGGATGGAACATGCTGCTGCTCGCCTCGCGCGTGCGGCGTCTCGCGCGCAACCCCGCAGCCGATGACGCCGCGGCCGCCGCAGCTGCATCGCAGGCGTCCGTGCAGGCGGCACGCACGCCGGTCGCGGGCGTCGTCTGGGACGGCCCTCCCGGACCCGACGAAGCCGCCTTGACCGTGCATGTATGGACGCCGGTCGGCACCGCGAAGATGCAGCCGCGCAGGCAGTTGATCATCGACCGGTACATTGCCGCCGTCGACCGCAACGGCACCATCTCGACCGGCCATGCCGCGCTCGAAACGCCCGAGGGCGTGTATATCAGCCTGTATCCGGCGGTGGAGATAGACCGCTCGCCGGACGAGTTCTCGCGCCTCTTGCGTGCGACCCGCGATAACGATGTGCCCGGCATGTTTCAACCCGACTACGCGACCGAATCGAAAGCATGGTGCCCGTCGACGCAACAGGTACGCATCCGTAATTACGATCCTGAAAGGCTCGCGCGCTTCTGGCAGGAATATCAGCGCGACACGACCTACAACCTCACGTACCGCAACTGTTCGAGCACCGTGGCGCGCGCGCTCGAAGCGGCCATCGAAGGCGCATCGGCGCGTGTGTGGGGCAAGCGCGGCGGGTGGAATCCGCTCGTGCGCATCATGACGACGCCCGAGCTATGGGTGGCGGCGCAAGTGCGCAAGCGCGCGGCGACCATGGCATGGACGCCGGGCCTGACGCTCGACTACGCGCGCGCGCTCAGCATGCTGGCCGATCCGCGCCGTTCGGGCTGGGTGAAGATGGCGCGCATTGCGCTGGCGACGATGTATCGATCGCGTCAGCGCTGGCGTGCGGAAGAAGAGGCGGCGCAAGACGCCGCCGCGCAAGCCGGGCAAGTGAAGGAACCGGGCTGAACGCCAACCTTCAAAGCGTCATGCCGCCCGCTACCTCGATCACCGCGCCGTTGACGTAACTGGCTTCGTCGCTTGCGAGGAACGCATAGACATTCGCGACTTCCTCGGGCTTGCCGAGACGGCCGAGCGGCACATCGGCGCGCATCTTTTCTAGCACTTCGGCGGGGATGGTCGCGAGAATCGGGGTATCGACGAAACCGGGTGCAACCGCATTCACGCGGATGCCCTTCGGCCCGAGTTCACGGCTCCACGTTTTCGTGAAACCGATCACGCCGAACTTGGCCGCCGCGTAATTGGTCTGCCCGAAATTGCCGTAGATGCCGACCACCGAACTCGCATTCAGGATCACGCCCGAACCTTGCGCGATCATGCCATCGACCACGGCCTGGCTCGCGTGAAAGACGGCGCGCAGATTCACGTCGATGACATCGTCGAATTGCTTGAGCGTCATTTTCTGCAGGCGTGCGTCACGCGTGATGCCCGCATTGTTCACGAGCACGTCGATGCGCTTATAGCGGTCGCGCACCGTCGCCACCATCTCGTCGACGCGCTCGCGATCCGACATATCGACGCAAAATGCGCTCGCTTCGGCGCCCGCTTGCCGACACGCTTCGACCACCGCTCCCAGCGCTTCCGCGTTGCGGTCACATGCCGCGACGATCGCGCCTTCCTGCGCGAACTTGAGTGCCGTGGCCGCGCCGATGCCCTGCGCCGCGCCCGTGATGATCGCTACTTTTCCTTTCAGTCTCATTCGTTCGAACCTTGTTTTAAGGGAAAAATTGAAGTTATTTCGACGATGAATCGGGCACGCCATACCCCGCCAGAAAGAGATCCACCGCCGCTTCCGCCACCCGCTTCTGCTCGCGCTTGGACAAGGGCGATTGACCCATCGTGACCTGCGGCCAGAACGCGAATCCCTTGACGATGCCATGCAACTGCTGCGCCGCGAACGCCGGGTCCGACGCCACATTCAGGCGGCCATCGGCGGCGGCGGCGCGTATCCATCGCGTCAAGTCTTCCTCGCGCTCGCCAAGCTTGCCGACCATTTCCCGCGCGCGCTCGGGCGAATGAATGCCCTCCGCAATCGCCACTCGCGCAAGCGATAAAAACGCGGCGTCGTTCAACAGATTCAACTTGCGCGCAAGCAGGTCGAGCAACTGCGCACGCAACGGCGATCGAGGGTCGTAGGCAGGAGCGTCGTCGGACTGGCTTGCGGTCCACAACTGATGGAGGATCGCCGCGAACAGCGCGTCCTTGCCGTCGAAATGGTTGTAGACCGTTCTCTTCGATACCCCCGCGCGCGCCGCGATGCGGTCCATGCTCGTGGCGTCATAACCCGAGGCGATGAATTCCTCAACCGCCGCGCTCACGATGGCGGCGCGTTTGCGGTCGGTCAGACGAGGTTGGTCAGCGTTCGATTCCATCAGGCAATTTTACACTGAGCGGTTTACTTTCATCTCGAAAATAAACTACACTGGGCAGTCTACTTTCCTGCTGCACCAACCGGATGCCATTTGCCATGACGTCGATTACCGCCTCGATCAGCCGCGCGCTCGGACTCACCGCAGCCAGGCGCGGACGCGAACTGTCGCATACGTCGCCGCAGCATGACGGCGAGCGCTTTCGCAATGTCAAGCCGCGTCCGGCCGAGGGCATGGGCAAGACCTTGCGCATCATGTGGAACATGATCGTCAACAAGCCGCGCGGCACCGCGCCCGTAGAGCCGCCGGCCGTGCTGACACTGACGCGCGCGCAACTCGATGCCGCGCCGGACCGCAGCCTCTTTCGCCTTGGCCACTCCACGCTGCTCTTCAAACTGCGCGGCGAGTTCTGGCTGACCGATCCGGTGTTCGGCGAGCGCGCATCGCCGTTCCGCAATGTCGGGCCGAAGCGTTTTCATGCGCCGCCCATCGCGCTTGCCGACCTGCCGCCGTTGCGCGGCGTGATCCTTTCACACGATCACTACGACCATCTCGACCGCGAGACCGTGCTTGCGCTCGCCGCGACGACGGACGTGTTTCTGACGCCGCTCGGCGTGGGCGACAGGCTGATCGAATGGGGCATCGACGCGAGCAAGGTGCGCCAGCTCGACTGGTGGCAAAGCGTGGAGCTAGACGGCCTCGCATTCACCGCGACGCCCGCTCAGCACTTTTCCGGCCGCAGTCTCTTCGATGGCAACAGCACTTTGTGGGCGTCGTGGGTGATCGTCGATGACGCCTTGCGCGTGTTCTTCAGCGGCGATACCGGCTATTTCGAAGGATTTCGGACCATCGGCGAGCGGCTCGGACCGTTCGATGTCGCGTTCATCGAAACCGGCGCCTACGATGCGCAATGGCCCTACGTGCACATGCAGCCCGAGGAGACCGTCCAGGCGCACGTGGACTTGCGCGGCCGCTGGCTCGTGCCCATTCACAACGGCACGTTCGATCTGGCGATGCATCGCTGGCAGGAACCGTTCGAGCGCGTGACTGGGCTCGCGCTTGCACGGGGTATCGCGCTGGCGACGCCGCGCATGGGCGAGCGGCTGAATCTGGTCGAGCCGCATCGCGGTGAGAAATGGTGGCGCGAAGTGCCGGAAGTCGAGACGGTGAAGACAGGATGGCGGTGGTGCGCGGGACGTGAGTCTTCGTGATGCTCGTTGCCGCAGCGGTTGTCGCTTCGCATGGCGTTGAAGCGCATCTGTCCTAAAAGGAATAAGGCCGGGATATCACTCCCGGCCTTTGCGCTTACTGCGCCATCGCGCCCGAAGCCGCGTGATCCTTGCTCATCTTGTCGTGCTTCTTCATCTTGTCGCCCTTGCCCATCGAGTCATGCGACATCGCGTCCTTGCTCATGGGATCGTGAGACATGCTGTCCTTGCTCATCGAGCCCTGCGCCATCGTATCGCTTGCCTGCGCGTAGGCGGCCGTCGTGCCGATTGAAAGGACCGCGGTGAAAACTGCCGTCATCAATTTCTTCATGCTACTTCTCCTTGAGTGAGTGAGGTTGAGTCTTCTGCTCCGGCCAAAGCCGGATTTCAACGAGCGGCGATCATGAACCGCCGAACCAGTTGTAGCCCTGGTCGACCCAATAGCCGCCGGGATACGTGTTCGTGACGAAGATCTCGACGATATGCTTCGGGTTCTTGTAGCCGAGCTTGGTCGGCATGCGAAGCTTCATCGGATAACCGTATTTCGCCGGCAAGCGTTCGCCGTCGTAATCGAAAGTGAGCAGTGTCTGCGGATGCAGCGCCGTCGGCATGTCGATGCTCTCGTAGTAGTCGTCCGCGCAACGAAAACCGACGTACTTCGCCGTCGTATCCGCGCCGGCGCGACGCAGGAACTCCGAGAACGGCGTGCCGCCCCAACGTCCTACGGCGCTCCAGCCTTCCACGCAGATATGACGCGTGATCTGTTCGGCATGCGGCAGCGCGTAAAGCTGCGGCAAATTCCATACGCGCTGCCCCGCCACGAGCCCGCTCACCTTCAGCCGATAGTCGCTGCCATTCACGCTCGGTACGTCGTCGATTCCGTAGAACGCGTTGAATGGAAACGGCCGCGTGATTTGCGCTTCCGTGTAGGTCGGTGCGAGCCGCGCGGGATCGAATAGCGCGCCTTGCACGCGGTCGTTGAGCCGCGATACCGCAGTCAAAAATGTGTTCACCGAGTCGTCGTCGGTGATGGAGCAGCCGGTGAGCATCGCCAGTCCGCCGAGCGACAACAGGCGCTTGCCGAAAAGACGCCGCGACGGCATATCGAGTTCGCGCCGCGCATCCGCGAGAATCGATGCGCGATCGAGCGTCATGATGCTTCTGTCCTTGGGTTTCATCGTGGAGTCTCGTATCGGTTCAACGGCCGCGCAGCATGGTCAGAAGCGAACGCGGCACGAGTGCGACCATCGCCACATGGACGACGATGAACGCCGCCATCACCGCCATCGCGCAGAAATGGACGACGCGCGCCCGGTCATAGCCGCCCATGAGTTCGCGCAGCAGCGGAAACTGCACCGACTTCCATATCGCGAGCCCTGAGAGCACGAGCACCATCAGATCGATCACGACGACGAGATACGCGAGCTTCTGCACCGCGTTGTACTGGCGCAAGTCGCCATGCGAGAGCTTGCCGGTAAGCGCCGCGACCAGGTCACGCCATACGGCGCGTGGCGACACTGGGAAGAACCTGGCGAGGAAACGGCCGCTCGCGAGATTGAGTATCAGATAGAAGATGCCGTTGAAGAACAGCAGCCACATTGCCGCGAAATGCCATTGCAACGCGCCACCGAGCCAGCCGCCAAGGGTGATCGATGGCGGAATGACGAAGCCGGGAAAGACGGGCGATGCGTCGTAGATGCGCCATCCCGAGAACAGCATGATGAAAGCGGCAAAGGCATTGAGCCAGTGCGAGACGCGCAGCCAGAGCGGATGCACGGGTTCAGAAGGCTGATCGACAAGAGTGGTTTGCATGATCGTTCGGGGCGCCACGCGGTTGTGTTCCGAGTAATTCGCCGCCAACGCGCCGCCGGTTACAGCGACACATCATTTTTATCGATGCAAAGAAACTGTAACCACGGGACGCTTTGCAACGAACTACCCAGGTCGACCCTTCCACTACACGACGATGACGATGAACACCGACGGCACGTTGCACGCAATCAGCGCCAATGTTGCGACGCATCTTGGCTTCGGCTATTCTGGATCGACCGATCCAGAACGTGAACGTGACCGCGCGGCCACGCAGCGCAATGCGGAATCGCCCATTCGTCGCCTCGTCAACACAGGACCCATCTTGCATGACGCGGAACACCGCCTGAAGGCTCTGTTCGTGCTCGGCCTGGACGGCGAGCAGACTGCCTACCGCGAATTCCTGCAGGCGCTGACGCGGCATTTGCGGGCTTATCTGCGCAAACGTATTCCGCAGCATCGCGAAGATGTCGAAGACCTCGTGCAGGAAATCCTGCTCGCCGTGCACAATGCGCGGCATACGTATCGGCCGGACGAACCGCTCACGGCGTGGGTGCATGCCATTGCCCGCTACAAGCTGACCGACTTCTTCCGCTCGCGCTCGCGTCACGAATCGCTGAACGACCCGCTCGACGACCATACCGACCTCTTCGCGCTCAGCGACGACGAACCCGCGCGCGCGCGTCACGACATCGGCAAGTTACTCGAACATCTTCCTGACAAACAGCGCTTGCCTATCGTTCATGTCAAGCTCGAAGGCCTTTCCGTCACCGAAACGGCGCGCATCACGGGGCTGTCCGAGTCGGCGGTGAAGGTGGGCGTGCATCGCGGCCTGAAGGCGCTTGCCGCGCGCATCCGGGGTATCCGATGAAAACCGATGACCTGATCGATCTCCTCTCGAATGGCGCAACGCGCGTCGATCGCGCGGCCATTGCACGACGCTTCGGCGAGGCGTTGCCGCTCGGTGTGCTCGGCTCCGTCGTGTTGATGCTGATGGTCTATGGAATGCGGCCCGACTTGCGCAGCGTCGCGGGCACCGCGATGTTCTGGGCGAAGATCGCATTCCCCTCGTGCGTCGGCATCGGCGCGTTGCTCGCCGTGACGCGGCTCGGCAGGCCGGGCGCGCGCGCGGGTCATGCGTGGGCACTCGTGGTGCTACCGTTCGTCGTCGTGTGGGTCGCCGGGGCGTTCGTCCTCGCGGCCGCGCTTCCCGTGGACCGCGCGCCGCTCGTTCTTGGGCATTCGTGGCGCAGTTGTCCGTTCAATATCACGCTGCTATCGTTGCCGACGTTTCCGGCCGTGTTTTGGGCCGTCAAGGGGCTTGCACCCACACGTTTGCGGCTCGCTGGGGCGGTCGCGGGCTTACTCGCAAGCTCGCTCGCCACGCTAGCGTATTGCCTGCATTGCCCGGAGATGAGCCCCGCGTTCTGGAGCGTGTGGTATGCCATCGGCATGCTCATGCCTGCCGCTATCGGCGCATGGCTCGGGCCGCGCTTGCTGCGTTGGTGATAAGACGTCGGGCTTGCTCGCCGCGCTCGCCGTGCTTTCGCGCGTGCGTGAATGAAGCGCCGGTCATTCCAAGCCATCTTTCGTTTCGATCGAAAGATCCGCAACCGGCAAGTTGGCGCAAGCAGGCAAATGGGTCAAGCGCTTTGCGCTATGCTGACGGACCATTCATCGCGAGGATCGACTATGAAAACGGCGTTCAAGGCGGCATGTCTGGCAATGGCGGCCATGCCGCTTTTCTGTTCCGCACAGACCAGTTGCGACTCGAAGCGCGCCTCGATCGAAGAGGAAATTACCTATGCGCGTGCGCATGGCAATGCGAGTCGTATCGATGGCCTGGAAACCGCACTTGGCAAACTGAACGCCAATTGCACGGAAGCGTCCTTACGCAACGAGAGCCAGCGCAAGGTCGCATCCGCGCAAAAGAAGCTCGCCGAACGCGAGCACGATCTGCAGAAAGCGAAGACCGAAGGCAAGAGCGCGAAGAAGATCGCGGAGCGCCAGCGCAAGGTGGATGAAGCGCACGCGGAACTCGCGCGTGCGCAGACCGAAGCGGCGCCTTGAAACTTCAGCGCGAGGAAACGAGTTTCCCGATCACCGCCAGCAGCGAGACCGAGCCCTTGCGGACACGCTCCACCGGGCCTTCGAAGTCGATCCAGCCTTCGTTGAAGCCGTCGAGCATGCGCATGCGCGGCGTGGGATGCCGCATGCCCTGACTCACGAATAACGCTTCCCACTGTTCGCGCGGCACGGCTTGCGCGCGCACCGGCTTACCGAGCGTCTGCGCGAACGCCGCTGCGATATCGTTTGGGCTGACGCGTTGCGGGCCTTCGAGTTCGACATACCGCACACCACTCCATTCCTCTTGGAGCAAGGCGGCGGCGGTGCGGCCGACGTCTTCCGTGGCAATCATCGGGATGGCGCGATCGAGCGGCTGCAGGAACGAATGGACGATGCCCTCGTTGCGCGCCGTATCGACGTCCCATTCGCTGTTTTCCATGAACCAGCCCGGACGCAGAAAGGTCACGGGAATCGGCTGTTTGCTCAACGCTTCTTCCATCAGCGTGCGTTGCGAGAGCAGATTGCTTTCTTTCGCCTGCGCACCGATGGTCGACAGACAAACGATCTTCTTCGGCTTCGCTAGCGCGATAGCGGCGACGATCGCATCGATCACTTCGCGCGCGCTCGCAAAGCCGGGCGCCGGATCGAAATCCGAGGGCGGAAGAATGAACACGCCCGTCGCGCCTTCGAACGCATGCGCGAGCGCTCGCGCATCCGTCATGTCGGCGAGCGCTACCTCGCAGCCGCGCGCCTTCCACGCGTCGCCCTTCTTTGCATCGCGCACGACCGCGCGGACCGTCTGACCCGCGTCGAGCAATGCCTTGGCGAGCGCGCCGCCTACCTTTCCGCTGATTCCCGTGATGACGTACATGATCGACTCTCCGTGTTCGTTATGAAACGATGAGTCGAATGGTAGAGCGCGTATTCGATGCGAAAAATGGCTTTGAGGTTATTGGATTGATGACGCCGCGTTATGTCCGCCGTTCAGCCTTCGCTACCCGCCTTCACCCGCTTGCGCGCAGGCGCGTTCTTCTTGAGCTTGGTCTGGTTATAAGCGATAGCCGCGCGCACGAGCGCCTTCAAAGCGCGGGCATCGACCTTGTCGCCTTCGAGATAGTCGATGGCGCGTCGCGCGTTTCCTTCGAGGCCCGCGTTGAAGAGCTGGTCCGGATCGGCAATACCCGCGCCGTGCGCGAAGGTCAGCTTCACCTTACCCTTGTGCGCGTTGGCCACCGCGATCATGCCGTCGCACGACCAGACCGGGCTGCCCATCCACTTCCATTCCTCGATGATGCGCGGGTCCGCCGAGAGAACCACGCGGCGAATGTCCGCGAACGTCTCGCCGCGCCAGTCGGTGATTCCCGCGATCAATTCGTCGATCTGTTCCGATGCATTCATGAGTGCTCCATGTCTTCTTTTCATGCACCGAGTGATGGTACTGCACAGGGTCTCGCCGTCCCGCGAATCCGCGCACGCGCCACAAAAAAACGCCTCGGCGGTCTTTCGACTCGCAGAGGCGTCTTCCACTCTCAGGTCATGCACGAAGCACCCGCCGATGCCGCCCAGCAAATCAGGACGAAACCGACTGGCCGCGTGCGACGCGTTCGCGTGCCGACGCCGCCGAACGCGAGCGCGCCGTGCGTTTGCGCAGCCAGATCATCAGGCCAGTCGCGCTGAGAATCGCCACCATGACGCCGACGCAGCTGATGAGCACACGTCCGGTCACGCCAATGATGCGTCCCGAATGCAAGGGAAACTGCGCCTGCATGAAGATGTCGCCGGCCGACCCGCGTCCAGGAATCGACGATCCAGCGAGCTTGCCGGTGTAGCCGTTGTAGTAAAGCCAGGCGTTGCCGAGACCGCCGTCGCCGTGATCGTTGCCCGGAGCGAAGAAGCCGACGCCGTAAGCTTGCATCGCCGGAAGGTAATACAGCGCGCCGGGCGGTGCGGCGATATCGAGGCGCTTTGCATCCGCGACGGCGTTCGCGAGGACGCTTTCGGCCGGCAACGCCGTGCTGCCCTTGGGCGCCGCGCGCGTGAGTTCCGGGTTATCGAACATGGTCGGCGCGAGCGGCGAGAGGCGCGAGACGAGCGGACGCACGACCGGATCGCCAAGATTCATCGATATCGAAGTAATGGCGACCATCAGCAGCAAGCCCCAGATCCAGACGCCGCCCGACCGATGCAGATCGAACGTGAGCGCATAACCGCCGCGCCTAAAGCGAAACGCGAAGGACTTGCGCCATGCCTTGACGCTCGGAAACGACAGCACGAGCGCGATGCCGCTGTCGAAGAACCACAAAATCCCGACGATGCCGAGCAGCCACGTTCCCGTATCGATGCCGCCGAGCACCGGCAGATGCAGCGTGTAATGCAGTTTGTAGAGGAACGGCATCAGATCGATACGCGCCAGCGACACCGTGCCCCACAGCCGCTTGCCCTGAATGACGCCCGTTGCCGGATCGACCGCGACCTGACTGTAATCGACATCGAATGGCGCACCCGTTGCCGGGTTCGTGCGCGGCGTGACGAGCATCTGCAGCGTGTGGCCGGGTTCGGCGCCGAGTTGCAGATACGTCACCTGAACGCGCGGATCGGCGGCTTCGACCTTATGCGCGAGTTCGAGCGCCGGCAACGCGGCGCCTTCCGTGCGCGCGTAAAACAACGCCGGATTGAGCCACGCGTCGATTTCGTGATCCCACGCGATCACCGCGCCGGTGAGACCGGACACGAACAAAAAGAGCGCTGTCGCGACGCCGAGCCATCGATGGAGCCGAACCAGAACGGGCCGCACGTCAGCACGCCTTCGGAAGATCATTCAACGCAATTGCCAACATGCCAGCGACGCTCGTCAAATAAGAATGGTTCGCATTCTACGGCTCGCGCATGGTATCAATCAAGGTTTTTGTAAGCTGTTGTTGCATTCAGCATGGGCTTGTTTGCACTTGATGGAGACATCGGCCATGCAGCACGAACAGCGCGAGCGCACCCGCATGAACTAGAATCCGCGCAGCACGAACCCACTTTCCAGCGCATTTCTCAATGAACGAGCCTTTCGACGAAGCCGCGCGCGATGCCGTTTATCGTGCAATCCACGAACGGCGCGACATGCGCCACTTCACGCGCGAACCGGTCGCGCAAGACGCGTTGAAGCGTATCGTCGATGCCGCGCTGTGTGCGCCGAGCGTCGGCTTCATGCAGCCTTGGCGCATGCTGCGCATCACATGCGATGCAACGCGCGAAGCGCTTCACGCTATCGTCGAACGGGAACGTGTCGCCACCGCCGATGCCCTCGGCGAGCGTCGCGAAGCTTTCATGGCGCTCAAGGTGGAAGGCATGCGCGAGTGCGCGGAAATCATCGTGATGGCGCTCATGGACGGACGCGAGGCGCACGTCTTCGGCCGGCGCACCTTGCCGCAGATGGATCTCGCGTCGGTGGCGTGCGCCATCCAGAACATGTGGCTTGCGGCGCGCGTGGAAGGCATCGGCATGGGATGGGTCTCCATATTCGATCCCGACGACGTCGCCGACCTGCTCGGCATGCCGGAAGGCGCGCAGCCAGTCGCGATTCTCTGCTTGGGACATGTCGAGCGCTTTTACGACGAACCCATGCTCGAAACCGAAGGCTGGGCCAAGCGCCGTACCCGCAAGGAATGCGTGTTCGAGAACCGCTGGCCGGCGGCATCGGATCAAAGCTGATGCCTGGACCGCGCGTTGCGCACTACAAGTGACGCGGCGGCGCGGTGATCCTTCACATCAATCGAGTGAGTTTGGCGGCGATTGGCGAACGATTGGCGCATCCGTCGGACGGCATCGCGCGTACCAATCTGATACGCGGTGGTCCGATGCACGCTGTCCGCCATATTCGCCAGACGATTCAAGGAGGATCACGCTCTCATGCTCCGCTACGCAGACCGCATTACGTTTATTGGCGCGGGTGTCATCGTGCTGTCCTTGCTGGCCGTCAACCTGCTGCCCAAGCAGGACCGACGCAGCGACGACAGGACGAACATGATGTCGCGCGACCGCGGCGCAGTCGTGCGCGGCAGCGTGCGCGAGGAAACGCCGGAGCCTGCAAAGGCGCCTGTCGTAGCCGTCGCCGATGCGCGTCCCCAGACCGAAACCGCGACCGCGACCGCAACGGCAACCGCGACCGCAACGGCAACCGCAGCCGAAATTACACGCGATGAACCCGCGCCCAGGCCGGTTGCACAGGCAGAACCGGCGCGCGTGCATCGCGCACAGAAGCGGGCATTGGAAACCAGAAAGACTGCGCGCGAAAAGCATCGCGGTAACCATGCCGTCGCGCAAACCCGCGTGGCGCCGCCTGAAGCCGCGGCGGTGCGCGCGCCTGTGCCGCCCGTGCAACGCGCGCCGCTCGAATCCGCGGCCGCGAATACGCTCGATAAACCCGCGCGCGCTCCGGCCACCGATGCGCCCATCCCAGTAGCCGCGAAACCAAGCCCGGTTGCTAACGCGGCGCCGGCTTACGTCGTATCGACTCAGGCGCCGAAAACGCGCGCCGAAGTGCAGGACGAGTTGCGCCGGGCGCGCATGAACGGCAACTTGCCTCGCTTCGGCAATCCCGATCCTTACGGTCCCGGCGGCACGCCGAGCGCGACGGCGCCGTAACCGGCGTCAGCGCTTGTCGACTTCGATGGCCTTCGCATAACCCGTCAGTTCGAGATAGCCGCGCCCCCGTTGAGCGGGCGCGGAACCCGTCCCTGTCAGCGTTACCGCGCCCTCCCAGTAAAGCGCGCCGGTGGAATCGCGCGAGTCGAGTTCCTGATCGTCGATGAGCGGCGCGAGCTGCCATTGCAACGCACCGACGCGCACTCTCATCGCCACCGGATACGTCGTGCCCGTGCGCGGCGAGCGCCATTGACGTTGCGGCGTGAAGTCGACATCGGCGGGGCCGTATTGCGTCGCGTGTCCGGCGGCATCGCGTAATGCGGCATGCGCCCAGATCGCGTGGCCGTCGCGGCTGCGCACCTTGAAGGCCATGAGTGCGGAGCCGTCGTCGAGATTCGCGCCGAGCCAGTCCCAGCCGGATGCATCCGACGAAAGCAGCGTGCTCGACCATTCGTGATCGAGCCAGGCCTTGCCGGTGACGGCGACCGTATCGCCTTTTTTCTCGGATGCCGACGGCCGCGTGACGCTTCCGCTCACGCTCAATTGCGGCTCGCTGTAGTAGTAGCTCGCCTGCGCGGGAAGCGGGCCCTTCTGCGAGTAGCCCGCATCGCCTTGCAGCATCGGCGGCTGCGTCGGCGCGAAGACGAGGTGCAATGCGAAGCCGGCGGCATCGGCGCTGACGGTGTAGCGGCCGTCCGCTGCGCGCGTCATGCGCCATGAATCGAGCTTGACGTCGGTGTTGCCGTTTTTCGCGTAGGCGAGATCGAAGCCTTGTCGCGCGACGTTCTGATCGTGCACGAGGCGGCCGTGCGCGGGATCGCTCAGGGCGGCATGCGCGATGATGAGTTGCGATGGATCGAAAGCACTCGTTGGCGCGCCCTTGCCGGTCTTCGAACGGAAGAAGGTGATCTGGAAGCCCATCGGCTTGTGATCGAGTGTTTCGAGCCAGCCGGTTGCGTACCACCATTCGGTGCGGTAAGCCGGGTGGGAGCCGGTGTCTTGGGGCCATTGGATGGAGTGGCCGGGGCTGACGGATGCAAATTGCCGGTCGGTGGAGCTGGCTGTGTCGGACGTCTCCGTGGTGCTTGCCGCTTTCGCCGCATCTGCCGCATCTGCCGCGCCTGCCGCATCTGCCGCGCCGGCGACGGTCGCCAAAAGCATCATCGTCGAAAGCAAAGACGCACGCATCACCAATCCTCCCGCACCGCGCGCACGGCATCGATGGACACCGCGCGTCTTCCCGCCAGCACCGCCGTCGCGCATGAAGAAGCGAGCATCACGCAGCCGATGATCGCGATCATTGACCAGGGCACATGCAGTGACATCGTCCAGTGAAACGACTGTGGATTGACGATGAACACGAGGATCAAACTGATCGCGAACCCAAGCACGCAACCCATCGCAATACCGAGCAAGGTAAGCAAGCCACCTTCGCTTGCAAGCAGCGCCAGGATCTGCCCGCGCGTGACGCCGACATGCCGCAGCATGCCGAACTCGCGAGCGCGCGCAAGTGTCTGCACCGAAAACGTCGCGCCCACGCCGAACAGGCCGATCACGATAGCCACGCCTTCCAGCAAATAAGTCACCGCGAAACTCCGGTCGAAGATGGTGAGCGTGCGCGCGCGGATGTCGCCCGGCTGCGAAAATTCGAGCGCGGCGCCGAACGGCAAGCGCTTTAGCGCGTCGATCACCTGTGCGGCCGGCACGCCCTTCGACAGCGTGATGCCGGCGTCGGTCGCGGTGGTGTCGCCCGTGATGCGGCGGTAATCGGCGAGCCGGATCTGCAACGCGCCCGTCTGCCGCACGTAGTCGCGCCAGATGCCCGCGATGACGAAGCGCTCCTTCGCCGCGCCGACCGGCAACGCAATGCGCTCGCCGACCCGATAGCCATAAAGATCGACCGTCGCCTCCGACGCCCATACCGGCGTCTCGTTCGGTTGCCACAACGAAGGCGGCAGCACGGAACCCGTCATCTGCAACGTGGCGCCCGGATCGGCGGCATCGATTTCGCGTGCAATCAGCACGATAGGCGGCTTCGCCGAATCGAGCGTCACCTGCGAGGTGCGCAAAAACGCCGTGTGTTCGATGCCCTTTGTCGCCGCGAGTTGCGCCTGCTCGGCCGGACGCAAGCCGCCCGTATCGCCGCTCGACGCCATGCGCACGTAGAGATCGGCGGAGAGCAGATGCATGAGCCATTCTTCCACCGACACGCGAAAGCTCGCCACCATGATCGCCATCGCGACGATCAGCGTGAAGCTCGACAGCACGCCGCCCATGGCAATCGACGCTTGACCGGGCGCATTCGCAAGCCGCGCGAGCGCGAGCGTGGCGATCGTGCCGCGCGCGCGCGGCGCCTTATTCTTTTGCGATGCATACCCGACGCTCGCCGCGCGAAACACGATGGCCGTCAGACGCGGCATGAGCGCGATGCCACCGACGAGCAGAAACGCGACGGCGAGATAACCGGCGATGGGGGCATCGAAGACAGGCGGCACTTGCGTCAGCACCACGCCGAGCGCAAGACAGATCAACGCCGGCCACGGCTTGCGCAGCGGCGTGAGCGCGGCTTCCTCGCTGCCCGCCTTGAGCGCGGGCGCGGGCCGCGCGCGCGCCGCTTCGAGCGCGGGAACGAGCGTCCCCGCCAGCGCCACGCCAATCCCGAGCGCAAGAAAGATGGCCGTCGCAAGCGGTTCGAAACCGACTCGCGGCTGCACGCCCGGAAAGTAGCCGCCGCCCAGATCGCTGCCGAAAAAGCGCAGCGCCACCGCCGCCACCGCATAACCCAGCGCAATGCCGATGATCGCGCCCACCACGCCCAGCAATGCGCCTTCGAGCATGATCTGCCGCACGAGTTGCCTGCGCGTCATGCCGAGCACGCGCAACATCGCGAATTGCGCGCGGCGGCGCACGACGCCCGCCGCTTGCGTCGAAAACACCAGAAACGCGCCGGTAAAAAGCGCGACGAGCGCCAGCACGTTCATGTTGATGCGATACGCGCGCGAAAGCCGGTCGGTGCGGCTTTCGACATCGCGCGTCTGTCCGACGACAAAACGCGCTCCGAGCGACTGCTGCAGCTCGCGCTGGAAGGCGTCGCGATCGACACCGCGCGCGAGTTGCAGATCGACGCGCGACAGCTTGCCCGTCATATGGAAGCGCGTCTGCACGGCCGCAATGTCCATCACCGCGATGCGCTGTCCCGGCAATGCCCGCGCGATTCCGCCCGCCACCCGTAACGGCACCTTCTCGGTCCCGCTCAACAACGCAACCTTGCCACCGGCGCGCGCGCCGAGCCATTGCAATGCGGCGGTCGACAGAAAGATGGCATCGCCCGACAGCACGTCGAACGGCGCGTCGGCGGACGGCACGCCCGTGAGGTCCGGCGCGACGCGCTTGGCGCGGAACACATCGATGCCAAGCACCTTGAGCGGCGCATCGCGGCCGGGCACGGCGGCATCGACTTCGAGCACGGGACTCGCCATGACCACGCCTTCGTGCGCGGCGAGTTGCGGATAGATGTTTTCATCGACGAACGGCTGTGCGCCGCGTACCTGCAAGTCCGCCTGGCCGGACAGACTGCGCGCGGCGGCGGAAAACTCGTTGAACGCGGCGCTGTTGATGAGTTGCACCGCGTAGCCGAGCCCGACGCCAAGCGCGATAGTGAGTATGGCGACCAGCGCGCGGCCGCGATGACTGCGCCATTGCGCGCCGAGCAACCAGCGCGTGAGCGTGCGGGGCGCGGCGGCGAGCGCCGTCATTGGACGCGCGCTGCGTTGAACGCCGCGAGCGATTCCGCCTCGTGCAAGGTGCCGTCCGCGAGCACGAGCACGCGATCGGCAACCGCGGCGGCCGCTTCGGAATGCGTGACCATGATGGTCGCGGCGCCCGTCGATTTCGTTTCGTGGCGCAAGAGCGCGAGGATTTCGTGCGCCGTTTGCGGATCGAGATTGCCGGTGGGTTCATCGGCGAGAATGAGGCGCGGCCGATGCACCAACGCGCGCGCAATCGCCACGCGCTGCAACTCGCCGCCGGACAACTGTCGCGGCAAATCATCGTCGCGGCCCGCGAGACCGACAGCGGCGAGCATCGCGTTCGCGGGCGCGGGCGGCATGGCGTTGAGCAGCAGCGGCACGGCGACGTTTTGCGCGAGCGTGAGATGCGGCAGCACGTGAAACGCCTGAAAGACGAAGCCGAGCTTCTCGCGGCGCGTGCGCGTGGCGGCATCGTCGCTTTGGGTAGACATCGGCGCGCCATCGATCAGTACGTCGCCGCTGTCGGCGGTATCGAGACCGGCGATCAGATTCAGCAAAGTGGACTTGCCGACGCCCGAGTCGCCCATGATCGCGACGAACTCGCCCGATTCGAGGATGAAGTCGAGGCCCGCGAGCACGATGCGGCCGTTGCCGTAGGACTTGCTGAGGCGGCGGCATTCGAGTGCGGGAGCGATGGAGGGCATGAGGGCCAGGCGTGGGACGGTCGTTTCAAGGGGCAAGTAGTGTACCCGGAGCCATCGCGGCAAGCAGCGACGGCAGCGCTCGCCTCGACGCGCTCACGACCACAAACCACTGCGCCCCGTTCACCAGCCATGCCGGTGACGGGGCGCATCGTTCCAGCGAACAGCGATAAAAGATCAGGTCACCGGCGCCGGATTGAATAGAACCAGCGCGTTATGCAGTTTCAGTTTCTCGGCGCGCGTCTGCTTCTTTCCGCTCGCGACATCGAGCATGAGACGGAACAACTCCCAGCCCACGTCCGCAATCGTCGCTTCGCCCGTCGCGATGGTGCCCGCGTTGATATCCATCAGATCGTGCCAGCGCCGCGCCAGATCCGAACGCGTCGCGACCTTGATGACCGGTACTTCGGCCAGGCTGTACGGCGTGCCGCGTCCGGTGGTGAACACATGCAGGTTGATACCCGCAGCCAGTTGCAGCGTGCCGCAGATGAAGTCGCTCGCGGGCGTCGCCGCGTAGATCAAGCCCTTCTGCTTGACCTTTTCGCCCGGCGAAAGCACGCCCGAAATGGTCGAACTACCCGACTTGACGATGGACCCCATCGCCTTCTCGACGATATTCGACAGCCCGCCCTTCTTGTTGCCCGGCGTGGTGTTCGCGCTACGATCCGCGCCGCCGCGCTTCAGATAATCGTCGTACCACTGCATCTCGCGGATGATTGCCGCCGCCACTTCGCCGTTCGCGGCGCGCGCCGTCAACTGGGCGACGCCATCGCGCACTTCGGTGACTTCCGAGAACATGACGGTCGCGCCTGCACGCACCAGCAGGTCGGTCGCGAAACCGACTGCCGGATTCGCCGTCAGACCGGAGAAGGCGTCGCTGCCGCCGCACTGCACGCCGATCACGAGGTCCGCCGCCGGACACGTCTCGCGGCGACGATTGTTGAGGCGTTTCAGGTGCGAGTCGGCCATGCGCATGATGGAATCGATCATCGACTCGAAGCCGACGTGCGATTCGTCCTGCAGCACGACCGCGCCCCCGTTCTCGTCCGCCGTGAGATCGCCGATATCGGCAACGTCGTCCACTTCCACCGATGCCGCCGCAATAGGAATGGTGCCAGGCGGCATCAGGCGCTCGGGCTGCAGCTTCTCGCAGCCGAGACTCACCATCATCACTTCGCCGCCGAAGTTCGGATTCAGCGCGATATTGCGCACCGTGCGGATAGGCACCATGGCGTCGGGCGCGTCGATGGCGACGCCGCAGCCGTACGTATGGCCGAGGCTCACGACATCGTCGACATTGGGGTATTGCGGCAGCAGTTCCGTCTTGATGCGCGTCACCGCGTGCTGCACGACGTCGGCCACGCACTGCACGGTCGTCGTGATGGCGAGGATGTTGCGCGAGCCGACCGAGCCGTCCGCATTGCGATACCCCTCGAACGTGAAGCCTTCGAGCGGCGAGTTGTCCGGCGCCTTGATGGTCGCGATCGGCAGATCGTGCAACTCGGGCGGCGTGGGCATGCGCAGCACGTGCTCGTTGATCCAGCTTCCCTTTGGCAGCGGCTTGTTCGCATAGCCGATCACGACGTTATAGCGGATGACCGCGTCGCCTTCCTGCAGATCGGCCAGCGCGACCTTGTGGCCTTGCGGCACGCGCTCGCGGAGCACGAGGCCGTCGGCGAACGTGGCGCCTTCGCCCAGACCGCCGTCGTTGACGACGATCGCGACGTTATCGTCCGGGTGCACGCGAATATAGAGCGGGGACTGATTCATTCTTGATGATCCTTGGCGCGAAAACTTCTGCCGGCGTAGAGTTATGTCATCCTACAACATAGCCACTGTCTTTTGGTCGGTGTTTACCCCTAAGAGCGTCGATTCCATTTACTTTTGGTTGTACGACGTCACCCCATGTTGTACGATGACCTATAAGCGCTGCAACCGCCGGACGCTGCCCACCGAGATAACACCATGACGACACCGCAAGAACTCAAGCAAATCGTTTCCGAAGGCCTGCTTTCTTTTCCCGTGACCGACTTCGACAGCCAAGGCAATTTCCGCGCGGATACTTACGCCGAACGCCTCGAATGGCTCGCGCCCTACGGCGCATCGGCGCTATTCGTGGCGGGCGGCACGGGTGAGTTCTTTTCGCTGACGCAACCCGAATATTCGCAGATCGTGAAGACGGCCACCGAAGTGTGCCGTGGCAAGGTGCCCATTCTCGCTGGCGCGGGCGGCCCAACGCGCACGGCCATCGCGTTTGCGCAGGAAGCCGAGAAGAACGGCGCGCAGGGTATTTTGCTGATGCCGCATTATCTGACCGAAGCGTCGCAAGAAGGTATCGCGGCTCACGCCGAAGAAGTCTGCAAGGCCGTGCCGAAGATGGGCGTCATTATCTATAACCGCGCCAACTCCAAGCTCAACGCCGACATGCTCGAACGTCTGGCCGACCGCTGCCCGAACCTGATCGGCTTTAAGGACGGCGTGGGCGAGATCGAGCCCATGGTCACCATCCGCCGCCGTCTGGGCGACCGCTTCTCCTACCTCGGCGGCCTGCCGACCGCGGAAGTCTACGCCGCCGCCTACAAGGCGCTCGGCGTGCCGGTGTATTCGTCGGCCGTGTTCAACTTCATTCCGAAGACCGCGATGGACTTCTATCGCGCCATCGCGGCGGACGACCACGAAACCGTCGGCAAGCTGATCGACGACTTCTTCCTGCCGTACCTTGCCATCCGCAATCGCCGTGCGGGCTATGCGGTGAGCATCGTCAAGGCGGGCGCGAAGCTGGTCGGTCACGACGCGGGCCCGGTGCGCGCACCGCTCACCGACCTGACCGAGGAAGAAGTCGCCCAGCTCGACGTGCTGATCAAGAAGCTCGGCGCACAGTAAGAGTACGACAGGCAGGAGACACAAAAACGCGCGGCGCCGTCATCAACGAGCGCCGCGCGTTTTTTTGCCGTAACCAAAAGGAGATTGCCATGTCGATGAGCCGCGCTGCTGCTCCGGCCGACGCCATGAAGCGCACGAAAGTGCGTTACGTGATTCTGTTGCTGATCTTCGTGATCACGACCTTCAACTATGCGGATCGCGCGACCTTGTCGGTCACCGGCTCTGCGATGCGCGCCGAGTTCGGTTTCGACGCCATCCGCATGGGGTATATCTTCTCGGCCTTCAGTTGGGCGTATGTGCTCTCGCAGCTTCCCGCAGGCTGGCTGCTCGACCGCTTCGGCGCGCGGCGCGTGTATGCGGCGAGTATCTTTCTGTGGTCGCTGTTTACGCTGCTGCAAAGCTCGATCGGCCTGCTCGGCAGCGCCGCCACCGCCGTGACCGCGTTGTTCGTGCTGCGCTTCATGATGGGCGCGGCCGAAGCGCCCGCCTTCCCCGCCAACGCCAAAGTGGTCGCAAGCTGGTTTCCGACGAGCGAACGCGGCACGGCATCGGCCATTTTCAATGCGGCGCAGTATTTCGCCGCTGTCGTGTTCACGCCGTTGATGGCCTGGCTCACGCACGCTTTCGGCTGGCATCACGTGTACATCGTCATGGGTATCGCCGGCTTGCTGCTTGCGCTGACATGGCTCGCTGTCATGAAGAATCCCGCCGATCATCCGGGCATCAACAAGCAGGAACTCGATTACATCGAGGAAGGCGGCGGCCTCGTGCGCGGGCATCGGCGTGGGCGCGTCGGCGGCAACGGTGGCAACGGCGGTGGCAACGCTTTGGGCTGGAGCGCCGTGCGTCAGTTGCTCACGAACCGCATGCTGCTCGGCGTGTATCTCGCGCAGTTCTGCATCAACGTGCTGACGTACTTCTTCCTGACGTGGTTTCCCATCTATCTCGTGCAGGCGCGTCACATGACGATTCTGCAAGCGGGCCTGATCGCCTCGCTGCCTGCGATCTGCGGCTTTCTCGGCGGCGTGCTGGGCGGCGTGCTGTCCGACTCGCTGATCCGCCACGGGCGTTCGGTCACGTTCGCGCGCAAGCTGCCGATCGTCGCCGGCATGTTGCTGTCGTCGTGCATCATCGGCTGCAACTACGTGGATGCGGACTGGCTCGTCGTGGCGTTGATGTCGCTCGCGTTCTTCGGCAAGGGCATCGGCGCGTTGGGCTGGGCGGTGGTCGCGGATACGGCGCCGAAGGAAGCCATCGGCTTGTCGGGTTCGATCTTCAATATGTTCGGCAATGCGGCGGGCATCGTCACGCCGATCGTGATCGGCTATATCCTCGCGCGGACCGGCTCGTTCAACGGCGCGCTGGCGTTCGTCGGCGTCAATGCGCTGATCACGGTGTTTGCCTATCTCGTGATCGTCAAGGACATCAAGCGGGTGGAGTTAAGGCCGGTTTGACTTTCCATCTGACTTGATGGAAAAAATAGCAGCCCGGTCGCTAAAAACGATCGGGCTGTTTCATTTCGTGCAACATCTTTAATTGCGCTTGCGATTATCTCCATCGTCTCGTTCTCGACGATCCTCGGCTAATCAAATCATTGGAAAAAGCGCCGGCCATATTCTAGAGTGCTTGTTGAAATCCGGCCGCGGCTCCTGGGTTATCCGTCCGCCTTTTAGCTTGATCACAGCCGTTTTTGAAAACTTCCAGATAAACGAATATCGCACTCGTTGAGCGTCGTAACGCAATGCGAACTTAAGCGACATCCCATCGTTTCATTCAATGATATTTAGGATATCTTCGTGAATAAAAAACAGCTTATTCAAGCAATATGTTCGCTGCTTGTCTTGATAGCAGCGTCGTTCACATTGCTGCCCGCGCGCGCCGCAGATCCGGTCCCCAATCCTTATCTTTCCGCACCCAAATACGCCGTCACGCATTTCGATTCGGCCCAGACCGACGCCTTCCCCTATCCGGCGCCGACGGGTACACGCAACGTTTCCGCCTTGCTCCCGGTACCACTATTACAAGTACCGCAAGTCCCGGCAGGGCCCATCAACATCATGACGCTGGCCTCGACCTCGCCAAATTACATGTGGGGTGTATCGACGACGGGCGTGAGCTATATTTCGACTGCCGGCGGCAGCTTCAAAGCCGTGGCGCGGGCTTTTTTGCCAGGACTTACCCAGACCTTGTCGAGTACGCTGAACGGCTTGCTCACGGCCCCTGTCGCGACACTGCAGCAGGCGCAAAGCATCGTCAACCAGATCACGACGAGTCTTCCGCTCGCGGGCGGACTTTCCTCGGCCTATAACGTTGTCGATCTCGACAACGTTCTCTATGTGAATTACGGGAAGAAGGTTTATGCGTTCGCGCTGCTTTCGCCAACGCTGCCGGCGCTCGGCATCCAGATCATCCGCACGCTGGATGCAACGACCTTTCTGCAGAGCGACGAACAGATTGCCGGCATTGTCATGACTTACGACGGCAATTTGGTCGTGCTCGGCACGCATTCGGCAACCATAGTCTCGCGTTCATTCACTGGACCCACGCATACCGTGCAATTCAATAGCGACGAGAGCATCAGCAATTCCGCTGCGGTCGATGAAAACAACGGCATTTACATCGTCACCGACAAGCTCATGCGCAAAGTCGTGTGGACCGGGACGACGCTTTCGCAAAGCTCCGCGGATGGCGCATGGTCGTCGCCTTATCCCACGGGCGATACGTATCCGACGCTCTTTGGCTCTGGCTCGGGCAGCACGCCCACGCTCATGGGTTTCAACACCGATACCGACAAGCTGGTCGTTATCACTGACGGATTGAAGCGTATGAGCCTGATGGCGTTCTGGCGGGACGCCATTCCGCCCGGCTTCACGGATCGAATCGCCGGCACGATACAAGTCAATTGCGGCCTGCCCGCCGCCTATGAGATTCAAACCGACCAATCGGTCGCCGTGGATGGCTACGGCGCTTTCGTCGTGAACAACGTCTCGTCGGCTGATGGTTCAACGGGCTCGGGCAATATCGCCGTGGATGGTTTTCTGGCACGCGGCCCACTGGTGCCATCGCCCGTCGGCGTCGAGCGCTTTGCCTGGAACCCTCAGACACACGCGTGGTCTTCGACCTGGGCTCGCGCCGATGTTTCGTCCAACACCATGGTGCCGGGTATTAGCTCAACCTCGCACATCGTCTTCGTGAACGGCTACTATCAAAGCACCGGCTGGGAAGTGACCGGACTGGACTGGTCGACGGGCGTAACCGTCCATAGAACGATTTTCGGCCCGGGCATATTGGGTAATGGACTTTATGCGCTTATCGAATTCCTGCCGAACGGCGACCTGATTTTCAATAGCGTCATTGGGCCCACGCGAGTCACGATGCCAAGCGGCGTCATTCTTCCGCCACCGCTTCTTTGAGAGTTTCCAGGCCCATTCGCTTACGCGGCGGCGATCACTTCAATACGCAACGGTTCGCCGCCATTTGCAATCTCGACCAGCCGATCCACATTCGAATGCGCGCCCGGACGGCTGCGCGCATCGGTCGTATGTTCGGCGAAAAGAGCGAGGCCATACTCGGCGGCCTCGACATCGAGCGTGCCGAAGGCCTGCTTGAGATAGTGATACACCGCGAGCGAGCCCTGCTTGCCCGGCTTGTTTTCGATGCTCGACACCACCGCGCCTCGGCTATCGATCAGATCGATACGCCCGATACCATCGATGCCCGGCAATTGCGCCAGGTTGTCCTTGAATACGCTCTTCGGCTCGATCACGCTTGACGCTCCTGTTCGATAATGGACGTTCGGAAGCGCGCTATCTTACGTCAAAGGCACGATCACATCGCCAAGCGCGATCTCTCCGCCTTCGATCACGCGTGCCGTGATTCCGCCGAAGCCGCGCACGGCGTTATAGCCGCCGACGCCGAAAGTCTCTTCCATCCGCGAACAGGGATGACATTCGCCGCTCGCTTCGAGCACCGCATCGCCGATACGAAACCGACGGTCCTTCAGCGCATGCAGATTGATGCCCGACGTGACGATATTGCGTCGCAGATCGAATGGCGAGACTTCGTCGCGGCCAAGATGACTCGCTATGGCACGCATGCTTTCGAGCTGTATCAGCGTCACTTGCCGGTTGCCCTGCTTGCGGCTGTAGTGGTCGCCGTCAAGGCCGCCGCCTGTCAGCGCCGTCGTGCTCTCGACCTGTTGCATGGGCGCGCGCCGCGCCGTGCGCAAGCCTATCCATACTATTCCGCCGGGCAGCACGGGCGCGAACATGAGACGGGCGAGCGGCGAAGCAGGATTGAGCGGCATGAGGACGATGGAAGCGCACGGCGATGCGTAGGATTCTATCGTTTGCCTTCAACTCGCGTCGGCCTGCAGGCCGTCGACATCGGTCACCGTCCTGGACGCGCGAATCACGCGCATCAAGAGCCACGCAATGAGATAAGCGCTGCCGCAGATCACGAAGATGACGTTGTAACCGGCGCCGATGTTGCCGAGCAACTTGAAGTGGTCGAGCACCGCGCCCACGAAAAGCGGAAAGAGCGTCGCGCCCAAGGCACCCGCCAATCCGCCAATGCCGACCACGGAGCCGACCAGTTGCTTCGGGAACATGTCGGACGCGGTAGTGAAAAGATTCGCCGACCAGCCCTGGTGCGCCGCCGCCGCGAGACTGAGCAAACCGACCATCGCCCACATGTTGTCGATCCACGGCGCAAATGCAATTGGCGTGACGAGCAGCGCGAGGCCGAACATGGTCGTGCCACGCGCCTTCGAAACGCTCCAGCCGCGCGCAATCAGTTTCGACGATACCCACCCGCCACCCACGCTGCCGATGGACGTCGCGACATACACGATCACGAGCGGCAGCCCGAGGTTCTTCAAGTCGAGATTGAAGCGCGAATTGAAGTACGAAGGCAGCCAGAACAGCATGAACCACCAGATGGGATCCGTCAGCAATTTACCGACGAAGAACGCCCATGTCGGCCGCAACTTCAAGAGCGCGAACCAGCTGATGCGCGGTTGCGGCGCGGCGTGGGTGGAAGCGCCATCGTCGATCAGGCGAAGTTCTTCCCGCGACACCTTCTTGTGTTTCAAAGGCGCCTGATACATGAAGTACCAGAAGCCGAGCCACACGAAACCGGTCAGGCCGGTGACGAAGAAAGCCGCTTCCCATCCGTACACGGCCGCGAGCCAAGGCACGGTCGCCGGCGCCACCACCGCGCCGATGCTCGTGCCCGAAGTCAGGATGCCGACCGCGAACGCCTGTTCCTTGCGCGGGAACCATTCGGATACGCTCTTTACCGCGCATGGAAAGCTGCCCGATTCCGATAAGCCGAGCAAGGCTCGCATCACGCCGAAGCCGAAGGTGCTGCGCACGAGCGCGTGTCCGCACGCCGCGATGCTCCACAACAACACGCACACGCCATAGCCGATTTTCACGCCGACGCGATCGACGAGCTTTCCCGACAGCAGCATGCCCACTGCATAGCAAGCGGTGAAAATGACGACGATGTAGCTATATTGCGTCTCCGTCCAACTGAACTGCACCGCGAGCGCGGGTTTGAGCAGACCAAGCACTTGCCGGTCCAAATAGTTGATGGTGGTCGCAAAAAACAGCAGCGCGCAGATGCGCCAGCGGTAGCTAGAACGGTCCATGTCTTGTCTCTCTCCACTTCATACGGTTTACTAAGTAATTATCTGGCCCGCGATGACTACGCCGAGAGGCATCAAAATCTCGCGTTGCGTTTCTCGCGAAAAGCCGCCACTCCTTCGAGCGCATCCGGCGATGCCTTGCATACCGAAGCCGCCAGTTCGTGCGCGATTTCTGCCTGGCCCGTTTCGAATAGTCGAAGCAGCCGCTTTCCAACCGACAGCGAGGTCCGCGACCGGCCGACGAGCAACGCGCTCACGGCATCGACACGTGCGCGCAAGGTATCCGCGGGCAAGGCTTCGTTGACGATTCCCCATGCCACCGCGCGCGCGGCATCGATAGGTTCGCCGAGCAGAATCAGTTCACGCGTGCGTACCGCGCCCACGAGTTCCGCGAGACGCGCGCAGCCCATCCAGCCGGGAATCGCGCCGACGGAGGCCTCGGGAAAACCGAGCTTCGCATCGACGCTCGCATAGCGCAGATCGCATGCAAGCGCGAGTTCCAGTCCGCCGCCAAGCGCACTGGCCGAGAGCACCGCGATGGTCGGAATATCCAGTTCCGCGATGCCACGAAACACGCGATTTCCCTCGCGTATGAAGCGCGTGCCCATCTTCTGGGGATCGATGTCGCCCCACTCGTTGATATCCGCGCCGCTCGAAAAGAAGCGCGGACTCGCGGTTTCGAAGCGCAAGACGCGCACGTCATCGTTGCGTTCGACTTCTTTCACGGCGCGCGCGATATCGTCGAGCATGTGAAGCGTCAGCGCGTTATGACGCGCCACGCGTTCGAGCGTGATGACCGCGATGCCGCCCTCGACGGCAAAGCGAATGCCGGACTCCGATTGCATGCCTGTCTCCTCGTTCAGATTGGTTTTCATGCAGCCGACTCCGCTTCGAGCAAATGCTCGTCGACGAGCGGCTCGAACGCCATGCGCGCGAGCACGTCGCGGCGCACGTCAATACCCTTCGCCACTTCGATGAGCCGCACGCCGAGCGCATCGAGCCGGAACACGGCGCGCTCGGTCACGTAGAGGACTTCCTTGCCTTCGAGACGCGCCTGCACACCGCTGAACGTGACATGGCGCACGCGCTTCACGGCCTTGGGCACCGAACCGGGCGTGACTATTTCGAGGCTGTCGGCGTGCTGCTTCACTTCGAGACCTTTCGCCTCGAATGCGCCGCAGAAGACGATCTTCTTCGCGCCCTGTGCAATGTCCATGAATCCGCCCGGGCCGACCACCGTGCTGCCGAGCTTCGACACGTTGACGTTGCCTTCTTCGTCGAACTCGCCCATGCCGAGGAAGGTCACGTCGATACCGCCGCCGCTGTAAAAGTCGAACTGATCGACGCTCGGGAGAATGGCATCGGCATTTCGCGCCGTGCCGAACATGGCGCCGTCGAGCATTACGCCGCGATGCACGCCCTGCTCCACCGATCCCCAGTAGTCGTTGGCGCGCCCCCGTCTTGCGAGCACGGCGGGAATCGCGCCCGGAAAGCCGAAGCCGAAGTTCACCGACTGGTCCACGCCAAGTTCCCGCGCCGCGCGCTCGGCGACGATCAGGCGCATGCCTTCGGGATAAGCCGCCTCATCGTTCGAAGAGTGCGCTTCCAAGAGCGCTTCGCCGCTCAACGCCGCGTCGTAGTCGCTGATCGCACATTGACGTTGCGCGGGCGTCTCGACGATCCGGTCGACCATCACGCCGGGAACGCGCACGAGCCGCGCGGGCACGTAGTCTTGCGAACGCGTCTTCACCTGCGCGACGACCGTGCCGCCGCTGTTGTGCGCGGCGAGCGCGACCGCGTAGATATCGAGGTCGGCGGGTTCGTGGCGCGTGGTGAGGTTGCCGCTGTCATCGGCGGAAGACGCCATGACGATGGCCCAGTCGATGCGAAACGGCATGTAGCGCAAATACTCTTCGCCGCCCAGCGTCACGAGTTCGACGAGATCCTCATGCGTTTGATCGTTGAGCTTGCCGCCGCCGAAGCGCGGATCGACGAACGTGCGCAAGCCGACGCGCGTCAGCACGCCAGGACGCTTCGCCCCGATCTCGCGAAACAGCGTGGCAATCACGCCGCCCGGAAAGCTGTACGCCTCGATACGGCCGCTCTCGGCGAGTTGCTGCATGGCCGGCGACCAGACCCAATGTCCGTCGATCACGCGCCTGACCATGCCTTCGTGCGCAAAACGGCCCAGACCGCTGCCGCGCCCGTCGCCGACGCCGAGCGCGTGAACCACCGTCAAGTCACATGGATGCCCCGTCGTCAGAAAACGCGTTTCGATGGCGGCGAGCACGGCGTCCGGTTCCAGCAAGCCGCCGCCGGAACCGGTGATTGCAATCGTCGCGCCGTCGGGGATCGCGTTCGCGACGGCCTCGGCGTGAATCCATTTATCCAATTTGAATTACCTCGCTCTGATTCTTTAAAAAACGAACTGGTTCGTTACTTAAAGAAGATGTTGGCACACGCTCGGATTGGCTTCAAGCGCTCGATGAACAAAGCGGGGTTTACGATGATCACGTCGACAGTGCGCGCATTGCCAGTGCTGGCGGCGTCGGCTAACGTTCAGGCTTCGAACACGAAAGAGACGGGGCAATGCCGATAACGACCGCCGAAGCGCCGGACGCGCCGAAGAAAACCAAACGCACGCGCGATCCAATCCAGACGCAGACGAAGATCCTGGCCGCGGCCAAGGCGGAATTTGCGAAAGTCGGGCTAGGGGGCGCGCGCATCGATTCGATCGCCGAGAAGGCGGGCGTCAACAAGCGCATGATTTACGAATACTTCAAGGGCAAGGACGAACTCTTTCAGGCGGTGCTGGAAGACGCGTGGTCCGATATTCGCGACGCGGAGCGCAAGCTGGAACTCGGCCACTTGCCGCCCGCCGAGGCCATCCGCGCGCTCATGACGTTCACCTGGGAGTATTACCTCAAGCATCCCGAGTTCATGGCGCTCGTGAACAGCGAGAATCTGCATCGCGCGCGGCATGTGAAGAAGTCGCTGCGTTTTCGCGAACTGCACGGCGGTTTCATCGACATGCTGCAGTCGATTCTCGACCGTGGCGTCGCGGCCGGCGACTTCCGCAGCGGCATCGACGCGCGCCAGTTGCATCTGACGCTCGCGGCCATCGGCTACTACTACCTCACCAACCGCTTCACCGGCGAAGTCATCTTCGGCTTCGATTTCGTCTCGAAAGAGGCGCTGCGCGAACGGCTCGAATTCAATATCGATACCGTGCTCAGCCTGCTGCGTCCGCGCTGACCGCATTTCGGCGGCCTTTCTCTGCCGCCGCTCTCCTGCTAGGTAAAAACCCTCTTCGGCTCGATATCGCTTGATTTTATAAATAACGAACCGTATCGTTACTTATAAATCATGGAGGGAAAGGGCAATGAACGAACGTCCCGTTGCGCTCGTCACCGGCGCGCGTCGCGGCATTGGCTGCGCGATCGCGCTGGAACTCGCAAGCGTCGGTTTCGATATCGCCATCACGGATATCGCCGCATCCGCCGAACTCGACGATGCCCGCGACGCCGTCACCACACGCGGCGCACGATGCGCGGTGCAACTCTCCGATCTCGCCGACATCGCGCAACACGACAGCCTATTCGGCGCAATCGAAGAACGTCTGGGACCGGTGACGTGTCTCGTCAACAATGCGGGCGTCTCGGTGATGTTGCGCGGCGATTTGCTCGATGTATCGCCGGAAAGTTACGACCGGTGCCTCCAGGTGAACACGCGCGGCACGTTTTTTCTGATGCAGGCGTTCGGGCGGCGCATCGCGCGCAATACCGCCGCGCGTGGCGCGAACTATTCACCTTCGATCATCACCATTACTTCGTCGAATGCCGTCGCGGCCTCCGTGCAGCGCAGCGAGTATTGCGTGTCCAAGGCCGGTCTCTCCATGGCAACGACGCTCTTCTCGCTACGGCTCGCGGACTTCGGCGTGGGCGTCTACGAAGTGCAGCCGGGTTTCATCGAAACCGAGATGACGGCGCCCTCGAAAGCGCGCTACGACGTGCAAATGGAACACGGTCTCACCGCGATCAAGCGCTGGGGCACGCCGCAAGAAGTGGCTACCGCCGTGCGCACGCTCGCCACGGGCGGCTTGCCCTACAGCATCGGCCAGCCGATTCGCATCGACGGCGGTCTTCTCGTTCACAAATACTGAGCATACGCATGCAGATCACGCTTCCGACCGAACGCGGCACACTGGAAACCTATCGTCTGATTGGCACGCCGCTCGTGCCGCGCCAACCCGATGCGCCGTTCAATCGCATCGCGTACTCGGCGGCACATGTCGTCGCCGATCCACGCAAGAGCGGCGAGCTTCACGAACCCGTTGCGATCGACTGGGCGCGCACGCTCGAGTATCGGCGCTATCTGATCGGGCAAGGGCTCGGTATCGCCGAAGCGATGGACACCGCGCAGCGCGGCATGGGCCTGCCGTGGAAGAGCGCGCTCGAACTGATCACGCGCACGATAGCGGACACGCGTGACATGCCCGGCGCTTCGATCGCTTCGGGCTGCGGCACCGACCACGTCGCGCCGCATACAGTCGGCTCTTGCGACGACGTGATCCGCGCCTACGCCGAACAACTCGAAGCCATCCAGCACGCAGGCGGCCGCGTCATCCTGATGGCAAGCCGCGCGCTCGCACGGGTGGCGCGAAATGGCGACGATTACCGGCGCGTCTATCGTGAAGTCCTGTCGATGTGCAATGAGCCCGTCATCCTGCACTGGCTCGGCGACATGTTCGACCCGGAACTCGCGGGTTATTGGGACGCGCCAGACTACGAGAGCGCGGCGCGGACGTGTCTTGACATCATCGGCGAGAACGCGGCGAAGATCGACGGCATCAAGATTTCGCTGCTCGACGACGCGAAGGAGATCGCGTTCCGGCGCCGCCTTCCGCATGACGTGAAGATGTACACCGGCGACGACTTCAACTATCCCGGCCTGATAGAAGGCGACGAGGTCGGGCATTCGCATGCGCTGCTCGGCATTTTCGATGCCATTGCGCCCGCCGCTTCGCAGGCGCTCGCCGCGCTCGCCGTCAACGATCACGCGCGTTATCACGCGTTGCTCGCGCCGACCGTGCCGCTATCGCGCCATATTTTTCGTGCGCCGACGCAGTACTACAAGACGGGCGTCGTGTTTCTCGCGTATCTGAACGGCTTTCAGGATCACTTCTTCATGCTCGGCGGGCATCACGGCATGCGGCCGCCCGTGTATCTCGCGGATGTATTGCGTCTTGCCGATCGCGCTGGCCTACTGCGCGATCCCGAGCAAGCGATTGTGCGAGCGCGCGCGGTTTTATCGGCCCTCGGTTGCGGCGCCTGACATCATGCGCAGCCTGCAAGGAAGACCTGATCTATGCTCGATCAACACGGCGACGCTTGGCCATCGCGAGCCGCTCGACGTGACCATCGACCGTATCGCGCGTGCGGGATTCGGCGGCATTGCGCCGTGGCGGCATGAGGTGGAACAAGCAGATGTCAAGCAGATTGCACGGCAGATTCGCGCGCACGGACTCACGGTGACAGGCTATTGCCGCTCGACTTACATTCCGGCGACGACGCGTGCCGGGTTCGACGCGAACATTGCAGCGAACCGCGCGGCTCTGCGCGATGCAGCGATTCTCGACGCACGCGCCTTTGTCATGGTCGTGGGCGCGCTGCCCGATGACAGTCGCGACCTGCGCGGCGCGCGCGAGCAGATAGCGGAAGGCATCGGCTTGTTGCATGAAACCGCGCATGACTGCGGCGTGCCGCTCGCGCTCGAACCGCTGCATCCCATGTACGCGGCAGAACGTTCGGCCATCAACACGATCGCGCAAGCGCTGGCGATATGCACGGACATCGATCCTCATGCGGATGGCTTTCTCGGCATCGCTGTCGATGCCTACCATTGCTGGTGGGACCCGGCGCTCGTCGAATCGATAGGCGCGGCGGGAAGCGACAAGAGGATTCGTGCGTTTCACGTATGCGACTGGCTGCGCGAAACGCGCGACATGTTGCTCGATCGCGGCATGATGGGCGACGGCGTGATCGAACTCGCGGCGCTGCGGGCCGCGGTTGAACGGGCGGGCTATGACGGTTTGATCGAAGTGGAGATTTTTTCGAAGGACAACTGGTGGCGCCGCGATCCCGTCGATGTGCTCGACATTTGCGCGCAGCGTCTGCCGAGTGTGTGCTGAAATCTTGACCTAGTTGATTTACGTTTTCTTGGCTCTCGTCGCTGGGTCATCGAGAATGTATCGTACGGTTCATGCCTCAAGGAGAAACACGCATGAACCCAAGGATCGTCATACGCCATCTCGATACGCCCGCCGACTGGACGCGCGCTTTCTCGGTAATGAAACAACTGCGTCCGCATCTGACGGATGCCACGGCTTTCTGCACGCAACTGCGAGCACAGCATGAACAAGGCTACCGTTTGATCGCCGCGTCCGACGCGGACACGGTCCTCGGACTCGCGGGTTATCGCACGCAGATGAATCTGATCTATGGACGCTTCGTCTACGTGGACGATCTCGTCGTCACGAACGAGTTGCAACGTAGCGGCATCGGCGCAAGCCTGCTCGATGCCGTGCGCAACATCGCGCGCGAATACGATTGCGCCCACTTCGTGCTCGACACAGGCCTGCATATGGCGCTTGCGCAGCGCTTCTACTACCGCAATGGCTTGCTCGCGCGAGGCATGCATTTCGTCGAGACGCTGAACGACACGACGGAGCAGACGCGATGAGACTTCTTCTGCTCAACGCCAGCCCGCATGGCGAGAACAGCCACGGCCATCGACTCGCCATGGAGATGATCGAGCGTCTGCGCAGCACCAATATCGTCGAAGCGATCGAACGCGATCTGACGGCGCATCCGCTTGCGCCCATCACACGCGATTATGCCGGCAACGTTACCTCGCGCACGCCCGATGCCAGCGCGTTCGATCTCTCCGAAACGCTGGTCGGCGAGATAGAAGCGACCGATGCGCTCATCATCAACACGCCGATGCATAATTTCACCGTTCCCGCCGCGTTGAAACTATGGATCGACTATGTGTTGCGCATTCATCGCACGTTCGCGGCCACGCCCGAAGGCAAGATCGGCTTGATGCGCGACCGGCCCACGTTCGTGATCGTCGGGTCCGGCGGTTTTCATACAGGGGAACGCGCGCGTCAGCCGGACTTTCTGACGCCGTATCTGCGATATGCGCTGGGTTCCATCGGCATTCACAGCGTGCAGTTTTTATTGCTGCAGGGGCTCGTCATGGGAGACGCCGCAGTCGAGGACGCGTTGCGTGTTGCACGCGCCAGGCTCGCGCATCATGCCCTCTTCGCTTCGAGCGATTCCGTCGCGCTCTAATCGCGCTCTAATCGCGCTCTAATCGCGCTTTAATCGCGCTTTAATCGCGCTTTAGCCATCGAACGCGCGCCTCAGCATGCGCGCAAGACGCGACGCTTCCGCTGCGGTGCCGACATTGGCAAAGCCGAGCACGAGGCCACTCAACGTGCGCTTCGTGCGTTTGCCCAGATACCACGCTGATAAACCGATCACCGCGAACCCTGCCTCGCGGGCGCGCGCGGCGACAGCGAGATCATCCACGGGACCGTCGCGGCCCGCATTGAAGATGGCCACCAGATGCATGCCGCCAGCGGGCAACTCCACGCTCAGCCTCGCCCCGAACGCCTGCACGAGCGCATCGGCAAGCAAGGTGCGACGCTCGTCGTACAACGCACGCATGCGCTTGAGATGCCGCGCGAAATGCCCTTGCGCGATGAAGTCCGCCACGGCCGCCTGCAATAGATACGGCGAGCCCGCATTGGTGCTCCTCGTCAATTGCCCGAAGCGCGCGACGGCCCGCTCCGGCACCACCACATACGAAAGCCGCAAGCCCGGAAACAGCACCTTGCTGAAGGTGCCGCAATAAATCACGCGATCATCCCGGTCGAGGCTCTTCAACGCCGGCAACGGACGCCCGACGTAGCGAAACTCGCTGTCGTAATCATCTTCCACGATCCAGCTTCCCGCGCGATTCGCCCAGTCGAGCAGCTTCATGCGCCGCGCGAGCGAAAGCGTGACGCCAAGCGGACTCTGATGCGACGGCGTGACGAACGCAAAGCGCGCATCCGGCGCGAGCGCCACGCCGCGTTCGACATCGAGACCTTCGTCATCGACCCGGACCGGCACGAGCCGCAGTCCCGCTTCGATGAGAAAGTTACGCGCGAGCAGATAGCCCGGTTCCTCGAACCACGCGCTGTCGCCCGGTCGAGCGAGGCCGCGCAAGATGAGTTCGAGCGTCGCGCGATAGCCGTTGGTCACGAACACCTGTTCCGGCGAGCATTCCACACCGCGCGACAAGCCGACATACGTTGCAATGTGCTCGCGCAACGGTCCATAGCCCGCTGGTTCCGGATAGGTGAGCGCGGCGACATCGCCGCTTCTCGCGCGATACGCCACGAGCCTGCTCCAGACCTTGCGCGGAAAGGCATCGAGCGCGGGCAGGCCGGGGCGTAGCGGCTTCGCGTCGTTGCCGATGTCATCCGCACGCGGAGGCTGCGCGGGCGCAAGCGCGCGGTCACGGCTCTTGCGCGATCGCGCGGCGGTCGCCGACGGAGGCAACGACGACGATACGAACGTACCCGCCGCGCCGCGCATGTGCAGATAGCCTTCGTTGACGAGGATGCTGTAGGCCAACTCCACCGTGCCGCGCGCGGTGTTGAGCTGCGTCGCCAAGCCTCGCAAGGCGGGCACGCGGTCGCCGGGCCGCAAATGCCCCGCCGCGATAGCCGACTTGAATCGCTCGCAAATCTGCAGATAGATCGGCAATTCCTCGCGCCGGTCGATTTCCATGTTCCACGCCATGACGCGTCCTATGGCCTAGTCAATCTTGAGAATCTTGTCCCTTCTGGGTGAGCCATCATTCTTGCACAATGGCTTCAACCATTCATCTACTTGAAGAGGCTGGACATGAAGATTGTCGTTATTGGCGGAACGGGGCTCATCGGTGCGAAGGCAGTCGCCATTCTGCGCGCACAGGGTCACGATGTACTGGCCGCATCGTCGCGCAGCGGTGTGAATGCCGTCACGGGCGAAGGCTTGAAGGAAGCGTTGACGGGCGCGCATACGGTCATCGACGTAACGAACGCGCCTTCATGGGCGCCCGATGACGTGATGGCGTTCTTCCGCACGTCGACCATGAACCTGATCGAAGCCGGACACGCCGCTGGCGTGAAACATCATGTGGCGTTGTCGATTGTCGGCACGGATCGCATGCCGGACAACGGCTATTTTCGCGCAAAGGACGAGCAGGAAAAGCTGGTTCGCGAATCGGGTTTGCCTTACACCATCGTGCGCGCGACGCAGTTCTTCGAGTTTCTGCAAGGCATCGCCGATGTCTGTACGAGCGATGACCAAACGCGTCTCTCGCCGCATCGATTTCAGCCGATTGCAGCGGACGACGTGGCCGCCATCGTCGCGGATATCGCGCTGACCGCGCCGCTGAATGGCGTGCTCGATATAGCTGGACCGGAGCGCGCGCCCATGAACGAATTGATATCGCGCTATCTTCAGGCGGTGAGTGACACGCGCGATGTCGTCGTCGATACAAACGCCACGTACTTCGGCGGCACGCTCGAAGAAAATTCGCTCGTGCCGCTCGCCGATGCGCGTCTGGGTCGCACGCGTCTTGCAGACTGGTTGCGCCGCGAAGCCTGAATCAGAAGATGTGCATCAGGCCGACATACGCACCCGTTTGCGATTCTCCCGCGAGCGGGCTCGTGCTGGGCGTCGTGTCGCGCGGCGTGGCGAACACCGAAAACGTGCCGTTCGCGCTGTTGCGCACGTAGGCTACCGTGCCATAGACGAACGTGCGCTTGGTGAAGTTGTAGGTCGTGCCGAGCGCATAGAGCGTCGCGTGACTGGCTGGATCGTGCGCCGTATCGCCCGTGCCGTCGCCCACGTGAATGTAAAAGCCCGCGGCCGTCACGGCCCATTGCGGCGTCCACTGGTAAGTCGCGCCGAGCCAGTAGTGATCGGCGCTATCCGCCACGCCTGCGGGCGAATCCGGCGCGGCGTAGTGCGTGTACGCGGCCTGCAGCTTGAACTTGTCGACCTTCACGTTTGCACCGACAAAGTATTCGCGCGACGCCTGGAAGATGTTGTCGAGCCGGCCATCCACGCTGCGCAGTTCATCGTAGATGCCGCGCACGTCGAGCATCGACGAATGATAGGTAAGCATGATGCCGTCCGAGCGGCCGAACTCGCCCGTCGCGCCCTTGTTGAACGCGCCCGGCTGATTGCCGAACGCATACTGCCCCTGCACGTCGAGGCCATGAAACACCGGGCTGTGATATTCGACGTTATTGCTGCTTTGCTGCCAGTTGCGTCCTCTCACGAGCGATGCCGACGACACCGCCTGCTGCACGAAGGGATCGAATTCCCAGACGCCGTCGCTATCGATGAAAAGATTACGGCCGGCCTGCAATTGCCCCCACTCTTTCGAAGTCAGCCCCACATAAGCGCGTCGCGACCACATGCGTCCGCCGCCCGTTGTGCCGTTCATGATCTGCAAGGCGGTTTCGAGCGTGAAGATGGCCGACGTGCCGCCGCCCAGATTTTCGATACCTTTCAGCCCGAACATGCTCGTGCCCCAGTCGCCGCCTTCGGCGCTCCAGCGCGAGGACGTGCCGCCTTGACCGTTCGCCACGTGGTTCAGATATTCGATGCCGCCATCGAGACGGCCATACATGGTGACCGTGGATTGCGCATACGCGCCCGACGCAAAACCTGTCGATAAGAACAGGATACTTGCCGCTTTGATCAAACGATGTCTCATGATGTGTTGCACTCCTTTGACTGGCGCAATCTTATTGACGGAAGTATCTCCGGCAGCAACATAGCACCAACTCGCGAAGTCTTCACGAATGACGGCGATGGAACATGTTAAGCATACAATCGCGTCTCTCACCGACTCGAAGCCTCGCCGCATGATCAAGCCTAAACAACGCGACGCCGAACGCACGAAAGCGGCCTTGCTCGAAGCCGCCGCCGAAGCGCTCGCGCAAATCTGCGCCTTCACGTTCGATTATTACGTGAGCCATCCGAGCTTCGTGCGGCTCGTGGCAAGCGAGAACATAGAAGGCGGCGCATTCCTCGCGAAATCGGGCGTGGTGCGCGAAAGCAATCAGGGCATCATTCGCCTGCTCGACGCCATCCTCGAACGCGGCCGCGAGCAAGGCGTATTTCGCCGCGATGTCAGCGCGAAGGACGTGCACATGACCATCAGCAGCCTGGCTTTTTTCTGCATCGCGAATCAGCACACCTTCGGCACGCTGTTCGATATCGACATGAAAGCCGAAGCGTTTCTCGTGGCCAAGCGCGCGCAGATCGTGGATATCGTCGACCGGTTTTTGATGCCTTCTAGCAGTTGACGGGGTCTTCTCCGTACCCGCCAGCCAGGACGCGCTTACGTTGAAACCGATTCAACCGGCGATTTCGAAGACAGATTCGCCGGCGATTCTTATGTTTTTCTTATAAATGGCTTAAGGGACAAACCCAAGTATCTCTCTTGATTCGGATCGCTAAGATTCTCCTCGAAGTTGTACGACCACATGAGAAGATTGCGCCGCCTTATCGGATGACATCAGGCAGCGTTCTCCCTCGGATGACGTATTCAAACAACGAGGCTTTGACCCAAGCATGAGAAATTGCATCCACAGCAGTTCAAAGAGAGAAACCAAGAGCAGTCCGTCGCGGATCGCGGCCGCGTGGCTTTTATCGGTTACGACGGCTTTCGCGCTCGGCGCTTGCGGCGGCTCTTCGTCCACGCCGACAAACGCGGCGGTCGAGAATAACGGCGAAGCACCGGCTGCTTCGGCGGCTTCAGCGGCTTCAGCGGCTTCAGCGGCTTCGTCCGCTGCGCCTGCATCGGCAGCTATTCCTGCATCGACCGCTACACCGGCGCCAACCGCCTCCGACGCCACGCCTGCGCAAACCGCGTCCGATGCCGCGCCCGCCAGTGACTCGGCCGTCGTCACGCCGCCCGCAGGCTTCAAGGTCGGCACGACGCTCTACGACGCCGCATTGCCGCCCGAACCGTCGTTGCCCACCGCCGCGCAAGTCTGCAAGGAACTGCCCGCCACGCTCTCCGCGCTGCCAAACGGCCTCCTGCCCGATAGCGCCGACGCCACCGACACTGCGCCCGACACCGCGCGCATCCAGGCCGCGCTCAACGACTGCGCGAACAAGTCGAGCACGAGTCTCGCGACCAACAAGGCCGTGCATCTGATGGCCGGATCGGGCGGCGCGAACGCGTTTCTCGCAGGCGCGCTGACCATGCCGACCGGCATCACCTTATGGATCGATCAGGGCGTCACGCTCTTCGCGTCGCGCGACCCGCGTCAGTACGACAAGACCAAGGGGACGGCGAGTTGCGGCGTCATCACCGCGAGCGACAACGGCTGTCTCGCGCTCATCAACGCGAGCAAGGTCGCCAATGTCGCGGTGATGGGCGACGGTGTCATCGACGGGCGCGGCGGCAGTCCCCTCGTGAGCAGCGTGCCGAACGACCCGAATCTGCTCAAACGCCCCGACGGCACCGCCATGAGCTGGTGGGACATCGGCTGGAAGGCCAACAAGGTGCTGAATCAGGCGCAGAACAATCCGCGCCTCGTCCAGATCAGCAACGGGCGCAATTTCACGTTGTACCGCGTGACGTTGCAGAATGCGCCGAAGTTCCATGTGGTGCCGAGCGGCATCGACGGCTTCACGGCATGGGCCGTCAAGATCTACACGCCGACGGCCGCCTATGAAGCCATGACGAACTATCTCGGCATGCCGTATAGCCCCGCCACGGCGAAGAACACCGACGGCATCGATCCCGGCAGTTCGGGCGTCATCACGAGCAATGCGGGCAATCCCGGCAGGCTCGCGGGGGACGCGAGCAACATCCTGATCGTCTATTCGTTCATCCGCACCGGCGACGACAACATGGCGATCAAGGGCGGCACGGGCACGGTCAACGGCCGGACCTATAACCTCACCGTTGCGCATAGTCACTTCTACGAAGGCCACGGCATGTCGATCGGCAGCGAAACCGCTGGCACCGACAACGGCGCGGCCAATCCGGATGTCGTCGCGGTGAACGGCGTCTTGCCGAGCGTGAGCAACGTCAATGTCTACGATCTCGCGATCGACGGCGCGGACAACGGCCTGCGCATCAAGTCGGACTGGAGCCGCAGCGGACTGATCTCGAACATTCGCTATTCGAACATTTGCATCCGCACGCCTTCGTCGTCGCCGGACGGCAACCCGCAGGCACTCATCTTCTCGCCGTATTACAGCGCGACGAAGAATGGCGGCCTTTATCCGAACATGCAGGGCATCGCGCTCGATGGCGTGCGTATCGTGAATGCATCGAGCTATACGTTCCAGGGCTTCAATTCGGCAAGTCCCATCATGCAAGGCTCCGGATGGTCCGGCGGCACGGCGGGTGTGCCGAATCCGCCGGTCGTGAATCCGCTCGTGATTTCGCTCAACAACGTTATCGCGGATATGGCGCCGGCTGGCTTCGCCGTGTCGGATGCGCTTATTGCCATTGGCGCGGATGGAACGAATCTGCCCTTTCAGACCGCCGGCAGCGTAACGGTCACGCGTTCGACCAACACGGGCACGTCAGGCCCGGTCGATTGCAGCGCCGCCTTCGTGCCTTTCCCGGGGCAAGGCGCGTAACGCAATAAGACACGCAAATAAAAAACGGGCGGCTCCCGCATGAGCCGCCCGCAAGGTACTGCAAGAACCGCGATGCTTACTTCTGTGCGATGGTCGCCTTGTTGCCCGTGCCCGTTTGCGTCACGACAGCCGTGTTGCCGTAGCCAGCTTGCGTCACCGATGCGTTGTTGCCCAGGCCAATCTGCGTGATCACGCCGACGTTGTTGGCGCCCGTTTGCGACGAGGTCGCGACGTTGCCGAAGCCCGCTTGCGTCAGCAGCAAGTCTTCATACGAGCCCGACTGCGAAGCCTTCGCCGTGTTCAGATCGCCGATTTGCGACGACACGATGTTCGATTCACCCGCACTGTCCTGCGTCAGATCGGCCTTGTTCGACGAGCCGAGTTGCAGCGAGCTTGCCGTGTTGCCGCCGCCGAAGCGCTGTGCAACCGAAGCCGTGTTGTTGCTGCCGGTCTGGACGACGGTCGCGTGGTCGTTCGAAGCGTACAGTTGATCGACGTAAGCGGTGTTGAACGCGGCGCCCGACTGAACGATGTTGGTCGTCTCGTTTTGCGCGTTGATCTGATGCACGCTTGCAAGGTTCGGCAAGCTGGCGCCGCTCTGGTCGATGGTCGTGTGGTTGTTGCCACCGTTGGTCGACGAGACGTTGGCGATTTCCGCGCCGTTCTGCGTGATCTTGACCGTGTCGGCGTATTCGTTGTTTTGCTGAACCGACGTGTCGGTCACGCCGCCCGTTTGCGTCACGGTCGTGTCGTTGTAGCCGCCGCCCGTGGTTTGCACCACGGCCTTGCCGTGGTCACGGTCTTGCGAAATCTTCACCGTGTTGCCGATCGTGGCCGACTGCGTCACGGTGGCTTCGCCGCCGTCGATCTTGCCAAGCGTCGAACCTTGATTGATGGTGACGGTGTTCGAGCCGCCGCCCGTTTGTGAGATCGTCGACTTGCTGTTGGCGCCGTATTGGTTGACGGTGTCCTTGTCTTGCGACGCGTTGGTTTGCGTTACGTTGGCCGTCGAGTTCGTGCCGTTCTGCGAGATGCGGGTGGTTTCGCTGTGTGCGCCGTCTTGCGTGACCGTCGCGCCGAGCTTCGAGTTCGCTGCGCCGCTCAGTTGCTTGATGTCCGTGTCGTTGTTCGAGCCGTTCGACGACGTGACAGTAGCTTGCGCGTTGTTCGCGCTTTGCAGAACATTGACCGTGTCGTTGCTCGATGCCGTCTGCGTCACGGTAGCCGTGTTGCCGGCGCCGATCTGCGTCACGAAGGCTTTTTCGCCTACCGACGAGTTGTCGGCGAAAGCTGCCGTCGATGCCAGTGCTGCCAGACCCATAGCGATGATAGATGCCTTGACTTTCATTTTTATGCCTCGTTGATTTGATATTTTGAGTACTTCGATTAGTCACCCTAACGGCTGACGGCCCCTACCGTCAGCCGGCACGACTCCACCTACTCTCCTGCATCACACCTTACTGCTTTACCGCGGTCTCCTCTCACCCTGGCACTCGACCATGGCGTTCAGGCACCTACTTCATGAGGACCGAAGCCCTCGCGCCGCCCGTCTGCGTCACAGACACGCCTGCGCCGTTGCGGCTTTGCAGGATGGAAACCTCGTTGCCGGCGCCGTACTGCGTCACCTGCGAAGACATCGAGGAACCGATCTGCGTGACCGCTGCTGCATTACCGCTGCCGCTCTGCACCGTGACCGAGCGGTTGTTCGTTCCGGCCTGATAACCGGCGTACTGGTTGCCGCTGCCCGACTGCGAAAGCGCCGTCCAGTTGTCGTTGCCTGCCTGCGCCGTCGCGGCGGCGTTCGCCACGCCCGCCTGATTGGCGAGCAGCACGTTCTGTCCTGCCTGCACGCCGACGATGCGATTGCCCGCGCCCGCCTGATTGACACGCGCCGTCTGCCCGCCGAAGCCCGGCTCCGAAGGACCGAAGTCCGAGATCGGCGAGAGGTCCGCCGCGAACACCGCGAGCGATGCACTCACGACCGCGCCGCACGCCGCGAGCAGCGCGATTTTCGGGGCGCGTGTCAAGGAACGCATTGACTTCATTTCAGTCTCCTCCATCAATGTGCCTTAACTCTTGGCCGCCGATGCGCTCGGCGGATCGATCTTCTCGGGGCTATACGCGGGATTGATCTGCTCCATCGTCGCGGCATAGCCCTGGTTTTCCTGCAAGTAGCGCTGCATGGTCGGGTCATACCAGTCCTTCGTGTCCTTGAGCGACCACGACTGATTGGCCACGCCTTGCACGATCAGATGCACGAGCGCCGATTCGATCGCTTCGTTCACGCACAACTGTTGCGGCTCGTTGCGCGTCATGCCGAGTTCGGCCTGCAACAGATCCTTGAAGCCGATGAAGCGGTACACGCCCGTATCGACCTGAATCGAATAGATGGTCTTGGTGGTCGAGACGCTGTTGAGAATGGTGCCGTTGCGAATATCCACGGCACGCAGGTTCACCGTCACCTGATCCACGCGATACTGCTGCGACGCCGAAATCCCCAGATACGCGACGCCCGCGCCGCCCGTGCGAATGTTCGAGTCGTAGCCGACGATGCCGCCTTCCAGCACGATGCTCGCCGGCGCCAGCGACCCTATCTGCGGAATCGCGCGGTTCTTGTCGTCGGGCGTTTCGAGCGCCCGCATGATCTTGCGTTCGGTGAGCAGGTCCTGGAGATTCTCGCGTTCGACCGGCGTGAACCAGCCCGAATCGCGCATGGCTTTCACGAGGAACGACGCGCCGCCTTGCGTCACTTGCGAGGAAAACGAACTGTCCGGCGACGGCTTGTATTGGCCCGTCAGATCGCGAAAGCCATACACGGCCGCGACGATGCGTCCTTTAGGCGGCGGCAGATGCGTGAGATCGCGGGTCACGCGCGTCGGCGGCGTGAGGGTTGCGTTTCCCGCCGAGGGCATCGGCGCGGTCACGCAACCGGTGAGCAGCATCGAGCCGATGACGGCGGCGCCGAGCGCGGCGCGCATCGCGGAAAATTTGAAGTTGTTCTTATTCATGACGATGTTCGAGCTCACTGTCCGTTGCCAACGACGAAGGTCGTCGATGCGCCCGTGGTCTTGTCCGTGGTCGTCACTTGCAGATTGCCGCCCGTGACTTGCGTGATCGCAATCGAGAAATTGCCCGTGTTGATCGTGCCCGGATGCAAGGTGCCGTCGGTGCCGACGATCGAGCTCGAAATCGACGATGCGACGCGCGACAGGATCGCCTGCTGCAGTTGCGTGTTGAACTGGTCGAGCGTGGACTGGCTGCTCGTGCCGAGATCCGACAGCGACGGGTCCTTGTACTTGTTTTGAGCGTTCGCTTCGTTGAGCAGGTTCGTGCCGTTCAGCGGATTGCCGCCGAAGTTCGGATTGACCGGTTCATAGACGAGCGAGGTGGCGTGTGCGGCGGCGAGCGTCGTCGAGAGCGCGCAGGCGAGCATCGCGCGTTTTGCGGGCGCAGTGATCTTCATCGTGAATCCCCGTGATTGGCCGTGTTGCTTTTTTTAGAGTTCGTCCGTCGCCATGTCGGCGTCGCGGAACAAGAGGCGCGATATGTCGGCCTGCATGACGTTCTGAAACGCGATCTGCGCCGCGTTTTCCGCCACCGGCTTCACATTGGAGCGAGCGATCGGCAGGAACGCCTGGAACACGCGGCGTTGCCCGAACTCGACCCACACGAGGCTGCCGTAGCGCGCCGAGGGCCGCTCGTGCACCGAGACGATGTAGCGCTCGGAGAGGGGAATCGCGCCCCATGCCTGCGCGAACCAGTTGTAGAAGTCCTGGCCGGCGAGCGTCACGGTGTCGGTGGTGACGACGCCGCCGAGCGCATCGTCGAGCGGCTTCTGACCGTTGACGTCGGCGCCGCGGGCACGCGGGGTATCGGCGAGGGTATCGCCCTTGTCGAGCGATGACGAACCGTTCACCGTGCCGCGCGAGCTGAGAGGCGCGCCATTGGCGGCGGGCAGCGCGGTGCCGCGGTTCAGCGGGCTGGGCGTCGGCGTGCTCGGCAGCGAAATGAGCGGCTGAGCTTGCGCCGAGGTCGTCACATGCGTGGCGATGGCTGGCGCTTCCGCGTCCTGCGCGTGAGCGCCCGTGATACTTCCCCAAAACGTGATGCACACTGCGGTCGTTCGCCGGAGGGTTTTGAAACCCTTCTCGAGCGAATTGTTTTTATCTCGCTGCATGACTTCCCCGTATGCCTCTGGCCGCTATGGTGCTGCCTTGAAGCGTTTGTTTTTATTCGTAAGACGGAACCGATTCTGATCGAGACGCGACGGCTTTTATGTTGTTGTCGCCACATTCGACTGAGGAAATTCGCAAGAAATGAAAACGTGTTGGAAAGGCCACTCAAAGCCAGTTGAAAATCACTGTAAAGAAACGTTTGCCGATGCCGTTAATCGGTGCAGAGCGTGCCGAATTAGGGTTTTCCACAGGCAGCGCCGCTGACAGAATTGATTGCGACAAGAGATAACGATGGTTTTCAGCTACAGAGATATGTTGGTCACGCCGGCAGCAGTCCGGCATGGAGATGCGTTTGCCGCAATGGCGCGCGTTCAGGACGTGGACGGCCGCGAGCGCTCGGTGCAACTGCCAGGGGAATTCGATTGCGTGGAAGAAGCGATCAGGTTTGCGATCGCTTCGGGGTTCGAGTATATCGATGGGACTTGTAATTGAAGGGTTCAGCGCTGTCTGGACTGGCGGCGGCGCTAGCCGCTACCGCGCCTTCAACACCCTCAACCCCGAATCATTCAACGCATTGCCCACGCGCGCTTCGCTTTCGGCTGGCGCCTTCTTCGCTTCGCTAATCGACAGATACCGCAGGCAGCACACGCGCAAGAACGAGGCGAAGTTGGTTGGCATCTCGCCACGCAATGCGATCAACTCGTCGTAGAGCTTCACCGCGAACTGACTCGTCGTCAGATTTTCGCGCTCCGCGATTTCCTGCAGCACATCCCAGAACAGATTCTCCAGCCTGACCGTGGTGATCACTCCGTGAATGCGCAGCGAGCGCGTGCGCGATTCATACAGAATCGGATCGGCGTTGATATAGACCCCGCACATGAGAAAGCCCTCCCGTGATTGCCGGTCAACCCTACTCCCGGGCGACTCGTCCAGCAATCGAGTCGGACCCGGAAGCACGGCAGGCATTAGTGCATCCATTTAGACGCGGCGCGCGTTCATCTGTGCCGCGATGTAATCCGCCTGCCGGATCGCGAGCGTCACGATGGTGAGCGTCGGATTTTCCGCCGCCCCCGTCGTGAACTGGCTGCCGTCGGAGATATACAGGTTTGCAACCTCGTGGGTCTGGCCATGCTTGTTGCACACGCCGTCCTCGGCGCGCGCGCTCATGCGGGCCGTGCCGAGATTGTGCGTCGATGGATACGGCGGCACGCGATACGTCATCTTCGCGCCGGCCGCCTCGTACACGGCGCTGCCCTGCTTGTAGGCATGCTCGCGCATTGCTTGGTCGTTCGGATGATCGTCGAAATGGACGTTCGCCACCGGCTGGCCGTATTGATCCTTCACGTCCGAATTGAGCGTCACGCGATTCGTCTCGCGCGGCATGTCCTCGCCGACGATCCACATGCCGGCTGTGTAAGCGTACTGATCCATGGTCTGCGCGAAGCTCGGACCCCACGCGCCCGGATCCACGAAAGCAGCATAAAACGGCAGACCGAGCGACACCGTTTCCAGATGGTAGCCACCCGCGAAACCGCGCTTGGGATCGAACACGGCTTCATCCTCGATGATGCCCGCCATCGTCGTGCCCTTGAACATCTCGACCTTGTCTTCGAACACGCCGTAGACCGAACCCGTCGTGTGGCGCATATAGTTGCGGCCCACCTGTCCCGAGCCGTTCGCGAGCCCGTCCGGAAACTTGCTCGATTGCGAGTTCAGCAAGAGGCGCGGCGTCTCGATGGAATTGCCCGCCACCGCGACGACGCGCGCTTTCTGACGTTGCAGCTTGCCGCTCGCGTCGTAGTAGACGACGCCGCTCGCCTTGCCGCGCGCATCGTGTTCAATGCGCACCACGTGCGCCTGCGTGCGCAACTCCATGTGCCCCGTGGCCTGCGCGCGCGGCAGTTCGGTATAGAGCGTCGACCACTTCGCGCCCATGCGGCAGCCTTGAAAGCAGAAGCCACGCTGGAAGCAATGCGCGCGGTCGTCGCGCACGGTGCTGTTGATCGCCATGTGGCCGGTGTTGCATTCCTTGTATCCGACCTTCTCCGCGCCCGCCGACATCACCTTGAAGTTGTTGTTGCCGGGCAGTCCGGGGAAACCGTTGGTGCGCGTGACACCCAGCTTCTTCTCTGCGCGGTCGTAGTACGGGTTCAGCTCGTCGCGCGTGACGGGCCAGTCGAGCAGGTTCGCGTCCTTGATATCGCCATACGTGGACTTCGCCTTGAACTCCCACGGCTGGATGCGCAGGCTCGCGCCCGCCCAGTGCACGGTGGTGCCGCCCACCGTCTTGCAGATCCATGCGGGCAGATTCGGGAAGTCCTTCGCCACGCGCCACGACCCGGACGTCGTGCGCTTGTCGAGCCACGACAGCATTTGGAACGCGTTCCATTCCTCCGTCGCAAAATCGCTTTGCGTATGCGAGCCGCCCGCTTCCAACACCACCACGTCGATCCCTTTCTGCGCAAGTTCGTTGGCGAGCGTCCCGCCGCCCGCGCCCGAACCGATGATGACGACCACGTGGTCGTCGCTCTGCTTGAACTGCACCTTGTTGCCTGCGTACATGTCTGTCTCCGCTGTGTCCGCTGTATCGCGAGAGTCGGCGCTGCTGCCTGCTCGCCCGATGTCGTTTCGATCCGCGCGCAATCAGCCGTCTTTCGGAATCGGTCCGCTTGCGGCGACCGGCGGGTCCGGCAGCCATGACAGATTGTTGAAGCCCTGATAGAGATAGCCTCCGTCTCCCTTCGATGCCCCATAGCCGAAGTGCGCATACGCCATCGCGTTGCTGTAGAGCGAGACGACCGCGGTGCTGCGAATGGTTTCGAAGAACGGTGTGCCGGCAAGCGCCGCGACATCCTTTGCCTGGTCCGCTGCGGCGCGTTTGGTCCAGTCGGAACCGGCGCCGGCATCGAGCTTGCCGATGCCATCGGCGAGTTGTTGACGCACGGCCGGATCGGCCTTGGCCTTCGCGTCGAGGTCTTTGACGACGAGCGCATACACGGCGTTGTCCAGCGTGGGATGCGGAAACACCTGGCGCGTGAACGCAAGCAACACTTCTCCCTGATGCGTGTCGAACCCTTGCAGTTCGAGCGCCCACACGCGGCTTGGCGCCAGGCTCGCGAACACCGAGGTCACGGCGAGCGTGCCGACCAGCACGCCCGAACCGCGCAGGAATTCGCGTCGTGTCAACGCAATTTTAGGTGGCGCGGCTTGCGCTTCAGAGTGCCGCACGCCCGCCTCGATGACGTCGCCCGCCCGCCGCGGCGCGACGATCGGAATGATCGTGTCTCGCATGTCTATCTCCTTGTGGGGTACTGCAACAGCTTATTTATGTGTATGCGCTGCTCGAATCGTGTTACTGATAATGGCCGTGCCGCTCCAGCACTTCGATCTTGTATCCGTCCGGGTCCTGAATGAAGAAGTAACGGGCGATGAGCGCGCCGTCGTCGTCGCGGAATTCGCGCAGGCCGTTGGGCGTCATGCCCAGTTCGATGAGACGCTCACGCTCGGCCTTGGCATCCGCGACACTCACGGCGACGTGTCCGTAGCCATCGCCATGGGTGTAGGGCTCGGCGCGTCCCTTGTTCCACGTAAGTTCGATTTCAGCGTCGGTTTCGTCGTTACGCAAATAGACGAGCGTGAAGTCCGGGAAGTCCAGCCGGTGCGCCGTCTCGAGATTCAGCGCGTTCTGGTAAAAGCGCAGCGAGCGGTCGAGGTCCTGCACACGAATCATCGTGTGGATCAGCTTTGACATGGCGTCTCCTCCTTGTGACGGAAGTTTAGGGAGACGCTTGGGGTCAAGGTAATGCCCGGCTAAATAGCCGACTCGGGACTTGCCCTGAGAGGCGAATTGAAAGCCTGCCGCGCCGCCGCAAAAATTTTTGCGTGCGCTCTTGTGCATTGCGATGCCGCTCTCTATAATCCGCCGCTCCACAGGCTCGTAGCTCAGTTGGTTAGAGCACCACCTTGACATGGTGGGGGTCGTTGGTTCGAATCCAATCGAGCCTACCAACGAATGCATTGCATCAAGAAAAAAACGCCGCGTATAAGAACGCGGCGTTTTTTTTCGTCGATCAGATCGAGTGTTTTCAGTCCCAGCAGTTACGGAACGCGACAGCGGCGATCACCGGCACGGTGAGAACGAGCGGAATGGCGAAGTAAGGCACTTCCAAATCCACGACCCAGCTATAGATCAGCCAGCCGATACCCACGCCAAGCGTGCCGATGCCAACGAGCGCGGTCAGCACGTTGAGCATGACGGGAGACATCCGCTTCTTGGGCGTTTCCTTGGTCGATGGAGTTTCCATGATGGCGGCAGGCGCATTCGAACGCGCGACAGATAAACAAGTCGATTGTATACCCGCCTGCGAGCCGTGCCGACAAGCAGGCCGCAGCGTCAGCCCGCTGCCAGCCGCTGCACTTTCGTGACTGTCTTGAGCAGCGAGTCGAGCGGGACCGGCCGGCTCAGCAAATAGCCCTGCACCTTGTCGCAACCCGCCTCGCGCAGACAGTCCAGCTGCTCTGCCGTTTCCACGCCTTCCGCGACGACCGTCACACCGAGCTTATGCGCGAGCTCGATCACGCCTTCCACCACGATGCGCATCATCTCGTCGGTGGCGATGTTATCGACGAAAGACTTGTCGAGCTTCAGCACGTCGGGCCTGAAACGCGTCAGATAGTTGAGACTGGAATAGCCGGTGCCGAAATCGTCGATGGCAATCCGCACGCCCATCTCGCGCACTTTCGACAGCACGTCCTGTGCATCGTCGACGTTTTCGATCAGCGCCGACTCCGTGATTTCCAGCGTGACGTTGTTCGGGTCGATACAGCATCGCTTGATCGCGTGCCTAAGCACGGAGACGAGACGCGGATCGCGAAACTGTTTCGGCGATACGTTCACCGCCATCGAATGCACGGCGGGCATTGCATGCGAGAGTCGGGACGCCGCCTGCACGGCTTCGCGAATGATCCAGTGCCCCGCTTCGACGATCAAGCCGCTCTCTTCGAGCATCGGCACGAACGCGCCCGGACCGAGCAGACCGAGCAGCGGATGATTCCAGCGCAACAGCGCTTCCACGCCCACGAGCGTGCCGGAATCCACGCGATATTGCGGCTGAAAATGCAGCAGGAACTGGTTCTGGCGAATCGCGTTCAACAGTTCGGATTCGAGATGCGCACGCGCCAGTTCGTCCTTCTCGCGCTCGCCGAACACGCGGAACGTGTTGCGGCCCGCGCGTTTGGCCGCGTACATGGCCATGTCGGCGCTGATGAAGAGCGACTCGGGCGAACTGCCGTGCTCGGGAAAGAGCGCCACGCCGATCGAACAGGTCATCGCGATGCTCTTGCAATCCATCGCTATCGGGCGATGACACGCAATGGCAAGCCGTCGGCACGCCCGCGCGATTTGTTCGTGATCGAACGCGCCCGGCAGGATCACGGTGAACTCGTCGCCGCCCGGCCGCGCGACGATTGCATCGGGCGGCAGCGCTTCCTGAATGCGCGAGGCCAGGGCTTTGAGCACGGTGTCGCCGGCGGTGTGGCCGGCGGTGTCGTTGATGGACTTGAAGCGGTCGATATCGACGAAGAGATAAGCGAACGGCTCGCCCGATGCGCAGCGCGCGTCGAGCGCCTCGACAATCGCGTTGCGATTATGAAGACCCGTGAGGCTGTCGATGTTCGCCAGGCGATGCAATTGCTGAAGCCGGTTGCGCTCCTCGGTGGCATCGACGCAAACGCTCACCACGCGCGACACCGCGCCGTCTTCGCTGACGGGATAGATATCCGCGCGAACCCAGCGCGTGCGTTCCTCCGGCAAGCGCAAACGGAAATAGCTTTGCGCGGGCATGGCCGTGTTGACGGCGGCGCGCATCTGCGTGCGCAGCCCGGCGATATCCTCGGGATGCACGCGCTGCGACCATGCGGTCTCGTCCGCTTCGAGCGCGGACACGGGCATTTCCCACATGCGCTCGAATGCCGAACTCACATGCAGCAGTTCGCGGAAGTCGTGGCTCGCGGTCCAGAACACGGCATCGACGTGATCTTCCATGTCTTTCTGCACGCGCGCCTTGCCCCGCAATTCGTCGATGAGCGTGCGCTCCGCCGTGATGTCGCGCGACTTGCAAAGTACCGCTATCAGCTTGCCGAACTCGCCGTAGACCGGCGCGAAAGTGGAAGTCCACCAGCGCAGATTGCCGCGCATGGTGCAGCACGCGCCGGTAAAGGACGTGGATTCGCCGGCCTTGGCGCGTTCGAAAGCGCGGCGCGCGTCGGGGCCGTCCCAGAGCGCGAGCCAGTCGATGCCGACGACATCGTCGGCGGCGCGCGCTTCAATCAGGCGCTGGCCGACTTCGGAGATGCAGACGACCTTGCCTTCCGGACTCAAAAGCTTGATGCAGTCGTCCGCGATGGAGAGAAGACCATTCGAGAGCTGACGCGCGACGAAGGTTTGCCGGTGCGCGCGCTGCATCTGCTGGATCACGACGACCGCCGCGATGGCGATGGCCGCCAGCAGCAGGTTCCACGGCAGCGGAATGAAAGGCGTCACCGCGGCGACCAGCAAGACGCCGAAGAACGCGGCTCCGAAGCCGTCCAGGCGCCGTGTGCATTCGACATAGTGAGATTCGCCGGCCACGCTTTCGCCGATGATCCCGAGAAAATCAGACGCTCTGCCCTGCACCTTCGACCCCGTCCGCTGTTGCTGTTGCTTTTGGTTTATCTTACTGATGCATAACGGCGGGATCGGTAAATACTTTAGATGGAATGGAAAGCGCGCTCACTCGCGTTTCAACACCGACGCAATTTCCTTCGCCAGTTGCTCCGCCCGATAAGGCTTGTTCAGCAGCGTCACGTTGGGTCGCAGCACGCCGTCGCGCGAGATGATGTCGCGGGTATAGCCGGACGCGTAGATCACCGGCACCGGCTGCGGCTGGGCGAACGCCCATTCGGCGAGATCGGCACATTTCACCTTGCCCGGCATCACCACGTCGGTCAGGATCACGTCCACGCCGATGCCGCTTTCCAGCACGCTCATCGCCGCGTCGCCGCTTGCGGCCTTGAGCACGGTGTAATGCATGGCTTCGAGAATCGCGACCGTCGAGGAGAGCACGGCGACGTCATCGTCGACGACGAGCACGGTTGCGCTGCCCGTGTGCGTGGGAATGCTGCCCGCTTCGGCCGACGAGGTCTCGTCGTCGTAACTGCGCGGAAAGTAGATCTCCACCGTCGTGCCGACATCCACCGTGCTCGACACATGGATATGGCCGCCCGACTGCTTGACGAAGCCGAACACCATCGACAAGCCGAGCCCCGTGCCGTGTCCTTCCGGCTTGGTGGTGAAGAACGGCTCGAAGGCGCGTTCGAGGACATCGGGCGGCATGCCGGTGCCCGTATCGGATACGGAAAGACGCACGTACTCGCCGGGACGCAGGTCGTTGCCCTCACACGCGGCGTGATCCAGCGACTCGTTCGAACACGTGAGCGTGAGCCGGCCATCGCCGCTAATGGCGTCGCGCGCGTTGATCGCGAGATTGAGGAGCGCGTTCTCCAACTGATTGCGGTCGACGCAGAAATTCCACGCCTGTTCCGGCAACGCGGCGCCGATCACCACCGACGCGCCCACCGCGTGCTGCAGAAGTTCGCGCAACTCGGCAAAAAGCCGCTGCGGATTGATGACCACCGGCGAGAGCGGCTGCCGCCGCGCGAACGACAGCAGTTGCGAGGCGAGCGTCGCGCCGCGCTGCACGGCGTCCAGCGCAGCCTGAACGCGTTCGGGCACGCGCGGGTCGGTCGGCGGCAGATACTGCATCAATTGCAAATTTCCGCTGATGGCCTGCAGCGTGTTGTTGAAGTCGTGCGCGACGCCGCCCGTCATCGCGCCGAGCGCTTCCATTTTCAGGCTTTGGCGCAATTGCGCCTCGACCGCGGTGCGCGCCGCCACGGCTTCGGAAATCTTGTCTTCGAGACCGCGCGTCAGCTCCTTGAGGCTTTCTTCGGCGATCTTGCGGTCGTTGATATCGACGATCACGCCGGGAAACCGCTGCGGCGCTCCGGCTTCGTCGTATTCGCAGCGGCCGGACGCGAGAATCCAGATCCAGCCCTCGTCCGGCGTGCGGATGCGATATTCGGCGCGATACGGCGCGCCATCGCGCAAGGTCGCGGCGATCAGCGAAGTCACGCGTCCGCGGTCGTCCGGATGGATGATCTCGAGCGCCGCCTCGATCGGCAAGCCGGTTTCCACTTCCTGAAGCGAGAAGAGGAAAGTGCGCGCGAAACGTTCGTCGCCCTTCACGCGGTTTTGCGTGATTTCCCATACGAAGGTGCCGCGCACGGCGCCCGAATTCAACGCGAGTTGCAGCCGCTCGTTGGTTCCGCGAAACGCCGCTTCGGCCGCACTGCGATTGCGTTCGAGCAGCACGCGCTCGGTCGTCTCGACGACGACTGCAAGCACGCCCACCGGCACGCCTTCATCCGATGCAACCGGGCTGTAGTGCAGATCGAGCCATGTTTCGACGGGATCGTGCTCGCGCGCCAGCACGAAGCGCGTGTCGCGGTAAGTCAGCGACTCGCCGCGCATGCCCGAATCGATCACGTTACGGTTGAAATCCGCCGCCTCGGGCCATGCCTTCTCGATAGCCATGCCGAGGATGCCCGGATGCCGCACACCCGAGAACTTCGCATAGGCTTCGTTGTAGACGAGCGTGCCTTCGTCGCCCCAAAGCAGGGCCATCGGCAATGCGTTGGGCAGCATGACCTGCACGACCGACCGCAAGACCGGCGGCCAGTCGTTGATCGGGCCCAACGGCGTTTTGCGCCAGTCGAAATCGCGTATGAAGCGCGCCGTTTCGCCGACCCATGAATCGAGTTGAGGGCGACCGAAAAAAGTCGAATCCAAATCGGGGAATCCTTTTCCTTTGAACGATGCGCGAAGGGCGCGCACCAATCCGACAGAGTAAAGCTAATTCGCGGCGCGCGAAATGTCGGAGTAGCGTGTTCGCAAGGGGGATGCCTGGTCTTCGACTCGAGGCTTGGCGGTTTCGGCACAGCGCCGGTGCATCATTCTGGCTTCGGCTTTTTCACGGCTCTTATCTTGCCTGTGCGCCCGCCGCCGCAAAAAAAGCGCTCGCCGCCGTCCGATTCGAGTCCCGAGACGCCCACGCCTTCCGGCATGTCGAGCCGCTCGAAGACTTCGCCGGTGGCCGGGTCGATGCGTCGCAGTTCGCTCGCGTCGCTTTCCCACGTGGCGTGCCAGAGTTCGCCATCGACCCAGGTGACGCCCGTGACGAAGCGATCGGAATCGATGGTGCGTAGAATTTTGCCATCGCCCGGATCGACTTGATGAATCTTGCGCTCGCGATATTGTCCGACCCAGAGCGTGCCTTCCGCCCACGCGAGACCGGAATCCGCGCCACCGCCGGGAGCGGGAATGGTCGAGACGACCTCGCCGGTTTTTGGATCGACCTTTTGAATGCGGTCCTCGGCAATCTGATACAGATGCTCGCCATCGAAGGCAGTGCCCGCGTGCGCCGCGACCGCGAGCTTGCGTCGGGTCTTGCCGCTTTCGGGGTCGAGCGCGTTGAGGGCATCGCCCGAGGCGAACCAGACTTGCTGTCCGTCCCAGCTCACGCCGTGCACGCCTTCCACTTCGGGAAAAGGTCCGTATTCGCGGATGATCTCCGCCTTTGCGCGTTTCATGTCGCCTTCCTCTTTGCTCACTGGTTGATCGAGACTTCATGCTAGTCGTAGGCCAAACCAGCAGGGAGTAACAAGGCCGTCGTGAAACCGGGCAGGGGCGGGACGACGCCCCGCATTTCGTTATCTTCGCCGCGTACCTAGCTTCATCAGCCGAATCCTGACCATGCCTTAACGAACCGCGGGCTTTGCCATGCTCCGGAAAATCGCGAGGAGTGGGTAGAGCACGTGGCCATAATCTTCAACGATTCAGATGCGTTGGTACCCGCTCAGCGAATCCGCCATTCCAGAGCAAATGTAAAAGCGGCAAGGCGTGAACCGCGCCTTGCCGCTTTTCTGCCGAAGTGCCCACGAAGAGCATCGATCGAGCGCACGTCCGTCGCTCGATCGCCTGGATTACCAGCGGTAGCCGGCCTGAGCCTTAACTGCGGTCGAACCGCCGTTCGCCGACGAAACGCCGACTCCCAAGTTCAAGTTCATTGTGACCTGATAGGCCGCGGCAACGCCCACAGCGGTGGCGCTACCATAATTGCCAACAGCCACACCGGCCCACTTCTCGCCCTTGTTCAGCGCCGGAATGCTCGGGATGGCAAGCGTCGCTGCGGCGGCGCGATCCGAATAGCGCTCCATGTCATGCTTTGCACCAGCGATTGCCTGATCTGTGTAGGCAGTCATGCCTGCTACTGCTTGGTCGGTGTAGCCGTTCGCCTGGGAAACGGCGCTATTCAACTGGCCCACGTTGACAGCATCGGTGGCCTGCGTGCCGGCCGCAACATTCGTTATCTGACGCTCGCTGCCCGAGGCGCCCACCGACACGGTGTTCGCACGATCCGCTACCGAGTTTGCGCCGAGTGCAACCGAATCGTCGGCGCTGGCGTTGGCGTTAGCGCCCGAGGCCGTAGAGCGCTTGCCGCTTGCCGTAGCGGCTTCCGAAGCATCGCCATCCGCCGCAAACAACGGACTCGATGCGGCTGCGGGCGCGACCGGAGCGGCATTCACGTTGGACGCTGCGCTTACAGGCGATGCAGCGCCGGTGTTGGAAGTGTCGGCGACTGCGTTCAACCGGGTCGACTGCAACAGTGGGCTGTTGGCGCGGAGATTCAGGTTGTGCTGCAGATCGTTGATGTCTGCGGTGTTCTGGGCCACTTGAGCGGAAACGGTATTCAATTGCCCCTTGTTCACGGCATCATTGTTCGCGATCCCGTCAGCGACGTTCGTGATACGTCGCACGATCCCATCGCCGCCCACGCTGAAAACGTAGCTTTGGCCACCATCGCTACTGTTCTGGCCAATAGCGATTGAACTCGTACCTGATGCGTTCGCGGATGTGCCAATTGCATAGGAATAGTCTCCCTTTGCATAGGCGCCATTGCCAACGGCGATGCTCTCTGAACCCTCCGCCGTGGCGTTAACGCCGATACCAATACTCTTCCACCCCAAAGCCGTTGAGAAGTCGCCGAGCGCCACGGAGTCCCGGCCGGTCGCATGTGCGGCATTTCCCACCGCGGTGGCGCCGAAGGTTCCTGCGCTGGAGAAAGCACCGATCGTGGTCGTACCGTCCGCGCTTGCCACTGCGTTAGAACCAAGCAGCGTGACGTTACCGCCATTTGCCTGCGCGAATCGACCGATTGCAATGCTCAAATCTCCGTTTGCAAGCACATGATCGCCGATTGCTATGGTATTAAGCCCAGTGCTCTGTGAGCTGAGCCCCATTGCGATCACGCCATCTCCTGACGCGATGGCTTGTTGCCCGAGCGCCAGCGGCCCGAAGCCAGACGCATTCGCCTGATTACCGACAGCGACAGCTGATTGATTTGCGTACGCTCCGAGGCCGAAAGCGACACTGTTATGGAAGGCCACCGAGTCCGATCCGACTGCGACTCCATAGTCATACGCGTTTGCTCTCGCGCCAATCGCGACCCCGCCTTGCGCAGCGGCCTTGTAGCCCATCGCAGTGCCGTCGTTGCCGCTAGTAGCCATCGAGCCTATGGCGCTTCCGAAATCGCCTCCAACGGCATTGCGTCCGACCGAAACACCATTTGCGTATGCCTGTGCGCCTGACCCGATTGCAGTACCGTACACGTCGCCGTGAGCATTCCCGCCAATAACCACACCTTCCTGCTTTGCATGAGCATTGGAACCGATCGCAACGGCGGCCGCATTACTGGAATTTGCGTCGCCGCCCTCGAAATACGGCGAAGTCGTATCTGCCGTGACGCTGACTCCATTGCCCATCAAGACACTTTGGGCAATATTGTTGTATTGACTGTCGCCGAACATGGCGACGTTGGCGGTCGTCGTATTGTTATCGCCAAAGATGTTCGTCCCGTCGCGCGACACACTGGAAGGCACCGTGTCATTCCAGCCAGTTATCGTCCCTGCGACAGCATTGGCCGCTGCCAGAACCGTCATGCCAGTCAAAACCGCCGACGCGATAGGCTTGAATCGAAGCGTACGAACTTTCATATAATTTTCCTTTTTAACAATGACCTAAACTCACTACTGCTCTGCATTCGGCGTCCGGCCAAGACGCCCTCAATGCAACACTCCGCTTGCGCGGAATCTGTTATGTCGTATGTGCTGTTTCTTTGAAATTAGAATGCTAAGTAGCTCAGAAGTTAATCGAATCAATGAGCCCTGGAACGACTTAACAAGGTAAATCTATCCCATCAACAAGAACGCCTAATTTATTGAGACGACGAAACACACGCCTGCAGCTGTAGACATAAGAGGCTTAATCACTACGCTTAATTAGGACGGACAAAGAGCATCCGTCGAGCGGATAGCCATTTTTAGCTTTGTTTATCGAGTTCCAGATAAATCAAATGCGTCTACATCTCAAGGGTGCGCATTGGCATCGTTCCGAAATGAGAATATTACGGCTTATTTCATTTTTTTCATTATAAGGACGAGACAGCGTCTGAATTTCATTTTGATTAATTTTCAAAGAAACGCTGAATTTGTTTGCAGACTCTCAAATTAGACAAAAACCCTTTCAAAGTCAGTGGATGATTTGAGAGCCGTACCGCCTGAAATCACCGAAGGTGGCGTTGAATAAGGGATAACGACGACGTGACGTCAGGAATACAGCTAGAGGTCGAAGTGAACTCGAACACAAGCGCGAAATGTTGTCGCCGATCAAACACTACCGCGAGCCGTTGATCCACCTTTTGCATTTCAAGAAATCTTGCAGAGTGCATAGTCTTGCTTGACTTGGTTATTCGGACGCACACCGCTTTACAGCGAGTCGAACGACATATAAAAGACGTAACGCGGATAGACGATCATGTGGCACGACCGAAATTCCACACGCCAACCAATGCAAGCGCCTTCGGCTCGGCTGTGCCACGCGAGCTATTTAATCAGACGTTTACCACGCGACCGCTCCCCATTCTGCCGCTGTCCCAAGTGCCAACGACCGCACGAGCCTCCAAGCAATCAGTCGTAGGCCAAACCAGCAGGGAGTAACAAGGCCGTCGTGAAACCGGGCAGGGGTGCGGTCATCCAGCGGCGCGCGCGTCCTTGTCCGTATGCCTGAATCTTGCCCGCCGCCGCGAGCGTCGTAAGCGCGCGCTGTACCGTGCGCTGGCTCGATCCAAGCGCCAACGCAAGCGCCGAACTGGACCACGTTTGACCATCGGCGAGAACGGCTAGCAGCGTCGCGTAGGCGTCTTCCGTCGGCTGCGCCAGAACGACGACTTCATCTGCCCGACGCGGCGTCAGCGTGAAGCCGCGCGGCGTCGCGCTCACCGTTGCGAGCGATTGCAGCATCGTCCTCAAGCGCCCGATCTCGACCCGCAAGCGCGCCCGATGCGTGTCGTCCGCATGCTTCATGCGAAACGCCCGCACGATGAGCGTGTCGCGCGGCACATCGTCCGGCCATGCTTCAGCAAGCGCGCGCGCCAGCGTGAAAAGCACCGGACGCGTGGCGAGCGCAATGGTCACGCCGCCTTCGCGCACGACATTGCGACACGCATCCACGATGAACGCAGCCGATGCAAACAGCGCCTCCACTTCATCGAGCCGCAGGAGCCGCGCTTCGCCTTGTGCGATACGTCTGGCCGCTGGCGCATCGAGCACGCTCGACGCGCTTTCCGCTTCGGCTTCGAGCGCGGCGATACCCGACCGATGCGCCGCCTCTCGCGCGCGCGTCAACGCTTCGCGCGCAGGCTGCGTCTCCACACGCCGTATCGCGATTGCCGCCGCAATGAGTTCGCGCGCGGCCTCCGATGCCGGTGGAAGACTTACCGCGTCGAGCGATGCGAGCAAGAGCCGAGCATCGTCCAACCGGCCGAGCAACGCGAGCCTGCGCACCGCCAAAATGCGCGCATGGACCGCGTTGACGTGGTCGCCATGCGCTTCGAGCGTGACGCGCGCGGCATCGAGCGCTTTCTGCGGCCACGCAAGATCGCGCGATGCCAACGCGATCTCCGCTTCGGCGACCACGCATCGCGAACGCGCAACCGCTTCCTTCGCGCCGAATCGACGCGCCGCGCTGCGCAGCAAGGTCTTAGCGCGCGCGAACTCGCCGAGCTGCGCCATGGCGATGCCACGCAGTGCGAGCGCGGCGGCGTCGTCGCGCAATGCAACACGATTGAGCGCGCCAAGGGGGTCGCCGCCCGCGAGCGCGCGCGCCGCCGCGTTGATCAGTGAATCCATGTCGCCTCAAATTCCCGCCACAATTGTCACTCCCCTCAGCTGTGCGTCCGGTACTAATCTAACACCGTGCATTTCGAAACCTCACTCGGGAGACAAGCACGATGACGAGTCATACGACAGGAACGCGCGACGACTGGCTGGCCGCACGCTTGAGCCTTCTTTCGCGCGAAAAGGAACTCACGCGGCAAAGCGATGAACTCGCCGCGGCACGTCAGGCGTTGCCGTGGGTTCGCATCGACAAGACTTATCGCTTCGATACGGAAACAGGAAGCGCCACGCTGGCTGACCTATTCGGCGGCCGCTCGCAGTTGCTCGTTTATCACTTCATGTTCGGGCCGGACTGGAAGGCGGGCTGCCCGTCTTGCTCCGCGATCGCGGATGGCTTCGACGGTTTCGCCATTCATCTCGCGCATCACGATGTCGCGCTGTGGTGCGTGTCCCGCGCGCCCATCGAGAAGCTCGCGGCCTACAAGAAGCGCATGGGATGGCACTTCCCATGGGCCTCCGCGCACGATGGCGACTTCAACTTCGACTTCAACGTGTCGTTCACCGAAGAGCAGCAGCGCGACGGCAGCATCGAATATAACTATGCGAAAAATCGCCACGCGATGGATCAGAAAGACCCGCCCGAAACCGTCAAGCAAGGCGCCGCCGATGTCGGCACGACCGCGCCCGCGTATTCGCTCGACAGACCAGGCTTGAGCGTCTTCGCGATGCAGGACGGCGACGTCTATCACACGTACTCGGCCTACTCGCGAGGTCTCGACAGTCTCTGGGGCATGTATCAGTGGCTCGATCGAGCGCCGAAAGGCCGCAACGAAACCGGCAACTGGTGGAAGCGTCACGACGAATATCCGGACTGACTGCGCGGGCATCGCGCCGGTTAGGCAGAGCGATGCACGCATAAATCGCGCGAATCGCGTAAACCGGTATGGCGTACGAATCCCGCCGCAAACGCCGTATTAATTACCCATTTTTTTCGGATTATTTTTCTTCCTCTTTCTTCTACCTTGCTAACGACGCGAAAGATTTCGCATTGTGAAGCGGCCGCTGAAAATCGCCGACAAAATCGCCGATATAAACAAACGACGAAGCGAGAAGAAGATGAAAAACGCGCTGACGGTCTCCATTTGCCTGCCCACCTGCAACCGACCCGAACTGATCGTACAGTGCCTCGACTCCTGCCTCGCGCAGAAGTATCCGCACATCGAAATATTGATCGGGGACGACTCGCGTGACGATCTCACGCAGCAGCTCATCACCGCGTGCTACGCGCACGACGCGCGCGTGCGATATCTACGCAACGACGTGCCGCTCGGGCAAGCACGCAATGTGTCGAGCCTCTTCGAGCGTGCGACGGGCGCGCTCGTCATGCTGATCCACGACGACGACTATCTCGTGCACGACGCCGTCGCGCGGCTTGCGGCGCTTTGGGCGACGTATCCGCATCTGCAAGTCGCGTTCGGCGATCAATACGAGGTCGATCCCGAAGGTCGCATCGATGTCCACAAAAGCGCGGCGCTCAATGCGGCGTTCCATCGAAAACCGCGCTCGCAAGGCATGCAGCCGCTGCCAGGACGAACCGGTCTTGTGCAAATGTTCCCCAACAATGGCTGGATGGCGCTCGCGGCGCTCGTGCGGGCAGTGGGGTATCGCGAGGAAGTCGGCGCGTGCTGCGATTACGTGTTCGGTGCGCAGTTGTGTCTGGCGGCCAAGCATGTCTACTATCTGCACGAATACGTTTCGTACTATCGCAAGACGACGGCTTCCGTGTCGCGCAGCACGCGCCGTTCGGTCAGCGCGGCAGCGTTTAGCGCCTACCAGTTCGTTTCGGCGATTACGCTCGATCCATCGCTCGAAGCGGCGCGCGGCATCGCGTTGCGCCGGTTGGCGCCGATCGTCGTTTCGCTGCACGCGCGGCACGATGCGCCGCTCGCCGCGCTGCGCGTCGCCTTCGAACATCCCGATGCCTATACGTATGGCGCAAGTCTCAGGCTCTACTATCACCTCTTGCTGATCGTGCGCGCGCTCGTCGCCATGCGTAGCCGGCAGCGTTCAGGCACGCCGCGTTTTCCCTGATGCGCTGAATGTCCGAGGTTTTCGCACGGTCGATCTCAAAGCCGCGCAGTTATCGGTAACCGTTTCCCTAAAGGCCATCGCGTTGCGGTCGTTATACAGGCGGCCGGTGACATTTCACTGGCCGCGTGGCAGGCGAGAGCATCGTCGCGTGCCGGCGCGCGAACAAGATGCAGCCACCTTTGGGACGAATATGTTTTCCACAATCAAGGGCCGCCTCGCCCTCGCCATGACTCTGCTGAGCATGCTCCTCATCGGCATCGGGCTGGTCGGACTCGTCGGCATGAGCAAGTCCAACGAGACGACCCACGACCTCTTCACGAATGAAATGCCGAGCGCGGTGTCGGTCGGCAATGCGGAAATGTTCATGGCGCGCGAACGTCTGAGCTTCGATCGCGCGGCGCTGAACATCGGCACGAACGCGGCGGACGAGGCCATCGGCCGGGGCGCGCTGATGCGCAAGACTTCCGACGACGCATGGACGAAGTACGCCGCCCTGCCCCAGGCTCCCGGCGAAAAGCAGCTTGCGGACAAATTCAACGAGCAGCGTCTGCAAATGCAAAAGCTGCTCGACGAAGGCTATGCCGACGTGCGCGCGAAGGACCAGGCGAAAGTCACCGCCGACGCCGCCACGATGCAGGCCGCGTTCAACGACTTTGCGAAGACCGGCGTCGAGTTGCGCAAGCTGCAGTTCGACCAGGCGCAAAGCGACTACGACGCGAGCCAGGCGACCTTCGCCATGTTCCGCATGGTGTCGATCATCGCGATCGTGATCGGGCTCGCTGCATCGTCGTATTCGTGGTTCTCGCTGCGCCAGCGCATTGCGCGCCCGCTCGACGCCGCGCTCGAACAGTTCGGCGCCATTGCCGCAGGCGACCTGCGCCGCGATGTGCGCATCACCTCGAACGACGAAATGGGCCAGTTGCTGCGCGGGCTTTCGACCATGCAGGCGAGCCTCGTCGAAACCGTGCGTTCGGTGCGCTCGGGTAGCGAATCGATTGCATCCGCGACCAAGCAGATTGCGGCGGGCAACGTGGACTTGTCCTCGCGCACCGAGGAACAGGCGTCGGCATTGCAGGAAACCGCGTCGAGCATGGATGAGCTCACGGGCACGGTCAAACAGAACGCCGACAACGCGCGCCAAGCGAGCGTGCTGGCCGCCAATGCATCGGAGATCGCGGGCAAGGGCAGCCATGTGGTGTCGCAAGTGGTGACCACCATGGGCGAGATCAACCAGAGCTCGACGAAGATCGCGGACATCATCGCGATCATCGAAGGCATTGCGTTCCAGACCAACATTCTCGCGCTCAACGCAGCCGTGGAAGCGGCGCGTGCAGGCGAAGAAGGACGCGGCTTCGCGGTCGTGGCAGGCGAAGTGCGCTCGCTCGCGCAACGCTCGTCGGCGGCGGCGAAGGAGATCAAGGAACTGATCGATACCTCCGTCGAACGCGTGCAATCCGGCGCGGCGCTCGTCGATGAAGCCGGCCGCACGATGAACGACATCAGCAACGCCGTGCAACGCGTGACCGACATCATGGGCGAGATCGCGGCGGCATCGGAAGAACAATCGAGCGGTATCGAACAAGTGGCGCGCGCCGTGACGCAAATGGACGAAGTGACGCAGCAGAACGCGGCGCTCGTCGAGGAAGCGGCGGCAGCGGCGCAGTCGCTCGAAGATCAGGCGGGCGCGTTGCGTACCGCAGTCGAAATCTTCCGTCTTCATGACGAAGGCGCACGCATCGCCGCTTGATCGTCTACTGGTTCACCCTGACGGCCCGCGTCTTCTCAAGGAAGCGCGGGCCGCTGCATTTTTTCGAAGCCGCTTTCAAGGACATAACCTGTGGTAATCGCCTCATAAGGCAAATTCAATAGACGGCTATCGCTGTTTTCTCCAGACTTCGGACGTCGGATCGATACACGATTCGCCCTCGATAAGAGCGCGCATGAAGCGCACAAGCCTCAGAGGAGACACGCTATGTTCCATCGACCCAAGGTCACCCGGTCGGTCCTCGCGCTCATGTGCGCGATGTCTTTCATCATGTATCTCGATCGCGTCAACCTGTCCGCCGCGGCAGGCCTGATTCGCGATGATCTTCATCTCAGCAATACCGATATCGGCTTCGTGTTCGGCGCCTTCGCCTACACCTATGCGATCTGCCAGGTGATCGGCGGATGGGTAAGCGATCGCTTCGGCGCGAAGACCACGCTCGTGCTGTGCGCGTCGATCTGGATCGTCGCCACGGTCGCGACGGGCTTCGCGGGCGGCGTCGTATCGCTCTTCTGCGCGCGCATGCTGCTCGGTGTTGGCGAGGGCGCGGCGCTTCCGGCGCAGGCCCGCGCGCTAGTCAACTGGTATCCGGCGCAAAAGCGCGGCTTCGTGCAAGGGCTCACGCATTCGTTCTCGCGCCTGGGCAATGCGCTGACGCCGCCGCTGATCGCGATTCTCGTCGCCTTCGCGTCGTGGCGTGCATCGTTCATTCTGGTGGGCGCGCTGACCGCGGTCTGGGTGCTGGTCTACGCGTGGTACTTCGCCGATAACCCGCGCAAGCATCGACACATCACGGCCGAGGAAATCGCCGAGCTGCCGCCCGAAAATAAAGTGGCCGTGGAGAAGACCCGCGAGCCGACGCCGTGGGGACGTCTCATCAAGCGCATCGGGCCGACCATGATGGTCTACTTCTGCTACGGCTGGACAGGCTGGCTCTTCTTCACGTGGCTGCCGACGTTCTTCATGCACGGACGCGGCCTCGATCTCAAGAGCTCGGCGCTTTTTTCAGCGGGCGTGTTTCTCTCGGGCGTCGTGGGCAATACAGCGGGCGGCGTGATCTCCGACCGCATTCTCAAACGCACCGGCAACGTGGTCGCCGCGCGGCGCAACATGATCATCGTCGCATTTCTCGGCGCGTTGATCTTTCTCGCACCCGTCATGGTGGTGAAGTCCTTGCCGGTCATGGCAGGCTGCATGAGTCTGTCGTTCTTCTTCCTCGAAATGACCATCGGTCCCATCTGGGCCGTGCCGATGGACATCACGCCCAAGCACGTCGGGATTGCGAGCGGGCTCGTCAATGCGGGATCGGCCATTGCGGGCATCTTCTCGCCGATCGTGTTCGGCTTCATCGTGGACCGCACCGGAAGCTGGACCTTGCCGTTCGGCGGCTCGCTGGGACTGCTTGCGGTGGGTATCGTGATGACGTTCTTCATGCGACCCGATATCGAACTCGATCCGGCGAACGATGCCGATTCCTCGTTGCGCGATGCCGAACGGAAACTGGCATTCGCGGATCGCCGATGACGGACGGCGACGGCGTCTCGCGCTCGACACGCATGACGCGGCCGCGCCGTCGCCCTAACTAGGCTGCCCGAATCGCCTCGATGACCAGTTGCGTAGCCGGACTGATGCGCCGGTTACTGCGCAGGATCAACCCATAAGGCGCGAGCCGTCCACGCAACGGCGTGGCAATGGAAGCGATGGTGTCGAGCGAAGCGTAGTAATCGGCAACCGAACTCGGCAGCACCGCCAACATATCGGAATCGCGCAACAGCGAAAGCGTCGTGAGAATGGAAGACGTCTCGACGGTGCTCACCGGCGGTGCGACGCGTGACTCCCTGAAAGTCTGATCGATGATCTCGCGCATCGGACTCGGATGCGGCTGCACGATCCACGCATACCCCGCGAGCTCATCCAGTTTCGGGCGCCCGGCCGATTCGAACACCGGATGCCCGGGCCGCGCGACAATCGACAATGCCTCTTCGGCAAGCGTTTCGAAACTCAAGTCGTTGGCGGGAAACCCGTAGGGAATGCGCCCGACCACGATATCGAGTTGGTCCTGCTGCAAGGCTTGCACGAGCACATCGCTGGTATCGATCTGCACGGTGATATGCAGACGCGGATGCGCGTCCTTCAACTGTACGATCACTTTCGTCAACAGCTCGGGCGCGGGCGCCATGACCGCGCCAATCCGCACCTTGCCGATATCCCCCGCTTCGATGGCCGCGAGTTCTTCGCGCAACTCGTCGAGGTCTTCGAACACCACGCGCGCATAACGCATGACCGCTTCGCCATATACCGTGGCCTGCATGCCGCGCGCATGCCGCACGAACAGCGACGCGCCCATGGTGTCCTCCAGTTCCTTCAACGCCTTGGTCGCGGCGGGCTGCGTCATGGCGAGTTCGTCGGCGGCGCTGCGCAGAGACTCTGTTTCGGAGAGCGCCATCATCAGTTGAAGATGACGCAAGCGCAGGCGTTTGCGGATGGTATTGGCAGGCGCAATCATGTCGGCGATAACCCTGTGAGCGCTTTCCCGCGATAACCGCAGGAAATAACCCGATGCAAATTATTCAATAGTCAGTTATCGCGCAGTTTCGCACACTAGCGTCACCCGAAACAGCCGCGCAAACCCTTCCTCGCGCGGCCTTCCATCAAACAAGAAGGAGACATTCGCGATGAAGATCAAGCATATCCGTGCACGCGTATTCGAATGGAAAGGCAAGGTCGTGCCGCCGCAAGCGCACTTCTGCACGAATGCCGTGGACATTCTCTACGAACGCGGCGACGCCATGGGCTCGTTCCGCTTTCACCAATGGCTCGTGGTCGAAGTGGAGTGCGACGACGGCACCATCGGCATCGGCAATTGCGCGCTTGCGCCGCGCGTGGCCAAGCAGATCGTCGACGAATATCTCGCGCCTATCGCCATTGGCGAAGACCCGTTCGATCACGAATATATCTGGCAGAAGATGTATCGGCGCACGCTTGCCTGGGGGCGCAAGGGTATTGGCATGGCGGCGATCTCGGCTGTCGATATCGCCTTGTGGGACATCATGGGCAAGGCGGTGAAGAAGCCCGTCTTCAAACTGCTCGGCGGACGTACCAAGGAAAAGATCTGGTGCTATGCCTCGAAGCTCTACAACAACGACGACCGCGACGTGTTTCTCGCCGAAGCAAAGAGCTATCTCGACGACGGATTTACCGCGATGAAGATGCGCTTCGGCTACGGCCCGAAAGACGGCCCGAGCGGCATGGCGAAGAACGTCGAACAGTTGCGTCTCTTGCGTGAACTCGCGGGCGACGACATCGACATCATGGTCGAATGCTATATGGGCTGGACGCTCGAATACGCACGCAGAATGTTGCCGCGCCTGGCCGAATTCAATCCGCGCTGGCTGGAAGAACCGGTCATCGGCGACGATATCGAGGGCTATCAGGAACTGAAGAAGATGAACGTGATCCCGATTTCGGGTGGCGAACACGAGTTCACCATCTACGGCTTCAAGGACCTGCTCGAACGCCGCGCCGTGGACGTCATTCAGTACGACACGAATCGCGTGGGCGGCATCACGGCGGCGCGCAAGATCAACGCAATGGCCGAGGCGTGGTCCGTGCCGGTCATTCCGCATGCCGGACAGATGCACAACTATCACCTCACCATGTCGAGCGTGGCGAGCCCCATGTCCGAGTTCTTCCCGGTCTACGACGTGGAAGTGGGCAACGAGCTTTTCTACTACATCTTCGACGGTGAACCGCAACCGGAGAACGGCTATCTGCAACTCTCCGATGAAACGCCGGGCCTTGGCATCACGCTCTCGGACAAGTATCTGGATGACTTCAACATCATCGAATAACGCATGAACGATGGGCCAATGCAGCCCTCGACATAAAGAATTGGAGACACGCAATGGAAAGCAGAATAGAGGCGCCCGCGCTCGACGCGGTTACGTCGGAGCGCGCGACGAGCGTGCGCTGGCGCATCTTTGGCGTGGTGTTTCTCATCACGCTGATCAATCTCGTCGATCGCATCTCGCTTTCCATCGCGATGCCCACCATCGCCAAGGAATACGCGCTCTCGCCCGCCATGCAGGGGCTGATCCTGTCGAGCTTCTTCTGGTCGTATGCGCTGTTGCAGATACCGGGCGGATGGCTCATCGACCGCTACGGTCCGCGCAAGATCATCGCGGGCGCGACGGTGTTGTGGGGCATTTTCCAGACCTTGATGGGCGCTGCCGGCGGCGGTCTGTCGATGCTGTTCCTGCGTGTGGGTCTGGGCGGCGCCGAAGCACCGCTCTTTCCCGCCGGCAGCAAGCTCAATGCATTGTGGCTCTCGAAGAAAGAGCGCGGTCGCGGCGCCGTATTGATGGATGCGGGCTCGCCATTGGGCGCGGCCATCGGCGGGCTTGCAATCTCCAATCTCATCCTCGCGTTCGGCTCGTGGCGCATGGCGTTCGTCGTGGCGGGCATCGCGACCATTGCGGCGGGCTGGCTCGCATGGCGTTATCTGCGCGACGATCCCGCGAAGCATCCCTTCGTGAATGGCGCGGAACTCGCGCGAATTCGTGACGGCGCGGCCCCGGTCGCCGCGAACGTCATCGCCGAGGAACCCTTGCCGCTGCGCTCGACCATCGCCATGTGCGTAGGCCGCATGAGCTGGGCGATGATCTTCTTCGGGCTCATCACGTGGGGACCGAGCTATCTGACGCAAGCGCGCGGCTTGAGTCTTTCGCAGATCGGCGCGGCCACGTTCTTCATCTTCTTTTCCGGCGCTTTGGGCTCGCTGTCGGGCGGCTTTCTCTGCGATGCACTTTGCACGCACGGCTTCTCGCGCGGCAAGGTGGTCAAAAGCATGATCGCGCTATCGGGCATCACGACGCTTGCCGTATTCGCCGCGCTGCCGACCATTCAGTCGCCGGTGAGCGCGGTCGCGGTGCTGTGCGCGGCGTCGTTCTTGCTGATGTGGGGTAGTCTCTACTGGAGCCTGCCTTCGTTGCTCGCGACGCCGGGGCGCGTCGGTCTGCTCGGTGCATGCATGAACTGCGCGGGCAGCGTCGGCGGCATCTCGATTCCGCTCATCACCGGCTTCATCCTGCAGCGTACCGGTTCGTTCGATACCGTGCTGCATTTCTACAGCGCCTGCGCGCTGGTGTATATCTTCGGCTCGATCGCCATCGATCTGCGCCGTACCCGCTAAAAAACTCAAAGGTTGATCCGTCATGAAACCTCGCATTGCTGTCCTTCTCGGCGACCCCGCCGGCATCGGCCCCGAACTCATCGCGCGTCTCGTTGCACGGCCGGAAAATCGCAAGCGTGCCGATCTGCTCATCATCGGCGACCGGCGCGAACTCGATCGCGGCATGGAGATCGCGCGGCAACGTTTCGATTACACCGTGGTGAACGATGAAGCCGCCGCCGCGCGCGATACCGACGTGCCTTCGCTCATCGACTTCCGCCTGCCCGACGACGCGCCTTACGAGCCCGCCGTATCCACGGAACGCGGCGGACGCTACAGCCTCGAAGCGTTCAAACAAGCCCTGCAACTGACGCGCGCGAACCGCACCAACGCCATGTTGTTCGCGCCCGTCAACAAGACCTCGCTGCACATGGCGGGCATGGACACGAACGACGAGATGGAATGGTTCGCGCATCAGCTCGACTATGCCGGCGCGTTTTGCGAATTCAACGTGCTCGATGAACTGTGGACCTCGCGCGTCACGTCCCACATTGCATTGAAGGACGTGAGCGCGCGGCTTTCTGACGAACGCATAGTCGGCGCGGTGCAGTTGATTCACGACGGACTCAAACGCGCGGGCATCGCGGCGCCTCGCATCGCGGTCTGCGGCTTCAATCCGCACAACGGCGACAACGGCGCATTCGGCCGCGAAGAGATCGATGTCATCACGCCGGCCGTGGAGCATGCACGCGCGCTCGGTTACGATGCGCAAGGCCCCTTTCCCGCCGACACCATCTTCGTGCGTGCACGCGACCAAAAGGTCTTCGATGGCGTCGTCACCATGTATCACGACCAAGGCCAGATCGCGATGAAGCTCATGGGCTTCTGGCGCGGCGTCACGGTGCACGGCGGCTTGCCTGTGCCCATCGCGACGCCCGCGCACGGCACCGCGTTCGATATCCACGGCAAGGGTTCCGCCGATGTCGGCGCTACACAGAAGGCCTTCGATATTCTCGTGCGCATGGCACAAGACCGCGTGAGCTAAGAGCCCATGATGCACGCCCATATCGATGCCTTGCGCGAGCGCTTCCTGCAAAGCGGCGACGATGCCGACCTGCCTGTCGTCGATGCGCATCATCATTTCTGGGACCTCGCGAACAACTATCATCCGTGGCTGCGCGATCTGCCGCGCATTCCGTTCCGTTATGGCGATTACGCGGCCATCTGCCATGACTTCCTGCCCGACGATTACTTTGCGCAGGCGGCGAGTCATCGCGTGGTCAAGACGGTGATGATGGAAGGCGAATGGGACGCGCGCGATCCGCTCGGCGAAGCGCGCTGGGCGAGCGCGCTCAACGCGCGCACCGGCCTGCCCAATGCAATGGCCGGGCAAATCTGGCTGGATCGCGAAGACGTGCGCGCGGTGCTTGATGGATATCGTGGCTTGCCGCTCGTGCGCAGCGTGCGTCATAAGCCCAAGACCGTGCCGCGCGCGGAGCATCGCGCGGATTTCTCGGCAGCGGGTTCCATGCGCTGCGAGCGGTGGCGGCGTGGTTACGCGCTGCTCGCGGCATATGATCTGATGTTCGAACTGCAGGCTCCGTGGTGGCATTTCGCGGAAGCGGCCGAACTTGCGCGCGACTTTCCCGATGTGAAGATCATCGTGAATCACACGGGCTTACCGGCCGATCGCAGCGAGGAGGCGTTGCGCGCATGGCGCGCCGCGCTCGATACGCTCGCGCGCTGGCCCAACGTGTGGCTCAAGATATCCGGCATCGGCGAAGCGGGGATAAACTGGAGCGTGGAGCGCAACGGGCCGGTGGTCTGCGAGGCCATCGCGAGCTTCGGCGTCGAGCGCTGCATGTTCGCGAGTAATTTTCCGGTGGATAGCCTCGTCGTTTCGCTGGACAATCTTTTCGGCGGCTTCAAGGCGATGGTCGCGCACCGAACGCCCGCGGAAAGACTGGCCCTTTTCCACGACAATGCCAGCGCCCTCTATCGCATCTAAATCCAGGAGACAACAATCAATGGCAGCTCCCCTTTATCGCGGCGTGTTCCCCGTCGCGCCTACCATCTTCGACGACGCAGGCAAGCTCGATCTCGAAGGCCAGAAGCGCGCCATCGACTTCATGATCGATGCCGGTTCGAACGGCTTGTGCATTCTCGCGAACTTCTCGGAGCAGTTCGCGCTGACGGACGCAGAGCGCGATGCCGTGCAGCGCACCGTGCTGGAACATGTCGCGGGCCGCGTGCCGGTGATCGTCACGACGACGCATTTCAGCTCGCGCGTTTGCGCCGAACGCAGCCGCGCGGCGCAGGACGCGGGCGCGGCCATGGTCATGGTCATGCCGCCTTATCACGGCGCGACTATCCGCGTGAGCGAGCGCGGCATTCAGGATTTCTACGCGAAGGTGTCGGACGCCATCGACATTCCGATCATGATTCAGGATGCGCCCGTCGCGGGCACGCCGCTGTCCGCGCCCTTTCTCGCGAAGCTCGCGCGTGAAGTCGAAAACGTGTCGTACTTCAAGATCGAAACGGCGCAGGCTGCGTCGAAGCTGCGCGAGCTGATCGAACTCGGCGGCGATGCCATCGTCGGCCCGTGGGATGGCGAAGAAGCGATCACGCTGATCCCCGATTTCGATGCAGGCGCGACCGGCGCGATGACGGGCGGCGGCTACCCCGACGGCATCCGCAAGATCGTCGATGCCTACGCTGCCGGCAACACCGACGAAGCCGCCGAGTTGTATCAGCAATGGCTTCCGCTCATCAATTACGAGAACCGCCAGTGCGGGCTTGCCGCATGCAAGACGCTGATGAAGGAAGGCGGCGTGATCGGCTCGGACGCGGTGAGGCATCCGCTTGCGCCGATGCATCCTAAAGTGCGCGAAGGCTTGCTCAAGGTGGCGCGAAAGCTCGACCCGCTGGTGCTGCGCTGGGGGCACTGACGCCGCTTTAATGGCCTGAAGTCCGCCCCTACTTTGCGCGGTCAATGAGCTGCCGTGCGGTCTCCGTCGCGAGATCCGCATGCAGCTCGGCCCACTTCCCGAGCAAGGTGGCGTCGTCGGTAAAGAAGATCGGCCGCTCGATCCAAGCTTGCACCTTGCCGTCTTTCGACGATGCTTCGAACACGCGCAGATCGGGGTCGTCGCTGACGCCCGCGCGAAGCAGCTCGCGAAACGACAGCGATTCGCGTACGCGCACTTCATGCACCGGCACTTCGCGAAGAATGGAGACGGCCGCGCGCGCGATGCGCAAGGCGCTCTCTCGTCCATCGGCCATCAGAAACACGGTGACACCGCCTGGCGCGGACAACGCCAGGCGGAAGAGTGCAAGTCTGCATCGTTCGCTCAAGCGCGTGCTCATCGAACGGGTTCCATGCCATGACGTTGCATGACAGCGCCGGCTTCCGGAGAACTCAGGTAAGCAAGAAGGGAGCGCGCGAGCACGGGTTCGCGCGCGGCCGTGCACACGGCGCCCTGAAATACCGTGAGCGTCTGAATGTCCGCAGGCAACGGACCCACTACGTCGATGCCCGCGACGCCGATCAGCTCGCTCATCTGCTGAAAGCCCAGCTCCACTTCTCCTTGCGCGATAAGTCCGCCCACGGCCACGCCGGGCGGCGCCTGCACGATACGCGACGACACCTCCTGAAGCACGCCCCAGCGCTCGAACAGCCGCATGAGATACGCGCCGCTCGGCCCGGTCGAATAGCCGATACTGCGCGCGGCCAACACTGCGTGACGCACGGCGCTTTCGTCGTCGATGGAAGGATGCGGCGCGCCCGCCTTCACCGCGACGGCCACGCCCGAACGCGCGATATCCACGCGGCTCGCCGGATCGATACGTCCCGCTTCGGCAAGACGCTCGATGGCGTTCGCGGCCAGCACGACGATATCGAACGCCTCGCCTTCCTCGATACGCCGCAACGCCGCCACGCCGCCCGTCGATTCGATCGCGACCGGCTGCGCGAATGCGCTTGCATAAGCATGGGCGAGATCGGCGAGCAGATGCTTCGTCGCCATCGACGAGATGCCGGTAATCGTCGTTGCCATATCAGTCGATGTAGCGCAGGCCCGCGCGTTGCAGCGGCTCGCGCATGTTGTACATGTCGAGACCCAGCACGCCGCTCGCGAGCTTGTCGCGCTTCTCTTCTTCCAGCGCCTCGCGCGCGCTCGCCTTGTCGAGCACCTGTCTCGCCGATGCAGCCGGCACCACGACCACGCCATCGTCATCGGCGACGATCACATCGCCGGGAGTAACCCATGCGCCCGCGCAAACCACCGGAATGTTGACCGAGCCAAGCGTCGCCTTGACCGTTCCCTTCGACGAGATCGCGCGGCTCCACACGGGAAAGTTCATTGCGGTCAGCACACGCACGTCGCGCACGCCGCCGTCGATGACGAGCGCACGCGCACCGCGCGCCTTGAAACTCGTCGCGAGCAAGTCGCCGAAGAAGCCGTCGGTGTTGTCGGTGGTGCAGGCGGCCACAACGATATCGCCGGGCTGAATCTGTTCGGCGGCGACGTGCAGCATCCAATTGTCGCCGGGTTGCAGAAGGACCGTCACCGCCGTGCCGCTCACCTGAGCGCCCGCATAGATGGGCCGCATGTACGGCTTCAACAGACCGACGCGCCCCATGGCTTCATGCACGGTCGCCGAGCCGAGCGCGCCGAGTTTGGTCGCGGCCTCTGCGTCCGCGCGATCGATGTTGCGATAAACCACTCCGAGTTCGACCATGTTCAACGTCCCTTTGACTTGAGCGCCGTATCGAGGCGCGGATACACACGGCGCGCGTTGCCTTCGTAGATCTTGTAGCGCGCTTCGGGTTCGATCTGCGCGGCTTCGACATAGCGCTTCGTATCGTCGAAATACTGTCCCGTTTGCGGGTCGATGCCGCGCACCGCGCCTATCATCTCGCTCGCGAAAAGGATGTTGTCGACGGGAATCACGCGCGTCAGCAGGTCGATGCCCGGCTGGTGATACACGCAGGTATCGAAAAAAATGTTCTTCAGCAAATGGTCTTCGAGCAGCGGCTTTTTCAGTTCCTGCGCCAGCCCGCGAAAACGTCCCCAGTGATAAGGCACCGCGCCGCCGCCGTGCGGAATCACGAAACGCAGACTCGGAAAGTCGCGGAACAGGTCCGAGGTCAGGCACTGCATGAAGGCGGTCGTGTCCGCGTTCAGATAATGCGCGCCGGTCGTGTGAAAGCACGCGTTGCAACTCGTGCTCACGTGGACCATCGCGGGAATATCGTACTCGACCATCTTTTCGTAGATGGGATACCAATAACGGTGGGACAGCGGCGGGCTCGTCCAGTGACCGCCGGACGGGTCCGGGTTCAGATTGATGGCGACATTGCCGTATTGCTCGACGCACTTCACGAGTTCGGGAATGCACGTCGCCACATCGACGCCTGGGCTTTGCGGCAGCATCGCGGCGGGGACGAAGTGATCGGGGAACAACTCGCTCACGCGAAAGCACAGCTCGTTGCAGATCGCGGCCCATGTGCTCGACACGTCGAAGTCGCCGATATGATGCGCCATGAAACTCGCACGCGGACTGAATATGGTGAGGTCGAGCCCGCGTTCGCGCATCAGGCGAAGCTGATTGCTCTCGATCGACTCGCGCAATTCGTCGTCGCTGATACGCAGTTCGGAAACCGCCGGCCTCTCCGAAGGATTGTTGATGCCGGCAATCTGCCGGTTGCGCCACGCTTCCAGCGCCTTGGGCGCGGTGGTGTAGTGGCCGTGAATGTCGATGATCATCCTTGCTCCAGAAACTAGTGTGCAGCGGCGTTCGTTTGCGGCGCGGATTCGCCGGCGCGCGTTTTCTGCGCGACGAGAATGGCGACGGCGGCAAGCGTGGCGGGCACGGCGAGCATCGCGAGGATCGCGCCGAATTGCCAGCCCAGACCGAGCAGCGCGCCGCCGATGGCCGAACCGAAGATGCTGCCGAAGCGTCCCATGCCGAGCATCCAGCTCACGCCGGTGGCGCGCGCCACGGTCGGATAGCGTCCCGGCGCGAAGGCGTTGAGGCCGGTCTGCGCGCCGCTCATGCAAAAACCCGCGGCGAACACGAGCACGGCGAGCGACGACGACAACGCGCCGACCCACGCAAGCCCCAGCACGCACACCGCGCCGCCGAGATACGCCGCGCTGATGACAGGCGCGGGCCGCGTCTTGTCCATGATGAAGCCGACGATGATCGCGCCGATGGTGCCGCCGATCTGGAACATCGCCGTGATGTTGGCGGCGGCGGAAACCGTGAGACCCGCATCCTTCATCAAGGTGGGCAGCCAGCCGGTCAGCAGATAGATCACGAGCAGGCCCATGAAGTACGTGACCCACAACGCGGCGGTCATGAAACCATAGCCTTGCGAGAACAGCACGCCGATAGGCTTCTTGGTCGGCAGCGGCGGTTCCGTCGATACGAAGACTTCATCGCCCTTGAAGCGCTCGCCGCAGACACGTCCGAGCACCGCGCCGATCCGTTGCGAGGTCGCGCCGCGCACCGACATGAGACGCGCCGATTCGGGCAGCAGCCAGATTTGCAGCGGAATCAACACGAGCGGCAACGCGCCGCCGAAGATCAGCACCGAGCGCCAGCCGTGCTCGGGAATCAGCCAGCCGGCGACGAAGCCGATCAGCGCGGAGCCGAGGTTGAAGCCCGTGAACATGATGGTGATGAGCAGCGAGCGCTTGCGCTGCGGCGCGTATTCGGAGAGCAGCGTCGTGGTGTTGGGCATGGCCGCGCCAAGACCGATGCCGGTCAGCAAGCGCAGGAGCGCCATCGACGAGGGCGAATTGGTGAACGCCGTCGCGATGGTAAAGACGCCGAACAGGAACACCGAGGTGATCAGCACCCACTTGCGGCCGATGCGGTCCGAAGCCGGTCCCGCCGTCAACGCGCCGATCACGAGTCCGATGGGCGCGGCGCTCATCACGAGTCCGAACGCGGGCCGCGAGATGTGCCAGTCGCCGATGATCGAGGGCGCCACGAAACCCATGATGGCGACGTCCATGCCGTCGGCCGCGACGACGAGAAAGCACAGCGCGACCAGCAACCACTGGTACGCCGAGATGGGCCGCGCGTCGATGAAGCCCTTGATGTCGATGGTTTTACCGCTGTTCATGTTCGTCTCCGTGTTGCATCGTTTTGGCCGTCAAGCCTTGTTCTTCTCTTCTTTGTCCCAGGCGAGACTGCCCGCGCCCTTGCCCGCCACTGAATAAAGCGCGCCGGGCGCATTGCGCGTCTTCTGGAATTCCTCGAGCGTTTCGCCGCGCATCGCCGCATAGATATGCAGGTTCGAGATGCCCGTCACCGCGCCCAGCTTTTCGAGCATGAAAAAGATCACGCCATAGTGAAGGAGACCGCGCCAGTCGCGGCGGCGCAGAAGATCGCGCTCCTGTTCGCTCAGACCCGCTGCTTCGTAGCTCGCCTCCTCGTCGGCCTTGAACGCCTCGCGATGCGCGGGCTCGACCATGCGATGCAGATAGTCGTTGATGCGATAAGCCCGCACCGCCGTTTCGATGCTGAACGGATACGTGCCTTGCAGCTTCTCGACATCGGTGAGTTGCACGGCCATCTTCTGGCGATGACGTTCGAGTATCGCGGGCTTCGTCTCGCTGTCCTCGCCTTCGTAGATGGCGGTCGCGATACCGGCCATCGACGGAAGGTAGTAGCTGCGGTGCTTGCACACGACGTTGTTCGACAGCGCGCCGCGCATGGTCAGCCACATGATCACTTCAGCGCCTTCGAAGCCGCCGAGTTCCGCGTATTCGGCCAGCGTCATGTCGGCGAGTTGCTCGGGGTCGCGCTCGAAGAGATCGAGGAAGCGGTGATCCCATTCCGTGTTGTTGAAGCCCGCGCGTTCGCCGTGAACCTGATGCGACAGGCCGCCCGTCGCGATGATCGCGACCTTGAGGTCTTCCGGATAACTTTCGATGGCGCGGCGCAGCGCCTGACCGAGCTTGTAGAAACGCCGCGCGCTCGGCACGGGCAGTTGCAGCACGCCCATTTGCAGCGGAATCAGTTGCATCGGCCAGTCGGGCTTGTGCGGGGTAAGCATCGAGAGCGGCGAGAAACAGCCGTGATCGAGCGGCTTGTTCTGGAAGAACGACATATCGAACTCGTCGGTCATGAGCGAGTTGCCGATGTGCGCCGCGAGCGCGGGATGCCCCTTGATCGGCGGCAGATCGCGCGCGCCGCCGCCTTCGTCCGCGACGCGCCATTCCGGACCGACGCCGAGCGCGAAGGCCGAGTAGTGATCGAAAAAGAACGACGTGATGTGGTCGTTGTAGATCGTCACGACCACATCGGGGCGCTTCTCTTCGAGCCATGTGGCGAGCGGCGCGAAGTTTTCGAAGATGGGAGCCCATACCGGGTCGTCGCGCTTGTTCTTGTCGAACGCGAAACCGATGGTCGGGGTATGCGAGGCAGCAATGCCGCCGATGATGCGAGCCATTGTGATGCTCCTTCGGGTGCCGGGCGACGCGTTACGCGTCCATCGGCAGCGGTGTCTGGTGCGGAAAACTGAATGGAAGATAGCGGCTGGCGGCAGCGCGGGAAACTACGCGTAAACCATGAAGATGGGCGCGATTCGATACGTCCGACGACGTTCGATGCCTTTGCTTGCTGGGGTTGGGCGAGCGATCGGCCGGCTGCTTGATGCGGCGTCCGATAAATAAAACTGATGCGCGAAGAAGGAAGACGCAAGGTCGCCCGACCGCCCGCATGTTCGCGGACGGATTGGCACGAACATGCGCGATCTAGGCCTCGTGCGCGAGGCGCGAGCGCAGTGCGATAGCCAGCGGGAAATTGGCGATGGCCGTGAGAGCCGTGGCAAGCGTGGCGCCGTGCACCCCGATCCGGTCGCCGAGGAAACCGTAGATGACCGGCGAGATCGCGCCCGACGCAATGGTGCCGGTATAGAAGAGCGCAAAGGCCCGCTCGGCTCCGTCGAGTGGCGCCAGTTCCGGCACGGTGCCGTAGAGCACGGACGAGGTGCCATTGAGCATCACGCCGAGGAGCGGCAGCAAGACCATCGCGACACTCAACGGGCAGAGCATCACCGCGACGATGCAGGCCGCCGTGCCGCCCTCGGTTGCGAGCACGGTGCCGATCACGCCCAGCCGCGCGCCGAGCCATCCGCAGGCGAACTTGCCGGCCGCGCCGCCGATGAAAACCAGCGCGAGCGCCGTGCCCAGCATCGGTTGAGAGATGCCCTTCTCTTTCAGCAAGAACGGCAGGAACGTCAGCAGGCCCATGCGGACGCTGGTGTCGAGCACGCCTATCGAGAGCAGCATCGAAAATCCTCGTCCTGAGCCGCCGCGGTTGCCGATTGATTGCGCATCGGCGGCCGGCGTGCTTCTCGGTACGACAGGGAAGAAAAGTGCAATGGATACAGCGACGACGCAACCCAGGACCGACATGATCCAGAGCGCGTGACGCCAGGGCATCAGCGTAACGAGAAGAGAGATTGCGGCCGGCAATGCCGATTTGCCGAGATCGCCGGAGAAGTTGTAGACGCTCAAGGGGCCGCGCGCGCGGCGGCCGTAGACGCGCGACACCGCGCCCGATGCAATGGGATGCTGCGTGCTCGACCCGCTTCCCGATACCGCCAACGCCACGCACAAACCGAGCAGGCTTCCCGACATACCCGCGAGCGCGTAGCCACCGGCTGCGAGCAACGTGCCGAGCGCAAGCGTCGCCCGGCTGCCAAGCCTTTGCGCCAGACGCCCGGCCGGTATCTGGAGACTCGCCATGGTTCCGGCATAGACGCCGCGCAGCATGGCGAGCGCGCCATACCCCAGACCGAAGTCCGCCTGCCACACCGGCAGCAACGCGTAGATCATGTCCGTGTAACCGTCGTGCAGCGCGTGTGCGACGCAGGACAGCCAAAGCACGCGCGAAGGTAGAAGCGCGGTCCGGTCGGTTTTAAGCAGAGACGGCAAGGAAAACGGAATAAAGCGCATGAGTGTCCCGGACGACGGCGTGACGAGGCCTAAAAGACAATTTTATGACTCGAGGAAGGCGCCTTCAATTGACGTAAGATCGCGTCAATGGAGAGATAAAGTCACGCCATGGACGAACCACCAAATCTGGCGCAGGACCGGGACAGGCTGCCGCCGCTCAATGCGTTGCGCAATTTCGAGGCGGTCGCCCGGCATGGAAGCTTCGCCGCGGCGGCGGCCGACCTGCATGTCACTCATTGGGCGGTCGGCAAGCAAATACGGCTGCTCGAAGACTGGTTCGGCGTGCCGTTGTTCGAGCGGCGCGCGCGCGGCGTTCAACTTACCGATGAAGGCGCGGCACTCCTCAACGACGTGAGCAGCGCGTTCGAACGTCTCACACGCGGGGCAGCGCGCCTCAGGCACGACGAATTCACGCGCCGCGTGTCCGGCGTCGTGCGCGTGAACGCGCTGGCGAGCTTCGCGTTGTGCTGGCTGCTGCCGCGTCTCGCCGATTTTCAGGCGCGCTTTCCCGATATCGACGTCAGGTTGTCGACCACGTCGCGCAAGTTGCGGTATATCGGCGATGCCTTCGATATCGGCATACGCTCGGGTCACGAACAAGGCGCGGGCGTCGTATCGCGCTCGTTGATGGCCGATGTGCGCCTGCCGGTGTGCAGCCCCGCGCTGCTGCGTCAGCGTCCCATAGCAAGCGTCGCGGATCTCCGTCATCACGCGCTGCTGCATTCCGCCAGCACGCGCACGAGTTGGTCGTCGTGGCTCAAGCAGGCGGGCGCGGCGGACTTGCGCGCGGCCCGGCATGTCGAGTTCGAGCACACATATCTGCAACTCGCTGCTGCAGCGGAGGGGCTCGGCGTGGCGCTCGCGTCGTTGCCGCTGATCGGACGCGATATCGCCGAAGGCCGACTCGTATGCCCGATCGCGGCGCCGGCGTGGCGCGCGCCCGATTACACACTGGTGATCAACGCAGACCGCGTCGGGGATGACGCCGTGGCTTCCTTCGAGAAGTGGATCATGGCGAGCGCGGGAGGTGCCGGAAGTTAAAGAAGCGCGTCCCATCGTCCGATATATTGAAGGCCGGCGCGCGATGGCAAGCGGTCGCTTCAAAGACCAACTTTTCAGACGAACGAAACATGATCAAAATTCACGAGGCGGGACAGCCGGCGAACGGCCCCGTTCGCTGCGGTGGCTGCAATAGCCCCGAAGTGGCGCAGATCGAAATGGCCTTTGCGTTTCAGCCTATCGTCGACGTGCGGTCGGGTAGTCCCTATGCCTACGAGGCGCTCGTACGCGGGCCGAATGGCGAATCGGCGGGTTCGGTGTTGTCGCAGGTCGACGACTCGAACCGTTATAACTTCGATCAGCGTTGCCGCACGACTGCAATCGAGCAGGCGGCAAGCATGGGCATGGACAGCTTTCTGTCGATCAACTTCATGCCGAACGCGGTTTATCAGCCTGCGGCATGCATTCGCAGTACCTTCGAGGCCGCCGAGAAACACGGCTTCCCGGCGAATAAGATCATCTTTGAAACCATCGAAGGTGAAAACATCATTAGCCGCTCGCATCTGGTGCAGATTTTCCGCGCGTATAAATCGTTCGGCTTTCAGACTGCGATCGACGATTTCGGCGCGGGTTATTCAGGGCTCACACTGCTCGCCGACTTTCAGCCGGACTTGATCAAGCTCGACATGGCATTGGTGCGCGATATCGACACCGACACCGTGCGTCAGCGGATCGTTGCCGGGGTCTTGAAGATTTGCAGTGATTTGGGAATTCGCGTGATCGCGGAAGGCATCGAGACGCAAGGCGAGCGAGATTTTCTGGAAGCAGCCGGCGTGAGCCTGATGCAAGGCTATTTGTTCGCCAAGCCCTCGTTCAAAGAGATGCCTGCGATTGCCAATGTGCGTTAATGCCGGGTGCCAAAGTGTTGAAGGCCGCGCTTGGGACGTTGCTAATCGTTTTGGTGGGATGCGCGGTGCCTGGTGCGCCGGCATCGCCGGAGAATAGCGTTGGAGCCGAAGGGTCGGCCACCCAAGCTCCGGCATCGACTGATCATTCACATTCAGAGCGTGTCGAGGCGCCGCACAGATATCCGAAGATGTATGGGCCGCCAGGCGAGTGATAGGTGTCGGGCTCGCTACGCGTCGGTCCGCTCGACTACGAATCTGCAGAATCGGCCATGCCATTTGAACGGGGCATTTGGTTTTGTCCCCCGACGCTTTGCGCTACGCCGTCCGCGCTCCATTCCCGCTTAACCACCCATCAACGCATCGTCGTCTTGAGCAAATCGCCTGCGGTGCTCAACATCCCGCTCGCAATCTTGCCCGAGTCGATCTTGTAGGTTCCATCACGCAGAGCCGCCTTGATCGATTCGACCTTCGCCGCGTCGATGTCCGCGCCGCCCGTGACTTGCATCGACGACAACGAGGACAACGTCACTTTCGAGCTGGTTGCGTTGGTCGCGCTGGTTTGCTGCACGCCGCCCGTAGCCTGCACATCGCGTTTGCTTGCTACGCGAAAGGTGTCGGATTGGAGTGCGGCGGGCGTGTTGTTCGATTCGATCTTCATGGCTTTGGCTCCTTGTCTGTTGAGTTCTTTAACGGAGTGGGGCTTGAAATCTTTACCAAGCCCGGCGGCCTGCCGACACCCTCGCAACCTCGTCCAGCCCGCAAAGCCTTATCCAGTAAGCCTCCCATGTATTTGCAACAAATTGAAACAAAGTGTGAGGAATCGCACATAGACCGGACTTGGCGTCCGTGAGGGGCAAGAAATTTCCGAAAGTACTAGACGACTGGTCTACTGCAAGCTAAAGTCCACCCATGCCTACCGCAAACACATCAGAAACCGTCGACGTCCGCGAAAACATCATTGCCGTTGGTCAACGGTTGATCGGCGCCAAAGGCTTTTCCGCCGTCGGCCTGAATGAGATTCTCACGGAAGCCGGCGTGCCGAAGGGCTCGTTCTATCATTATTTTGGCTCCAAGGATGCGTTCGGCGTGGCGCTCCTGGAAAGCTATTTCGAGGACTATCTGAACGACCTCGACCAGACGCTAGCGCAGCCCGGACTGAGCATGGCGCAGCGGCTGACGAACTACTGGAGCATCTGGCAAGAAACCCAGTCCTTCTTCGATTGCCAGGGCAAATGTCTCGCGGTCAAGCTCGGCGCCGAAGTGGCGGACATGTCGGAGGCCATGCGCGCCACGTTGAAGCGCGGCACGGCAGGGATCGTTAGCCGTCTTGCAAGTGCAATCGAAATCGGTGTGGCGGAAGGCTCGCTTTCGATCGAAGGTGATCCGCAAAGCGTCGCGCAGAGCTTGTATCAACTGTGGCTCGGCGCCAGCATCATGGTGAAGATTGTTCGCAACACGCAGCCGTTTGAAGTGGCGACGACGACAACGCAGCAGATCTTGCGACTTGCTCCCTGACGAAGCAGGGAGCAAGGTGCCAGCACTTCCTTAGAGGTGCTCTTTTTGAAGCATTTACTAGACGACTGGTCTACTAACATCATCAACCTTCTTTACGGTTTCGCCTTACTCACCCACGGAGATGCAACATGAAAGTGCTCATGGTTCTGACCTCGCATGACCAACTCGGCAACACGGGCCGCAAGACGGGTTTCTGGCTCGAAGAGCTGGCCGCACCCTACTACGCCTTTAAGGATGCGGGCGCGGAAATCGTGCTGGCATCGCCTAAAGGTGGTCAGCCGCCGCTCGACCCGAAAAGCAACGAGCCGGCCAATCAGACGGAGATGACACATCGTTTCGAAGCCGATTCGCAGGCTACCGCGCAGCTTGCCAGCACGGTAAAGCTCGATCTCGTCTCGCAAGCCGATTTCGATACCGTGTTTTATCCGGGCGGTCATGGTCCGCTCTGGGACCTGGCCGAAGACAAAAACTCGATCGCCCTGATCGAAGCCTTCTTGGCCGCTGGCAAGCCTGTCGCGCTGGTCTGCCACGCACCTGGCGTGCTGCGCCATGTCCGCACGCCGGAGGGCGCACCGCTTGTCGAAGGCAAACGAGTCACGGGCTTCACCAACTCCGAGGAAGCCGCGGTCGGACTGACCGATGTCGTGCCGTTCCTCGTTGAAGACGAACTCAAGGCGAAGGGCGGCATCTATTCGAAGCTCGAAGACTGGGCACCTTATGTCGTCACCGATGGCCTTTTGATTACCGGGCAGAACCCGGCTTCATCGTCGTCCGCTGCGGCGACGTTGATGAAGCACCCGGCGCTCGCGCAATAACCGACGTTGACGTTACCGGCGCGCGCGGCCATTGGACGGCCGCGCGCCAGGGAACTCACGCTCGTGCCAGGACTCGCGATGCACGGGCAAATCGCCGGGCGCGTGAGCTCGTCGATCCCACATCACGAAACCAGCCCGCGTGTCGTGAGAAATCCTGCTGCGTGGCAGCATGCACGCGTTGCACATAGCCCCGGTGCGTTTCTCATTGCGGAATTTCTTCTCCAACCCTTTGATTCAACGCGCAAATTTAGTCGTCATTCTCCCCGATGCAGCGCCACGCTTAAGGGCTACGCTCTTATATAAGAGGCAGCCGCAGTCACGGCGCTTGCCCGACGCTTCCTACAACGCCGGAGTCATCATGATGCAAATCTACGTTGAACCCTTGCCCAAGGGCCGATGGGGCCCAATCGATGGATACACACTCGAGTATCCCGATGGCACGAAGATCACCGAGCAGGTGTTCAGTTCGGAAAAGCTCGCGGTCAGCGAAATCAGGCTGCGCGGCTATACGCCCTTGCTGGCGAAGGTGCGTATCACGGACAAGGGCGAGCCGGACCACTGGGAAAGCGTCGAGTGACGCATCGTCGATACGAACGTGCTTCGCCGATTTTCTTTCGCGAAGCACGTTTTATTTTTGTGATATTGCTGCTTCATCCGGAACGCAAATAACGGCGCGGCTACATGGCCGATGGAGAAGCGATGCGACGAGGACCCTTCAGCGAAGCCGGCAGAAAACGCCGGCGTCTCTTTTTGAGCAAGGCGCATGTCGCGCTCGCGGCCTTCGGGACGCTCGGCTCGGTGCTCGGCATTGGTATCGCCATCGACGGCGGGCTCGAATTCAATCGCACCAAGGTGTTCACGGGCGTTGGCCTTATCGCCGTTTCGACCATTCTTTATGTCTCGATGCTGTTCGTGAGCGACGAGCCATCCTGACGGCTCGTCGGCCGCACGAAATCACACGTGCACGTCGCGCTCGCCGAGCGGCCGCACCGGTTCTTCCACACGTTGTTCTTCAAGGCCATGACGCGCCCGATGCCGGCGCACCCAGAGCGCGGTCAGAATTGGCACGAGAATGGCCGTCACGAGACAGGCGGTCGCGACCATCGCGGTGGCCGCCGGCACGAGCGGCTTGAAGCGCGGAATCATCTCGCCGATGATCGCCGGATTCGCCACCGCCGCGCCCGCCGTCGATGAAGCCGCGAGTCCCGCCGCGCCATTGCCGCCCGCAATCCAGCGATCCGCGAGAATCAGCGGAATGCCCGTCACGACGATCACGCCCAACCCAAGCGCAACCCCCGGCAAGCCGCTCGTCGCGATCACGTGCAGGTCAATGCCATTGCCGAGCGCGAAGCCGAAGAACGGGATCAGCGGATGCACGCAGCGGCCGAACAGTTCGCGCAGGTCGCTGTCCAAATTGCCAAGCGCGAAGCCAATCAGAAACGGCAGCACCGCGCCGACGAAAAGGCGTGGCTCGAAGAACGCGACGCCCGTCGCGCCGAGAATCAGCATGCTGACGAGCGGCCCGGATTCCACCGACATCAGCACGAACGCGCCCGCTTCCTCGCGGCTGCCGTACTGCTGCATCACGGCGGCGTAAAGTCCGCCGTTGGTCATGTCCATCGACGTGGTGATGGCGAGCACGGAGAGGCCCGCGAAGAGACCGGCCTTGACGCCATCGATGGGAATGAAGTGCGCGGCGACGATGGTTGCGATCCACGCAACCGCCATCTTCGTCACGAGCAAGGTGCCCGACTTGCGCAGCACGGTGCCGGTCGCGCGCAGGTCGATGGTCGCGCCCATGCAGAAGAACCACACCGCGAGAATCGGCACGGTGCCCGTGATCAACCCGTTCGTGAACGAGCCGAAGTACTTGCCCGCGCCCGGTGCGAACGTATGGACGCAGGCGCCGAGCAGCAAGGGCACGAGCATGAGACCGCCTGGAATGCGGTCAATCGCTTTCTTTATATTCATGTCTCCTCCGTGGACTTTGGCGTCCGGATGGCGGGCTGTCTACCCAGTGCAATGCGCCGCTTTAAGCACGGCCGCATCGGTTCGGCGCAATATAGCATCGCTGTTTTATATTCGCTGAATGCAAGGCCGGGGGGCGGGTTAATCGTTTACCCGCGCGCGGGCAGAGTTACCGGGTTTGCCTGTCCGGTGGGCCTTCGCGGACACTTCACATTCGCGAGCACGACAAAACGGAGCCTTAGTGAAATTCGATACGACCACCATCCGTCTGGTTCTCGCCATCGCGGACGAAGGCAGCATCTCGCGCGCCGCGGACAAGCTCAGTCTCGCGGTGGCCGCCGCCTCGCGGCGCGTATCGGACCTCGAAGCGCAACTGGGCGCGAAGCTCTTCACGCGCGTTCCGCACGGTGTGCAGCTCACCGAGCCGGGCGCGAAGCTGCTGCTGTACATCCGCCAGATCGACAATCTGATCGACCGTCTCGAAGGCGATGCGCGCGCGCTCAAGGAAGGGCGCCACGGGCGCATCATCATCGGTGCGCCGAAGGCGGTGGTCATGCAGTTTCTGGCGGGCGCCATCGCCGGGATTCAGCGCAAGCATCCCAGCATCTCGCTCATGGTTCAAGAGGAGAACAGCAAGATCGTTCAGCAGTTGTTGCGCGACAAGGTCATCGATATCGGCATCTACGAAAAGAAGAGCGGCTTTCTCGACCTCGACCGCGTGCCGTATCGCGAAGACCGGCTCGAACTCGTGTATAGCACCGAACATTTTCAGTTCGACGATGCGCCGCTCGGTATCGACGAGATCATGGACTTGCCCGTGATCAGTCTCGGCAAAGGCTCCGCCATTCTGTCCGCGCTGCAACGCGCACATCAGAGCCGGGGACGACTTTTCGCGAACAATTACGCCGTGAGCGGCTTCGACACCATGCTCGTGATGGTGCGTCAGGGCTTGGGCGTCGGCCTCATGCCCGCGGCTGTGCTGCGCAGCTTTCACCCGGAACGCGCGATTGCGTCGCAGGAGATTGCAGGCGACTGGCATAAGCGCAGCTACGTGCTTTCTTGCGTCGAAGGTCACGCTCAGGAACAGACGCTTCAACGCGTCGTGGCCGAGCTGCTCGACGCAGGCAACTAGTCTGAACGAGGAAGCACGCTCGAGGCTTTCGCGAATTGCGAAACCAGCCTTGCCCGCGCAAGCCTTGCGGCATTGCAAGCGGTGGTCGAAAGTGAAGGCATGACCCGCGCCGCAGGTCGAAGCCCTTCTCCACCGAACCAATCGACATGACCCAGACAAAACCTCTCCCCCTGGACGGAATCCGCGTGCTCGACGTAAGCCAGGTCATGGCGGGCCCGTTCGCCTGCATGCTGCTCGCCGACATGGGCGCGGATGTCATCAAGGTGGAACCGCCCGAAGGCGATCAGACGCGCGGCGCGATGGGCTTCAAGATGAAAGGGCCCGACAGCATGGGCTTTCTCAACATGAACCGCAACAAGCGTTCGGTGACGCTGGACCTGAAGAGCGACGAAGGCCGCGAGCTCTTCTACAAGCTCGCGAAAACTGCCGATGTGATCGTCGAGAACTATCGGCCAGGCGTGGTGCAGCGGCTTCGTATCGATTACGAGTCGATCCGGGAGATCAACCCGAAGATCGTTTATGTGAGCATCTCGGGCTTCGGGCAAAGCGGCCCGTGGTCCACGCGGCCCGGCTTCGATCTGATGGCTCAGGCCATGTCCGGCGTCATGAGCGTGACGGGATATCCCGGCGGCAAGCCGGTCAAGGCGGGCGTGCCGGTGGCGGATATCGGCTGCGCGCTCTTTGCGGTGTCTGGGCTGTTGTCGGCTTATATCGGCGCGCAAAAATCGGGCGTCGGTCAGCATATCGACGCTTCTCTCTTCGATTCCGTCATGGCCTTCTCGATCTGGGACATGTCGGAATACTGGGGCACGGGCGTGCCGCCGACACCGCTTGGCACCAGCAACAAGATGAGCGCGCCGTATCAGGCCGTGAAGGCGCGCGATGGCTACTTCGTGATGGGCGCGACTAACCAGAAGCTGTGGACGAAGCTGTGCGGGTTGTTAGAGCGGCCCGATCTGATCGACCACGCCGACTATGCGAACGTCTCGCTGCGCCTGAAAAACCGCGAGGCCATGATCCAAGTGCTCGAAGAGGAGTTCGCCAAGCGCGACAGCGCGGAATGGGTCGATACCCTGCTCGCGGCCGGCATTCCAGCCGGCCCTATCCTGACTTATCCGGAAGCATTCGAGAGCGAACATGCCACGCATCGCCGCATGGCAATGGAAATCGATCATCCGCACGAAGGCAAGGTGAAGAACATCGGCTTTCCGGTCAAGCTGCTCGGGACGCCGCAGACCGTGCGCCGCCATCCGCCCCTGCTCGGCGAACATAACGAAGAGATCTTCGCGGAGATCAACGGAACCAGTGGAATGAAGCCATGAGCGAACATGTCCGGCTTACGCTGCATGCATCGGGCGCGGCGGAGATCGTCATCGACCGGCCCGAGCGTCACAACGCCATGTCGATTCCCATGTACGAAGCGCTGCTCGCGCGTATCGACGAATGTCAGCGCAATAAAGACGTGCGCTGCATTCTCTTTCGCGGCGCGGGCGGCAAGTCGTTTATCGCGGGAACGGATATCGAGTACTTCAAGGACTTTCGCGGCGGACGCGATGGCGTGGCCTACGAAGCGCTGGTCGAACGCGTGATCGATACGGTCGAGCGCATCGCGCTTCCCACGCTCGCCATGATCGATGGCTGGGCAGTCGGCGGTGGTCTCGCGCTCGCCACGGCCTGCGACTTTCGCGTGTGCAGCGAAAACTCCCGGTTCGGCGCACCGATTGCCAAGACGCTCTCGAACACGCTTTCGTCGCGCAATATCGCGCGGCTACATGCGGCTTTCGGCGTGCCGCGCGTCAAGCGCATGCTGATGCTCGCCGACTTTCTTGCAGCGAACGAGGTCCTGGCGTGCGGCTACGTATATTCGGTGGTGACGAAAGACGCGCTCGATGCTAGCGCGCATGCGCTTGCCGAGCGGCTCATGGCGTTGTCGCCAATCACGCAGAAGGCGGTGAAGGAGAGCCTGCGGCGCATCGTGATCGACCAGAGCTTCGCGGACGAAGACATCATCGAGGAAGTCTATGGAAGCGCGGCTTTTCGTGATGCGGTGACAGCATTCACTTCGGGCAAGCCGAAACGGTGAGCGCGATTCTTCAACGCCCGCTCAGTGCGAGCGTGTTGAAGAGCGTTTGATGATCGAAGGGTTTTTGACAACGCGGATGATGCCGGTAGGCGATATCGATCGAATCGACACCGTACCCGGTTGCAAAGATGAAGCGGATCTCACGCAGCGTCAGTTCATCTGCTACGGCGTATGACTTCTCGCCGTTGAGGTCGATGTCGAGAATAGCAACGTCGATGTAATGTTCGTCGTCGTCTAGAAGCGCCAGCGCGTCCTGCGCCCACGCCACCGGCCCGACGACGATTGCCCCTGCAATTTCGAGCAACGCGGACAGCGCGAGCGCCACCAGGTAATCGTCTTCCACGACCAAGATGCTCAAACCTTCGAGCGGTGTCCCGACTACTGCCATTTTCGGACCCCCTAGGGACTGCTGCCGTGCATATGCGCTGGTCGCAGCGGGATCTCGATATGACACGAAACCCCATCCCAGTTGAAGTCGAGCTCGGTGCGAGCGTGTAGCGTGAAACGAAGCGCTTTCTCGATGAGTTGCCGGCCGAAGCCGATTTTCTTGTCCTCGGGCGTGATGCGCACACCGCTTTCGATCCAGTCCAGAACGAGCCATTCCGGCCCGGACTCTCTTTTCTCGACAATCCAGCTGACGACGAGCCGTGCGCCTTTATGCTTCAACGCGCCGTACTTGAGCGCGTTGGTCGCGAGTTCGTGAAGCACGAGCGCGATCGTCTGAACGTTGCGAAAGCCAAGCGGCACGACCGGTCCACTCACCGAGACCCTGTCGCTGCTGCCCACACCGAGCGCCTCGAATTCAAGGCGAACGATGTCACCCAAATTGATCAGATGCCCGTTCGCTTCGCCGATCAAGCCCTGCAGCCTGCCAAGCGCGGCGAGGCGACTCGTGAACGTGTCGAGCGCTTCGTCGCCCGAGAGCGTCTGTTGCGCGATCGACTGAATCACCGACAACAGATTTCGCGTCCTGTGTTGCAGTTCCGCGATCAAAACGTCCTGTCTACCCTCAGCATGAACCATTCCCGTGATATCGACGAAAGCAATGACCACACCGTCGATCTTGCGATCGCCGTTGAGATAAGGTGCGAGACGCACGAGGAAATGATTCAGCCCATCCTTGCTGCTGACCTGCTGTTCGCGTGTTTCCTGACTCCTGAATACCTCACGGATGCCTTCTTCCAGCCCCGGAAGGTCGAGACGGCTGACGAGCTCCGAAATGGGACGCCCGCGATCGACCGGACGGATATGGAAGATATCGGCCATTGCCGGGGTAAACGAGCGAATGGAAAATTGCCGGTCGAGAAACACGGTGGCGACCGACGTGCTTTCGAACAGGTTGTGAAGATCGCTGTTCGAGCGGTCGAGCGCGTCGATCTTGCCATTCAGTTCCAGATTGACGGTGTGCAGCTCCTCGTTGAGCGAGACGAGCTCTTCCTTGGACGCCTCCAGCTCTTCGTTCGACGATTGCAGTTCCTCGTTGACCGAAACCAACTCTTCGTTCGACGACTTAAGTTCTTCGAGCGCGGTCTCGTATTCCTCTATCATCGATTGCAGGCGTTCACGGGTATCCCGTAGTTCCTTTTCGATTTGCTCCGCGGTGCCGTCGTGCATGGCCTCGGCGCGCGCAAGCGCCTCTTCGCGCGTGAGCACGGGCCCTTGGTCCTGGAACACGACGAGATACATGCGCTCACCCGGCGCTTGCTGGACGAGCGGCTCGATGGTCAGATTGATCACCTGTACACGGCCGTCCTCGCCCTCGACCACCACCCCCTCTCGCGCGATCGTGCGGCCCGAGTCGACCGCTTCGCGAAACACCGAGCGCAAGTCGAGGCCCAGCCCCTTGCGCGCCATTGCGAATAGCTGGCGCGTCGGCATGCCGGGCGCTGCCTCGAGATATTTGCCGGTGCGGCCCGAGTAGTAGACGACATCGCCATCGCGCGTCACGAGCACGTGCGGCGGCGTGAAGCGGTCGATCATATGACCGTCGACAGCCAGGCGCAGCGCGGCGCCGCCCAGGGGCGGACGGCTTGGCGTCAACGCGGACAGATGGCCGATAGTCAGCGCGGATACCGCGAGCGGCAGGCGCACTTGCGACACGACATCGGCGCGGCGCTTGAAAAGCCTGTGCTTCTTGTCGAGCGGAACGAACAACTCGTCGAACTGGCTCACGTTCTCCGACGGGCCGAGGAACAGAAAACCGTCCGGGCGCAGCGCATAGTGGAAGGTCGGAATGACCTGATTCTGGACCTCGATGCCGAAGTAGATGAGGAGATTGCGGCACGACACGAGATCGATGCGTGAGAAAGGCGGATCGCGAATGACGCTGTGCGGTGAAAAGATGCACAGTTCGCGCACTTCCTTGGCCACCACGAAGCTGCTGCCGTCCGGCACGAAGAAACGGTCGCGCCGCTCTTGCGATACATTGTCGAGCAACGCCAGCGGATAGCGCGCCGCACGCGCCACCGTGAGCGCTCCGTCGTCGATATCGGTGGCGAAGATCTGGATGCGCGGCGCCTTCTCGACACCTGCGATCTGTTCGGACATCAGCATGGCGATGGAATACACTTCCTCGCCCGTGGCGCAGCCCGGCACCCAGACACGCACGACATCCTCGGAGGTGCGGCCTTCGAAAAGCTTCGGCAGGACGAGTGTGGCGAGACTCTCGAACGCGTGCTCATCGCGGAAAAAGCTCGTGACGTTGATCAAGAGATCGCGAAACAGTGCCGTCACTTCCTGCGGATCGGCCGCGAGCCGCGCTACATAACTCTCCGGAGTTGCCATCGCCCGGACCTGCATGCGCCGCTGCACCCGCCGCGAAAAAGTCTTGACCTTGTAGCCGCTGAAGTCGTGTCCGACGTTATCGCGCAAGATGCCGTAAATGGCTTCTCGCGCCTCGTCGAATGCTTTCGCGGCGGCTTCGACTTCGGGCTCTTCCACGACGGAATCGAGCCTGAAGGCGCCCGCGGCAAAGCTCGCGAGCTTCGCGCCCATTTGGTCGACCGGCACGGCGAAATCGACCAGGCCAGTGGCAATGGCGCTATTGGGCATGTCCGGGTGATGCGGTCCGAAGCCGTCCGCAACCTGTGCGAGCGTCAGTCCGCCCCGCTCCTTGATGGCCTTGATGCCGAGCGTGCCGTCCGAATCGCCGCCTGAGAGAATGACGCCTGCCGACAGTTCGCCGATATCGAGCGCGAGCGTGCTCAGAAAATGGTCGATCGGCTTGCGCTCGCGACGCGGCTTGTCCAGTGACTGCACGTGCAAGGTTCGGTTCGAGACGCTGACGATGGCATCGCGCGGCAAGAGATAGACGCTATCGATCTCGATCGGCTCGCCTTCGGCAATCGCGTGTACCTGCATTGGCGTAAAACGCGAAACAATCTCCGGCAACAAGCTGATACGGTCCGGGCTCAGGTGCGTGATGATCACGCAAGCGAGGCCTGGCTTTTCCGGCATGCCGCGAAAGAAGCCTTCCAGCGCCTCGACGCCGCCCGCGGACGCGCCGACGCCGACAATGGGGAAGTCGGTTGCCGGTGTCATGACTTCTCCCGCATCGACGCATTGTCGCTGTGGTCCAGGCGCCTTGCCTCCGGGAGAAGTCCGGCTTCGCGAGCAAGGCCTGAGCGCGCCCTGACGAAAACCGCGAGATGTTCCGTAAGACGGACGTCGATTGCGTGCTTGCTGGTCATGGACCGCCTCGAAGAACAAAGGTATCAGTCTATATTACCGCGCGCGCAACGGGCGTCGAAGCGTGCATGCAAGGCGGGCAGACATGTATGGCGTGACGCGAGCGGTCAGCCAGAGTGTTGAACATAAACGGCCCGCGCGGGCCGCTTCACGAATATAAGCCTTGACTCGCCGTCGAATCCGTTCGATTTTATTTCACGGCGATGGCGACGGCGACGAGCGCTGTCTGGCAGCGCTTCTACGCTTCGTGAAAGAACCCTTCGAGAATACCGTCCCTGAGCGCGACGACATCGAGACTGCCGCGCTTGCGCGGACGCGGCAGGTCGACATCGACGATTTCGCCGATACGTCCCGGACGCGCTTCCATCACCACGATGCGATCCGAGAGCAGCACCGCCTCCTCGACGTCATGCGTGACGAGGACCATCGTGATGCGCTCCTGCGCCCAGATGCGTTGCAGTTCGTCCTGGAGCCGTGCGCGCGTGAGCGCATCGAGTGCGCCGAACGGTTCATCGAGCAAGAGCAAACGCGGCCGGTTGACGAGCCCTCGCGCAATGGCGACACGCTGCGCCATGCCGCCCGAGAGCTGATGCGGATACTGTCCCTCGCACCCCTCGAGGCCGACGAGCGCCACATGCTCGGCTACCGCACGCGCTTTCTCGTGCTTGCTCAAAGGCGCGTTGCGCAAGGCCACCGCGACGTTCTGTTCGACGTTCAGCCATGGAAACAGACGATGATCTTGAAACACGATGCCGCGCGAAAGATCCGTCGAGACCACGCGCTCGCCGCCGAATTCGATCTCGCCTTCATACGACGCATCGAGGCCTGCGATCAACCGCAAGAGCGTCGACTTCCCGCAACCGCTCGCCCCGACGATACTCACGAACTCGCCGCTTCGGATCGAGAGGTCGATACGATCCAGCACGGGCGCACCTGCATCGCCCTCATAACGCTTGCTCACCCGCCGCAGCGCGAGGCCGCTCGTGTCCGTTGCCATCGTTGGTATCGCTGCCATCGTCATTCTCCTCAAGCCGCGCGCGCTTCGCTGAACCAGCGCCGCTGCACCGCACGCGCGAGCGCGTTGAGCGCCCACCCCGTTATTCCCACGACGATCACGCCAAATACGACGAGATCCATCCGAAACTGTTCGCTGCCATCCACGAGCGTATTGCCGATCCCGCTTCCCGCGACGAGCAGATACTCCGCGCCGAGCGTCGCGAGCCACGAATAGATGAGCGCGAGATAGATGCCCGTGAAGATCGAAGGCAGCGCGGCCGGCAGCACCACGAACGCGAGCGTCTGCAACTTGCCGTAGCGATACGCGCGCGCCACTTCGAGAAAACGCGGCGGCACGGCGCGGATGCCGTCGCTCGTATGCATCACGACCGGAACCAGCGCGGCGAGCGACAGGAACACGACCTTCGCGACATCGCCGAGACCGAACCACACGGAGATGAGCGGAATCCACGCGAACAGCGACACTTGCTTGAAGGTGTTGAAGCTCGGCGCAATGGCGCGGTTCGCGAGCTTCGACACACCCAGCAACGCGCCGAGCGCGAGCCCGAGCGAAGTGCCGATCGCAAAGCCCGTCAACTCCCGCGCAAGCGACGCCGACAACGCACGCGCCAGCGCGCCGTTACGCAACTGTTCCCACGCGACATGCAGCACTTGCGCGGGCGACACCATCATGCCGTGGGCGGGCTTGGCATCGCGCGATACGAGCCACCATATCGCCAGAGCCGCGAGCGGCAGCACGAAGCCGCGCCAGCGCTTCGGCACGGCGACACGCGGGACTGCTTCGAGTTCTATCGATGACATCGTCCGCTCCTAGACCGCGCCGCGCTGCAACTTGCGCTCGAGCGCGGTCAACAAGCGATCGGCGACATAGCCGACCGCGCCCACGATCAAGACCGAAGCCAGCACCAGATCGAGCTGAAAGAGCTGGCGTCCGTACACGATCAGATAGCCGAGCCCTTCCGACGATGCCACGAGTTCCACGACCACGAGCGTCAGCCATGCTTTGGTGAAGGCGAGGCGAATGCCCGTGCCGATCATCGGCACCGACGAGGGCAAAACCACACGCACAATGGTTTGCCAGCGCGTATAGCGATACACCGCCGCGACCTCACGCAACTCGGGCGGCGTGCTGCGAAAGCCCTGCAAGGTGCTCAGGGTCACCGGCACGAGCGCGGCATGACCGATGAGCGATACTTCAACGGCTCACCGATGCCCACCACGATCATCAGAAACGGCAGCCAGCCGAGCACGGGCACCTGCACGATCGCGTTGAAGCTCGGCAGCACATACGCCTCGACCGTGCGCGACAGGCCGAGCACGCCGCCTAGCAGAATGCCGAGCACCACGCCGCCGCCAAAGCCGACAGCCGCGCGCGACATGCTCGCGCCCAAGTGCATCCATAGTTCGCCGCTCTTGATGAGCACGGCAAGGGTATCGAAGACCAGCGAGGGCGGCGGCAGAACCTGCGCGGAGATCCATCCAAGACGCGAGCCCAGCACCCATAGCAACGCGCAGGCGAGCGGCAGAAGCCACGGCAATACGGCCCAGCCAAGCGAACGCGCCGTGCCGCCGGATGCGCGCGCGACCGAAGCGTTGCGGCGTGCCGCCGGCACCAGCACACGCGAGAGAGCATTCGCCATCGGAAGTTCTCCGTTAAGAAAGAAGCGGGTCAGGCGACCGGCTTGCCCGACGCATCGAAGCGCGGCCAGTAGCTTTCGAGCTTGAGCGACTTGAGCGCCTGATCGAGATACTTCGGCTCGAACCAGCCGTTCACGCTGACAGGTTGGCGAATGAGGTTCAGCCGCAAGGCGTCATCGGCGACGGACTGATAGCGTGCCTGCACGAATGGATCGATGAGCGGCGAATTGCGGTCCTTCAAAGGCTGATTCGCATACTCCGATGCCCACGACTCCGACGGCACGCCGCTCTTCGACCACAACGTGAAGAGCGCATTGCGATTGCCTTCGTCGGACGACCATTGCGCGGCCTGCACCACCGAAGTCACGACCTTTTGCACCACGTCGGGATGCGCGCTTTCGAAGTCGTCGAGTACGAGCAGATGCGCTTGCCGCGTCAGTTGCATGCCGCCATCGCGCGACGCATAAACGATCTTCGCGAGACCCTGGCGCTGCAACTTGAAGAGCGAGTAGTCGAGAAACACGGCATCGACGCCCTTCGACGCAAGCGCTGCCTGCGCCGCGGCCGTATCGAGATTGATGACGCGCAGATCGCGTTCGGTCAGGCCGTTTTCCTTGAGCACGTTATCCGCCACGAGCTGCAGATTCGTGCCCCGAAAAATCGCCACGCGCTTGCCCTTGAGGTCTTTCACCGACTTGATGTCGGAGTCCGGCGGCACCGCGACATACACGCCCGCGCGCACATTCGATTCGAGCAGCAAGTGCGTCTTCAGGCCGTTCGCGCGTCCGAGCACGGCGGGCAAGTCACCTTGATACGCGAAGTCGATCTGCTTGTTGGCGAGCGCCTCGTTCACGGCCGGACCCGCGCCCTTGAAGAAGATCCACTCGACCTTGATGTGATCGCCCTGCAATGCATCCTCGACGCGATGCTGCAATTGCGCGGTGGCGGCAGGCGAGCCGCCGAACGTGGGCGGGTCGCCCGCGCCCTGCTGCGCGACGCCGATGCGCACCGTTTCCGGCGCCGCGGCGTGCGAGATGGAAACGAATGCGGCGCACAAAAGAGCGCCCGCGAAGCGCGCGAATCTCGTTGTCATCTTGTCCTTCGGCGTTATTCGATGATCGACTGGCGATGACCCGCGTCATCGCCAGTGAGGGCGTTCAGGCGCGTGCTTCGCGCTTGACGGTGCGGCTCTTTCTGCCGTCGATGGAAACGGGCACGTCGCCGTGAACGGTCGCGCGACGCACGACGCGGTGGTCATCGCCGTAATCCGCCACCGCGTAGTGCTGCGTCGCGCGGTTGTCCCAGATCGCGACATCGCCTTGCGTCCAGCGCCAGCGCACCGTGTTCTCGAGGCGCTGAATGTGATCGTGGAAGATTTCGAGCAGTCGGTCCGAATCGCGCTGCGACAGCCCGACGAAGCGCTGCACGAAGTGACCCAGCACGAGCGTGCGTTCACCCGTTTCCGGATGCACGCGCACCACGGGATGTTCCGTCTCGTAGAGCGTGGAGGTGAACTGCTTGCGGTACTCGCGCTCCGTCTCGGTGTCGGGCGCGTTGCGCGTGGCTGCGTAGTCGTAGGCGTTCGAATGCAACGCCCAGAGGTTGTCGGCGAGATCGCGCAAGGGCTGCGGCAGGTTGCTGTAGGCGGTGGCGGTGTTGCCCCACACGGTATCGCCGCCGGCGGGCGGGATCACCACGCCGCGCAGGATGGAAATCTTCGGATAAGCATCGACGAAAGTGACATCCGTATGCCATGAATTCGCGCGCGTGCCGTGCTTCGAATCGAGTTCGAGCAGACGGCTCGTGCCTTCCTTCGAAGGCACCGTGGGATGCGCCACGGTGTCGCCAAAACGCGCGGCGAACGCTTCCTGCGAAGCGTCGTCCAGATGCGACTGGCCGCGAAAGAACAGCACCTTGTGCTTGAGCAGCGCGTCGTTGATGCGAGTGATGGCGGTATCGTCGAGATCGCCTGAGAGCGTCACGCCGCGCACTTCGGCGCCAATGCGGCCGCCTATGGGACGGACCTGCAAAGGCTCCTGCGTGGCGGCGGGCTGACGGACGGAATCGTGGTCGAGCGTAGCGGAATCGGACATCGGTTGCTCCGTTGGTTTCGGATATCGTGGGCAAGCCGCGAAAGAACGCGACCGAAACATTGAAGCATCGACTGCCCATCCGACCAACGAAGCGTTTCGACTAAGCTTTACAGCGCCGAGGTGATGACGCCTTGCTCGAATCCGCTATTCAACGCGAATAACGCTGTAAGGATTCGATCGTTTCATCGAGTTCCGCTTCGAGCCGCGCCATCAATTCCGCGGCGGACATTTCGCGCGCGAGTGCGGCCGCCTGCCCGCCCCATTGCGCGCCATAGCCGAACTCGCCTCGTGCCTTGGCGGCCGCATGCAGCGCCTTGCCCGCGTCGTAAGTCACGGGATACGCGGGGTTGTTCGGTGCGTTTGCCTCGCGCCCGAGTTCCGTGAACTTGTTGACGAGACTGCGCGCCGGGCGGCCCGATATCGCGGCGGTAAACGTGGTGCGATTCGCGGCATCGCTCAGAAGCGCGCGACGATATCCCGCATCGATTGCGGACTCGGTGGTCGGAACGAAAGCCGTGCCAAGCTGCGCCGCCTGCGCGCCGAGCGCGAGCGCGGCGGCGATTCCCGCGCCATCCATGATGCCGCCCGCCGCGATCACCGGTACGTCGAACTTGCGCACGAGCAAACGCGTGAGGGCGAAGGTGCCGAGATAATCGTCGTCGGCTTCGCTGTCGAAGATACCGCGATGCCCGCCCGCTTCGATGCCTTGCGCGACGATCGCATCGATACCCGCTTTTGCGATTTGCTCCGCTTCACTCACATTAGTTGCAGATGCAATCAGTTTGATGCCCGCGTTACGGAGGGCATCGATATAGTCCTTCGAAGGCAGGCCGAAGTGAAAGCTCACGATAGCCGGCTTTTCTTCGACGAAGACCTTGAGCATGGCTTCATCGACGACAAAGCTCGTGTAGATTTCGCTGAGCCGCGCGGGCGGCGTGGCGCCGTATCGCGCGAAGACGGGCGCGAGCCATTCGATCCACGTGCTTTCCAGAGCGGCGTCGGCTTTAGCCGGGCTATGACAGAACACGTTGACGTTGAACGGCTTGTCGGTCAGCGCGCGCGTCTCACGAATGACCTTGCGCGCCGCTTCGGCGTTCATCGCGCCCACGCCGAGCGACCCCAGTCCGCCCGCATTCGATACCGCCGCCGCGAGAGCAGGCGTCGTGACACCGGCCATCGGCGCTTGAATGATGGGCTTGTTGATGCCGAGTAACGGCAATAAAGCGTTGCTCCTGCTCATGACCATGTCCTCTCGATAGTGGCCTCGAGCTTCTCGACGATGAAACCGCACGCAAGGCTGCGAGGCCAGATAACAAATCGCCCGCTCCTTCCTGCACGGAAGCCAAGCGGGCGACGACTACCTATGCTGCGTATGTCTTACTTCGCGGTCGGCATCACGAATTCCGCGCCCTTTTCCGTGCTTTCCGGCCAGCGTTGCATGATGGACTTTTGCTTCGTATAGAAGCGCACGCCTTCTTCGCCATAAGCGTGCATGTCGCCGAAGAGACTGCGTTTCCAGCCTCCGAAGCCATGCCATGCCATCGGAACGGGAATGGGTACGTTGATGCCGACCATGCCCACTTCGATGCGTCGGCCGAACTCGCGCGCAACGTGACCGTCGCGCGTGTAGCAGGCGACGCCGTTGCCGAACTCGTGCGCATTGACGAGTTCCACGGCTTCGCCGAAGTCCTTCACGCGCACGCATGAAAGCACCGGCCCGAAGATTTCTTCCTTGTAGATGCGCATGTTCGGCGTCACATGGTCGAACAGCGTGCCGCCCGTGAAGAAGCCGTCTTCGTGACCGGAAACCTTGTGGCCGCGTCCATCGACGACGAGTTTCGCGCCTTCATCCACGCCCAGCGCGATATAACCTTCGATCCGTTCCAGCGCGGCGCGCGTGACGATCGGCCCCATTTCGGCATCCAGCTCCATGCCGTTCTTGATGACGAGCTGCTGCGCACGTTCGGCGAGGCGCGGCACGATCTTGTCCGCCACGTCGCCCACCAGCACCGCGACCGATACCGCCATGCAGCGCTCGCCCGCCGAGCCATAGCCCGCGCCGATGAGCGCATCGATAGCCTGATCGAGATCGGCGTCCGGCATCACGACCATGTGATTTTTTGCGCCGCCGAGCGCCTGCACACGCTTGCCGTGCTTCGCGCCGGTCTCGTAGATATAGTTGGCGATAGGCGTCGAACCGACAAAGCTGATCGCGCGCACATCGGGATGTTCGAGCAATGCATCGACCACGACCTTGTCGCCTTGCACCACGTTGAAAATGCCATCCGGCAGACCCGCTTCGTTCAGCAGATTAGCCATGAAAAGCGACGCGGACGGATCGCGCTCGCTCGGCTTCAGGATGAACGCGTTGCCGCTTGCAATGGCCACGGGGAACATCCAGCACGGCACCATGCAAGGGAAGTTGAACGGCGTGATGCCCGCGACGACGCCGAGCGGCTGACGCGTCGTCCAGTTATCCATGCCGGTGGAGACTTGTTCGGTGTAATCGCCCTTCAGCAATTGCGGAATGCCGCAAGCGAATTCGATCACGTCGATACCGCGCGACACTTCGCCTTGCGCGTCGGTAAAGACCTTGCCGTGCTCGGCGGTGATGATCGCCGCGAGTTCATCGCGACGCAGGTTCATGAGTTCGAGGAACTTCAGCATGACGCGCGCGCGCCGAATGGGCGGCGTATCGCGCCATGCGGGGAACGCGGCTTTCGCGCTCTCGACGGCGGCATCGACATCGGCGACTTCGCCGAGCACGAGCTTGCGCGGACGCTCGCCCGTCGCGGGATTGAAAATGGGCTGCGAGCGGGCGCCCGAGCCATTCACGCGTTCGCCATGAATGAAGTGAACCACGTCGGCGGTGTCGTTATACGCTTTCATTTCGTCTCCTGTCCAGAAGTGTCAATGCCAAGAGTGTAGGACGGAATCGTGCGCCGCGAACGCGTTATGATTAAACTCATTGTTCATAACGGCAAACAATCCCCGCGCATGGACGCACAAAAAGTCGAAGGGCTCTGGACGCATCTGCATTGGCTCACGGTGCTCGCCGAGCAGGGCAGCTACACGGCGGCGGCGGCGCGGCTCAACGTGAGCAAAGCCGCAATGAGTCAGCGTATCGCCGAACTGGAGCGCGCGGCAGGCGTGCCGCTTGTCACGCGCACCACGCGCAGCGTGCGCTTCACGGAGGCAGGACGGCGCCTCGTCGACGATACACGCACGCAGTACGAGCATATCGCCGCGAGCTTTTCGAGCGTGAGGGAAATGGCGGGCGTGGCGCGCGGCTTGATCCGCGTCACCGCGCCAATGGCGTTCGCGCGTCAGCAATTGGTGCCGCGTTTAGCGGGCTTTCTGCATGCGCATCCGGAAGTGCGCGTGCAACTGGAAGCATCGGACAGGTTGAGTTCCATTGCGACGGAGGGCTTCGATCTCGCCATCCGGCACAGCGCGCAAGCGCCGGAAACGCATGTCGCGTGGAAGTTGTGCGATACCAATTCGGTGATCGTGGCGACACATGCATATCTCGAACGGCGCGGCATGCCCGCGACGCCCGCCGATCTCGCGGTGCACGACTGCCTGTTTTATCCGCGCGCGCAGACATCGGGCGTGTGGTCGTTCGTGCGTAAGGGCGCGCGCAAGACGGCGGCCGGGCCTCATACGCTTGCGGTCAACGGGCCATTCTCCGCGAACAATAGCGAAGTGCTGCGCGATGCCGCGCTCGACGATCTGGGTATCGCGCTGTTGCCCGACTTCAGCGCGCAAGCCGCGGTGCAGGCGGGAAAGCTTGTGGTGTTGCTGCCGGACTGGCGTTGCGTGGGCACATTCGCCGATCAGCTTTATGTCGTGCGTCCTTATGCGCCTCATGTGCCGCGTGCGGTCGCACTTTTCATCGGCTATTTGCGTGAGACCTTTGCGGGCGGCTTTCCGCTTTAGCGTTTTCTTTAGCGCTTGCTTTAGCGCTTGCTCTAGCCAAAGAAAAAGCGCCCGCAATTGCGAGCGCTTTCTTTATAGCGAGACTACCTGTTGCTTAGTGATGCGCAAACGTCGGGAACACGTCGGCTTGCACCGCACGCGAGCCGGCTTGCGCCGAGCCTTCAGTCGCACCGCCAAACGAGTTGCCTTGACCCGCAACGCGCGCTTCAGCAGCTTGAATGTCCGACGGATAGTGCGAGTCGCTCACGAAGCCGGGGTTATAACCGGCCTTTTCCAACTGAACGATCTGTTCGCGAACTTCAGCGCGCGTAAGCGGTTGGTTCGATTGTGCGAAAGAAGCAACCGGTGCGGCGAAAGCGATGGCAACTGCTGCGATTCCAATGAGCTTGTTCATGATTGATACCCTCCAGCTTAGGTTTTTGGGGCTGTCGCTCACTTGGCATTTTTGCTCGTGTGCGACCGTTGAAGAGAGTTTAGTGAGTGCTTCGCTAAGGGTAAATACTTAATCCACGAAATTAGTTTTGGTGAAATCGCGACTAATCCAGGCCTGAAAACTCCAGTTCTTTAGCATCGGCGGGAAACTGCTTAGCGCATCGCCTATAAAGTAAGCAGGACGTTGTCCACGACACATCATGCCAAATGGATCGAACGTTCGGTTTGCAAAGGAGGCAATGCCTTGAAGCGAATCGTGGTCGTTGGGGCGGGTTTTGCCGGACTATGGAGCGCGCTCGCCGCCGCGCGCAAACTCGATGAATTGCAGCAACCAGCGGATCAGGCCGAAGTGGTCGTCCTCAATCCGCAGCCTTATCACAGCGTGCGCGTGCGCAACTACGAGCAACCGCTCGATCCCACGCTCGTGCCGCTCGACGGCGTGTTCGGTCCGACCGGCGTGCGCTTCGTCCAGGCGACCGCGCACACGGTCGATAGCGCGAATCGGCGCGTCATGTTCACGCGGGAAGACGGAGAAGTTTCGCTGGAATACGACCGGCTCATCCTCGCGGTAGGCAGCGAACTGGTACGCCCGGAAATTCCCGGGCTGGATCGCCACTCGTTCGACGTCGATACCTATGCGGGCGCCTGCAAGCTCCAGGCGCATCTGTCCACCCTGCCCGCATTGCCCGACTCGCCCGGACGCTATACGGCTGTCGTGATCGGCGCAGGCCTGACGGGAATCGAACTCGCGGCGGAATTGCCCGGCCGCCTGCGTGAGATCGTGGGCGAAGCGGATCGCGACAAGGTGCGCGTGGTGCTCGCGGATCGGTCGCCGAAAATCGCGCAATCGATGGGCGGCGCGCAAAGCGTCGTCGTTCAGGCCATGACCTCGCTCGACGTCGAGCTTAGGCCAGGCGTATCGCTGGAAGAACTCGACGGACACGGCGCTTCGCTTTCGGACGGCGTCAACACCGATTACATCCAGGCATGCACCGTGGTCTGGTGCGGCGGCATGCGCGCCAACGCATTGGCGAGCCAGCTTCCCGTCGGACTCGATTCCATGGGCCGCGTGCCCGTCGATGCCTATCTGCGCGTCACGGGCGTTCCCGGCGTATTTGCGGCGGGCGATTGCGCACGCGTGCTGATCGACGGCAAACGGCCTTCGGTCATGTCGTGTCAGCATGGCCGGCCGATGGGCCGCTACGCCGGCAATAACGCCGTCTGCGATTTATACGGAGAAGAGATGCTGCCGTTGCAGATCGACTGGTACACGACGGTCTGCGACCTGGGCCCGTGGGGCGCGGTCTATACGGAGGGATGGGAACGCAAGCTGGTCTCGGAAGGCGAGGCTGCCAAGGCGACCAAGCGCACGATCAACGGGGAGCGGATCTATCCGCCGAGGAGCGGCTGCCGCGAAGAGTTGTTCCGGGCTGCCGCGCCTATCGTGCAGACGCCGCCATCGACGACACGCGCCGATTCATGATCGTGGCGATGAGGGCAGACACCACGCCTCATCGCCACTGAAGCGTCAAACCTTGTCGACCGATGCTTCGTAGATCTCGTCGATGGACTCGCCGAGCGTCGCGTTGAACTCTTCGTCGCTCATCGACTTCTTCAGTTCGTTGATAAGCGCGCGCGAGAAGCTCGCAATCATGCCGTGGTTCTTCGCCAGACGCTGGCATGCGTCGGTGCGCGTATAGCCGCCCGAAAGCGCCACCACGCGCACGACACGCGGATGCTCGATCAGCGGCGCGTAGAAGTCCACTTCATCGGGGATGGTCAGCTTGATCATCACCTGACTGGATTCCGGCAGCGCGTCGAGACCTTTCAGCAATTCGTCGCGCAGAATTTTTTCCGCACCCTTCTTGTCCGTGCTCTTGATGGACACTTCGGGTTCGAGAATGGGCACGAGACCGTGTCCGATGATCTGATTGCCCACTTCGAATTGCTGCTTCACGACTGCGGCGATGCCCTTTTCGTTCGCGTCCTTGATGACCGAACGCATCTTCGTGCCGAAGATGCCGAGCTTGACGGCGCGTTCCAGCAGCGCGTCGAGGCCGGGGTTCGGCTTCATGACCTGCACGCCGTCGGCTTCCGCTTCGAGGCCCTTGTCGACCTTGAGGAACGGCACCACGCCACGGTCTTCCCACAGGAACGCAGGCACGGACTTGCCATTTGCCTGACCGTCCATGGTGGCTTCGAAGAGAATGGCGCCAATGACCTTTTCTCCCGTGAATGACGGCGCGGTGATGATGCGCACGCGCATTTCATGCATCAGCTTGAACATCTCGGCGTCGCCGTTGTAGGCGTCTTCAGCAATGCCGTACTGCTTGAGCGCGCCCGGCGTCGAACCGCCGCTTTGATCCAAGGCGGCGATAAAACCTTGCTTCTCCGCCATTTGCGACAGCATCTTTTCGTTAGCCACGAACATTTCCCTCCTCAAAGTTCAAACACCGGAACGCGCGCGAGCACGGCCCGGGCTTCTGGTTCCACTACGGTAAGTGTAATGGTTTTGAGGCGCGACTTGACTGTGCATATCCGCCATTTCCCCTGCCACACACTCAAGTCGAGGAGAGAAAGGGCGACGCGGCAGGGCTTTTGCGGCTCGATCTGCTCAAGGCGCAGCGGAGTTGAAGTCCCCGGCGTTCACGGGTTCGACCGCGCGTGCGCTTCGCCCGAGCATGAACGCAGCGCGGCGCAGGAACGATGGCGCGCCTTGCGCCGCCATGATTTCAAGGGTGGGTAATTCGGGCGCTTCTAAAACCGGCTGAGATTGCGCCTGTAATTTTTCAGGCGCTGGCGCTTTGACGTTCAAGAGCGCTTCACGCGCATTTGCGCAATGCACGTTGAGCAAGCGACGCATTTCCGGATTTTCGATGAGTGCTTGCGCCGTCGCGAGACCGCGCTCGAATTGCAGCGCATAAGCGATATCGGCGAAATTCTCGTATTGACCGCTATCGGCCAGTTCGAACGCCAATTGCTGGGTGCGCTGGCGCTTCCATACTTCGAGATCGTCTTGGCCCGTACTCACATTGGCCTCTTCTTGGCGATGAGGTGGCAATGATGTTAGCCCGAGACCCGCGCGTTTGCGTTGTCCCGCCACAACAAGCAGACAAAAAGTCGGACGATAAAAGCTTGCCTTCCATTACTTCCTTAGCAATAGCCAAAGATATTCTTAAGCGTGACTTTCGAGCGAACGAGCGTTCTTGCTAAAGAATCGCTAAGGAAATTACCAGGCACCGGCAAACGCCTGTACAGCACGATTGAATGCGGCCGGGCTTGCCACGTTCATTCCGTGCGATGCCCCGGCAATAGTTTGCCGATCCGCGAATTCAATCCATTCCGCCAGCTTGTCGACGTTATTGCGGAACATGCGCGGGCTCTTTTGTCCGTCTATCAGCAAAGTGCGGCACTTGATATCGCGCGCGGCGTCGCGGGTATAAGCGGGCAAGGGATCGCGAAGTTGCTTCGGCACCGTAAGCGCGTTGTCTATCGCCATCCGTCGAAAAGCCGGCGTGCTCTTTTGCCAGAAGCCCGGCATGCTGACCGAGTTGACGAACAGTTCCAGCCCCGGCTCGATTTCGCCCATTTCGATGAGTTCCGCCACGCGCGTGCGCAACGCGTTGGTCGCGGGCGGCAAGCTGGCGGCCGCAGGCTGCGGCGAAACCTGGAGCGGTCCGCCCGGGTCCGCGAGCGTGAGCGTCTTCACGAGACGCGGATATTCCCTTGCGAGATGAAACGCGACGCACCCGCCGCGCGAATGCCCGACCAGATGCACGGGTGCGATGTCGAGCGCCTCGATGAATTCCGCCATCTCCGCGACATGCGCTTCCCAGCTGAATTCGCCCTGCACGAAGGCATCGACGGCGGGCCAGTAGTGGCTGAGACTCGGCGCGATGCAACGAAACTGCCTGGCAAGCGGCAGAATCTGCGCGCTCCAGTAGCGGTAATCGCAGAGCGAACCATGCACGAACAGGAGCGGCTCGCCTTCGCCGCAATCCACGTAAGGCACGGAAATGCCGGACGCGGTCGTCGCGAAAGACGCTTCGGGCAAGGCTTGCAAGGCGGACAGTACGGCGGGATCGGTACGGGCGTTCATTGGTTCGCTCCTTTCCCGCACTATGCCGTCCGCCAATTTAAAAGAAAATCGCATAATATTGATAACATCGTTCAGATTTTCTGATACCAAGTCGTCATACACAGGCATGAAAGCACTCGACCTCGATGTCCTTTCCATGATCGTCGCCGTCGCGGACACGGGCAGCATCAGCCGCGCGGCGGAACTCGTGCATCGCTCGCAATCGGCCGTCAGCATGCAGATCAAGACGCTCGAGACCGCGCTTGGCAAGGCGCTATTCGTGCGCAAACCGCGCAGCGTGACGCCCACGCAAGACGGCGAAGTGTTACTGACCTACGCGCGCCGCATGCTCGCCTTGCGCGATGAAGCATGGGCCGCCGTCGTGCGGCCGGACGTGACGGGGCGCGTGGTGATCGGCGTACCGGACGACTACGCGTCGTCGCTGTTTCCGCCCATCCTCAAGAAGTTTTCGGCGACCTTTCCCAAGGTCGAGATTCAGGTGGTCGGCTTGCCGAGCGTGGCGCTTGCGCCGATGCTGAAAGACGGCTCGGTCGATCTGGTCTGCGCCACGCGCGTGAAAGGTCTGAGCGGCGAATTCCTGCGTCACGAGCCGATGGTCTGGGCCGCCGCGCCCGGGGCCACGGAAATCTGGCGCGAACGTCCCTTGCCCATTGCCGTGTTCCTGCCGGGCAGCGTGGCGCGCGAGAACGCCATACGCAGCCTGGAACGCGCGCGTATCGGCTATCGCACGTCGTACGAGAGCCCGAGTCTGCTCGGTCTTCTGACGATGGCCGAAGCCGGTCTTGCCGTCACGCCGCTTGCCAAGTGCGCTGTCCCCGCGCATTTCACGCTACTCGGTCAGGCGCAAGGGCTGCCGGAAATCGCCGCGCTCGAAGTGGTGCTGGCGCGCAGCGCGGCATCCAAACGGCCGCCTTGCGACTTCCTGGCCGAACGCATCATGGCCGAGCTGCGCCGTTGAGTGCGGCTTGGATGTCGCTGATCCTGCGTTCGGCCCACACCTTCAGAAGCCCATTCGATGCAACCAGCGGCATCGACGCCGCCATGATGCGATAGACATCGTTGCGGCGCACCTTGGTAATGCGCTCCGGCGCGAGCCATGCGTCGTTACGCGCCAGCAGCACCAGCGTTTCCAGCCCGATCATGATCGGCCACAGGCACGCGAGCCGTAGCCGAATGGCGCTCGATGGAATCGCCATCGTGTAGGCCAGCGCGTCGCCATAGAGCGCGATGGTGGTTTGCAACAGCTCGTCCTGCACGGGACGCGCTTTATCGGATGCATCGGGCGCGAGCAGTTCTCGTGGCGCGATGCCATGACGCGCCAGCATCGACGAAGGCAGATAGCAACGCCCGATACGCAGATCGCGCGCGCAATCGCGCAGCACGTTGGTCATCTGCAGCGCCTTGCCGAAGCGCACGCCGCGCGCAAGCATGACATCCGGCGCGGCCTTGAGCGTGCCCGGCATATGCGCGTAGGTCATCTTCGTCCAGAACTCGCCCACGCAGCCCGCGACGAGATAGGTGTAGCGGTCCAGTTCGTCGAATTCACCGAGCGCCGCGATCTCGCCCGAGGTTTCATCCGGGAACGTGCGCAGATCGAACTCCATGCCCGTTGTGAGCGTGGTCACGATATCGCGCACGGCATCGCGGTCGGCCTTGCTCAATTGCGGCAGGATGGCAAGCGCTCCGCCGAGCGATTCGAGCAGCGCGCGTTCATCCGCTTGCGCTTGCTGGCCCGCTACTTCGCCGGCTATGCGGGCCAGCGCGCCATCGTCCGGTGCGCCGTTGACTTGCGCGCGCAACGACAGCAGCAATTCCAGACGAAGTTGCGGCGCGATGAGCGACGTATCCGCGATGGTATCGGCGGCGCGCGCAAGCAGATACGCCAGCGCGACGGGGTCGCGCATGCCCGCCGGAAGAATCCGCAGCGTCAGATAGAACGAGCGCGAAACGCTCTTGAGAAGCGGGCCGAGGAGGACTGCCCGGGTCGATTGATTCATGAGTGGGATCAGAGAGCGCTCAAGCAGGCGAGAGCGCATTGTATCCGGCTCAACGGTGCCGCTTGTGCCTTCGCCTCTTTGCGCGATGATGCAAGGGAATGGCGACGGCATCATGCGCCGATACACGCTCGATCACCACTTGCGCCGTGCCCGCGTGTTGCAGGCCGAGCAATACCGCCGCCGCAAACGAAAGATCGATCACGCGGCCCTTCTGGTAGGGGCCGCGGTCGTTGATGCGCACGACGACCGACCGCGTCTTCGCGGCATTGCTGACGCGCACGTAAGTGCCGAGCGGCAGCGTGAGATGCGCGGCCGTGAGCGCGTTCATGTCGTAAGCCTCGCCGCTCGCGGTGGGGCGGCCTTGGAAGGCGTCGGCGTAATAGCTGGCCATGCCGATCTGGAAGGCATACGCCTTCTTGGCGTGCACATGCTTCGCGTGCGACACGGCCTTGTGTAAAGCATGATGCTTGCGTGCGGGCTTGACTGGCCGATGTGAAGTCCATCCGCACAGCAACACGCAAGCGCCGATGGACACGATCCAGGCCAATAGCCGGCGCGCATGAAATGCGCGGACCTGCATGGGCGATCTACTCCATGAGTTACCGATTCGTGGATCGGATCGCCCTTAACGCCCTCTGCTTTTTAGCGTTGACCTGCCTTCCTTGGATATGACGCTTCTTTACAGGACTACGTTTGCCTTACGATGATCATGATTCGTCATTCGAACTATTTCCAATCACAGCGAATCCTGTAGCGATTCCGCATGCGTCATCGGTTCGTCCTTTGTTTGCGGCATGAGCGCCCATACCGCCGCACGCAGATACGCCTCAAAGTCTCCGCGCACTTCAGGATGTTGCAAGGCCAGTTGTACCGTCGCCTTGAGATACCCGAGCTTGCTGCCGCAGTCGAAACGCGTGCCGTAGTAGCGATACGCCAGCACCTGTTCGACCGCGAGCAAGGAGCCGATGGCATCGGTTAGCTGAATCTCGCCGCCCGCATTGGGCTTCGTCTTGCGCAGATGATCGAAGATGCTCGGCATCAGCACGTAACGCCCGACCACGCCGAGATTGGAAGGCGCAAGCGCGGGCTGCGGCTTCTCGACGACACCCGACAACTTGATGACGTCCTCTTCCCATTCGCGGCCTTCGATCACTCCATACGATGCGCTTTCCTCGCGCGCGATGCGTTCCACACCGATCACCGAGCTGTGATAGTGGTCGAATACATCGACGAGTTGCTTCATGACAGGCTCGGCGCCGTGCAGCAGATCGTCGGCCAGAATGACGGCGAATGGTTCACCGCCGACGAGCCGTTCCGCGCATAGCACCGCATGACCCAAGCCCAGCGCGGCCGGCTGGCGCACGTAGAAACAATCCACGTTGGCGGGCTTGATGCTGCGTACCGCATCGAGCAGAACCGCCTTGTTGCGCGCTTCCAGTTCCGCTTCGAGCTCATATGATTTGTCGAAGTGATCCTCGATTGCGCGCTTGCCCCGACCCGTGACGAAGATCATCTCCGTCATGCCCGCAGCAATGGCTTCTTCCACCGCGTATTGAATGAGCGGCTTATCGACCACTGGCAGCATTTCCTTCGGACTCGCCTTGGTGGCTGGCAAAAAACGTGTGCCGAGACCTGCGACTGGAAATACGGCCTTGGTCACTTTAAGCATGACTGCTCCTCCAGATCGAAACCGGAAATTGATGTTGTCCCCGCGCTGTTTTTCTTGTGAATTCGCCCGCACTTGCGGCAGGCTTTTGGCGTTGCGCGCGTTACTCCGCTTCCTCCATCTGCGATGCCTGCGCATTGTTGGAGCCCTTCTTGCGGAAGGGATCGAGAGGGTCGTTGCGCAACGCGTCGCGGTACGCAGACGCCGCCACGAGTACCAGCAGCACGGCTATGCCGGCGACTGCATGCATATCCATGATCGACACCCATTCGCCTGTAGATGAGGGCTCACCGTAGCAGAAAAAAATCGATAAATAATTCGCCCGCTTTAAGCCGTTACGCTGCCTGTTTTCTTAAGAAATGCGCCGAATTTTTTGCTTAGGCACGGATTTCTTGCTGCTCTAACATGGGCCGATCCCTTCGGCTCCTTAAGGTTTAGCGATGAGCGACTCCCCGGCCTTCGACGAAAGCGACATGGCGCTGCGCACTTCCGCGCGCAATTCGAACGCTATCGCCGACGATAAAGACGTCGCGATCAACGCATGGCGTGGTGTCGCCGCGTTGCTGGTCGCGTACTTTCATTGCAGGCAGGTTACGTGGGTCGGCATGCAGCAGTTTCATCGCGCTTCGCCCGCGTTCGACCTCAACGCGGTCGTCAGTTACCTCACGTTCCCTGTCGCCTGGGGATCGGCCGGTGTGCCGATTTTCTTCATCATCAGCGGCTATTGCATTCATCGCGCGATGGCGCGGCGCCTGAATGCCGACCCGCGCGCGCCGTTCGACGGCTTGAATTTTCTGCTACGGCGGTTCGTGCGGATCTATCCGGTTCTGATTGCCGCGCTGGTACTGACGTTCGTGCTGGATTCGCTTAGCGTCGGCTTTGATCCGGTCAGCCGCAAGATCAATCCCTTCGATCTTCATGCTTTCCTCGTCAATCTCTTTTCCTTGCAGGGAATCGCGGGCAAGACGTTCGGCTCCAATGGCGCCTTATGGACGCTCTCCGTCGAGGTGCAGTTCTACCTCGTATATCCGCTCGTGATTGCATTGCGGAGGCGAATCGGAATGCCGGCGGTCGTCGGCCTTGTCGCTGTCGTCAACATCGTGTCGGCGCTCGTCTTCGAGCGCCAGCAGATCGTGATCTTCACGTCCTACTGGCTTTCATGGATGCTTGGAGCATGGATCGCCGAAGCGAAAGCGCGCAACGTGCGCTCACCGAGGCGCTCGGGAGTCGTGGCGGGTGGCATCGCGCTATGCGGATGCGCTGCCTTCGGGCTTGCGCAATATCTGGCGTTTCAGCTTTGGGCGCTGGCCTTTGCCGTTTATTTGTTTGGCGCGCTAGATCGGCCCATGCGTGAAGGCGGCCCAGTGCGCGTGTTTTCCGTGCTCGGCGAGTTCAGCTTCTCGCTTTACGTCGTGCATCTGCCCATTTTCGTGCTGCTTGGGTCCGTGCTTTTTCATTCGGTCTTGCAAACGGGCATCTGGGCCTCGTTTGCTTTTACCGCCATTGCAGTTGTGGTTGCCGCAGCGTTCTATGCGCTTGTCGAGCGACCCGCCATGGCCTGGGCCGCAAGATTGAAACCTGCGAAGACACGCGTTCGCATTGCGCGTTGATAAAGCGCCAATAAAAAAAGCCGCCTCGAAAGGCGGCTTAATCGAAGTTCGAGTACCTCAGCTACGCTCGCGCTTCTTCGCCTTCGCCGCCACGTCTCCAAGGATTCTCTCGACGCTCTCGACATATCGCTCGGTCCCGAATCTTTTCGTTGCGTGTACGAAGCCGCTTTCGGTCAGACGGTCGCGAAGCGGTGAATCGTCCTTGAGGCGATCCAGTATGCGCGCCAGTTCGGCGGCATCGCCGGGAGCGCAGAGCAGGCCGTTCTCGCCATCGTCGACGATATCCGTCACGCCGCCCGCACGCGTCGCAACAACGGGCCGTTTCGACAACATGCCTTCGATGATCACGCGGCCAAACGGCTCCGGCATGATCGACGTATGCGTGACCACATCGACCGCTTTCATGCACGCGGCAATGTCATCCTGAAAGCCGAGAAAATGCACGCGGTCCGCAAGCCCGTGTTCGAGTACGAAAGCACGCAGCTCGGCCTCGTACTCGTGTTCTCCAAAAAGCGCCGCGCCAACCAGAACGGCATGCATGTCCGTGCATTCGCGCAACGCTTCGAGCAGTACATGCTGACCCTTCCAGCGTGCAAGACGGCTAAAGCATCCGACGAGAAACGCATCTTGCGGCAAGCCGAACCGTGCTCGCAACTCATGCTGCGCCACCGTTTCGATGCTAGTGAAAGGCTCCGCCGATATGCCGTTGAACACGACATCGAGCCGCTCCTCGCGCAAACGCGTGAGCGCCGTGACCGCGGCCGCCGATGCCGTCGAATTGGCAATGACATGTTCGAGCATGAGCTTGGTGCACCACTTGATGATGGAAAGCTGCGTGCGCCCGAAGTGGTCCTCGCTCACGATATCGCGCAGATGCCACACCACGGGGCGCCGCGAGATCAGGCCGGCGATGGCGCCGATCACCATCGCGCGCTGCGTGTTGACGTAGATGACATCGGCATTGCGCGACTTTTCGAGCGTGCCGCGCAGGAGCTTGACGACGCCGCCCACCACGCCCGCGCCGGGACGCGTCATGCCGTCCTTGCGAACATTGCCGAGCGCTTTGCCGTCGAGCACGTCTACCTTGATGCCGACCGCTTCCAGCGCAATGCGAAACGGACCATCGTCGAAAAGAACCGTCTGCACGTCGCCACGCATGTTCTTCACCACTTCGAGCATGGAGAGTTCCGCGCCGCCGAGCGAGCCGCTTTGATCCACGGCAAGCACGCGCAAATCGCTCTTTTCTTCGACCTGAACCTCGGGCTCTGCCGGCAGCGGAGGAAGAATGAAGCGCGGCGCCACGCGTGCGACATGCGCATGGAACTGTTCCCTGAAACGCGCGTTGGAAAAGCGCTCTGCGTTCTTGCGACAGTCGGCTGGCTTGAACGTCACCGTGCCGTCTTCGAAGGCCTCGACAGCATCCACGATGGCGTCCGCCGACTGCTCCTGAAAGAACATGCCCGTGGGCTCGGCCTCCGACGCATCGCGCACGGTTTCCAATGCGCCGCCCTTGCCGTAGGCAATCACTGGCGTGCCGCACGCTTGCGCTTCGACCACCGAGATGCCGAAGTCTTCTTCCGCCGCGAAGACGAACGCTTTCGCGCGGCGCATCTTCTCGTGCAGCACGGAGAACGGCTGATACCCCAAGATGCGCACGTTGGGCGTAGCCTTCGCACGAATCTTCGCCATGTCCGGGCCCTCGCCGATCACGACGAGCTTGCGCTCAGGCATCTGCGCGAACGCCTCGACAATCAGATCGATCTTCTTATACGGCACCATGCGCGACGCCGTTAAATAAAAATCGTCCTTTTCCTCGCACACGTTGAACGCGGCGACATCGACAGGAGGAAAGATCACTTGCGACGAACGCCGATAAACCTTGTGGATTCGCCGCGCAATGAAAGCCGAATTAGCGATGAAATGATTCACCGAATTCGAGGTACGTATGTCCCAGCTGCGCATGTAATGCAGCGCCATGCGTGCGATCAGCGACTTCATGCCCGCAGTAAGATTCGACTGCTTGAGATACTGATGTTGCAGGTCCCATGCGTAGCGTATGGGCGAATGCACGTAACTGACGTGCACCTGATCGGGTCCTGTCAACACACCCTTCGCTACCGCATGGCTGCTCGACAGAATGAGGTCGTAGCCGGACACGTCAAGCTGTTCTATCGCGAGCGGCATGAGCGGCAAATATGCGCGATAGCGCTTCTTCGCGAAGGGCAACTTCTGGATGAACGAGGTCTTCGCCTGCTTGCCGCGCAAGAACGCTCTGTCTTCGAGGAAGTCGACGACGCTGAAAATATCCGCGTCCGGAAAGCACGCGATCATCTGTTCCAGCACACGCTCCGCGCCAGCGTAGGTCACGAGCCAGTCATGCACGATAGCAATACGCGGTACACCGTTCGCACGCGCGATACTGCGCTCGCGACGCGGCACCGGCGTCATGGCTGGCGCCGGCTCGTGCAGGAAATGACGCGCTTTCGCCGTCCCCATGAACGCGTCTTCGATATTTGTTTTCATGCGTCACTCCTCGCCTTCAACGGTAAATGATTGCGTCTTCCAAAACGCGCGCCGGCCTTGCGTAACACTGCAAGCAAAAGCGCACGCAAGGCCGGCCGCGTCACCACGGACCATCCCGCATCGACGAGTGCGAGCAAGGCGGCTGCGGATATTGCATAGAGCGGATGCGCCAGGGCATCGATCAGATAGCCAAGCACCAGCCCCGCGAGCAGAAACGCGAGATGGGCAAGCATGTCGAGCGCAATCGGGGTTGCGCGCACACGGGTCAGCCACAAGAGCACCGCATAGTCCGCAAGCGCTCGCAGGGCAACCACGCTTGCGGCGCCAACCGGCCCGTATCGTTGAATGCCGAACCATAGAAGCGCCAAGAAGAACGGCAACTGGAAGAGTCCTGCACGTGCAGCCGAAGCGGGGTTGATCTGCGACTGAATGAGGATGCGCGTGACGCTCGCCTGACCGACGAGCCATACGCCGATCACGAGAATGCGGCCTACCGGTGCGCTTGCGATGGCGAGATCAGCGCCGATCCACACATGCAGGAACGGTTCGAGCACGAGCATCGCGAAGATCGCAAGCGGCGTAAATACGCCATTGAGGAATTCGAGCGATGTCGCGGCCATCTTGCCGGCGTCGCTGCGATCGATCGATGAAAGGCGCGGAAACAGCGTGCGCACCATCGCGTTGGGCAGCATGTTGAGACGCGTGACGAGGTTCTGCGGCACCGTGTAATACGTGACGAAACGCGCGCCGAGATGCGCGCCGAGCAGAACGCGATCGAGCGAATCGGTGAGCATGGAGGTCATCGTTGAGACCAGCATCCAGCCGCCGAAGCGGAAGAGTCCGCCCGTAACGGCACGCTTCGGCCAATCGATGCGGCGTATCGCCAGCAGCTTCAGACTCGCTCTTCCAAGCAGAATGGCCGCAAGCAATCTCGCGACGACCGCGGCAGCTAGCACCGTTTGCAGATTGGCCGCGATGAACCACGCAGCACCGAGCGGCAGCAACTGGAACAGGAAAGTGCCGAAGGTCTGATTGGCGTTATAGATGCCGAAGCGTTCCATCGCGTTGATCGCGCCAGCAAAAACCCACGACACATTGGCAATGGGAATGGCGAGCGCGAGCCACGGCAACGCGCGATAAACCTCATGCTGCAAGGCCGGTGCGGAGTGCGCCACATACGCCGTATAGAGAAACGCGCCGAAGTAGATGGCGAGGCCGCCTGCCACGCCCGTCGCGAAGTTGAGCCACACCGCGCTCCAGAAGACCTGCGCGCGCTGTGCCATATCCCCGGCCGCATGCGCTTTCGCTATCTGATGTTGCGCGGCCATGCTCATGCCGAGATCGAGAATCCCGAAGTAACCGATCAGCGTCCATACGAGACTGATCACGCCATACCGCTCCACGCCTACGAGGTGGATATAGGCAGGCACCGTTGCAAGCGATACGAATGTCGGCAGGATCAACCCGACGAAGTTGATGCCGACGTTCCTGACCATGCTCTTTTCCATCGGATCCTCGCGACTTCATGTGCCGGGTTTCCAGCGGTACATCATCACCTTGCCTCGTGCGTCTTCCTCGACGAACACCAGGTACTCGTCATCGCCGCGCCTATAGGCGCTCACGCCATTGGGTACGTCCACCCAGCCCGACGCATGACCGACTTCCGCCCCCGGCTTGATTACGCCTACCTCTTTGCCGGAGTCCTTGTCGAACACGTGCACGTCGCCAACAGGCTCGACCGCGAACACGTATTGCCCTTCGACGGTCACACCAATCACGGTCGATAGCGGCTTCTTCTGCGTATCCCACGGCAAGTCGATTGCATAGCGTTGATGCGGGCCGTCGGACCAGTGGTCGTAGCGCACGAGGCGCTTGCCGACCTCTTTCCAATAGCGCTTGTCGTAAGGCGCGTCCGCTGTATAACCGGTGACATAGAGCGTGTCGCTTGCCGCGTCGTAGATCGCGCGGCGCAATTCGGTGAACGGCGCGGGAACGGGGTACGTCTCGATGTTTTCGTAGTCGTAGACAGGATTGCCTTGCTTGTCGAGGCCGCCATAGCGCAGGCGATAAATGCCCTTCACGTCGCTCGTGCGCCAGATGTCGCCTTTGATATCGACCCACCAGCCCCAGCCGCCCGTCATGCGCGCAGTGCCCGGATTGCGCTTGAATTCGCTTTCGTCGAAGCGGCCGTTGCCATTGCTATCGCGCCAAATCCACTCGCCGCCTTCGGGGCGGTTCGGCACGTTTTGCACGGGGCGTGGTCTTCCCGCGATAAAGCCCGAGGGAATTGCCAGCTCGCCGTCATGCTTCGCATCGAAGCGATAGATCTTCATGTGATCCGCATACATGTCGGTCAGATACAGGAACGTGCGGCCATCGAGTTTTCTTGCGATAGGCATGCCCGGCCATTGATCGACGTGGAACACCGGATCGTCGGGATACTTGAAGCGGCCCGACAGAAAGCCCGCGTATTTCCAGTCCTGTCCCGCAGGCTTTGACAGATCCAGCTCGAACCGCTTGTTGCCGGTAAAGACGCTATTGGGGCGGCCCGGATCGATCCACGCGCCATCGACGAAAAGAAGCCCTTGCGTCTGCCAACGCAACGCGCCATTGGCGGCATAGCTTTCCAGCGTCGCGCCAAGACCGGCGCCCGTCGAACCCGTGCGTGGCCCTATTCCGTTCGTCGACACGTAGACGTTGCCAGCGGCATCGACACCCACGCCTGTCAGGCCATTGAAGCGACGCGGGCCCGGCGTTCCCGCAACGCCGGAGAAGATGCCGCCGCGCTCGCCCAACGCGCCAGCTTCGTGATAAGCATTCGCCTTGCGTATAAAGAACAACACTTGCTGACGCGGCCCGTTATCGGCTACAAGCAGACGCCCTTCTCTGTCGATGGCGATATCCACCGCGCTGCTATCGGCATTCAAGCGCGGCGCATCGTCCAATAACGCGCCCGATGCGGCGTAATGCGCGATGCGCGGATGATCGCCATTGCTCTCCACGATCGCCCATAAGGAACCATCCGCCGACAGCGCGATTTTCCCCGGCTGCGGCGCGCTCCATTGCGCTTCCTTTTGCATCGACTGCGCGTCATAGACTTCGATGCAATTCAGCGCCGTGTTCGCCACATAAAGCCTTGTTTCGCTTGCAGCAAGACCGCTTACGTCCTGTCGTGCGTCGTTCGACTCGTTGATCGTGAGGAAGCTGCGCGCCAGCGTGGCGCGCGGGTCCTTTTCTTCCAATGCACTCGCACCGAAAGGCACGGGACGCTTGACGTCGTTGATATCGCGACGCGATACGCCCCACCACTGCTTGCCCGCAGGCGGCCACACGCCTTGCTTGACGAGCCGGCCTCGTTCGTTACCCACGCCGACGGCGACAAATACATAGCGCGAATTCACTGCAACGGCATTGCCGCCGGAAGCGCCCCATCCATGCGTGCCGCCGGCGTAACTCGACATGCGGCCATCGCGATACACGCTCGCTTCCGCGCCGCTTTCGTCCCACGGCGCATTGGTGAACACGCGGCCATCGGGCGCAACGGCAATCGCCGTGATGTTGATCTGCGTCCATGTGCCGTCGCCAAAGCCCGACGTATTGCCTATCCACGATGTCTTTGCATCGAGCACGGGCGGCGTCGCGAATGCGCCAGCCGCCACGCACGCGAGCGGCAAACAGATCAGCTTGCAAACGGAAGTGAAGAACGAATTACGCCGCAACGGGGCCTCCGATAAAACTGCGTGCACGCCGGTGCGCTCGATGCATCGGGACGTCGTCTGGTCGCATCGACGAGAAGAGTCGCGGTCCGACGCTTTGCAGGTTAGAGGCCAAATAAAGCTAAAAAAACGAAAAATATTCGTCTGCTAAATGGCATTCGCATGGCTTAAGAAACGTCTTTTCCTAAGCGCCGAATGGCGCGCTCATTAAAAATTGCTAAAGGTTTTTTTCCGATTTCTTTAGCCTAGAATCGCCTCATGACATCACCGACGAGGTAACACCATGGCCACGCAGAACAAGGCGATCATCACCGGAGTATCGGGGCAGGACGGCGCGTATCTTGCCAAGCTGCTGCTCGACAAAGGTTACGAAGTGGTCGGTACGTATCGGCGCACGAGCTCGGTGAATTTCTGGCGTATCGCGGAACTCGGTATAGACCGGCATCCGAAGCTCAAGCTGGTTGAGCACGATCTGACCGATCTTGGTTCGAACCTGCGTCTGCTCGAATCCGCCGAAGCAAGCGAGCTCTATAACCTCGCGGCGCAAAGCTTCGTGGGCGTCTCCTTCGATCAGCCTTCGACGACCGCGGGCGTCACGGGCTTAGGCGCACTCAATCTGCTCGAAGCCGTGCGCGTGATCGATCCGACGATCCGCTATTACCAGGCATCGACATCGGAGATGTTCGGCAAGGTGCAGGCGATTCCGCAATCGGAGGAGACGCCCTTTTATCCGCGTAGTCCATATGGTGTGGCCAAGCTGTTCGCTCATTGGACGACGATCAATTATCGCGAGTCGTACAACATCTTCGGATGCAGCGGCATCTTGTTCAATCACGAATCGCCGTTGCGTGGCCGTGAATTCGTCACGCGCAAGATCACGGATACGGTTGCAAAAATAAAGCTCGGCAAGGAAGAGTTGCTCGAGCTTGGCAATCTCGACGCAAAGCGCGACTGGGGCTTTGCCGCCGAATACGTGGAAGGCATGTGGCGCATGCTGCAGGCGAGCGAGCCCGATACTTATGTGCTCGCCACCAATCGCACGGAGACGGTACGCGACTTCGTGCGCATGGCATTTGCCGCAGCGGGTTATCAACTTGAATGGGCCGGTAAAGGCGAGCGCGAACGCGGTATCGACATATCGACGGGACGCACGCTGGTGCGCGTGAACCCGAAGTTCTATCGTCCGGCGGAAGTGGATTTGTTGATTGGCAGCGCGGACAAGGCACGCGAAAAGCTGGGCTGGCATCCCACGACCACGCTCGAAGCGCTCTGCCAGATGATGGTCGAAGCGGACCTGAAGCGTAACGAATTGCAGCCTACCTTCTGAACGCCCATGCCTCGTCGCGCACTCATAACCGGGCTCTCCGGCTTCACGGGCCGCCACATGGCGGCGCATTTGATGAACGCAGGCTACGACGTCTGGGGCACCACGTCCGCTTCGCCGGAAGCCGATGTGCCCAATGTCGTCGGCCTGCCCGTCGATCTGCTCGACGCTGACGCCCTCAAGTCATTCGTCGCCGACGCGCGGCCCGATGTCGTCGTGCACCTGGCGGGCGCGGCGCATGTCACGGGCAACACGCCGAGCACGACTTATCTCGTGAATATTGTCGGCACGCGTAACCTGCTTGCCGCGCTCGCCACGCTCGACCGCAAGCCGCGCGCGGTCTTGCTTGCAAGCACGGCCAATGTGTACGGCAACGCAGCGGTGGAAGTGATCGATGAAGATGTCGATATCAAGCCCGCCAACGACTATGCGGTCAGCAAGCTCGCGATGGAACAGGCATCGCGGCTATGGATGGACCGGTTGCCGATCTTCTTCGTGCGGCCGTTCAACTATACGGGCGTGGGCCAAAGCGAAGACTATGTGTTGCCGAAGATCGTCGGGCACTACGCACGGCATGAAGCGCGCATCTCGCTCGGCAATCTGAATGTGTCGCGCGACTTCTCCGATGTACGGGACGTGGTGGCCGCCTATGCGAAATTGCTCGAAGCGGCGCCCGCAGGTGAGACGTTCAATATCTGCTCCGGGCGTAGTCATTCGCTTGGCGAGGTGCTTGAAATGCTTGCGCGCATAGCCGGCTACAAGATCGATGTATTCGTCGATCCGCGTTTCTTGAGACGCAATGAGATCGCGCGGCTCGTCGGGTCCAATCGCAAGTTGCGGCGGGTGATCGGGCAAGTGCCGGCTACACCGATCGATCGCACGTTGGAGTGGATGTACGAGTACATGAGCGCGCGAGTAGCGGTCTGATTTGCGCTTGAGCGTCGATTAAAAGCGCTTCGGCGGTTATCCGCGGAAGCGCTTTATTTTTTTCAATGCACCGGTCCCGCGTCAATTGCTTCCTCATAAACCGCAGCCACGCGCCGCGCAATCACGCCGCGATCGAAATGTTCCCACGCGTAACGCCTGCAATCCGCCTCGTTCGGGAGATCGAGCGATCCATCGAACGCGGCGATCAGTCCATCGGCGATAGCATCCGCGCCGGTCGATGCCAGCACGAGGTCCTCGGATAGTCCACGCACCGCTTCTGGCAAGCCACCAACCGGCGTAACCAGCACCGGCGTTCCCGAAGCCAGGGATTCCACGGTAATCAAGCCGAAACCTTCCAGCGTGACTGTCGGCACGATACTCACATCGGCGGAACGATAAAGCGCGGCGAGCTGCTCATCGGGCACGAAGCCGAGCAGGCGCACGTTATCCTGCAAGCCCGCTGCATCGATACGCTGCTGCAACTCGTCCGCAAGCCGGCCTTTGCCCGCGATCAGCAGCAGCACATCGGCGATCTTGGCTTTCACGCGCGTCATCGCGTCGATCAGCGATTCGAGTCCCATGCGCCGCACGAGCCGCCGCACCGCGAGCACGATCGGTCTTCCCACCGGCAATTGCAGACGCCTGCGCGCTTCGGTGCGCGTCATCTTAAGGTCGAATTGCGCAACGTCCACGCAGCCCGGCACCACGCGAATGCGCTCTTCCGGCACGCCATAGCGCGTGCTCAAAATCTGCCCGAACGCTTCCGACAAGACGATCAGCCGCGAGGAACGCGCATACACGCGCCGCTCCAGCATGAATTTCGCGCGCTGCCCGAACGAGTCGGCGCCTTCCACATGACTCTCATCCGCCCAAGGCCCCTGAAAATGCGATACCTGCGCGATGCCGCGCGTCACATCGAGACCAGGAAACGTATAAAGCGCGAAGTGCGAGGAGACGACATCGGGACGCTCACTCTTCAAGGTGTCGCGCAATGCGTTGCGTGCATTCATCAGGCGTCGCGGCAACGACTGCGCGGCGGGACCGAAGCCGCGAATCGCGCCGCCCGTATCGACAGCCACGCGAGGCGAGCCCGCGACCACGCCACGCACTTCGACACCCGCCGCAGGCAGCGCACCGACCAGCGTGTAATACATGCGATCGAGTCCGCCCGCGCGCTCGGGGAACCAATGCATACCGATTTGCAGGGACTTGATAGTGTGCGTGCTCATGTGTGGGTCCAAGGTCGGGTTAGTCTCGGGATAAGCTCGGGATAATCTCGGGTTGAGCGGTCAGACGCCTGTTTGCGCGGAGGTTGCAGCAAGCGGGGCGGGTGAACGCTCACGCTGCGCGAAGCTGCGATAAAGGTCGAGGTAACGACGCGCCATGCGCGCCCAGTTGAAATTGGTCGCGAGTTGCGTCGCCGCTTCGCCCATTTCGGCGCGACGTGCGGGCGAATGCGCCAACGTATCGATGGCGCGTGCGAGTGCCAGTTCATCGTCGGGATCGTCGAGCACGATGCCGCACGTGTCGCCTATGATCTCCGCGCCACCAGCCGTTTGCGCCGTCACCACAGGAAGACCCGCTGCAAGCGCTTCGAGCAGCGAAAGACTCATGGCTTCATAACGCGAGGGAAACACGAAGACATCGACAGAATGCATCAAGGTCGGCATGTCCTTGACGAGCCCGAGAAAATGCACGCGGTCCGCAATGCCGAGAATGCGCGCCTGCTCCGGATAAGGACTGCCCGGCAGATAACCCGCCACGACGAGCTGCACGCTACGCGGCAGACCCACCAGCGCTTGCAGCACCGTTTGAAGGTTTTTGCGCGGCGTGCGCAAGTCGCCGACGAAGAGCAACAGGCATGCGTCATCGGGGAGACTGAACATCGCGCGGTTCTTGCTCGCATGCGAGAAAGCGGCCGTGTCCACGCCGTTATAAACCACTTCGACACGATTTCGCTCTATACCGCCCGCGCGTATCTCCTCGGCCACTTTCTCCGATACCGCCGCGATCACACGCGAGCGTCGATAAGCCCATCCTTCGAGCCACGCATTCATGCGGCTATAGATCACCTGATACGCCGACCAAACACCTCCGCTCAAGCGAAATGGATAATACGGGCTACGCGTCCAGCCGCCATGCACGAAGTGCGCGGTGTTCACGTCGGCCCTTGCCCACGTGATGAAGCCATTCACGTGCAGGACATCGTATTCATCGCGGTGCGTGCGCAACCACCAGGCGCTCTTGATGGCAAAGACCTGTTGCTTGAGCAGCCGCGTCGGCCAATAGCGGCCTGCTGTCACGCGCACCCAGCGCAATCGCGGGTTTTGCAGCAGTTCGGGCGCGACATGCGACGCAATCAGCGTCACGTCATGCCCTTCCGTGAGCGCCGCGCGTGCAATCTCGTAGTTGACGCGCCCCTGGCCGTCGTTATGACGCACGACGTGCGTGACGATCGCGATCTTCATCGGCTTGACCTCGTGATGGAAGGAGAAAACGTGGCGCGCCGGCGCGTGAGCTTGGCATGATGGCGCGCGGCGATGATCGAAAAGAGGCTCATGAACAGCAACGATCCGCCCGTGCTGACGAAGGTGTTCGCGAACACGAGAATGCCGACCATCGAAAATGAAAGACTCAGGCACGCTTGCGCGAACTTGTCGTCGCGCAGCGAAAATGAAGCGCGTAACGCACGCACGAGCAAGAGGCCCACGCCCGCGACATACATCAATCCTCCGGGCCAGCCGAGCACGAACGGCACGTTCATGAGGCCGCTATCGAAGCTGCCGTATTTGCCAAGATCACCGTTTGCGCTCGCGAGTTTCGTCGAGGTTCCGGTAGCGCCAAAACCTTCGCCGGTGACATCGGTGAAGGCGGTGACCATGAAGTTCGCATAGAACTCGTTGCGTGCCGCGTAGCTGCTGTCGTCGCTCAGGTTGGTCATGGTCTGCAGACGCGTGCCCAGACGGTCGGCAATCGGCCCGACGGTCATCAAAGGGATCGAGATTCCGACGAGCACGATAGCGCCAAGCAGTATCCGTAAGCGCACGCGGTTGCTTGCCTTGATGAGCTGCAACACCATCGAGATGATCCATCCGCCCCACGCCGAGCGCACGAGCGAAAGACCGAACGATACGAAGCCGAGACCGCCAGCAATCCATTTGATGCGCTGCGTGCCCGCCATCACGAAGGTCAGCGCGGCCATGACCACGAGCGCAAATGGCCCTGACGAGTTCATCGTGCTGAATACACGCACGCCGAGCGGCACCGGCTCGCCTTGCGAGTTCATCTGCGAGCCGATCATCCACATGGCGTCCCACGGCGGCATGACGAAGAATTGCACGATGCCGTATGCGCCCATGATGAAGAGGCCCCACACGAACGTATCGAGCATGACCTTGCGATACTTCGGATACTCGTGCGCATTCACGAGAATGTGAAAGCCGATCAGCACCGGATAAAGCCAGTTCGCGAGGTCGTAAGTGGCGGCCATCGGCCCGCTCGCGGCCACGCCGATGAGATACGCATACGCAATACCGAGCAGCATCAGCAGCACCGGCAGGCCGCGCCGTTGCGCAAGCACGCGATATTGCCGCAAGAGCGTGATGCCGCAGATCATCGTGACGACGAGTGGCGCAATCTGAATGAGACTAGTCGGCGTGAAGCCGCCCTTGCCCCAGTCCGCGAGACGCCGCACTTCGGGGCTCAGAAACCAGACCCACCACATGAAACCCACATAACGCGCCGGGCTCTTGAAGTAGAGCCATAGCGCGGCAAGCGTGGCCATCAACGGGAAGGCGAGCGTGAGCACGGTGCCTTGCTTGGCGAGCACGAGCAGCGTCGTCAAGCCCCAGACGATGGCTTGCGCGGTCCACTCCGGTGCGCCCTTGCGCGTGTGCGTCGAGTCCTCGCGCACCTTGCCGATGCGACCGGCGAGATTGCGTGGCGCGCGCGGGGAATGAGGAAGCGTGGGCGCGGTCATCGCATCAACTCGTGCGGTGCGTCGGTTGTGAACGCGTATGCATGTTGCGTCCGAACGAAGGACGCAGCGCCTCGCGCGTAATCCTCACGTGCTGCAGCGCGAATTCCCGCGTGGTGTAGTCCTGCTCGATGAAATGCCGCAGCGCCGCTTGTGCGCGATGAAGCGCAAGCGCCGGGTTCGAGCGCATGTCATCGAGCGCGCGGCGCATGGCGGCGGAATCGTGCGCGGGCACATAGGCGACATGTCCTGCGCCGAAGTAGTCGCGCAGGCCACCGACATCGGTGACGATCACGGGCTTGCCAAGCGCGATGGCTTCGAGCAGCACCGTCAGCCCCGAGGCATGCGTATTCGCGCGCAATGGCACGACGATCACGTCGGCCCAATCGTAGACCTCGCGCGCCGCCTTGAGACCGATTGCAGGCGCAACATGAACATTCGATGCACGTAAGGCCGCCGGCACCCGGCGACGCGTTGCAATTCGCACTTCATAACGCGCGTCGTTGCGAAACGCGGCGGCAAGCGTCGGCCAGTCGCGGTCACGGTCATTGCCAATTGCGCCGATGCGCACCGGCGCGTGCGGCGTCCATTCGCGCGGCGCTTGCACCGTGAAGTCCTGCATGTTCAGACCATAGAAGACTTGGGTTGCTTCACGGTCGAAGTATTCGCGCACCAGCGCTGCATTCACGCTGGAATGCGTGGTGAGAATATCGGCCCGGTCGATCAGCTTGCGATACACCCAGCGACGTAACGCGCCATAACCCGCCCACTTGTCGAGCAACCAGATCGACTGCGCGAGCAAGAGCGGCGAGCCTGGCGACTCCTTGCGCCGGCCTTTGAGAAGCAGCAACAGCGCGACCGAAAGATGCTCGTGCTCCGTATGCGTCCATACGACATCCGAGGACAAGATGTCATCGCGATTGCGCCACGTATGAATGAAGTCGAACCCTACGATCGCCTTCAGCGCGCGCCGCAAGATGCGCATCGGCTTACCTTCGGCGGCATCGCGTGAATAGGAAAGCACGAACTCCGGCGATTCGGCATGGTGATAGCCGTAGAGGCAGCCGATCTTGTCGCCGGAACGGTAGTGCCGTGGGTCCGCGCCATGAAAGAGATGCACGTGCACGTGAGTCATAGCGTCCTCGCGGCATGAATGGATCGCGTGGCGTCATCGCGCGAATGTCGTGCATCGCGGCGCGCTTCATATGCGCCTCGTCGGACCGCGCGCCAGCGTTGCCATGCGCGCGGCAATCCGAAACGCGCGGCAGCAAGCGCGTGCAGCGCACCCGGATACACGCGCGTACCGATCAACGCATACCAAAGCCACGCGACCTCGCGATCGAACGATGCCAGTTGTTCGCTCAGGATCAGATGGAAGTTGTAGGCCGCGTCCTTTAATGCGTTGAGCGTTTGCGCGTCGCGGCGGTCATCGTCGAAACGTTCTGCCGGGAAGTGATCCACCGCGATCAGCGGGTCGTACATCACATGCCATCCCGCGCGCTCCACGCTCATGCTGAAGGCCATGTCGTTATGCACTTGCGCGCCCGCGCCGCGCAAACGCGTATCGAAGCGCAGCATCGCCACGGCCACGCGCCGATAGCTCATGTTCGCGCCCTTCAGCATGCGTACACGGCGCGCCGCGCCCACGCCGAGATGATGATTGCCGACAACGCGCCCCGTGCGCCGGATCACGCCCACCTCCTCGCGCGACGCATCCAGCACGCGGCCTTTCTCGTGGACCCAGTCGCGTCCGCCGATTGCGCCGAGCCGCGTATCGCGCGCGAATGCCGTGACGATGCGCGCGGTCCAGTCGGGGCGCGGCGCCGCATCGTCGTCCGTGATGGCGATGATGTCGCCCTGCGCGGCCTCCAGCCCGCGATTGAGTGCGGCGACCTGGCCACCCGCGCCGGTATCGATCACGCGCAACGTAAAGCCGTTCGCGCTTTTCATCTCGATGGCGAGACGTCGCGCGGTCGCATCGTCTTCCGGACGCGCAATGACCAGCACTTCATCGGGCAAATGCGTCTGCGCGCGCAATGCGGCAAGACAGCGCTTGAGGTCCGCCGGGCGCCGATAAGTCGGCACCACCACGGAAACTTTCAGAGTCATGGCTCGTTCCTCTCGAATCGACTTCATGCGCTCAAATATTCTTCCGTGCTCGCGTAATGCGAGCGCCCGTAGCCGCGTGCCCGCAATGGCGTGCCATTGAGAATCGCGCCCTGCACCGCGATGCCCGCCGTGCGCAAACGGCGCGTGGCTTCGCTGATCTCCGCTTCGTTATGTGCGCCGGAGCGCAGCACGAGGAAGTTGGCGCCCGCGAGCTTGCCGACGATCAGCGCATCCGTGACTGCGAGCACCGGCGGCGTATCGACGATGATTGCGTCGTACGCGCGGCTCAGGCCATCGAGATACTGCTGAAGACGCGGCGACATCAATAGCTCCGAAGGATTCTCCGGACGCTTGCCTGCGGCAAGAAACCCGAGCGATGGAATGCGCGTCGTGCGTATCGCTTCTTCGAGCCCGATGTTCCCCGCAAGCAACTCGGCAAGACCCGGCACGCGTTCGCCGTCGAAGGAACGTTCGAGCTTGCCGCGTCGCATGTCGGCGTCGATCAGCAAGACTTTCTTGCCGGTCGCCGCGAGCAGCACGGCAAGATTCACCGCCAGAAAGCTCTTGCCGACGCCTGCTGCTGGCCCCGTGAACATGACGACGCGATTGCGCGATTCCATCAACGCGAATTGAATCGACGTGCGCAGGCTGCGCATGATCTCGACGGTGACATCGTTCGGACGCATGGTCGCGAGGATCGGCGTCTCGCGCAGACGATCGCCACGGTTCTGATAGCGGCGCGCGTCGGTATCGAACTTGATCTGTTCCGCGCTTTGCGGCACGAGGCCGAAGATAGGCAATGCAGCGACACGTTCGAGTCTTTCCGGATCGTCGATGCCCTTGAAGATCGCGCGCCGCGCAAACACGAAACCCGTGCCGAGGATCAAGCCGAGAATCACGGCCGCCGACATGATGAGTACTTTCTTCGGCTTGACGGGATCGCCCGGACGCAGCGCGGCATCCACGATATGCACGTTGCCGCCCGTTCCCGCGCGCTGCACGGACAATTCCTGCACGCGATTGAGCAGCAGCACGTAGATGTCTTCGGCCACTTTTGCATCGCGCTGCAAGGCGACCGCCTTCACTTCGGATTGCGGCAGATCGCGAAAGCGCGATGCATAACGTTCGCGTTGCACTTCGAGTTGGGAGAGCTGATCGCGCGCGGTCTGCAACGCGGGATGCGCGTTACCGTAACGCTGCTCGAGCGACGAAATCTGCAAACGTAGCGCGGAAATCTGCGCTTCATAATTGATGCTGCCTTCGAGATAGACCTTGGCTTCGTCGCTTGCGTTGATGACGCCCGCTTGCCTTTGATACTCGGTCAAAGCCGCTTCCGCGCGCTGAAGATCGGACTTCAGACGCGGCTCTTCGCTGCGCAGGAATTCGAGCATCTTGCTGGCGTCGGCCTGCTTACTCTCGATATGCTGACGCAGATAAGACTGCGCAAGCGCATTGGCGATTTCCGCCGCCTTGTCCGGATTCTGATTTTCGAGCGATATCTGAATCACGCCGGTCTGCTTGCCTTGCTCCGTCACCGTGATACCCGATTGAAACGCGCCGATGGCGCTCAGGTCGTTCGCGCGCATTACCTTGAACTGCGTGCCGGGGCGCGCCACGAGCTTCGTCACCAGCAGCGTCACGCCATTGCCGCTTGCGCTTGCGCCGGCCCTGCCTTGCAAGAGCGCATGACCGTCCGGATCGACGAGCGAAAAACGTTCATCGCCGAGTGCGGTGAGGATCAGGTCCTTGCCTTCGTAGCGCGGCTCGACATCGACGGAATCGACGTCGATCACCTCGCCACCCCACGCGTATTTCGTCATGCCGAACCAAGGTTTCGCGGGCTGGCCGGGCGTCGCGAACCGCGCCGCGATGCTGCCGAAAAACGGCATCGTCATGGGCGATACCGCGAAGTTCAGCTTGCATTGATCGACCACCGGCGCGACCACGCCACGGCTCTTGATGATCTCTATTTCCGCATCCGTCGGCAGCGCGCTCGATCCGCTGTTGATGGCCTGACCCGTCTGCGTCTGCGTCAGCGCTTGCGACGTGTTGTCGTTGGTCTCGACGCGCACGTGCGCGTCGGCGGAGTAGATGGGCCGCGCGAGATAGCAGTACACAGCCGCCGCCGCGATGACGAAAGCAGCGACGCCGATCAGCCACCAGATATCGTCGATCACGGCCTGGATCAGATTGCCGAGGACCACGTCCTCTTCATCCGGCTTTTGCAAATAAGGATGAGCTTGCATATCCACAATTCGGCTCCCGCCACGGGTAATGGTTGAAACGCTCAGCGCGTCAGTTGCTTCAGGTAGAAGATCGTCTGCAGCGTCGGCAGCACCTGATTGATCAGGCGATTGAACTGCACCGCGCCGGCCGTTCCGACATAGACCACGTCTTGCGGACGAAGCTGAAACTGCGTCGACAGCAAGATCGAATCCGGTTGCGACATGTCCAGGCGATAGATGTCCGGCTGCGAAGGATTCGCACGCACGCCGCGCACGACATAAATCTGGCGCACGTTGGCGTCGGTATCGAGCACGCCGCCCGCTTGCGTGAGCGCATCCGCAATCGATGCACGGCCGCGCACCATGTTCACCGGCATCGGCGTCTTCACTTCACCCATCACGAAGATGCGGCTGTCGTAGCGGTCCGGGATGTTGAGGATGTCGCCCGATTGCAGCATGACGTTCTGCGAGACATCGCCGCGATCGAGCATGCCGTTTGCATCGAGTACATAGAGCTTGCCGCCGCGCGTGAGGCGCACGCGCTGCAGGTCGGCTTCTGTCGTCGTGCCGCCAGAACGCGTGATGGCATCGACGAGCGTGAGCGGTACATCGCTCACGGCGAGCGGACCCGGCGTCTTCACTTCGCCCGTCACCGCGATCTTTTGACTGCGATAGGCCAGCACGCGCACATCGAGCTGCGGGTTCTTGATATACGGCGAGAGCTTGGCCGCGAGTTCGTCGCGAATCTCGCCGACGGTCTTGCCCGCCACACGCGTCTTGCCGATGAACGGAAAGAAGATGTAGCCGTCCGCGGAGACCGTCTGACCGTATGGGTCGGCCTGTCCCGGCAAAGCCTGCGTATAAGGCTGCGCCAGCGCGCCCGCGACGGTTTGCGTCGTGTTGCCGCCCATCGACAGGGTGCTGCCTTGCGGCGTCGTCAGTTCGGGGTGATCCCAGAGCGTTACGCCCAGAATGTCCTGCGGCGCCACGCGATAAACGTATTGCGATTCGTCGGCGAAGCGCGCGGGCGGCAAGGGTTGCGCGACTTCAGGCGCGGCCATTTCCTCTGCGACGACTTGCGCCGTGATCAGACGCACAGGATAGGTCGCGGTCGGCGTGGGGTCGTTGTCCTGCAGACGCGATGTGTTAAGGAAGTTTCCCGGTGTGGCGGCACATCCGGCAATCAAGGCCGACAAAAAGGTCGTCAGCAAAATCGAGTACTTAGACAAGCGCGAAATCAGCATATTTTGTTTAGCCATCCAAGGACCAGACGTTCGATGAGTCCGACACTCTCCCGATAAGCGGCTTCATGGCCGCCATACGGGTCTGTCACCTCCGAGTCTTCCCACTTGCCTAAGAGATGCACCTTGCCGCGCGTCGTGGGCGCGAGTCGTGAAATCGCATCGATCTGTTTGCGCTCGGGCACGAGGATCAATTCGGCATCGCGCGCCATTTGACGATTGAAGCGGCGCGAGCGATGCCCCGACGAATCCAGCCCCAGTTCGGCGAGCAGACGCTGCATGGTCGGGTCGATGTCGTCGCCTTCATGCGCATAGAGACCCGCCGAACGAAACTCGATCGGACGGCCACCGCGCCGCGCGAGATGCGCACGAAAGAGCGCTTCGGCGGCGGGGCTTCTGCAGATGTTGGCGTGACAGACGATCAATACGCTTCCGAACATGCGCGTGCTCTAGGCCACGCTCGCCGTCACGTCACGTTCGACGTGGCGCACGCCGCGCCCGATCGCGTGATACTCGATGCCCATTTCCTGCAGGGTTTCCGGCTCGTAAAGATTGCGGCCATCGAAGATCACGGGTGTCTTGAGACGCCGCTTGATCGCATCGAAATCGGGGCTCTTGAAGACTTTCCATTCGGTGACGATCACGAGTGCATCCGCGCCGTCGAGCGCTTGCTTGTGATTGTTCGCATACGTGAGACGTCCGAGCGCATCGGGCTTGTCGTGCAGGTCGATGGCAAAGACGCGGCGCGCCTCATCCACGGCGACGGGATCGTAAGCCACGATGGATGCGCCGCGTTCGAGCAACGCAGCGGCCAGCACGCGGCTCGGCGCATCGCGCATGTCGTCGGTATTGGGCTTGAACGCAAGTCCCCAAAGCGCGATGGTGCGTCCCGTGAGATCGTCGCCGAAACGTTCGACGATCTTGCGCGTGAGCGTATCTTTCTGCGCCTCGTTGACGTTCGAGACCGCCTTGAGAATGCTCATCTCATGGCCGAATTCCGTCGCGGTCTGGATCAGCGAACGTACGTCCTTCGGAAAGCACGAACCGCCATAGCCGCAGCCCGCGTACAGAAAGTCATAACCGATACGCGGGTCCGAACCGATGCCGCGCCGCACCGCTTCGATATCGGCGCCCACACGGTCCGCGAAATTCGCGAGCTCGTTCATGAAAGAGATGCGCGTGGCGAGCATTGCGTTGGCCGCATACTTCGTGAATTCCGCCGACTGCACGTCCATGTAGAGCGTGCGTTCGTGATTGCGGTTGAATGGCGCATAGAGGCGCTTCATGCGATCGCGGGCGCGCTCGCCGGGCACGTCGTCGTCGCAACCAATCACGATGCGGTCGGGCCGCGTGAAGTCTTCTATCGCCGCGCCTTCCTTGAGGAACTCGGGGTTCGAGACCACCGAGAACATGTGATCGACGCCGCGTCCGGCCAACTCGGTTTCTATCGCAGCCTTCACGCGTCGAGCGGTGCCAACCGGAACGGTGGATTTATCGACGACGACCTTGAAGCCGTTCATATAGCGGCCGATATCGCGCGCGGCGCCGAGCACGTATTGCAAATCGGCGGAGCCGTCTTCGTCGGATGGCGTACCCACCGCGATAAACAGCATCTCGCCATGTTCGACCGCCTGCTGCACATTTGACGAAAACGAGAGCCGCCCCGCTTCGCGATTGCGATCGATCACTTCCTTGAGTCCCGGCTCGTGGATCGGAATTCCGCCGCTGTTGAGAATGTCGATCTTGCGTCGATCGACGTCGAGACACAGTACTTCATTGCCGATGTCCGCGAGGCATGCGCCGGTTACGAGCCCCACGTAGCCGCTGCCGATGACCGTCAGTTTCATGGTCCTGCTCCAGGTAGTGAAAATATCGTTGCATCCCTAACTACTTTGTCTGCCGATCAATACGCGTTTGCGCCTGCAAAGCCCTTCCACAGCGTCAGCGCGACGATCTTCATGTCGAGTCCGAAGGTCCAGTGCTGCATGTAATAGAGATCCAGCTTCACGCGTCCCGACATCTTTTCGATGCGATCCGTCTCGCCGCGATAGCCGTTCACTTGCGCCCACCCCGTGATGCCCGGCTTGATGCGGTAGCGATGCATGTAGCCTTTGACGAGGTCCTTGTAGATATCGTCGTGTTCGAGCGCGTGCGGCCGCGGCCCAACCACCGACATCTCGCCGCGCAGCACGTTGATGAACTGCGGAAGCTCATCCAGACTCGTGCGCCGCAGGAACGCCCCGACCTTCGTCACGCGCTTGTCGCCGCGACGCGCTTGCGTTATTTGCCCGCTCGCTTCGGTGTGTACCTTCATCGAACGAAACTTGTAGATCTCGAACTCGTATCCGTCGATCCCCTTGCGCTTTTGCTTGAAAAACACCGGTCCAGGCGACGAGAGCTTCACCATCAACGCGATCACCGCGAGCAACGGCGCCATGCCAAGTAGCACCAGAGCGGCGAAGACGCGATCGAAGACGAGCTTGGGAAGCACTTTCACATCCGTGATCGGCGATGCCGCCAGGTTGATCGCGGGCACGCCGAGCAAATCCACCACCGCGTTGCTGAAGAACGAGAGGCTGCGGACATCCGGAATGAAGCGCACGTTCACGAAGTCGTCGCGAAACTCGTTCACGAGGCGGTGAATGGTCTGCTCTTCGGAAATCGGCAAGGCAAGCCATAGTTCGCGAATCGCACGGCCGCGCACACGCTTGGTCAATTCCGCGAGATCGCGTTCGATAGGCACGCCCTTGAAGGCATCGCCTTGCATGGGTGAATCGTTTGCGTCGAGTTGCAAGTCGAAGACGAGCACGGGGCTAAAGCCCGCTTCGGGACGATTGCGCATCTGGCCAATCAGGAACTTCGCATAAGGCGCCGAGCCGACGATAGCCACCGTCTTCTGATTGAAGCCTTCGCGGCGGATAAACCTGAGCGCCGTATAAATCACGGTCTTGGTGACGATCAACAAACCAATGGTCGACGCAGCCCAGTAAATCAGCCACAAGCGCGACAGCGACTCCGCGCGATGAATGCTGAAGGTGAGCAGCACGCCCGCGCTTTCGACCAGAATCCACGCCGCGATCACGCGCAGCAGCAGGTCATAGAACGGCTTGCCGCGCCATGATTGATAGATGCCGAGAGACGGAAACGTCATCACCATCAGCACGCATGAAAACGCGAGCATGGTGCCTTCCACGTCGTCGACCCATACGAAAGCGCCCGCATAGAGCGACGCGCCGAGCGCTGCGCCCAGCACCGCCATGGCAATGTCGACGACTCTCGATAGCACGCTCAGCATCGCTTTACCCTTGAAGAAAGATCGCCCGCATATTCGTCTTGTCGCGGATGGAGTCGCCAGCAAATTGCTTGAGTGCTCTTGTCCATCCGCTGTTCAGGCATATGGAATCGGAATAATTAAGGCGCCGCAACCGCGAAAATATGTCTGCGTGTTCAGCCTGATTTTTTTAGAATTATTTGCTCAAGACCCCCTTGCTGGACGGGGCTTTGCAGGCATCGGCTCGCTTAGCAAAAAATATTCGGGCACTCGAACGCATGACAGTCGAGGTTGCTTTCAACGAATAAATGCAGCGCCGCGTCATGATTTTTTTGTTTTAACGTCTCTTTTGCTGCGTGCTAAAAATTGCCTTACCGAATCAGGCGATCAACGCCAGGAGGCTTTTCATGAACGCTTCAGATACCGTGCTCGCCACGGTCGCCGCAGATACGCGCCTAGCCATTCAACCCGTGATCCTTGCAGGTGGTTCGGGCACTCGTCTTTGGCCAATGTCGCGCGAACATTTTCCCAAGCAGCTCATCGGTCTCATTGGCGAGCAGTCGTTGCTGCAGGCCACTGCCAATCGGCTCGATGGTCTTGGCTCGGTGTCCGCGGAGAAGACGTTGCGCGTGGCGGATGCCATCATCGTGTGCAATGAGGAGCATCGCTTCACGACGGCTGAACAACTGCGCGGCCAAGGCCGGCGCGCGCGGCTCGTGCTCGAACCCGTGCCGCGCAACACGGCGCCCGCGCTGACTGCAGCGGCCATTCATGCGTTACGCGCGGGCGAAGATGCGGTGCTCGTCGTCATGCCCGCCGATCATGTGGTTGCAAATCAGGACGAGTTTCATCGAGCGATTGCGACCGGCGCGCAATGCGCGGAGCAAGGGGCGATCGTCACCTTGAGTGTCGTGCCTTCGCATGCGGAAACGGGCTACGGCTACATCAAGAGCGGTGAAGCTCTGCCGTGCGGCGCGTGGAAGCTGGAGCGCTTCGTCGAAAAGCCGCATCTCGAACTCGCGCGTCAGTATCTGGAATCGGGCGAATATGGCTGGAATGCCGGCATTTTTATCGTGCGCGCATCGACTTGGGTTGCAGCTATCGAACACTATCAGCCGGCTATGCATGCAGCGTGCGTCGCGGCATTCGATAAAGGCAGCGACGATGGCGAGTTCTTCCGGCTGGATCGCGATTCGTTCGCGGCGTCGCCGTCGGATTCGATCGACTATGCGGTGATGGAGCAACTTGCGGGTGAACGCGCCACGGAGGCCTTCACGGGTGCTGTCGTGCCGCTCGACGCGGGCTGGTCCGATGTCGGCTCATGGGATGCGATCTGGAACATATTGCCTAAGGACGATTCCTCGAATGTCGCGCGCGGACGCGTGATGTTCCAGGGCGCTTCATCGACTTATGCGCATTCCGAAGGGCGGCTGATTGCGTGCGTGGGAACGCAAAATCTCGTGGTGGTCGAAACGGCCGATGCAATCCTCGTTGCCGATAAATCTTGCGCGCAAGACGTTAAGGCAATCGTCGGGCGCATCAAGTCCGAGCGCGGCACGGAGGCTGCGGATCATCGCAAGGTGCACCGGCCGTGGGGACATTACGATTCGGTCGATCAGGGCGACCGCTTCCAGGTCAAGCGCATTGTCGTCAAACCGGGCGCGCGCCTCTCATTGCAGATGCATCATCATCGCGCCGAGCATTGGGTCGTGGTGCGGGGAACGGCGCTCGTCACACGGGGAACGGAAACGTTCATTCTGGCCGAGAACGAGTCGACGTATATCCCTATCGGCATTCAACACAGGCTGGAAAATCCGGGGAAGATGCCGCTTGAAATCATCGAGGTGCAGTCGGGGACTTATCTCGGCGAAGACGACATCGTGCGATTCGAAGATACTTACGGCAGAAATTAAGCTTTAAGCAAGAGCGCGCGGGCCAGCCTTGAGAAACTGGTCCGCGCGTTCGTATTTTTAGTCGCGCATCTCGAGCGTCATGCGCTCGACCGGTCGCTCTTCAGGCTGCATGACTTGAGCGGATTCCATGTCCACTTCATCGGGTGTATCGCCGCGCGTGGCTTCGGCCGCGATCCAGCGCCGCGCCCATTCGAGCGCATACGTGCGCGCTTCATCCGACGAAGCGAAGCGCGGCCCGATCAAACCGGAACGCTCGATACGCCGCCCGTCTTTCACGATTTCCGCCCAGCCGCGAAACATGTTGCCGGACACCGGCCGCGCGATGGGATAGATGTTGTAGCCGCGCGCATCGACGACAGGCGGACACGCCGGTTCGAAGGGCAACGGCGCCTCGTACGGCCGCGCGGGACGCGATGCGCGCATGCGCCTGACCGTCAGCACGGACGCATTGGCTTGCGCCACGTCGCGCGCTTCCGGCAGACGCCTTGGCGTGCTCGCGAGACTGTTGAACGGCAAGGCGCCCGGCGTTTGCCACGACTCCGGGTTCTGCCAAAACACACCGCGCAGACGGTCACATTCATACGCCACGGGCGCAGGACGCGGCGCCGCTTCGGTGACCGGCTGACGCGGTACATAGGCGAAAGAACGGCCCGCGTTCGCCAGTACCTTGACGATCTCGATGAGAATGCCCTTCAGTTGCCATTCGACGAAACGGCGCCGGCAGGTTGGAACCGTGGGGTAATGGCTTGGCAATCTGGACCAGGTTTCGCCTGTGGTGAGAATCCACAACACGGCATTGACTACTGTGCGTGGATGGGCTTTGGGACGCCCGCGCCTATGCTCGCGGACTTCGCTCTCTCCTATGATTTGGGAGACCAATACCCACTCTTCATTGCTGAGTTCGCTAAAAAACATTGCTTTGCTCCATGCAGTCGACTGCGCTGCGGATATCGGTCTGCGTACTGGTCAAGCACTGACGACGAAGCACAAACCCCGGCATTGTCAGCACGCGAACGAAGGATCTCGAGGTACTCGCAAACGTTTGCTCGAACAACAAAATGGTGCATTCGTCCGATAAGGTTTTCGCTCTTGGTGCAGCAATTTAACCAAACCGGCGCACAACGCGTAGTCCAGCTCGTGTATGAAGAATATGTGCACGAAGCATACCATTACTATGGTTTGTCCGAATATGACAACACACGACTTTTTGAGCGAAACTTAGCAGTTTTTTCACTAAGGCCTAAAGCATTGGCTAGCGCGGCAGGACGGCATTCTTTAGCGCAAAAAATAATCTTTGTGAAGCGCTAAAAAACCTTGGTGCTCAAGTGCTTCAGCGTGCTTCGCCGCCGCTTAATTCGGCATTGGCCGAACCTTGCACTGACACCCGCGTAAAGCGCCGATTCTTGAGCCGTAAAATCGGTGCTTCGATAAAACGCCACGAAAGCCGCGCCAAAATCCAGGTCAGCGCAAACGACGCAAGTACGCAAAGAACACGCGCCCACCATGGAACACCCGACGCGCCAAACAGCGCCTTGACGCTCGCGCTCTTGTAGAAGTCGGGGATGAAGCCGTGGTAAAGATAAAATCCATAGCTAATCTTTCCTAGCGCCGCCAATGGCGCCCACTCAAGCACGCGCAAGAGCGGACCGCTTGCGCTACATGCTATCGCGCAAACGAGCATTGCGATACATGCGCCATAGAGAACATACAGCGCGGTGTATGAATAGGGATTGGCCAAGCGCTCCCACTCGGGTTCCTTAAAACACAAAAGCGCGATCACCGTAGAGAGAATGACGACCGCGTAAAGCGGCGCGCGCAAGCGACTGCGCTTGACGAACGCGGCTCCTATACCGCCAAGCGCAAGCAACCAAAAATTGCTTAGCGGATGCGTGTAGATTGCAATCGGTGACTCGTGCAGCGCCTTCATGGTAAAGAGCGAACCCACGCCAAGCGCAATCACTAGCCAGCATATGCGCCCGTGCCAATCTGCCCGAAGGCCAAGCAACAGCGGCGCGAAGACGATATAAAACTGCTCCTCGATCGAGAGGCTCCATAAGTGCGAATAACGGCCCGGCCACGCGTGCAGCACATCCGCAATCCAGAAGTTCGACAAATAGGCGAAGTGATACGGCATGCCGCCCGCCAACTCGGGGCCGGCGAAACCCATGGTCATCAGCACCGCGAGCGTGGCGAGCAGCAGATAGTAGATCGGGAAAATGCGCAACGTCCGCCGATACAGAAAGCGTTTCAACTCCGCGCCGAACGTACTCGTGCCTGCATCGATATACCGTCGCTGTGTCGTCAATATGTCGGTGATCAAAAATCCGCTTAGCGCAAAAAATATCCATACGCCCAGATGGCCCAAGCCGGTTCCTTCGGCCATTGCCTTGTGATGAAGAAACACCAGGAACACGGCGATGCCGCGCAGGCCGTCGAAGCCGCGAATTTTCTCGTTCATCTTTGCACGATCTTGTCTGGTAGATAGGTGGCAGCCTAAGAATAGAAGGGATAAAAATAAAAAAATCCCTTTGTACTTTTCTTGTGTGCTTGAGCCTTGGGCTGAAGCCGCTAAAGTTGCCGCTACCGCGCACCGGAAATATTTCCTAACAAGCCGCGCTATTTCTTGCCAATTTTTTAGACCGACCATCGAGCTCGAGCGTGTGCGACTAAACGACTAGCCGCCGATCATGACTTCCTTAAGGAATATCGATGAAGAAGCATGTGCAAGAGCTGACAGGCTTGCGCTGTATTGCGGTGATGATGGTCGTCATCGGACACGCGCAGCATATGCGCGATGGCGGTTTCAAAGGCGTCTATGCGCCGCTGCGCCTGATATCGGATGGCAGGCTCGGCGTGCTGATGTTCTTCGTGCTGAGCGGGTTTTTGATTACAGGCATTCTGCAAGCCGAGTGGCAAGCAACCGGCACCATTCGCCTCTTGCCGTTTTACGCAAAGCGCGCGCTGCGCATCTGGCCCGCGTTCTATATCTATCTCATGATCGTGTCGATGCTAGCGGCTGCCGGTCTCGTCGATGTCGATCATCGGCAAGTTGCTTTGGCTGCATTGCATCTCTGGAACTATGCCGGCGTCGCGGGCCTTGCGAACGTGAACGCGGCTCACGTCGAAGGCGCTTGGTATCTCGGGCACTTCTGGACGCTCGCGCTCGAAGAGCAGTTTTACTGGTTTTGGCCGCCGCTTCTCTTTTACATCCTGAAGCGCGGCAATCAACGCGTACTCGTCGGATTGATCTTCTTCGTGCCACTCGTGAGAATAGCCACTTATTTTGCGGCGCCGAGCCTTCGCGGGCAACTCAGCATGATGCTGCATACCGGTATCGATCCAATTCTCATCGGCTGCTATGTCGCGATGAATAAGGACCGTCTCGCGCAAAAGGTCGCGTCGCTGCCGTTAGGCTCGGTCATTCCCAGCGTGCTGATCGCGCTTCTGATGTTCGTCGTGCCTCCCGTGCAGGACAAACTCGGCGGCTTATGGCGCGCCACCTATGGCACGACGCTCGAAGCCGCGATGGTCGGCTTCGTCATCATCGTGTTGGTATCGCAAAAGGGCTTTTGGTTCTCGCGCTTGCTGCGTACCGCGCCGTTCGTTTATGTCGGCACGATCTCGTTCAGCCTTTACTTATGGCAGCAGCTATTCATGCATTCGCATTCGCCGGTTGCATTCGGCTTTCCGGGCTGCGTAATCGGTGCGCTCGTCGCCGCGAGTTTGAGCTACTTTCTGGTCGAAGTGCCGTTCCTGCGCATCAAGGATCGCTTCGCGGCGCGGGTGGGCAGAAGCCGGCAGGCCGGCATGACGCATGGCGATGCGCTCGGCACGCAGGGGCCGAAGTAGTTTGCATGCGCCAGTGACCGTGTGCGGCGTGTCGCTGACGCGTAATTGCAGGTGCTTGCAATTGCGATCGTTAAGCACCTTACTTACTCTTCGCCCCATACTCCAGCTTCGGATACCAGTCCGTTCCGCGCCCTTCCGGCGTCATGTCGAGCACGGTCCAGAGCGGCATTGGATCGGGCGCGCCGCGCGGGTCCTCGCCGGGATCGGCCGTGGCGAAATCCATCTCGCCGCTCCAGAAATGGCGAATCACGCCGTCGCGCCGCGTGAAGACATTGATGGCCGGTTCGTCGCCGCCGTCTTTCGAAACGCCGTGATAATCGCGGCTGAAATTGCCATTCGTATCCGAGAACAAGGCAAGATCGCGCCAGCCGCGCTCTTGCTTGAACGCGACCAGCCGTTCGAGCGGCGAGCGCGCGATGACCGCCAGCGCCACGCGCTGTCCAATGTCCGCCGCCTCCCCTTCCCACGCCGATAGCAGCGACGTACACATCGGGCACGGCCGCTTGCGCTCCGGCCCGAACATGTAGCTATACGTGACGAGCGTGTTCTTGTCGCCGAAGAGCCCGTCGATATCGACCGCGCCGCGCTCGCCATCGAAGTGATAATCGCCCTTGACGATACCGCCAGGCGGCAGCGCGCGCCGCATCTCCGCAACCCGCTCGATATGTCGCCTCAATTCGATTTCCTCGGCAAGCAACGCAATACGCGCCTGCCGATACTCCGCGCTTTCGTTCGGAAAAGTCATGGTGGCGCGTTGGGCCAGTTCTGCTGCGGGAACGAGCGTATTCATGTTTCGTCTCCTGTCATGAAGGCTTAATCGCGATCCGGCGCGCCCGGCGGAAAGAACGCGCGATACGGCCGCGCTTCATCCACCGCACGCGCGAACGAAGGCCGCGCTAGCAGACGCTTTCGATACGCGATGACGTTCGCGTACCGTTCATCGATGCGATGCGTCCAGTCCGCGTAAAACAGAAACGGCGCCGCGCCGCAATCGGCGAGAGTGAAGGCATCGCCCGCCGCCCATTCGCGTTTGGCCATCAGGCGGTCGAGCCAGGCGTAGGACGTGTCGAGCATCGCGCGGGCATCGGCGACACCGTGCGGGTCGTGCTCGCCATCCGCGCGCATGCAATCGAACACGATCTTCTGCTGCGGCGTGGACACGTAGTTGTCAAAGAAGCGGTCGAGAAAGCGCACTTCCAGTGCGGCGCGCGGATCTTCCGGAATCAAGCGCACCGGGCCGGGATGAAACAACCCGAGATACTCGATGATCACGCTTGCCTCGATCACGGAACGGCCGTTGTCGACGAGCACGGGAAAGCGCTTTATCGGCCACAACTCCGTCAGTTCCCGCATCGCCTCGGGCGTTTGCGGCGAAAGCGCGCGCCATTCGAACGGCGTCGCGTTCTCGTACAGCGCGGTCAGCACCTTCTGACAATACGAGGAAAACGGATGCGCGTACAGAATCAGACTCATCGACAAACCTCCTGTAATGAGCCGAAAGAAGCAAAAAACCGTCGCGACTTTGGCCCTTATCTGCACGACGCGCGGCCACGTTGAAAATCGACAGCGGATCATGCGGAATTAAAAAAATTTTGTTGTGCGATGCAGCGCTGACGTGCCGTCCTTTGTTAAGGTGCGAGACCCGAAGCACCAGCGAAACCCGCGAAACTCTGCATGACGCCCATCTATAAGATAAATATCGTGATAGCGGACGACCAGCCCGTCGTGCTGCTGGGCCTGCAAAGTTGGTTCGAGGCGCGCGGGCGTTATCGGGTGGCGGCAACGGCGCGCAACGCCGCGCAGTTGTTCACGAAGCTCGAAAGGACGGGCGGCGATCTCATCGTGATGGATTGTGCGTTCGAAGGCGCGCCAGGCGGCGAGTTTCCGCTGCTGCGCATGGTGCGCGAGCGTTTCCCCGATGTACCCGTGGTTGCTTTTACGCAGGAAACCGAGCCGAGTACGCTCTTCGCGATGCAAGAGGCGGGCGCGGCGGGTATCGTCAGCAAGTGCGACGAGTTGCGCGAAATGGAGCGCGTTTGTCAGCGCGCGTTGTCAGGGGCAACGGGCATTGTTTCCCGCCGTATCGCGGCGTACTGCAACACCGCGCGCAGCTTCGATATCAATCCGTCGTATCGCGACGTGCGCGTGTCCGTCAAAACAGTCGCAAGTTGAACGCGGGGCGCGTGCCCCGCGCCATTGCTAGACCTTCTGTTTGTCCAGTTCCACCAGCGCGCGCCTGGGGTATCCGACTTCCTTGCCGTCATCGAAACCCTTCTCGTACGCGCGCTGATCGAGCGCCCTGAAAAGCGGTTCGAGCTCGTCGACCTGTGTGCGGATCAACTGCATCAAAGGCTTGATGAGCGCGGCGGACACGACGCCCGCGTCCTCTCCTGGCCGCTTCGCGCCGCATACCACCTGGATCATCGCGCGCAACGTCTGCGCGCGCTGCACGCAGTAGTCGGCAAGCGGCATGCCGTGCGTGATGACGGGCTGCCCTTTCTCGTCGATCGACACGGATATGTTTGGCTCCATGAGTCTTCCCCTTTCAGTTGAGTTGGAGCTGAACTCTAGGAGTCTGGGCTTGGCGGCCGCCACGGGATAAATCCTAAATCCGCGCGATAACTGTAAGCCTGCCGTCAAGCAATTGCCCATCAGCAAGAACCCGCCAACTTCGCTACGATGTTCGACTGAACGAATATCCCCAGTCCGCGCGGATGACACGCATCCCGCTCATCGATAAAAACACCATGCCCACGCCGCCCCACGCCATCGGTTTCACGCTTGCTCCGCTCGACCGCGTCTCTGAAAAGCGCGACGACGACAGCTTCGTCGCCGGTCTGCGCGATCAGACGTCCACGCGCTTTCTGCTCTTCGTGAACGATGTGCCGCTCTTCAAGCGCGCGCACGGTCACGATCCTTTGTTCGATGCAGACGAAGCCGCGAAATTCGGCGCGTCGCTGCAAACCGTGCTGCTCGGTCGCGAAGCGGATGGCCGAGCGCTCTTCGCGCACGCGCTCGAAGGCAGCGCCGAGAGTATTGCGAATGCGCTCGACGCGTCGCCCGTCGAAGCGGTGGAGTTGCGGCCCATCGCAATGCAAGGTCTTGTCGAACCGTCGCTCGTCAGTGCGCTCGGCGAAGCGCGTTCGATGCTCGACTGGCATCGGCGGCACCGCTTTTGCGCGAACTGCGGCCACGCCACGGATGCCGCCGGCGCGGGCTGGCGACGCCTTTGTCCGAATTGCCACGCACAGCATTTTCCGCGCGTCGATCCGGTCGTCATCATGCTCGTCACCGATGGCGAGCGCTGCCTGCTCGGGCGGCAAAAGCAGTTCGCGCCCGGCATGTACTCGGCGCTCGCGGGCTTCGTCGAGCCGGGCGAGACGTTCGAGCATGCGGTGTACCGGGAAGTGCTGGAGGAAGCGGGCATCCGCTCGGCCGACGTGCGCTACTACGCTTCGCAACCGTGGCCGTTTCCATCGTCGCTGATGATCGGCTGCTTCGCACGCGCGGTCGAAACCGACATCACGATCGACTACAACGAGCTCGAAGATGCGCGCTGGTTCTCACGCGAGGAAGTAGCGTCGATGCTCGATGGCTCCCACGCGCAAGGCTTGTCCGCGCCGAAGCCGTTTGCCATCGCGCATCATTTGCTGAAGGCGTTCGCGGAAGAATAGCGATCAGCCGCGTGTCTTGCGCCATTGCGCGTAGGCGGCGAGCGTTTCTTCGTTCGGCGGATACGTGCCGCGCAAGATCGCGCCGTCCGCCACGCGCTTCGCGATGAACTCTTCCAGCAACTCCTGCTCGGCCGCGTCCCTTGCGACCTCGGACGCCATGTGACGCGGCACGATGACGACGCCATCCACGTCGCCGACGACGATATCGCCCGGATACACCGCCACGCCGCCGCATGCAATCGGCACGTTCATATCGACCGCGTGATGCTTCGCGAGATTGAGCGGCGCGCTCGCGCCCGCGCAGAACAACGGCAAGCCGATATCGCCTATCGTGCCGCTGTCGCGCACGCAACCGTCCGAGACCATGCCCGCGACGCCGCGCACCTTGAGACGCGTGGTCAATATCGATCCCGTCGACGCCACCGTGCGGTCGCCGCGGCAATCCTGCACGAGCACGCTGCCAGGCGGCGCCGTTTCGACGGCCTTGCGCTGCGGATGATCGGGGTCCTGAAACACGCCGACGTGATCGATATCCTCACGCGCCGGAATATTGCGCAACGTGAACGCGGGGCCGACGAGGTTCGGCGCACCATTAGCGGGCTTGACGAGCGGCGCGACGCCTTGCAGAAACACGTTGCGCAAGCCGCGCTTGAAAAGCTGCGTGGTGAGCGTCGCGGTGCTGACGTGGCGCAGTTGCTCGATGGTTTCGTCGGCGATGTCGATGTCTTGAATGGTCATGGTGTCAGTGAATTTCCGGATCGTCGTGCGATTTCATTTCAGCAGAGTCATCGGCCAAGGGTTCTTCGAGAAAGTCGAAGTCGCAACCCTTGTTCGCCTGGGTGACGTGCAGTTGATGCATCACGCCAAAGCCGCGCTCGAACGGGCGTTTCGGCTTGACCCACGCCGCCTTGCGCGCGGCGAGTTCCGCGTCGCTTACGTCGAGATGAAGCTTGCGCGCGTGCACGTCGAGTTCGATGACATCGCCATCCTCGACCAGCGCAAGCGGTCCGCCGACGAACGATTCCGGCGCCACGTGCAGCACGCACGCGCCGTAGCTCGTGCCGCTCATGCGCGCATCCGAGATGCGCACCATGTCGCGCACGCCTTGCTTGAGGAGCTTTTGCGGAATCGGCAACTGGCCCCACTCCGGCATGCCGGGCGCGCCGACCGGTCCTGCGTGCTGCAGCACGATCACGGAATCGGCGGTGATGTCGAGTGCTTCATCGTCGATGCGCGCGGCCATGTCGGCGTAATCCCTGAACACGATCGCCGGGCCGCGATGCCGCAACAGATGCGCTTCCATCGCAGCCGGCTTGATGACGGCGCCATCGGGCGCGAGATTGCCGGTTAGCACGGCGAGGCCATCGTTCGGCACGAGCGGGTTGCTTCGCCGGCGAATGACGTCATCGTCGAAAATTTCGGCACCCTGAATATTTTCGCCGAGGGTCGCGGCATTGACAGTTAGTTGCGAACCATCGATTAGATCGCCGAGTTCCGCGAGCAGCGCGCGCAGGCCGCCTGCATAGAAGAAGTCCTCCATCAGATATTTGCCGGCCGGACGCAGATTCGCGATGACGGGCGTGATGCGCGACAACTCATCGAAACGCGCGGTCGTGAGCGGCACGCCCGCGCGGCGCGCGACGGCCACGAGATGCACGATGGCGTTGGTCGAACCGGACATCGCGAGCACGGTGGTGATGGCGTTATCGAACGACTTCGGCGTGAGGATGTCGAGCGGCTTGAGATCGGTCCACACCATTTCGACGATGCGTTGCCCCGTTAGCGATGCGAACTGCGCGTGCCGCGAATCCACCGCGGGGATCGAAGCGAAGCCCGGCAGCGTGAGGCCGAGCGCTTCGGCGGCGCTCGTCATGGTCGAGGCGGTGCCCATCGTCATGCAATGGCCCGGCGAGCGCGCAATGCCGCTCTCCACGCCCTTCCACTCGTCTTCCGTGATCTTGCCCGCACGCAGTTCGGCCCAGTACTTCCACGTGTCCGACCCGCTGCCGAGCGTGCGGCCGTTCCAGTTGCCGCGCAGCATCGGGCCGGCGGGCAGGAAGATGGAAGGCAGATTCATGCTGATCGCGCCCATCAGCAGGCCAGGCGTGGTCTTGTCGCAGCCGCCCATGAGCACGCAGCCATCGAACGGATATGACCGCAGCAGTTCCTCGACTTCCATCGCGAGAAAATTGCGGTAGAGCATGGTCGTCGGCTTCTGGAACGGCTCGGCGAGCGTCATCACCGGCATTTCGACGGGAAAGCCGCCCGCCTGCCAGACGCCGCGCTTCACTTCCTCGACGCGCTGCTTGAAGTGCGTGTGGCACGAATTGATCTCGCTCCATGTATTCACAATGGCGATGACCGGCTTGCCCATGTAATCGGACGAGTGATAGCCCATCTGCGCCGTGCGCGAACGGTGACCGAAGGAGCGCAGGTCGTTCACGCCGTACCAGCGGTGGCTGCGCAACTGTTCGGGCGTCTTGCGGGATGAGGTCAAACCGTGTCTCCTTAAGCGGCCGAATCGTCGTCCGGTCTTTCAGTGCGATGGTATCGCTACCATTGAATCGAACCGCATCCTAGCGCTCGCATCGAAGACGCGTCGCCTAGGGTTTACGATTCATTTGATACTGAGCCGCACCGACGCAATGAGATCGGAGAGCCCGAGCCAGAGAATCTGCACGCCGATGCAGAAGATGACGAACGCGAAAAGCCGCATGGCGACCTGCGTGCCGACCGTGCCGAGCAGCCGTTCCAGATGCCCGGCAAAGCGCACGCACAAGTAGATGCTCGCGCACACGAGCACGAGACCGACGATCACGCCGATCAGATGCACCGGCTGCAACCCTTCACGCGGCGACCCGGTTCCGAGCGCGATGGCGACAGCGATGGCACCCGGTCCGACGGTGATCGGCAAGGTCAGCGGATAGAACGCCTTGGCGCGCAGCGAAGCACCGCTACGCGGCGTGGGCGCGGGTTCGGTCGTTGTGTCGTCGTCGGGCGCCTGGAGCAATCCCCACCCCGCCATGGCCACGACGATACCGCCCGCCACGCGCAGCACCGGAATGGAGATGCCGAAGAAGTTGAGCACATAAGCACCGACCAGCAGCGACACGACCAGGATGGCGAAGCTGTTGATGCAGATGCGCCGCGCGAGTTCGCTGCGTTCGGCATCGGCCAGATGCGGCAGCATGCTCAGCACGACGAGTGCGACCGCGGGCGGATTGATGATCGGAAATAGGCCCGCGACGATCACGAGCACGGTCTTCGCGAACTCCGTGAACATGTCCGCTCACTCCAAATTGAACGCCGTGATCCGAACGTCCGAGTCCTTGCAGGCATCGTCACGGCACACGCCGCTGAACCAGATTTCGCCGTCGCCGATCATCGCGCCTTGATCGCGCACGAAGAGCTTGGCGTATTGCTGATGCGCGACGGTATCGACGAGTTCTGGCGTGAAGATACCCGCGTAGGCCGCCACGAACTCGCGCTTGTTACGCAGCAAGGCGTTGTCGCCATTGCTGTTGCGATGCACCGCGATCGGATAGTGGATCATGCCCGCGACCGTGTTCTTGTCGCCGGCCGCGACGGCCTGTTTGAGCTTGTCGAAGAACGCGCGGTATGTCTCGTGGGCGCCGAAGAGCGTGTCGATGCGGGCATCGACATCCTGATCGGTCTGCGCGTTGGCCGCCGGTGGCAGCGCGCCGCACAACGCGGCGGCGGCGCAGCAAGCGCTCAGGAAACGGAACATCGATCGAAGCGGCATGCAAAGGCACTCCGTGTCAAAAGAAACCGCGAAGCATCGCGCCAGGCGTCGCACTCAGGCGAGCGGCGCGCCGAGAATCAACAGCCATTCGGTCAGAAACGAGCCCAGCCCCACGCCGATCAGCACGCGCGCGAGGATCGTCCAGAAGCGGTTATCGACATTGCCGGAACAACGCCACGCCACCGCGCACCACGCCAGATAGAGTACCGAACCCGCCGCGAATAACGCGAGCGTGCCGGGCCAGAACCAGATGGTGAGCAACAGGAACGTTTCGGGAGCGAGGCCGCTCGACAGAAGGTAGAGATAGAGCGCCCACCATGCGAGATGCAAGGGCAGACCCAGTAGCCACAAGACTTTCCAGAAGCGTTCTTCTCCGCGCCAGGCTCTGGGCAACATAGTCAACATGCGTCGTCTTAACTGCTGGAATGAGGCCCGAATTCTACTCCACGCGCCTCGTTTCCTCTGTCCGCGCTCACGCCGACAGGCTGCGCCGCTTCGCCTCGATGCGCGTGATGAGTCGCTGCAACACGCTTTCCGCCGAGCCCGAAAGCCGCGTGAAGCGAAAGCCGACGACATAGCGCACGTCGCCACGCGGCGTCGTGATACTGCGTGGCGAGACGAGCGCGAGATCCACCGAAAGCGAGCCGCCCGCACCGAGGTTCAAAAGGACATCGGTGAAGAGCGTGCCGATCTCCGTTTCCGCGAGGCGCGGCGTATCCATGCGCAGCGCGACGCCGCCAAGCGAAATGTCGTGCACTTCGCAGTGGAACGGGTCACCGTCCGGATAAGTGCCCTTGGCGAAGAAGGGATCGAGAATGGGCGCCGGCACGCGGAAGTACTCGCGGCGCTGCACGTGATAGACGGCTTCCGGGAACGATACTTCGAACGCTTGTCGTCCCTCGAAGCTCACCGCTTGCGCCGGGCCCGTCGTGAACTCGACGCGTACGCCTTCCGGCGCGCCCTTGAAGTACAACTGCGGCGCTGCAAGCAACGCGCGATTGTCCGACTCCACGCCGCCCCAGTCGAACACGATGCGCCCTTCGCGCGGGTCCACTTCCAGCAGTTGCGTGACGATCTGGCCTTGCGCGCTCGCCACTGTCAGCATGTCGCGCCGCTGCAGGAGCGAACGCAGACAAATGCCCATTTCGGAAGGCGTACGGCGGGCAAAGCGCGCGTAGTCTTCCGCGAGTTGTTCGATGTCGGTAATGGGCGGGGCAGTCTGCGACTGCGTTTCAGCGAGCATGGCGGTCGGGTCGATTGAGGTTTCCAGCAGGAGCGACGAACAATGCGAGCTACGTCTCGAATATGCGCAGTTTGCACGAAAAGCAAACGCTTCATAACGCGGGTTACGACTAGGTTTTCGTGTTATTTCAGCGTTTTGCTCGGCAGGAAAGGGTTCGAGGCTTTCAGAATGCCTGCGCCGACGCGCCAGCGTTGCAACATGCGTGCAACAGGATTCAAGACGACAAGCCGCCAGCGCTTTCACAATGGGTCACTTCGAACCGAAACGGACAGCCCTTATGACGAGCGCATCACCAGAACAACATGAACCAAGCGCGCGGCCGCAACGCTGCGTGATCGTGGTGGATAGCGAACTGCCACCCGGCCGGGCGGCGAACGCGGCGGCGGTGCTGGCGCTGACGGTGGGGCAGCGGCATCCGTCGCTCGTCGGCGCGCCGCTCGTCGATGCCTCTGGGCACGCGCATCCGGGGCTGATTCCCATCGGCATTGCAGTGCTGGCGGCAGATCAGGACACGTTATCGGCGTTGCGCGCGAAGGCCGCGGCCGCATCGTGCGATGTCGTGACGTTTCCCGTGCAAGGCCAGCAAACGACCGACTACGACGCCTTCCGCGATGCCGTCGCCAGCGTGGAAACCGAGGCCTTGCGCTATGTCGGTCTCGCGCTGATCGGCGACAAGAAGCCCGTCAGCAAAGCGGTCGCGAATCTCGGCCTGCTTAAATAAACTTGCTTCGATTCAACGCGTCGCCGTCTTGTAAACGCCTGGCGTGACACCAAGCATGCGGCGGAAAGTGCGCGTGAGATGCGCCTGATCCGCGAAACCGGTCGCGGCCGCGATATCGCTCAACGCGCCGCCATCGCGGATCAACGCCATGGCGACGCGCACGCGCGCCTGCCGCTGATACTCGTGCGGCGTCATGCCGGTTTCACGACTGAAGGCGCGAAATAAGCGATAGGGCGGCAAATTCGCCGCCTCCGCGATATCTTCCAGATGCACCTGCTCGCCCAGACGTTCGTCGATAAACCCGCGCGCGGCCGCCACGGCGCGCGGTTCGCGCGGCGCTTTTGCGTCCTTCGTGCGATCCGTCATATGCCGGCCGGTGAGACGCGCCGCGAACTGCAAATACCGCTCGTCGCGATACAGCGACGGTCCCTGCTCTTCCGATGACCGGTGCACATCGTGAAGCGCCGCGCACAATGCCGGATCGCGAATGATCGGGCCGATCAGCCCTCCGCCGCGCAAACGTTCGTCGCCCGCGAGCGCACGCAGATGCGCGACATCGACATAGAGTGTGCGCTGCGTCCAGCCGGCTTCGTCGACGGGCCAGCCCGCGTGCGGTTCATCGGCGTCGATGGCGTAGAGGTCGCCACGTCGCGCCACGAACTCCGTGCCGCGCATGCGGATGCGGATGGCGCCGCCCGTCAGCAGCGCGAAACAGGCTGTGTCGTGCGCATGGACGTCGTAGGAGAAATCGGCAAAGCGGCCGCGCAGCAGTTCCGCGCCGAGTTCCGGCGCGCGCCAGATGTGCGTGTCGGCCTTGAGCGGCGCTTTCATTTCGATTCGAACGGCAAGCTCGCGATGAACTGATCGATCGCGGCGTACAGCGCGTTGCGACGCACGCCATCCTGCGCCTCGATGGACAAGCCCGCGAAGAGCATCATGCAAAGCGCAGCGAGCGCATGGATGTCCGCGTTGGCATGGAGTTCGCCGTGTTTGCGCGCATCGTTGAGCCGCGCGGCGATGGCGCTTGCCACCTGACGGCGAATCTTGCGCAACTCGTCGCGCAACTCGCCGTGCTCCGGCGCCACCGACATGCCGCCCAGAAAGATCATGCAGCCGCGTGGCCCCGTCCCGCTCGTGAAAAGCTCGATGCTCGTGCGGAACATGGCGCGCAAACCGTCGCGCGCGGACTCGTGCGCGCGCAACTGGCGCACCGCCGCGCCACCTTCCGCGGCGGAATAGAGCGCGATCGCCTCGCGGTACAAGTCTTCCTTGCTGCCGAACGCGGCATAAAGGCTCGGCGAGTTGATGCCCATGGCATCCACGAGATCGGCCATCGAACAGGTGTCGAAACCCTTGGCCCAGAACACTTCCATCGCGCGCCTGAGGGCGGCGTCGCGGTCGAAGGCGCGCGGTCGGCCACGCGTCTTGTGAACCGTCTCCAAGACTTCATCTCGATGCAGCGTCATGTCGTCTCCATTTTTATGAACGACGTGGCACGCGATTGGTGCGTTCCATGGAATTCTGAATTCTGTGTTGATCGTAACAAAATATCTGGACCTTTGCACGGACCAGTGTTTTAATATGTGTGTCGATCATTACACAATTCAGTTTTCTGGAGCATTAACATGAAATCATCTATTACCGCCCTGGCCGCCGCGTTCGTTCTAGCCACGCCGCTGGCTTCGTTTGCCCAAACCGCCGCGCCTGTCGTGTCGCAAGCGAGTCCGGTTTATTCGGTGTTCGTGGATCAACCCACGGGCTACACGTTCGTGAAGATGCCGGCCGGCTGGAAGTTCGTCGGCGCCGTATCGGCGGAAGACACGCAGCATCTGCCTGCCACCGTGCTGACGTCCGGCGCCATGCCCGCCGACTATGCACAGCTCAATAGCGCTGCATCGGTGAAGTAAATGTGTGGCCAAGGCCCGCTTCGTTGTTCGTTTTAGCGCGGGCCGTTTCACTCGCGTCGAGCATCAGGCGCACGCGATCAATATCTGATCGACCGTGGCGGCCCGTTCGGCACAGATCGCATCGACGATAAATTGCGCGTCGCGCGCGACGCCCGAAAAGCGGCCCGAGCCCCATGTATGCAACCACGGCAAACCCACGAAGTAGATGCCGGGCGTGGCTGTCACGCCGCGCCGGTGCGTCGGGTAGCCGCGTCCGTTGAAGACTGGCGCATCGAGCCAGCTGAAGTCCGGCGTGAAGCCGATGCACCACACCACCGACGTGATCCCGCTGTCCGTCAACGCAAGCTCGGTGCGCTCGTCTTGCGGCTGCCACACGGGTTCGTAGCGTTCGCCTGCGGGCGCGTCGATGCCATGCTTGTCGATGAAGCCATCGATACTCATGTTGATGCGGTTGTAGATATCGTCGGCTTCGTCGAGATTCGCGCGCAGGTTGGGCGCAAAACGCAGCTTGCCATCGCGGAGATCCTGCAGCCGCCCGAACAATTCCATGCCTTCCTGTGCAAAGCGGCGCAGGTCGATATCGCGGCCGCCGTCGCGGCCCGTCACGTAGTGATTGGTGTTGTCGCGCACGCCTTCGCGCAACGGATGATCCGTCACGGGCATTTCGTAGTAGCGCATGTCCGCGAGCCAGTCGACCACGTCGCGTCCGCGATAAAACCGCGCGCAACGCGGCGCTTCGCCCACGGCGAGATGCACCTTGCGTCCCGAGAGATGCAAGTCCTCCGCGATCTGCGCGCCCGACTGGCCCGATCCGACGACGAGCACCGCGCCCGGTGGCAACTGATCCGCATTGCGATATTCCGACGACTGCACCTGCGCGATCTCCTGCGGCAAGCGTTCGGCCATGCGCGGGACGATAGGCGTGTGATAGCCGCCCGATGCCACCACGATCTGATCCGCCGTGAACTCGCCCTGCGTGGTCTTCACGGCATAGCGGCCCGCTGCATCACGTTGCACGCGTAACACGGCGGTCTGCTCGAGCACGGGTGCATTGACCTTCGCGATGAAGCCATCGAGATAGTCGATGATCTCATCCTTCTTCATGAAGCCATGCGGGTCCGCGCCGGTGTACGGGTAGCCCGGCAACGCGCATTGCCAGTTCGGCGTGACGAGGCAGAAGGTATCCCAGCGCTGCGTGCGCCAGGTATGCGTGACGGTCGCTTTCTCGATCACGAGATGATCGATGTTCGCCTGCTGCAGAAAGTAGCTGACCGACAGCCCGGCCTGCCCGCCGCCAACGACGATCACGCTGTAGTGCGTCTCTGTGGAAGTGACGTTCGACATGTTCCGATTCCCTTTGATCCAAGGACTTCAATCGAGCGCGAGCACGGTGACGAGCGCGCCGGGTCTTGCATCGAAGCGGCCCGCGTCGGCTTCGATCTGCGCGAGTTGATCCATCGCGGCCGAGCACGCGAAGCCGTACTTCTCGCGCACGCGCTCGGAGCCTATCGTCAGCGCCTCGCGTGAGCGCGCGACGAAGTCATCGACGGGATAGGTGCTGCCCGGTGTGAAGAATTCGCCGACGACCGTGGACGGCGAATAACAGTTCGCTTCGACGCCATCGGGCCAGCGAATTCGAAAGTGCATGACAGGCATGGTGGCGTCCTTTAGACGGTCGTGAGCGGCAGGCTTTGCAGCCACTTGCCGTAGATGTCGAGATGATGCGCAGCGCTCGCCTGCCATGTGTAACGGTCGAGCAAGGCCGGCACGGCTTGATCGAAATCGATGTCGTGTGCACCGTCCATTGCTTTTGCAAGCGCCTTGGCAATCGAAGCGGCGTCATGTGGATCGGTAAAGATGCAGGTTCGATCGTCGAGATAGTCGGTGAAGGGTTCGATATGCGAGACCATGACGGGTTTGGCGCTCGCCAGCGCTTCGAGTACGACCAGGCCGAAGCCTTCGCGTAGCGAGATCATGGAGACGACATCGGCGATGCTGAACAGCGCGGGCATCTGATCGTCGGGCAAGGGACCGGTAAGGATCACTTGCGTGTGATCGAGGCGGAGCTCGGCTGCACGCGCAAGAAAGCGGCGCGTGTAGGCGTCGTGGTCGAGCAGGCTCGCGCCGCCGGCAAGCACCAGTTGCGCCGATGGCCGTTGCGCACGCAGCAGCGCAAACGCTTCGAGCAGCATGAGCGTGTTCTTGCGCGCCTCTATGCCGCCCACAGCCAGCACGACCGGCCCCGCGCCTATCGCGAAGCGCTTGCGCAACTCGTCGCGCTGTCGGTCCGCGCGCGCCGCATAACGCATTCTGTCGATGCCGTTTCTCACCGTGCGCGCATGCACGCCATGCATGTCGTACATCGTGCGCGTCCATGCATCGCTGACGCAGAGCACGGCGTCGGCGTCTTGCCACGCGCGACGTTGCCAGTGCGAAAGACGCGCATCGTCGAAATTGTCGAGATGATGAACGGTACGCACGAATCCCTTGATGCAGCCTTCCGCTTTCAGCTCGGCAAGCGCATTGCCGCCAATGCTGTCTTGCGCATGGAGAACATCGAAGCTCTCCGCGCCTTCTTCGATCAGCGCATGTTTCAGCGCGCGGATGCGCTCATTGACCATTGCGACGAGACCATCGCGCGTTCCGGCCACGCGCGCCAGCACCACGCGGCACGGCGAAGCGCGGAACATGGATTCGCCTTCACGCGCGGGCGCAAAGATCGTCACGAGGTGGCCGCTTTCGTGGAGCGCACGCGCGAGTTCGAGGCTATGCACGACACCCCCGCGCGGATTCACCGAATGCGTGAGCAAGCCTATGCGCATCATGTCGCGCTCCTCGCGCAAATGAAGCCTTCTTCGCGCAGATTCCATAACAGCGCGCTTTCCCCGCCACGTTCGACGACCACTTCGCGCGACGCATCCACCGAGCCGATCGCGGCGCACGCCAGCGAACGGGCTTCGAAACGCGCGCGCACGGCATCGACATGTTCGGGGCGCACCGACAGCACGAAGCCGAAGCTCGGAAAGGCGGTGAGCCAGCGTTCGAGGTCGGCGTCAGCGGGACGCGGGATGGCATCGAGATCGATACGAGCGCCCGCCTTCGAACATTCGAGCAGCATGAGCGCGGTGCCGAGCGCGCCCGCCATGCTGATGTCCTTGGCTGCATCGCAGAGTCCGTCTTCGGCGAGCGCGGGCAGTATCTCGAAGTCGTCGCGCGCACGGCCTTGCGGCGCATCGGTCGACGCATTCCAGAACGGATACGGGTCTTCATACTTGCCGCGCAGATCGACGGCCATGAGAAGCGCGTCGCCGGGTCGTGCATCGAAACTCGTCAAGAGCTTGCGGGCGCGGCCGAGAATGGCCACCGCGAGTTGCGCGCCGTCGCTCTGCACGTTGCTATGTCCGCCGACGACAGGCACGCCGTACGTCGCCGATGCAGCCGTCATGCCCGCGAGCACTTCGGAGGCGTCCTCGATGTTCGCGTTCCATAACGCATCGACTACGGCGAGCGGGCGGCCGCCCATCGCGTAGATATCGCTCACGTTGACCATGACCGCGCTATAGCCCGCGAACCACGGCATGGCGCGCACGAAGTCACTGACCATGCCTTCGATGGCGAAGAGCAGAAAGCCGTCGCCATCGCGAATGGCCGCGCAGTCGTCGCCGATTGCAACCGCTTGCGAAAGATCGATACGGTTGTCGGGCAAGCGGCTCACGACATCCGCGATATCGCGCTTGTGGCGAAAGCCGCGGCTCTCGCGCAAACGCTCGACCAGTGCGGACAACGTGCTCATGACGGCTTGCGGGCCAGCGCGACGAAGCCGCTTTGCGGCGTGACGCACGGCGGATACGCATCGAGTTGCGCCTGCATCAGATGATGCGGGCGCCCGAAAATGGCTTCCTCCTTGAGCGAATCCCAGCGCAGGCGCGCAAAGAGCGGCGCGTTCTGCGACTGCACGTGCGCGAGAAACGTCTCGCAGCCCAACGCATGCGCGCTCGATACCGCAAGCCGGATCAAGGTCGCGCCGATCTTCGCGTGCGAGCGAAACGCAGCGTGCACGGCAAGGCGCGAGCCGAACCACACGCCGGGCTCTTCCTCGTGGATGCGCACCGTGCCGACGACCTGTTCCGGCATGCCCGCCACGCAACTCAGCGCGACGAGCAGTTGCGCGCGTTCGTCGATAGCGTCGCGGTCATCGCCGATGAATATCCCTTGCTCCATGCAGAACACCGCGCGCCGCAGCTTGTAGGCTTCGCTCGCTTCCCACGACAGCGTCGCCCACTTCACGCGATATTCGACCGGCGAGTAATCGAGATCGGGCACATCGGCTTCGACGAACATGATCACACCTCGTACGATGAAAGCGACGAACACGCGCCGCACTTGCCGCAGCCGGCCTTGATATCGGTCGAGCGCATCTGTGCTTCGGCGAGCATCGAGCCGATGGGCGCCAGCACCGAACGCATGAATTCCGGCTCCGGCGCGGGATGGTCTTCGAGCGGCGTGCCGCTGATCGGCACGAACGGCACGACGAACGGATACACGCCGAGCGCAATCAACTCGCGCGACATGTCGATGATCGACTGCGCGCTATCGCCGAGGCCGGCGAGAATATACGTGCTGACCTGTCCGCGTCCGAAGACGGCGACGGCTGCCTTGAACGCTTCCATGTAACGCGACATCGGGACGCTGGCCTTGCCCGGCATGATGCGATCGCGCACGGCGGGCGTCACCGCTTCGAGATGCATGCCGAGCGTATCGATGCCGCTTGCCTTCATGCGCTCGAACCAGCGGTCGTCATCGGGCGGTTCGCACTGCGCCTGAATCGGCAGATCGACGGCGGCCTTGATGGCGAACGCGCTGTCGCACAGCACTTTTGCGCCGCGATCCGGCGTGGGCGGCGTGCCGGTCGTGAGGACCATATGCTTCACGCCATCGAGCAGAACCGCCGCGCGCGCCACTTCGGCAAGTTGCTCGGGCGTCTTGTGCGCGATGGTGCGCCCCGCCGCGAGCGATTGCCCGATCGCGCAGAACTTGCACGACTTGCGGCGGCTTTCATAGCGGATGCAGGTTTGCAGCACCGTCGTCGCGAGCACGTCCTTGCTGTGCAAGGTGGCGATGTGCGAGTACGGCACGCCGTCGAGCGTCTGCATCGCATAGAAACGCGGCGCTTTCGGGAAGCTGATGCTCGCGATAGGGATCGCATTGCGCATCAACGCGCTCGTGCCGTTCGCGTCCGCTTCGCCCGCGACGAAGGGCGAGTTCCACGCGGTGCTCGTATGCACGGGCACCATGATCGTCACGCCATCGACGGTGACGGCCTTGTGATCCGATGGCCCCGCGCCGCCGCGCCGGCTCGAAACGCCAGCGCGCGGATCGACGAGCCGCAGGCCCGCCGACTGAAGCTCAGTCATCAATTGCCGGCTCGACGCTGGCAGGTTCTCTCTGGCGCTCATCGTATGAGGCTCCGGTGAATGGCATGACGGGCATGGCGGGACGGTCGTTGATCGCAAGACTCAGCAACTCGGGTCGCGCGTAATGGCCGACCGAATCCATCATGCGTTTGCGCTTGGTGATGAGCGACATGTCCAAATCGGCGATGACCATGCCCTCGCCTTCGCGCAATGGCTCGACCACGTGCTGGCCTTCGGGCGAAACGATCGCGGTGTTGCAGCCGCCACGCAGCGCGCGCTGCAGATTCGGATCGGGCGTGATGGCTTCGATCTGCGCCTCGGTGAGCCAGCCCGTCGCGTTGACGACGAAGCAGCCGGACTCCAGCGCGTGATGACGGATCGTCACTTCGATCTGATCCGCGAAGATCGGCCCGACGAGCGAACCGGGAAACTGACTGCAGTGGATCTCTTCGTGCTGGGTCATCAACGCATAGCGCGCGAGCGGGTTGTAGTGCTCCCAGCAAGCAAGCGCACCGACACGTCCAATGCTCGTATCCACGACCTTGAGACCCGCTGCATCGCCCTGTCCCCAGACCATGCGTTCGTGATACGTCGGCGTGATCTTGCGGCGCTTGAGCAACAGCTTGCCGTCGGTATCGAAGATGAGTTGCGCGTTATAGAGGCTGCCGTGATCGCGTTCGTTCACGCCGAGCACGACCACGATATTGCCGAGCCGCGCGCGTTCGGCGACTGCATGCGTGACAGGTCCCGGCACCACGACCGCCTGTTCGTAGAGCTTCATGTGATCGGCGCCCATGGCAACCGGCGCGCGCACGAACGAGAAGTACGGGTAGTACGGCACGAAGGTTTCGGGGAACACGATCAACTGCACGCCTTTCGCGGCGGCTTCGTCGATAGCCGTGCACACCTTATCGAGCGTGCCGTCGGGCCGCTCGAAGTCGGGCGTGATCTGCACGGCCGCCGCGCGGACGATGCGTTTTGCGCTCTGTGCGGCCATGATCGTCAGACGGTCCACGTATGGATGATGAGCGCGTTATCCTTGCGATGGAGTAGCTGGATGTCGAGGACATCGAGCGGACTGATCGGCCGGATGCCTTCGATCAACGACGCTTCGCCGTGCCCATACAGCGCTTGCAACGCGAAGCGGCATGCATAGACCTTGCCGCCTTCGGCCATGAACTTCTGTAGTTGCTTGTTGAAGTTGAGATGACCGGGGAAGGCTTCGTCGCCAAGCGTGGGGAAGCCGCGTTGCAGACCGAGCGTGACGCCGGGGCCGTAGAGCAGCACGGAAGTATCGAAACCCTTGCGTTGCAGACGCGTCGCCTGCAGCAGATTCACGAAGCCGATCGAGCCTTCGAACGCGACCGTATGAAACGTGACGAGCGCTTTTTCGCCGGGCTCGGCTTTGACATCCTCGAAGACCTTCTCTTCGTAGTCGACCAGATAATCGCCGTTCTTGTGAAGCGGTTGCGTGACTGCGGGCATGGCATTCTCCGATGGTGGTGTCTGATATGGCGCGCATCGAGTTGTCGCGACGGCGAGCCTACAAACGCAACGGATATGCCAATGATTGGCCCGCGAAATGCAATCACTTCGCGATCAATAAAAAGCGCTGCGGCGATGCGCGCCGAAAAAATTTTCGCGCGCCATGATGGGTAACGCTTCGCGACGTTTTGTCGATGCAATCAATGAAGATCGCGCGCACGAATTCGGCGCAGACACGCATGGCGCTGGTGCGCGCAACACCGAAGCCGTGCATCGATGCGATCAATGCAATCAACTTGCCCAGGTTATGCGATCTTTTTTGATGCGGCATGCTTGGCTGATCGGATGCACACAAGGGAGATCGCGCCTATGAATCAGCCCGCGCATCACTGGATCAGGAAGCTCGAAGAGAGCCGCAAGCCTGCTTATCTGACGATTCCCGATCTCATCGAGGAAGATCTCGCGAGCGGCCGCTTGCGTCCGCGCGATCGTCTGCCGGGACTGCGCGATCTCGCCGATGTCCTGAATCTCAACTACACGACCGTGGCGCGCGCTTATGCGGAAGCACGCAAACGCGGCTTGCTGGATCTGCGCGCGGGCAGCGGCACCTTCGTGCGCGGCCGAACGCAGACCTTGCCGCTGGCGGGCGGCAGCAGCGTCGAGATGTCGATGAACATGCCGCCCGAGCCGCCCGGGTTGACGGCGCGCTTGCGGGCATCGGCGGCCAGTCTGATGCAGAGTGCGGACCCGTGGCAGTTGTTGCGCTATCAGGACTTCGGCGGGACGGCGGCGGATCGCGCGGCGGGCCGTGCGTGGTTGCGCATGCGACTGCCCGATTGCGAGGACGATACGGTGCTCGTCTGTCCCGGCATTCATAGCGCGTTGGTGGCGCTTGTTTCGCAGCTTGCGCGACCGGGCGAGACGATCTGTCTCGATGCGCTGGCGTATCCTGGCATCAAGGCTATCGCATCGCAACTCGGGGTTCGCTTGCAGGCGTTGCCGCGCGACGACGAGGGGCCGCTGCCGCATGCGTTCGAAGCGCTTTGCAAGACGGAGAAGCCAGGCGGCTTCTACTGCAATCCGACCTTGCAGAACCCAAGTACGTTGACCATCAGCGCGCAACGACGCGAGGCATTGGCGGATGTCGCCATGCGCTATAACGTGCCGATCATCGAGGATGAACCGTACGGCATGTTGCCGCTCGATGCGCCCGCGCCGCTTGCCGCGCTCGCGCCCGAGCTGACGTATCACGTCACGGGCTTATCGAAGACCTTCGGTGCGGGCTTGCGCGTGGCGTTTCTCAAGGCGCCGACGCCACGGCAGACGCAGCGTATCGCTGGCGCGTTGCGCGCGACGACGGTGATGCCGAGCCCATATACGGTGCTGCTGGCGACGCACTGGATCAACGACGGCACCGCCGCCGACGTGCTCGATGCCATGCGCGAGGAATCGATCGCGCGGCAGGCGATTGCGGCGCAGGTGTTGCGCGACTTTCCGTTTAGCGCGCATCCGCATGGCTTTCATCTCTGGTTGCCCGTGCCCGACTTGTGTGACTGGAGCGCTTCGGAATTGGCGTTGCAGTTGCGTAATCAGGGGATCGGAGCCGTTGCGGGCGCGGCGTTTTCAACGGATGGCAATCCGCCTAATGCGTTGCGCTTGTGTCTGGGTGGACCGCAGAATCGCGAGGATTGCAGGGAGGCTTTGAAGCGGGTGGCCGATATGCTGGCCGATCCGCATCATTTGCATATGCCGATGCTTTGAGGGGTGTTGACGAAGCCACGCATATGAGCCGCCCCCATGGCGCAGGGCTTGTCGATCAGGTCGTGACCGAAGCCATTGCGAGCTTGATCAGACTGTCTCGGACGCGCTCTATCACTTCATCCCAATCGCCACGCCGCTTCTGCCGAAACAACCGCGCAGACGGATACCAGGGCGAGTCTTCGCGATCATCGAGCCAACGCCAGTCACCCGAGAATCGATTCAATATCCATACCGGCTTTCCAAGCGCACCTGTTAGATGGGCGACGGATGTATCGACGCTGATCACCAGATCCAACTGCTCGATGATGCACGCCGTATCGACCAAGTCGTTGGCGTCGTTCATCAAGTCGATGACTTCGCCATGCGGTGAAACCTCGGCAAGCTGCGTTCGGGGTTTGCCGTGCTGCAAGCTGAAGAAAGTCACGCTGGGGTTACCCAGCAGCGGAAGGAGGTTCCGAAAGTGTAGCGATCGCAAAGCATCGAGTTTCGTTTGATCGGGACCGCTCCTGAAATTGCCAAGCGCGGGCGAACCCGCCCAGGTAAGCCCAACTTTCAAGGATCGTCGCGCACTCAACCCGCTCATGCGCTTGGCCCAAGCTTCGAGACGCTCACTTGGCAGCTTAACGTACGGCGCCCGCCAAGGAATGTTGTGTAGCGTCATATGCATGAGCCCCGGAACACTCATCGAGAAGCACCAGCGGTCGTAATCGGCTGCGCCGGGTTGCACACTGCTATCGATGATGGAATCGATACCTTCGACGCCCTGAAACAATGCGAAAAGCCCGTGATTACAGGCCACTGTCAATCGAGCGACGCCCGCCGTTTTGAGCAGCGGCATGAAACGCACGAACTGAATTGCATCACCGAGGCCCTGCTCGAAAACAACTAGTAAAGACTTGTCCTGAAGGGACTCGCCTTGCCACGCGACAATCGACACCGCCCTTGCCTTCCGTTCTATCAAGCCAAAAGTGGCGTAGTCAAACGAGTCGGAGTTCCTTTCTTCGAAAAATTCCCACCCTTCTTCATATCGACCCATTCTCAACAGCAGGATGCCAAGGCCAAACTTAGCCCCCGCACTCTGCGGACGCAGGGCAATCGCCTCGCGCAACCAGGTTTCCGCCTCCTGTAGTCGGTTGAAATCGGTGAGCAAGGCACTCAGATTTAGACGAGCTTCGAACGATTCGGGTTGCAGAGATATCGCTCGGCGAAGGCACAGTTCGGCTTCGGCCCACTCGCCACGCCGCTGCTGCACAAGCGCTACCCCGCAATGCCCAAAGCCGTTAGTTGGATCGAGAGCCGAAACTTGCCGGTACGAAGCAAGAGCTTCATCGTCTCGGCCGGCGTTGAACATCACGTCCCGAGTAGGCAGTGTGCCTCGGTCGCCGTCGGGCGAATCTCGATAGCTCGTCTGCTTATCTCTTCAGCCTCTGTGAGACGGCCACTCGATCGCGCTATTGCTCCAAGACTGATATGTGCGTCGAAATGTTGCGGCTGAAGGGCGATGGCGTCGTGAAAAGCAATTTCAGCGAGATCGGCACGACCACTATCTCGCAATATGCAGCCGAGCACATGACTTGCCATTGCAAAGCCAGGGCGAAGTGTCAACGCGCGGCGAACCAGCGGCTCAGCGTCGGCAAAACGTTTGAGCTGGAACAGGACGGCGCCGAGATTGAGCGCGATATCCGCCGAATCGGGTCGAAGTTCAATGGCCCTGCGTAATATGACTTCTGATTCCGCCAAACGCCCGACCTGCATGAGAAAGACGCAGAAGTTGTTATGTGCGGCAGGAGAATCTGGACGTAAGGCTAGTGCTTCTCGAAACGCCTTTTCGGTTTGCGTTACCGTTGCATCTTGCGTACTCATTTTTGAATCCATCTATACGTTGCAGGCCTTCTATTTCCGCGCCATTGCAAATGGGATAAGTCCACGCGGCTGATCCTTCTTTCTTTTTGTAACGACGACTTCCTTAGTTGTGGTTTCACTGATTTGAAACGCTAAGGTAGTCCGTCACGAAACTTATGGATCAGTCGCTGAGTCGTTCATACCAGACGTAATAATTCAAAGCCTCTGCGACGTGGCGGCAGCGGGCTATCCAATAGGTCATAAAAGATAAAGAATTGCCTGGATTGATTTGCGCGTTACTCGCGATTTGACGCCTACCACCTACAAAGCGGAACCATAAACACAAAATATTCAAAAAATCTCTATCGCGCCCCATAGCTCCTAACAGAATACGCCTGCATCAATCCCTGTACGAGCTCGTTCGACACATAATGCGGCCCATCGAAAAGATAGGTTTTATATCCGCGATAAGCATCGATCTGCGGCTTCAATTCATCGACCGTTGCGGAGCGAAATCCGCCACCGACATTCGGTCGAAACGCCTCCGCGATTATTCTCACGCGATGGCGCCCCAGGCGCGCCGCAAGCTGATCCGCATATTGCCGCGCCACTCGCGGCTCGCGCGCATAGACGCCGCATCCATCCTGCAAGAGCACACCGACATCGCGCGGCAGCCAGCCATCGAGCCATTCGGCGATCGCATTCCCACCCACGTTCGCGCGATCGTAGACGCTGATCCAGAGCGGCCGGGGCAACGCATCGAGCAAGGTGCGCAGCGCGCTCGCATCCTGCCAGGTCGGATCGATCTCGACGGGAAAGTAGTAGCCCGTCACGTGCACCGGCAAGACGACATCCGCCAGACGCATCGACTCGATGGAAAGCTGCGCCGCATTCGCACGCGCCACCGCTTCGCTGAAACGTCCCGACAAGCCGATGATCACATCGCGTGCCCAAGGCTCACGTCCAATGCGCTCCCAGTCCGGCATGCGCGGCGCCGGCCGAAAGCCCGCGCCGGGCACGAAGGAGATGCCATCGACCGCCGTCCATTGGACGATCAGTTCGTGCGCGCCGAGCTTGTCCCAGTCGCCGTGCGGATCGTAAAACGTGTTGTCCGGCTGCCAGACGATGCCTGAGACGATGCGCGGCGGTTGCGCCGGCGCCGCGCTCGCGAAGCATATCGATGCGAACACGCACGCCGTCGTCATCACACGGATAACGGCGCGTGAAGTCCGCGCGGGAAACGCGCTTGCGGTTGCATCTGCCTGCGAGCCCAATCCAGGCGACTGATCGACGCCGCCGCCCGCACTTAAACGCGACGAAGCAAGCGACCGAGCGCCGCGCACACGGCGCCCCGCGAACAACGAAGCGCGTAATAGCCGTGCAAACGCATGACCCGCGAACATGTCATAAACCTCGTACATGCAAGACCTGCACTGCATCGAATCCATCGGCAGCATGAGCGCCATCAGTACGAGAATACCGCACCGAAGAACACGCCCTTCGCGCGATCGTCGCCCGCCACGCGCACGCGATATTGCACCGATATATCGACGAACGAGCGCGTCGTATCGTAACCATCGCCACGGAACCAGTAACGCGCCGCCACGCCCGCGCCGATGCCCACCGGCACGCTGCGATCGATTGCAGAATCGTAGTCCACGCCGACCACCGCATGCGGAAACACGGTGAGGCGCGGGCTGATCGAATCGATACGATACGTGCGTCCGAGCCGCGCGTTCGCGGTCGCATACGTCGACGGATTCACAAGGTAATGGCCCGCCTCGCCGTAGAACGTGCCGGTCCACCAACTCGGAACGTCGAGGCGGCGCGTGTCCCCGAAACCGGTCGAATGGGCCGCGCGCGCGAGCCAGTCGGAGCGCACGTCCGAGCCTATCGGCAAGATCTTTTCGATGGCGAAGATCGCATTCACCGATGCAAACGGCTTCACGCGCGCACCCAACGCGGCCTGCAACGTCGATGCCCCCGACGGTCCGCTACCCTGCACGCCGAAGTTCTCGTAACCGCGCGCATAGACTTCGAACATGCGGTCGCCGAGGCTGCCGAACGGGCGCCAGTACGCCTCCGCGCCCGCTTGCCAGTTGCTCGACAGGCCGGGCGTCGGGTTGAACGCAAAGCCCTGCTGCGCGCCGCTGCCGCGATAGTTCACGTTCATGCTGAAGCCCCAGTCGCGGGTGGCTTCGGCGTGGGCCGCGCGCGCGTCGTACACGGCTTGCGGCGGGAGCGCGTCGTCTGCGTGAGGCGCGCTCGCGGTGCGATCCATCGCGCGTTCGAGATAGCGCGCGCCTTCCTCGTTGCGATGCATCGAAAGCGCGGCATAACCCGCATCGGCTTGCGCGCCCGGTGACAATGTCCCGCTTCGTTCAGCGCGTGCAAAACGGTCCAGCGCAAGCTGCCGCTCGCCCGCCCGCGACGCGATGAAGGCCGCCTGCAGGTCGCTCATCGAATCGAGCAGATTGGCGTCGATGGCCGCGCGCGCTTCCTTCGATGCCTCGCGCGTTTTTCCCGCCGCCGCGAGCGCATCGATCAGCGCGATGCGCAATTGCGGATCGTCGGGTACGGCGGCGATCGCATCGCGCCAGTGGTCGATGGCCTCGCCATGCTCGCCATCGCGTTCGGCCAAGCGTGCGGCGCGCGTGTCGGCGAGCGCGGGGTCGTGGGCGTAGACATCGCACGATGCGCCGTAGCGGTCTTCGCGGCAATCGAAGGTCGGCCGCGCACGCGGGTCGATGTCGTTCTGCGCGGCGGCGGCCATTTGCAGCATCGTCTTTGCGCGCTGACGGCGTAAAGCGATGGCGGCGTCGGCATCGTCGAGCGCGGCGGCGTTTCGTTGCGATACGGACGGCAGCGCGTCGAGCGCGGCTTGCGGACGGTTCTGCGCGAGCCGCACATCGGCGATGATCGTGCGTGCGACACGGGCATCGCGGTATCGACGTTCGGCTGCGGAAGCGGCTTCGCCGCTCGTCGAGGCCACGTCATTCGTGGCTTGGTTGCCGCGCGACTGCGTTACGCCCGCAATCGACGGATTGGCGCGGCGCGCATCGGCTTCGTCGAACGTCACGTTTTCGCCGGAAGCGGCGGCTTCGGCGCGGCGCGCGTCGCCTTCGGCGATCAACACGCGTTCCAGTTCGATGCCCGTGGGGTCGGCGCGCATGGCGCTGCCTTGCGTGTCGGCGTTCACGTTTGCATCCGTAGCTTCGCTGCCGCGTGGTCGATGGCGCACTGCCGCCGAATCAGCGAGCATCGCGCTGCTCGGGTCTGAAGGGTCGGCGCTTGTCTTTGCACTGGCAGCGTCACTCCGGCGCGGATTCCGCAATGCCGGGGAAGCAACGCTCATCGTGCCGCCTTCGTTCTCATCATCCGCCTGCGCCCCAACGTTCGCCCGCGTATCCCCCGCCTGCGACAACGACTCCGGCGCCACCGCCAACGCGTGCGCGAAATCCGCGTCCGCATTCGCGCCGCGCGCCGCACGCGCATACCCGCGCAAGGTCCACCAGAGCGCGTCGTTGCGATCGATCGCGATGCAATCGCTCGCCGCCGCTTCCACGCCCGCCAGATCGCCACGCGCGAAGAGGGTTTCGAGCAACTGCGTGCGAAACTCCATCCGCGACGGCGCGAACGCCACCGCCTTGCGCGCATGGCTTTCCGCTTCGACGAGATCGCCATTCGCACGCGCCGCATACGCCGCCTTCGATTCCACCGGCGCCAGCCGATCGCCGATATAACGCCGCCGCGTGCGCAATTCGTTGTTCTCGCCGAAGCGACGCGCGGCATCGTCGGCGGCGGCGTAGGCGGCGGGATCGTCGCCGGAAGCGGCGAGCGAATCGACGAGCAGATAGCGCAAGCGCTCGACTTGCGGCGCGAGACGCACGGCTTCACGGCTCTCGCGCACGGCCGCCGCGTAATCCTTCTTGCCGAAATCGCGATACGCCGCGCGCGCGGCCACGAGCGCCGGACCTTGCAGATCGCCGGCGCCGCCGCCGCCCGGATGCCCTTCGCCACCGCCCGCGATCGACGTATCGATCTGCCGGCGGCGCGAGATCAATGCGGGCACGGGTCCGAATTGCGCGATCGCATCGGACAGTTCGTGGCTCGCTTCTTTCAGACGGCCACGCGCCGCCAGCGAATTGGTCAGCAGCACGCGCAAACCCACGACATCCGGCCGCTGCCGAATCGCCTCGCGCGCCGACGCGGTGGCATCGGCATATCGATGTTCGCCGAACGCCGCGTAAGCGTCGCGCGCAATGCGATACGGCGCGCCGCTCAATTGCAAGGGCAAGGTTTCATCGGCGTGTGCGTGACCGCTCGCGCACATCATCGCGGCGGTCCAGAACATGACGCGAGCGACGCGGGATGTCGCGCGCGTTGCCGGCGGCGTCATCCGGCGCGCGTTCGGCCCCTGACGATCGGGCATCGTTCCGGTGTGCAATCGAGCCTTATGCTTTCTCGCAACCAAATCGATTCTTTCCCGCAAAGCCGATTCTTCGCCACGCAGGCGCGCACGATAGCGCTTCATTGCCCACCCGCCCGCTTCGCATACCGGCGCCGTTGCTCGCCCACCGCCGAAGCCAGCGCTTCGCTCGTAATCACGCGTTCGGCGACCATGTAATCGCCGATACGTCCATGCCGCTCCGGCCGATAATTCTGCAACGCCGTTTCGAACGCGCGGCGCGTGACGAGGCCCATCTCGATCATGATGTCGCCAAGCAAGGGCACGCCGCGCGCAGCCTCGTCGTTCACCGCCTTCGCGGCCGTCTGCTCGTCGCCGGAAAGCGCCGACACGCCCACATCGCGCAACATCCGCAAGCCTGCCGCGATCTCGCTTTCGCGCACCACGTTGATCGATACCGCGCAGCCGGTCGCTTCGCGCAATTCGGCGAGCGCCGCGTCATCGAGCAGACTGGCGCTCACGAAGATCGCGTTGCCGTTCGCGTCGGCGCCCTGGGGCATGGCGCGCAGGCGCACGAGCGTTTCCGGCGGCACCGCGACGCCCGGCTCGTTCTGCATGCGAGCCACGTCGAACCTTCCACGCGGCAAGTCCGCCTGAAACGCGATCGCTTCCGCGAGCGTCTCCTCGTCGAGCCAGCCGCGCGTGACGAGCACGCGTCCAAGCGGCGCTTCGCGCGCATGGTCCGTCTGCTTCGCCTGTTCGAGCCGTTCGGGGTCGATCGCCTGCCACGACACCAGCAAGTCGCCGAGGTCCTGGCGCGTGCTGCGCAAGCCATCCACGCTCGGGAAATCGTGCATCGTCTTGTCCCACGCGAGCCGCCTTCCCGTCACCACATGCACGATAAAAAGGCGCCACGCGCGCGACACCGCCATGAAGTTGACCACGTTGCCGATCACCATGCGCGGCACCGCCAGAATGCCGTGCTCCCAGCCGTAAAGCCGCGTCGTGAAGATGATGCGCTGCGTGACGCGCAGCAAGAGCGCGACGAAGTTCGCGGCGAGCAGCGCCTGCAGCCAGCCGGAATCGATGAACGGTGACGGAAAGAAATCATTCGTGAAGCCGAAGTACGAAGCGCTCGCGAACAGCATGAACTGCACGGCAAGCAGATAGGCCAGCATGCCGACGAACGCCGTCACCACGCCCTTGCGGTCGCGCAGCAAGAGATAGCGGTTGGCGAGCGTGCCGCTCCAGCCTGTCAGCGCCCAACCTTGCAAGCCGATGCCGAGCGTCCAGCGCGCCCGCTGCCGGTACGCGGTGCGAAACGTGTCGGGGAAAAATTCGCGCACGCATAGCGGCATGGTGGTCGTGATCTCGCGTTCGGGACCCAGGCCGAACCACACCTTGCGGCGCGACGTGAACTGCACCGGAAACAGCGGAAAGATGGACTGCATGCCCATCTTGAGAATGCGCGCGCCGATATCGTAGTCTTCGGTGAGGCTCTCGGTATTGAACGGCTGACTCTCGGTCTGCCGAACGAGCGCGAGCATCGCGCGGCGCGAGAAGCACGTGCCCACGCCGGCGGAGGGCACCGCACCCGCGAGACTTTCGCGCACGACCAGATCCTTTGCGTGCCATTCCGCGAACTCGTCCATGTACGTGCCCGCGACCAGTTCGAACCAGTTGCGTTCGAGCGATGCCACCGGCAACTGAATCATGTCTTTACGCGGCAGCAGATAGTTGAAGAACTTGAGTTCGATGGGATGCAGCACGTCTTCGCTATCGTGCATGACGATCCCCGCGAACTCCACGCCCGCCTCGAACTCATAGCGCAGAATCGCCTGCACGAGCCAGTTGAGACAGTCGGCCTTGCAGGTCGGCCCGTCGTGCGGCACTTCCACGCGATGCAAATGCTTGTAGCGATGCCGCATGCGCTCCACTTCGCGGATCGTCGCCGGATCGTTCTGATAGGTGCCGACGAAAATCGTATAGCTGCGGTAATCGAGCACGCGCACGAGGTCTTCGATCATCGGCGCGATGACATCGTGCTCCTGCCAGGCGGGCACCATGATGGCGATCGGCTGCTCGTCGCGCGCGTAAAGCTGCTCGACGGTGAGCGGCGCGTAACGGCGTTCCACCGTCACGCGCCGCCAGAACTTGCGGGTCCAGAACCAGATATCGATGAAGAGATCATCGAGACTCGACAGCAGGATGATCGTCGCCACCACCGCCGCGACGTATTCAAGTGTCTGGTAGTACTCGGCGACGAGTATCTGGCCGTACCACCTGATCGTTTCCAGGATCACGCGCCGTTGTCCTTCTTCTGCCGGCGCAGATGCCTGCGGCGCGCCTGACCCGCCAGCGCGATCAGCACCAGCAACAACACCACGAGCACGGCCGGAATGCCCCAGCGCGCCCAGTGCCGCGTGATCCAGTCGGAGCTGCCCGCCGGTTCATCGACGAGTTCGTCGGGATTCACGGTATCGAACTGCTTGAGGACGCCGCTGCCGTCCACCACGGCAATGTCGCCGCGCGAGAGTTGCAGCTTGTCGCTGAGGACGGGCATGGCGCCCGCCGAGCGATACACCACGCCGCTTTGTCCGTTTGAGCTCGCCACGCTCACCACCGCGACACGCGAAAGGCCCGACATGTCGAGCAGCATGTCGCCCGAAGCGGACTTCAGCGAAAGCCTGTCGGCCGAATAAACGGCGGGATTGTGCTCGTCGGCAAGCGGGACATCGGCGGCGAGGAACGCGCCATCCGGATGCACGGTCGCGCCCGACTCGCTCACGGCGAACTTCGCCTGCACGGGAGCGACGCCCGCCGCGCCTGTCAGATAAGCGAGACGCGGCACGCTGTTCAACGCATCGTCGAGCCAGGCGTGCGGCACGTAAACCGTCGCCGCCGATGCAAAGCGCGCCGCCATGCCCGCGAAGGTGTTGTCGAGCGTGGAGTTGCCGAGTTGCAGATGGCTCGTCGGCAACACGGCGACCGGATAGGCCTGGCGCGCCTGACAGCCCGCATCCGGTTGACGGCGAAAGCTCACGCGCAATTCGTTGGTGCGTGCAAGCGCATAGCGCGGAATCGGCACGATGATGCGTTGACGCACGCCATCCACGTTCAGGAGCCGCGCGCCGATCATCACGTCGTTGAAATACACCGTGGCGGTCGCGCCGCCGTTGGAGAGTGTCGGCGATGCCGCGAGGTCGAGCACCACGTTCTGCGGCAGACGGCCGTTGCCCGAAGCCGCGGCGAGGTCGAAGCGCGCGGACCACGACGCGTTGGTCTGCACGTCGATGCTGCGCGGATCGCCGCCGAGCTCCGAAAGCGCGATGTTGTCGCCGCGCACGCGCTGGTCGGCATCGATCGAATGCACGATCAGCCGGTTCGATACATCGATGGGCCGCCAGCTTGCCGCCAGCGCGCCGATGCCGCGCGTGTCGCCGACTACGATCACCGCGCGTCCGCCGACATGCGCAATGCGCACCTCGCCCGGCGCGAGCGGCGCTGTCAGCGTGTTCATCGTGCGGGCGCGCCATTCGTCGAAGGCGGGCACGGCATCGGCGGAAGCGGTGGCGACTTGCGCGCGCAACGCATCGAGCGCGTCGACGATGCGCTTTCTCATGCCGTCATCCGCCACGATCACGTCCGGACCGAACGCCGCGCGCGCTCCGAGCGCGACGAGCGCGCCGAGTTCGGCGTCATCGCTTATTGCATGCTTGCCGCCCGAGGCCAGCGCGCTGAACGCGGGAATCGCGCGCAAAGCCGCGGGCACGTCGATGCCGGTCAGGTCGGCCGTATCGCCCACGGCTGGCAGCGCCTGCACGAGCGGGCGCTTGCCGTCGCGTTGCAGGAGCGCATCGGTGCGCCAGGCCGTGTCGTAGGCGTCGCTGGCGAGTTTTGGCGACGACACCGCGAGCACCGGCGCGTAAGGCAGCGCGCTCCACGCCGTGCGCAGATCGCGAATATCGGCGGGATCGAAGCTGAAGGTCAGACGCGTTTCCGGACGCACGCGCAGCACGTTGCCGATCGCGGTCTGGTCCGTGCACACGTTCTGGTTGATTACCGAGGCGAAGCCGAGCCCGAGCCGCACGAAACCGGCCGAACGCGGCGCGCCGTCCACGCCGATGTTCACCGCGACGTTTCCCGCGTCCTGCGTGAAGGCGCGCGAGAGCACGGGCGAGCCGTCGAGCGAGAGCAGCATCGTCACGCGTCCGCCGTCGCCGCGTACGTAACCGCCGTCGAGTTGCAGCGTGGCGTCGCTGAGCGGGACATCGGCGGGAACGGGGAGATAGAACTCCTGGCGCGTGTCGGGTGCGCTCAGCGTGACGTCTTGCAAGAGCCCTAGCTCGCGCAGTGTCACCGTGCGCGATTCGCGGCCGTTGAGCCCGAGATGCGCGAACGTGCTTGCAAGATCGCCGGCGGCGGCGAGCGCCGCGCACGGAAGCGCCATGAAAAAGGCCGCCCATGCGGCGGTCAAAGCGAGTGCGACGCGCAATCGGCGCGGTTTGATGATGTCGTTGATCAAGGCGAATGGCTCGAATTTTGGCGCATTCTCACGCACAGCCGCTCAGTCGCCCGAAGAGGCTCGAGAGCGCGAACGCGCGAGATTGCGATGGTCTTTTTGGTGCAACGCCCAAGCTGGCAGTTATTTCGTTCGATATCCGCATCGTTCGCTTCGCGGCCTTGCGGCGCTTCGCGCGATGCGCGCACTGCCGCACTACGCAACCGCCGCGCGCATCAGACGATGCTGCTCCTCGGACACGCGCAAGTCGGGGCGAAACTCCTCGAAAGGACGGTCCAGCAACGCCGAGACGATGCGCGACGAGGCATGGCCGTCGCCATAAGGGTTCACGCTGCGGGCGAAGGCGGCGCGGGCGCTTTCATCGTCGAGAAGCAGCGACACAGCGCAAACGATTGCATGGCGATCCGTGCCGACGAGCCGCGCGGTGCCGGCCTGCACGGCTTCGGGGCGCTCGGTGACATCGCGCATCACGAGCACCGGCTTGCCGAGCGCGGGCGCTTCTTCCTGCACGCCGCCCGAGTCAGTCAATACGATGGACGCGCGCTGCAGGAGACGCACGAAGCCCATGTAGTTCTGCGGCTGGATAAGGAACACGTTCGGCGAGGCGCCGAGCGCGCTGATCACTGTGGCCTGCACGTTCGGATTCAGATGCACCGGATAGACGATCTGAACATCGTCACGCCGGGCGATCTCGCCGAGCGCCGCGCAGATGTCGCGCAGACCCTGGCCGAAGCTTTCGCGCCGATGACCGGTCACGAGCACGAGTTGCTTCGAATCGTCGAGATACGGGAAGCGAGCATCGAGCGAGGCTCGCAGCGTGGCGTTCGAGTCGATGCGCTTCGTCACTGACAGAAGCGCGTCGATTACCGTGTTGCCCGTGATGATCGAGCGGCCTTGCAGCGTCTCGCGCGCGATGTTCTGTTCCGAGCGCTGCGTCGGCACGAACATGAGGTCGCTCATGACATCGACCACGCGGCGGTTCATTTCTTCCGGCCAAGGCCGCGTCATGTCGCCGGTACGCAAGCCTGCTTCGACGTGCGCCACCGGCACGCGCCGATGAAACGCCGCGAGCGCGCCTGCCGTTGCCGTGGTGGTGTCGCCGTGCACGAGAATGCGGCACGGTTTTTCTTCTTCGATGACGTTATCGATCGCGCCGATCAGCCGCGCGGCCAGCCCGTTCAAACTCTGGTTCTCGGACATGACCGCGAGGTCGTATTGCGGAGCGATATCGAAGAGATCCAGCGCCTGTTGCAGCATCGAGCGATGCTGACCGGTTACACACACGATGGACCGAACGCCCGGCTCTGCTTCCAGCGCCTTGACGAGCGGCGCCATCTTGATGGCTTCGGGGCGCGTCCCAAAAATGGACAGTATCGTTGTTCGCTTCGTTGTCATTGGTCCCGACGGCTACACAATCTTTAACAATTTCGATTGTATTCAGACGTTTAGAAACCTTCTGCCAACTAAAGTGTAAAAAAGTCTAACCAGAGCTTTCTGCCCTTGCGTGGCCATGTTTTGTCAAGGCATGGACGGTGGTTTTTACCGGAACGGTTAGTTTTTTCCCACACTTCGAAGCGCGCAGCCGCCTCATGCGCACGGCCGTTTTATACGATCAATCGAAGTCGATATCCAGTAGTACCGAACTCATGGATTTCCCATGAGCGTCGAGAGCGAGGGACGTCGGGCCCTTGCCTGGGAGCGAATGCCATTGCCGCGACACAGCCGTCTTCTATCATTCGCTGCGCAGCCCGCCATGCAGACTCCCGTGTGCATGGATAGCGGGCGGACGTTGCCCGTAGTGAGGAACGCGGTTCGCGAGCGAAATGTCCGTCGAACTGAATCAGTGCCCCGGTGCGCAAGTCTATTTCTTGCCGCTTGCCTTAGTATCGGTGAGCTCCGTTACTTGCCGATCGGATAGCTCGAGTTTGAGCGGAGCATCGGCGGACAGCTTCTTCGCCTCGACGACCTGCTTCCAGCTTCCGTTCGCAGGCGGATCGCGATAGAAAGCGGCGATCGCTATGTATGCCGTTTCCTTTTCCAATGGCTGTGAAAGACTCACCGATGCAGCTGGGTTGACCACCACGCCTAGGCTTGCCTGGAGATCCTGCGCGAGCATGGTTTTGTCGTCACGAATGAGATCGCCATAGGCCGCGCTGTCGAATAGCTTGCGGTCCTTCAGTTGATAAATGCGTACCGCCACTGAAGTCGAACGACCCGCCGCGTCCTGATTCAGCCCGGCGCGCGCGGTCAGATCCACGTCGAGCACTTTCACCCGCTTGTGGAAGACTGCGTTATAAGCGTCGACCGAGGTATCGGAAACGGTTTGCCAAGCGCCGCATCCGGAAAGCAGCAGCGTCGCGGCGACGCTTGCTGCGCTAAATCGTTTCAACATGATTGCCCTCTGCTTGATTCGAAGTCACGCCGCGTGCGGGCTGACATATGGCTTGAGATAAGGATTGATGCCGGGAGCAGGAAGCGCCTCGCACACACCGAGCGATATCTCGATGTCGCGTTCCGCCTCGGAGGGCAGCACCACGGTCCAGCCGAGCCGCGGGGCGCGCGCCCCCAGCAGGACGCCAACCGCCGGTGTCGGAACGAAACGCGAGGACATCTGCACGCGCAAATGCACATCGGCCTTGACGCCGATATAGAGACGCACCAGTGCCATCAGATCGCGATGCAGCCACCCACCGGGCAGGAGATCGTTGGCCTGCTCGGCGTCGCGCGGACGCATCGTCACACGCACCGCACGGCTTCGATAGGTAATCCGCTTGCCGAGCACATACCCTCCGCCGAGGCCACGTCGCTTGCTGCCGGCGCTTGCGGCACCCACGTCTTTCGCGCTTAGCGGCGAACCCTGTTCCGTGCGCTTCGCAACCGGCCAGAACTCATCGACCCTGACCTCCACGCCGGGCGCACCAAGCGCAATGACGCCAGCCAGACCCTCCGGCGTGCGAGTACGTTGGACCATCAGACTTAGCAAGGCGAGCATGCGCGAATCTGGCAAACCGGCGCGCGCGGGCTTGTTGCCCCAGCCGAAACCAGCAAGACACAAAAGCTTTTGCGAGTGCTGGTCCGTACCGCCGTGGCAAAAACTTTCCGGATAGCGATACTTCTTCCACGTCCGATAAAGCAGCGTCGCCAGCCGATGATTGAATTGGTCGAGAAACGCTTCGACTGCTTCGTGCCCCTCCTCGCGCTGGACGATATCGTCGAGATAATGCGTCGGCATCGTCGCATCGACGCCGTACAGACCCATGAACGTAGTGCGCACGGTAGGCGCAAGCAGGGCATCGCCCTCGTCCGCGAATTCGACACTCGCCATTTCGCCTGCGGGAAAGCCCATGCGCGGGCGCGGCCTGAAGCGCACGGGTTCGTGTTCGGGCGTGTCACGCTCGCCGAAACCCGGCCTGTTCGGCTCGCTCGCCTCAAAAAGACGGCACAGTTGCATGAAGCTCATTCGTGGCGCGCGCGCGAGCAACGCGGCGACGAACGGTTCGACCCCCGATAGATCGCGCGCCGTCATAGCGGAGCACGCCGCGTCTTGCTGCGCGGCCATTCGATGCGAGCCTGCGACGGCAGACTCACGATGGCGAGCTTCGTGAAGAGATTGATTTCGGCATACAGTTCGAAGAAGCGATGCAGCAGTTCGGCGAACAGCATCACGTCGCCTTCGCCCGAGAACGCCTGCGAGTCGAGCGTCACTTCGATCAGCACGCCGCGCTCCACAGCGCCGCCGGAAATCTCCTCCAGCAGTTGCTCCGAGACGTGCAGAATGCCGGCGAGCCGCCGCCGATTGAGTTCGTCGTTGGTCCAGTCATAAAGTGCGAGCGCGCCGCGCAAGACCTCGGCGTTGAGCATCGATAGAAAATTTGGCGCGAGATGTGACAACACGCGCCACTGAAACCGGTCGCCGGTGGGCGGATAAAGCGGCAGCGTCGGCGCGACGAGATTACGCACGCCGCCCACGTTTGGCGTGCTGAGCGCGAGCTCGTCGATGCGCGCTTCGCGCAAACCCTTACGCGGCAACATTCCGTTGGTGCCGGTCACGCGTAGCGATATGCTTTCCTCTGGCAGCGTCTGCATCGAATCCCATGCATGTCCGCCAAGAATCACCCACGTCTCGTGTAGACCGTCCATACCCGGCCGCACGCGTGTATGGAAGTATCGTTCGGGCGACTCGTGCCGCAACATGCCTCCGCGATGTCGAAACGTCGCGAAGGGAACATATTCGAAGCGCTCGGCGGTTTCGTGATCGAAAGATTCGGCGGCATCGACCGAATAGGTTTCGACGTGCCCGCCCTGATGCCCCGCCGGCACCACGCGATACTCCGTCTCGTGATGATTGATTACCACCGGCTCGGCGTCGAGGCTGAACAGGTTGATGACCGGCGTGCAGAAGAGGCGCAAATTGTCTTTGTTAAAACGCTGATCCGACGGATATGCATGCTTCAACACAATTTCGAACTCGAAGCGCGTCGCGCCCACCGGAAGCATGTCGATGTCGAGCCCGCAAAGATCGACGAACAGAAACTTCTCGCGGAACGTGAAATATTCGAGCAGCAGCTGATAGCCCGAAAATGCAGCATCCGACTTAGGCCACAACCGTTCTTCAGGAGAGAACCCTGCTGGTTCGATGCTCACGCCTTTGCACGGCAGGGCCTCGCCGTTACGAACCTCGGGGATGCGCCATTCGATGACGTCGACCTGACGGGTCAGCGCAAGGTGCATGGCAAACGCCGTCGGCTGATCCGCGCTCAGGTGTAGTCGCAGGCGCGAGAGATCGGTTTCCGTGCGGCGCGCCGAGTTATCCAGTTCAAAGGCTATCCGAATGACCGAACGGCCGTCGTGCCGCACCGCGGGGCCTGCCTGCAAGAGGCGCAACGGTTGCATGGCGACGGGCTGCGTCGTGCGGTAGAGGCATTGCACCGTCCGAGGCGCAGCGGTTGTGCCTGAATCCGTCGGCACAGAAATCGGCGCGGAGCGCACCGCGACGCCTGCCGGCACGTATGCGGTTTTCTGCATCCGCTCGCCTTGCGGCAAGAGTTCCACGACGGACAGCGATGGGATCATCCGCAAGTAGTGCGGCCAGAGCAGGCTTACGATGCCTTCTGTCAGCTCCGGCAGTTCGTCGTCGAGTTTCTGCCGAAGCCGGCCCGTGAGAAACGCAAAACCTTCATAAAGACGTTCGACGTAGGGGTCGCGATCACCCACGCGATCGAGATTGAGCATGCGCGCGCGATCAGGATGCGCCCGTGCGAACTCGCGCCCAGACTCGCGCAGATAACGCATTTCTGCTTCGTAGTAGCGCAGGACCGGATCGCCGCGCGAGAGGTCCTGATTGGGGTCTTGTGTCGATTCGTCGTTCATCTATGTTTTCATGACAGCGTGAGCGCACGCGCCGGGTCCAGCACGATCAGTTCACTACGCAGTTCGCCGATACGGTTGGTCAGCGTTGTCTTGTCGGCGTCCTTGCGGACGCTCATCGTCTTCAATGCACGCATCAATTGCTGCTTGACCTCAAAAGCGAGCGCCGGCTCCCAGCGTGCGAGAGGCAAGGTGCGCGTGGCGGCATCGAGTTCCGCGAGAAGTGAGAGTGCGGTATCCGCGCGGCCGGCCTGCTCGGCCAGACGCGCCATCATCAGGCGCTGCAGATAGCGATGCTTGTCTGTCTTCATGCCCGGCAGCGCATCGAGCCAGATAAATGCAGCTTCAATACCATCGCGCGCGGACAAATCACGCGCCTGTGCTTCGATCTCGGGCCAGTCTCCGGCCGCACCTTCCGCGGCATTTGCCGACACCGGCAACGCCGCGATACTCTCGCCTGCGTCAAGATCGCGCACGACGGCGTGACGCGCGATCCACTCGAGCGTGACATCATCGGCGAAAGGTGTACCGTCAGTGAAGGCAAGCCGCTCGATGCCGGGAAGACGTTCGAGAAAGAGCGCGAAATCCGCGCGCAGCAAATCGCGCCATGCATCATAAGGCGTGCCTACGTTATCGAGCGCAACGTGCTGAAAATGTTGCAGATCGAACCAGAGGTGATTGACCCCTTCCATGAACGCCGCTTCGACGCGTTCCAGCAACTCGTTCCACTGCTTTTGCAGCACGAGGCGCTTGAACTGCTGACGCAATTCGCCGCGTGGCGCGGCGAGGCGGGTTCGAGCGCCGGCATCCGCGGGCGGGACTTCGTGAAGCGTATCCCAACGGATACTGCGCACGAGTCGCGCAGAAGGCAGATAGCCGTTTTCCTGATCGCGCAACCATGCTGCCATGGTGCGAGCCTGATCGAGCAGTTCGCGCTGCGATGCGATCGGGGCGCTACCGGCAAGCGCCGGAGCCGATGGAATCGGCGCGGTCGTGCTCGGCTCGGCGCTTTGTATGCCGTCGTCCTTGCGTTGGAAGCGAGAGGCAAGCATCTGCAAGTTGGGCCGCGCCGCTTCCGGCCATGTGAGTGTCTTTCCGACGATCGCATCGAGCGCGGCGACCGCGCGTTCCACATCACCAGGATCGAAAGCGTCCCGGCTGTCGAGCAAGTCCAGCGTGCGTGTCGTAGCGAGCATTTCGAGCGCGCCCTTCCTGGCTTCGGGACGCAAAGGCAAGATGGCATCGCCGAAGCGGTCGATCATGGCAGCAGCGAGTTCGAGACCATCGACGAAGCCTTCAGGTCCGTCCTGACGCAATCGCGCAAAAGCGTAATGGCCCGCGACACGCAGATCCTTGCCGACTTCTTTCGTGATTTGCTCGCACGAGCGGACAATCAACGAATCGTCGATGCCCGAAAGTTTCCCTGCTTCATCCTTCAAGCTGAAAAAGGCGTCTTCGTAACCGGGATCTCGACCGACGCCTGCATCTCCGGGAAGCGGCGCGAGCCAAGCCTCCCAAGTGTCGAGGCGAGCGCGAGCAAATTGGGCAGCATCGCGCGAAGGGAAAAGCGTTTTAAAAAGACCAGCAAACATCAATGCATCTCTGTGGTTGCGCCTTGCGGCAAGGGAATGCCCAACTGATTCGCCGCAGTGAACGCTCCGGGAGGCAGCGGCGGAGGGTTCGAGGCCGCCGATGTCGCCTTCGTCTTCGCGGGGTTATTAACCAGGAAGACGCGCTCCGGCAAGGCGAAATGTCGTAACACAAGCACATCGAGCGGACCCGCGCCGCCTTCCGCGCGCATCTGCACCGAAAGCGGTAGCGCCTGACTTTGATCGGGTGTCCAGGAAAGCAAGTAGCGCGCGCTGTCCTGTTGCGTAACCTTCGCACGCTCGAGCAGGCGTATCACGCCGAAACGGCCTTGGGCATCGAGGGCCGAGCGCAGGCCGCCTTGCGCCGTTTCCCATTCCAGATGCGTGACGTTCTCCAGCGACTGGCCCGGCCATTCGAAGGGCATCCATTCTTCTTGCTGATTGAAGTACTTGAACGTGCGGCCCGCAAGCACGAACGTCATCTCGGTGACGCCGGGAGTTGGCACACCACGGAGATCGAAGCGGACGTGTGCATCGCCGGATGGAAACATCACGGTCGAGACGCGCGTGAGCTTGTTGAGCGCGATAAGGAACGCGGGATCGAGCGTAAGCGCGCCCTGATTCGCGCCCTGCGCCGCGACCCAGTGATCGCCCTGCCGTTCGATGATGCCTGCAAGTTGCGTCGCGACGAACTGCGCAATCACGCCATTGTCGAGCCGCAGGAAGCGCGCAAGATCGGGCAACGATGCATCGTTGTCGGAATCCGCGAACGGATAGCGGGATGCGAAGTTGCGATTCCAGTCCGCGAGAATGGCCGTGCGCCAGATGTCATTCAGACTTGCGGACGCGGGGCGCACGACAACCTGCCACGTCTGGTCGAAGGGAGCTTCAAAGAGTTTGCCGAAACCGGCCCAGCGCTCGCCGAGGCTCGCGGACACACGGCTTGCGTAGTCGCGGCTGTCAGCAATATCCGAAGTCTTTCCTTGCAGCATCGCTTGCGCCGCGGCGCGCGACATGGCGTCCGGGTCGGGACTGGACATCATCTGCTGCGTTCTCAGGCGCATGGCGGTGACGCGTTCGAGATAGCGCGGCAGACTGAGGTCGCCGACAGGTTGCGGCACGCCTTTCCCATTCGCGGATGCAGCGGCCCCAAGATCGCTTCCGGTCAGGCGCAGGACGGGGCCGAATGCTTCGGCGAGCGGGGTGTTTCTAGCTTGAGCGCGCTTCGATGGGTCTTTCTCGTCGGCGCCCACGAGTTGCTGCGCCTTCGTGATCAGACTGTCCGACAACGTTTGCGTCGATGCGCCGGCGCTGGCCTGATAGACGATTGCGTCCATCAACGCGACGAGCGGCGAGCGTTGCGGGTCGCCGAGCAGTGTCAGTTGATCGACCGTGCCGGAAAGCGACGATGCATCCTGCCAGCGAATACCGTTGAGAAATTGCGCCCAGGCGCGGAAGTAGTCGTCGAAGTAGCGTTGGCGAAGTTCGGCCTTCAGCGCCGACGGCGATGTATTGTCGGCTTTCGCGTCTGAGAGCACCCAATCGCCTGCGACGGTGTGATGTTCGCTCGCCTCGTCGATCGCTTTGGGAATGCGTTCTTCCCAAGCGGCGCGCGTGAAAACGCCCGGGACCGTGGCGCTCGTGCCGAAGAGGCCGCGACTAGGATGATCCCCGAGGATGCCGGCCAATGTCAGCGGCGGATATTTGGGCTTGGTTTCATCGATGATCTGCTGGTAGATCGCATCCGTCGAATTCTGGATTCCGCGCACGCCGATGATCGTCTGACGCGCCGACGCTATCAGTGCCGCGTCGGGCGTCAAGGCCGGCGACGCCCCGTGCTTTAAGTGGCTTGCATAGAATGCAATTGCGTGCTGGCGCAGGTCCTCCCACGCGCCTTGCGTGAGCGTCGCATTTTGCTGGCGCGCGGGTTCGTTGGTGGCGAGTAGCTGCGTCGTAAGGAAGGTTGCGTCGGCGTGCTCGGGGTTGGCGAGCATGAGATATGTTCTGAGCGTGTCATAGGCTGCCTGAACTTGTGCGTTGCCGCCACTGGCGATTTCGGCATCCGATAGCGAGGCAAGTTGGCTCAGGCGGTTTTCGAGTTTGGCTTTGATGGGAACGATCAGGACGCGTGAGGCGGCGTTGAGGTAAGCCGGCCAGAGGCGCTGGTATAGGGCGGCGTCGTGGTTCAGACCGAAGCGGGTGTAAAGCGGCGCGCCTTCCTTGCTGCGGATTTCGAGCGTGTCGAGTTGTTTGTCGAGCGCGTTTAACGCCTGCAGTCGTTGCGCGGGATCTTTCGCGGATGACAGACTTTCCAGCGTGCCTGCATCAGTTCGGACCATTGAGCGATTGACGAAGCCTGAAAGCAACGTGCCAGCGACAAATATGCCCAGGACAACGATGACGCCATATGCCGCCGCGCTCGATAACGACACGCCCACACGGCGGCCATGGATAGCGCGACTGTGCGTTAAGACGGATTTCCAAAGAGCGTCATAAGACGGCAATGCAAAAGCTTGTTCGCTCACTTCGCGATCTGCGTCCTCGACCTGTTCAACACAAATCGGGGCAAACAGCAAACCGTGTACATCACTGCGCCAGAATCCCGACGTTCCAACCGTTTCGAGGAGGACACGTAACGCGGCACGAAACCGCTCTATGTGTTGCGACATCTCCGCCGCAGCCCGATCGAGCGGGTCGCGAGCAAGGCGTGCAACCCCGTTGCCTGCAAGACTGCCGGCGAGATTCGTTAGAGTGGTTTCAAGTTCTGCCGAGTTCGAGCGACGATCCGACCACGTCACGCCAATCGATGCGTCGTAAGCGGAAATATTCCCGGTACACCTGACGGCATCGACAAGATAGACAGGCGCCGACCAGCACAACGTTCGAGCCTGAAGCACGAGGCGCTGCGCCATGCCCTCTGCATCGAAGGGCGTCCTTGCCGGGCCGAGCACTTCGGTGCAAGCAACCACTGCGTCCACAGGGCGGTGACGACGTAACCGCCGAAGTTTTTTTAACCATTCCACGTCGGGTTGACCGTCGTCATGGCATCCATGGAGCAACACGGCGCCTTGAATCATTTGCCAACCGCTGATGGAAAGTCCTGGCGCGATGCGATCCACGACCGAGCGCTCGCCGGCTACGAGTATCCACCGAGCCCGGTGTCTCCACCTCAACCCGAAGCGATGAACGAGCGCGGTCTTTAATGCCTTCGCGCGGCCGGCCGAGTCTTGCGAGCGTAAGTTGTCAGCCGTGCCACCGGGTGGACTACCTTTTTCCGCGTCGTACCGCATGAACCATCGTGTGGCCCTTAGCGATGCAATCAAGAGCAAGATTGCCTCGAAGAACTTGCTCAGCAAAGTCAATATCAAGAGCACACAAAACAACGAAAGTTCAACGATGAGCAGCTTGTCTCCTGACAAACCAATGCTTGGGCCCTTTACCGCCAAGCCAACCGCCAATGCCAGATAGACGATGAAAATAGCGATAGCAATTAAGAGCGCCAGCGGTCTTTCTCTTTGTTTAGTCACGTTCTTTCCTGCAAATCAGAGCGGTCATTTCGTCCTCTTCCCGTGCCAAGATCAATTGAGGGCTGGGGCTCGCGCTTGCGCTAGCGGCAGCGAGCGCAAGCGCGAGCCAACCGCTGGCAGCCGAGCAGTCGCCGATCGACGACTCGATCGAGATCAATTGGGTTTGCTCATCGAGCTTCGCTGACCGACGAACAAGGCCCACATCATCTTCTTGCAAGCCAGCAATCCAGACAGTGCTCAATTCCTGCACACTTGCCCCGGACCAACGGCTTGCAAGGCCAATCGCGTCCGCGATCTTATCGACGCCTGACTTGACCGGCCGGTGCAGGTGCACTGCCGGCTGACCGCCAGCCTCAGGCTTGGAGACATAGCCAAGCAACACGGCAACCCCTACTTCGGCGACTCCCCCGCCAAGCGCGTTGCTTATGGCATTGCGAAGTTCGATTGCAATGACGAGATGAAAGGTATTTTCGTCTTTCTGATCCAGCCACGCGTCGGTGGTGAAGAGCGCAAAAACGTCTTCGCAACTGATCCGGAGATCGAACTTTCCAAGCTTTTTCAGCAACGCGCAAATTCGATCAATCACAGGCTGCGTCTTGAGATTGGAGTGCAAGCAGAGATGTACGTGAAGCGTGCTTTTTCCCGGTAGAGCTGACAACGGCAACTCTAGATCGCTGAGCATTTGGTCGATCAGCCATTCGCACACAGCCAGATGACGAGTGTGCTCCCCCAGTTCGTTGCTCGGATAAAAAGGCTCGCCGGGCACGTCTATCCAGCGCGCCAAGACTTCTCTATCTCTCTCGGCAGCGCTCAGACGCAACTCTGAACGAACTTTTCCATCGACGATGCTCTGGAGACTGTTTTCCTTCTTGTCCGAAGAGTAGTGCCAGGAATAGCCATAAACGGTCAATGGCTTACTGGCGGCAGCGTGACATGCTGCTTCTGCATCTTCGCTGACTCGATTATTGGCAAGCGCTGATGCTCGCGCCGCGGAACTGTATGCCAAAGTTGAAAAGAGCGAGAAGGCCCAAATCAGAACGGGGTATCCGACGGCGCAGAGCCAGAACCAGGCCGTATCTGTCTTATGGCTCTCTCGCCAAAGAGAAATCACCATGGTTGCGCCAATGCACAGTGCAAGCACCAACAACGAACCCCAAAGGACGAGCGACGCTCTAGGTGCAAGCGGAACCGCCGCTTTCGGTGGAATTCTTTCGAAATCGATTGGCATCGTCTACTCGACGGAAGCACCGAGCGGGGATGCAATCAAGTACGCGCCACATTCCGTGTGGTCTCCATCACGGGAGAGTGAGGCGATGCCATCTTTTATCCGCTTGCTTCCTTCGACGATCCGGTTGTCGCCATGGATTGGGCAAGAGACAAAGTCTCCGATGCGGGCAGCACGTCGACCTTTGACTTTAATGCGGTTGGAGCCGCTGAGGATCTTGCCGCCGTGGCTGGTTACATCGCCTTCGTATGCTAGGTTTTTCATGATGGTTTTGTTTTGCTTCGCGCCAACGGAAATCGGTTTAACTCTGGAAGCCTGGGTTTTGGGTTGCCTAAGCGCTTGCCTGCTGGGACCACGTCACTCTTGGTTTTGCAGATAAGCAATCACCGGGTTCGGTTATCACTCATTGCGGTCCAGCTTCGCCTTGCAGGCGAATAGAATTCGCCGTTCGGGTTGGTTTTGATCTTCCAATTAGCTGTCCTTTCGCAATTTGGAGAATTGGAATTCCGCTACGAGCTCCAAAAATTAAGAGAAAAAGATATACGCGAATTTACCATCCTTAAGAACACTTCCCTCCAAATTCTCACTCGTCGAGAGTCGACTTAATTATCCATTTTTTAATTTTTTTGCCCTTCGCCTGCGTGTATTCTGTCTTAACCCATCCGTCTTTGCTAACCCCGAGCACTTTTACCCTATCGCCCGGAACTAGGTACGCGGTTGTCCTTGCTAATGCGTCAGGAGAATCATACAGCCAAGATTTGATCCGGACCCTGGTATCAAGAGCTAACTTACTTTCTCTTTCATTCGATACTTTAGCAAGCTTACTCTCAATGTACCTTGCATCAGACGCTGCACCCTCGCGTCTGAGTGCCGCGGCTATCTGCGTGTAAGTGTGTCGATTCTCATTACTGGGGGAGTCACACGAAATTAAATTCTCGATACCCAACGCATCGACCACGCGACCGCGCAATGTTCCTGATTTTGCGGATTTTCGAAAATCGTTCCATAGTTGATTAGCAAGATCTTCCTGCCCCTGCAACATCTCGCCCGAACGGTCGCGCCCCTGCTCAATCCAAGCATCTTTTTGCTGCGACCAGGCTCCCGAGCAGATAGCTCCAGTTTCGAAGCTAATCATGCACCCTGTAGACGTGTCTACGACGGGGCAATATTGATTTCCTACTATACGCGGCTCCTTGCCCGCACTTTCGAGCATTCCCTGTCTAACTAGTGGGAGCACCAAATAACGCCCGCTAAAAGATGAGCTTCGACCGCTTACGCCATTGAAGACAACGCCGCCATTGATGCTTAATGATTCCTCTGGAAGGAACCGCAGCCAGTCGCCTGTTCTCAGTTTGAGCCGAGCGCGCGCCCACCCTGATCCAAAACGTAGCTCATTAGTACCAGATAGATGATCGCTAAATTGCAACACTTGACCACCTGGCAATTGTGCGGTGACGTCTGCGTTATCCTTTGCAAAACTCCGTGTCACAAATAATGCGCATGAAACGAACAATAAGGCCAAAAAAGAGTGAGTAATTAATTTCATCGGAACAGCGCTCCACCTAATGATGCATAACGAGTACTGTTGTCATTCATTCGCGTTCGTCCGGCGTAAGCCGCAGTCAATGCTGCCTCGTGTGCCGAATGCTGCGCCCCACTTCGCGAGATCCTTCGCAACGATGGATTAGCATGAAGGAAGTCAGTGAGAGCTTTTCCGAAATCCCCGGCAACATTGCCAGGCCGGTTCGCAGGTCGCTTCTCAACTTCACGGATTTCGATTTTTTGCGCTCTCTATTTTAGGAATGACGATCACATATCCTATCGGTTCTGTCAAATTATCGCACTGACATGCACGCAAACAAAAGATGAAATCTATGGCGCGTCGTGCCGTCTTCAAATAACCGATTACCGATTTACAAGGATCCGTGAATGGCTTACATCTTCTACCGCGTTTAATAACTTCGCCGGCCAACATGCCACCATCTTGTAGTTCTAAAATTGCAAAAAAACTGCGTGGTAGGTTTATCTGCCCTAGCTGATATGCCGCCATAGCACTGTTTTTTGCAGTATTATCCAAAGTCTTCCGTTAGTCGATGCCATCAATCGGCGCCACCGTCCCGATGCCTCTGAAAACTCGCGAACTTAAGTTTGGAACAGGCGCGTACAATTCGCCGTTCGGGTTGTTCTTGATCTTGCAATTAGCGGCCCTTTTTTGTAGTTCGGAGGACCGGGGTCGCGCTACGAGTTCAAAAAAAGACATACGCGGAATTACCATCCTCAAAACACTTCCTTTCAGGCTCTCATTCGATATATCGGCGCAGTCGGTACGATTCCCGTCTTGAGTTATAGCGCACTACTGGCCGCGCAGCGCCGTTCAGTGCTGACGGTCCTAGGTTACTTTACGATGAGCGACGCTATCGGAAGCACAAAAACTACTTGCCTATTAAACTTCGGTTCGCGGCCTGTCGATCCTTGACACGAGAGGGAATTTTCTTAAGTAAGCCGAGTGATTTCATTTTAGCTTCGTAGGCGACGTATAGGGGTATGGCGCTATCGTTGAATCCATTGCTCCAATAGGCGTCAGCCAAATTAAGCTTGGCGACATATCGTTCCGGGAACTTATTCACTATGGGTTCTAGCAACACGATCGCGTCGTAAGATCGATTATACTTTGAGAGAAAAAAAGCAATATCATTAATATCTTCAGCAGTTGTTGCGTCGATATACGGCACTAGCTCTGCAACGCTGTAAGCCGGCAACGATTTGATGAAATCTTCCGTTGCCGCTCCATCTTTTTTAATGCGCTGAAAATGACGGAGCTGCCCAATTACTGCTTCCTTAGATTGGGCAGGCGGCATGTACTGATGAGCCTTGAGATCGCCTGGCTCAGAGCAGCCTTCGACACGCACAACGTCTTCTTTCGGAGCTACCTCGCCAGAGTTCAAATAAGGTTTCTCCCCTGTTACCTCGCGTCGTAAGCACCAATTTTTAAACGAGTTATCCCATTCGTACACATTTGTGTAAATTTGCCCTCCTTGGCTTGCGCAACTACCATCGATGACTATTTGACGAGTGTTGGGAATTCTATAAAGCGACATTGAACTGCATTCGTCGAATTTCTCTATCCTGTATGAGTATAGTCGATCGCTAGTTGCGCGATATTGGATTTGCAACGCTTCGTGGTCGAGCCGGTAAGTTAATGTGCTCGCGCGGTTCGAATTTTCGAAATTCTCACGGAGCACATAATCGCGAGCAAGTACTGACGTGCTTAATGTCAGCCAGGCTATACATATGATTAGTCGATGGGTTAAGCGTTTATGCTTCATTTTCGAGTCAGAATCAATGATTCGGTTGTAGTGAGTTTATGCGTGTTTCAGCTACATCGCGCACGCAAATGTTTTTGCCGATCCCGTACCAGCCCTGGTCACGAAATTTTCCATGCTTGTCTAATGGCTTGCCAGCCCGGTTATCGAGTTCTAGATAGCGTGAATATCCCTTTATTGCCTCATTGGCGTCTTTTTTTGCGATTCCCGGTTTGTTTTTGGCCGGGTCATGCCAGAGACCCCAAGCAAAAGAGGCTCGCTTTTCGTTGTAAGCCTTACTTTCTTCAAAGAGATACTTTCCGTCTCGATTTAACTTCGCGCAGTTTTGAAGACCCAGGACTTCGATCGCACGATTTAGGAAATTAAGACGGTCGTCGTAGCCAATAAAGGCCCCGTTAATTGATCTTGTTACCCAGATGAAGTCATCATTATCACCTGTCTCAGCTAACGCTGCGTGAATAGAATAATACCAAGCGGCGGAGAGCATCGCATGAGGAGCGGTTTCTAACTTCGCCATTGCCGCAGCGCTTGAAGTAAAGTCTTCATGCACGTAATTGCCATACAGGTCATAGTTTTCTTTGTGCGTTAGCTGAATGAGACCCCGACCCCGCCACGGATCGTAGATTTTTCTCTCCGTTCCCAGCTCTTTGGTATATCTAAACTGCCCACTTTCGGTCAGCATTTGTGCAATGAAGTGCGCGCGGGTTATACACGTGTCGAGGCTGAAATCAGCGAATGCTTTATTCAGAGCAGGCAAATACTCCTGCAGTTTCGCTGCACCGGCTTGCGGCGCTATTCGCCCTAATGCTTCGATATGCAGCTCCGCGCCCTTACAAGCGCATGCGCCTTCAAAAAAATTCGCCACCAACCCAATCGGATTGATATGAAACACATCTGACCCAGGAAAGCCTGGGACTTTTGCCTTCACCTCATCCCACCAAACGAGCTTCTCAATTCGCTTCTGTTCTTCGTCATACTGCGGTGTCCGTCCCGCGACCCTTTCGATCTCCGCATAGAGCTGCTTCCACTTATCCGGATTCGCCCACTCACTCTCGTGCTTCACAATTAACCGCGAGGCCCGCTGCATCAACCACGGATAGTGCCCCGACTCCCCCGCATAAGACACGCACATATCGTCCGCAGCGCCACTCCCATCTCCCTGTGGAAACAACACACGGTAGATGGTCCTCATCATTGGACTCAGCTTAGTCAGGGATTTCGCGTCTGGCACGTTCGCATGACCGGCATAATCCACCCAAGCTTGCGTAGTCGCAAACATTGAGTGCGCGGGGTCGTGCGCATCGTCGATGCAAGAAAAGTCCACCCACGTCTGAGCAAATTCACGCGTCACCCTACCGCCCGCGAACGCCTCCTCCCGCACCCATCCTTCTATGGCTTGCCCCCGTGGATCCGCACTTCCGACACGCCACCAATTCACCTTGCGTCCGGTGCGATCAGCGTTCTGTTCCACATGCTGCTTATTTCTGTCACGTGCGAGTTCCCCGAGCGACCAACGCTGCACAACTCCGGTCATGGGCGCGCTCGCACCTTCGCGCTCGGCATCGTGGAATAGCTTAGTTTGGGTGTCGATACGCAAGATCGTCGGTTCTACAGACAAGCCCAGCGGAGTCCAGTCGTCCTTATGCGCGCCATGCGCTCCGATCCACGTTCGGGACTGGTCGATAAACGTCTGCACGCTGTCGTCGCAAAACGCCTCGATGTGTGCCATGCGCGTGGCCGACGAACCTGCGTTTAGCGAGTCGTAACGTCCCAGATGGCCAATCAAGTCACCAGCCTTGATGGGAGTACCTTGAGCACTCGAGTCGCCCGCGCTATCCAAGGTCGACGCAGTAACCACGACGCGATCGAAGGTGTCGTCGGGCATGAACGCTTGTACCAGCGGACCGCCGTTTTCGTTGCCAAGAAAAATCCATCCGCCCACGGCTGTTGACGGCGGAACCCCACCCGCTTGCGGTGCATACAACTGCGCGCCATGTACGTCGGTGATCTTTCCCCAGCCGTGCTGTTGTTCTCCGATACTGACGCATGCGCCCTGCGGGAGTATGGCCATAGCATGACCTCCTCGTTGGCCTCCTCGCGGCGTCGCGCGTACTGTCAAACCCTGCTGACCCGGGTCAGCAGCCGACCCAGTTCTACTGACCTCAGGTTTATCCCGAGCGTGCTCGGTCACCTTGAATTGCGTGGACCAGTACAACGGTTTGCTTTTCCCCACATCCCGTTCGTAGTCGTCGTAAGCCTGAAGGTGCATGTACACGCTATAGAACGTGAAAATCTTTCCCTTTGGGAACTCCATCGTATGCCGCACCAAGGCAAACCCGGTGCTGTATAAGGCCTGAGAGGCCGGCTGATTGCTGGAAGCCGGAACCTGGCTGACCGGATAAGCGCGATTGACGCGGTAGGCGATGACATGGCCATCCGCGATGCATCGAACCCCTTGGTTGAGATCCAGCTGCGTACCCGCCCCCGTATCCGTGATGTGTATCCCGCCATGCCACATTCCGCTCTTGCTTACGAGATAGCTCCCTGACGGTTCCTTATTGGCGAGCATTTGATAGACCTCGTGCTCATCAGTGAACTTTGCCGCCGCGTCTGCAGGGCGTTGTCCCTTCTTCAAAAAAGGGAACCCAAACGATATTTGTTTGACCTTGGTATCAGGCGGCGCGGAGCGTGGCACGCTCGGCGCTCTTGCAGCAGGAGCGTTCGCCGGAGCGCTTGAGGCGGCGCGAGGTGCAGAAGCAGGTGCGGACGCAGGCGCAGGCGCAGAGGCCGGTTGTGCCGCTCTTGATGAATTTGCCATATCGATGCTTACTCAGAAAAGCCGAAAGAGATCGGGTTCTTAACGTCTTGCACAGGCGTGCCAGACCACGCCGGAAAAGTGAAGCTTCCCCCGTCAGCGTCGCCAACGAGAAGATTCCCTTTCAACTCGATCTCGCCAGAAGGACTGCCCAATGTGATCTTTCCACCAGACAGCTTGATATAAGCACCGGAGCCATCACCAATGGTCACGCCTCTCTTTCCGGTGATAGTCACATCTGCATCCGACGAACTGATTAACATTCCTTTCAACGCGAGCAATTCCATCGCGTCACCCTGTGCCTGAATCTGCACCTTGCCGCTCGCAGCGAAGAAGCGAATGCCAAGTTTTGCCGCAAAAAGCGAGATCGCCTCTCCAGCCGATGCTGTGATCCGCTTCAGCGCGCCAAAGTCGATCCCTTCGCCCGATGTCACAAACATTTGTTTGCGCGATGCGACCTGCAATTGCTGTCCGCTCGCAATGCCAAGCCCGTCCGGCGCGGTCGCAACGAGCACTGGTTTCCCTAGCTTCGTCAGCTTCTCTTCGACGAGCGTGCGCTGCTGATCGACTTCGGCGAGCCACGCCTTAGCCGCTGCGGCCGAATCGTTGAGCGAGCGCAAGAGAGTCTTCGCTTGGTCCAGAGTAGTGTCAGCATCCTGCATGGCTAGCTGCTGACCCGTCGCATTGGGCTGAGCCTCTGCGGACAACAAGACGCCCTTCCCGCCTCTTATGGCCACATGCTCATCCGTGCGCACCTCCGCACCTTTACCTCGCTCCTTGCGATCCTGATCGACCATATGCCCCAGATTCAGCTCGGAAGTCTGAAGCGGCGTGGTCAAGTGGATATGTTCGATACCCTCGCGATCCTCCATGCGCATTTCATTGTTCGCTGCCGTGCGAATCAAGTTGCGCGTGTGATTGAGGTTATTGACTAAGTCAGGATGCAGGCTGTCGTGCATCGCGCCAATGATGACCGGCCGATTCGGATCGCCAGCAGTGAAATCCAGCGCTATTTCTGTCCCGTCGATCAACGGAAAGTGATGACCGTAATCTCCACCGCTATATGGCTTGGCCATGCGCACCGGCCTGCTCGCTCCGCCTGGACTCCATGCATCCAAGTCGAACGGCATCTTGACGACGTACTCGCCCTTCTCTGTCAGATACGCATATTTATATTTTCCCGGGGAATCGACTCGGGCTGGAAGAATGCCCTCGATCTTCGGTCTCTTGACGGAGTCGACACTCGTTCGCCAAACTCGATCCGACGGAATCGCCGTGAATGCATTCCAGTACGACGCACCGCGACCACCGCCACAACGCACCGACGTAATAAACAAACCGTGTTGCGCATCTTGGGGATTTACGTCGAGCCGCATTACCTCGCCTACTTCGAGAGAAAACGGATTTCCCCTCCCTCGATAGCTGACCTGCGTGGCAAGATGCGCCTCGTGTCGCAGTTTCGCAATCTGCTGCCCCTCATCCAGCGTCTCGTAATGCTCGCCCCAACGACTGTCCACCGCGTTCGTCGTCTCGTCACCGCGCGCGGCGTTCTCTTGAATCAGCAGATTCACATCCGCCTGACGATGGTTGTAATCGTTAAGCTGCACCGCTTCCGGAACTCGCTGCGTGATGAGCCTGAGCGTGCGGATGGATTCGGAACCCGCGCTCTCCAGCCCCGCATGCGTCCGGTATGGAACGACGCGCTGCTTGCGCGCATAGGCGTCCAGATCGTCGCCGAAGATGATGACCGACCTATCCCGTTTTTGTTCAAAACGAAACCACATTCCGGCTTCCGCACAGAGGCGCTGAATGAACGCAAAAGTTGTCTCGTAATACTGCGTGATGTATTCGTGACGCTTGTACGTACTGCGTAGCCTGAAAAAATCGAAGTCGACACCCAGACGGTAGCCATAATGGCGAAGGGTATCCGTTATGACTTCCACGACGGACTGCTTCTGAAAGAGCCGACTCTTAAGCCCGCGAGCAAGGTCCGAAATCTTCGGTTCAAGTACGACGCGATAGCGCGTTTCATCCGCCGATGTGCCAAGCTGTTCAAAGCGCGTGATAATGCCGTGCGTCGTATAGGCCGGCGCCATGGTGCTGAATTCCTTCGCACGGTCGCCGAACATTCGCTGAAGGCGCGCCATATCCGGATCGATCGGTTCGATCGAGAATCGGGCAGGTCGCCCCACGACTTGATTCATCCGTATTTCGGCCGAAGGACTCGTGAATTCAATCTGGCAGCGGTATAGCTCGCTGATAGCGCTTTGAGCGCTAAATTTAAGGACGGAAATCGGCGCAGGGTGCGGCGCTATCGTCAACACGTACGCCTGAGACGGCAAGACCATCGACATTCTTAAACCTCTACGGAACGAACGCCACGTCGTTAAACGACGCCGAGGCAATTAAAATCAAAACCGCCTCGGCAATTCACGCTAAAAACTACCGCGTAAGCACGTCAAATCAACTCTTCGCCTTAGGCATCTGCGAAACCAGCGACAACCCAATATCCATGCCCTCCACCTGGAAGTGCGGCACGATAAAGAGCTTGATGCGGAAGAAGCCGGGATTGTCTTCGATATCCTCGACCATCACCTTCGCCTCGCGCAACGGATGCGACGCTTGCAACTCGTCGCCGGGGTCCTTCATTTCGGTGACGAGACTCTTGATCCAGTTGTTCAGCTCGAGCTCAAGAAGACGACGATCCTTGGTCGTACCGATGTTTTCGCGCTGAATCAGCTTCAGATAATGCGCAATCCGCGAGAGCAGGAAGATGTATGGCAGACGCGAGTTAATGCGACTATTCGCGGTGGCTTCCTTTGTTTCGTACAGCGCCGGCTTCTGTGCCGAGTTAGCCGAGAAGAAGCACGCAGAGTCGTGGTTCTTATAGAACGACAAGGGAATGAACCCGAGGTTGGCAAATTCGAATTCGCGCGTTTCGGGAATCAGCACTTCGGTCGGAATCTTCGGCTGCACACCGGTGCCAAGGTCATACAGATGAACCGGCAGATCTTCCACCTTTCCGCCAGCTTGCGGACCACGAATCTGCACACACCAACCGTTGTTCACGAAGCTACGCGTCATGTTCGCCGCAAACGCAAACGACGCATTCACCCACAGATAACGGTCATGATCAGGACCCTTGACCTGCTCTTCATAGTTGAATGCGCGGACGGGCGTGGTGTCCTTGCCGTACGGCAAACGGCCAAGCACGCGCGGCATGACCAGACCCACATAGCGCGAGTCATCGGTGTCGCGGAAGCTCTTCCATTTCACGTATTCAGCGCGATCAAAGAAGTTTCCGATGTCCTGGATAGCCGCGACTTCTTCCATCGACTTCTTGCCGAAGAACTGCGCGCCAACCGAGCCGATGAAAGGCATATGAGCCGCTGCCGCGACCTTCGAGATATTGCGCAGAAGCGCAACGTCCACCGGCGAGTTGGCGAATTCGAAGTCGCTGACCATCGCGCTGATAGGCTGGCCACCCGGCGTGTCGTATTCTTCGATGTACGTCAGTCGATACAGGCCGCTCTGGATCAGCTCCGGCGCGTCCTCGAAGTCGCGGCTAAGCGCGTCCTTCGACACGTCCAGCACCTCGATACGGGCATTCTTCCGAAAGTCCGTTCGGCTCACGAGCATCTTCAGACCGCGCCAGCGGCCTTCGAGCGCCTGGAACTCGGGGTTGTGCATCACTGCGTCGAGCTGCTTGCTGATCTGACGGTCGAGCTGACCGATGAAGAAATCTAGCAGCGACTTGTCCAGGCGATCCACCGGCTTGCTACTTTGCGCCACGAGTTCGAGGAACGCGCCCATGCCGCGTGCGAGACGTTCGTCGGCAGACGCTTCCGACAATGTGTCGTTGTCACGAAACGCTTCCAGCGGCCGAGCCTGCGCAACCGGCGTAAGATTGATCTTGTCGCAAAGCGATGCATAGACGCTCTCGCCTTGCGCATCACGAGGTGCGTCAAGCACGACGGTCTCTGCCGCGGCGCTCTGGCGTGCGGGATTCTTGCTCATTTTCTTGTCCTGTCTACGGTGCTTTTCGAGAGGTGTCGAGGGCGCGTTAAGCGTTGCCTTCGGGCTGCGTGGCAGCCGTGGCGATTTGCGATAGCTCGCCGCGCAGCTTGTCCGACATTTCCTTGTTCTTCAGAATCTTTTCGAACTCGCGGCGGAAGGTGCTGTTGTCCAACAAATTCGACTTCAGATCGCGCAGCAGATTGCGCACGGCCAGAAGTGCCTGAAGTTCCGGAATCTGACGCGCCACCTGTTCCGGCTCGAAGTCCTTCATCGAACGGAACGACAGGTTCACCGGCAACTCAGAGCCGTCGTTCGCGAGCGTATTGTCCGCACCGAACTTGAGGTCTGGCGCGTAATCAGCAAGCACCGCGTCGAAGTTGTTCTTGTCGATGTTGACTTTCTTTCGTTCGGCGAGCGGCGCTTGCTCTCGTCCCGCGCTGAAATCGCCTGCAACGAGTAGCTTCAGCGGCAACTCAATTTTCTTTTGCGCGCCGCCGGTATGCAGGTCGAGGGTAATCGAAACCCGGCTCTTCGGGATTTCGCGCTGGAAGCTGTCCATAAATAGTCCTTATTGATTAGCCATAAGCGCCACTCGATCTGCGAACACGCAGGAACCTCTCGAAGAAGATTCGTTGCGACAACGAGCCGCACTACTTGAAGGCGCGACTCTCGAGCACGCTCATGGATCTGTTCACTTGATTGTGATTTTCATTGGGGCACTATTAGAACAGGTTCCACATCAACTGCCAATGATCGTACGGCGTGACTAATAGTTAGGCAACGAAGGTTTATGCAAGGCCTTAATCTTTGTCCCTTCAAAGACTTAGTACTACTCGTGTAAATCGACGGAAGCTGAGATTCGTCGGTCCCTCAACTCAAATGCAACACCATTTGACAATTTCCACGTCGCGCACTGGACGCGCTTCATATCTCGAAATAAATGTTTCGCGTCTCCGGCGAAACGGTACACAGAATGTCCTCGTTAGCAGATATGATTCTTCGCTTCGTTTTAGTTATCAGCTATACGAACTAAGTGGTGAGAGATAGAATTCTCAACTGATGGCAACAATAGCTAGAGAAGAAAGACATGCGGATCGAAAAACCGCTTTGGCATGAAGGCCTGATCCTCACGCAACAGCATTTTCAGCAACAGGACCGTTGGAACGAGTTCGCCTTGAGGCAAGTCGCGACGGCCGCGCTGGCTCAACCATGGGGCACCCTGGCCGTCGAGGTAGATGAAGACGCGCTCGCGTCCGGGCGATTCAAACTGACTCGACTCAAGTTGCGTTTTCCGGATGGCACTCCCATCGACACGACGCTTGCTCAGGCGCTGCCTCCGGCGCGCGATCTGCTCGAAGGCGTCGGTGCTAATCGGCAAAGCGTTACTGTGCTAGCCGCGCTCGCGCTTCCCGATGCAAACGGCAGCAACTGCCGCATGGATGAGACAGCGTTGACTCGTCCGCGCCGCTCCTATCGTGAGTTCGTGAAAGTCGTCGATCTCAATGGCTCGGATGAAGCGGAGATCGCGGCCGAACGCCATGCCCTTAGGCTGCTGTTCGACTTCGAACCACACGCCGACGACACGGTATGCGCCATCGCACGCCTGTCGCGTTCAACCAGCGGACAGTTTCAGCTAGTCTCGCAATACGTGCCACCGTGTCTGACGTTGGGCGCTCATGCTCTGCACATGGAGCGCATCAATCGCCTGACCGACATTCTGCTGGCAAAAAGTCTCGCGCTCGGTGCGCGTCGTAGTGAGCGGGTCGATCAGGTGACGGAATACGGCGTGGCCGACGTACAGCTGTTCTGGCTGCTGCATTGCATACATGCAGCGTGGCCGAAGCTGCGCTTTCTTGCATCGAATCCAAATCAGCCTCCTGAGCGGCTGTACGCGATCATCGCCGAACTAGCGAGCGCGCTGATGACGTTTTCGACCGGATCTCAGCTTACCGACATCCCTCTCTACGATCACGCACGCGCCGATGAAGTCTTCACGGAGCTGGAAGCGTTGATTCGCCAATTGCTCGATGCAATCATCCCGTCGCGCGTGGTGTCGATCGGGCTGTCTCGTGACAATGCGACGACATGGTCAGGCAAGATTATGGACGAACGTATCGCGTCGGATGCAGCGGACTGGTATCTGTCCGTGAACTCATCACTCCCGGCGTTCGAACTCGTCGAACGCATCCCGCGCTTGTGCAAGATCGGCGCGCCCGACGATGTCGAACACATCGTCAATTCCGCGCTTGCGGGCATCGCACTCAAGCCTGTGCAACGGGTGCCGTCGGCTATTCCGGTCCGTCTCGACAATCACTATTTCGCGCTGGACGCCGCGAGCCCCGCGCACGCCCGATTGCTGGCTGCCCGCGCGTGCCAGATCTACTTGCCCTCATCCGTGCCGGATGCGGCGCTTGAACTCTACGCGGTGCTACGCGCATGACGACGCTTACTTTTTCGCCGGCGCGCGGCGACACGTTGCTTCGGTCGACGAAGCCGACCATCGAGCCGGCTGCGGGTCTGACAGGCTTGCTACGCGCGTCAGCTCTTCTCGTTACCACACTATCGGCCGGTGGCAAAGCCAGTGACTTCGAACTGCTCCGCCACCGTTGCAAGGAACTTGTCGAAGCGTTTGAGACGGCGCTTACGCAGCATGGGTATTCGCACGACGTAGGCGACGACGCAATCGTCGCGCTTTGCGCACTGCTTGACGAAACCGCCTTGCGTCATCTCGATCCCGTGAATAAGAACAAGTGGATCGCGGAACCCATTCAAGTCGAGCGTCTACAGCACCATAACGCTGGCGAATACGTATTCGAGCGAATGGCAATTCGCATGCGCGAAGCGGCGCCGAGTATCGACTTGCTTGAATGCTATGCAGCAATCCTTGGTCTCGGCTTTCGGGGTCGTTATGCGTTAGAGGACGAGACAAAACGCAACGCGCTCATTACTAGCCTCAATGCGCAAGTTGAGCAGTTGCGCCCGTCGCAACAGCCTGTGTTTCTTATCGAACATGGCGGACGCCGCCTCGGTAGCTGGTTTCAGCGCCTGTCGCCTTGGGGTATCGCCGGATTGTGCGCCGTAGTCGCGTTGGCTGTCTGGTTTGCGTGGCACGTGGCGCTCGATGCGCAACTGGTTAGCACGATTCCGTCGGGCATCAAGCGGTGAATTCAATGCAACGGCTGGGGTATCCCTTTCGCACAGTAGTCGGTATCGCCGCAGCGCTGATGCTCGCCGTGCTTTGGCTCGTCATGCCGGTGACGACGACGCTCGCCTGGTCATTGACTGCCGTCGTCGTGCTGGCGGCATTACTCGCCATCGGTTTGAGCACGCATCAACAGACACGAGCGCGTCAGGCCAGTGAACACGTTTTGACGGCGCTCGGCTCCGCCACGGCGGAGGTACCAGTCAGGCTTCGCACGCGCATGCCGCTCGTCCTGGTGACGGGTGACGCCCTGCCATCGATCTTCAATCATGAGAGCAGCAGGGAACGTCTTGTTCATGTCGGAGAGGGAGCCATCTGGGTACGTGCGGATCGTATCCAGGATCTGCCGCGCCTCGCGCTCGCCATGCGGCAATGGCGCGACGGTCACGCACCTGATGGCGTCGTGCTAAGCGTGGCGCCTGCGCTGCATGCCGACGCTGACGCGCTGTCACAGTCGCTGCGGATCGTCCGTCAGGCAGTCGCCGATGCCTCTCGCATGATCGGTGCACCGTTGCCCGGCTATGTCGCCGTGTATCAACGGCTGGTCAGAAACGCGCCGACCGATGCGCTCGCCGCCGCGCAGTGGCACGGGATCTCAAGCGGATCGCCGCTCACCGACATGAAGCGCTTCGATGCGGTAATCGAGAGTTCCGAAACGGATGCACGCCGGCACGCAACAGACCCATATGCTGCCGCAAGCGTTGCCGGACTGGCTTCGATTATCGGATGGACCCAGCGCGTGATTTTCGACACACTAGCCGATTCCCGTCAGCCGGCAGCCCCGTGGGCGCTTCACGGCGCCGGGTGGATCGACTGCGGTCCCGCAAGCAATGCCGATAAACCGTGGGAGCGCGACGTCCAGATGCAGACGCGCGTTATACCGGCGGTCGTCGCGGGCTCGCCTGCGCCGTGGCCTCTGCCACAGCCGTTGATCGCGGCTATGTCGCAGCGCGTGAGAGCGTCGCCGCGGCACGTAGCACTCGCGCATGTCGGCGCAATGTGCGCGCTCGCGCTGGCCACCGCATTCTGGGGCGCAGGCCGGAACAACGCCGCGTTGCTGACACGTATCGGCGGACATATGGAGCGCTATGCGGGCATCGCGCCCGAGCACGATGCCGGTCGCCGCGACGCGCTGCACGCGCTTATCGCCGATCGCGACGAACTCGATCGTTACGGGCGTTCGGGTGTCCCATTGCGGCTGTCGCTCGGCGAATATCATGGTGCGCCGCTCATGCCTTCGCTCAATACCGCGATCGCCGCATATCAGCCACCTGAACCGCCGCCTGCGGTCGTGACACTCGACAGTATGTCGTTGTTCGATAGCGGCAAGGCAATGCTTAAGCCTGGTTCGAATCGGGCATTGGTCGACGCCGTGGAGATGATCAAGGCGCATCCGGACAAGCGTATTCTGGTCGCGGGACACACGGATAACGCAGGCAATCCGCGTAGCAACCTGACACTTTCCATGGCGCGTGCAGCGGCGTTACGTGACTGGTTAATCGACGCGTCGGGTATCTCCGCCACGCAGTTCGCTACGCAAGGATACGGCGACACGCGCCCAATTGCCGATAACAACACGCCAGAAGGGCGTGCGAAGAATCGACGCGTGGAAATTACGCTTGTGCCTGATACGAACAAGTAGGTTTTAGAATCCCCGGGGCTACGGCCTTGGGATCTTGAGGCCCGGGAGAATGCTTTCCTGGGCACGTTTTGTTGTACTAAGAAGGAGCAGTAAATGGCAATTCCCGCATACATGTGGCTCAAGGATGACGGTGGCGCCGACATCAAGGGTTCCGTTACCGTGCAAGATCGTGAAGGCAGCGTCGAAGTCGTCGCTTTCGATCACGGCATCCACATTCCGACCGACGGCAACACCGGCAAGCTGACCGGCACGCGCGTGCACGCGCCGATCACCTTCACGAAGGAAACGGACGCGTCGACGCCTTATCTGTACAAGGCTGTGACGAGCGGTCAGACGCTGAAGTCGGTCGAGATGAAGTGGTACAAGATCGACGACGCGGGCAAGGAGAAGGAATACTTCAACACCAAGCTCGAGAACGTCAAGGTCGTCGCTGTGCGACCGAAGATGCACGACATCAAGGTTCCCGACTACGAAAAGCACAACCACCTCGAACAGGTGGAACTGCGCTACGAGAAAATTACGTGGGCGTACAAGGACGGCAACATCATTCACGCTGACACGTGGAACGAGCGCTCGTAATTCAGGCGCTTGAGTTGCAAACGGATCTGATCCGCTGATCGGGTCCGTCGCCGGTCCATATCGAATGGGCCGGCGATTTTTCATATTTCGCCTCCTTCGGTTTTCTTCGCTTTCCCGTTATGACATCCCGAGATTCCACGCAATTGCTTCGCCGGCTCAACCCGCACTGCTCACGTACGCTTGAAGCGGCCGCGAGCCTTTGCCAAACGCGTCTATCCGACGAAATCACGGTCGAGCACTGGCTTTTGAAGCTGATCGAGGCCGATGACGGGGACATTCCGGCGATCCTCAAACACTACGATATCGATATCGATGCGGTGTGGAACGCACTACTCGCGGCCATCGATCGGCTGCCACGCAATCTGCGGGGCATGCCTTCGATTTCAATTCAGCTCGCGAGCGTGCTGCAAGACGCGTGGACCTTGGCATCACGCGAGGATATCGACGGCAAGATTCGCTCGGCGCACTTGCTGCGGGCGATCATCGACGCGCCGCACGTGCTGCGTACGAAAGACGCTTGGCCGCTGCTGTCGCTGTCCAGCATGCAGATCGAGCGGTTGCTGCCGCGTCTTGGCCGTCTGTCGTGCGAAAACCGCGTCGACGAACCGGAAGCGGAAGACGAGGCGCGCGAACAGGCAGCATCGGCATCCGAAGAAAATACGCCATCTGCTACACCCGCGCCGCCACGCTCGACCGAAGGCGAAGCCCTTGCGCGCTTTGCTATCGATCTGACAGAAAAGGCCCGCCGTGGCGACATCGACCCCGTGTTCGGACGGGATCGCGAGATTCAACAAATGATCGACGTGCTCGTGCGCCGTCGCAAGAACAACCCGATCCTCGTCGGCGATCCGGGCGTAGGCAAGACCGCGATCGTCGAAGGGCTGGCCCTGCGTGTCATCGACGGCAGCTTGCCCGCAATCCTGCGCGACGTACGCATTCTCACGCTCGACCTCGGCCTGCTGCAGGCGGGCGCTGGCGTGAAGGGCGAATTCGAGCAGCGTCTGAAGAACGTGATCGACGAAGTGCGCGCATCGAGCACGCCGGTTCTACTGTTCATCGACGAAGCGCATACATTGATCGGCGCGGGCAATTCAGCAGGCGGATCGGACGCCGCGAACCTGCTCAAGCCGGCGCTCGCGCGTGGCGAACTGCGCACGATTGCAGCAACGACCTGGGCCGAATACAAGGAGTATTTCGAACGCGATGCAGCGCTCGAAAGGCGCTTCCAGCTCGTCAAGGTTCAAGAACCCGGCGACGATGCCGCATGTCTCATGTTGCGCGGCCTTGCCACGCGTTACGCACGGCATCACCACGTGCATATTCGCGACGAGGCACTCGTCGCCGCCGTCAAGCTGTCGCGCCGTTACATTCCGTCGCGGCAGTTGCCGGACAAGGCCGTCGATCTCATCGACACCGCAGCCGCACGAGTTCGCATGGGACTCGATTCGCCGCCAGCCGAACTGCAACGCGCGCGAGCGGCAGTGGCTGCGCTGGAACTCGAGTGCGCGACGCTCGATGCCGACGAGCGCGCCGGTGTTGCCGACGTGGCGGCCCGTCGCGCGGCACTCGATGTATCGATCATGCACGCGAAGCAAGAAGCGAGTGACCTGCAAGCGCGTTATGAACGAGAACTGACGCTCGTGCAGAGTCTGCTGGAACAGCGGGGCGACGGCAGCACTAAGCCGCATGCCGATGTCTTGTCGCAAGCCCGCCACGCGCTCGCCGACGCGCAAGGCAAGACTCCGCTCATCTTCGCCGATGTCGACGCCCAAGCCATTGCCCGCGTCGTCGCGGAGTGGACAGGCGTGCCGGTGGGCAGTCTGGTCGAAGACGAACTTCTGAGCCTGCTCGCGCTGGAGGAGCGCATGGCCGCACGCGTGGTTGCGCAAAACGACGCGCTCGGCACACTCGCGCAAAGCCTGCGCACGGCGAAGGCGGGACTCAAGAGCGAGCACGCGCCGCTCGGCGTGTTCCTGCTGACAGGACCTTCGGGTGTCGGCAAGACCGAAACCGCGCTCGCGCTTGCCGATGTCCTCTTTGGCGGCGAGGCCGCCCTTACGACGATCAATATGTCGGAGTATCAGGAGGCGCACACGGTCTCGCAGCTGAAGGGTTCGCCACCAGGTTACGTCGGTTACGGACGCGGCGGTATTCTCACCGAAGCGGTGCGGCAACGCCCTTATAGCGTCGTATTGCTCGATGAAGTGGAGAAGGCGCATCGCGACGTGCTCGATATCTTCTATCAGGTGTTCGACCGCGGCACCATGCGCGATGGCGAAGGTCGCGAAATCGACTTCCGCAACTGCGTGATTTTGATGACGTCGAATCTTGGCAGCGCGCAGATCGACGAAGTGACGACGGACAATCCGGACATTGCCCAGGCGGCGCTCCTCGATGCGATCCACGAGCCGCTCGTCAAGCATTTTCAACCTGCGTTGCTCGCGCGCTTCCAGACGCTCGTCTACCGGCCATTGGCCGCCGACGCTCTGGCGCAGATCGTTCGGCTGAAACTCGGCAAGATTTCGGACCGCTTGCAAAAGCAGCATGACGTCAATCTCGTTTGCGACGACACGCTCATCGCCTCGCTCGCAGAACTGTGCCTCGCCCGCGAATCCGGCGCGCGCAATGTCGACACGTTCCTCGATCAGCGCATCCTGCCGACCGTTTCGCGCGAACTTCTGACACGCATGGCCACCGGCACGACGCCGGCCGAGGTTCGCCTTGCAAGTTCGGAAGAAGGCAATCTGACGATTGAATTCGTCGATCGCGGCGAAGTTGTCGCTGCACACGGCTGAGCGCTGCGTCATGGCGGCCGGCCCATCGCTCTACGACATGCTCCTCGGTCAGATTGACGGGGAGTCGATCGACCATTTCGACGACCGCACGCTCGAAGCCTTGAGCGTGCAGCAAAACGTGCGGCGTATTCTCAATACGCGTGCGGGCGCACTGAAGCATCTACCAGACTACGGTCTGCCGGATCTGACCAATGTTTATAAGGAGTTGCCCGGCTCGTCACACGCGCTCAAGCAGCAAATGGAAGCAACGCTTTTGAAGTATGAGCCGCGGATTCGCTCTATCGATATCGGCATCTTGCAAAACGACGACCCCGGCTTGCAGGTAAGCTTCGAAATGACCTGTCATTTGAAAAAGACAGGGCTCATGCGCTTTGGCACGTACTTCGTTCCGCCGGGCGTATTCCGCCTGGAACGTCGCGTTCGCGAAGGTCGCTAAACACCACGGAACAAGCCCGCTCACGCGGGCTCTCCTTCACTCACCAAATAACTCCCCTACTGCGCCAACGTCCCCATATCCACCACGAACCGATACTTCACATCGCTCTTCAACATACGCTCGTAAGCGTCGTTGATCTGATCCATGCGAATCATCTCGATGTCGGACGTGATCCCGTGCTTGCCGCAGAAATCCAGCATCTCCTGCGTCTCCGCAATACCGCCGATCAGCGAACCCGCAATCGACCGGCGCTTGAAGATCAGGTTGAACACAGCCGGCGAAGGATGCGGATGCTCCGGCACGCCAACCAGCGTCATCGTGCCATCACGCTTGAGCAAGACCATGAACTGGTCGAGATCGTGCGATGCCGCCACCGTGTTCAAAATGAAATCGAAGCTGTTGGCGTGCGCCGCCATCTGCTCCGGGTCTTTCGAGATCACCACCTCGTTCGCGCCGAGACGCTTCGCATCCTCGATCTTGCCCGGTGATGTCGTGAACAAGACGACATGCGCGCCCATCGCCGCCGCCAGCTTCACGCCCATATGGCCCAAGCCGCCCAGTCCGACGACGCCCACCTTGTCGCCCGGCTGCACGTTCCAGTGACGTAACGGCGAGTACGTGGTGATGCCCGCACACAGCAAAGGTGCGACGGCCGCCGGGTCGAGGTTGTCAGGCACCTTCAACGTGAAGGCTTCGTCGACGACCATCGAGGTCGAATAGCCGCCGTACGTCACGCCGCCCGACTTCTTGTCGGGCGAGTTGTACGTCTGCACGAAGCTTTCCGGGCTCTCGCAGAACTGCTCCTCGCCTTCCTTGCAAGACGGGCACACGCGGCAAGAATCGACCATGCAGCCGACGCCCGCCAGATCGCCCACCTTGAACTTCGTCACCTCGGCGCCGACTTCCGCCACGCGCCCGACAATCTCATGGCCCGGCACGACCGGATAGTTCGTGCCGCCCCACTCGTTGCGCGCCATGTGCAGGTCCGAGTGGCAGACGCCGCAAAACAGCACGTCGATGCGGACATCGTTCGGGCCGACATCGCGACGCTCGATTTCAAGCGGGCCGAGCGGTTTGTCGGCGGCGGATGCTGCATAGGAATACGCCTTGCGCATGATTGTTTTCCCTCTTGAGTTTCAGGCTTATGACAGGAACCGCGTCCTTGCGACACCTCAGGGACACGGTCGAAACGGAAGTGCGCGCGAGAGCGCGCATCGTTTTTTTATGTGCGACAGCGAACGTTCGCCGCGCTGTCGCACACGTGTTGCGGTGATCTTGCCGATCGCGCCGATGTTTCGGCGGCAAATCGCAACTTCAGTACTGTATGCCTATAAGCATCTTTCTGCACGACCGATGGGGACCTCCCACGTCCGTCTCCCCGCGCAAGCGGGACTATGCGTGCAAAAGTTGCAGATCTAAGGTTTGGGTAAGCGCGGAAGCCAAGGAACGTTCGGGGCGCTTCCGAACGCAACGGAGTAGCTGGCGTCGGGGCGTCGGCATCGAATCGATATCACACGAGAGCGAGACCATGAATTCGAAGGCGGTAACAGCGAGCATCGACACGCAGAGCGGTACGATAAGCGCCGAGTTTCACGTCGACACGGGGCGGTTGAGAATACTGGAGCGCGGGCTATTGCGCGTGGAACTATTTCCGCCGCATTCGTGGTTCACCATCGCATCGGTGGCGGGGAACAGCCGCTGGGGCACGCGGCCGCGCGAGCGCGACCTGCAACTGGTCGTCGAGAGTTACATCATGCAGCGCTTCGGGATGTCGGCGCTGCGCGCGGATGTCTCGATGGCGCAATGACGCAGACGCGGTCCGCGTCACCGCTTGCGCGCCGAGCGTCGGGTGCGCTGATAAAAACTATTCGGCTTGGTGCGCACCCAGTCGACGAAGCTGCGCACTGCTTCGTCCTGCATGAGCGCGTCGATGGTGGCGAATCGTTGCGCGAGTTCCTTCTCGGTAAAGAGCGCATGCAGTTGCCGATGACAGATGCGATGCAGCACCGCCGTCTGCCGTCCGCCCTGAGACTTCGGCACGAGATGATGCAGGTCGCGCTCGGACGCGGGCACGGGTCGCCCGCATAGCGCGCACGTTTCTTCCGGTAACGGCCGATACCACGGTTCGGGCGCGGGCTTTGCCATTCGGCTCCTTTTCTGGCGCTGCGTCGTTGCGTTGGAACTGATCGTTTCGAGTGTACGCCGAGGCTGTTTTGTTTTCTGGCCGGACGTGGCACCATGGAACTGCTAGCTCACCGCTCACGCAAGTCGACGTCGGAGAAGCCATGGAAGTGACCATCAACGAATTGGCCGGCCTGCTCGAAGAACTGGAACAAGAAGATCCGGTCGATTACGGCGACCTGCCGTTCGGCGAACCGGAACTGCGCCGTCTCGTGTTGACTTCGCTTCTGGAACGGCATCGCGGTCTGCAAGACAGCGGCCTTAATCCCGGCGATGTCAGCCTCACCTACATGCTCACCACCGCGCTGCTCGTGCTCGAAAACCTCGTGCTGCATGCGCGCATCATGCTGCTGCAAGGTCAGCGCATCGACGTGAATGCGCTGTTGCGGAAGTATTCAGGCAGTTGAGTTCCGCGACAGACTTTCGATAAGATCGGCTCAGCCGCGCGGTCCCGAGGGCGGACGATAGCCGGGAATACGCATCAGCGCTTCGTGGCACGAGACGGCGAGCGCCGCGAGACGGTCCACGCTTGCACGCATGTCCACCTGCGTCTGCGCGATCGTTTGACGCAATGCGTCGAGCCGCGGCGTGATGGTGTCGTCTATCGTCTCGCCCTGGCTTCCCAGCAGAAGGATGGCTTCCGCGTCCTCGCGCATCTCGCGCAATTCCATGATCGTCACCTTGCTCTGCGCCTGCACGCGTGCATGTGCTTCGGCAATTGCGCCAAGCCCCATGCGGCGCATGCGTTCGACGAGCTCGCGCATCGAGCGCATGGCGAGTTCACCGGCACCGTAAGCCATGAATTCGACATCGTCGATAGACAGGGAAAGACGGCCTTCGGGAGATTCGAATTCGAGCTTCGTGGACATGTCGGGCATCGCTGTGTTTATGAGATGCCCGAATTCTAGGGATGCAGCCTGCGCCTGAGGTTCGGATTAGTTCTAAAGCGCTGGTCGCCGCGTCGATTGATCTATTTCGAGAACGCGTTACTTGGCGGATGGCGCCACGGAAGTAGCGTTTTCGAGCACGCCGAGATCCCAATCGCTGAACTCGTACCAGTCTTCTCCGAGCAATTCGGCCGGATGCTGCGTGCGGTTCGAGCCATTGCCGCAGCGCATCGCTTTCTCGGAGCAGTAATGGTCGCAGCCCCAGCAGTTACGCTCCGGGTGGCTGGGGTGAAGGGGAAATCGCTTCGCCATGGTCGACATGCTCCTGTTGCAATGGTCACGCAGGTTAGGTCGAAAGCCCCGCGCGCATCAATAGGAGCAGGGCCGAGCTTTGTTGCGCGGCGCGAAGAACATCGTTTCGGCGGAATTCATCGGAGGCTCAGTAACGGCTTCGTCGCTCCGGTCAGAAGAAGCTCGATCAAGTCGCGCACGCTGCGAATGGCCGGACCGAATGGCAAGGTTTCACGTCCACGGAAGAAGAGGCCGTTGTTGACATCGCCACGCAAAGCCGCCGCGAGCCGGGTATCGATACAGAAGTGCCCGAACTTCTCGATGCCATCACGCAAACCGCATGCGCTCAAACATTCGAGCGCCGACGGACACGTCTGCTCGCGCGCGCCGATCTTCATGCGGATGCGTTCCTCGTTGCGCAAATAGCGCATGAGCCACGGCGTCTTGACCGCACGCGCGGGCAAACCCGTCACGCTGATGAACTCCACGATGTCTTCCGGCGTCGCTTCGGTGAGCACGCGCTTGAACTCGGGATGCGCGTCGCCTTCCTTGGTGACGGCAAAGGGCGTTCCGATCTGCACGCCATTCGCGCCCGCCGCCAGCCACTTGCTCACCGCTTCATGACTGTTGATGCCGCCCGCGACGATCACCGGCACGTCGCCTCGGTTTAGCCCGAGCGATTCGAACACGGTCTGCAATTCGCCGAGTACACGTTCGAAGCCGAAGCGCTCGTTATGCATGTCGGCGACGTCGTTGACGCCGAGATGTCCGCCCGCATGCGCGGGATGTTCGATCACGATTGCGTCGGGCAGGCGGCCTTTCTTCATCCACTTCTTCAGCACGAGCGCGACGCCGCGACTGTCCGAAAGTATGGGAATGAGCGCAATGTCGTGGCCTTGCGTGAGATCGGGCAGGTCGAGCGGCAAGCCCGCGCCCATGACGATTGCGCCCGCGCCTTGCTCGCACGCGACGCGCACGTAGTCGGCGTGCGCGCGCACGGCTTTCATGACGTTGACCGCGATCATGCCGCGCCCTTGCGACAGTTCACGCGCGGCCTGAATCTCGCGTTCCAGCGCGATGAGGTTGACGCGTTCGAGCGTATCGCGCGACGGATCGGTGCGGCACATGGCGAGAAGATCCTCATGATGATGCCGCAGGTCGATGCTCGCAATCGTGCCGAGCGCGCCCTCTCTCGCGACGCTGCCCGCCAGCCGATGCGCCGACACCCCAACGCCCATGCCGCCCTGCACGATAGGCAAGAGCGTGCGACCGCGAATGACTAACGGTGCAAACAAATTTGAGGAAGCGCGCGACGCGCCGATTTCAGCTTGATGTCGATTCATGATTGGACTGCCCGAATGAAATGCGCTGCGTGATTCGATTCCACCTGCGCTTGCACCCGATGGTATGGGCAGCTTTCTCGCTCGACAATCGCATGTCACGCGCTGATATTGACGAATGTCACACGAGGCCTTTCTTTGGATCGGGTATGCGCGAGGTTGCGCGTCTTGCGAGACCGCTTTTCTACTCATCCCAACCGGTACCATCACCTCTTGCAACATGATTTGACACACGATTGCCAGTTGTCTGTCAGCATGGCACACCGTCTGGTTAATTCGTTTTGCTTAGGCCTTGGACAAGACCGATCCAAAACAATAAAAGCCGCTAAAACAAGCGCTTCGCTTGCGAAAAATCAAGCCTTCAAAACATATAAATTCGTCACAAATTGAGCGGGTAATAAGCGTTCGCGTGACACAGCGTCGCACGCACTTCAAATGAAACGCTTTTCCATAGATTAGCGTTTTCGTGCTCAATGCTGCATGGCATCATCGTGGCGCGGCGCAACGCCGTGCACGGCGTTCTTCCAGAACGCTTCGATCAAAGAAACCAGCGAATGCAATGAATGAGAAAACCAAACGTTTAGCAGCGCCACTGTTAGCGGGGGTGGCCAGTCTCTGTCTCTCGGGATGCAAGCTGGAAGTGTTGGACTCGAAGGGCAGCATCGGCAAAGCGGAAGCTTCGTTGATCGCTCTTTCGACTTACACCATGCTTCTCGTCGTCATCCCGGTCATTTTGATGACCCTGTTCTTCGCGTGGCGCTATCGCGCGTCGAATAAGAACGCTACCTACGCGCCCAAATGGACGCACTCCACGGCAATCGAAATCGTCGTCTGGGCGATTCCCGCTGTCATCATCCTGTACCTCGGCATTTTGACGTGGAAAACCACGCATGAACTCGATCCGTACAAGCCGCTTCAATCGGATGTCAAGCCGATCAACGTAGAAGTCGTCGCGCTCGACTGGAAGTGGCTCTTCATCTATCCGGATCTCGGCATTGCGTCGGTGAACCAGTTGGCCATTCCCGTTGGCACGCCGGTGAACTTCCGCATCACGTCGGATTCGGTGATGAACTCGTTCTTCATCCCGCAACTCGGCGGCCAGATCTACGCAATGGCCGGCATGCAGACGAAGCTGCATCTGCAAGCGGATCACGTGGGCGACTATGCGGGCATCTCCGCGAACTACAGCGGCCAGGGCTTCTCCGACATGAAGTTCCGCGCGCTCGCCATGTCTTCCGCCGATTTCGATGCATGGCAGAAGAAGGTCAAGACCGCGCCCGCGCGTCTGGACATGGACGTCTACGCCGGCGTCGCGAAACCGAGCGAGAAAGATCCGGTGAAGTACTTCTCCACCGTCGATCCCAAGCTCTTCAACAACATCGTCGGCAAGTACAACAACGGCCGTTTCGATGTCAACGGCGAAAACTGCGTAACCAAGGGGTAAGCCATGTTTGGCAAATTAACGCTCGAGGCGATCCCGTACCACGAACCCATCATCATGGGGGCGACGGTCCTCATGGCGATCATGGTGATCGGTGCGGCCGCCCTTCTCACTAAGTTCGGCAAATGGGCCTGGCTCTGGAACGAGTACCTGACGTCGACGGATCACAAGCGCATTGGCGTCATGTATCTCGTCGTGGCGGGTCTCATGCTGGTGCGCGGCTTCGCGGACGCCATCATGATGCGCGTGCAGCAAGCCATCGCGCTGAATAATCCCGGCATCTTCCCGCCGCATCACTACGACCAGATTTTCTCGGCCCACGGCACCATCATGATCTTCTTCATGGCCATGGCGCTGCTGGTCGCATTCTTCAACCTCGTGGTGCCTTTGCAGATCGGCGCGCGCGACGTGGCGTTTCCGTTCATCAACTCGCTGTCGTTCTGGATGACGGCCGTGGCCGCCGTCCTGATCAATCTCTCGCTCTTCATCGGCGAGTTTTCGAAGACGGGCTGGCTCGCGTATCCGCCGCTCTCCGAGACGCAATTCAGTCCGGGCGTCGGGGTCGATTACTACATCTGGGCCTTGCAGATTTCCGGCGTCGGCACGTTGCTGACGGGCGTGAACTTCTTCGTCACCATCGTGAAGATGCGCGCACCCGGCATGACGTGGATGAAGCTGCCGGTGTTCACATGGACGGCGTTCTGCTCGAACGTGCTGATCATGGCGACGTTCCCGATCCTGACCGTCGCGCTCGCGCTGCTCGGTCTCGACCGCTACCTCGGCATGCACTTCTTCACGAACGACGGCGGCGGCAACCCGATGGTGTATCTGAACCTGATCTGGGCTTGGGGTCACCCCGAGGTCTACATTCTGATTCTGCCGGCTTTCGGCATTTATTCGGAAGTGGTCTCGACGTTCTCGAAGAAGCCGCTGTTCGGCTACAAGACGATGGTCTACGCGACGTGCTGCATCATGGTGCTGTCGTTCCTTGTGTGGCTGCACCACTTCTTCACCATGGGTTCGGGCGCCAACGTCAATGCCTTCTTCGGCATCATGACGATGATCATCTCCATCCCGACCGGCGTGAAGATCTTCAACTGGCTGTTCACGATGTACCGTGGCCGCATCCAGTTCACGACGCCGGTGTTGTGGACCATCGGCTTCATCATCACGTTCACGCTCGGCGGCATGACGGGCGTCATGCTAGCCATTCCCGGCGCGGACTTCGTGCTGCACAACAGCCTCTTCCTGATCGCGCACTTCCATAACGCTATCATCGGCGGCGTGGTGTTCGGCTACTTTGCCGGCGTGCAGTACTGGTGGCCGAAAGTGTTCGGCTTCAAGCTGGACGAAAAGCTCGGCCGCAACGCCTTCATTTGCTGGTTCGTGGGCTTCTTCGTGGCGTTCGTGCCCATCTACATCCTCGGCTTCATGGGCATGACGCGCCGTATCAACCATTACGACAACCCCGCATGGCAGCCGTATCTGATGGTCGCGGCTGCGGGCGTCGGCATCATCGCGTTGGGCGTGGCCTTCCAGGTCGCGCAGATCGTAGTCAGCGTGATTCGCCGCAACCAGCCGGCGTATCGCGATGTCACGGGCGACCCGTGGAACGGCCGCACGCTCGAATGGGCGATCAGCTCGCCGCCGCCGGTCTACAACTTCGCGCATATTCCAGCCGTGCGTGAACTCGACGAGTTCGCCGACATGAAGGAAACCGGCCGCAGCATGGCCGATCAGGGACCGTACCGCGCCATCCACATGCCGTCGAACACGAGCGCGGGTCTTGTCGTCGGCGTGTTCGCGCTGGTGCTCGGCTTTGCCGCCATTTGGCATATCTGGTGGATGGCTATCGTCGGTCTGGTCGGCATTGCCGCGACCGTCATCGGCTACAGCTTCCGTGCGAACGCTGGCTACATGATCCCCGCCGCGACCGTCAAGGCGACCGAAGAGCGGAACCGTCCGCCGAAGTCGCCTGCAAAGACCGGCGTCGCGCGCGACCTGGAACTGGAGGTGCTGTAAATGTCGCAATCGACACTATCCGCGCATCACGCGCATGACCATGAGCACGAACACTCGTCGCATTCCGTGTTCGGCTTCTGGGCCTACCTGATGACCGACTGCGTGCTGTTCGCCTCCCTTTTCGCGACCTTCGCGATGATGGGGCATCAGTTCGCGGGCGGCCCGACGGCAAAGGATCTCTTCAATCTCAACGATGTCGCGATCGAAACCGCGCTGCTGCTCACGAGCAGTCTGACGTTCGGCTTTGCGATGATTTTTGCGCAACGCAAGAAGACGGGTGCCGTGCTCGCGTGGCTCATCGTCACGTTTCTGCTGGGCGCGGGCTTCCTGTGGCTGGAACTGCACGAGTTCGCGCATCTGATCGCCGAAGGCGCCAGCCCTCAGCGCAGCGCGTTCTGGTCGTCGTTCTTCACGCTCGTCGGCACGCATGGTCTGCACGTCACCCTCGGCATGATCTGGCTGATCGTGCTTGCGGTGCAGATGATCGCCAAGCCGGGCATGGGCGAACGCGAACTGCGCCGGCTCGCCTGTCTGAGCCTTTTCTGGCACTTCCTGGACATCGTCTGGATTTGCGTGTTCTCCTTCGTCTACCTTGCGAGCCTCGTCTAATGGCACATACGCATTCAACACACGGCGATATCCCGCATGTCAGCGTGCGTGGCTATCTGATCGGCTTCGTGCTGGCGGTCGTGCTGACCTTGGCGTCGTTCTGGCTCGTGATGTCGGGCACGTTCAGCGGCGAGCGCGCGATCACGGCGCTTGCAGTGCTGGCCGCCGTGCAGATGGTCGTCCACGTGGTTTTCTTCCTGCACGTGAACGCATCGAAGGGGCAGCGCTGGCACGCCTTGTCGTTCGCCTATACGATTCTGATGTCACTCGTCGTTGTCGTCGGAACGGTATGGGTCATGCATAACGTCCACATGCTGATGATGGCGCGTTAAGCCCATCGGTCCTTCCCAAGGAACCGAATTGCTGCGTCAAAGCGGACCTGCCTCGCAGGTCCGCTTTTTTTTCGTCGGTGCGAATCCCTATTTTTAAGCGCGTGATGAATCTTGACAATTTGTCGCAGCCGCGTGAATATCTGTCCATAATTTGGTTTAATCATCCACAATATGGACAAGGAGACGCGAATGCCCGCGCCCAAGAATTCGGCGGATGCCCTCACGCCGTATCAGTATCCCAATCCCAAGGAAGCGCAGAAGGAAATCGTCGTGAGTCACGCGATTCCAACCGACGAGCGCGAGTGGGTCCCGCAAGCCGAGAACGTCTGGTTTCGTCCGCTGTGCCTCAATGTGTCGACCGGTTACTGGATGAACCTGCTGCGCGTGCGCAAGTCGGGCGTGCTGTCGCGTCACCGTCATCCGCAAGCCGTGCATGGCATGGTGCTCAAGGGGCGCTGGCGCTATCTGGAGCATGACTGGGTTGCAACAGAAGGCAGCTACGTGTTCGAGCCGCCCGGCGAAACGCACACGCTTTACGTGCCCGAAGACGTCGAGGAAATGATCACCTACTTCCAGGTGAACGGCGTGATGTTCTATTGCGATCCATACGGCAACTACACCGGTTATGAAGACGTGTTCACGAAGGTGGACATGTGCCGCAAGCATTACGAAGCCGTTGGACTGGGCGCGGATTTCGCCGATCAGTTCATTCGCTGAATAACGCTTGAAGCAACGGCTTGAAGCACGGTCTGAAGCAACGCAATTCCCGCAGCACCTTTCGCCAACCGAACCGAAGCATAAAAACAAGGCTTTCGGAGGAGACAACATGCAGAGTAAATCGCCGCGCCTGAAGCGCATACAGTGGGTCGCGCTCACGTTCCTGACGCTTGCCGGGATCGTGAACTATCTCGACCGCAGCACGCTTTCCATCGCGAATCATTCGGTCACACAGGAGCTGGGCCTGTCCGCTTCGCAGATGGGCTTGCTGCTCTCAGCATTCTCGTTCGCGTACGCGTTTTCGCAGTTGCCCATCGGGGTGATGCTCGATCGCTTCGGCGCGCGCATCATGCTCGGGCTCGGCATGTTCGTGTGGTCGGTGGCGCAGTTGTTCGGCGGCCTCGTCACGACGCTGCATCAGTTTCTCGCGGCCCGCATCGCGCTCGGCATCGGCGAGGCGCCTCAATTTCCGGCGGGCGCCAAGGTCGTCAGCGAATGGTTCGCGCAGCGCGAACGCGGCAAGCCGACCGGCATCTTCGTGACGTCGTCGACCATTGGCCCGGCGCTCGCTCCGCCCATTCTCACCGTGTTGCTGCTCAACTTCGGCTGGCGCAACATGTTCGTCATCATGGGCGTACTCGGCATCATGGTGTCGGTGGGCTGGTATGTGGTGTATCGGAACCGCAAGGACATCACGCTCGATGCGCAGGAAGTCGCGCATCTGACCGAAGGCGAACCCGCACAGCGCGCCGAACGCAATATGACCTTCGCGGAATGGCGCGGTCTCTTCGGCAAGGCGACGACCTGGGGCATGATCTTCGGCTTCATGGGCGTGATCTACATGGTGTGGCTATATCTCACGTGGCTGCCGGCGTATCTCGAACACGAGCGTCATCTGACGATTGCGAAGACCGGCTGGGTCGTGACCATCCCCTATCTTGCCGGCACGCTCGGCATGCTGTCGTCGGGCTTTATCGCCGATGGTCTGATGGCGCGCGGCGTTGCGCCCATTCGCAGCCGCAAGTGGCCGATCTGCTCGGGTCTCATCGGCGGCGCGCTTTTCACGGTGCCGGCCGCGTTCACGCCGAATCTCACGCTTGCCATCGTGTATTTGTCGGCGGCAATGTTCTTCGTCAACATGGCGAGCGGCGCGGCGTGGGCGCTCGTCTCGGTCGCGGCTCCGCGTCATATGGTGGCCTCGCTCGGGAGCATCCAGAACTTCGGCGGTTACTTCGGCGGTTCGTTCGCGCCGTTCATTACCGGGCTCGTGGTCGACAAGACGCATTCGTTCGTCAACGCGTTCCTGATCAGCGCGGGCGTGGCGTTCGCCGCCGCGCTCGTGTACATGTTCGTCGTGCGCTCGCCGATTCAGGATTCCGAGGCGAAAGCCGCCGCCGTTCCCGTCGTCTGACCATTCAAGCTACTCATGACCTTTCAACCTGATCTGTACAAAGGCAAGACCGTCGTCGTGACGGGCGGCACGCAAGGTATCGGCGCGGGCATCGCGCAGGAATTCGCGACGCTCGGCGCGCGCGTCATCGCGGCGGGTATCGCGCCGACGGCAGCGCAGAAGGACGCGCTCGGCGCGGGAATCGAAGTCGCCGCGCTCGATGTCGCCGATGCCGCCAGCACCGCCGATCTTTTCGCGCGTCTCGATTCGCTCTACGTGCTCGTCAACTGCGCAGGCATGATCAAGCGTGGCGACGAGCACGACATCGAAACCTTCGAGCGCGTGATCGCCGTGAATCTCAACGGCACCATGCGGATGTGCTCGGCGGCGCGACCGTTACTCGCGAAAAGCCGGGGATCGATCGTCAACACGGCGTCGATGCTGACGTTCTTCGGCGGCGGTCTCGTGCCCGCGTACAGCGCGAGCAAGGGCGGCGTCGCGCAGTTGACGAAGTCGCTCGCGATTGCTTACGCGGCGGAAGGCATTCGCGTGAACGCGGTCGCGCCCGGCTGGATTGCCACGCCGCTTACGCAGGCGCTGCAGGAGGACGACGGCCGCTCGCAAGCCATTCTCGAGCGCACGCCCATGAAGCGCTGGGGCTTGCCGGAGGATGTCGCGCGCGTGGTGGCGTTTCTGGCGTCGCCGGCGGCGTCGTTCATGACGGGAACGGTCGTGCCGGTTGATGGCGGCTATCTGATCGCCTGACGCGCCAATCGACGGATCACGCGGCGTGCCGATATACTCGGCGCGCCGTCGCACTCAGGTTTCCAAAATGTCCGCAGCTTCCGACTCCTCTTCCTCCTCCTTCGACGCGGCGAAAGCCAACGGCACCGCCGCGTTCTCGAAGTTCATGGTGGTGCTGCAACTCATCGCCGATGCCGATGAACCGCCGACCGTCGCCAGCCTCACGGCGGGATCGGGTTATCCGCGTCCGACGGTGTATCGCATCGTCGGCGCGCTAATTGCCGAAGGGCTCGCGGTCGAGAGCGCACGTGGTGGAAGTTATGCGCTCGGCCCGCGTCTGATGTCGCTTGCGAGCCGAAGCTGGGAGCGCTCCGATCTGCGCATCGCCGCCACCGACGCGTTGCAGGCTCTGCGCGACAGTACGCAGGAAACCGTGCATCTCGCCGTGCGCAGCGGCGCGGAGATGGTGTATATCGAAAAGCTCGAAAGTCCTCATGCGGTGCGCATGGCTTCGCGCATCGGCACGCGTGTCACGCTCTATTCGAGTTCGGTGGGCAAGGCGTATCTGTCGACGCTCGGTCGTGCCGAGCGCGATGCGTTGTTGCAAGGCATGGCGTTCGAGCGCTTTACGTCGAATACGATCACCGAGCGTCGCGCGCTCGATGCGGAACTCGATGCCTGCCACGCCCGCGGCTATGCGGAAGACCGCGAGGAAAACGAAGCGCAGATTTTTTGTTATGGCAGCGCGATCGTCGGGGCGAACGGCACGACGCTCGGCTGCGTAAGCGTGAGCATTCCGCTGTTCAGAAAGAGCGCGACGCCTGTCGAAACTTATATCGAACCGCTCAAGGCCGCGTGCCGCGCGATCGGGGAACGCATGAGTCCGGGTACGCGCTGACGCGCGCGTGCTCACCAGATGTACCGCGCGCCCAGCAAACCTTGATAGCTGCGATAACCGCCGTCGCCTTGCTGGTAGCCGAGGTTGCCCCACAGACGCCAGTTCCGCGCGAGTTGCGCCTGCGCGCCGACCTTTACTTCGAGGCGATTTCTCGGGCCGTCCTGCGACACCACGATCTGATTGAAGGCGATGGAATTGCCGCTCGTGTCGTGCCACCAGTTGACTTCCAGATACGGCAGCCAGCCCGGCGCCGCGGCCGATCCCGGCGCGTGAAAAACGCGCATGCCCACGCGCGTCGTCAGTGCATTGATATTGCCGCCATGGACGATCGTGCCGCCAGACTCCACGTGATCGTCGGCGGCATAGTTCGAATAGATGACTTGCGCTTGCGGCTCGATCAGCACCGGGCCGCTCGACGTCTGACCTACCGCGAACGCCCATCCGCCTTCGACCGATCCGCCCCACGTATGGCTCGCGTAGCTCTCGCCATTCAGTTGCGCGCCCTTGACCGTGTTGTCGAAGTGCGCATATTGCAGCCACGTATCCACGTAAGGTCCGACAGGCGAAAGCGCATTCGCGCGCCAGGTCGCGTAGACGCCGGCGCTCGCGCCGTTCACATTGCCTCGCGCGGTGGCGGGATTGTTACGTGCAGTGGCATCGGTCGTCGACGAACCATAACCCGCCATGATGCCCGCCTGCCAATGCTGCGCGTTCGACACGCGATGCAGCAAGTCGATGCCCGCCTGAAAGAGCGCGGTGTCGGTGGATTCGGCAAGCCGCCCGCCGGCCGCGTTGCCGTCGGTGTGCGCGGCGCGAGTGCGCACCCAGGCCGTCGATTCGTTGCCGCTCATGCCGTCCACGGCGAAGGGATCGGGGAAGCCCGCGCGGTCGTGCAAGGTCATGACGAACATGTCGCGCGCCGCTGCCTGATTGCCAAGATAGCCGCCCGGTTCGGGTCGTGGCGCGGGTGTCGGTGTAGGCGACGGTCCGTCCGTCAAGGTTCGCAAATACCAGTTGCCATCGACGGGTGTGCTCGCGCCGCCTTTGTACAGGTTGTATTCGTATGGACCCGCGACGACGCGGCCATCGAGCGTGAACTGGCCGTTCGACTGACCATCCACCTGAACGATGCGGATTCCGTTGCTCGTTATCGCCCCCGCGCCGCCTGCGTTCCGCACTTTCACGGCGGTCTGACCGGCACTGTCGCCATGCACGATAAGGCGATCTGTCGCGGAATCGTCGCTGCCCAGCGCCGTGCTCAACGTCAGCAATCCATTGTTGCCGATGTAGTTGCGCGCGACCGTCAACGTACTCGTGGGCGTCGGGCTGCTCATGCGGATTTCGCCGTTGTTCGTCAACGTGCCGCCGATACTGAACGCGCCAGCCGCGGCATTCGCGAAACCGGGCGCTGCATCCGCGACCGCGAGCAATCCGTTGTTCACCACCGCGCCGCCCACGCCGCCATAACCGCCGAATGTCGCGCCCTGCGCCACCGATACTTGCGGCGTGTTCGGCAATTGCGCGTTGTCGGTCAGGATGAGCGCGCCCGAATTCACTTGAGTGGTCCCGCTGTATGTCTGGCTGCCCGGCAGCAATAGCGCGCCAGAACCTTGCTGCGTCAACGCGCCGGTTCCGCTGATCGAGTGGCCATAGACGTAGCGATCGCTGCGATTGAACACCAGCGCGCCGTTGTTGACGATATCGCCCGCGACGCTGCCCGACGCGCCGCCCGTGCCGAGCTGCAGCACGCCTGCGTCAATGGTGGTCGGCGCCGTGTAAGTGTGGTCCGCGCTCAGAATCAACCGGCCGGCGCCGGTTTTCGTAAAGCCGCCCGAGCCGCTGATGACACCGTCGAACACAGTGTTCGTACTGTAATTTGCCGTGAGCGTTGCCGTGCCGAGCGAGACGTTGCCCGCGCCTGCGAGGCTCGTGACCTGCTGATTGAAACCGTTCAAATCGAATGTCGTGCCCGGCGACAACATCACGCGCGAACTCGGCGCGATGACATTCTCCGCTCCGGCTTGCAGCGTCCCGCCTTCGATCAGCGTCGCGCCGGTGTACGTGTTCGCCTTTGACAATTGCAACGTGCCCGCGCCTGCCTTGGTGAGCGTCTTGCCATCCCAGCCCGTCGTCTGATTGGCCGTCTCATTGGCAAGAACGACGTCCATGTCGAACGAATCGCCGGGTTGCACGAGCGTGAAGACGCCGTTCGCCGTCGCGGGCGTCGTCCCGTGCGCGGCATACCACGTGAGCCCGACGCCCACGTTGTAGGTCTGGGCGGTATAAGCGGACGAGAGCGTCAGGAAATCGACGGAACTGGCCGTGCCGCCGATGCGCGTCGATGCGAACGTTCCACTAAGCCCGCCGGGCGTGGTCGCGTGGATTTCCGTGAATGCGCCCGCTGCCAGTTGCGCGGCGCTCGTCGCGGGCGCTGCCGTGTAACCCGCGAGGTTGAAGATCGCGCCAGGACCGATCGATGCCGTGCTGGCCGAGATCACCGGTTCGGCAACCCCCGCGATGCTGGACAGTGTGCCGGTCATGGTGAAGGCGCGGCCGACTTCGAGCTGGCTGCGGCTCGACAGCGCGGTGGTCGCGCCGGACGCGGTCGTCCAGTCGGCCGCAGTCGTGAACGCGCCAGTTTGCAAAAGCCGTAATGTGCCGGCTTCGACGCTGACCGCGCCTTGCGTCGAACCGGAGGCGGCGAGATTCGCCGCGCCGACGCCCGTCTTCAAGAGCGCGCCTGAGCCGCTCAGTGTGTTGAGCATCAGGGCGTCGTTGGCGAAATCCAGTTGCAGGATGGCGTTATTCGTCACCGCGCCTGCGCCGAGCGCGGTCCCGGTTGCCGCAATCAGCTTGCCCGTAGCGATGGTCGTGCCGCCGCTATACGTGCTCGCGCCACTTAGGCTCAGGGTCGCCGGGCCGGTTTTTACCACGCTTCCGCTACCGCCGATCGTGCCGCTGAAAGCGGTATCGGCGAGATTGACGGCGGTGAGTGCCGCACCGCCGAGCGCGACTGCGCCCGCGCCGCTCAACTGGTTGATTTGCTGCGCGAAGCCGTTCATGTCGAGCGTGGCGCCGCTCGCGATGTTGACATTGCTGCTGGTCGCGAGCGAGTCCGTCACATCGGTTCTCAGCGTGCCGCCGTCGATCAGCGTGCCGCCGGTGTGGATTAGCGGCGCCGATACGATCAACAGGCCCGGACCTGTCTTCGTCAAGGTGCGGCCGTCCCAGCCGCTCGCGAAGACACCGACCCGGTCAGCCAGCGGCACGTCGAGGTTGAAGGTACTCGCGGCATCGGCGAGAGTGAAGGTGCCGTTGGCGATAGCGGCCGGTGCGCGCCACGTCAGGCCGAAGCCAACGTTATAGTTCAGGCCATCGGGGCTTTTCGCGCCGGTGAGCGTCAGGTAATCGGCGGGGCCTTGCGTGCCCGAGAAGCCGACGCTGGCGAAATCGCCCGAGATCCCGCCTGTCGTCCGAATGATGTTGAATTGCGTGCTCGTAAGCGCGCTGGCCGTATTGGGCGCGTCGGCTCCGAAACCGCTCACGGTCAGCGCGCCCCTGAGTGTCGCCGTGCTGGCCGTGATGATCGGCTGCACCTTTCCTATGCCCACGTTCAGCGCCGAGCCTACTTCCTGCGTGAAGTTCGTGGCGATTTGCAGACTCGACTTGTCCGAGATGCTTGTCGTCCCACCGACGCGCGTGGTGTATACGCCGGCGTTGAAGGCACCCGGATGGTCGAAGCCGAGCGTGCCCGCTTCGACAACCACCGTGCCTTGGCTAGAGCCGGCTTTCGTCAGGTGAGTGGCGCCACTGCCAGCCTGAATAAGCGTGCCGTTGCCGACGATCTGCCCCGCGAATGTCGCCACGGTATTGCGATTGAAGCGCAGCATGCCGTTGTTCACCACGTCGCCGTCGAGCGAGCCGCCCGCGCTGCCAGTACCGATCGTGAGGCTGCCGCTGTTCTGCACCGTGCTTGCCCCGCCATGCTGCGTGAGCGTGCCGCCGAGCGTCAGATCTCCGATCACGTTGAGCGCGTCCGGCGTCGTGCCACCTATCGCGATGTTGCCGGTCAGCGTCCAGACGCTCTTCACGCCGGAGGTGAGCTGGCTCAATCCCGGCCCGCGGCCCGTCGCGATGTTCCCGGACTGCACGGCCGAGCCGGTCAACGCGAGCGTGTTTCCCAATCCTTCGATGTCGAGGATATTGTCATTCGCGCCTTGCAGCGACGACCCCGTTCCCAGCGTCACGCGATTGTTCGAACCGACGAGAAGAATCGCCGCCGATCCCGCACTTGCGATTTTGCCGTTATTGACGAGTGTGCTGTCCTGTTGAAGTTGAACACCTGCGCCAACGGTGCTCTGGATGCTTCCGGTCGAGCTGTTCACGACCGACATTGGAAGCGTTCCGGTGTTGACCACGCCAGCCTGATAACCGGTTATCGATCCGTCGTTGTTGATGACGACCGAGCCTGTCTCGACGAATATTCCGTCGCCATAGGTCGCATCGCCCACGCCGGAAGCAATCGATGCCTTCGCGTGATTGTCGATGATCACCGTTCCGGTCGAGCCGATATAGACGCCATTGGGCGTTTGCTTGATGGGCCCGGCGACCGCGCCATTGATCGTGCCGAAGTTGTCGAACGTCCCACCCGACGCGTCGATATACGCGACACCGTGACTGGTTCGTGCGCTTATGTCGCCCCGGTTGATCAGATCGTTGGAATTTCCGCCGCCGTCGAAAAGCACGCCGAACGTATTGCCGAGCAGCGCGCCGCCCGCGTTATTGGTGAGCGTTGCGGGCACATAGAATTTGATCGCGGCCGCCTGGTTGTCGACCGCACTGACGATGACTCCCGCGTTGTTGAACGTGACAGGCGCGATGGCCGTGACATCGATTGCGTTCTCGGACTGCGTTGTGATAGTCGTGCCCGGAGGAACCACATAAGAGCTGTCATCCGATAAGACAGCGCCCGTCGTGCTCGACGCAACCTGTCCCGCTTGGGAGGGCGCCGCGAACCCAATCAGGACGGCGGCCGCCAATGGACGCAGTCCCGTGTTGAACGATGCGCAATGACGTGTTCGAGCGCGACGTGTTTTCATGCGAATCGGCCTCGCCCCGGTGCGTCGTATTCATGCCGGCGTTTGTTCAAGTAATACTTCGGCTTATCGTTACGAATCTCCGGTGCTTTACCGGGGTGTAAGCGACACGTGTCATTCTAGGACACAGTTCCCCATAAAATTCTCGTTACCTAGGATCACTTATGAAATTAGCTTCGCTTATTTTGTTAACGATCGCAGACGTCTTACCGTTCGATGTCATGTCTGCCATGCAGACTCGGAACGCCTGTAGATCGAATCACTCCGCCCGTTTCGATGAAAAGCGACACCGTGCCGATGCGCGCGAGCCTGCGCATGACCGTCAGCGTGGCCCGCGCATCGCCACGCGGATTGCTTCGCTCACCGCTGCTCCGCACCCGCCCGCTGCGCGATAAGCCGGGGCAAACGCGGCAGCATATGCGGCCAATGAGTGGCTTCGTGCGCGAGCCGCGTCGCGAGACTATGGCAGCCGAACTGATCGCGCGCCAGCCGAGCGATGACCTTGCGCGCGATCTTCCACACGTCGATGTCGGGCGCAACGTCATGCGCCATGTGCTCGACCGCTTCCATCGTGCGCGACAGCAGCATCGCCCGCGACGCGATGCGCCCGTGCGCCGCGCTGTACATGTGCTCGACGGGCGCCTTGCCGATGGCATCGAATAAATGTGCCACGCCCACACCATGCCGCGTGTGCTTCGTGGAGAAACGTTCCGCCTCGCGCCGATACGTGGCCTCGACACGTACTTCGTGATGGATGGAGTGCGTGTCCGGCCGTCCGTGCTCCAGATGCACGCGCGCAGCCGCCTTGTGATCGCCCTGCAATAGCGCATCCGACACGCCGACGATGAACTCGCGTTCGTGCGCGGCGAAAAACATCGTCGGATTGTCGGCTTCGAGGACGATCTGGCCGAATGTGTCGGTGTCGATGCTCACCCGTGCGCCGGCGGCATCGAGTCCGGCGTGATAGAGGCCCGCGCCGAGCGCCATTTCGAAGAACGCTTCGATGAGGGTCGCAATGAGATCGGCCTGATCCAGTCCGTGACGCGCGAGCGCTTGCGCGTCCGAAAGAGAAATGGTCGCGATGGAACGCGTGGTCAGAACGGCGTCGTTGCAAAAGTCCCAGAGCACTTCCGGCACGGCGAGCCGGTTATCGTCACGCAACCGGTAGCGCAAAAAGCTCTGGTCGGCGGCGCGCTGGCGTAGGTCGATCATTGCGTCGACGGTTTCGGTGACGCGACGCACCCATTCGGACGGATGCATGTCGCGCGCCTTGGCCGAACGGCGTTCCGCAAAACGCGCGGCGGCGAGCGCGAGATCGAGATCATCCGCGAGTTCCTGGCGTGCATCCGGACGCAGGAGCGTGACGCGCACCGCCATTTCGCCGATGCGCGCCGCATGCGTCTGCTCCGCGATGCCCGAGCGCAGCGGCGCGGCGCTCACCTGCGTCAGCGCAACACCTTGCGCGCGAAGAGCGGCGGCGGACACATCGCGGAACTGCGTGGCATCGTACGGCGTGAAAAGCCCGTCCATTTCAGTCAGCGCAACGCGCACCGCCGTTTCCGCCAGCGCCGGATGACGTGCGAGCGCGCCGGACGTCGCGTTCAGGACGCGCGGCAACTGCCGCAGCACGGGCAAGCTCGACGCGAGCGGCGCGGCACGCGCTCCATGTAGCGCGAAGAAGCGGGCGACGCGCTGCATCGAGGCACCATCCTCGCTATGGTGACTTTCCCGTATGAATGCACGGCCTAGGCGCCAAAGGGTGGCGAGTCGTCGCATGGCAGAGTCGGGCTCGCTGAGTAAGGTTTAAGTTCGCAAACGTGCAATAGACATGCCTCGGTGCAGGCTTTTGAAACGCGTTTTGTCTTCCATGTGTAACACGTTTCAGCCAGCCGTGCGTGTGCTTGGCTTTGTTGCTAGTCGCCTCGAAAGTCGATGGCCAGCTTCTTACCGTCCCGTTTTTCATGTGCTAATTTTATTTAGTACGAGGGATTCGCGAACCTCGTCGAACGCGTCGAAGCGACGGCGACATCATGAGCAGTCCGTTGGTCGAAGCCGGATCGCGCATGTTTCACCCGCTCTTTCGACAATTCGCTCCGTTGCATCGAGCGATTCGAATACTCGGATGTGTCTCATTAGATTCTTAAGCCCGATCGAGTTTAATGACACTCATCCCAAGCAAACAAGGTCAGCGATGAAAGCCCCTCAAGTCACGGTAGATGCGCAAGGCAACACGATTGTTTCCCATTCGACACCTATCAGCGAGCACTGCAAGAGCCGCGTGCGTTTGCTTGCATCGCTGGTCGAGATGATTGCCGCGCCCGGTGCCTACGAGCAATTCGCAATGTTTTCGGACGTCATGCAGCGCGATCTTCTGCATCTCATGCACTCGCTTGCGGAAGAACAAATGCCGCTCGTCGAGGCGCTCGAAAAACACACGGCGCAGGTTTATTACGAGAAGGGCGTGAATGCGGCGCTCGAGCATCGCAGTCGTCAGCAACAAGCGGAAATCGCTGAACCGCCGCCGGTCGAATCAGCGGACTACCCGCACATTTCAATGCCGGCTTTTGAAGAAGTTCGGCATTAATAAGGCAGTGTTGTCGTAGTTGCAAATGGAAGGATGGATCATTGAAGCAGTTGAGGTTGGCATCGGATGTGAACCGGTACTAGCATTTTGAAGCACCGGTCGCATCCGCAGTACGCGGTAGTCGAGTAGTGTCGGAAGTAAAGCAGCAGCAGTACGAGAAGTGAGCAGTAACTGTAGCAACGCAGTACCAGTAGCATCTGAAGCACCCGCAGTATCCGCAGTACGAGAAAGTGAAGCAGTATCAGAAGCAAAGCAGCACCCGTAGCAAAACGCAGTACGAGAAAGTCAGCAGTACCCGAGCCCCTGCCCTAAGCCAGCAGGGGCTTTTTTCATTTTCGCGTCCGTTTTCAGCGCACCGTTACTTTGTATTATTTTGTCGGCACATGCTGTACATAAATTTCGATACGGTATCGTAATCCCTGCTAGCAACACGTTAGCAATATAAAGAACGACGAAGCCGCGTACTTCATCGAAAAATCATGCTGAGAGGCACTTTTGAGCGCCAGCAATATCATTCCCATCCGCACAAAAGACAGAGGCGCCATGCAGAACCAGGCCGAACAACCAGTCGAGCAAGCCATGTATATCCTCGGGCAGATCGGTGCCGTAATCTGTCACGACCATGGGCCGCGTCCCAACACATCCATCCTCACCAAGATGGCCTCGCGTCCCGCCGAAGGTCTTTGGTTCGCGGTGGCGCGCATGGACGAATTGTGTCCGCCGCAACGCGGTGCGAGACGCACGCTGCTTCGCTGGAAGCACGAGGAAATCGGACGTCTGAGCCGTCTGTTACCGCATCCGCTACCGGCGGATGCCTGCGCCAAAACCCAGATGCCCTTCTGGGCCGGCTGATTGTCAGTACTGGGAAGACGTGCTCAAGCAGCACGTGCAGCGCGACATCGACAGACTGAGCATCGAACTCGATGGATTGCAGCGCAAGAGCGCAAACCTGTGAGTCGCCGCGAGCCTCGACAGCGTCAGGTTGCGGCGCAGGGGCAACTCGGGCACACTCGCGCGCTCGCCCGCGGCAGTCGATCACCCTTGAGGAATGCTTCCTTGCCGTGCTCGAACGGCATGCCGCGTCGCACTGCATCGGCGTGCTCAGCCCGAGTTTCAAGGTAAAGGAACAAACGATGGATGAAGTAAAGGTCACGGTCGACAATGACGGGCATCCCGTCATCGGCCATTCGGAATCGATAGAACAGCGCTGCAACCATATCGCGCAGGCCATTGCCGCGCTCGCCGATAGCGTCGCGGCCGCCGACAGTTCCACACAGCGGTCGCTCATGGCGCTTTTGCGCACGCTCACGCACGAGCAACTCGCGCTGACCGCTGCGCTCGGCGACCACGCAGGCGAGTTTTCATCCGATGAAGCGTATCGCAGGACGTACCGCCGTGCCTTCAGAAAAGGGTATAGCGCGGGATTGCAGCGGACCTTGCCGGCGCGTCAGACCGAGACCGTGGAACGGCCGATCAAATCTTCGGGCATTGCAACGAAGCGCCTGCGGCAGGACGCTCTGCGCAACACGGTTCTGGAGCATTGAAGAGGCTCATGCCTGGCGCATCGAATAATACTCATGCAGCACGGCGATCAGCCGGTCGAGTTCGGTCGGCTTGACGAAGTATCCATTGAAGCCCTTCAGCCGCGCGCGCGTTTGATCTTCCAGGCTCGTGCGGCTCGTGTGCGCAATCAGCAGCATGGCGGGATCGGCGGCGCGGATGACTTCGGCGACTTCCCAGCCATCGCCGAGCGGCATCATCAGATCGAGCAGCACCACGCCAGGACGCCACTTGCGCACGGCCGTTACGGCGTCGAGCCCGGTATGGGCGGCGCGCACGGTCAAATCGGCGTCCTCGAGCGCGAGACAAATGGCGCGTGTCGCGTTCATGTCGTCGTCGGCAATCAGCACGCGTGGTTCGCCGCTGTCGGCCGAGCGTTCGGGCATCTGCCAAACGGCTTCATCGGTGAGACGGTCAAGTCGTTGCATGTCGTTGCCCTCAGGGAAGCAAGGACGAAAGCAACCTGCGTTCCCTGTTTGGAGCAATGGGCTGTCCTCAGGCAGCATATGGCTCACGGCGATTACACTCGGGAATTACCCGATGCTAATGACACGCGCCGTCAGGCGACACGTCGAGCGTTTTTTGCACCGCCGTGACGCCTTCGCTCCCGACATTGGCGCGTCAATGACGTCGCCGCACAACCCGAGGTCACACGATGTTCGTCGTCTACTGGCTGAGCGGCACATTGAACGAGGCAACGCCCCAGGCCGAACACCGAAGGTTCGATCCCACCGCGCTCGCGGATGCGCTGCAATACGCCGAAGCACTTCGCCGCCGACAGGCGCAAGGCGAGGACATCGCGTTCGTTACTTTGTGCAGCGAGAATCCGCAGTCCGTTGGCAAAGCCGGAGTCGCCGATCCACCCGCCGATTACGCATGGAAGAAACGTCGACGCTAAGCCTTGCGCGTTACGAACGTGCGTCCTTCTGCGCCTGGGCCACGTTCGGATCGTCGTCCTGCCATCCGCCGCCCAGTGACTTATAGACCGCGATGAGATCGGTCGTCACATTCACCGTCGATTGCGCAAGCTGCTCACGGGTCTGCGCAAGCTGACGCTCCGCGTCGAGCACCGTAACGAATGCGGTGATGCCCTTGCGATAAGCATCGGTCGCGAGTTGCAGGCTGATCTGATTGGCATCGACAGTCCGCACGAGCGCCGCACGCCGGTCCTGCTCCGTGCGATACGAAATCAGCGCGTTATCCACGTCCTGCAACGCATTGAGCACGGTCTGCCGATAAGCCAGCCCCGCTTGCGCGGCCTCGGCTTTCGAAATGCGTATGTTGGCGCGCAGCGCCCCGCCTTCGAAGATCGGCAGCGAGATACTCGGCCCGACCGACCAGAACAGACTCGACCAGCGTGCAAGATAGTTCGCCTTCAACGCGCGCGTGCCGACCTGACCCGTCAGCGAGATATCCGGATACAACTGCGCGACGGCCACGCCCACTTCCGCGGTCGCGGCATGCAACTGCGCTTCAGCGCGACGGATGTCGGGGCGACGCCGCGCGAGCGTCGAGGGAAGCCCGATCGGCACCATCGGTGGAACGGGCGGCACGGCGCGCGCATCGGACAACTCGGCGTCGAGCGTACCGGGCGGACTGCCTATCAGCACGGCGAGCCCATTCAGCGCCTGTGCGATTTGCGCGTCGAGCGTCGGCAGTTGCGCCTGCAGCGTGCCGACTTGCGCACTCGCGCTTTGCACGTCCTGCTGGCTCGTCAGGCCCACGCGCGCCTGCTCGCGCGTGAGATCGAGAATTTGCTGCTCCGCGTCGATCTCGGCGAGCGTGATCTGCTTGATGGACTGTGCGCCGCGCAACTGCGCATACGTGCGCGCCACTTCCGATTCGAGCGAGACGAGCGCGTCGTTGCGGCTTTCCATCTCTGCCTCGGCCTGCGCATTGGCGGACTCCACCGAACGCCGCACGCGCCCGAACAGATCGAGTTCCCACAATGCATCGAAGCCATCTTGATAGATCGTCGCCGGCCCGGTGGCCGAATCGAGACCCTGACGCAGCGTCGCGCCTTGCGCGCCAAGCTGATCGATCTGGTTATAGACGCCTTGCGACTGGAGGATGCCCTTGAGCCCGAGCTGCTCGCGCATCACGCTGGCGCTCGCGCTGATTTGCGGCAAACCCTGCGCCGCTGCTGACACGCTCTGTTCGCGCGCCTGCGCTATCCGCAACACGGCTTGCTGCAAGTTCAGGTTGCCCGCCGCCGCGCGGTCGATCAGCGAGTCGAGCATCGGATCGTCGAACTGCTTCCACCAGCGCGGATCGGGATCGGCGGCAGTCTGCACGACCGATGGCGCATCCGCATGCGGCACGCGCGCATCGTTCTGCGGATTCTGCGAGCGCTGCGTGTCGCTCCAGACCTCGGGGACATCGGCGCTCGGCGCCTTGTAATCGGGTCCGACGGTACACGCGCTCGTCAGCAAGGCGAGCATCAGAATGGAAAGACGCGGCTTCATCTCAATGGCCTCCCGCACCGCCGGCGGCTTTCACCGGCGAGAAGAAAAACGTGAGCGGAATGAACATGAACGAAAAGATCGCGCATGCGGCGAAGACATCGAGATAGGCGAGGATCGTCGCTTGCGAAACGAGCGTCTTGTACATCTGACCCGTGGCGGCCGTCATCGCCTGCGACATGGTCTGGCCCGTGTCCATCAGCGTGCGCGCAATGCGCTGCACCGCGTCGTTGTACGGCTGGTTGAGCGGCGTCAGATGCTCGACCATATGCGCCATGTTCGCCTGCGTGCGCTCGCGGATCATCGCGGTCGCAAGCGAGATGCCGATGGAACCCGCCACGTTTCGAAACATGGTGAAGAGCGCGGAGGCGTCGTTGTTCATCGACTTCGGCAGCGAGAGATAGGCGAGCGTCGTCACCGGCACGAACAGAAAACCGATGGCGGCCGACTGCGCGCTGCGCATCATCGTCAACGTTCTATAGTCGATGTTCGGCACCAGTCGATGCGAGTAGAGCAGCGCGACGCCCATCAGAAAGAAGCCGAAGCCGACCAGATAACGCGTCTGCACGTAGCTCATCAGCTTGCTGACGACTGGTATCAGGAACACGATCAGCAACGCGCCCGGCGACAGCACGAGACCGGCAAGCGTGGCCGTGTAACCGAGCTGCTGCTGCGCGAGTTGCGGTATCAGCACCGCGCTGCCATACAGCACCGACGCGAAGCCGACGATGGCCGCCGACCCCAGCGCGAAGTTGCGGTCTTTGAGCACGCGCAGATCGACCACGGGTCGCTTCGCGTACAACAGCCAGAATGTCGCGCCGACGATGCCGACCGCCGCCAGCACCGCGAACGTGATGATGAAGTTCGAATGGAACCAGTCGTCGTCCTCGCCGCGATCGAGAAACACTTGCAGACAGCCGAGTCCGAGCGCGATCAGGCCGATGCCCACGCCGTCGATACCCACGTCCTTGTGGCTCTGCTTCTTTTCCCACGGCGGATCTTCGACGAACTGCATGACCGCGATGGTCGTCAGCACGCCAACCGGCACGTTGAGCAGAAAGACCCAGCGCCAGGTGAAGTTGTCGGTGATCCAGCCGCCGAGCGTCGGCCCGAGAACGGGCGCCACGACGATCGCCACCGCCGAGATCGAAAACGCGCGGCCGCGCTGCTCGGGCGGGAAGGTATCGAGAATGATCGACTGCTGGCTCGGCTGCAAACCGCCGCCGAAAAAGCCCTGCAGAATGCGGAAGATGATGAGCTGCCCGAGATTCGTCGCGATGCCGCACAGAAACGAACACACGGTAAACGCCGCGATGCAGATCAGGAAGTAGCGCTTGCGCCCGAGGATCTTCGAGAAGTAGGCGGACAGCGGCAGCACGATGCCGTTCGCGACGAGATAGGACGTGAGCGTCCACGTGGCTTCGTCGTAGCTCGCGGACATGGTGCCGGAGATGTGCGGCAGCGCGACGTTGACGATGGTCGTATCGAGCACTTCCATGAATGCCGCGAGCGTCACCACGACGGCGATCAGCCACGGGTTCGACTTCGGCTTCCAGTTGCTGTGATCGTGCGCGGCGGTATCGCTCATGGCTCGGTTCTCAGTGCGTGAGCATCACGGTCGGCACGACCGACAGACCGAGCGGCAGCGACGTGCCCGGCTTCATGCCATCGTCGATGACGATTTTCACGGGCACGCGCTGCACGATCTTCACGAAGTTGCCCGTGGCGTTCTCCGCCGGGAACGCGGAGAAACGCGAGCCGCTGCCGAGTTGAACGCTGTCGACGTGACCGTGCAGGTCGAGGCCCGGATAGGCATCGACTTCGAGCTTCACCTTGTCGCCGGGACGCATGCGGTCGAGTTGCGACTCCTTGAAGTTCGCCGTGACCCAGACGCGCGTGGTGACGAGCGTGAGAATCGACGTTCCAGCTTGCAGGAAGGTGCCGTATTGCACGTTGCGCCGCGTGATCCAGCCGTCGGCGGGCGCGCGCAATTCCGTGTACGAGAGATTCAGTTGCGCGGCTTCGACTTGCGCCTGTGCCTGACGCACTTGCTGGCGCTTCTCTTCGACGGCCGCGATCACGGTGGCTATTTGTTGCGGCACGAGGCTCGCCGTGCGCACTTGCGCACGCGCTTGCGCGACGTTCGCCGCAGCGCTCTTTTGCTGCGCGGTCGCGGTATCGATGTTTTGCTGCGACGTCGCGCGGATATCGACTGATTGCTGACGCTGATACGCCGCGCTCGCCTGCGCGAGATTCGCCCGCGCGTTCTGCTCCTGCGCCTGTGCCTGCGCGAGCTGCGCCGGATACTGCACACGCGCCACTTCGAGCTGCGTTTCCTGCGCATGCAACTGCGCTTGGGCAAGCCCGAGCTGCGCGTTGGCTTGATCGAGTTGCGCCTGATAGTCGCGCGGATCGATCTTGATGAGCAGATCGTCCTTATGCACGAAGCGGTTGTCGTCGATGTTCATCGTCACGACATAGCCCGATACCTTCGGCGCGATGGTCACGGCGTCGCCATCGGTGTAGGCGTCGTCCGTGCTGATCTCGTTGCGCGTCATGAACCACCAGATGAAGGCGCCGATAGCCAGCACGACCACGACGACGCCAAGGATGATCAGGGGTTTCTTGCCAGGCCCCTTCTTTTCGCCCTTATCGTCCTTACCGTCTTTACTGTCCTTGCTGTCTTTTTCTTTCTCGCCGTCGTCGTCGCGCTTGCGGTCGTCGTCGCGGTCGTCGTCTTGGGCTTCGGAGTCGTGTTGATCTGGCATCGCCGCTCACTTGTCAGGTTGAAACCCGGACGATGCGCCGGGTGGAACCTCGGGTTCTGGACCTGCGGATGGACAACGCGCAATCGGACGCCGCGTATGCGGGGCGCCCGTGCGGAATCATCCGAGGGCAGGCAACAAGCAAATCGTGTTCCGCGATGGCATTTGTCGGCCTGGCGCGAACGTGCGGGCGGGTTGGCATGAATTTGCGCTTGCCGCGTAAGTGCGACGGCCGGAAGCTTTTAAATGCGCGTTGTAGAAGTTTCCACGCCGCTCATTCGCTCCTAACTTTGTGCGCCGATCATGCGTTTCATCGAATCGAAACCCTGCAACGGAGGCCATCATGTACAAGCACATTCTCGTCGCGGTCAGCACGAGTCTCAGCGAAAGCGCCCTGACCACTGCCATCTCGCGCGCCCGCGACTGCAACGCGCGCCTCACCGCGCTGCATGTGGTCGATCAGACGCCGTGGTGGGCCGTCGTCACCGCCGAGTGCAATTTCGCGGAGACCGCCGCGGTCATCGACGATCACGCGCGCGCCGTCACGCGCTATAGCGCCCGGATGATCGAGCGCGCGGGCATCGATGGCGTCGCGCGTAGCATCACGCTGCCGCCGCATGGCGTGAGCATCGGCGAGGCAGTTGCCGATGTCGCAAGCGAGATCGGCGCAGACCTCATCGTTTTAGGCGGCGAAGCGGAAACCGGCTGGAGATTTGGCGAAGCGCGCATGCGCGACGTGATCTGCACGCATACGGCATGCGACGTTCTGATTGCATCGCATGGCGTGAGGCACGTGTTCGATACGGGCGAAATGCAGGCGATCGAAGCCCGCTTCACACAAGCTCACAGCGCCCCGCGCAACAACGCCGCAAGCTGAACGATGCCCATCGAAATCTGCTTTTCGCGCTTTGCATCGAGCCTTCCGATGGGCACGCTCGTCGATACCGCCACGCGCTTGCCCGCCGGCGTCATGCCGACATAAGCCGCGAAACACGCAAGCCCTTCCGTCACTTCCTCGCGTTCGAGCGCGAGACCGCTCGTGCGAATGGACGCGAGCTCGCGCAACAGCGCCGCGCGCCGCGTGATGGTGCGCGGCGTTACCGCTTCGAGACGCTCGGGCAGGCGTTCGCTGATGGCATCGTCTGTGAGACCGGCCAGCAGCGCCTTGCCGAGCGCGCAGCAATGCGCGGGCAGCCGCGAACCGAGATCCGATACGAGCCGCACCGGCCGATGCGCGTCCTCGCGCGCGACATACACAACCTGCACGCCATCCAGCACGGCAAGCTGCACGACCTCGTTATGCGTGTTGATGAACGCGCCCGCGCCCTCGCGAAACGCCGCCTGCAGCTTGTCGTGACGCACGTACGCGTTGCCGAGCTCGAACAGGCCGACGCCGACCACGTAGCCATCGTCGCGCTTTTCGACCCACTGCATGCGCGCAAGCGTCTCCAGCAGCAGATAGAGCGTGCTGCGCGACAACCCGGTGGTTTCGGCGAGCGTGGCGGCGCGCACGGGCTTGGAGGCGTCGGCGAGCGTCTGAAGAATGTCGCTCGCGCGGCGCAGGGCGGGCACGTCGTAGGCTTTATCCATGTCGATGGTCGCGGTTATTACTAAATCGGAAGCGAGATTGAGACCGCGCATATTCCAACAGGTTGGATAAACATGCAACCCAATGGACACTAACGCACCTGCGGGCTACGATCGTTTTCCCTTTTCCCGTGCACGGTGATCCCACTCATGCAGCCCGTTTCCCTTTCCGCGTATCTGCCCGAAGACTTTGCCGATGCCTTGCTGATCGGCCGCGTATGGCGTCCCGCGCCGGTGAACGGCCCAGCGGTCGTTGCCGTGCGCCGGGGCGAAGTGTTCGACATTACGCGCGCCGCGCCGACCACAGCCGATCTCTTCGACAATCCCGACGCCGTGAACATCGCGCGCACGGCTGAAGGCGAACGCCTCGGCACCGTGGAAGATTTGCTGCAAGCCACGCTCGATGCCGCAACCGACAGTCCACGCCTGCTCGCGCCCTGCGACGTGCAGGCGGTGAAGGCGTGCGGCGTCACCTTTGCGGTGAGCTTGCTGGAACGCGTGATCGAGGAACAGGCGGGCGGCGATGCGACGAAGGCGAAGGAAGTTCGCGAGACCATCAACAAGTTGATCGGCGCGGATCTTTCGAAGATCAAGCCCGGTTCGGAGAGCGCGGGCAAGTTGAAGGCGGAGCTGGAGCGGCGCGGCGCGTGGTCGCAATACATGGAAGTCGGCATTGGGCCGGACGCGGAAGTGTTTTCGAAGTCGCAGCCGATGTCGTCGGTGGGCTTTGGCGCGGACGTGGGGCTTTATCCGACATCGCAATGGAACAACCCGGAGCCGGAGATCGTGCTGGCGGTGAACGCGCGCGGAGAGATCGTTGGCGCCACGCTTGGCAACGACGTGAATCTGCGCGATATCGAAGGCCGTAGCGCGTTGTTGCTCGGCAAGGCGAAGGACAATAACGCTTCGTGCGCGATCGGCCCGTTCGTGCGCCTGTTCGACGAGCGCTTCACGTTGGACACGGTGCGCGGCACGACTTTGTCGCTGCGCATCGAAGGCGCGGACGACGATTTCGTGCTCGAAGGCGTGAGCCATATGAGCGAGATCAGCCGCGATCCCGCCGACCTCGTCAAGCAGACGCATGGCGCGCATCACCAATACCCAGACGGCTTCATGCTGTTCCTCGGGACGATGTTTTCGCCGATCAAGGACCGCGACACGCCGGGCGGCGGCTTTACGCATCATCTCGGCGACGTGGTGACGATTGCCACGCCGAGTCTGGGCGCACTCGTGAACACGGTGCAGCTTTCGACGGAAGTCGAGCCCTGGACGTTTGGGGTGCGCGCGTTGTATCGGAGTCTGGCGGCGCGTGGGTTGTTGGGTGGGGCGGCGGGTTGAGCGTTAGAGGATCGGCTGAACTTCAGCCTGCGCGCATGGCCCATCTGGCGACGCGCAGGTCATCGAGCGACAGCAGGCATTACGAAGACGCGCCCAGCCTCGGCGGGCGCTTCATCCCCTTCGCCACCACCTGCACCGGCGTCTCCATGTACGGCGACAAATCCCGCTGTCGCCGTTTCTCCAGTAGCGCCTTCACCGCGACATCCACGCCGAATACCGCCTGACGCGCACCGAACTGCTCGACCGTCGCAAGCAGGCGCCCGTCTTCCAGCATCGGTTGCACGGCGTCGATGTTGTTATAGCCCGTGACCAGCACGCGGCCTTTTTTCCCGGCGATGCGAATGGCATCGATCGCGCCCATCGCGAGGGTATCGTTCGCGCACAACATGCCGCGCAAGGTCGGGCGCGTGTAGAGCATCTGCAGCGCAATGGACTTGCCGCTTGCGAGACTCCAGTCGCCCGCGTCGGCGGCCGCGACGCGCACGTTCGCCGCGTTCATCGCATCCCTGAAGCCGATGGCGCGCTGCTGCGCGTTGCGGTCGTTCGCCGGTCCTCCGATGATGCCGACTTCATCGCCTGCTTTCAGCTTCGAGCCGAGATAATTGCCGACGAGCCGCGCGCCCCGGCGGCTGTCCGGACCAACGAAGGGAATGGTGAACGCCGGGTCGTCGGCGTCGTCGTCGAATGCGTTGTCGATGGCGATCACGATGATGCCCGCGCGTATCGCTTTCGTGGCCGAGGGAAGCAGCGCTTTCGAATCCGTCGGCGCGATCACGATGGCCTGGACCTTCGCATCGATCAAAGACTCGACGATTTGAATTTGCGCGGCGACGTCGTTGTCGCCCTGCGTGCCGCGCGCGATCAAATCCAGTTGCGACGCGAAATGGCGCTGGTAGTTGTTTGCGCCGTCGATCATTGACACGACGAAAGGATCGTTCACCGACTTCATCACGAGCGCGATGGTAGCGCGGCCATCGGCGGCGCGCGCATCGCGAGCACGTACCAGGCCGCTCGCGCTCAGGGCGCACGCGGCAAGCAGACGGCGGCGGGCAAGGCTCGGCATCGGAATGGAGGGCGTTAGGGTCGCCCCATTGTAGCCGCAGGCGGGGAAGACGCTTGCCGAACCGCAGCGAACTACCGCGTGGCCACGTTCGACGGATGGATTGCGTTGAGCGAAGTGATGACGCGCACGGCCAGCGAACTATTGCGTGATCGCTCCCACTGCTTGAGATGCGTTGAGCGGAGTAGAGCCGCAAGCGTCCAGCGAGCTACCGCGTGATCTCGACCGGAGCGTGTCTCGCGTCGAGCTAAACGGAAACTGCGAGCGCATACCGCGCCGATTGCAAAACCGCGCGCTTCAAAGAAACGGCCATCAACCCTTCGCGCGCTTGCTCCACGCAATCGCTACGAACGCCGTGCACAGCGCTTCCATGCCCGTGGCGTCTTCATCGTCGAAGCGGCCGGGAATCGGGCTATCCACATCCCATACGCCGATCAGAGCGCCAGCGGCATCGACGAGCGGCACGACGATCTCCGAACGCGACGCCGAGTCGCACGCGATATGACCCGGAAACGCCTCGACGTCCGGCACGACCTGCGTGCGCCGGTCGCGTGCCGCCGTGCCGCACACGCCGCGTCCAAGCGCAATTCGCACGCACGCCGGCTTGCCTTGAAACGGCCCGACGACGAGCTCGGCGCCGTCGAAAAGATAAAAGCCCGCCCAGTTCAGATCAGGCAGCGAGTGAAAAACCAGCGCCGAAAAGTTCGCCGCGTTGGCGATGAAATCGCTTTCGTCCGCCAGCAGCGAGCGCACCTGTTGAAGCAGATCGTCGTACTGGGCAGTTTTACTCGCGTGGGCCGACTGAGAGATCGAAAACATGATGGCGCAACCGCAATGTCGAAAAGTGTCGCCGACGATAGCACAACGCTCATCGCCACGCAGGCAAAGGCACGGACGCCCGAAACTTGGAACTGAAGGGTCTATCGCCTAGTGTGAAAGGCGCACATTTGTCGGGAGCGTTGCTTGCATTGCATGCCACGGATGGTTTTCATTCGCTGCTTAAAAGCAGGCTTGGGGAATTCCCTCTCTTTACAAGAACGCGCCGCCAACTTTAAATAAATCAACTTGATTTAATTAATGCCCCGCCATGAGAGCGACACGAGACAACGAGCAGCGCTTCATGCGCTTACTCGACAGGAGACAGGCGCGTGAAACCAGCAAGCGGCAGAGGCAGCAACTCCGCGAACGTCCGGCGCTACAACGAACGCCTGCTGTTGCAGGCGCTGCGGCGCACCGAGCCCGCATCGAAGGCCGATCTCGCGCGTCACGCGAATCTGACGAGCACGGCGGTTGGCAGCATCATCGAATCGCTCGGCAAGGCCGGGCTCATCGAGTACACCGGACGCCGGATCGAAGGCCAGCGCGGTCAGCCGGCCGCGCTGATCCGGCTCGATCCGCGCGGCGCGTTCGGTATCGGCGTGCGGCTGGACCGCACCGGCATCGAGACGGTGCTCGTCAATTTCGCGGGCGACGTGCTCGGGCGCAGCGCCATCGACATGGTGCTGCCGCATCCGTCGGTCGTGCTCGAAATCGTGCGGCGCGATGTCGAACGGATGCTCGCGCTGCTTAGCGCGTCCGAACGTGAACGGCTCGCGGGCATCGGCATCGCGCAGCCGTTCAATCTCGGCAGCTGGCTGCGCGAACTCGGCCTGCCCGCCGAAAACTTCCGCGCCTGGGACGAAACCGATTTCCCCGACGCCCTCTCGCGCGCGCTCAACCTGCCCGTCTTCAGCGAAAACGACGGCAACGCCGCCGCCACCGCCGAACTGTTCTACGGTCACGGCCGCACGTGCGACGACTTCATCTACCTGTTCCTGGGCTCGGCGATCGGCGGCGGCATTGCCATCGACGGCGATTGTCTGCGCGGCGCATCCGGCAACGCGGGCGATATCGGCGTGATTCCCGTGCCGCCAAGCCGCCTGCCCTCCGCCCCGCAACCCGCTGGGCAGTGGGACATTTTACTGTCGCGCGCCTCGCTCAATGCGCTCGTGCGGCATCTGCACTACAGCGGCGCGGCGGCGGACAACCGCGTCGACTTGCAGGCGTGCATCGAACAACGCCTGCCCGCCGTCGACGAATGGATCGAGGACTGCATCGAAGCCCTCGCGCCCGCGTTGCGCGCAACCTTGTGCGTGCTCGACGTGCCGATGGTCGTGATCGATTCCGACATCGACGGCGGCCTGCTCGACCGGCTCGTCGCGCGCCTCCGGACCACGATGACCGCCAACGCGCCCGAGGCACGCGGCACGCCCGCGCTCGTGCGCGGCACCTTCGGCCCGGATGCGGGCGCGATCGGCGCCGCCACGTTGCCCATGTTCTACAACTTCTCCCCGCGCGCCGGCTTTCGCCACGCGGGCATCAAAACGCAAGAGGTGAACCATGCCGCATGACACCGCAGACCCGCGTACGCCGCTTCTGGAAATGCGCGGCATCAGCAAGACGTTTCCGGGCGTGCGCGCGCTGAACGACGTGCGTCTTTCGGTCTTTCCGGGCGAAGTGCATTCGCTGATGGGCGAAAACGGCGCGGGCAAATCCACGCTCATGAAAATCCTGTCGGGCGCGTATCAGGCCGATGCAGGCGGGCAAATTCTCATCGATGGCAAGCCGGTCGTCATCGACGGTCCGCTCGCGGCGCGTGCGCTCGGCGTCGCCGTGATTTATCAGGAACTGAGTCTCGCGCCCAATCTTTCGGTGGCCGAGAACATCTACGCGGGCCGCGAACTGCGCAAGGGCCGAGGTCCGTGGTCCGTCGTGGATCGCGCCGGCATGGAGCGCGGCTGCGTGGACGTATTGAAGCGGCTGGGCGCGTCGTTCAAGCCGCACACGCTCGTCGGCGATCTTTCCATCGCGGAACGGCAGCTCGTGGAAATCGCGCGCGCCGTGCACGCCCACGCGCGCATCCTCGTGATGGACGAGCCGACCACGCCGCTCTCATCGCGCGAAACGGACCGGCTGTTCGAGCTCGTGCGCACGTTGCGCGCGGAAGGCATCGCGATCATCTACATCAGCCATCGCATGGCGGAGATTTACGAGCTGTCGGATCGCGTTTCCGTGCTGCGCGACGGCAGCTACGTCGGCACGCTCAAGCGCGACGAACTCTCCGCCGAGAGCCTCGTGAAGATGATGGTGGGCCGCGACATCTCCGGCTTCTACAAGAAGGAACACGCGCCTTACGATCCCGGCAAGATCGTGCTGTCGGTGCGCGATATCGCCGACGACCGCCGCGTGCGCGGCTGCAGTCTCGAACTGCACGCGGGCGAAGTGCTCGGCATCGCGGGACTCGTCGGCGCGGGACGCACGGAACTCGCGCGCCTCATCTTCGGCGCGGAGGAACGCACGCGCGGCGACATCCTGATGCACGGCAAGCCGCTCAAGGTGCGCACGCCGCGCGATGCCATCGACGCCGGCCTCGTCTATCTCACCGAAGACCGCAAGGGTCAGGGCTTGTTTCTCGACATGAGCGTGCGCGACAACATCAACGTCGCGGTCGCGGGACGCGATTCCAAGATGGGCGTGATGGACATCGCGCACGGCAACAACCGCGCGCGCGAGGCAATCGCCGCGCTCACCATCCGCGTGCCGAACATGCGGGTGAACGCGGGCGCGTTATCGGGCGGCAATCAGCAGAAGGTGCTGCTATCGCGTCTGCTCGAAACGCGGCCGCACGTGCTGATCCTCGATGAACCGACGCGCGGTGTCGACATCGGCGCGAAGTCGGAGATTTATCGAATCATCAACGAACTGGCGCGCTCGGGCGTCGGCCTCATCGTCATTTCGAGCGAGTTGCCGGAAGTGATCGGCGTGGCCGACCGCGTGCTCGTCATGCGCGAAGGCCTGATAGCGGGCGAACTCGGCGGACATTCCGGCAAGCCGATTTCGCAGGAAGGGATCATCGAACTGGCGACGGGCTCGAAGGTCAAGCTCGATCAGGCCGCATAAAAGCACATTGGAGAGAGACATGGCTAACACCACCAAGCAGGACAACGTCGGGCCAGGCGCGGCGGAACGGCAGACGCGCATCGAACATCGCGAGCGCATGCAGGTGCTGATGCGCACCGCCGGCATGTTGCCGGTGCTGATTCTGCTGTGCATCGGCTTCGGCATCGTCACCGATGGCTTCTTCAGCCTGCAGAACATGTCGATCGTCACGCAGCAGGCGTCGATCAACATCGTGCTCGCGGCGGGCATGACCTTCGTCATTCTCACGGGCGGCATCGACTTGTCGGTCGGCTCGATCCTGTCCGCGGCGGCTGTCACCGCGCTGCTTGCGTCGAACCTGCCGCATCTCGGCTGGCTCGGCATTCCGGCCGCGCTTGCCGTCGGTCTCGGCTTCGGCGTGGTCAACGGGCTGCTGATCTCGCTGCTCAAACTGCCGCCGTTCATCGTGACGCTCGGTTCGCTCACGGCGGTGCGCGGCATTGCGCGGCTCATCGGTAACGATACGACCATCTTCAACCCGCAACTTTCGTTCGCGTTCATCGGCAACGACACGGTGCTCGGCGTGCCGTGGCTCGTGATCATCGCACTTGCGGTCGTCGCCATTTCGTGGTTCATTCTGCGCCGCACGGTGCTCGGCCTGCGCATCTATTCGGTCGGCGGCAATCCGGAGGCGGCGCGGCTCTCGGGTATCAAGGTGTGGGGCATCCAGCTTTTCGTCTACGCGATGTCGGGACTGCTCGCCGGTCTCGGCGCGGTGATGTCGGCGGCGCGGCTCTATGCGGCGAACGGTCTGCAACTCGGCCAATCGTATGAACTCGATGCCATCGCCGCGGTCATTCTCGGCGGCACGAGTTTCGTGGGCGGCGTGGGGTCGATCGTCGGGACGCTGGTCGGGGCGCTGATCATCGCCGTGCTGTCGAATGGACTCGTGCTGCTCGGCGTGTCGGATATCTGGCAGTACATCATCAAGGGGCTCGTCATCATCGGCGCGGTGGCGCTCGACCGTTACCGCCAGCGCGGTTCGGCCCGAACCTGAAGTTTCGCTTTGAAAACACCGGGCGCATGCAGGTCCGCCTGCGCCCGTCCAACTCGAATGGACCCACTGGAGACAACAACATGCGCAAACACAACAAGCTTTTCGCCAGCGTCGCACTCGCAGTCGGTTTTTGCGCGGCGCTGCCCGCCGCGCAGGCCGCCGACAAGCAACTAAAGTCGGTCGGCATCACGGTCGGCTCGCTCGGCAATCCGTACTTCGTGACCATCTCGCGCGGCGCGGAAGCCAAGGCCAAGCAGATCAATCCGAGCGTCAAGGTCACGGCGGTATCGTCGGATTACGACATGAACAAGCAGTTCACGCAGATCGACAACTTCATCTCCGCGCACGTCGACATGATCCTGCTCAACGCGGTCGATCCGAAGGCGATCGAACCCGCCGTGAAGAAGGCGAAGGCGGCGGGCATCGTGGTGGTCGCGGTCGACGTGGCCGCTGCCGGAACGGACGCCACCGTGCAGACCAACAACGTGCAGGCGGGTGAACTCGCGTGCGATTTCCTCGCGAAGAAGCTCAACGGCAAGGGCAACGTGGTGATCGAGAACGGGCCGCAGGTTTCGGCCGTGACGGATCGCGTGAAGGGTTGCAAGGCGGAACTGGCGAAGAATCCGGGCATCAAGGTGCTATCCGACGACCAGGACGCGAAGGGTTCGCGCGAAGGCGGCATGAACGCGATGCAAGGTTATCTCACGCGGTTTCCGAAGCTCGACGGCCTCTTCGCGATTAACGATCCGCAAGCCATCGGCAGCGATCTCGCGGCGAAGCAACTGCGTCGCAACAATATCGTGATCACGTCGGTGGATGGCGCGCCGGATATCGAAAACGCGCTCAAGACCGATACGCAGATTCAGGCTTCCGCGAGTCAGGACCCGTGGTCGATGGCGCAGCAGGCGGTGAGCGTCGGTTACGACTTGATGAACGGCAAGAAGCCGAGCAGCACGATGATCCTCATGCCGTCGACGCTCGTCACGCGGGAAAACGTGGCGAATTACAAGGGCTGGTCGTCGCCGCGTTGAGGTTCGACGTGACGTAGGCGCGAAAGAAGGCGGCGAATGCGTCGCCTTCTTTTTTTGGGTCGACCTTGGGCTCGCTCATCTGATCGGCAACACGCGCAGCGCGCTCGTCTTGCCCGACGACGCACCCGCGCGATCCACCGCGATCAGCCGCTTGCGCGCGACATCGACGGCCACGCCGCGAGGCGCGTCGAAGTCGCTGGCGATGACCGCCGCCGTACCGCGCTTCGACACACTGCACAACGCGTGCGCGCCGCATTTCGTGTAGAGCGTGCCATCGGGCGATGCGGCCATGAGATCGGGCGCATCGACGGTGGCGAACACATTGGTGGCCTGCACCGGGCCGCCCGCCGTGCGCGCGTCCTGCAGATCGACCTTGAAGATGCGGTTCGCCGCCTGATCGCTGATGAACAGCGTGTCGCCGACGACCGCGAGGCCCACCGGCTTCTTCAGGCCGATGACGAGATCGCGCTCGGTCACGCTGCCCGGCGTCGCGCCGCGCGTGATCAGGCTAACGCCGCCCATCGACGGCGCATCGCCTTCCTTGCCGAACCAGCTCGACAAAAACGTGCCGCTGTCCAGCACGACGAGCCCGAGGCGGCGTCGCGACGGGTTTGCATCGGCGGCAAGTGCGACTTGTCCGCTCGCGGCGATGTCGAACACCGCGCTGTTCTTGCCGAAGCCGAAGCGCTCGACGAGCAGATGTCCATTCGGCGCAAACGCAATCTGACTGAGCGCGCCGCGCTCGCCTTCCTGCGCGGGAATGCGCGCGTAGAGCGAAAAGTCGGGCGATGCAGCGTCGAGATTCGAGGTCATCACGATGCTGTTGGTCTTGTCGTCGGTGACGAACACCGCGCCATCCGACGCGCGCACCGCGACGCCGTTCGGCGAGCCGGAAAGCTGGACCGTCTGCGGCGCGCTGACCGAGCCTCCGCCCGAAGTGCATGCGGCGGTGACGAACGCCAAAATCGCGATCCACGCAGAACGACGGCTCATGAAGGCTCTCCCGTTGGCCGGAAAACGATAGTTGTGAATAATGCCGCATCCATGATCATCATGCCGCGAAAGGCATGGCATCGTACAATCTGCCGTAATATATTCAGCGATACATCGCATCCGCCCGGTCATCGCCATGAATCACGCGCATTCGCTCAGCCTTTCACCTGTCGTTCAGATTGGCGGCGCGGTCGAACGTCCGCTCGTGCTCGATGTCGCCGCCTTGCGCGAGTTTGCGAGCGCGAGCATCGATCCCTTCGATCTCGTCTGCTTTTCGACCGGACGTTATATTCGACCAGTGGAACGATATCAGGGCGTGCAGTTGCGCGTGCTGCTCGACGCCGCTGGCGTGCGCCGTCCCGGCAGCACGGATTTCAAGCGCACCGTGTTTCTCGCGCATGCGCACGATGGCTATGCGGTGACGTTTTCCTGGCATGAGCTTTTCAACACGCCCGTGGGCGAGCAAGTGATCGTGGCGTATGCGTGTGCGGACCGCGAACTCGGCGTCGAAGATGGCCTGCCGGTGCTGGTGTCCGGCGCGGATACGGTGCACGCGCCGCGCCACCTGAAGCGGCTGGTACGCGTGGATGCCCACGTGCTCGGCAGCGGCCACTCGCCATGAACGTGAACGCGGCGGCGCGCGCCCTTCTCGCCCGCGCGGCCCATGCAGCCGTGCCCGACACGGTGTTGTTCGCGCGGTTGATCGGCGCGCGCATGGAAGCCGGCGATGTATCGCTGCTCGGTCTTAACAAGCCGGAACTCGATGCCCTGACCACGCGCCATTTCACGCAGACGATCGACGGCGATCATACGCCGCCGTCGACGCCGCATCGGGTCTTCGTACACGATCTTCATGCGCTTCTGATGCACCATGACGTGACGCTGACACATTCTCCCGACGACGCGCATTGTCTCGCGATGATCATCGCCACGGCGTGCCTGCGTCCCGACCATTTATGGCGCGATCTCGGACTCGATGGCCGCGCCGATGTCAGCGCCATGCTCGAACGCCATTACCCCGCGCTCGCCGCGCGCAACGTCGACGAAATGCGCTGGAAGAAGTTCCTGGCGTACGAGGTGGCGAGCGCAAACGGCGTCGCGCCGACCTGCGCGCCGGGCTGTCCGGGTTGCGAGGATTACCGCTTCTGCTATCCGTTTCGCCAGTAGCGTTCGGAGGGTCTCGTTCGTGTATTCTCTCGGGCATGGCCACATCCCTCAAAACGAAACCTGCGGCGACGGCCCAAGAAGCTGTCGAAGTGCGCTTTCGCATGCGCATCCGCAAAGGTGAAGCAATCGCGCTCGGGCCGGGCAAAGTGGTGCTTCTCGAAGCCGTGCGCGAACACGGTTCGATCTCGGCGGCGGCGCGTAGTCTCGGCATGTCGTATCGGCGCGCGTGGCTGCTCATCGACGAATTGAACCGCTCGCTGAAGTCGCCCGCGACCGTCTCGGAGCAAGGCGGCCAGAGCGGCGGCGGCTGCGTGTTGACGCCCGTGGGCGAACGCATCGTGCAGCTTTACCGCGATATCGAAACCGAAGCGCACGCCGCGTGCGCCGGACACATCGGCGCACTGACGAAGCTCCTCAAGTCCTAACCGTGGCGCAGGCAGAACGCCGAACGCGGCGGCGCGCTCGTGCGGGTCACGCGCTCGTCGACATCCAGCCGCGCGACGAATTCCACGAAACTCGCCACGCTCGCCGTGCGCAACGGCGCGTAGTCCACGCCGTGACGGTCGCAGACGCGCTTCAACGTGTTCATCGAATCATGGTCGATGCAGTCCACCGGAAACAGCACCACGTCCGCGTTCGGCAGCGCGGCGGCGAGCAATCCCTTGCGATCCTCGATACCGCCATCGTGCACGGTGAGCGCGCCGCCTGCCGTTTCGACGAGCGACTTCAACACGGCGTTCGAGTTCGGTCTGCCGCCCACATAGACGATGCGTTTGCCGTTCACCCAGTCGAAGGCGCGCTGACGCGTGTCGGACGCTTCGGCGTTATCGAGCGTCGCGCGTTCCAGCGCCGCGCATTCCGCCTGCACGACTTTCAATAGCGCTTGTGCCTCGGCGAGCCGCGCGCGCAGCGTCTCGGCTTCGTCCTCTTCCTGCTGCGCGCGCCGTTCCGCGGCTTCGCGACGGCTCGTATGCAGCGCGAGACGGCGTTCGCCTTCCTCGGCCTTTTCGCGCAGGCGTCGCACTTCTTCCTCGAGTTCGCTCGGGTCCGTCTCCGGCTTGCGTTCGCCTTGCGCCGCCAACTCGCTCAACTGGCGCAGCGACGCGTCGCGCTCGCCGCTCACTTCCAGCAGACGCGCCTGCTGCCGTTCGATCTTGTCGCGCAGCTCCGCGTTCTCTTTTTCGAGCGCCACGAGACGCCGGATATCCGCGCGATTCGCCGCGCCCACGAGATGCGAGAGCATGTGCAGCTCGCCAAACGCCGACTGCCGCACTTCGATATTCGCGTGCGGATGCGTCATCAGCGCCCAGTAGGCGGGCGGGATGTCGCCGGACTTGAGCGCATCGGACCAAAGGTCGAGGAGTGCGTCGCTGCTGCGCGCGGCATCGAAACGGCGGAGCGCGCCTGAATAACGTTCGTCGAGCGCCTTGTTGAGCGCCTTCGCGCCCGCGCCGCCCGCAATCGCCAGTTCGACCGCCGCGTGGTGAATGTCGAGATCGCTCGCGTGATGACGATCCAGGTTCGTGAACTTCGGCACCAGCTTGCGCAACTCGTTGGTGGAGAGACAAGTACCGATAATCGAGCAATGCAGATGCGAATCCAGCTCGGAGAGCCGCACGCGCTTCCTCGCGCCGCGCGCGTCGGCAGCCACGGCCGCGACTCGTTGCGGCTGCGGCTGCGGCTCGCAACATGCGTCGGACGTGTGCGCGTGCATGCCGGTGCGAGTCGGGCGGGCAAGTGGAAACGGAGGGGCCTGCATGATCACCTCATGTTCGATCGGGCGGGAATGGTCGGTCCGCGTCTGTTTTCGCAATATACCACCGAATATAGCGAGGGCCGTCCGGCAAGCGGCAGTGCGGCGAGCGTGCCGCACACGGCGTATCCTGTGGCTTCTGCGCGGCCGGGACGGACAAAACGGATGCAAACAGATGCAAACGGAGGCAAGCGCCCCGCCCTTCGCCGCCGCACGGTTTCCATCGCACAAGCATGCTCACAAGGAGAATCTGAATGGCAAGGGTTGAAGTCAAGGTTCCGCAGCTTTCCGAGTCCGTCACCGAGGCAACGCTGTTGCCCTGGAAAAAGAAAGCGGGCGACCCGGTGACGCAAGACGAAATCCTCGTCGAACTGGAAACCGACAAAGTCGTGCTGGAAGTTCCCGCGCCGTCGTCCGGTGTGCTGGGCGAGCTTCTCAAGAAGGAAGGCGATATCGTCCACGCGGATGAAATCCTCGCCGCCATCGATACGGAAGGAAAAGCCGCGGCAGCGCCCGCTCCGGCGCCGGCTCCGGCTGCCGAGAAGCCGGCCGCCGCGCCTGAAAAGCCCGCTGCCGAACAACCGGCCGCTGCCGCGGCGCCCGCGCCCGCGCCCGCGCCTCAAGCGGAATCCAGCGAGAAAGCCGACTACGACGTCATCGTGATTGGCTCCGGTCCCGGCGGCTATATCGCCGCGATCCGCGCCGCGCAACTCGGCTATTCGGTCGCGTGCGTCGAAGAGTGGATCAACCCGGCCGGCAAGCCGAAGCTCGGCGGCACGTGCCTGAACGTCGGCTGCATTCCGTCGAAGGCGCTGCTCGCATCGTCGGAAGAATTCGAGAATGCGCGACTGCATCTGGCCGATCACGGCGTGAACGTCGAGAACGTGAGTTTGGATCTGACCAAGCTGATCGGCCGCAAGGAAGCGATCGTCGAGAAGATCACGGGCGGCGTCGAGTTCCTTTTCCGCAAGAACAAGGTCACCTGGCTCAAGGGCCACGGCAAGCTCGCGGGCAAGGCTGGCGGCAACTTCACTATTGAAGTGAGCGGCGGCGACAAGGACGGCAGCCATACGGCGAAATACGTGATCATCGCGACGGGGTCGAAGGCGCGTAATTTGCCGAACGTGCCCGTGGATAACCGCATCGTCTCCGACAACGAAGGCGCGCTCGCCTTCGATTCCGTGCCGAAAAAGCTCGCCGTGATCGGCGCAGGCGTGATCGGTCTGGAACTTGGTTCGGTGTGGCGGCGGCTCGGCGCGGAAGTGACCATACTCGAAGCGCTGCCGGACTTTCTAGGCTCGACCGACACCGCGCTGCAAAAGGAAGCCGCCAAGCAATTCAAGAAACAGGGATTGACGATCCACCTCGGCGTGAAGATCGACAGCGTGAAGACGAGCGACGCGGGCGTCTCCGTGTCTTACAAGGACAAGGACGGCAACGCGGCGACGCTGGATGCGGACCGTCTGATCGTCTCCATCGGCCGCGTGCCGAATACGGCGAATCTCGGTCTCGACTCGATCGGGCTCGCCGCCGATGAGCGCGGCTTCATCCCCGTCGATGGCCATTGCGCGACCAAGGTGCCGAACGTCTATGCCATTGGCGACGTCGTGCGCGGTCCCATGCTTGCGCACAAGGCCGAGGACGAAGGCGTGCTGGTGGCGGAGATCATCAACGGTCAGAAGCCGCACATCGATTACAACTGCATTCCTTGGGTGATCTACACGCATCCGGAGATTGCATGGGTCGGTCAGACCGAGCAGGCGCTGAAGGCCGAGGGCCGCGAGTTCAAGGCCGGCCAGTTCCCGATGATGGCCAACGGCCGCGCGATGGGCATTGGTGAAACGGACGGCTTCATCAAGGTGATCGCCGATGCGAAAACCGACGAGATTCTCGGCGTGCATATCGTCTCGGCAAACGCGTCGGATCTGATTGCCGAAGCCGTGGTGGCGATGGAGTTCAAGGCGGCGTCGGAAGACATCGGCATGATCTCGCACCCGCATCCGTCGCTGTCGGAGGTGATGCGGGAAGCGGCGCTTGCGGTGAACAAGCGCGCGCTCAACATCTAAAGCCGCTCAGACTCGCCGCGGCATCCACACCCGCAACAGCGAATACAGCCGATCCACATCGATCGGCTTCGCCAGATAATCGCTCGCGCCCGCGGCGAGGCATTGCTCCTGATCGTCCTTCATCGCCTTCGCGGTGATCGCGATGATCGGGAGCTTCTTGAAACGCGCATCTTCGCGGATGCGTCGCGTCGCTTCCAGTCCATCCATGCCGGGCATCATCACGTCCATCAGTACGACGTCGATGTCCGCGTGCCGGTCGAGCGCCTCGATGGCTTCGAAACCATTGCGGCCGATCGCCACTTTCAAACCCTGATGCTCCAGCGCGCTCGATAACGAAAAGATGTTGCGGATGTCGTCGTCCACCAGCAGCACTCGGCGTCCGTCGAGCACGCGGTCGCGCGAACGCGAGACGTGCAGCATCGCCTGGCGATCCGCCGACAGGTCGGATTCGACCTTGTGCAGGAAGAGCGTGACTTCATCGAGCAGACGTTCCGGCGAACGCGCACCCTTGATGATGATCGACTGCGAATAACGCATGAGTTCCGCTTCTTCGTCGTGAGTCAGATTGCGGCCCGTGTAGACGATCACCGGCGGAAACGACAAGGCATCCGTCGACGCCATCTGCCGCAGCAGATCGCCACCCTGCATGTCGGGCAGCTTCAGGTCGATGATCATGCAGTCGAAGATGGTCGTCTTCAGCAACTCCAGCGCGTCCTTGCCGAACTCGACAGGCGTGATTTCCACGTCCTGATCGCTGATGAGTTCGACGATGCTTTGCCGCTGCCGCGCATCGTCCTCGACCAGCAGCACGCGCTTGATCTTCTGACTGCTCTTGTCGGCGAGCCGCTGGAAGATGCCCATGAGTTGTTCGCGCGTGGTCGGCTTGACCGCGTGGCCGATCGCGCCGAGGTGCAGCGCGGCCTCGCTTCTGTCCGACGCCGACACGACATGCACGGGAATATGCCGCGTCTTCGGGTTCGCCTTCAACTCTTGCAGAACGACGAGCCCCGAGCGATCCGGCAAGCCGATATCGAGCAGAATCGCGCTCGGCGAACGTTCTTGCGCCAGCCGCAGCGCTTCGCCCGCCGTGCCGCTCACGATGCAGCGATAACCCAGCTCGTGGGCCAGATCGAGCAGCACTTGGGCGAAGCTCGCTTCGTCTTCGATGACGAGCACCAGGCGCACGTGCGGCTGCGGCGTCGAGCCGGTCGTCGTCGATCACGGGCGTCGGTGTGACCAACGCGGCCACGTCATCGAGTGGCGCACTGGGCGTCTCCACCGGAACGGGCGCGGGTGCAGGCACAGGCGCCACGAGTTCGAGCGCGTTTTGCACGGGCGGCGTGAGGGCGTCATAGATGACCGGCATCGTAAGCGTAAAGGTGCTGCCCACGCCCGGCGTGCTCTGCAACGCAATCGACCCGCCGAGCAGATGCGCGAGACTGCGCGAGATCGACAAGCCCAGACCCGTGCCGCCGTAGTGACGGCTCGTGGTGCCATCGGCTTGCTGGAACGCTTCGAAAATCGCTTCCTGCTGATCCGGCGCAATGCCGATGCCCGTATCCGTCACGACGAACTGCACCCCGTCCTTGCCCGCGTTCTTCAGCGTGAGCGAGACCGTGCCCGAGTCGGTGAACTTCACCGCGTTGGCGAGCAGGTTCTTGAGTATCTGCTCGAGCCGGCGGAAGTCGGTCGTGAGCGTCGGATATTGCTCGATGTCGTTGCGCAGTTCGAGCTTCAGCTTCTTCTGACGGGCGAGCGGCTCGAAGGTGCGCGAAAGCGTATCCACGATGCGCTGCACGGGCACATGCTCGATGTGCAGATCGAGCTTGCCTGCTTCCACCTTCGACAAGTCGAGAATGTCGTTGATCAGATTGAGCAGATCGTTGCCCGCCGAATAGATCGTCTGCGCGTACTTGATCTGATCCTGCGTGAGATTGCCGTGCTTGTTCTCCGAGAGCAGTCTCGCGAGAATCAGCGAGCTATTGAGCGGCGTGCGCAACTCGTGCGACATGTTCGCCAGGAACTCGGACTTGTAGCGGCTTGCGCGCTGCAAGGCCTCGGCGCGCTGCTCCAGCACTTCCTGCGCCGAGTTCAGCGCCGCGTTGCGTTCGTCGAGCACGCGCGCCTGTTCCGCGAGCTGATCGTTGGTCTGTTCGAGCTCGGCCTTCTGGTTCGCGAGATACACCTGCGCCTGCGACAGCGCGTTGGTCTGTTGCTCCAGTTCCTCGTTGGTCGTGCGCAGTTCTTCCTGTTGCGTCTGCAACTCTTCGTTCAACTGCTGCGTCTCTTCGAGCACTTGCTGCAAGCGCTCGCGATACTGCGCCGCCTCCACGAAGTCGCCGATATTCCCCGCCACCGACAACATGAACTGGCGCTCGCGTTCCGTGAGCGCGTGCATCGCGCCGAGTTCGATGGCGCCGTTTGCCTCGCCCTCGTTTTCGATCGGGACGACGACGAGGCTCGTCGGCGTGGCCGAGCCGAGCGAAGAGGTGACCTTCCAATAGCCGGCCGGCACTTCGTCCACGTTCGTCAGGCGCTTCGAGTGCACGGCCTGCCCGACGAGACTCTTCACGCCCGCGAGCGTCTGCGGCGACGTCTCGCTGTCCGGATCGAAGCCGAAGCTCGCGGTGCGCCGGAGCGCGCCGTCGACATCGACGACGTAGAACGCGCCTATCGATACCTTGAGGTAGTCGGCCAGAAAGTCGAGCACCGTCTGGCACAACTGGTCGAGCGACTGCCTGCCGATCACCTGCGCCGCGAGCAGCGTCTGTCCCTCGCGCAGCCACGCCTGCTCCTGCAACGCGCGCGTCTGCTTCTCGTGTTCGCTGAGTGCCAGGCCATACGCGTTCGAAAGCTGCAAGAGTTCGCGGCGGCCGAAGACCGCCAGAATCACTGAAAGCGACAGGCTCAGCACGAGAAACACGATGACGGTGATGGTCGTCAGTTCCTTCGCCGACTCCACGCGCTGAATCCGCAGCGTCTGCTCGATGTTGAGAAACGCGTCCAGCTCGCGCACCGTCTCGGCGCGTTCCGCCGCACCGCCTCCGGCACGCATCTGCGCGAGCGCATTGCCGTTGGCGCGACGCTCGGCGATCACGGCATCGGCGACCTTGTCCCATTGTGTCTGCAACGCGCGGATGCGGATCATGCGGTCCACTTGCGGCGTGTTGTCCGAGACGAGCGCGGCGAGCGTATCGATATCGGCGGTGAGCTTGGGTTTGGCGGTCTCGTAAGGCGCGAGGAAGCTCTCGTCGCCGGTGAGCAGATAGCCGCGTACCGCGCTTTCCTTCTCGCCGACGAGCCGCCCGATTTCCTGCGTATTGCCGATCACGCGTTCCGAGTGCTCGACCCAGTCGATGCCTGAGAGCAGATACAACACGAGAGCGACGAACGCGACCGCGGTGACGATGCCCGTCCCCAACGGCAGCGCGATATTTCGCAAGAGAATGCGACGAAACGTGGTTTCATCGACACCGGACCGCAATGGCATGGACAACTCCGATGGATATGGTTTCGTGAATGACGCTCGGTACGCGGCGCACGTATTTGCGCGCTTCGGCCGACGCGCATGTGAAGATTTTTTTCAAATCAGGCCGGTGCGAATCATAACCGGTCGGCGCGTGGAAACGCTTGACGGCGCTTGATCGCATCGCCCAATACGAACACGCCTTTCGACCCGCGACGTTGCCCAAACCGGCACGTCCGTTCGCGCTCTTTCACTTTGCTGAACAATTGCGCGGACCACCTTACAATGCACGGCAGCGGCGGGCGGCGCAATCCAAATGGTGAGCGCACGCCGGTCGCTTGGCTTTGGCTGTTCGCTGGTGCTTCTGATTGTGACTGTGCTTATAACCGACCTCGGCGGCCGGTCCCGGCCGCACGAATCAATCGACTTTTGGAGAGGATATGAAAGCAACGCTTGCCAGTAAGCTCGTCGTTTCCGTCATCGTGGCTGCATTCGGTGTTTCCGTCGCGCCGCTGTCTTTCGCTCAGACCAGCAGCACGACGGACGCGACTCAAGCCGCACCGTCGACCAAGGCGCAACGTAAAGCCGCCCGCAAGCAGGCACGCGCGAAGAAGAATGCCGAGCTGAAGAAGCTCGAAGACGCGGGCTACAACCCCGCGAAGCGCGATGATTCCACGTATCCGCAAGACGTCCAGAACGCTCAGAAGAAAGCGGGCATCGGACAAGGCGCGAGCCAGTAAGTCGCTGTGAAGCTCCCGCGCCTTCGGGTGCGGGAGTTTAATCGCGCGCCGCTTGCTCCACGCGCGCCACGCAACTGAACGATACCGTCGAAGTCTGTTCTTCGAGCGAGCGTATGCCGCTCGTCGCTTCGGATCGGATCGACACGCGTTGATCGCGTTGCTTGCAGTAGTCGTTGGCGGCGTCCATTGCGGCACTGCGCGCGGTCGACCAGGACATGCGAGTGCCGGTCGCCTTGCCGGTCACGGTGTAGACATCTGGCTGCGAGCCGGCCGTGACTTCGCTCGTGGTCCCGCACGCGGTGAGTGAAAGAGCGAACGCGAGCGCGCCGCACAGACGCGCGAGTGTGAAGAATGGTAAAGACATACGCTTGAAATGAGCCGTGATTGATGTACGGCCCGCATATTACAAGCGCCCGCGATTTTCTTCACGGGTCAGAGGAAACACAGCGCCTGCGCTTCAGGATTGCGCGATGCGATCGAGCAGCCGCTGAAGCCGCGTATGCTGACTCGGCGCGAGTCCCGGCGTCGATAGCGCCTGCACGACGCGATTGCGCCAGTAAGTCTTCGAAAAAAGCGAATTCGCGCCTTCGAGATTCAGCACCTGGTCGAGATGCTCGATCGCGGAATCGAGATGACCGATGTTGTAGACGGCGGCATCCGCGCTGAGTTGGTTCATGGACTCACCCGTATCGACATGTCGGACGTCATCGACGCGCCACGCGCGATTGAACGCATGACGCGTCGCTCCTTGCTCATCAATGCATGTGCTGGCCGCCGTTGATGGCGATATTCGAGCCGGTCACGAAGCCTGCGTCTTCAGAGCACAGGAACGCGACGAGCGCCGCGACTTCTTCCGGCTTGCCAAGTCGCCCGGCTGGAATCTGCGGAAGGATCTTCGAGTCGAGAATGTCTTGCGGAATCGCGGTCACCATCTTGGTGGCGAGATAGCCCGGCGAGATCGTGTTGACCGTCACGCCCTTTTTCGCCACTTCGAGCGCGAGCGACTTGGTGAAGCCATGCATGCCCGCCTTCGCCGCCGAATAATTGGTCTGCCCGACTTGCCCCTTCGATCCATTGACCGACGAAATATTGACGATGCGGCCCCAGCCGCGCGAGACCATCTCCTCGCAAACCGGCTTCGTCATATTGAAGACGGAATCGAGGTTCGTGCGCAGGACGGAATCCCAGTTCACCTTGCTCATCTTCTTGAAAGTCGTGTCCTGCGTGATGCCCGCATTGTTCACGAGGATATCGACGGGACCGACTTCATGCTGGATTTTCGCGACGCAGTGCTGGCTGGAATCGTAATCGGCGACATCCACTTCGTAGGCGCGAAAGGCGCGGCCCTGACGATCCATGTTCGCGAGCCACTCGGACGCCGACGCGTTTCCCGGCGAATGCGTCACGACGACAGCGAAACCCGCATCGTGCAGTTTGATACTGATGGCTTCGCCCAGTCCGCCCATGCCGCCCGTTACCACTGCAATTCGCTTGGTCATTGATGATAGCCCTCGTTACGTTTCTCTCAGATCGATGATGTTCAACTGCTTCTCGCGCCGCACTTTTGGTTTGCAGTCTCGCGGCGCGAAGATGTCATGCAAAAGCATGCTTGCCCGAAATGTTCGGAAAGCGTCCTCCAGTTGGCGGCGTAGCAGCCTTTAGCACGCCGCGCCTATGCATTCAGTCGACGCAACGACAAATTCAGTAATGTCGATTAAGGAAGTTTTGCACCAAACGGTGCACCAACTAGCTTGCAAAAATCGAGTGGTCCATTTAATGGGCCTTATTGAAAATCTCTCAGGCTCAGCGTTTGCCCTCGCGTACCTCCGGCTGTGCAAGAATCGCGAGCGAGCGACTCCGTCGCACGGATATCGTGCGAATGCGCAAACGGAGACTTGAAGTTGTTCGATGAATGGTGCTTGTGCGTCGCACCAATTGAGACTGATTTTAAACGACAAAGGTGGATAATAAATTACATATTACTAGGTAATAACCCTAGTTGGAGTAAAAAGTCCCTTGAATTGCAGCAGATGTTTTGTCTAAAGGACCGCACGGCCGTTCATTAATCATCTTATTCAGCCGAAATTTTGGACGACATTAATCCGTCCGTATATGGAAGGGCATCTGCAGATAAGATGTGTGATCACAATTCACTCTTTGGATCGTTACAAATATGCTTTGGTTATCACAAAACATTCCGAAAACTTATACGAACGATGACGGAGCGGAATATCAACATTTCACCTTCGGGTTAATCGACTTTACGATTGATAAAGATCGGGCGTATGAACGACCTTTTAAATGCGCTCGAGCGCCGCACAGAAAGTTCGCCCCAGCCGATTATCAAAGCTCCAAAACGAGCCGCGGTCCTTTCGCGCGTGAGCAGCACGTCATCATGCGGCGATTCGATTGCCGCTCTGCTCTAGTCAGGACCACATCGCGATGATCGATTTCTCCGTCGAGCACGCGCACTTCGCAAGAGCCGCATAAACCTTCTTCGCAATCGCTTTGCACATCGACGTTTGCGCGCCTCAGTGTCGCAAGCAAAGTTTCCCCCGCTCCAACCGTCAGCGTGAAACCGGAGTCCTTCAGTTCCACTTCGAACGCGTGCTCGCTGCCAGGATCGAGTGCACTGAGTGTCGATTCGAAATGTTCCGTGGTGAGCGCGTCTTCCGGCCACGCGTCGCTGACTGCGGCGAGCGCATCGAGCATGCGCGCGGGACCGCATGCGTAGACTTGCGTGCCGCCATCGACGTGCAGCGACGCGAAGTCGATGCGCTCGCCTTCCGCCGACACATACACACGCAGACGGTCGCCATGAAGCGCGGTGAGTTCATCGACGAACGCCATCGACGCGCGCGAGCGGCCGCTGTAGTGCACTTCGTATTCGATGCCAACGGCGCGCGCGCGCCGCGCCATCGCACCGATCGGCGTAATGCCGATACCGCCCGCTATCAGCACGAGCCTGTCAGCGGTCTCGTCGAGCCGGAAGTGATTGCGCGGCCCGCGAATGCGCCAATGCGCGCCGGGCTTCACATTGCCGTGCACCCATGCCGAGCCGCCGCGACTCTCCGTCTCGCGCAGCACGGCGATCTCGAACACGCCGCGCTCGTCCGGGTCGCCGCACAGCGAATACTGCCGCGATAGTCCCGTGTCGCCGCAGACGACATCGATATGCGAACCCGCCGTCCAGCGCGGCAGCGCGCGGCCATCGGCGGAAGCGAGACGCACGCGCACGACGCGATCCGCGCACGCCTCCACGCTTTCGACGACCACCGGCCGGCTCACCGCATGCGCCGACGGCTCGCCGATCCGCACCACTTCGCGCGCCTCGCGCACCGACGCGTCCGCGCGCTCCGGGTTCATCGCCGGGTCCCATTCCACGAACACGTGTTCGGGTCCGCGAAACGAAGTGTTCGGCACATAGGTAAAGCGCTGCTTCGCGAGCTTCATGTGCGGCAAACGGCGCGTGAGTTCGTCGAGGAAAATCTGCATCTCCATGCGCGCGAGATTCTTGCCCATGCATTGATGCGCGCCGTAGCCGAAAGTCAGTTGATCGCTGGCGTTTTCGCGGCGGATGTCGAAGAGGTCGGCGTCGGCGAACTGATGCTGATCGTGATTCGCCGATGAGGTCACGATCAACAGCTTCGAGCCCGCCGGAATCGCGATGCCGCCGATGACCACGTCCTTCGTCGCGCGCCGCCGCCACGCCGCGACCGAACCGTTGTGGCGCAAGCATTCCTCGACCGCGTTCGGAATGAGGCTCGGGTCGTCGCAGATGTCGCACCACGCGTCGGGATGTTGCAGCAGCAGCTTCATGGCGTTGGCGGTCGCGTTTGCGGTGGTTTCGTGCGCGGCGACGATACCCGCCATCATCATCGAATGCAGATAGGAGTCGGTGACGACTTCGGGCTGCTCCTTTTGCTTGCGGATGCCGTACTGCATCCAGCCGGGACCGGACGGATCTTCGCGCATCTTGTCGAGCACCTTGCCCGCGTACTGCCAGAAATTGCCGACCGCGTGCGCCACGGCGACCTGCTCTTCGGGCTTCGGACGACCCCATGTATTGACCGTATGCGCGATCGAGTAGCGGCGCAACGTGTCCATGTCTTCCTCGGGCACGCCGAGAAAATGCAGCGCGACGGTGAGCGGCACTTCCCAGAGCATCTGATCGACGAGATCGGCGCGGCCATCGTCGATAAAGCGATCGACGTAGCTGCGCGTGAGCGCGCGGACCATAGGCGCGTGATGCGCGAGCTCGTCGGGCGTGAAGGGCTCCATCAGCGCGCGGCGGCGCGGCATGTGCGCGGGCTCGTCTTCGTTGACGAGCGTGCGGTTGAGCGCAAACCCGTAGGACGCGAGGACGGCGTTGGCTTCGGGACCCGTGGGCGTGATCTTTTCGAGCGCGATCGACGGACTGAACGTGAGGTTGTCGCGGAAGATCGCCTTGATGTCGTCGTAGCGCGTGACGACCCAGTAGCCGAGCTTCGGACTATAAAAGACGGGCTCCTGCTCGCGCGCCCAGCGAACATATTCGGGCGGATCTTGCTGATAGCCGTCGCCGAAGGGATCGAAACTGGCCGCGCGCGAGCTGACAGGGCAGCCGTTCGGGGCGAGAGAGGCATCGTCGTGCAGGGGGCATTGCGGCGCGCTGCTCATCTTCGTCTCCTGTGTTCGTGCTCTTTTAGTCTCCAATAGTATGCATGGAGTCACGCGAGCGAACAGGTTTCAACGAGCGCTCACCACTTCCACCGCACGCCGAGACCGCCTTCGATCGCGCTGCGACGCGCGCCGCCGATATTCGTCGTGTAATTCACGTTGGCGAACGCGCTGCCGCGTGCGCTCACCTTCGCGACGATACCCGCACCGAGTTGCGCGGTCGTGGCGGATACGCTCGTCGGAATCACGGTCGATGCGGCGAAGGTCACGGTATCGGTGGCGCCGAAGTAGCGCCAGAGGTTCGCGCGCAAATAAGGCTGCCACGAAGTCCCGGCCGCATCGAAGTTGCCGAACAAACGTAGGCCGAGCCGCCCGATCAGACCGCTCGCTTCATCGAACGATACGTGCGAGATGCCGTCATCGATATCGTCGAGACTCGCGTGCTGCCAGATCAGTTGCACTTGCGGCTCGATGCCGAGGCCCGCGGGCAGCGCGATGGGCAGCCCTGCTTCGAACGATGCGGCGAATGTCGTGCCGTGTGTGCTGGCGCCGACGCCGCGGTTCGATACCGGATCGGCGGTGAGCGTGCTGCCGAGCACGACGGCATCCGTGTACCAGCCGCCGGGGCCGATGTGCGTCCAGTAGAGGCCGGCGCTGTAGGCATCGACCGAGAGATGGCCCACGGCTGAGTTGGGGAAGCCGAGCGCGAAGCCGCTAACGTCGCCGCTTGCGCGCGCGAAGCCGAGGAAAAAGCCATAGTGATTGCGATGACCGGTGGAGCTGGCATCGGCGTACACATCGTGTCCAACTTGCGCGCCACCGATTCCACCGCTGAATTCCGGGTCCGCCGCGCCGCTGTTGCGCAGCGTCGCGTGGCCGCCCCAGACGCGCGCCCATGCGGCGGGCAGCGCGCCGGTTTCGCCTAGCAATGACTGCTCGCCCTGACGTTCGTGGAATGTGCCGATTTGCTGGATCGCCAGTTCGCGCATGATGATCGGCACTTCGGTGTAGACGGGCACTTCGGTTCGATAAAGCGGCGTCGGAGCCGCGCCTGGCGGTGGCGGCGGCGGAAGCGGTGGTGTTCCGGCGGCGGCGGTTGGAGTCGGTGGGTTTGGTGTCGGTGTCGGTGTCGGTGTCGGTGTCGGCGTTGGCGTTGGCGTTGGTGTTGGCGTTGGTGTTGGCGTTGGTGTTGGCGTTGGTGTTGGCGTTGGCGTTGGCGATGGCGATGGCGATGGCGCTGGCGTTGGCGTTGGCGTTGGCGTTGGCGTCGGCGTCGGCGTCGGCGTCGGCGTCGGGGTCGGCGTTGGCGTTGGCGTTGGCGTTGGCGTTGGCGTTGGCGTTGGCGTTGGCGTTGGCGTCGGCGTCGGCGTCGGCGTCGGCGTCGGCGTTGGCGTTGGCGTTGGCGTTGGCGTTGGCGTTGGCGTTGGTGTCGGTGTCGGTGTCGGTGTCGGTGTCGGTGTCGGTGTCGGTGCCGGTGCCGGTGCCGGTGTCGGTGTCGGTGTCGCGGGCGTAACCGGAGCCGGAGGCACGCTCGACCGCAGATACCAGTTGTCGGCCGTTCCGTCACTGACACCGCCCTTGAACAGGTAATACTGGAAAGCGCCCGCCGCTACCGGATGCGCCAGCGTGAACGCGCCCGCCGATGTCGTCGCGCCGTTGGTTGCCTGCACGACCTGAATCCCGTCGTTCGCCGTGAGCCCGCCAGCGCCGCCGACGTTAGTTACGCCAATCGAAGTCGTCCCGGCGCTCACGCCTTGCGCAACCACGAGTCTGTCGCTCGGCGCGCCGTCCGCGCCTACGACGCTCTGCACCAGCAGCCGGCCGTTGTTGCCCGTGTAGTTGCCATTCACGACGAACGCATCGCTCGTACTCGCGCCGCCGTTCGTCAGGTCGATCGTTCCCGCGTTGTTCAGCGTAACGAGTTGTCCGGCGACGGCGGGCTGGAGCGCCACGCGCCCGATCCCGCCCGCCAAAATCGTGCTCGTCGCATCGAGATCGAGTAATCCGGCGCCGGTCGTGGTATCGCCGAGCGTCAGGCCGTTTTCATCGAACGTGAGTTGCGTTGCATTCGATGCAGTAATCGTCTCCCAACCGACGAAGCGGTTCAGCCCGCTCACTTGCGAATTGTCGAATGTCAAAGCGTCGATGCCCGCGCCGCCGTCGATGCGCGTCGTCGCGGCGAATGTCGCATCGGTCAGATTGCGAATCGTGGCAGTGTCGTTGCCCGCGCCGAGCGACACCGGCCCGCTAATCGCGCCGCCGCTCCAGGCGAGCGTGTCCGCTCCGCTTGTCGTCGTCACGCCCTGACCGATCGTGCCGCCCGTGTTGGTCAGCTTGTTCGTGCCGCTGCCGAGATCGACCCGTCCGCCAATCGTCCCGCCCGAAAGCGAGAAAGTGTCGTCGTTCTGGGCGGCGGTGACGTTGCCATCGATTTGTCCGCCGGACATCGTGAAGACGTTGTTGCCGATGTTCAAGTCCGCTGTGCCGATGCGCCCGCCCGTGATTTGCGCAACATCGCCATTCGCGAACACGCCGACGATGCGTCCTCCGGACATCGTGAGCGTGTCGCGTCCATCGCCTTGATCGAGCGAATCGAGCTGGCCCGCCGTCATCGTGAAGGCGTCGATGCCATCGCCCTGGCGAACCTGTCCCGTGACCGTTCCGCCATGCATGTTGAACGTGTCGCTTCCGGTATCGGTGCGCACGGCAACGCCCGCGCTTCCGGCAATCACGCCCGTATTGCTGATCGACACGTTGATGCGCCCGTTCGCCACGACGGCCTCACCGGTGTCGCCGCGAATCGTCCCGGAGTTGCTGATCGTCTCGGCTCCGTTGGCAATCGTCACGCCGGTCGCGCCTTGAATCGAGCCGGCGTTGTCGAGCGTGCCGCCGCCGTTCGCTGCGATCCCGCTTGCCTGCTGACTCACGATGCTCGCGCCCGCCGCATTCACGAAGGACACGCGCCCGGTGATGGAGGCGCCCGTTCCGCCAGCGCCGCGCGCGGTGATCGTGCCGGTGTTGGCGATTGCGCCTGGCGAGGCATCGAGCGAAGCGATGCCATGCGCGCCATCGCCCGACACGTCGATCGCGCCATTGTTCGTGATGACGTTGCCGCCCGCACTGGCGTTGACAAAGACGCCGTGCGCCAATGCACCGGTCGTCGTGATCGTGCCGTTGTTCACGAGGGAATCGCCATGCGTCACGGCGGCCATGCCGTACGAGTTCGCGCCGCTCGTCGCGACGCCTCCGTCATTGATCAGCGTGCCGCTGCCCGAACTTTGAGAGTCGATCATCGCTGCGGCGTTCGCACCGTTCGTGCGGATGACGCCCGTCGATTCGTTGTGGATCGTGACCGCGGCAGCAGAGTTGAAGATGCCCGCTGCGCCCGAGCCGGTGGTGACGGCGCCGCGGTTCAGCAGCGTATTGCGACCGGCGCCAATGCCTTGACTGGTCATGGCATTGGCGCCGCCAGCATTGATCCGCAGCGTGCCGCTGTTGCTTGCGAGGCTCGTGTCGCGGATGAGGATGCCGCTGTTGCTACCGACATCGAGTTCGGCGCCGGGCAACACTTCGATCGTTACGTTGACGCTGCCTGAAACCGCGATGACCGGCAAGGTCGAGGGATTGGGCACGCGGGTATCGCACGTAGCTGTCTCGCCGGATTGCGGTGCGTTGTTTTCACATGCGCCCAGAGCCGGCAGCGCGCGCGAAAGACAAAAGACACCGAACGCGAGCGATAACCCTCGAACGAGCGGCGTCAGGTGAACAGCGGGCCTCAAGCAGTTCATGTTTTTTCCGACGCCCCGACTGTTTCGTTTTTCCTGGCGTGGATGCGGAGAGTTGCACGCACGCCAACGACCGACTCACCTGCTACCACGGTGCAAAGGTCAGGTTAGTGCACGGGTTTCATTTAAGCAAAGCATGCTGAAGAATCTATCGCGTCGGCGTTTTCAGGGACTTCGTCTTTGATGGATGGTCGTTGGAAGGCTTTGTGCCATCACTCCGTCCTTAAGCCATTTCGACTACTCGGCCGTTCTATCTATATAGAGGACGTGGCGCGTTCAAACGAAGAAGGTATCGACGAGCAGTTTCACGTTGAGCACGACGATCACCGCCGCAACCAGCCACGCCAGCGCGGCGGTCCAGCGCGAAACGACGAAAACACCTAATTTGCGTCGGTCCGAAACGAATCGGACGAGCGGGATGACGGCAAAAGGCAATTGCATCGACAGGATCACCTGACTCAGGACGAGCAGATGCGTCGTGCCCTTCTCTCCATACAGCGCGGTAACGACAATGACCGGCACGATAGCAAGACCTCGCGTGATGAGCCGTCGCGCCCAGTTCGGAATGCGCAGTCGCAGAAAACCTTCCATGACGATTTGGCCGGCGAGCGTCGCGGTGACGGTCGAGTTCAGGCCCGACGCGAGCAGCGCGACCGCGAACAAGGTCGATGCAATGCCGAAACCCAAAAGCGGCGACAAAAGCCGGAACGCTTCCTCGATCTCGACGACTTCGAAATGGCCCTTCGCGTGGAACACGGCGGCGGCCACGATCAGGATCGCCGCGTTGACGAAGAGCGCGAGGGTCAGCGCGATCGTGCTGTCGATGGTCGCGAAACGGATCGCCTCGCGGCGGGCGGGAATCGAATCGCCGAACGCGCGCGTCTGCACCACCGAAGAATGCAGATACAGGTTGTGCGGCATGACCGTCGCGCCGAGGATGCCAATGGCCACGTACAGCATTTCGCGATTCGTCACGATTTCCGTCGATGGCACGAAGCCGCGCATGACCTCGCCCCAAGGTGGCGCGGCTGCGGCGATCTGCAAGGCAAAGCAGCCTGCTATCACGACGAGCAACACGATGACGAACGCTTCGAGCAGGCGAAAACCCTTGTTGATCAGGAAGAGCAGCAGGAAAGCATCGAGCGCGGTGACGAGCGCGCCGGCGATCAACGGAATACCGAACAGCAACTTCAGCGCGATGGCCGTGCCGATGACTTCGGCCAGGTCGCACGCGATGATCGCCGCCTCGCAGGCGAGCCAAAGTGCGAGATTCACCGGTTTCGAATAATGATCGCGGCACGCCTGCGCCAGATCGCGGCCGGTCGCCACGCCGAGCCGCACGGCAAGCGATTGCAGAAGAATCGCCATCAGATTGGAAAGAAGGATGACGGCGAGCAGTGTATAGCCGAAGCGCGATCCCCCCGCGATGTCCGTCGCCCAGTTGCCCGGATCCATATAGCCGACGGAGATCATGTAGCCCGGCCCGGCAAAAGCGAGAAAGCGCCTGAACCACCATCCGCCCACCGGCACGCGCACCGACGCGAAGACCTCCGGAAGACTCGGGCGGGGAGCGTCGTCCTCTCCCGATTGCTTCAACTCGGGGCGTCTGGGTTCGCGCATCGGCACGTCTCTCCTGAAAGTCCGATATGAACGTGCTGGAAATATGCGCTTTGCGAATTGAACATTCAAGCTGACGGTACACTCGACGCTGGTCTTCGAATCGCACAGTCTGATAAATCTACTTATCAGACTGTGCGATTTTCCTTGTCAAATTCGAAGCTGGTTGATAACCTTCCCGCAAATTGTTGAATACAAAGGGAAATCAAGCAGGATGGCAACAGCTAACCCGGCGAGTATAACCAATCCGGCTGCCGACGCGCCCCGCTTTTCGCCCACGCGCCGCCTGACTCGCCAACACTTTGCGCTGTATCGCGGCTATTTAGATGGCGTCTCCGAGGCGAAACTTCACGCGTCTTATGGCGATGCCGGTACGGATGTCCGTACCACACGTCGGCTTATCGTCACGTTGCGCGACACGCTTTCGGTGCTGGCCCGACGCGCGCACGACACCGACGCCGCTTACCTCTTACGGTTGCGGCCGGGCAGTATCCCGCTTTTCGAGCCGCCACAAACGCAGGACACGCCATCGCTCGATGAATACCGTGAGCGGATCGACCCCGACGGCGTCTATAGCGAAGCCGAATTACTAGCGCTCTACGAGGAAGAATATCCGCCCGGAGCCACACCGGCGCTGGATCGGCGGGCTTCTCGCAATCTCCGGCTGCGACGGCGGCAGACCGACGCGCTATCGCGAATGGAGGCAAGTCTCGCGCAAGAGCCACGGCAGGATCATCCACTGGATGGCTGGTTCGAACCGGCTGTGACCGCGCGGCTCGCAGCGGCTGGGCTTTCTACCGTCGGCGATGTCGTTTCGCTAATCGAAACCCGGCGCCAGCGCTGGTACACGGTGGTTCCGCGACTCGGGCCGAAAGGAGCGCAGCGAATCGTGGACTGGTTGCAGCTTCACGCGTACGCGCTTCGTCATACTTTTTCACCGTTGGCTCTCGTGCCGCGGCGCGATTGGCCGAGTGACGCATTGGCACGAGGTTCGGAATGGACTGGGTCGCGGGACGAGACGCTTCGGATTGTCCCGCTCGAAGCGCTGCGAGTTCCTGCGGCGCTCGATGGATCGAAGGGGACGAATCGGCGGCCGTCAGAATTTGGCACGGATCTGCAGGCAATCCACGCGTGGCTCGCCGCGCGAACGGCCAGCGCGCACACGCAAAGGGCTTATCGCCGGGAAGCAGAACGGTTGCTGCTCTGGGCCTTGGTGGAAAAACACAAGCCGATGTCGTCTTTAGACGAGGCCGACTGCAACGAGTACATCACGGCTTTTTTACCGAATCCGCAGCCTTCCGCGCGCTGGGTGGCAAAAGGTCGCGTCGATCGATGCCTTTCGAGCTGGCGGCCTTTTGCCGGGCCACTTTCTGATCGAAGCCGGGAATCCGCGCGCGCAATTTTAAGCGCGATGGGCGCGTGGCTAGAGGCGCAGGGGTATCTGGCGACAAACCCGTTTATTGGACAGACGCGTGTGGCCGAGCCGCCGGTCTTCGACGCCGTGGACCGCTCACTCGATACGGATCAGTGGCAGATTGTGCTGCAGTCGGTATCGCGCGATGTCTATGGTTTCGCCGAGCATCGTGACCGCCTGGCGCTGCTTTTGGCGTATGCCACCGGCATGCGTCGGGGAGAACTAGCCGCAGCGACCACGGACGCGCTGTCGGTCGGACGGCTTTCCGGCGTTGCCGGTCCGATCTGGCGAGTAAGCGTCGCGCGTCAGCGCGGCGAACCAAGAACTGTGTTTTTGCCGCCGGCCGTTGCGGAAGCGCTGATTGAAAATCTGGCGCTTCGCGGTTTGTCTGATCCCTTGGCCTGTCCAGAAGGCACGCCAATTCTCGCGCAGATTCGCGGCGGCAGTGCGCTTGGGCCGGATGGCATCGGCAAACTGTTCAAGCGGGTGTTCGCAAATGCGGCCGCTCTCGCCGACGGTCATGTTCCCGGCTCCGGGAAGCGCCTCGCACAGGCCAGCACTCATTGGATTCGACACACGCACTCCGTTCATGCGCTCGCACACGGCGCAGCGTTACCGGAGGTTAGCGCTAACTTGGGTCATTCGAAACTTTCGACGACGAAGGTTTACCTGGAAAATCAGGATTCGTCCAAACTACTAGGCGTCGAACGATTGATTCGGAGGGCAACATTCGCCGCTCAAGGGCCCTTGTCGACTGATTCGCTGCCCGTCAAGTAAACGTCGTGTTGTAAAAACGCCCGATTTCGGGATAAAACAACTTCAGAGTTTACTTGAGGTTTACCGGTTGGCCGTTTATTCTTCGGTTTGCAGCATGTTTTCCACAAACCGAAGAATCTATAGCCTACTCAGGCCCGCCAGTGACCGCGAATTCAATGCTAAGCGCTCGGCTTCCCGAAGTCGATCAATCCGTCTCAATCGAGACGCTCTTGGGAGTGGCCGCCCAAGCCACTGACATTCTTAATCAGATCCGCGACGCAATGCTGGAGCCGTATCCCCGCAAAAGCGCGCCGACTTTCACGAGTGCTCAGGTGGCCTCGCTTTGCGGAGTCGATAAGCAGCGGTTTCAGTACCTCACGACCAAGGGTGAACTTCCCGCTGGAACGTCGAAAGGCGCCGGCCGGAGCAAGGAGTTCACGCTTGAAGAAACGTTGACGTGGATTCGGGCGACCAAGGAGCGAGCGCGAAGACCCGAGGGTAAACGCGGACGTATCGTCACTGTCGCGAACTTCAAAGGTGGTGTTGCGAAAACCACCACTGCAGTATCCGCCGCCCAAGCGCTCACTTTGCTCGGGCGGCGCGTGCTGGTAATCGATTGCGACCCGCAAGGCACGACTACGCAGCTTTGCGGCTGGGCACCGGATGCGGAGATCTCCGACGATCAGACGCTTCTTCCACTTATATACGGCGATCAGCAAACGCTGCACTACGCGGTGCAGGAAACCTATTGGCACAACCTGGATCTCGTCCCGGCGTCATCGTCCTTGTTTGACGCCGAGTTCGAGATTCCGGCCAAGGTTCTCAACGACAGCACGTTCGAGTTTTGGGAGATTTTGCGCAAAGGCCTGTTGCCGCTGACGGCGGAGTATGACGCCGTTGTCATCGACACGCCGCCTGCGCTTAGTTACCTCACGATCAACGCCCTGCTCGCCTCCGACGCAATCTTGCTGCCCTGCCCGCCCGAAGCACTCGACTTTGCGAGCTCTACACAATTCTGGCATCTGTTCGCGGACATCGCGAAGAAACTGCCCGGCGTGCTCGAACAGAAGCGCTTCGACTTCGTCAATGTGATTCTGACCAAGGCAAAGTCCGACGATGTGTCGCGCGTCGTGCGCGGCTGGCTTCAGAAAGCTTATGGCGATCGCGTCCTTCCGTTTGAGATTCCCGAGTCGACGGTACCGAAGGGCGCTTCTGCTCAGCTGTCCACGGTCTATGACTTGTCGAAGCCCGACGGAAGCACTGCCGCGTACAACCGGTTCAAAGAGCCGCTCGATCGGCTCGCCGAACATCTCGACGCGCAGTTCGTCCGCGCCTGGAATCAATCGGAGGCTTAAATGGGTATCGGCGACAGACTGCTGGCAAAGACCGCAAACATTGGAACCAAGCCGGCCGAGCCAAATCAGCCGCGTGTCACGAGCACGGAGGCGCGGACGTCACCCGGAAGGTTGATGGACGCGCAGCATCGCATCAACACGGCGCAGGCGCGTATCAAGGAATTGGAAACGCAACTCGAAGAGCGGGCCGCTTTGGAAGTACCGCTCGACGCGCTGATCGAGGTTAGCGGGCGTCGGCGGAAGCTGACCAGCGAACAGTTCCAGGAATTGAAGAGCAACCTTTCCCAGCACGCTCTAGCGACGCCAATTTTGGTGCGCACGCTGACCGATGGGCGTTATGAGATCGTGGCCGGTCACAATCGTGTGGCCGCATATCGCGAGCTTGGTCGCAACACTATCCGCGCTAACGTGGCGTCGATCGAAGAAGGTGAAATTGAATTTGCGGCGTTCTTCTCGAACCTGCTTTCACCTTCTCTGACCGACTTCGAGAAGTATTGGAATTTCAAACGCCTGCAGGAGCTGAGCGGGCTTTCGCGCACCGAAATTTCGGAGAGCGCGGGACTTAGCAAAAGCCACGTTACCCGCATTTTTTCGTTCGACGCTCTGCCAGAGGCTGCGAAAGCGGCGCTTGCGGAAAAGCCGGAAAGACTCGGCAGCAATGCTGCGCAAAAGCTCGCCGCTTTAACTGAGGCAGGCAAAGCGGAAAAAGTCGTTGAAGCAATTCGCCGATTGATTGATGACGAAAATTTTACGCAAGACAAAGCAGTGGCGCTGGCGGCGGAGAAGCCTAAGGCGATCGCACCTAGTACTACTGTCGTTCGTGCGGGACGGAGAAAGGTCTGCGAGGTCTCAACGAGGAACGGCGTAGTCGGAGTTCGATTCTTCGAGAACGACGCAGGTGACGCCGAGCAATGGGGGCAACGAATTGCAGACTTCATCAACAAGACGTTGACCGAAACCGAAAGAAGCTGAGGCTCTACTAGATTTTATTTTTAAATCAACGAGTTACTTGTAGCTCAGATGGCGCCAACCGATGAGCCTACTAGAAACTCGTTAATAATCAATCACTTGAAAAATATAAACGCGAGGCAACGATGTAAGTAATTTGCGTTAGAAAGACAAAAGCCTTCGGCGCCAACCGAAGGCTTTTGAATTCGGGCTCAACTGCTGCTCGCCCGGTCCGCTTCCCGACGCCAATCGGGTCACGAAGTACACAGATCGAAGTTTAGCGGATCGCGATCGGCAGTCAAGCGTTTGCCCTCCATTTCCAAAAATGGATGTACTTGACATGCATATCGCGCAACTTTCCGTTGCAGGCGAGGACTTTTCTCGCCTCGAAAAACACGAACCATCCGAGAACTTTGCGGACCAACAAGCGCTCGATGATTACGCTTGCGATCGGTCCAATCTTCCCTGGGTCATCTTTCGAGCCGCTTACCGAGCGAATCATCTCGCCGCACTGCCTGCCCGCGCTCGAGCCTTACTCGCCGCTCTGGCTCGCACTGTCGACGCACGTCGTCCCTACGCGGCAATCTTCGCTCGCCGTGAATTGCTAACCGGCCGCGCAATGCAGTCCATGCGTACGTTCTATCGAAGCCTTGAGGATTTGGAGAAGGAGGCCTTAATTACACGTCCTCCGCAGACTCGCTACGGCGCCGCTGGGCTGTTCGGACGTGCCTACCTACATCTCACACCAAAGGTCGTTACCCTTCTAGGTCTTGTTGAGTCAGGTAGCGATACGACAACTAATGCTCAAAATCCAAACGAACGGAAATCAAACCGCGAGCAACCTTCTTCTTTGGTTTCGCCGTCTGCCACCGTGGCAGACGGCGCTATATATAAGGATCTATACCCTACTAGTCAAAAGAGACAACCAGGAAAGCTCCCCGCGGACCTCGAACGCCTGCGCGGTCTGGGCTTTCGTCATTTCCTGATCTTCCGGCTCATGCGCGAAGCGTCCGAACACGCCAAGCGTCTGTCCGATGTGGTCGAAGCCTCCTGGAAACACCTCCAACGGGCGAAGCATCCGATCAGCTATCTTCGGGCACTCCTTCGTGCCCCCGTCGACTTTACTTACCGCGTGCGGACCATTCACGAAGGAAACGTTGAGAAGAAAACTCGAATAGCTCGCGACATCGAACTGCAAAGAGCTTCTGCCGAACTTGCCGGTCAATCTTTTGTGAGCCATGACGGAGCAAGAACATTCCTCGTTTCTGAGGACGCAAAATCCGTCACCACGCATCATCGCAACGAGCGACACCCCCGCACTAGGGCAGGCGCCTGGGCGACCGACTTCCTCGCGGCCATCAAAGCCGGGAAGATCGTTCCGCACAGATCTGATGCGCCGCCAGCGCAAGGTTCGCGCTCTAAATCTCAAATCGATGACACGCATGACCTAAAGACGTCGACTTGCTCGCACGCGGCGCAGTCGCGCTTGAAAGCGCTGAAGTTGCTCATACTTGCTAAACAGGCCGGAGGGCCAAATGGACTGCCAAGAGCGTTGAACAGTGCGTCCGTCATCGAAAAGGCGAGCATCGAACAAGTGCCAGCGCATACGCGAATCTCGAGTCTTGTCGCCGACACTGGCTATGTTAGGGCCCAAGCTGGCATATTGAAAAAACAGCCCACATCGTAACGAATGCTGATATAGTCTAAGGTTGCGCCCGCTAGGGCGAATGGAAGGTGCAGTACGTCGAACTAGACGGGACTGTGCATTTTGCTCGAAGCGATTTTCAGCCACCCGTCCATATAGAGTCAGCAGTCTCGGCAGCGAAAAGCGTGCGCCGAATGCCTACCAAAGTCAGCGAGCCTTTTCGCTCGCGCACGGACCTGTCATCGTCGAGCAAACCTGTCGAGGAGAAAGTATGGCAAGTTTTGATCGGGAAGATTCGGAGCTGGATATTGTCGCGCCGGCGCGCAGGTCCGCGGGTCGACGGGCAGGGAAGGGTAAGGGCCAGACCGGCACGATGCAGCCCGATGTCCCCACGACGGCGGAGCAGGAAGAGGAGCGTCAGCGCCAAATGCGCGCGCTCATTCAGTTGGGCAAGGAGCGGGGGTATTTGACCCACGCCGAAATCAATGACCACTTGCCGGACAACTTCGCGCAAACGGCGGCGATGGAAACCATTGTCAGCACGTTCAACGACATGGGCGTCGCGGTGTATGAGCAAGCGCCCGATGCTGAAACGCTGCTCTTGAGCGATAACGCGCCTGCTGTCGTCGCCGATGAACAGTCGGAAGAAGAAGCCGAGAACGCGCTGCAAACCGTCGATTCCGAGTTCGGCCGCACGACGGACCCCGTTCGCATGTATATGCGTGAAATGGGCGCAACCGAACTGTTGACGCGCGCTGGCGAAATCGCCATTGCGAAGCGCATTGAAGATGGCTTGCATGAAATGATTCAGGCCATCGCTGCGTGCCCGTCCACGGTCGCCACCATTCTGGCGGACGCGGCTCAGGTCGAATCGGGCGAGATCAAGATCGACGAACTCGTCGACGGTCTGAAGGAAGACGATACGGTAGAAGAAGATATTTCGGCATCCGATACATCGGACACGTCCGAGATTGATACGGACACCGAAGAATCCGGCGACGATGAAGATTCCGAAGACGACCTCGAAGGCGGCGATTCCGCTGCATCGAATGAAGCGCGTTTGAAGCAACTCAAAGCGGATTGCCTGGAAGTTTTCGCGCGCGTGAGCGACCTTGCCGAGCAAGCAAGCAGTCCGAAGAGTTCAGGCGCCGCGGCTTCGAAGGCCGTCGAACGGGCACGCGCGGAGATTCAACGCGAGCTCGGTTCCATTCGCTTCACGGCGAAGACCATCGACCGTTTGTGCGCGGACGTCCAGCAGCAGGTTGCGCAAGTTCGCGAGATCGAGCGTCGCGTGCTGCAAATCGCGGTAGATCGTTGCGGCATGCCGCGCGACAAGTTCGTCGAATCGTTCCCGGGCAACGAGACCGATCTCGAATGGACGGCGCGCACGGCGGCGGCTTCGCGTCAATACGGCGCGTCGCTCGAGCGCAGTTTGCCGGCCATTCAGGCTGAACAGCAAAAGCTCATCGACATCGAAGCGCGTGTTGCCTTGCCGCTCAAGCAGCTCAAGCAGATCAATCGTCAGATGACGGCTGCCGAGTTGAAAATGCGTCAGGCTAAGCGTGAAATGATCGAGGCAAATCTGCGTCTCGTGATTTCGATTGCGAAGAAGTACGTCAACCGCGGCATGCAGTTTCTCGACTTGATTCAGGAAGGCAATATCGGCTTGATGAAGGCAGTGGACAAGTTCGAATATCGTCGTGGCTGGAAGTTTTCGACGTATGCAACCTGGTGGGTTCGTCAGGCTGTGACGCGTTCGCTTGCCGATCAGGCCCGCACGATTCGCGTGCCGGTTCACATGATCGAAACGATCAACAAGCTGAACCGCATTTCGCGTGAAATCCTGCAGCAGACGGGACAGGAAGCGCATCCGTCGGTGCTCGCGGAACGCATGGAAATGCCGGAAGAGAAGATTCGCGGCATCCTGAAGATTGCGAAGCAACCTGTGTCGCTCGAAACGCCGGTCGGTGAAGATGCCGACGCGACGCTCGGTGACATGATCGAGGACCAAGGCGCGGCATCGCCGGCGGATGCGGCCGTGCACGCGAATATGCGCGCCGCAATCGACGATGCGCTCAACGCGCTTTCGCCGCGCGAAGCGAAGGTTCTGCGCATGCGCTTTGGTATCGATACGGCGTCCGACTACACGCTCGAAGAATTGGGCAAGCAGTTCGATGTGACGCGCGAGCGTATTCGCCAGATTGAAAGCAAGGCAATGCGCAAGCTCATGCATCCGAGCCGCGCGGACAAGCTGCGTCCTTTCCTGGATCGCTGATCGTTTTAAGGGCTGTTGAGGCATCGAAACGCGCCGCCAGTTTTGGCGGCGCGTTTTTTTCGTCCGCGATTTTCTCAACCGTGCGATGTGCCTTTCGGCGCCGACGTCGATGAACACGTCTGCAACGCGTCGATTGCCTTATGCGCAAGGTTGAGCGTTTCCTCACACGCACGAGTGTTGGCGAATATCGAGCAGCCGCCGCCCGCATCGATTTTCGATACCGCTTTGCGCACCCGATCCAGCGCAAGTTGCGGCGACCCGGTGTCCTTGATGATGCCAGCCAGATCGAACGCGCTGCCGGCGCCGGTTTCGACGTAACCCGGACACTGCGTTTCCGCATGAGCGACCACGCAAATCAACGCAAGCACGGCAACGGCGAATCGGCGGCCGGGCCGCGTCGCGGTTTGGGAACAGGAAATAACATTCATGGGTTGCCGGCTCCCGAAACGGTCGCATTGAAAAGGCGCGCTTCGCTTTTTATCCACATCCGCACTGGACAAGCTTGTGGATATCCTGAGCGCCGGGGCAAACTATTGATGCGAAAGGCTTTAAACCCGACGTCTGATTTTCGCGCGATGCCCCACATTGTGGACCTGTCCCAGCGAACGCGTCTAACGTGTCAAAAAGCTGCGACTGGCACGCGCGTTCGCCCTTAACCGTTTCCGCACGATTTCGGCAATATCGTCAGCGACGGTTGATCAAGCAAAAATCCAACGATCACACGCGCTTCGGAATCTCTAGTCCACGTTGAACCGCCGGGCGCGCGAGGAACACATCGAGCACGCGCTTTACGTTCGCGAAATCGTCGAAACCGACGAGATCGCGCGCTTCATAAAATCCGACTAGATTGCGAATCCACGGGAACGTCGCGATATCGGCGATGCTGTAATCATTCCCCGAAATCCAGTCGCGGCCGGCGAGGTGTTTGTCGAGGACTGCGAGCAGGCGTTTCGCTTCGGCGACGTAGCGATCGCGCGGACGCTTGTCCTCGTATTCCTTGCCGGCAAATTTATTGAAGAATCCGACCTGGCCGAACATCGGGCCGACACCGCCCATCTGGAACATCAGCCATTGAATGGCTTCGTAGCGTTGCGCCGGGTCTGCCGGAACGAATTGGCCGCTTTTATCGGCGAGATAAATCAGAATCGCCCCGGATTCGAAAAGCGGCAGCGGTTGACCGTTCGGACCGTTCGGATCGATGATCGCGGGAATCTTATTGTTCGGATTCAACGACAGGAATTCGGGCGACATTTGATCGTTGGTATCGAATCGCACGAGATGCGGCTCGTAAGGCAGCCCTGTCTCTTCCAGCATGATCGACACCTTCACGCCATTGGGCGTCGGTAGTGAGTAAAGCTGAATGCGTTCGGGGTGTTGGAACCTGTCCGCATTTTTGTGTGCGAGGCGGTTAGCGGAGTCACCCGCGTGCGTTGGTAAAACGCTCTCCAAACAGGATGGCAAACTGGTTCATCGCGGACGACCAGTCGAACGCCGCGCGTACTGACTTTGCCAGCACGTTGCGCAATGCCAGCCACAGCAGCTTGATGGCGGCCTCGTCATTGGGGAAGTGGCCGCGTGTCTTGATGATCTTGCGTAGTTGCATGTTCAGACTCTCAATGGCGTTTGTGGTGTAGACAACACGGCGTATGTCCGGCGGAAACACGAAGAACGGTGTGACGTTCTCCCACGCCCGTCGCCACGACTGCACGATAGTCGGGTACTTCGCACCCCACGGGCCTTCGGCAAAGGCCTCCAGGGCCTGCTGAGCGGCCTGTTCACTCGCGGCGGCATAGACCGGGCGCAGCGCTGCGGCCACGCTCTTGCGGTCCTTGTAGCTGACGTACTCCAGACTGTTGCGGATCAGATGCACGATGCAGGTCTGCACGGCCGTGCGCGGGTACGCCGTGCCAATCGCCTCAGCCAGTCCCTTCAGGCCGTCGACCACCGCGATCAGGATGTCCTGGCAGCCCCGGGTCTTCAGTTCGTTGAACACTTTCAGCCAGAACTTCGCCCCTTCGGTCTGTTCGATCCACAGGCCGAGCACATCGCGCTGGCCGTCGGCCTGAATGCCCAGCGCCAGATACACCGCCTTGTTGCTCACCACGCCGTCGCCACGGATCTTCACACGCAGCGCGTCGAAGAACACCACCGGGTACATCGGCTCAAGCGGACGGCTTTGCCAGGCGAGCGCTTCAGCCATGACTTCGTCGGTGACCGAGCTGATGAAATCGGGCGAAACCTCGGTGCCATAGGCTTCGGCCAGAAACGCCTGGATCTCGCGCACACTCATGCCGCGCGCGTACATGGCGATGATGCGCTCGTCGAAACCGGTAAAACGGCGCTCGTGTTTCGGAATCAGGATGGGTTCAAAACTGCCGTCACGATCACGCGGCAGATCGACCCTGAGCGGGCCATAATCGGTGATGAGCGTCTTGCCGCTGGCGCCGTTACGTTCGTTGTCCTGGCCGTCGGGTTTCGGCTGCCCCGCCAGGTAGCCCAGATGCATCTTCATCTCGGCGCCCATCGCGCGCTCGATGAGTGCCTTGTTGAACGCCAGCATCAGGTCCTGGACCTCGATGGGCGTCATCGGGCCTTTGACCAGGTCATCCAGCAGACCTTCCGGAAGGGCAGGCAGCGGCCCTCGGGCCGCTGCCTGAGAAGCGACGGTGCGTTTCTTCTTCATCGGCATATCCATGACTTTTACCTCTCATAATATGCCTCGCCCACAGAATTACGGATAGGTCCGGTGTTGTGCTGGCCACTTCTGGGTAATCGGAAAATCGGCTAAAGAAGTCATGCTGGTTCCAGAAGAAAAGAATTGCTCAATATAGCCGATGGAATTCAACAGATCGCATCATTAGCTGGCCAGGGCGCTTGCGATTACTTCTATCCAAAGGCCCCGTTTTTTCGCCGAAGCGCACTCGGGCCGACTGTCGTTGCACATGCAACTTTGTCGTCCAAACCCAAACACATCGGGTATCGAAGCAATTCAATCGCGCTTACAAAACCGCACGAATCAACTACACGCGCAATTGTAAAAACCACAGCGAAGACAAGCAGTTAGCGCACGCCACCGTCACGACTCACCGCCCAGGCAACCGCAAACAAAGACAAACTTAAAAATTGGCTTGCTTATTGCATTACACAAAACGTAGTCCATGCCGTATCGATCAACTCAACCGTTGAATTGCTGCTGCCATGAAAACCGTCCCTTTCGCCACGCTTACCGTCCTTGCCGCACTCGCCGGCGCGCTGATACCCGGCGTCTCGACTGCCCGTCCGCTCGAAAGCCAACTCGACTGCCAATCCAGCGCGCATCGCTTCATCGCGCCACTGCGCGACGACCGCTCGATCGACGCTGCGCCGATGCGCGTCGAAGCCAACTCGGTCAACGCGTTCAAGCCGACTCAAGGCAGCGAACTCACGGCCTACGGGTTTCGCGTATATGCCGTGCTCGGCTACGAACAGGGCGATGCCATGTTCAAGCAGGGCAACGGCCGTCCGATCAACGACTCGGCTTACGGCGTAGTCGTGCTCGGCGCGAAAGATACGGTCGAGGATCGCGTGCGCGAATCCGGCAGCAACGCAATCGTCCATGAAGTCGTGCCGATGATGATGACCGTCGTCTTCTGCGATGGCAGCAACATGCGCAACACCGCGCGCACGGTGGCGACGGAAGCATCGAGTAATCGTTGAAACGTCTTTGAAAGCGCTCGCTGAAAAGCGCCGCGCTTGTCTCCGCATTCGTCGATAATGTTCTTCCAATCGCGCGATGCACTCACAAGGGTGCGCGCGCACCACAACAGGAGAACGCCGACATGTCCGACGCAGTGAATAAGCAGAAGCGCATTGCCATCGTCACCGGAGCAGGGAGCGGCATCGGCCGTGCGGCGGCGCTTGCTCTACTCGGCGACGGCTGGTCGGTCGTGCTCGCGGGCCGACGCGCGGCGCCGCTCGAAGCGGTCATTGGCGAAGCCGACGCAAGCGAACGCGCGCTTGCCGTTCCGACGGACGTCTCCGATCCGCAATCGGTCGAAAAGCTCTTTGCGGCGGCGGTCGAGCGCTTCGGACGCGTCGATTTGCTGTTCAACAACGCGGGCATGAGCAATCCGCCGGGACCGTTCGAGGAATGGACGCCCGAGCAATGGCAAGGCGTGGTGAACGTCAATCTGAACGGCATGTTCTATTGCCTGCAACAGGCGTTCCGGACGATGCGCGCACAAACACCGCGAGGCGGCCGCATCATCAATAACGGTTCCATTTCGGCGAGCGCGCCGCGTCCGAATTCGGCCGCCTACACGGCGACCAAGCACGCGGTCGGTGGACTGACGAAATCCGCATCGCTCGATGGCCGCAAGTACGACATCGCGGTCGGTCAAGTGGATGTCGGCAACGCACTGACGGATCTGTCCGAGCGCATGTCGCGCGGCGTGCCGCAGGCGAACGGCGAGACCGCCATCGAACCGATGATGGACGTGAAGATTGTCGGCCAGTCGGTGCTTTACATGGCGAATCTGCCGCTCGAAGCCAACGTACTGTTCCATACCGTGATGGCGACCAAGATGCCGTTCGTCGGCCGCGGCTGATTCAGTCGAACGCGCCTTTCATGTGGTGCGATACCAGACGCGAATGCCCGAGTACCAATGGCTGACGCTGGTATCGTCGCCCGCGCCGAACGTCGAGAGGCTCTCGACGTTCAGTACATCCACACCGTTTTCCTCGATCCACCGGTTCGCGCGCTCGACCAGCGTCGCGCCGTTCTCATACACGTTGCCTTTGATCAGGTGATGCTGCACGACTTGCCGCTCGAAGTCTTCGTAGGCGATTTTTGCCATCGCTCGTCTCCTGTTTTTCCACGTTGATTGCTGCGGCGCAACCAGTGCGCCGCATGACGCGTCCTGCCGATTCGAGCATCATATGGCCTGAACGACGCCGCGCGCGGAGCGGTTTACCCGCGGTCGCACGACCGTGCGCGAGCGACAAAAGACGCCAGCCAACGAGCGTCCGGGCACGAGACACCCAGGAGAGCACGCATGGACATGCGGCAACGCGAGCACATCGAGGCAGTCGTCGCGGCGACGACGCGCGCGCAGGTTCTGGCGCCTGCGCGCACGCAGGAAAGCATTATTCAGACTTCATGGCGTCGTTGCGTTCATCAATACGGGCTCGATCCGTCGCGCATGCAGGAAGCGCGCATCCTGACGCAGACGCGCTTGCGCGAGCATCAGCAACGGATCGACGATTTCGCGCGCATCGCTCGACATGGACTGGAAACACTTCACGAGCAGGTCGCGGGAATGGGTTACGTCGTGCTGCTGACGGACGCGCTCGGCGTGACGGTCGATTACATTGGCGACGCCAACACCGATACGGCCTTGCGTCGCGCCGGGCTTTATCTCGGCGCGGAATGGAGCGAGGACGGCGCGGGCACGTGTGCGGTCGGCACTGCGCTCGCGACGGGGCAGGCACTGACCGTGCATCAGATCGATCACTTCGACGCCACGCATATTCCGCTCACTTGCACGGCCGCGCCGCTCTTCGATTCGCGCGGCGCGCTCACCGCGATCCTCGACATCTCCGCGCTGACTTCACCGCAAGCGCGCGACAGCCAGAACCTCGCGCTGCAACTCGTGCGCATCTACGTGCGGCATATCGAGAACGCGATTTTTCTGCGCACGCATCGGCAGGACTGGATTCTCAAGCTCAACACATCGCCCGAATTTGTCGATGTCGATCCTGAATATCTGATCGCGCTCGATGAGGGCGGGCGCATCGTCGGACATAACCGGCGCGCGCACGAAATGCTGGCGGCCGAGATCGGGAAGCCCATCGCGCCGGGAGAAACGGCGGCGTCGCTTATCGGCATGCGTTTCGATGCGCTCTTCGAAGCGCGTCTGGAAGATTTGAGCCGTTTCGTCTATTCGCGGCCGAGCGAACTGCGCGCGCTGCCGCTTGCGCGCAGCGGCGCGCTGCTATATCTGAGCGTGATGCCGCCCGCGCCATGTTTCGCGCCATCGACGCAAGAAAAATCCGCAGGCGCGCCCGGCATTCCCGCGCCGCTGGCCGCCCTCGGCGGCGGCGATCCCGCGCTTGCGCGGCAACTCGAACGCGCCGCCAAACTCGTCGATTCGCCGATCAATCTGCTCGTGAACGGCGAAACCGGCAGCGGCAAGGAATTCTTCGCGAAGGCGCTGCATCGCGCGAGTGCGCGGCGCGCGGGTCCGTTCGTCGCGGTGAACTGCGCGGCGATACCGGAGACGCTCATCGAAAGCGAATTGTTCGGGCATCTGCCGAACAGTTTTTCCGGCGCGGGTCCAAAAGCAAAGCGCGGCCTGATTCAGGAAGCCGATGGCGGCACGCTTTTCCTCGATGAAATCGGCGACATGCCGCGTGAGTTGCAATCCCGTCTCTTGCGCGTGCTGGCTGAAGGCGAAGTTCTGGCGATAGGCGCGTCGCGTCCGGTTTCCGTGGATGTGCGCGTGATTTCCGCGACGCATCATTCGCTCGACGCGCTGATGCAGGACGGCCGCTTTCGCGAAGACCTGTACTACCGTCTGAACGGCGCGCGCTTCGCGTTGCCGCCGCTGCGCGAACGATCCGATCTCGACTGGCTGATCCGCAAGTTCCTCGATGCCGATACCGCGCATGGTCCCGTCGCGTTGTCGCCGGCGGCGCGGGTTTGTTTGCATCGGCATAAGTGGCCGGGAAATTTGCGCGAGCTCAACAACGTGCTGCGCTACGCGCGAGCGGTGTGCGCGGATGGCGTGATCGAGGTGGCCGATCTGCCGGATGGATTTGTCGAATCCACCGCGCACGACGCCGCGCCGCAACCGCCGCATGCACATGTGGCCGACGAAGCGTTCGATACACATCGCCTGCCGCCCGAGGGCATGTTGCTGATGCAGTATCTGCGCGCGGCGAGCTGGAACCTGAGCGCCGTGGCGCGGCAGATCGGCGTGAGCCGCATGACGCTGTATCGGCGCATGGCGCGCTATGGCATTCGTTCGCCGAATCAACGTGACGCGGGCGAACGTTGAGCATCCGCATTTCGCGATACGCCTGTACTCCATGAGACACCTGCCGCTGTGACACCTGTCACGGCGGCACGCGTGCAACGTGCCCTTCCTCTCGTAAAACACCCGTTATTTCCGGGTAATCCCTCGCTATTCCAATTGGCATAGCGCTTGCCTTTACTCGCCTCACAACCATTCCAACGCCCGACGAAGCGTCTTTCTTTCGGCCAGGGTCAACGGAGACACCAGCATGCGTGACAGCGTCGAGCCGCTCGTCGGCATCATCGCCAATCCGGTTTCGGCGCGCGACATCCGGCGCGTGATCGCCAACGCGAACAGCCTGCAACTCGCGGATCGCGTGAATATCGTGCTGCGGCTCTTGTCGTCGCTTGCGGCGTGCGGCGTCGAGCGCGTCCTGATGATGCCGGATCGCGAAGGGCTCAAGGTCATGCTCGCGCGTCATCTCGCGCGCAAGCACGGGCACGACGCGGATCTCGCGAGCGTCAAATTTCTCGATATGCCCGTGACCGCGCGGGTCGACGACACCTTTCGCGCGGCGCGCATGATGCAGGACGAGGGCGCGGCGGCGCTCATCGTGCTGGGCGGCGACGGCACGCATCGCGCGGTGGTGCGCGAGTGCGGCGCGGTGCCGCTCGCGGGTTTATCGACGGGCACGAACAACGCCTACCCGGAAATGCGCGAGCCGACCATCTCCGGGCTCGCCACGGGTCTTTACGCCACCGGCCGCATTCCGGCCGCGCAGGCGCTCATGTCGAACAAGCGCCTCGACATCGACATACGCGATCAGAACGGCGCCGTGCGCCATGACATCGCGCTCGTCGATGCCGTCATCTCGCACGAAAAATTCGTCGGCGCACGCGCGCTCTGGAAGATCGACACGCTCGCGGCCGTCTACGTGTCTTATGCCGATCCGCAGGCCATCGGCATGTCGGCCATTGCGGGCTTGCTCGAACCAATCGGCCGTCACGAGCCGGGCGGCCTCGCCGTCGAACTGGCCGCAACGGGCAAGGGCGAGTTCGAACTTTGCGCGCCTATTGCGCCGGGCTTGATGGAGCGCGTGCCGATCGCAAGCTGGCAGCGCCTTGCCGATGGCGTGCCGCAACGCGTCAAGCAGCGCGCGGGCATCGTCGCGCTGGACGGCGAGCGCGAGCTTGCTTTCGGCCCCGGCGACGAAGTGACCATCACCTTGCGTGAGAACGCGTTTCGCAGCATCGATGTCGCCGCGTGCATGCGCTATGCCGCGCGCGCCGGACTCATGCGCTTATCCGGCAACACTGCCAGCACCGTCGTTTAACCCGATCGAAGGAGACAGACATGACATCGTCGCAAACCCCGCAGCATGCGGGAGGCTTGCCGTTATCGAAGGAAGAACTGCTGAGTGTCTACCGCAAGATGCGCACGATCCGCGATTTCGAAGAGCGTCTGCACGTCGATTTCGGTCGCGGCGACATCCCCGGTTTCGTCCATCTCTATGCGGGCGAAGAGGCGGCGGGCGTCGGCATCATGCATCACCTGAACGACGGCGACCGCATTGCGAGCACGCATCGCGGACATGGGCACTGCATCGCGAAAGGCGTCGATCCCGTCGCCATGATGAAAGAGATCTACGGCAGAAAGGGCGGCTCGTGCAACGGCAAGGGCGGCTCCATGCATATCGCCGACCTGTCCAAAGGGATGATGGGCGCGAACGGCATTCTCGGTGCGGGCGCGCCGTTGATCTGCGGCGCGGCGCTCGCGGCGAAGTTTCGCGGCAAGGGCGAAGTGGGCATCACCTTCGCGGGCGATGGCGCGTCGAACCAGGGCACCTTTCTCGAAAGCCTGAATCTCGCGGCGGTGTGGAATCTGCCGGTGATCTTCGTGATCGAGAACAACGGCTACGCGGAATCGACCGCGCGCGATTACGGCACGGCGGTGGATAGCTACGTGGATCGCGCGGCGGGCTTCGGCATTCCCGGCGTGACGGTGGATGGCACCGACTTTTTCGCGGTGCACGAAGCAGCGGGCGAAGTGATCCGCCGAGCGCGTGAAGGCGGCGGCCCGGCGCTGCTCGAATGCAAGATGATCCGCTTCTACGGCCACTTCGAAGGCGATGCGCAGACGTACCGCGCGCCCGGCGAACTCGACGATATCCGCTCGAACAAGGATTGCCTGAAGAAGTTCGCGCATGCCGTGACGCAAGCCGACGTGATCTCTCCCGGCGAACTCGATGCCATCGACCGCGAAGTCGCCGCGCTGATCGACCGCGCCGTGCAGGAAGCGAAGGACGCGCCACTGCCGGCCGCGGCCGACCTGCTCACCGACGTGTACGTGAAGTATTGATCGCCCATTCAAAACACTTAGCGAGACAAATCATCATGGCCCGAAAACTGAGCATGAAGATGGCGATCAACGAAGCCATCGACCAGGAAATGACCCGCGATCCGAGCGTGATTCTGCTTGGCGAGGATATCGTCGGCGGCGCCGGCGCGGACGGCGAGAAAGACGCGTGGGGCGGCGTGCTGGGCGTCACGAAAGGACTGTACGCCAAGCACGGCGACAGGCTGCTCGACACGCCGCTCTCCGAATCGGCTTACGTGGGCGCGGCAATCGGCGCGGCGGCGTGCGGCATGCGGCCGATCGCGGAATTGATGTTCATCGACTTCATGGGCGTGTGTTTCGACCAGATCTTCAATCAGGCCGCCAAGTTCCGCTACATGTTCGGCGGCAAGGCCGAAACGCCCGTCGTGATTCGCGCGATGGTCGGCGCGGGCTTTCGCGCGGCCGCTCAGCATAGCCAGATGCTGACGCCGCTTTTCACGCATATTCCCGGTCTCAAGGTCGTCTGTCCGTCCACGCCTTACGACACCAAGGGTCTCTTGATTCAGGCGATTCGCGACAACGACCCGGTCATCTTCTGCGAGCACAAGAACCTTTACGGTTTCGAAGGCGAAGTGCCCGAGAACTCATATGCCATTCCGTTCGGCGAGGCCAACATCGTGCGCGACGGCAAGGATGTGTCCATCGTCACTTACGGGTTGATGGTGCACCGCGCGCTGGAGGCGGCCGCGACGCTCGCGAAGGAAGGCATCGAAGCCGAGATCGTCGATCTGCGCTCGCTATCGCCGCTCGATATGGACACCGTGCTCGAAACGGTCGAGAACACGGGAAGACTCGTCGTCGTCGATGAAGCGAGTCCGCGCTGCAACATCGCCACGGATATTTCGGCGCAAGTCGCGCAGCGAGCGTTCGGCGCGCTGAAAGCGGCCATCGAAATGGTCGCGCCGCCGCACACCCCCGTGCCGTTCTCGCCGACGCTCGAAGATCTGTACATTCCGAGCGCCGCGCAAATCGCCGACGCCGCGCGTAAAACGATGAAAGGAGGAAAGCACTGATGCCCGCAATCACACCGATCGTCATGCCCAAATGGGGCTTGTCGATGAAAGAAGGCACGGTAAACGAGTGGCTCGTGGAAGAGGGCGCGCAGATCGCCGTCGGCATGCCGATTCTCGATGTCGAAACCGACAAGATCGCCAACGCGGTGGAAGCGCCCGACGCGGGTACCTTGCGCCGCAGGGTTGCGTCGGCGGGCGACACGCTGCCGGTGAAAGCGCTCCTCGGCGTGCTCGCGCCGGCCGAGGTCAGCGACGCCGATATCGACGCCTATGTGTCGTCCTACGAAACGCCGCCGGACGAGGAAGGCGAGGGCGACGAAGCGGCGTCGGCATATCACTTCGTCGATGTCGACGGCATTCGCGTGCGCTATGCCGCGCGCGGCGGCGACGATGCGGGCAAGTCCGCGGTGCTGTTCATCCACGGTTTTGGCGGCGATCTCGACAACTGGCTCTTCAATCTCGACGCGCTCGCCGAACACAATCGCGTGTTCGCGCTCGATTTGCCGGGCCACGGGCAATCGACGCCCAAGGTGCCGGGCACGACGCTCGCCGATCTCGCGCGCTTCGTCGCGCACTTCATGGACGCGGTGAATATCGAAAAGGCGCATCTCGTCGGGCACTCCATGGGCGGCGGCATCGCCGCGCAACTCGCCGTCGATGCGCCCGCGCGCGTGCAATCGGTCGCGCTCGTGTCGCCCTCCGGTTTCGGCGATGAAGTGAACAACGCGTACACCGAGGGTTTCGTGAGCGCGCAATCGCGTCGCGAACTGAAGCCAGTGGTCGAGCTGCTGTTCGCCAATCCGGAGCTCGTCAGCCGCCAAATGCTCGACGACTTGCTCAAGTACAAGCGTCTGGATGGCGTGAGCGAAGCACTGACTGCGCTCGGTGGCGCGCTCTTCGGCGGTGGCAGCCAGAGCGGTCAGCCCGGAAGAAAGCTTGCGGAAAGCGGCAAGCCGGTGCTCGTGATCTGGGGCGCGAAAGACCAGATCATCCCGGCGGCGCATGCCGAAAACGCGCCGAAGCATGCGACCGTGCGCGTATTCGACGATGCCGGGCACATGAGCCAGATGGAGAAAGCCAACGAGGTCAACGCGTTGTTGAAGGAGCATGTGGGCAAGGGCGTCTGATCGCGCGCAGGGTCGAGGCAACGCGCCGTCGCGGCGGCGCGTTCTCAGCCGCGCGCCCGCTTCTTCGCTACTATGTGCGATGTCGCTGTCACCGCGCGTCCTGACATCCACTCCATGCCCTTCGAATTGCTCGATTTCGAAACGCTGCCCGGGAATCCGCTGCAAGCCGAGGAAGCGCTGCTCGACCGCGCGAAAGCGGGCGATGCGGTGGCGCATCTGTGGGAAGCGCCGCGCTCGCTGATCGTGCCGCGCAGTTATCAGCGTTATGCGCCTTTGGCCGATGCTCGCGATGAATTCGCGCGACGCGGCTGTCCCGTCTGGCTGCGTTTGTCGGGCGGCGGGCTGGTTCCACAAGGTCCCGGCATTCTCAATCTGAGTCTCGCGTATCCCGTGCACGCGCCGATGGGCGCGCTTGCCGAGCCGGTCTATCTGCATCTGTGCGGCATCATCGCGGATGCGCTCAACACCCTCGGCGTGCTCACGCACTGGCAAACGGTCGAAGGCTCGTTCTGCGATGGCCGCTTCAATCTCGCCTGGGGTCCCGGCCACGATGCGCGCAAGATCGCTGGCACGGCGCAATACTGGCGGCGCGTGTCGTCGTCCCTCGACGAGCAACCGCGCCATGCCGTGCTGGCTCACGCCGTTCTGCTCGTGGATGCCGATCCCATCGAGATCAACGAGCGCGCCAATGCGTTCGAGGCGCTCATCGGCAGCGGGCGGCGCTATGAAGAGATGAAGGTCGTGACCGTGGCGCAAGCGCTCGCCTACGAAGGTTTCGGCATGCCGCCCGGGCTGCGCGAGCGCGTGCGAAATGCCATCGCGGCGCGCGTCGTGGCCGCCGATTTGCCGCAAGCTCCTCTCTAACGCAGCGCTCATCGACCATCGAGGTCATCATGCCGTTCAGACTCGCTTCGAACGGTTTCTTTTTTGCGCTGTGGGTGGCGGTGTGCGCCGCCGCGCCCGAGTTTCTCTGGCAAGGGCTGTTCTCGCTCTTCGGACATTTCTCCTTCAGGGATGCCGCCGCCGCGTTGCTCATCGGCGCGATTCTCGCGTTCTTCGTCGAGCCGCTGCTGGAGCGCTTGCGCGGGTTGCAGGGACACGTGCATCGCGCGGAGAAATCGCCCGCCTTCGCCGCGTGCGAAGCGTTGAGCTTCGCGGTCGTCGCGGTGTGCGTGCACGAAGCGATCACCGTGTATGTAGCGGCGAGCCATTCGAACGAACAGGCCAGCGAGAACCTCGCGAAGGCGGTGGGACAGGCGCTGCAATGGGCGGCGATCCCGTTCGTCATCACGATTGCGTGGATGTCGGCGCGCGGGGCAGTCTGGATGATGTGGACCGCAGCCGGGCTCGCCGTGATCTTCAGCTACCTGACCGGCGTGCTCTTCGAATGGCAGACGCACGTGCTGGTCACGAGCGTGATTCCGGCGATTCTCGTGCTGATCTCGGGATGCATCATCGTGCGCGAACAGTGGGATGCGGACACGTTTCGCCGCTGCGCACGGGCACTCGCGGTGATCGCGCTTGCGTGGCTCGTGCTCTCGGGCGCGGTGCAATGCGTGCTATGGCTCGCGCACGTGCAGTCGTTTCGCCTTTACGACACAGCCGAGTTCTTCAGCGATCTGCGGTTTTATATCGGCTGGGTGACCGGACTGCTCGTGGCGCCGGGAATCGTGGCGCCGGCACTGGCGCGCCCCGACGATGATCAATGGAAACCGCGTCTCTGAGATGCGATGCCTTCGTAAAAAAAGCGCCGCTGAGGAAGGCTCAAGCGGCGCGTGTCGATGTCAGCTCGAAGGCGGAGGAGGCGGTGGCATGCCCGGCGGAGGTGGCGGTGGCGGCGCGTAATACGCCGCGCCGTTCGGTGGCGCCGTGCGCAACGGACCTGCGACCGGAACACGATCGCCCGCTGCGTACATGCACTGCAGATACGCGTAGTCGTAGCGGCGCTGCACGCCGTAGCCCGACGTTTGCGCCGCGCCCATGCCGACCGCGCTGCCGGTCAACAATCCCGCGCCCGCGCCGATAGCCGCACCCGTGCCGCCGCCGAACGCCGCGCCCGCTGCCGCGCCGATGGCGGTCCCAACCACGGCGCTCCCCACCGCGCTGTTCGTCGCGGCCTGATCTGCGGTGACGCCGCCCGTTTGCTGAAACGCGAACTGACGGCACGATGCGTCGTCCGCGCGGAACTGGTCGAAGGTCTTGCCGGTGCCGGGCAGCGCCATCACGCTGGGTCCGGTCGGCATGACCGTGCACGCGGACAGACCCAAGCCTGAGAGCGCGAGAAAAATAACGAGCCTGCGAGTATTCATAAAAGCCAGCTTCGATTCAATTCGATGGCGGCGGGGGTTGCGCCGGAACTTCGCGCCATCCACCGGGACACTGCTTGACATACGGGTAGTACGTGCGCGATCCCTCGCAGTAATACCAGGTGCCGCCCGACTGAGCCTGAGCCTGTGATTGGTCGGGCTGGCCTTGCTCGACATAAGTGGTCGGCGCGGCGGGCGCCGGAACGATGACCTGCGGCGGCGCATAGTAGTACGGCACGGGCGCCACCGGATACGGGTAGTACAGCGGCCCGCCGATAAACACGCCGACGTGACCGCCCGCGTGCGCCGTGGCGGCGAAACCCGCCGCGGCAAGCGCCGACAACGCGATGAGAGCCTTCACGCGATTCACGACATTTCTCCAAAAATTATCGCCTGACCCGTTACCCGTACAGCATGGACAATTCCTGCCCGGACCGCGTTTGGCGTATTTTTCTACGCTATTCCAGTTGCGGAGGAAATTCAATTACGGCTCTCCCGATGAATCTTTCGGCGCGTTACCCCGTAACAAGTTGCGGCATCGATCAGGCGCGAAGGATGGTCACGCCTGCTTGTTCGATGGGATCGGTGAGACGTGCATCCGTCGCACTTTCGACGATGACCGTCTGTGCAAGCTCGATATCGCCGATACGGTATGGCGATGCCGCGTTGAGCTTGGCGGCAGACGCGAGCACGACGGTCTCCGCCGCGCGCGCCGCAAGCGCGCGCTTGATATGCGCTTCCTCGAAATCGCCGGTGGTCAGCCCGGCAGTGGGATGAACGCCCGTGACGCCCATGAAATACAGATCGGCGTGGATATGCGACATCGCTTCGACGGCCGCCGCGCCGACCGTGACGATGGAATGCTTGAAAAGCTTGCCGCCGATCAGCACGACTTCCACCGTCGCGTGTTCGGCGAGCGCGACGGCCACGCTCGGACTATGCGTGACGATCGTAACCGCGAGGCTCGCGGGAAGTTGCTGCACGAGCAAGGCCGAAGTCGTGCCGCCATCGACGATCACGATTTGCCCCGGTTCGATCATCTCAACGGCGCGCCGCGCGATACGGCGCTTCGCCTCCGATTCCATTTCCTGCCGACGCGCAAACGGCGCCACGGCCGGAGAAGCGGGCAGGGCGCCGCCGTGCACGCGTTGCAGCAGACCTTCCGCAGCCAACTCGCGTAGATCGCGGCGCACCGTGTCTTCCGACACGCCGAAGCTCGCGCTCAACTCGCTGGCGAGCACCTGACCGTCGCGCGAGAGGGCGTCGAGGATTGTTTTCTTGCGTTGACTCGTGAGCATGATCGTTGCACGAATTTGCTTGTAACTGCACGAAACTGCACGTTACCATGGAAGCCACCACCACGCCATGGAAGACTGCAATGACTGAGACCAAGGAACGAGTACGCGTGCTCGATACCGCTGTTTTATCCGACGACTGGTACGTGCTGAGAAAGGTGACTTTCGACTTTCTGCGCCGCGACGGCACGTGGCAGCGCCAGAGCCGTGAGACCTACGATCGCGGCAACGGCGCGACCATCTTGCTGCGTAACCGGCATAACGGCCACGTGCTCCTGACGCGCCAATTTCGCATGCCGGCTTTCGTCAACGGCCACGACGGCATGTTGATCGAAGCGCCTGGTGGCCTGCTCGACAACTCGACGCCGGAAGAACGCATTCGCGCCGAAGTCGAGGAGGAAACCGGGTATCGCGTGCAGCACGTCGAAAAGATCTTCGAGGCGTTCATGAGCCCCGGATCGGTGACGGAGAAACTCTACTTTTATCTCGGCGAATACGACGGCTCCATGCGCGTCAGTGACGGCGGCGGCGTGGAGGACGAAGGCGAGGAAATCGAAGTGATCGAGGTGCCGTTGGAGAAAGCGCTGGCCATGATCGACAGCGGAGAAATCGCGGACGGCAAGACCATCATGCTGCTGCAATACGCCGCGCTGAAAGAGCGCCGCGATCAGGCGAGCAGCGAGACGGCCTTTACCTGCGCCCAGACCCGCACGCCCGCGACAATCTCCAGCCGGTCCAGCGAATAACGCGTGATGCGCGCGAGGAGCGGCGAGCCGTCCACGTCGAGGCGCACGACGACTTGCGCGGGGTCCGCATCGTCGGCGATGTCGAACACGACTGCGGGCAGCAGATTGAGAACGCTGCTCGACGTGTGCGGTTCATTGCCGGCGATCAGGCTTACGTCGCGCGCTTTCACGGCGACACGCATCGCGCGGCCTCGTTCGACTGGCGCATGCACGACGGTGAGCGAGGCGCGGCCGCCCGGCAGCGCGAGCGACAGCAAACCATAACGCGCATCGTGATCGGCGACGATGCCTTCCAGCACCACCGATGCATCGTCGGCGAGCGCGAGCGGCAGATCGAGCCGCGCGAGCGTATCGGCAATTGCGCCGCTTGCCAGCGCGCGGCCGGCTTCGAGCAGAACGAGGTGATCCGCGAGGCGCGCGACTTCCTCGGGCGCGTGGGTCACGTACAGCACGGGGATATCGAGTTCGTCGTGCAGACGTTCGAGATACGGCAGGATTTCGAGCTTGCGCTTTTGATCGAGCGCGGCGAGCGGTTCGTCGAGAAGCAATAGACGCGGACTCGTCAACAGCGCCCGCGCAATGCCCACGCGCTGGCGTTCGCCGCCCGACAATCCGCCCGGATCGCGCTCCAGCAGATGCCCGATGCCAAGCAGTTCCGCCGCCTGTTCCAGGTCGACGCGTCGCTCGCGTGCCGCCACGCGATCGAACCCATAGCGAAGATTCTTGCGCACGCTCAAATGCGCAAAGAGACTGGCTTCCTGAAAAACGTAGCCGAGCGGACGCTTGTGCGTCGGCAGAAAAACGTTGCGGTCGGTATCGAGCCACAGTTCGCCATTGACGACGAGCCTTCCCGCGCGCGGCCGTGCGAGTCCCGCGAGACAGCGCAGCAGCGTGGTCTTGCCGGAACCCGAATGGCCGAAGAGCGCGGTCACGCCGCGTCCCGGCAAGCGCAGATCGACATCGAGCGTGAAGCGGCCTTGTTCGACGAGAAAGCGCGCCTCGATGGCCTGACCGGTCGATGAGATTTCAGGCATGCACCGCCGCCGATCGACGGCTCGAATAGAGCAGCAACAGCACGATGAACGAGAACAGCACCATGCCGCCCGCGAGCCAGTGCGCCTGCGCGTATTCGAGCGCTTCGACGTGATCGAAGATCTGCACGGAAACCACGCGCGTGCGCCCGGGAATATTGCCGCCTATCATCAGCACGACGCCGAATTCGCCGACCGTGTGCGCAAAACCGAGGATCGTCGCGGTGATGATGCCCGGCCGCGCAAGCGGCAACACGACAGTGAAAAACGTGTCCCACGGTCCCGCGCGCAAGGTCGCGGCGGCTTCGAGCGGACGGCTGCCGATGGCTTCGAACGCGTTCTGCAGTGGCTGCACGACGAACGGCATCGAATAGATGACCGAGCCGATTACGAGCCCCGCGAACGTGAAGGGCAAGAGGCCGATGCCCGACGCCTGAGTGAGCTTGCCGACGTAACCGTTCGGCCCCATCAGCACGAGCAGATAAAAGCCGATGACGGTAGGCGGCAGCACGAGCGGCAACGCCACCACCGCGCCGACGACACCCTTCGCCCGCGAGCGCGTGCGCGATAGCCACCACGCGACAGGCGTGCCGATGACGAGCAGAAGCGCCGTCGCCAGCGACGCCAGTTCGAGCGTCAGCGTGATGGCCTGGAGATCGGCGCTATCGAGCGGCATCGCGAACAATCAGAGCTGATAGCCGAACGAGCGGATCATCTCGGCGGCCTTCGGTCCCTTGAGGTAATCCTCGAACTGCTTCGCGACCGGATTGTCCTTGCCCTTGTTGAGAATGACCGCGTCTTGCTTGATCGGCTCGTGCAGCGATTCCGGCACGATCCACGCCGAACCGCTCGTGATCTTGCCGTTCTTGTAGATCTGCGAGAGCGCGACGAAGCCGAGTTCGGCATTGCCCGTCGCGATGAACTGCTGCGCTTGCGAGATGCTCTGCCCTTCGACGATCTTCGATGCCACCGCCTGCGTGAGCCCGAGCTTGTCGAGCGTCTGCGTGGCGGCAAGTCCGTACGGCGCGGCTTTCGGATTGGCGATCGCCAGATGCGTGAACTGGTTCTTCTTCAGCACTTCGCCTTTGTCGTCGACGTAACCTTCCTTCGCCGACCACAACGCGAGCGCCCCGGTCGCGTAAGTGAAGCGGCTTCCCGGCACCGTCATGCCTTCGCTTTCGAGCTTGGCGGGCGTGGTGTCGTCGGCGGCGAGGAATACTTCGAAGGGCGCGCCGTTCTTGATCTGCGCATAGAACTGACCCGTCGCGCCGAACGAAGCGACGACCTTGTTGCCGGTATCCTTTTCGAAGTCCGCTGCAATGGCCTGCACGGGCGCCGTGAAATTGGCCGCCACGGCGATCTGCACTTCGCCTGCAAACGCCGACGAAGCGGCGAAGCCCACCGCCAACGAAAGCAAAGTGCGCAACAAACGAGTCTTCACGTAAAGCTCCTTGGGTTCTGTTTTATTGGCTGCACCGGATTGCGCGATGCTGGTCTTGGATCTTCGCGCGGTCATGCAATCCGGCGAGCACCGTAATATATACGACTATATTGCGTTCGGGCATGCTCGCTGCGTCACATGACGAGTATGGGTCTCCTCGGATGATTTCGTGTGAGTGAGACTCATGAAAATCGATTGACCGCCGCCGCGATGTTCGCCGAAACTTTGCAACTCATCCGCCTGGAACTGAGCACGGCTCAACTTTCGGCGGCAAGCATAAGGAGACAAGGACATGTCCGACGCCATGAATCTGCAACGCATCAAGCTCTCGGTGACGGGACACGTCGCCCGTGTGACGCTGGATCGCGCCGATGTACGCAACGCCTTCGACGACGCGACCATCGTCGAACTGACTGCCGCCTTTCGCGCGCTCAACGACGACACGAGCGTGCGCGTCATCGTGCTCGCGGCGAACGGCCCGGCCTTTTGCGCGGGCGCCGACCTCAACTATATGAAGCGCATGGCCGGTTATTCGGAGGCGGAAAACCGCGCGGACGCGCTCGGGCTTGCGACCATGCTCAACACCATCTACACGAGCGCGAAGCCGGTGATCGCCAGCGTGCAGGGCGATGCCTACGCGGGCGGCATGGGCCTCGTCGCCGCGTGCGATATCGCGGTGAGCGTGGACAGCGCGAACTTCTGCCTATCGGAGGCGAAGCTCGGGCTCATGCCCGCGACCATCGCGCCTTACGTCATTCGCGCGATGGGCGCGCGCGCCGCGCATCGCTACTTCGTGACGGCCGAGCGTTTCGATGCGACGGAAGCGCTGCGTATCGGCTTCGTGCATCAACTGACGACGAGCGGCGAGCTCGATCGAACCGTCGATGCAATGGCGAACAACATCGCGTCCAACAGCCCGAACGCCGTGGGCGAGTGCAAGCGGCTGGTGTCGGAACTCGCGGGCAAGGTCATCGACGATTCGTTGATCTCCGATACGGCCGAACGCATCGCGCGCATTCGGGCATCGGACGAAGGGCGCGAGGGCGTGCAGAGCTTCCTCGAAAAGCGCAAGCCGTCATGGCTCGGGTGACGCGATGATCACGCTGCATTATTGCGTGAGCGCGCGGTCGTTCCGGCCGCTTTGGGCGCTCGAGGAAATCGGCGTGCCGTACCAACTGAAGATGCTGCCGTTTCCGCCGCGTGTGGTGGCGCGCGAGTTCATGCAAGTGAACCCGCTCGGTACGATTCCGGCCTTCAATGACGACGCGCTTTTCATGACCGAATCGGCCGCGATTTGTCAGTATCTTGCGGCGCGTTATTCGCCCGGCGCCCTTGATGTCGCTTCGCACAAAGCGGACTTCGGCCGCTATCTCAACTTCCTGCACTTCGGCGAGGCGACGCTCACGTTTCCACAGACGCTCGTCTTGCGTTACACGCATCTGGAGCCGCCCGAGCGCCGGCAGCCGCAAGTCGCCGAGGATTACGCCAAGTGGTTTCATGCGCGTCTGCGCACGCTCGTGCCGCTGCTGGAGCGCGAGGCTTTTTTGTGCGCGGGGCGGTTCACGGCCGCGGATATCTCGGTTGGTTATGCGTTGATGCTCGCGGAGCATATCGGTTTGCACGAACGCTTCGCGGAGCCGATCGCGCGCTATTGGTCCCGATTGCGCGAACGCGATGGTTTCCAGCGAGCCATGCGCGCGCAAAGCGACGCGGCTGTCGCGCAGGGCGTGTCGCCCGATCCATCGCCGGATATGCGGCCGTTCGGCTCGCGCTAGCAGCCTTCCGGCTCGACGTACGAAAGCGGGCGCACGTCGTCCCTCCTTCACGTCCCCCCATCCGCGGGGCTGTGCAGAACGCCATCGAACCTTAATCTGCTCATCAGGCGCTCACGTTTGCGAGCGCAAATCAGACAGACGAGGTAACTGGCGATGTACGTCTTCTCCTGGCTCTTATCGATGATCGTCGCGCTCGTGGCAACGGGCACGATCGTATTCGCGATGCCGCGCTCGGCCGCCGACGAACTCAGCGTAGCGACCGCGCCGCACACTTTCTTCAGCAGCGAATTGAATCGCATGACGACGATGCTGGCGTCGTGCGTGACAGACGCAGACTGACACTAATCGAGGCGCGCCGCGCGATGCAAAGGCGCACCCGGTTAGCGGTTTCGAATCAACACGTTGCACTGATTTCCATAACGATATCCACAGGCTTGTGCAGAAGATCTGTGGACAACCAGGGCCGGGGGCGCCTGGAAACGAAAACCCCAACCGGCGCACGGGAAGCGCTGGGGAGACCACATACGATGAGACGCGAAGGCGTCCAGGCGAGCGGGGCCAATAGGTTCGATGTTCGATACGAACGAAAATTCACCGCGCGGAAAAGCGCAGGGGAGACCAACAGTCAATGCGGGGAACGAGGCGCGCGGGGGTGCGCTTCGGTGGTGAGACGTGCGTAAGCGCCGCAAGCGGGCGAAAAAAAAGCCCGCTGCATTGAGCGGGCTTGAATCCATATCGGTTGAGACATGGAGGAGACAAAGCTTAGTATAAACCCTTACCCATCCAAGTCAAGCGTCAAACCAAAAAATTTGCGCTGGGGAAGGGCATCGTCAAGCAAGTCTGCTTCGGTCATTGCTTGCCGAGACTGTGGTAGTACGCCGCGAGATTGGCGATATCCGCCTCGGACAAGGGTTTCGCGACCATCGACATCATTTCGTTCTGGCGCGCGCCCGTGTGAAAGTCGGTCAGCGCCTTCACGAGGTACTCCTCCGTCTGCCCCGCGAGGTTGGGCGCTTCCGGCAGCTTCGACATGCCGTCGAGCCCGTGGCACGCCTGACACTGCGCCGCCTTCGCGCGCCCCGCCTTGATATCGCCCGCTGCGAGCGCGACGCTGGATACCGCCAGCATCAGGCTCGCCACCACGGCTGTCTGCGCCGGCCGCATCACTTCGACCCCGAATACGAAATACGATAGATGGCGCCGGCATAGTCGTCGGATACCAGCAGCGAGCCGTCCTGCAATACCTGGACATCGACCGGGCGTCCCATGTACTCGCCGCTCGAAGTGAGCCAGCCATCCGCGAAGACTTCCGGTTCGCCCGCCGTGCCGTCGTCCTTGACGGGCACGTACATGATGCGTGCGCCGATCGGCTTCGTGCGATTCCACGAACCGTGTTCCGCGACGAAGATGCCGCCCTGGTACTTGTCCGGGAACGTCTTCGCGTTATAGAACGACATGCCGAGGTCGGCCGCGTGCGCCGCGAATTCGACTTGCGGATACACCAGGTTCGCCGGCGGATTCTGATCCTTGTAGTCGACGGTCCGCACCTTGCCGCCGCCGTACCACGGGAAGCCGAAGTTCTCGCCCGCCTTGGTCGCGCGGTTCAGTTCGCCCGGAGGAATGTCGTCGCCCATGCCGTCGACCTGGTTGTCGGTGAACCAGAGCGTCTTGTCCTTCGGATTGAAGTCGAGGCCGACCGAATTACGCACGCCGTGCGCGTAGGTTTCGCGGTTCTTGCCGTCTTGATCCAGACGGATGATGCCCGCGAGCCCGTTCTTGTCGATATCGGCGAGTTTGTCTTTCGGCGGCACGTTCCACGGCTGGCCGAGCGCGATGTATAGCTTCTTGTCAGGCCCGATACGGCACGCGCGCGCGCCGTGATTGAAGCTCTCGAACGTCGCCGGGATCAGCTTGCCTTGCGGCACGACGACCGCCGCGGCCACGTCCGGCCCGCCGTCGCCGAAGAACTGGGCCGCCGGGAAACCGAGCACGCGATTCTGCTCGACCACGTAAAGCACGCCATCCGGCGAGAAGCAGACGCCGTTCGGCACCTTGAACGTGACCGACGAGGCGAATTGAACGACGTCATCCGCGACGCGCCTTTTGGTTCGATCCGTCACCTGCCATACGCGATTCTTGCGCGTGCCGACGAACACCACGCCCGTCGAAGGCTCGATAGCCATGTGCCGCGCTTCCGGCACGATTGCATACAGGTCGATCTTGAAGCCTGGCGGCAGTTTGATTTGCTTGAGATTTTCGCGCAGCGCGTCGGCGGTCTGGCCGCCTTGCGGCACCTTTTCGGCCTGACTCGTGCCGGTCTGCTTGAAGTTGGACAGCGAATTGAGATTGTCTTGCGCGGCGTTCGCATACGGCAGGCAGGCGAGCATGGCGCCGACCGCCAACGGCAAAAGCTTGAGCGTTGCGTTCATCTGGTTGTCTCCTTGTTGTTACGGCTTATTGAACCTCACTGAACAACACGACTGATGACTCTCGCCGAAGGAGACGGCGTCACGCGAACCTCGACCAAGCACGCGTATCACGACGCCGCTGCCTACGGTAGCAACAATCTTAGAATACGAATCGCCCGCTGCAAGCAGCGAGCCGGCTTTTTTCACGCGCTGATAAAAAGCGTCGGCAGCTATTTCCTGCCATCGAAGAGAAAGACGTTGGCACGGTCGGGGCTCGGCAGCGCGACCAGCAGGCGCGGGCCGTCGAGCACGGCGGCGCCCTTGACGGTCGCGTCGGGCAGCGGGCAGGGCGCGGGGCCGAACGTCACCGAGACGTCGTAGGCGTTCGCGCCGGGACGCGGTGCCACCGTTCCCTTGAAGATGCAACCGGCGCTCGTCGTGCCGGCGGCGTAGCCATCGGCGGCGACGGTGATGCGCGTGGTCGTCGCGCCTCCGAGCGACATTCCGCGGCCGCTGTAAAGACCGCCCGCGTTGGCGAGGCTCGGTCCGGTGTCGAGCATCGGCGCGGCGTTCACGTTGAAGGCGAGGCCCGCGCCGCCGTTTTTGCTTGCGACCGTGCCGCTTACGGCCGGCGCTTGCGCGAAGTTTGCGCTGAAGTTGGCGGCGGTGGCGGGCGCCCGGCCCACGCGATAGTCGAACGCCGAGGTGCTCGCGAACTTGCCGTCGCTCGTCTGCGTGCCGCCCGTGGCGATGGCGACGCCCGACAGGTTCGTGCCGCGCGTGTCGTTCGGAGTGCCGTAGAAGAGATACGCCGAGCCATCGAAGAGCACGAGCAGCGTGGCATCGGCCTGACCGTTGTCGATTGTCCCTTTGTAGACGCCGCCCGATGGCAGCGTCGTCGTGACGGTGCCGGGCGGTGGCGGAGCGGAAGAGTCGGTTGCGCAGGCCGCGAGCGCGAGACTCAGGGCGAGCGGCAATGTGAAAGTCAGCGGGACTGGCGGCTTGAATCTTGTGGTTATCGTCACTCTGGACTCCGGTCTCGATCGAGGCGGCATCGTGCGATGCGCGCGGTGAACGTCCTGTATAGGCGCTGAAAAAGCACAGGTCAAGCGCGACGCACGACCGTGCGGCGCGCCGAGTCTTCCTCGTTCAGCGTCTTTACGACGGCTTCATGTCGATGTGATCGGAATGCAGACGTGGTGAAACGCGTAAGTGGCGCCGTCTCGTTCGAACATGGCTTGTTCGCTTAGTAAGCGCCTGCGATCGGCAACAGCAGATAGGGCAGCAGCGCTTCGTAAGACATGGCCGTCGCTTGCGTGTCGGGCAAGGTGGGCGCGGTATCGATCACGGGTGCGTCGCGCCCGATGTCGATGTCGACGAGCGATGCGCCTGCGATGGGTGTCGGTTCGATCTTCATTTTCCCCTCCTGTCATGCAGCGTGTGAGGGGAAGTCTGGGCGCGAAGAGTTAGGACAGTGTGAGGCCGCAAGGCTCTTGCGTCAGGACGCGGATCTCAAGCGGGACCGTCGAGCCAGTTTTCGATCTTGACGCCTGATCAGAAAACTACCCCGATCGGCCAATCCCATTTATGTATCGATCATCCAAGCAAAGCCAACAACGCAACCGGAAATGCGCTTCACGCCTTCGAAGCCATTTCCAAAAACCCCTTCACCGCCGCCCCTTTCTCGAACCGCCGATACACCACCGCGACTTCCGAAGGCACCGGCTTTCCCGCGATCTCGCGATACTCAACGCCCGGCACCGTCACGCATTGCGCGAGCGATCGTGGCACGACCGCCACATCGCCGCCGAGCGACACATGCGCGAGCACATCCGACAGCGTGCCCGGCTGTCCGGCGATGTGCGGCTCGAAGCGCCCGCGTCTTCCAACCTCGAGCGTGCCGGACTCCTGCTCCGGCAACACGAACGACTGACCACGCAGTTGCGCGGGCGTGATGGTTTCCGATTGCGTCAGCGGAGAATCGGCCGGCAGCGCGACGATGAACGCATCGCGACGCACCGTGCGCACCTCGACGCCATCCGGATAAGGCACGGGCGGCCGCACGTAAGCGATATCGATATGACCGTCGATGAGCAGCGCGCCCGCCTCGCGCATGACGATCTCGCGGATACCGATGGCAACCTGCGGATAGCGCGCACGAAAGCCGCGCACGTGTGTCTGCAGCACGCCCGAATAAACCGCCGAACCGACGTAGCCGATCACGATCCTGCCCAGCTCGCCGCGCTCCGCCAGCGCCGCGCGCTCGGCCCCGCGCGCGAGATGATCGAGCGCGCTCGATGCCTCGACGAGATACGCCTCGCCCGCCGCGGTCAGCGCCACCGAGCGCTTCGTACGCTGAAAAAGCCGCACGCCAAGGAGCCGCTCCGCTTCCTGAATTCGTCGCGTGAGCGCGGGTGGCGCAATGCCGAGTTCATCGGCGGCACGCGTGAAATGCAGATGCCGCGCGACGCTCAAAAAGCAGCGCACATGGCGCAATTCCACTGGCATGAGAGCCTCGCTTCGTATTGTCGAATGCATCAATTATTCAGCGATTCTATGTCAATGACAGACAAGAGCGATCTCACTAGCATCGATAGCTTCATCGTCAACATTCGCCCGCCATGTCCGACACCGCCGATGTCTCGCCGAACCAGTCCGCCGCGCGCTTCGTGCTTCTCACCGCATCGGCGACTTGCGCGCTGATCACGCTCGATACCAACGTCGTCGCCGTGGCGCTGCCATCCATCGCGCGCGATTTCCACGCCGGTTTCGCCGATGTCGAATGGGTCGTGAGCGCCTACATGGTCGCGTTCGCCGCGTGTCTGCTGCCGGCGGGCGCGCTCGCCGACCGCATCGGCAGAAAGAAGATGCTGATCGCCGGGCTCGCGGCGTTCGCGCTGGCCTCGCTCGGCTGCGGCCTCGCGCCTTCCGCGTTCGCGCTGAATCTGGCGCGCGCGGCGAAGGGCGTCGGCGCGGCAATGCTGCTCACGTCCGCGCTCGCGATCATCGCCAACACCTTCCACGAAGGCGCGGCGCGCGCTCGTGCATGGGCGATCTGGGGCACCTGCATGGGTATTTCGACGACCGTCGCGCCACTCGTCGGCGGCGCGATCACGCAATGGTTCGGCTGGCGTTGGATCTTCCTCATGAACCTGCCGATCTGCGCGCTGCTCGCGTGGTGCGCGTGGCGCGGCATGCGCGAGTCGCGTAATCCGCATGCGGGATCGCTCGACCTGCTCGGCAGCGCGATCTTTGCCGCGTCGCTTTCGCTCGGCATCTGGGCGCTGATCGGCGGTCAGGCCGATGGCTGGACGAGCTGGCGCACCAAAGCGCGCCTGGCCGCGTGCGCGGCGCTCTTGGTCTTGTTCGTGCGCGTGCAACGCTCGCGCGCGCATCCGATGATCGATCTCTCGCTGTTTCGCGAATCGCGCTTCGTCGCCGCCGTGCTCGCCATGTTCGGCTACGCGGCCTGCGCGCAAGTCATGATGACGTTCCTGCCGCTTTATCTGCAAAACGCGTTCGGCTTGACCGCGGTGCGCGCGGGCGTCGGCATGTTGCCGTTCGCGCTCGCGATGATCGCCGGGCCGCATCTCGGCGCGGCGCTCGGCAAGCGCGTGCCTGCAATGGCGCTGCTCACGCTCGGGCTTGCGACCATCGGCGTGGGCAATCTGCTGACGGCGTGTTCGCGTCGATGTCGTATTACGGGCTCATCGCGGTCTCGATGATCGTCACCGGACTCGGCGCGGGCATCCTCAACGGCGACACCCAGAAGGCGATCATGGCGTGTGTGCCGGCGCATCGCACGGGCATGGCGTCGGGTATCAGCACGACGACGCGCTTTACGGCCATCGTCACGTCGGTGGGCGTGCTCGGCGCGGTGCTCGCGGCGCGCACGAAAAGCGCGCTCGATCTGCATGCGAGCGGTTTCCCTGTCCTCATGCACACGTTCGATGAAACCTTCCTCTCGCGCGTGCTTGCGGGCGATCTGGCACACGCGGGCGCGGGCGGCAACGCGGCTGTCGTCGCGATCGCACGTGCGAGTTTCGCGAGCGGGTTCGCGGCTGCGTTAGGTGTGGCGGGCGTGAGTGCGTTGCTCGTGGCGTCGGCGGTGTGGGTGCTTGCCGGACGCAGCGAGCGGGCTAGCGCTGTGCGAGTCGACGCGTAGAGAACCATCCGGTGCGCGGCAGAATCAACGGGATAACCCCTATGGGTGAAGATCCGCCCGCCGTTTACTGTATCGATACACTAAATCGATACAGCCGCGACCAGCGCACTGCGATCCGCGGCTCTCAGGAGACAAGACATGCAATCGACATCCCGGCGACGCTTCCTTCAAACCGCCTCGGCGGCCTCGCTCGCGGTGGCGGGCGGTGCGTTGCCGTCGCTCGCACGCGCGCAGGCGCCGGTCGCGCTGCGGCTTTCGTCGTCGATGCCCGCGAATCAAAACGCCGCGCATTACGTCTGGTATCAGTACCTGGCTGAAAACCTGAAGGCGAGCGTGGGCGAGCAGATCTGCATCGACTATTTTCCGAACAATCAGCTCGGCAAGGAAAGCGACGTCGTTCAGCAAGTGAAGGTCGGCGCGGTCGACATGATGGTGACGGGCTCGTCCATCTGGGCAACGGTTCTGCCCGAACTCGGCATGCTCGATCTGGGTTACGTCTTCGATAACTTCGATCACGTCGGCCGCGCGATGGACGGCAGCGTCGGCCAGAGCTTCGACAGCCTGCTGCAAAAGCGCGCGGGTTGCTCGGTCATCACGTGGGGCTATTCGTTCGGCGGCCGCAATGTGTTCACGAAGAAGCCCGCGCACTCGCTCGCGGAAATCAAGGGCGTGAAACTGCGCGTGCTGCCCACGCCCGCTTTCATGGACACGTTCAAGCTGATGGGCGCGGTGCCGACGCCCATTCCCATCGGCGAGTTGTACATGGCGGCGCAAACCGGTGTAGTCGACGGCTTCGAGCACGACTGCGCGACCGTGCTCGCGAGCAAATACGACGAAGTGGTGAAGTCGTGCTGGCAGACGCAGCACGTGTTCAGCCCGCTCGTCGTCGTGATGGGCCGCCGCTCGCTCGACAAGATTCCCGCGAATCTTCGGCCGGCCTTCCAGAAGGCCGCGCAGGATGCGACGGCGAAGCAACGCACGGTAGCCGTGCAGACGGCGGCGCGCGTCGAGCAGGAACTGAAGCAGCGCGGCATGACCTTCTTCCCGATGTCGCCCGCGGACCGCGAGACCGCGCGTCACGAAATGCAGACGCAGTTGTACGCGAACTTCGCGAAACAGTATCCCGCGACCGCGCCGCTTTTTCCGGCCATCGCCGCCGCACGAGGCTGAACGCCATGACCTCTTTCTCCGCGACGCCCGGCCCCGAAGCGCAGCTTGCGGCCGCGCCCGGCTTCGGCCAGAAGACCGCGCTCACGCGCGCGCTCGCCGTCGTCATGCGCTGGATCGAATACCTTTGCGCCGCCGTGCTCGCGGCCGATGTGATCGTGGTGTTCGTCTCCGTCATCTATCGCTACTTTCTGCACGATCCAGTCGATTGGGCCGAGGAGATCGCGCGTGCGTTGATGATCGTGCTGGTCTTCTTCGGCGCGGCGACCGTGCTTGCGCGCAGTCAGCATGTCGGCGTCGATCTGTTTCGCGCGGCGCTGCCCGCACGCTGGCAACCGGCGCTGATTCAGGCGGGGCACTGGATCATCGCGGCCGTGGCGGCCAATCTGTGCTTCTCGTCGTGCCTCTTGCTCGTCGATTCCTACGGCCAGATGACGCCAAGCGGCCTGCCCGCGTGGATCAACGTGTATCCGCTCGTCGCGGGCAGTGTGTTCATGGCGGTGTTCGCGCTCGCCAATGCATTGAACGGGCCGCGCAAGACGGTGTTCGGCGCGCTCATCGGTTGCGTCGTGGTCGCGGCGGCGCTGTTCGGCTGGAACGCGCTCATGCCCGATCACGCGATCAAGCCGGGCATTCTGCTCGCGGCCGGTTTCGTCGGCGGACTCGTGCTCGGCGTGCCCATCGGCTTCGTGCTCGCGTTCTCCGCGCTGCTGTATTTTCTCGCCGAGCCGACCCTGCCGATCCTCGTCTACTCGCAACAGGTGATGGCCGGCGCCGACCACTTCGTGCTGCTCGCCATTCCGTTCTTCGTGCTTGCGGGCTTGCTGATGGAAACCAACGGCATGTCGTCGCGGCTGATCGAACTCCTGCTGCGTATTTTCGGTCGCGTGCGCGGCGGGCTCGGACTCATCACCATCATGGCGACGGCGTTCTTCTCAGGCGTGTCCGGCTCGAAGCTCGCGGATATCGCGGCGGTCGGCGGCGTGGTCATGCCGGCCGTGCGTCAGAGCAAGCAGGACCCGAACGAAGCGGCGGCGCTCCTCGCGTGCAGCGCGGTGATGGCCGAGACCATTCCGCCGTGCGTGAACATGATCATCATGGGCTTCGTCGCGAACATTTCCATCGCGGGGCTGTTTCTCGCGGGCGTGGTCCCGGCGGCGGTGCTGGCGCTCGCGCTTGCCGTCGTCGCGGTGATCTTCGGGCGTCGTATCAACGTGGCCGATGCGCTCAAGAACCCGCGTGCGTTTCTGCCGCTGATGGGCGGCGCGTTCGTCGCGCTCGTGATGATCGCGATGATCGGCAAGGGCGTGACCTCGGGTATCGCGACATCGACGGAAGTGTCGGCGTTCGCCGTGGTCTATGCGCTCATGGTCGGCTGGCTCGCGTTTCGCGAACTCACGCCGCGCAAGGTGGCGCGCGTGTTCGTGCGTTCGGCGTCGATGGCGAGCAGCATCCTGTTCATCGTGGCGGCGGCGTCGAGCGTGTCGTTCGCGCTCACCATCGAGCAGATTCCCGCGCTCGTCTCCGATGCCATGATCAACTTCGCGCATCAATACGGACCGACGATGTTCCTGTTGCTGTCCGTGCTCATCATGATCGTATTCGGCGCGGTGCTGGAAGGCGCACCCGCGCTTATCATCTTTGGACCGCTTCTCACGCCGATCGCCACGCAGCTCGGCATCAACCCGCTGCACTTCGGCACGGTGATCGTCGTGGCGATGGGGCTCGGTCTGTTCGCGCCGCCCGTCGGCTTGGGGCTTTTCGCGACCTGCGCAATCACCGGCACGGAAATGAAGGCCGTCGCGAAACCGATGGTCAAATATCTGGTGGTGCTGTGCGCCGCGCTCGTGGTACTCATTCTGGTGCCATCGTTTTCTCTGTGGCTGCCGACCCGGCTCGGCCTGTAGCCTGTTGTCCGAAGTCCGAAACAAGAACTGTCATGAGCACCATTCAGGACGTAGCCCGCCACGCTGGTGTATCCGTGAGCACGGTTTCCAACGTGCTCAACGGCCGCACCGACCAGATGCGTCAGGAAACGCTCGCGCGGGTGCAGGCCGCGATGACCGCGCTGCAATACCGTCCGAGCACGCTCGCGCGCCAGCTGAAGACCGGTCAGACGCCGCTCGTCGGCTTACTCGTGCCGTCCATCGCCAATCCGATGTACGGCTATATCGCTCGCGAGGTCGAGACTTACGCGCAGGAGCGCTACGGTTATCGCGTGCTGATCGGCAATACGTATCGCGACCCGGCGAAGGAAGCGTCGTTCTTCGAAGATTTGCTTTCGCACGGCGTGCGGCGCGTGATCGTGATCTCATCGCTCGCGGATGAGCGCCATCTGGAAACCGCGGCCGAGCGCGGCATGGTCGTCGTGAGCTACGACCGGCGCGCGACCGAAGGCGAGACCACGCGCATCGATCACGTCACGCCGGACAATTTCGAGGCGGCGCGGCTCGCGACGCGGCATCTCATCGCGCATGGTCACACACGGCTCGGTTATGCGACGCTCGCCGGCATGACGCTGAGCCAGGCGCGACAAGATTCGCGGCTTTCTCGCCGCCGCCGAGGAAGCGGGCCTCGGCCACGGCGCGCGCGTGCTCGACAGCGGCCCGGTGAACGAATACGGCGACTCGATGATCGCGGAAAACGGTCGCGCGCTCGCACGCCAACTCTCGGAAGACGCCGCGCGGCCGACCGGAATCGTCGCGGTCAACGACCTGATGGCGCTCGGTCTGATGGCCGGTCTGCGCGAATCGGGCTTGCGCGTACCGGACGATATGTCCGTGGTCGGCATGGACGGGCACTTTCTCGCCGCTATCTCGAACCCCGCGCTCACGACCGTGCAACTGCCCGTTCCTGCGATGGCCGCGGCCATGGTCGAGCGCGTGATGCGTCAGCAAGACGACGCTGTAAACGATTCCGCGCAGGCGCTATTCACCGACATCACGCTCGTCGAGCGCGAATCCGTGGCGCCGCCTGCCGCAAAAGCAACGTAGAAGCCCTTCAGGACCGAGACATGAACAAGGTTTTCGTGAGTCATCCCCGGCACATGCTGGAACACTATTTCGGCGCACGCGCGAGCGCGGCGCTCGACGCCATCGCCGATGCGACCTACAACACGGAAGACCGCGAGCTCACGACCGCCGAACTCATCGCGGCCGCGCGCGATGCCGACGTGATCATCGGCTACCGGCAGACCCCCGCGCCACGCGAACTGTTCGCAGCCTTGCCGCGGCTTGCCGCGTTCGTGCGCTGCGCGGTGGATATCCGTACCATCGATGTCGATGCCGCCAGCGATCATGGCGTGCTCGTCACGCAGGCGAGCGCGGGCTTCGTGCCGGCGGTATCGGAATGGGTAATCGGCGCGATGATCGATCTGGGCCGCGCCACCACGGCTTATGCGTCGGCATACCATCGCGGAGAGATGCTGGCGCCGAAGATGGGTCGCGAGTTGCGCGGCAGCACGCTCGGCGTGATCGGCTACGGGCAGATCTCGCGCTATCTGTGCGAGCTTGCGCTGGCGTTCGGCATGCGCGTGGTCGTGTCCGATCCGCACGCGAAGATCGACGATGATCGCCTGAGTCAGAGCGATCTTCCGGCCTTGCTCGCCGCCGCCGACTTCGTGGTGTGCCTCGCGCCCGCGAACGATGCGACGCGCAATCTGATGAACGCGCAAGCCTTCGCGACGATGAAGCCGGACGCGTATTTCATCAATGCGGCGCGCGGCGAACTCGTCGACGACAATGCCTTGCTGGCCGCGCTGCAAAGCGGCCGTCTTGCGGGCGCGGCGCTCGACGTGGGGCGTGCGCCGGACCAGATGCCTTCGCCGGCGCTTTGCGCGCACGAACGTGTGATCGCGACGCCGCATGTCGGCGGCCTCACGCCGGCTGCGATCGAGCATCAGTCGATGGAAACCGTCGCGCAAACCGAAGCGCTGTTTCAAGGGCGCATGCCGATGGGCGCGGTCAATCCACGGCATGCGTTCAGGCTCGCGCAGCGTGAAGCGCCGAAAGTCGACGCCATTTCGAGCGACGCGCGATGAACGCCTGCGATTGCCACCTCCACGTCTACGACGACGCTTACCCGCTTGCACCGAGCGCGACGTTCCGGCCGCCATCGGCGCCTGCATCGGCTTATCGCGAAGTACAGCGCGCGTTGGGCTTGTCGCGTGCGATCGTCGTGCAGCCGACCGGCTACGGCTTCGACAATCGCTGCACGCTCGCGGCCATCGAACAACTGGGCAAGGGCGCACGCGGCATCGCGGTCGTTCCGCCCGACGTCGACGATGCCGAATTGCAACGTCTGCACGAAGCCGGCATGCGCGGCGTGCGCTACATGATGTTTCCTGGCGGGCTACTTGCGTGGGACAGCATCGAGGCGATGTCGGCACGTATCGCGCCGCTTGGCTGGAACATCGATCTTCAGCTCGACGGACACACGCTGCCGCAACACGAGGCGCTGCTCGCGCGTTTGCCGTCGAAGCTCGTGATCGATCATATCGGCAAGTTTCAGGGGCCGGTCACGCCTGCAAGCGATGGCTTCGCGTCCCTATGCCGCCTGCTCGACGGACCGCGCTGCTGGATCAAGCTCTCGGCGCCTTACGAAAGTTCACGCAGCGGTGCGCCGGAATACGACGACATCGCGCCGATCGTGCGCACACTGGCCGCGCGCTATCCGCAGCGCGGCGTGTGGGCGTCGAACTGGCCGCATCCGAACGTGCAGCCGGTTCCGGATAACGCGAGCCTGCTCGACTGGTTTTCTCATTGCATGCCCGATGAAGCCACGCGCGGCAAAATCCTCGTCGATAACCCCGCCGAGCTTTACGAATTCTGAAGCCTGTTCCATCCTATGCTTGAACAGCCACGGCTCAAGGAGCACGCGATGAACACACTCGAAGGAAAGACCGTTGTCATCACTGGCGGCTTCGGCAGTCTGGGGCTTGCGACCGCGCGCGTGCTGGCCGAGCGCGGGGCACGAATCGCGCTCATCGGCAGGGACGCGCGGCACGACCCGTTGCCCGCGCCGCTTGCGGATGCGTTCATCGTCACGGGCGCCGATTTGTCGGATGCAAAAGCCGCGCAAGCCGCGTTCGACGCGATCGCGCAAAAGCTCGGCGGCGTGCAGGCGCTGGTGAACGTGGCGGGCGCGTTTCGCTGGGAAACCATCGCGGATGGCAGCGTGGACACATGGAACCTCATGTTCGATGTGAACGTGAAGACGGCGCTCAACGCATCGAAAGCCGCCCTCGGGCTCATGCGCGAGGGCGGCGGGCGTATCGTCAACGTGGGCGCGCTGGCGGCGTTGAAAGCGGGAGCGGGGATGGGCGCTTATGCGGCTTCGAAGGCGGCGCTTCTGCGTCTGACCGAAGCGCTTGCCGAAGAGCTCAAGGATCGAGCCATTACCGTGAACGCGATCCTGCCTTCGATTATCGATACCGCACAGAATCGCGCCGATATGCCATCGGCGGATTTCTCGCGCTGGGTGCAGCCGGAGGAACTCGGCGCGGTGATCGCGTTTCTCCTATCGGACGATGCACGCTCGATCACGGGCGCGGCGATTCCGGTGGCGGGGCGGGTTTGAGTGTTGGCTTGGCGTGGTTCATCGGGGCAGGAAACCCCACGCGGCTGATTCACCTCACCGCGACTGCAATCTGAACGCCTCACCGCGAATCCCCGCCCGATCCACGGACGCGATGCGATTGCGCCCGTGTTCCTTCGCCTGATAAAGCTGCGCATCGGTCAGATTGATGAACGTCGTCGGATCGATGCCATCGGTCGGCACGACGGTGCCCACGCCGAAACTCGCCGTTACGCGCTGATTATGCGGCGAGCGCAGATGCGCGATGTCTTCATCCGCGATCAATTCCCGGCAGCGCTCGGCAATACGCATGACCGCTTCGGCGTCGGTATCCGCGAGCACGAGCACGAACTCCTCACCGCCGAAACGGCCGAGAAAATGCTTTGGCCCGGCGGCCTCGGCGAGCACGCGGGCAACGCGCTTCAGGCATTCGTCGCCTTGCAGATGGCCGTAGTAATCGTTGAAGGACTTGAAGAAGTCGATATCCACCATCACGAGCGACAACGGTTTGCCCGACTCCTTCGCGGCCTGCCATTCGCGCTGCATCACGTTGTCGAACATGCGGCGATTGCCGACGCCCGTGAGGCCGTCGCTCAGCGACAGATGTTCCAGTTCCTTATGCAGGCGCGCGAGTTCTTCCTCGGTGCGCTTGCGTTCGCTGATGTCGAACATGAAGCCGATCAGCGAGTCCACGCCGCCTGCCTCGTTGCGCACCACATGCACGACATCGCGCAGCCAGACATAGCCGCCATCCTTGGTCAACGCGCGATAGTCCGCTTCGTGATCCGTGCCCGCCTGCGACTGCGCCACGCAGAAGTTCACGACCGCCTCGCGATCGTCGGGATGCATGCGCGCGGCCCAGTCGTTGACGTCCTTCCACGACGATGGCGCCCAGCCCAGCAACGCCTCGATCTGCGGTCCGATATACGCGAACTGCATGGTGGCCCAATCGATCTTCCACGGAATCGCCTTGGTCGATTCGAGCAGCGTTCGATAAACCGCGTGATCGTCTTCGCCGAGCGCGCGTTCGGCTGGCGCGAGCGTGTCTTCGTGGCGTAGGAATTCAGCCTTGAGCGGGCTTTCAAGTGGGTCTTGGCTCATCGTGTCGGTCGGAATGGTTCGTTGCGCGTGTTTACGGCCGTTAAGCGCACGTCTTTAACGCATTCGTTCCGCCCTGTCGAAGCCTTACCGCACCACGAAATGCATCACATCGATCCGCCCTTCACCAAAGCCCGCCTCGCAAAAAGCCAGATACAGCCGCCACGTGCGAATGAAAGCATCGTCGAATCCAAGCGCACGCACTGCGTCGAGCCGCGCTTCGAAAGCGGCGCGCCAGTGATGCAGCGTGCGCGCATAGTCCGCGCCGAACGCAAGCGACGGCGCCGCGTTCATCCCCGCTTTCTGCGCCGCCTGCACGAAGCGCTCGGGACTCGGCAACATGCCGCCAGGGAAAATCTGCTCGCGGATGAAATCGCTCGACGCGCGATACGCCAGAAAACGCGCATCCTCGATCGTGATCGACTGCACCAGCGCCTGCGCGCCCGGCGCGAGACAGCGGCGCAGCGTGCGGAAGTACGTGGGCCAGAAGCGTTCGCCAACCGCCTCGAACATTTCGATCGACACGATGGCGTCATATTGCTCACGCAGATCGCGATAATCGCGTAGCTCGATATCGACGAGTTCGCTCAAACCCTCGCGTTCCATGCGTTCGCGCGCGAACGCATGCTGCGCCGCCGATATCGTCACGCCATGTACGCGAATGCCCTCGCGCGCCGCATGCCGCGCGAAACCGCCCCAGCCGCAGCCAATCTCGAGCACGCGCATGCCCGCGCGCAAGCCGAGCGTCTCGACGATGCGCCGGTACTTGCGTTCCTGCGCCGCTTCGAGCGAGAGGCTCGCGTCGCCGTCGAACCACGCGCTCGAATAGGTCCACGTGGGGTCGAGCCAGAGCGCGTAAAAGTCGTTGCCGATGTCGTAATGCGCGTGGATATTACGACGGCTGCCGGCGCGCGTGTTGGGCCGCAGCCGATGCCTGACGTTATGCACGCACTGCGCGATCCAGCCACCGTTCACGGTGCGCTCGACGACCTTCTGATTGCGCATCGCGAGCCGCAATACCGCGGCGGGATCGGGCGTATCGAGCCAGTGATCGCGATACGCCTGCGCAAAGCCGATATCGCCCGAACGGAGAATGGCCCGGCACGCGCGCCAGTCGTGCAGGTGCAGCGTGGCCGCGGGCTGCTGCAGGGCATCGCCGAACACACAGCGGTCGCCGTCGGGCGTGACGAGCACGAGATGACCCACGCGTATGCGTTTGAGGAGGCCCATGAAAAGCCGCGCCGAAAGCGGCATGCCCGCCTGCGCGGAAATCGTCCGCAAAAGATTCATGTCTAGCCTTGTGTTTTGTTATTCGGTCCGTTCTTTCATCGCGTTCGGGTCCTCGGCCGATGGCGGATGTCTGCCGTGGAACGGCACGCGCTTGATCCAGAGCCGAAGCGCCTGCCAGTAAATGCGCGCGACGACGGCGACAGCCAGCAGCGGCTGGCTCAATAGCGTGCGCAAGGCAAGCGGGCCGGTTAGCGGCCGCGCCTTCAGGCCGATTGCCGTGCGAATCAATAGCCCGTCGCGGTCGCGATAGTCGATCGCGACCGACAGCCGGTCGCCATGCCGCCGCACGCGAAAGGCATAGTCGCCATCAACGTCGCAGAAAGGGGATACGTGCAGCGTCTTGCGGCAGGCGAGCTCGGTGTCATCGACGATAGGCGCGTGGTCGGGCTCGCTCAAGAGATAGCCGCGATGCTCGCCGAAGGTGTTGCGCACGTCCGCGTACAGCGCGCGCAAGTTGCCCGCGCGGTCATGGCAGAACCAGAAGCTCACGGGATTGAAAGCATGGCCGAAGACGCGCGGAATGGAGAGCAGCCGGATTTCGCCATCGGCGGGAATCGCAGCATCGGCGAGGCGGGCGCGCATCCACGTTTGCAGATCGCTGCCATCGCGCGGACCGAAGTCGCGCTGAAAAAACGCGAACGGCCGAACCTGGTCGATGCCGAACCACGCACGCTTCACTTCGCCAAGGCGCGCGAGGTCGCAAGAGACATAACAAACCGGATACTCGAAGCGATGATGCACCGGCCGCAGGCGCTCGTGCATCACGCGGCCCGTGAGCAAACGTGCTGCCTCGCCGTGGCCGCGCGCGACCTTCACAAGCGCGCCCATTCCGGTTCCACGCCGAAGTCCCGCGCGATCCTCAACGCCGACTTCAGGCCGTCCTCGTGAAAGCCGTATCCGGTCCACGCACCCGCGAACCAGGTGTTGTGCACGCCCTGAATCTCGGGCAGGCGCTGCTGTGCATCCACGGCGGCGAGATCGAGCAGCGGATGCTCGTATTCGTAGCGGCCGAGTTCGCTGCCGGGCGCGGGTTCATCGACGGGATTGAGCGTCACGATCACCGGTGTTTCGAACGGCAGCGGCTGAAGCTGATTGAGCAGATAGCTCACGCACACCGGTTCGGCCTCACCGTGGCCCGCCCACGCGCGCGCGCCGAGATAGTTCCACGCCGACCACACGCGGCGGCGGCGCGGCAGCAACGCGCGATCCGTATGCAGCACGGCGAGATTGCGCTGATAGCGCACGGCAGAAAGCAATGTGCGCTCGCTGGCCGAAGCGTCGTCGAGCAGATGCAGGCTCGTTGGCGCGTGGGTGGCGAGGACAAGAGCATCGAAACGCTCGGGTCCGGCGTCATCGGTCATGACGACGACGCCTTCGTCATCGCGACGGATACCGCGCACGGGCGTGCCGATGCGCACATCGTCGAGCGTTGCCGCGATACGCCGCACATACTCGCGTCCGCCGCCCGTCACGGTGCGCCACCGCGGCCGGTTGTTGACCTGCAAGAGCGCGTGATTGAGACAGAAGCGCAGAAAGGTCGCGGCGGGAAAGCGCAAGATGTCGCTGGCGGCGCTCGACCAGATCGCGGCGGCCATCGGCAGAAGATAGTGACGCTGAAACGGCGCGCCATAACCGCCTTCGAGCAGCAACTCGCCGACCGAACACCGGTTGAGCGTTGCACGCTCCAAATGCTGCTGCGCCGATGCATTGAAGCGCAGAATGTCGCGCAACATGCCGATGAACGCGGGCGAAAACAGATTGCGCCGCTGCGCGAAGACCGTGTTCAGACTCGTGCCCGCCCATTCGAGCCGCCCGCCATCGAGCGACACGGAAAACGACATGTCGCTTTGATGCGTCGCCACGCCGAGTTCTGCGAGCATCGCGATCAGGTTCGGATACGTGCGCTCGTTGAAGACGAGAAAGCCGGTATCCACGGGATGCCGTTTGCCATCCAGCTCCACGTCCACGGTGTTGGTATGGCCGCCGAGATAATCCGCGGATTCGAACAACGTCACGCGATGCTTGCGCGCAAGCAGCCACGCGCTCGCCAGTCCGGCGATTCCCGCGCCGACCACGGCGATGCGCTGACCTTGTCCTGGTGCTCTTCGGTTCATGTCGAGAGGTCTCCTCGCGCCGAGTGGGCCATTGCGGGCAGCGGTCAAACGTGTCGTCGCAAATCAATACGATGCGGCGCGCCCGCCGGATGCAAATGGCATGCAAAGGTTTTCAGTCGCCCTGTCCGGGACTCTGAAAGCCTGGCTGTCCGATCTGCTCGGGGCTTTGCGGCACGCGCCGGAACTGCGTCGTGTCGTATCCCATTGCGTCCAGACGCGCGAGGAGCGAGCGATACGTCTCGTCGTTCATGGTCGGCTCGCGCGAGAAGATCCAGCCGAGCTTCTTGTTGGGATAGCCGAGAATGGTGTAGCGATAATCCGGATCGACATAAAGCGTCATCTGCGTCACGTGGATCGGCCAGAAGATGCGCACGCTCCATTCGCCGCCGCCGCTGCCGGGCTTCACCGAATCGAGAAACTGATGATGCGTTTCGGGCGCGTCGAAGCCCTTCTTGCGGCCGAAGAACTCGTCGACGATCTTGCCGTCGTCGCGCAAGGTCCACATGACATGGCTCGCGACGAAATCGCGTTCGGCGAAGTAGGGGATATTCGCGATCACGAACCAGCGTCCCATATAGCGCGGCAGATCGACAGGCACGCTTTGCAAAGGCTGTTCGGCGCGCGGGTTCGGATTCGGCGGACCATTCGAGCAGCTTGCAACCAGCAGGATGATGCCCGCGCCAGCGAGCGCGGCAATGAGTGCGCGTTTCATGAGATGACCTTTGACTGAAGAGTGTTCGGCCGAGTGTTCAGCCGCTTCTCGAACAGGTAGTGCGCGACGCCCCACTCACTACCGGACGCATAGCCGAACAGTTCGGACACTGCCATATAAAACATGCGCCAGCGTTGCAGCCAGAGTGCGGCGTCGTCGCCATAAGTGTTCTGAAGCATCGGCATGACGCGAGCGCGCGCCGCGTCGAGCGCGGCGAGCCAGAGATCGGCCGTGCGCGCGTAGTGCGAGCCGTTGACCCACCATTGGCGCGTCACGCGCAAATCGTCCTGGAAGTTGAGCAGCAGCGCGGCGGACGGCATGGTTCCGCCGGTGAAGAAATAGCGCGACATCCAGTCCGAACTGTCGCGCGAGGAGAAGTGATAAGCGAGCGTGCGATGCGCGAAGATATGCACGAAGAGCTTGCCGTCGTCGGCAAGCCAGCGCGCAATCTTTTCGAGCAGCAGGCCGTAATTCTTCATGTGCTCGAACATTTCGACCGACAGGATGCGGTCGAACGCGACGGCGTCGCCATCGGCGGGGAAGTCGAAATCGACGATATTGCCGGTCGTGACCAGCAGGTTCGTGAGACCGCGCTGGGCCGCGCGAGCCTCGATGAACGCGCGCTGCCCATGCGAATTCGACAACGCGACGATGCGCGCATTCGGGTAACGCTCGGCAAGCCACAACGCGAGCGAGCCCCAGCCGCAGCCGAGATCGAGAATGCGCTGGCCATCGGCGAGTTGCGCGCGTTCGGCATAGCTTTCGAGCATCGCGATCTCGCTTTGTGCGAGCGTTTCCTGGCCGCTCGGAAAATAGCCACACGAATATTTGAGGCGCGGCCCGAGATGAGCTTCGAAGAACGCGCCCGGCAACTCGTAATGCTGTGTGTTGGCAGCTTGCGTTTCGATGGCAATGGGGCTCGTGCGCAAATCGGCCAGCAGCGTATCGAGCGCTTGCGTGCGGCGCTCGCCGTCGCCCGCGTGTTCGTCGCGCAGACGCTGGCGGATGAACGCGCGCATGCCGGCGCGCACCAGCGTGTCGGGAAGCCAGCCGCGTTCGCAGAGGCGAATTATCCAGCTTTCGTCCAACGGGGGATTCGAATTGTCGAGCGGGCTGGCCTGTCGTGTCGATGCGTTCATCGGCAAAATCCTCGGGTTATGAATGCACGGGCGGCTTCGGCGGCCACGGCACCAGCACGCTGGTCGTGCGCATGTAGTCGCGATAACCGTCGCGCGTTTCGGCAAGCCGCGCTTCGAGCAGCGGAATGCCCGACACCTTGATAAGGAGCCACGCCATCAACAGCGGCGGCGCGATGGTGAGCCAGCTCCACGGCAGGCCGATCGACAGCACCGCGTAGGCAACCCAGTGCACGCACTCGAAGAAATAGTTGGGATGACGCGAGTAACGCCAGAGGCCGTCGCGGCACACCTTGCCGTGATGCGATGGGTCGGCGGCAAAGCGCTTCAACTGGCGGTCGGCCAGCGCTTCGCCTGCCACGGCGATGATCCACACCACGACCGCCGCCGCGATAGCCACCGGATGCGCGGGCTCGACCGAATATGCGGGCACGAAGAACGCGAGCGCGAGCAAGATGGAGATGAGCACCTGCAACTGGAAGAACCAGAACATGTTGCGCGCCGCTGCCGCGCCCCAGCGTTCACGAAACGCGTGATAACGCGGGTCTTCGGGTTTGCCGTGATTGCGCCGCCACAGATGCAAGGCAAGGCGCGCGCCCCAGACGCATCCGCCAGCCGCGACGCATAGACGATTGATGGACGCGCCGGTCCCGGCCACCGCGATAAACAGCGCGACGAGTGCGAGCGATGCCGCCCAGATCGGATCGATCATGCCGGCGTTTTTCGAGCGCAATTGCCAGAGCCATACGGCGCTGAAGAGCAGCACGAGGCCGGCGAAGGCAATCAGGAAGGAGACGACAACGGGCATGCGAAGCTCCACGAACATGCGTTCGATAGAGCAATACGGATGCCGGTTTGAGATGGATGCAGTCAGAGCGCGTCTTGTCGACGGCGAACGAAAACTCGACGTCGGCGTGGGCGTTGGTTCGTCGGATCACCGGTGAAGCAGGCTTGTTAGGCAGCGCGACGACTACTTTCGATCGCGAAGCCAAGCGGTGCGCTGCAAAGAATGCAAGCGCACCGCCTATGTAACGTAGCGCGTTACGTGCCGCGAATCTCGCCCGTGCCGATCACGGGACCCGTCGGCGCACCGGTCGGCGATCCGCCCGGCGGTTCCACCGACACCGCCAGCACCGCCTTGTTGCTCAGCAGCGCCATGATCTCGGGCGGAAGGTTCATGGTCGCAGGCGTGTTCGACGGGAATACGCCTAGCGCGATCGGCTTCGCGTCCGGCGGGATCAGCCAGAGCTCGGTCGCGCGATCCGCCGCGATGACCGATTGCACCGCCGGTACGACCACCATGCGCGAACGCGAGACATCGACGGTTGCGGTCCAGTGCGCGACGCCGTCCTTCTGCGCGATGGTCGCCACCATGTATTGCGGCGCCTGAGCGACGGTTGGCTGCGGCGGCGCTTGCGGCGCGCGCGTGAGATTCACCGCGACCAGCACCAGCGCGACGGCGCTCGCGCCGACGGCCAGCCAGCGCCACAGATCGAGGCTGTTCCACCAGCCGCTCTTCTTGGCCACCGAGCCTTCCGGCAGGAAGCCGAGATCGCGCTGGATTCGCGTCCAGATGCGTGCGGGCGGTGTCACCGGCGCGATGTCCTGCGCGAGCGGAGCGAGCCGCTCGTGCCAGTCATCCAGCGTGCGTTGCAGACCGGGATTGCGCGTCACGTCCGTTTCCAGCGCGCGGCGCTCCTGCAGGTCGAGCACGCCGAGCGCGTACTCGGCGCAGCGCAGATCGTCTTCGTTTTGGGCGGGCGTGTTCATTGTTCGAGGCACGTCCTGAGTTGCATGAGGCTTCGGCGAATCCAGCTCTTCATGGTGCCGAGCGGCACTGCCAGACGTTGCGCCAGCTCGTTATACGTCGCGCCCGTGAAGAACGCTTCGCGCACCGCGCGGCCTTGCTGCGGCTCCAGACGGTCGAGACATTGTTCGAGCCGCCGCCGCTCTTCGCTCGATTCGGCCGCGGCGGCGGGCGTCGGGGCATCGTCGGCGATTTCGGGGGTTTCGTCGTCGCCGAGCAATTCCTCGCGGCGCTGACGCATGCGGTCGATGGTGCGATTGCGCCCGAGCGTAATGAGCCAGGTGATGGCGCTGCCGCGTTCGGGATCGAAGGAATCGGCGCGACGCCAGGCGGCGGCGTAGACCTCTTGCAGGATGTCCTCGGCTTCGCCTCGGTCGTGCATCATCCGCAAGATCACGCCGAAGACGCGCGACGAGGTCGCGCGGTACAACTCCGCGAACGCTTTCTGGTCTCCCTTCGCGACACGCACGAGCATGTCGTTCAGGCGCTCGCGCCGCAACAGGCCGGCGTCGGTGTCGCTGCCGTCGTTTCGGTCGGAGTAATTGCCGGTGCTGCCGGAGGTAGTGTCCGTCATGGGCAGAATGGGTCGAGCCGCGCTCGGGGGTGAGGTCCTGCCGAAATATATCACCGTGCCGGCGCGCTGCAAGCAATCTGTCGCCAGGGCGCTATAAAGAAGCCTCGTCATGTCCGTGTCCTTCCGGCATCCCGTTCGTATTCTCAGGGAAGATACGGATCACAACGCGCACGGGATGCAAGCCGCGGCTATTCGAACGCCTCGGAAAAGCGCGCCATCGCCCAGTCGATAAACACGCGCAACCGCTGGCTCATATGCCGGTCGGGCGGATAGACGAGAAAGAACGGATAAGGCGCCGGCTGCCAGCCTTGCAGCAGCGGCACGAGTTCGCCGCGCGCGATCGCGGCATTGGCCGCATAGGCGAACGTCTGAATGACGCCGAGTCCCGCCAGCCCCGCCGCGAAGTGCGCCGTACTTTCGTTCACGCCCATGTAGCGGTTCTGCACGCCGTCCACGACGACCTTCGTCGCACCCTTTTCGAAGCGCATGGGCACGACGCGGCCCGATCGTGCCGACATGTAGTTCACCACGCGATGCCCTTTCTCCAGATCGGACGGATGCCGCGGCTTGCCGTATCGTTCGATGTAGCCGGGCGTGGCGCACGTGACGAAGCGCGCGCGTCCGAGCGGCCGGGCAACGAGCGATGGTTCGTCTGCCCGGCCGCCGCGAATCACACAGTCGACGTTGTCGCCGATCAGGTCGACCTGACGGTCGCTCACGCCGAGCCCGATGTTGATCTCCGGATATTGCGCGGTAAATTCGGGCAGCGCCGGAATGAGCACGCAACTCGCCGTGGACGAACCGATGTCGATCCGCAACCGTCCGCGTGGCCGCTTCTGCGCGGCGCTGAAGCTCGCGTCGATATCTTCGAGTTCGTGCAGAAGGCGCGTGGTGCGTTCATAGTACGCATTGCCTTCCGGCGTAACGGAGACTTGACGCGTCGTACGCTGCAGCAGCTTCATGCCGAGATGCTTTTCGAGCGAACCGACGAGCTTGCTCACGGTTGCAAGCGGCATGTCGAGCGAGCCGGCGGCGCGCGTGAACGATCCGGTTTCGACGACGCGCGCGAACACCCGGATGGCAAGAATCTGGTCCATTGATTATCTACGCACGTGGATAAAGTAATCGCGTTCGACGACTTTATTCAACAATCCATTGTTTGTACAGTGACGTTCATGCGCTGGCGACGACGCCGGCTTAACTGATCGAATCGGAGAACATCATGACTCAAGAAACGCAAGGCAAGCTGGCAAACAAGATTGCACTGGTGACGGGCGGATCGAGCGGCATTGGTCTTGCGTCGGCGCAGGAACTGGCGGCGGAAGGTGCGACGGTGTTCATCACAGGCCGTCGTCAGGCGGAACTAGATGCGGCGGTCGCGGCCATTGGCGCGGGCGCGACGGGCATTCGCGCGGATGTATCGAAGCTCGACGATCTCGACCGCGTCTTCAGCGAGATTCGCGAGCGTGCGGGGCGGCTCGATATCGTCGTGGCGAATGCAGGCGGTGGCGACATGGTGCCGCTTTCGCAGATCGACGAGGAGCACTTCGACCGCATTTTCGGAACCAACGTGAAGGGGCTCGTGTTCACGGTGCAGAAGAGCTTGCCCTTGCTCGTGGATGGCGGCTCGATCGTCCTGATGGCCTCGACCACTGGAATTCAAGGCACGGAAAACTTCAGCGTCTACAGCGCGAGCAAGGCGGCGGTGCGTAACTTCGCGCGCTCATGGATTCTGGATTTGAAGGATCGCGGCATTCGCGTGAACGTGGTGAGCCCGGGCCCGGTGCGCACGCCGGGGCTTGCGGGCATCGTGCCCGAAGGTCAGCAGGAAGGGTTGTATGCGCATCTGGCTTCGTCGGTGCCGCTCGCGCGACTGGGCGAGCCGCGTGAGATCGGACGCGCGGTGGTGTTTCTTGCATCCGCTGACGCGAGCTTCGTGAACGGGGCCGAGTTGTTCGTCGATGGAGGGATGGCGCAAATCTAAGCGTCGACGTTGTCGGCGAGGCACTACCTTCCCGCCGACAACATCGTTCCCCGACAGCCCGATGCCTGACATCGGCATGCATAAAGCCGCTTCATTGCCGCCGTGCGCCGTCCTTCCACCGTCAGGCGGTAATCGATGAACAGCTCATCGCCCTTTCGAATGGGCTGGATGGCGAAGATGAAGACGCGCTCGCCGTCCTGCTCGGCTTCGCAGTTCGGCGCGCAACTGTGATTGAGCCAGCGTGCGGAGTTGCCGCCGCGTGCGCCGTCGATCACGCTGCCATCATCGAGACCGAAGAAGAAGGTGTGACCGTCCTCGGCGGTCGAGCGTTCATGGCTGCGTTGCGCCTGCTTCCACGTCAGCCGCTGCCCCTTGTATTCGAGCAGCAGCGCGCCGGTGGGTAGATCGGCGAGGGCGAAAACGCCCCGGCCATGGACGGGAGAAGTTCGTACTGTGATTCGTCGCATGGTGTGGCGGCTCGCTTGGGTTTGCTTGAATTCGCGCGAAGACGGGAGATTTGTTTGAGCCTGTGCGCGGCGATGGTTATGATGATGCCGTCATAAATCGCTGTCACGCCCATGCACGCTGTTTTAACCCGCAGGCGCAAGAGACGCAAGCCACTCAGAGGCACGCTCGCGCGCTATCGTAACCGTATCGTCGAAGTGTTGGGAGAGGCTCGCGGCGAACGCGTCATGATTCGCTCCATTCACGACGATGGCGTCGAGCGGCGCACCGCCGTCAAGTGGATCAACCTGCTGCCGATGGATACCGAACTCTTCTGACTTGCACTACGTCCTCATTCTTCTCTCATTTTCGGCTCGCAGAATGGCTTCATCGACGAACCGGAAACAACAGGAGACGAACATGAAGACGATCAGAAACATCACGCTGGCACTGGCCTTGAGCGCCGCTTGCATGACGGCGGCAGAAGCACATCCGTTCATTGGCGTGGGTATCGTGGGCGGGCCCGTGTTTCCCGTGGCTTCCAATGCGCAGAGCGCGCCGCCGTTGCCGGTCTACCCGCACGCAATGTACTCCGGCCCCGCGCCGCTGCCGCTCGATGCACCGCCGCCCGTTTATGTGCAACCGGCCATCGGCAATATCGCGGCGATCATGGGACATGCGAACCCGGCGAACGGCATAACGGGATCGTAAGGACGCATGTGCTCAGGCCGCGAGGCTGTGCTTGCGCAGCCATTCGAGCACGATCGCAGCGATGGCGTCGCTGTTGTAGTCGGCCATGAGCGCGTGAGAGTTGCCGGTAATGCCGCGCGCGGGCAGATCGATCCATTCGACATCCGTGCCCGCCGCGGCCAGCGCGTCATGCCAGCGCCGGACGTTCGGCACCGAATCGACCCAAAACGAATGCTGATCGAGATAGTCGCCCCAAAGGAAGAGATGCGGCACATCGCGCAGAAGAGCGGCGTCGTGATCGTCAGGGGACGGCGCGCCGGATGGCTCCAGCGAGATCACCGCCTTCACGCGTTCCGGCGCATTGAGCGCGGCCGTCAGCCCGAAGTTGCCCCCCTGACTATGCGTGAGGATGATGCTGGTGTCGAGGCTCGCGATGAGCGCGTCGTAAGCATGTTGCGTGCGGGCATTGTTGGTCGCCCAGCGCGGCACGAACTGATGCATGAAGGTTTCCATCCGCCCGACAGGAAAGCGCACGCCTTCGTGCGAGCGTCTTGCCGCTTCATCCGGATGCCACGAGCCCGCCGGGCCGAAGCGGAAGGTTTCTTCCCACGCCTCGCGCGCCGTGCGAAAGTAGGGCGCTTCGGCGAATACCTCGGGATACGGCGCCCACGACGCGCGTCCGCGTTCGACCGCATCGGAGACATACACATCCAGACCCGAGCGCAGGAAGAACATCTGCCAGCCGGGACGGCCGTCGGGCGTGGTCTCCCAGTTGACGCCGCTCATGCCGCCGCCATGCCAGAGCAAGAGCGGCCATCGTCCGGTGGGACGTTCGAGCCTGATGTATTGCACGTACATCTGTCCCGCGATGATCTCGCCATTCTGATCGACAGGATGCACCGCGCCCTGGTTCGTGCTGACGCGGTCGCGATGCGGCATGCCGCTTAGCGTAAGCATCTCGCCGCCGACGAAGAAGCTGCCGATGTCGCGTACCGAGATGCAGGTTTGCAACTGGCGCTGTGTGTCGGCTGCGTGGGGATGATCGGTCATGGATGGCGCCTTTTTCGGTGGGCACGCGGGATGGATCGTTCCTCATTCTAGATGCTTCCACGAAGTGCACCGGCGCAATTACAAACCGCTTCACGCGGTCCGCTGGCGCGTGGTGCACACTACGCGCAGACGAATGGCTTTTACTCGGGAACAACGGCTTCTTGTGGGGCTCTAAGGGGTCGACAAACACGCGACAGTGCTTCAGGTGCCGATCGCCTCCACGACACACGCGTGCCTCGCGGCGGCTCTTTCTTCGATTGGAGTAGAGCCAAAGCGGCGCGCCAGCTTGCGGACCATGAATACCCAACTCAGCAACGAATGCAGGACCCGGCTTTTCCGGATCACACTCGAAACGCCCGTGGAAGGCGTGGCCTTCGTCATGGCGGACAGCCGCGAAGCGGCATGGCGAATCGGCAAGACGGTGATGGCGGTCTTGCGCGGCATCGGCATCTACGATGTCGCGCTCAAACACGTTCACTCGTTTGCCGAACTCGTCGCAATGGGCAAAGGCGATGACGAAGACCTGCGAATCTTCGAAGTGGCTTACGACGTTGAAAACGGCCCGGTCTGGGCCGGCTCGCCGTACTTCCTGACTAATGATTCATCGCTGCTCGGCAAGTGGGCCGAGCTTTGCGCGGATCTCGCGGCGGATGTGGCGCGTATGGCCATCCGGCGAGCAAAGTAGTCGGTGGGCCTGGAACGGACCAAACTCAGGCGGCTGCGCGCCGGTTCTGAGCGTCCTCATGCGACTCGGGGTAAGCGGAGTCGAGCGCGTTATCCAAAAGGGCAAGCTTGCGTTGCAGCGAGGCGACGCGATGGCACTGCGACGGGACGAGATCGTAGTCGGCATCGAGCTGGGCGATGCGTTTGTCCCAATATCCGGTCGGAAAGCGTCCCGGCGCCACGTCGGGCGGCCCGGCATAGCTTGCGAGAATCAATTCCAGATGCCTGAGTTCGCTTTCCGCGAGTTGCGCGGTTCGGCGCTGTCGAAACTCGGGGATGGCGGCATCGATGCCTTTCTTCATAGTCCTTTTCCTGCTCGATTCGTAAAGTAAACATCTGAGCAATTGACGTTCCGATGGTTCGCTTTACCTTCTTCGAAATTGTTTCCAATTGAAAACCAGCTTGCGGTGAGGCTTATGTGGTCTCGTTTCCGCACCTTTTGGCATCGAGCGGGTTTTCCCTGATTTTTCTCCGAACGACCGTTCGAGGCATGGAACGCATGCAAAGCACGGAGGAATTGACGGGACATTTCTTCATTGCCTTGGCGCTTTCTTCAAGCAAGTGGTGCTGGGTCTGCTGATTGCTTTGATGCTGTTCGAAGGCAGCGCGGCAACTCCTGCATAAGCGCTAGCCTCCATCGAGGTATCGACAATGAAAAAGACAGCGTCTTCCATCCTGTGCTGCGCCGTTGCGTTGACCGGACTCATCGGCTCGATCGCGGCGCATGCTGAAGAGAGAACCGTGCCGGGCAACACGCAATCGGGCTCTGGCGCATCCGGCAAGTCGGCTGGAACGGCAGGTGGCGCGGGCGCCGCAGGCAAGGCGGGCACCGATCCCACGACGCTCGCGCGTACCGAAGAGGAACGCGTGAAACAGAAGAACGCCAAGAGCAGTGGCTCTGGCAAGGCCGATTCGAAAAGAAAAGACTGGAAAGACTAAGCCCTCGCCATCTCCGACTTATGAACGATAGCCGCACACGCAAGAGCCGTTCGTCGCGACCGCTCGACGCCGAACTGGAAAAGGCACTACTCAAGGTATTCGGATTTCCGCACCTGCGGCCGGGTCAGGAAGAGGTCATTCGAAGCGTGCTCGACGGCGCCGATACGCTCGCCGTCATGCCGACAGGCGCCGGCAAATCGCTTTGCTATCAACTGCCGGCGCTGCAATTCGAGGGCATGACGATCGTCGTATCGCCGCTCATATCGTTGATGCGCGATCAGGCTGCCAAGCTCGCGGAAGCGGGCGTGGCGACGAGGGTTCTGAATAGCACGCTCAAGGCAAGTGAAGCGCGCGAAGCAATGCAGGCTATCGCCGATCATGCGGTTCGCATACTGTTCGTCACGCCCGAGCGTCTCGTCGATGCCGAGTTCAACGCAACACTTCTTGCTGACGGCATGCCCGAAGTTCCGCTCGTGGTGATCGACGAAGCGCATTGCATTTCGCAGTGGGGACACGACTTCCGTCCCGCGTACGTCGAACTCATTCATGCGGTCAAGACGCTGGGCCGACCGCCGGTGCTCGCGCTGACGGCAACCGCGACGCCCGCGGTCGTCACGGACATCGTGCGTGAATTGCAGATGCGCCACGCAAACGTGATCCATACGGGCGTGTATCGCGAGAACCTGCATTTCTCCGTCGAGCAGTTGACGAATCCCGAGGAGAAACGCGCGCGTGCAATCGAACGCGTGAGCGCAATGCAAGGCAGCGGCATTGTGTATTGCTCGACGGTGGCCGAGTGCGAGGCGCTGCATGCCGCGCTCGTCGATGCCGGCGTCGAGGCCGAGCGTTATCACGGCAAGCTTGCGGCGAGTGTACGTTCGGAAGCGCAGGACGCTTTCATGGAAGATCGCGTGCGCGTGATGGTGGCGACCAATGCATTCGGCATGGGGATCGACAAGCCGGACATTCGCTTCGTGCTGCATGCGCAGATGCCCGGCAGCCTCGATGCGTACTATCAGGAAGCAGGCCGCGCGGGCCGTGATGGCGAGCCTGCGGATTGCATTCTGCTCTTCGAGATGAAGGACAAGCAGGTTCAGCAGTTCTTTCTCGGTGGCCGCTATCCGAGTGCGGAGACTATTCGACTCGTGGCCGAAACCGTATGCAAGCTCGCCAAGGAAGACGCTGGCCACACGCTGCAGAAGCCGCTTGAACGCTTGCAGGAAGCGATGCCGAATATCGGTGCGAACAAATTGCGCGTGGCGGCAACATTGTTGAACGAACTCGGCATGACGCGGCGCACGCAGCGCGGCGGCATGAAACTCATCGACGATGGCGCGGCCTTCGCGCATCTCGATCAAGCAGCGGGCGCGTACACCGCGAGAGCGGAGCGTGACCGCGCGGTGCTGGAACGAATGATCACGTACGTGCAGAGCGCGCAATGCCGCTGGCGCATCGTGCTCGACTATTTCGCTGCCGATATCGACGATGCAAAGTCGCATGAGCTTCTGCGTCAGGCGGAGATGAATTATCGATCGCCGGAGGACGAGCTCGGCGGCAAGACATGCGGTGCTTGCGATAATTGCCTGCATCCGCCGGAGATCAGCTTAAGCGCGCGTGAAGAACGTGAGCACGCACGCGTCGATGAAGCGTCGAAGCCGCTGGGCAAACTAAAGACTTTCGAAGCGGGCGATCGTGTTCGCGTGCGTCGCTATGGCGTGGGCACGGTGGAAATGATGAGCGGTGAAAGCGTTGCCGTCCGCTTCGCCGATGACTCGACGCGCACGTTCGTCGCCCAATTCGTCAAGCGCGCCTCTTAGGTTTTCTTTAGCGTTTTCTTAGCATTTCCCAAGCGCGCAGCTTAAGCGCCTTAAGTCATGAAAGCGCGTTAAGCGACGCTTGACAATCAAGCGCAATCAAAGCGTAAAAGGGCGGCTTCCTCTCGCGAAGCCGCCCCTGTCCCTGGACTGCAATTCGGAGTTCTTCAGGACATGACGAAGCGTAACAACCCGATTGCCAACAACAAACCGCATGTCTCGCAAATGGCTCTTGCGTGGATCGGTGGAATGCCGTCGTTCATGCACAACACGAAACCTCGTCTGTATTACTTGCCAAGAGACCTAAGCGTCTGAGCTTAAAGGGATATGAAGCGTCCACTTAGCTTAGTGCGGTTTTAGCAAAATATTGTTTCCTGGCGACCGCAGCGGAATAAACGAAGTGCTCACATATAGTGTCCCTCAAGTTTCTTGAGGAGCGAGCTTCTGCTTGCGCGGTAGCCTGATCTTGAAGAAGCCTGGTCTTGAACATGAACACTTAGCAGGGCACTTAGAGAACCATGAAAAAAACTCTTCTCATCGCAGGCGTTCTTGGCACATTCGCCGCAACGGCTCAGGCGCAAAGCAGCGTCACCTTGTACGGCACGCTCGACGCGGGCCTCGTCTACACCAACAACTCCGCGGGACACAGTAACTGGCAGCAAGGCAGTGGTTCGGTATCGGACACGTATTTCGGTTTGCGCGGGTTTGAAGATCTGGGCGGCGGAATGCACGCGCTTTTCAAATTAGAAAGCGGCTTCAACCTCAACAACGGCAGCTATAGCGAAAGCAACTCCATGTTCAGTCGTCAGGCGTATGTCGGCTTGCAACATGACCAGTACGGCACGATCACGCTCGGTCGCCAATACGACTCCATGGTCGACTACCTCGCGCCCTTGTCGGAACCGGGCGGCGGCTATGGCAATAACCTAACGGCGCATCCGTTCGATAACGACAACCTCGACAACTCGTTCTCGATCAAGAATGCAGTGAAGTATCAAAGCGCCAACTATGGCGGCTTCAAGTTCGGCGGCTTGTATGGCTTCAGCAATGACGCCGGCCAGTTCTCGAACAATCGCGCATGGAGTGCGGGTGCTTCGTACAGCACGGGTCCGTTGAACTTTGCGGCGTCTTACCTGCAAATCAATAACTCGCGCACGGGCAATACGGGCGGCGCGGTAGCGGCGGGTCAAGGCAGCAACAACAATCTGACCGCGGATCAGCAACGCACCTTCGGCGCAGGCTTGAATTACGCTTATGGTCCGGCGACCGTCGGCTTCGTGTGGACGAATACGCATTACGACAACCTGATCGCGGCGTCGCAAGGCGGCTCCACGTTCGCGTTGCCGGGCGGCACGAACCTGCATATGAACAACTTCGAACTGAACGGCCGCTATGCCTTGACGCCTGCGCTCGATCTCGACGCGTCCTACGCGTACACCGACGGCAAGATCAACGGCGCAAACGGCTCGGGCGATCCGAAGTGGCATACGGTGTCGCTCAAGGCGGATTACTCGCTCTCGCGTCGCACGGATGTGTACGTCGAAGGAGTGTATCAGCATGCTTCGGGCGAGCTTGGCAATGCAGGCGCCAATGTCGCGATGATCAACACGTTGTCGCCTTCGACGACGCAGAATCAGGTGGCGGCGGCGGTCGGCTTGCGTCACCGCTTCTAAGCGTGCGTGCTTCGTTGTTGCCCTAGCATCACGCGATAAAAAGGGGCTGCGATCTCATGATTGCAGCCCCTTTTTGCTCAAATAACGAAGCGCTTATTTCTTCTCTTCCGAGCGCTTGACGAGCTGTTCGAAATCCTGCGCCGCGCCGCCCGTTCCCGCTGCCAGCCGCGCCAGCGCCGAAGCCGCCGTATCGCGCCGCACGCCGCTTTCCGGCCGATACTGCTTAGGCAACGCAATGAAGAACGTCGCGCCGTGATCCGGCTGGCCTTCGCCCCAGACCTTGCCCCCATGACGCTCGATGATCCGCCGCACGTTCGCAAGTCCGATTCCCGTGCCATCGAATTTTTCATCGACGTGTAGCCGCTGGAACACGCCGAAGAGCTTGTCCACGTAGCGCATGTCGAAGCCCACGCCGTTGTCGCGCACGAAGTACACCGTGTAGCCCGCGAGTTCGCCCGTGCCTTCCCGCGAGCCGATTTCGATGACCGGTTGCTCGCGCGCGCCGCTGAACTTGACCGCATTGGCGATGATGTTGTTCAACGCCACATGCAAAAAGACGTGATCCGCTTCGGTGGGCGGCAGCGCATCCACCTTCCAGTGCACACGCGCTGACGTTTCCTCGTCGATGTCGGTCTGGATGACCGTATGCACGAGCGCATGCATATCGACCTTATGCGGCCGCAACGCCGCGCGGCCGAGTTGCGCGAAGGAAAGCAGGTCGTCGACGAGACGCCCGCCGAAGCGTGCCGATGTCACGATACGCTCCAGATAGCCGCGCCCACGCTCCGACAGTTTCTGGCCGTCCATTTGCTTGAGCAGATCCGCAAAGCCCACGATATGCCGCAACGGCGCTCGCAGATCGTGCGACACCGTGTACGAAAAGCCTTCCAGTTCGTGATTTGCGCGGCCGAGTTCGGTCGCCAGTTGCGCGATCTCTTCCGCACGCCGCAGCACGATGCCGAGCACGGCCGCGCGGAACTCCAGCGCAATCTCGCGCTCGGCGGTGCGCCACGGCAAGGAGCGATTGCGCACCTCGTCGGTCCACGTTTCGAAGCTCACGCGCGGCGAGAGCGAAGAAGAAAGCCCCGTTAGCTTCGCGCGCGGATCGCCTGCCCATTCGATGGTCTGCACGACCTCGCGGCGAAACCAGATCACGTAATTACGATAGATCTTCGAGATCGATACTGCGAGAAAACCCGCGACATTCGGCGAATCTGGCAGCACGGGACAATCCGCCGATGCGCGATCCGACAGCACCACGTCCTCGCTTTGCTGATCGAGCCAGTCGACGAGCGCTGTCACGTCGTGCTCGCTCGGCGTCACGCCGATGAGCGACGTGCGCCCCTCGAAGATCACCGCCGCGCCCGATGCGCGCGTCAAGCCGAGCAGGTCGTTAGAGTCGTTGACCAGGGCTTCGACGAAGCTGTCCGTATTGGCCATCGACGAAAGCAGCTTCGAAAGCATGCGGCGCAGTTCGAGCCGGTAATGGGCTTCGTTTTGTGTTTCACGCGCCTCGATCTGCAGCGAGACGATCTGCGCGACATGCTCGCAAGCCGTGCGTACTTCGAAGGGCGGCAGGCGCGGCGTCGCGTGATGACAGGAGATCAATCCCCAGAGCGTGTCGTCGACGACGATGGACATCGACATCGAGGCAAGCGTGCCCATGTTGCGCATATATTGCAGATGCACGGGCGAGACGCTGCGCAAGGACGCGTAAGTGAGATCGGTCGGCCGGCCAGTCTGCGGATGCAACGCGGGCACGAGCGGCGCGGCTTCGTAATCGGCGTTCGAAATCAGGCGGATGCGATTGCGCTTGTAGAGTTCGCGCGCCTGGGCGGGAATATCGGACGCGGGGAAATACTGGTTCAGGTATGACTGATAGCCCGGCTCGATGGCTTCGGCGAGCACGTGGCCGTTGCCGGCTTCGTCGAATTGATAAACGAGCGTGCGCCCGAAACCGGTAATGCGCGCAATCTCCGTCGCCGCGAACTGGCAAAGCTGCTCGACCGTGCGCATGGACTGCACTTCGGTGACGAAGGAGCGCACGAGCGGATACATGCTCGAAAACACTTCGGCGGTATGTTGCGCGGGTTCCAGTTCAACGAAGAGCAAGCCTTCATGCCGATGCACGACGAGCGCGAACGGGCCGCTTTGGCTCCAATGATCGATGACGACATTGCCCGTGTGGATCGTCGCGCCATCGCGCGTAAGCCTTCCCAATTCGGCGACGGCGCGGCGGCTGGCTTCATCGCCGATGACGAACGACAGCGGCTCGCCGAGGCAACGCTCGGGCGCGATCGACGTGAGTTGCGCGACATTGCCACTCACTTGCAAGATCGTGCCTTGTGCGTCGATGCTCAAGAGAAGACCGTGCGGCTGGATGCCGCCAGGAACGTGAATGGGCTCGCGCGCGCATTCGGCATACGCCGATGCATCGGGCGCATTAAATTCACTGCTGTGTGCGGTGGAGGAGTTGTCCGTCATTGTCTCGATAAGGCGTTTCGGCGGCGCAAAGGCGCGCCGGTTTGTCCAATGGCCGCAAGCTTTCAGGCAGCAGACGCATTAAGACGACGATCGGGTCGCGGGCTTCGTGCGGCCCTGACACGACGGTCGAAGACGATTTACGGTTCGCACGCCGGTCTTCGAGCCGGATTTTTGTCTGCATGTCGATGCGGCACGGCCGGTCATTTCTACTCCGGGCGGCGCATCCTGGCTGATGAAGCAATTGTAAGCGGGCATCGCAATCCTTGTTTTCAGACCGGCGCGTTCATGCGGATATTCGGGCATACCGGCGCTTTCGCATGAATCGTTCCGCGCTTCGAGTCGCACGAAGTCTCGCGGTACAGTGGCAGTTGTTCACGAGCCTTTCATGGAGTCCGACCGTGAAATCCGGCACGGAAAAGAGCGCGCCTTGGGTGGAGGAATATGCACGGACCGCGTCCGCCATGTGGTGCGGCGACCAAGTGCGTATTCGCAATGTCCGCAACTTTGTCTACCGAACGCGGGACGAAGCCACGCCCGCCTATTTCGACGCCATCTATGAGATCTCGCGACTACAGACGGTCGATCTCGTGGTGTCGCGCTGGACGCATGAATCCATTGCACATGTGTTCGTAAGCTTCGGTTTCGACGATGGCCGTTATCTCTCCATCTCCATCGAAACGCGCCGTCGGCAAGGGCAGCATTATTCGACGTGGCGCGGCTTCTTCAAGCATTACGATCTGATCTATGTCGTGGCCGACGAGCGCGATCTGATCGGCGTGCGTACCGATATACGGCGCGAACGCGTGTCGCTGTATCGCGCGCAGGTCACGGCCGCCACCGTGCGCGCGCTGTTCAAAGACTACATGCGGCGCGTGAACGACCTGAACGAACGCCCCGAGTTCTATCACACGCTCTTCAACAACTGCACGAGCAATATCCTGCATCACGCGCGAACGGTCGCGCCGCATCTTCGTTATAGCTGGAAGGTGCTGCTAAGCGGCCACGCCGACGACTACACCTATCGCATGGGCCTGCTCGACAACACCTCGACGTTCGATGAACTCAAGCGGCGCAGTCTCATTGTGCGGCCGGAAGGCGCGCTGATCGACGAAGACTTTTCGGCGGCGATCCGGCGCGCTCATTGAGTGCTTGGGTCAGCCGGCCGTTCTCGCGGCGACGCTGCCGGAACCGGCATGAAGCGCCCGGCGTGCGCAAAGCGCGAGCAACACGCACGACAGCCCGTTGAAGAGAAAGAGTCCGCGCGGACCGAAGACGGTCATCAATAGCGAAGCCAGCGCCGGACCGGTCATGCCGCCGAGCGAGAACAGCACGAGCAAGGTCGCCGAGATGGCGACGCGCAAATGCGCCTCCGTTCTATCATGCACGTGCGAAACGATGAGCCCGTATTGCGTGAACGTCACCGCGACATACGCCAGCGTGCCGCACCACACCACCGCGCGAAAATCGAAGCACAGCAGCACGAAGCTCAAGGTCGCCGAAATCGATGCCGTGTAAAACACGAGACGCCGTCTGTCCACTTTGTCGGAGAGACGGCCCATCGGCCATTGCGGCAGGAGTGCGCCGATCAGCGCCACGCCCATGAAGGTCGCGAGTTCGCTCGTCGAAAAGCCGGAGCGTTGAAGATAGACCGGCGTCATCGAATAGAACGCGCTGTAGAGAAAGCCCGCGAGAATGCAGCCCGGAACCGCGAGCGGCGTCGCGGCCATCATCTCGCGCAGGCTCTCGCGCCAGGTTCGGGCGGGCACGCGGTCGAGGTTTTCATCGGCGACCTTGACGGGCCAGCCTTCCAGCAAGGTCACGGGCAGCACGGCGGCGGCGAACAGCGCGGCGGCGATGGAGAATTGCTGCGCACCCGTGCCCGCGCCGACATTGAGCAAGAACTGCCCGGTGCCGACCGCGAGATAGTTGATGGCCGCATACGAGCCGAAGACTTGGCCGCGCCGCTCGTTCTCCACCGTGCCGTTGAGCCAGCTCTCGATGGACGTATAAAGCCCCATGAACGCGACGCCCGTGAGAATACGCACGAGCGCGAGGAGCCACGGCGACTCGCTCGCGCCGAACGCCAGCGCGAGAATCGACGCGGCCGCTGAAAAAGCCACGAATGTCCGATGCGGCCCAATCCGGTCGATGAGCCGCCGGTTCACCACCGCGCCGAGAATGAAGCCCAGGTAATAGCACGACTGAATGAGGCCGATCACGAGCGTCGGATAACCCGCCTGCAGGATGCGCAGCGGTATCAGCGTCTGGAAGAGGCCGTTTCCCGCGACGAGCAGCGCATAGCCGCACAACAGGCCCGCGAGCGCGCGATAACTGCTGCCCGCGCCGCCGGGCGGTGGCGGCGGAAGCGGGTCGCCGCCCGAAGGCGGTGTCTGACGGCCGAAGAGCTTGGCTTCGGTGAGCGGTCCGGTCCGTGCGATGGATGAGGACTCCGGCGTTGTCTCGCTCTGTGTCTGATCGGAAAACTGCGGCGTTTCGTCTGCTATTTTTGTCATGACACTCGTTTGCGTTCGGAACGGCCCTTGGTCGAGGCGCGTTCGCACCCGATGCTACCTGAAACCGGAACGGCGCCTGAGCACGTGTGCGACCAATTCGTGATCGACACCGACATCGTGGCGCTTTCGAGCTTCGCCTCGCGCGCTCACGGTCATGCCATTAGCGAGTACGATGTCAGGCCGCCGCGTGACGATGCGGACATTGAGACGAGGAGCGCCTTTGCGACAGACTTTCGATCTTCGCCGTGGTTGGCCCGCGCGTCGGCGCGCCGGTAGCGCATGACGCGGGCATCGAAGGGGAGCGTGCGGTTCACGCGGCTCGCGTGCTGCATTGCCGCCGCTCATGCCGCTGTTTATGCCGCCGCTTATACCGATGCAGCGCACGCGCAATCATATAAAGACGTCGCGCCGATTGCCCCGCCCGCCGCCGAGCGTCCGCGTGCACCGCAGCCGCCCGCCGAATCCGGCGATGCGTCGCAGGCCGTAGCGATCGCGGATTTACGCGGCATCGCTTTCGTGCGCTCGGACGGCGCGGCCGGTTCCGCCAGCACGCAAGGCACGCAAGGCACGCAGAGCGCTGCGATCACGGCCAGTGGCGCGCCGCTGCTCGATTCCGCTTTCCTCGATACCTTCGCGGCCGATCTCGCCCATCCGCTCACCTTCGCGCGTCTGGCCGAAATTCGCCGCGCCGTCGTGCAGCGTTATCGCGAGGCGGGCCTGCCGCTCGTCGATGTCTACGTGCCCGAGCAGGACGTGAGCGACGGCGTGGTGCGCATTGCGATTGCCGAGTTTCGCGCGGGGCGCGTGCTCCCTCAAGGCAATCGCTATTTCTCCGATGCGCTCCTCGCCCGCGAGATGCCGCTGCCCGCTGGCGAGCCGATCCGCGAAGCCGATGTCGCCGCGGGCCTCGCGCTCCTGAATTCGAACCCGTATCGCCGTGTCGACGTGATCTATGCGCCGGGCGCCGCCGCGAATACCACCGATGTCGTCCTGCAGACCGAAGACCGGCTGCCGTTGCGCGTCTACGGCGGCTACAACAACGACGGCGTGCCGGACCTGGGCCGCGACCGCCTGCTTGCGGGTTTCGACTATGGCAATCTGTTCGGCACGGATGCGCGCATCGGCTATCAGGCGACGGCGAGCAACGACCTCATTTCGGGTAATCCGGATATCGAAGGGCGGCCCAACCGGGCGCGCTTCGTCGCGCATTCGTTCAACCTGATTGCGCCGCTGCCGTGGCTCGACCGTATCGAACTGTTCGGGGTGTATGCGCAAAGTACGCCACGCTTGCCGGACAGTTACGGACAGACGGGCACGAGCGCGCAGCTCAGTTTTCGCTACGACTGGCGCCTTCCGCCGCTCGACAAGGCGGGTGCGTGGCAGCAGCAACTGCAACTCGGCTACGACTTCAAGCGCTCGAACAACGACCTCGAATTCGGCGGCTTTCAGGTGTTCAATGCCAATACGCACGTCCATCAGTTCGTGCTTGCCTACGATCTGACGAAGAGCGACGCATCCGGCGACACGCATCTGAATGCATCGCTCTACGCGAGCCCCGGCTATCTCGACGGCAGCAACAACAGCGACGCCTTCGATACCGCGCGTCTCGGCGCGAAGCCGCGCTATCAGTATCTTCAACTGTCCGCGCAACGCGATACGCCGCTGGGTGCGACGGGCTTTTCGGTATCCGCGCGCGGGCTCGTGCAGTGGACCAACAACACGCTTTTGCCGAGCGAGGAACTCGGGATTGGCGGCGACTCGACCGTGCGCGGCTACGACCCGTACGCGGCGCAAGGCGATCGCGGCTGGAACGTGCAGACGGAGTTGCGCTCGCCGGCCATCACGTTCGGCTTCGCGGCGATGCAGCCGTTTGTGTTTTTCGATGCAGGGCACGTGTGGAACCGCATCCCCGAAGCGGGCGAGGTCAACAATGCATCGCTTGCGAGCATCGGCGGCGGTGTGCGTTTTCAGATGAGCCGCTTCGTCACGTTCAGGGGAACGCTCGGGTTTCCGCTCAGGGCTGTCGTGCCGAATGGCTCGAAGGCGCCGTTGGGGGAGATTTCGGTGGTGATCGGGAGTTAAGCGTCACGCCCAAGCAAAAGGCCGAACGAGCGTCCGGCCTTCCGCACCACGAACTCAATGTCAGCTAGATCAGAACGCGTGCCGCAAAGCCACTCGCGCGACGAACTGATTCGAATTCGACGACACTTGCTGCGCGCCCGGAATATACGCGTTGTCCAGCACCGAATCCGTCGAAGGCCCGTGGATTTTCTGATATGCGCCTTGCACATAGACGTCCGTGCGCTTGGACAGGAAGTAATCCGCCATCAAGCCGAACGAGTGAATCTTCGGCTTGACCGTGCCTGAAGCCGCGTCGTACGTCTCGATGGAATACACATACTGCGCGCCGATGAAGAACGCCGGCGTGAACTGGTACTTGCCGTTCACTTCGAAGTTCTGATACTTGACGGCGTTGAGCGTGTTGCCTGCTGCCACGAGCGTGCCGCCTATATAGCCATTGGTCGACGGATCGCGATAACTCGAATTCGTATAGGCGAAGCCTGCCGTTGCGGGGCCGAACGAGTAGTTCACGCCCGCGCCGTAGACCTGCATGCGTCTCGCGACGAAGCTCGCATCGTTGGCCGCGATGGCGCCGATGCCACCCGCGCCGACGCCGTCCGCGCGCATATATGCCGCGCCGGCCAGCAAGCCGCCATTCGCATACGAAGCGCCGACGCTATACAAGCGGTTGTCCGCGAAACCCGTGCTGTTGCTGAAGCCATACAAGCCGCCGAACTTGAAGCCGCCGAAAGACGGACTCGCATACTTCACCGCGTTGTTCACGCGAAACGAGTTGTCCGTGTTGTCGTTGTCGAACGGATGCGCGAACAGGTAGCCCGCGAAGTTGCCGTTGGCGGTGGTCGGCGCAAGGTAATCGACGACGGAATCGTACTGACGCCCAAGCGTCACCGAACCGAAGCGTTCGTTCTGCACGCCCACGAAAGCCTGACGGCCGAACATGCGGCCACCCTGACCCGCCGCGCCGTTGCTCAGGTTCAAACCGCTTTCCAGTTGATACACGGCCTGAGTCGCGCCGCCGAGATCTTCGACCCCGCGCAAGCCCCAGCGGCTGCCCGACGCATAACCGCTCGTCAATTCGTAGGCGTGATTTCCGCCGACGTTGCTCGTGTAGTCGAGGCCTTCGTCGAGCACGCCGTATAGCGTGACGCCGCTCGCTGCAAAGACGGAGGAAGACAGGCAGCAGACCGCTGCGAACAGAATGGCTTTAATTCTCATGAAAGTCTCAAGTTTTCTTGTTTTATCCGATGACGTCCGTGTCGCTCACGCGAAAACGACAAGGATGGCTAACGATGAGCGACGGATTGTGCGTGATCGACGCGCGCTTGCAAAGGGATTTCGCCGAACATCGAACGTGAGTTTTTTGAATGTTCTGCCAGCAAATTCTTCGCTTGTCGCTGCAGCGCGAAGCGCGGAAAAATGGGCCGAAAGTCGTAAGAGGCAGCCGCGACATCAGCGGCGCTGGTTTTTCCGCTGCGGCCGCCGTCGCCCGTCATCGAACCAGGAATCATCGAGAAACATGAAGTCAGAACGCAATTTCGTGAACGGATGTTTCATCGCGCCCGCAAGCGATCAACGCACCGCCGTCGTCAATCCGGCTACCGAAGAAGTGCTCGGCCACGTGCACAACGCAACGCGCGAAGAGGCGTTGCAAGCCGTTGAATTTGCCGCCACCGCGCAAAAGCGCTGGCGCGTGATGCCCGCCGCCGAGCGCGCGGTGCACATGCAGCGTCTCGCGGACGCCATCGTCGAAGCCTCCGCCGGTATCGGCGCGGCGCTCGCCTCCGAGTCGGGCAAGAGCCTGACGGACGCCACCAACGAAGCCATCTACGCCGCGCAGATCACGCGCTATCACAGCGAATGGGCGCGGCGCATCGAAGGCGAAGTCATTCCGAGCGATACGCCCGACGAAAACCTCGTGCTGCATCGCGAGCCGATAGGCGTCGTCGCCTGCCTGATTCCCTTCAATTTCCCCATCTACACGCTGCTGCGCAAGGTTGCGCCGGCGTTGATCGCGGGCAATACGGTGGTCGTGCGCCCGAGCAACAACACGCCGCTGTCCGCGTTCGAATTGGCGCGCGCCGTCGAACGCGCTGCATTGCCGCCGGGCGTCGTCAATATCCTGGCGATGGATCACGCCACCGCCGAAGCCGTCTGCACGCATCCGGCAGTCGGCATGATCACGCTAACGGGCAGCGTTTCCGCGGGCCGCAAGGTGCTCGATTACTGCAAGGCGAATATTGCGAAGCCTTCGCTGGAACTGGGCGGCAAGACGCCCGCGATCATCGAGCCGGATGCCGACTTGCAGAAGGCCGCGCGCGAACTCGTCGCCTCGAAGCTCACGCATGGCGGTCAGCTTTGCACGGCCATCGAGCGCGTTTATGCGCACGCGAGCATCCATGATGAATTCGTTCGCCTGCTCAAGGAGCAGATGCTGGCCAAGCAGATCGGCGACCGGTTCGAAGACGCGAGCTTCATGGGGCCGCTCGTCAACGAGGCATCGCGCAAAGGCATTCACGCCATGGTGATGCGCGCGGTCGAGGCAGGCGCTGTGCTCGAAACCGGCGGCGAAGTGCCGAAGCGCAAGGGCTTTTTCTATCCGCCGACGCTTTTGTCCAACTGCCGTCAGGACATGGAGATCGTGCAGGAAGAAACCTTCGGGCCGGTGCTCGCCGTCGTGCGCTACGGCACGCTCGATGAAGCCATCGCGATGGCGAACGATCATCAATTCGGTCTTTCGTCCGTGCTTTACACCGAAAACTATCGCACGGCGATGAAGGTCGCCAACTCCATCGAAGCGGGCGAGCTTTATATCAACCGCACGCCGGCCGATCCGTATCAAGGCTTCCACGCGGGCTGGAAACGCTCCGGCATCGGCGGTGACGACGGCAAGCACGGCATGCTGGAATTCACGCAGACGCGTCTCGTCGTCATGAAGTACTGACCCAGGCCGTGTCTTCTCGCGAGGACGCCGCCGTTTTCCTTTTCCAACTCACACAAAAACATACGAAGGCTGCGGGCTTTGCGCCCGCGGTTCATCGAGGAGCCTCCCGTGTCATCGAATCCCGCTCAAACCAGCCAGGGCGCGGCTGCGCTGCCGCTCAAAAGCGCGCGCGCCGACCGCTATCTGCAACTCGCGCTGCTCGTGGTCGCCGCCGGCGCGATCTATCCGATTCTGTATCTGCGGCAGGTTTATCAGCCGACGATGCTCGAAGTCTTCCGCATCACCGAAGAGCAACTCGGCTATCTCTACTCCGCGCTCGGCACGATCTTCCTGATCTGCTATTTGCCAAGCGGCTGGCTTGCGGACCGCGTTGCGCCGCGCGTGCTCATCTGTTTTTCGTTGATCGCGACCGGCGCGCTCGGGCTGTGGTATTCGACGGCGCCTTCGTTCGCCTCGCTGATCGTGATCTTCGGCTGCTGGGGTTTGACGACCGGCCTCACGTTCTGGGCCGCCATCATCAAGCGCGTGCAGATGATCGCCGCCGCCGACGAGCAAGGCCGCTTCTTCGGCTTTCTCGATGGCGGTCGCGGCTTGATCGAAGCGCTGCTCGCAACCATCGCGATTTCGGTTTTCGCCTACGTGACGCACACGCGCGGCGACTCCACCGCAGCGGGTTTCAAGCTCGTGGTCTATATGTACGCGTTCCTGTGCATCCTGCTTGGCGTGGTGCTCGGGCTGGTTCGCGATCCCGACGCGGGCGCCACCGCCGTGGCGAAGCGCAAGAGCAACGTGCTGCGCGACCTCGCCGTGCTGCTGAAGAATCCGCAGTTGTGGCTGCTCGCGGCCATCGTGTTCTGCGGCTATCAGGTGTTCTGGGCGACGTACAGCTTCTCGGCGTATCTGCATGAGAAGGAGATCGGCCTTTCCGTGGTCGCGGCGGGTTTCATCACCACGCTCAAGCTGTGGATGCGTCCTATCGGCGGCATCGGCGGCGGCTTTCTCGGCGACCGCTTCTCGAAGTCTTCCGTGCTCGTGTTCGCGCTCTTCGCAGCCGCGCTCTCGCTCGTCGTGCTGATCGTCGCGCCGGGCATTTCGAGTCACGTGCTGATCGCCGTGGTCGTGCTGTTCATCGGCGTGATGACCTATGCCATTCGCGGTCTCTACTGGTCCCTGCTCGACGACTGCAAGGTGCCGGCCGAGACGAGCGGTCTCGCCATCGGCCTCATCTCGGTGATTGGCTACTCGCCGGACGCATTCCTGCCGCTCGTCAACGGGCATCTGACGCAGAACTATCCCGGCGTGCTCGGCTATCAAATGTACTTCGGCTATGTCGCCGTGATGGCCGCGCTCGGCGGTGTCGCCGCGCTCGTCTTCAAGCATCGGCTCAAACGCATGGAACGCAAGGAATCGCAGCAATGAAAATCGCCGCACTGGAAACTCATATCGTCGCCGTGCCGCCGCCGCATGTCGGTGGCATGTACTGGATCTTCGTGAAACTGCGCACGGATTGCGGCATCGAGGGCGTCGGCGAGATTTACTCGGCCACGTTTCATCCGAAGGCGATGACGCCGATCATCGAAGATGTATTCGAACGCTATCTGCTCGGCCACGATCCGCATCATGTCGAGCGCTTCTATCGCGAAGCCTTTTCGAGCGGCTTTACGCAACGCCCCGACCTCACCATGATGGGCGTCGTAAGCGGCCTCGAAATGGCGTGCTGGGACATCATCGGCAAGGCGGCGGGCAAGCCCGTGTACGAACTGCTCGGCGGCCGCGTGCACGAGCGTCTGCGTTCCTACACGTATCTTTATCCGAAGAACAGTCGTGGCGAATACGACTACGACGACCCGGACCTCGCGGCGGAATGTGCCGCGCACAACGTCGAACTCGGTTTCACGGCGGTGAAGTTCGATCCGGCAGGCCCCTATACGGCGTATTCCGGCCACCAGATTTCGCTCGAAGTCATGGACCGCTGCGAAACCTTCTGCCGCAAGGTGCGTGAAGCGGTTGGCAGCAAGGCCGATCTGCTGTTCGGCACGCACGGACAGATGGTGCCATCGTCGGCGATCCGCCTCGCGCAACGCCTCGAAAAGTTCGATCCGCTGTGGTTCGAGGAGCCCGTTCCGCCGGGACAGGAAGACGCGATGGCGCAAGTCGCCGCGAAGACGAGCATTCCGATTGCGGCGGGCGAGCGTCTGACGACGAAGTACGAGTTCTTCAAGCTGCTCGAAGCGCGCGCCGCATCGATTCTGCAATTCAACGTCGGACGCGTGGGCGGGCTACTCGAAGCGAAGAAGATCGCGAGTCTCGCCGAAGTGCATTACGCGCAAATCGCGCCGCATCTGTACAACGGGCCTGTCGGCGCGGCGGCCAGCGTGCAGATCGCGGCGTGCTCGCCGAACTTCCTGATTCAGGAAAGCATCGGCACGTGGGACGGTTTTCACGCCGAAGTGCTGAAGACGCCGATTCGCTGGGAAGACGGCTACATCATTCCGTCGAACGAGCCGGGTCTTGGCGTGGAACTGAACATGGACGTGGTGCGCGCGCATACGCCTTATACCGGCGACCGTCTGCATCTGCAGATGACACCCCGGCCTTTCGACGTGAAAGACCTCGCGCCTGCCAAAGGCTGACACTCACCGGAATACTCAAGCATGGAATTCGATTACATCATCGTGGGCGCGGGTTCGGCGGGCTGCATTCTCGCCAACCGTCTGACGGAGTCGGGACAGTATTCGGTCCTGCTGCTCGAAGCGGGCGGCGAGGACGCGTCGTTCTGGTTCAAGGTCCCGGTCGGCTTCACCAAGACCTACTACAACCCCGAATACAACTGGATGTACTACAGCGAGCCGGAAGCGCAGCTGAACGACCGTAAGTTGTATTGCCCGCGCGGCAAGGTGCAGGGCGGCTCCGGCTCCATCAACGCGATGATCTACGTGCGCGGCCAGCCGCACGATTTCGACGACTGGGCGAAAGCGGGCAATCGCGGCTGGAGCTTCAAGGACGTGCTGCCGTATTTCCGTCGCGTGGAATCGCATCCGCTTGGCAACACGGAGTATCACGGCGCGAACGGCAAGATCCGCGTTTCGCCGATGAAGGACGACGCGCATCCGATCTGCCAGGACTTTCTGCAAGCCGCGGAAGAAGCGGGCTTTCCGCGCACCGACGACTTCAACGGCCCGAAGTACGAAGGCGCGGGCATCTACGATGTCAACACGCGCGACGGTCAGCGTTCGTCGAGCAGCTTCGAGTATCTGCATCCGGTGATGGAGCGCGGCAATCTGAAGATCGAGCGCAACGTGACGGTGCGCCGCGTGTTGTTCGACGGCGCGCGCGCCATGGGCGTGCTCGCCTCGCGTAATGGCCAGGACTTGCAGTTCCGGGCGAAGCGCGAAGTAATTCTCTCGGCGGGTGCCGTCGATACACCGAAGCTCATGCAACTCTCCGGTATCGGCGAAGCGGAGTTACTCGCAAAGCATGGCGTGACGCTCGTGCATGAGCTGCCGGCGGTCGGCAAGAATCTGCAGGACCATCTGTGCGTGAGCTTCTACTATCGCGCGACGGTAAAGACGCTGAACGACCAGTTGGGTTCGCTCATCGGCAAGGCGAAGGTGGCGCTGCAATATCTGATGACGCGCAAGGGACCGCTCGCCATGAGCGTGAACCAGGCGGGCGGCTTCTTCAAGGGCGCCGACGACGAGCTGGAGCCAAACCTGCAGCTCTACTTCAACCCGCTGTCGTACCGCATTCCGAAGAGCAGCAAGGCGCAACTCGAACCGGAACCGTACTCGGGCTTTTTGCTGTGCTTCAATCCGTGCCGTCCGACGAGCCGCGGTTCGGTGGAAATTGCGTCGGCGAAGGTCGAGGATGCGGCGAAGATCCGCATCAACGCGCTGACGACGGCGAAGGATATCCGCGAAGTCATTCAGGGCAGCAAGCTCATTCGCCGCATCATGGGCACGAAGGCGCTGCGCCAGGTCACGGCCGAGGAAATCTCGCCGGGACCGGGCGTGAAGAGCGACGAAGACATGCTCGCGTATTTCCGCGACCAGTCCGGCTCGATCTATCACCTGTGCGGTTCCTGCGCGATGGGTCCGGACGCGCGCACCTCCGTGGTCGACGAGCGTCTGCGCGTGCATGGCATCGATGGTTTGCGCATCGTCGATGCATCGGTGTTCCCGAACATCACCTCCGGCAACCTCAACGCGCCGACGATGATGGTCGCCGAGAAGGGCGCGGACATGATTCTCGAAGATTCGCGTCGTGGGGTGGTCGAGGCGTTGAAGCCGCTCGAACTTCCCGTCGCCGCATGAACGAAGCGGGTCTAGGTTGCCCGCCGCCGCCGGTCGGATAACCGGCATAATTTGACTCGATTCGTAAAATGCTGCCAAAGAGCGGCACGACTGGCGTGAAGCGCGTGTTAAATGCGCGCACGTCAGACGAGACAGGAGACAGTTTTGAAGCGGAAGATGCCCGCCCTGAACGCGCTCAGGGCTTTCGAAGTGGCTGGCCACACCGGTAGTTTCACGCGTGCGGCGGAAGTGCTGCATGTCACGCAAAGCGCGGTGAGCCGTCAGGTTCGCCAACTCGAAACGCAACTCGGCGAAGCCTTGCTGCTGCGCCGTCATCATCATCTGGAGTTGTCGGCCACGGGGCGCCTGCTGCTGCAGGCGCTCAAGATGTCGTTCGATCGCATCGAGCTGACGGTGCGCAGCATTCAGGAGAAGACGCATCTCAAGCGCTTGCGCATCAACGTGCCGCCGACCTTCGCGAGCCGCTGGCTCATGCCGCGCCTGCCATCCCTTCGTGCTGCCGCGCCTGAAGTCGAAGTCACCCTGACCACGCGCCGCACCGACGAGCTCGTCGAATCCGGCGCGCTCGATTGCGCCATTCGCTTCGGCAACGGCGAATGGGCCGGGCTCGACAATCAATTGCTGATGAACGAGCGGCATATTGCCGTGTGCTCGCCCGAATTGCTGGGCGAGCGCGCGACGACCTCGGTGGACCTGAACGCGTTCACCTTGCTGCATGTGCTCGCAAGCAACGATCAGCGCTATCTCACCTGGCAACACTGGCTGAACGCGGCGGGCATCGACGATGTCGATACCCACGACGGCTACGAATTCGACCTGCTCGATCATTCGATCCATGCGGCGGTGGATGGCATTGGCGTCACTATCGCGGATCGTCACATGATCGCGCCGGAGCTTGCGCGCGGCGCGCTCGTGCCGCTACTGGATGTAGAAGTGGACGGGCATCAGTCGTACTGGCTCGTGACGCGCGCGGGACAGGACGATGCGCCGCATGTCGCGATGTTTCGCGAGTGGCTGCGCGGACAGGTCGACGAGCAGCAGCGATGCTTTGCGCGGATGCGGGCGGCAAGATGAGTCACGAGTCGCCGGGCGCCGAGCTCTTGCGTCCGTCCACGGATAACCCCGGCGGGTTGTAAGCCTGCATCGTCAGATGTCGTAGGCGTGCGTGATTGCCGCATCGCCGAGTGTGAACTAGAACAGCGCGATGTTCTTCGAGTGGCGGTCGGCGTTGCGCACGATTCGCGGCCTGAAGGCTACAAAACAGGCTCATGCAGATTTTTGTAGCGCTCAGGCTGCGGCGACCTTGAGGTTTGAGCCGCGAAGGCCGGACGCAACCGCCTGTCGACTCGTTACCATAGAAAAAAAACCAACCTAGCGAGACACCATGCGCCGCCTGCCCTCACTCACCGCGCTACGCTTCTTCAAAGAAAGCGCGCGCCACATGAGCTTCAACAAATCCGCCGCCGCGTTGTGCGTGACGCCAGGCGCGGTCAGCCGCCAGATTCGTCTGTTCGAAGACGCGCTCGGCGCGCGGCTTTTCGACCGCGATCACAAAGGCATACGCCTGACCGCGCAAGGGACGGAGTTGCTCGCGTGCGTCTCCGAGGCGTTCGATTCCATTGAACGCACGACCCGCAAGCTCTCGATTTCTCCGAAGAGCGAACGCAAGCGGCTCACGGTGAGCGCGCCGCCGACGTTCGCATCGCGCTGGCTGTCGCCACGTCTCGGTTCGCTGATGGACGCGGTGCCCGACATCGACCTCTCGGTGCGCACCGACGCCACGGGCGAGTTTCAATGCACGATCCGCTTCGGGCACGAGGCGCGGGCGGATCATCGGTCGGCGTTGCTGTTCATCGAGCGGCATGTGCTCGTCGGCGCGACGAAGTATGCGGGCCAGGACGTCGTGGCGCTGCTGGAACGCCTGCCCGCGCTGCACGTTCTGCACAACGACGCGCGCCTCACGCTTTGGCCGAACTGGCTCGATGCCGCGAGCCTGTCGCGCGGTTTCGCGGAAAACGGCATCGAGTTCTCGACACTCGATCAGGCGATTCGCGCCGCGCTAGCCGGAACCGGCCTCGCGGTGGTGGACCGCAACATGATCGCGGACGAGTTGCACGACGGCACGCTTGCGCAACTGTCGCCGGTGGAATCCACGGGGCCTTATGGATACTGGCTGGACATCGGGCCGTCGGCTGCCGCGCAGGATCATGTGCAGGCGTTCGCGGAGTGGCTGCGTGGCGAAGGGGTGACAAACGCGAACGCAGCGCAGCCTTGAAGCAGTTCAGTTGCCACTCGCCTCGTTCAACGTCAGATGCTTCGTTTCCGGCGCCCATGCAATCGAAACCAGCATCCCGATGAACAGCACCGCGGCGAGCGCGAGCATCGTTACCTTGACGCCGACGCCCGCAATGCCCAGTGGCAACAGAAGCGTGCCGATAGCCGAGCCAAGGCGGCTGCATGCAATCGCCAGTCCGACGCCGCACGCGCGCGCCTCGGTCGGAAAGCACTCGGGCGGAAACACACCGACCAGGTTTGAAAACGCGGACATGGTCAGTGTGAAAAGCGCGAACGCCGCGATCATCCAGAGCGACGCCGACGATGGCAGCACCGCGAGCGCCAGCAGCGACACGCACGTCACCGCGAACGAGCCGATCAGGAACGCGCGCCGCGATAGCTTGATCGTCAGCCAGATGCCGAGCAACGCGCCTATCACGAGCACGCCGTTGAGCAGCAGATCCGCGCCCGAGCCTTCGTTCAGATCGATCGCCTTGAGGATGCTCGGCAGGAACGTGTAGATCGCGAAATACGGGATCACGAGGCACACGAAGAACGCGCAATTGAAGATGGTGCGGCGGATCAGATCCGGCTTGAAGAGCCGCGCGAAGCCGCCGGGCGGAGCGAAGTGTTCGCCGGCGTCGGCGTCGAGCGTCACGTTCGGGCCGAAGTGCTTGCGCACGATACGCCGCGCTTCATCGCCACGACCGCAGCCGAGCAGCCAGCGCGGCGACTCCGGCGTGCCGATACGCAACACGAGTACGAGAAACGCCGGAATGCCGGCCGAGGCGAGCAGCCAGCGCCAGGCGTCCGGCGAGGCATTGGCGTAATGCATGCCGAGCACGTTCGCAATCACGTAGCCGATGGTCCAGATCACGCTGAACGAGCCGAGCAGGGTGCCGCGATGCTTGCGCGGCGAAAACTCCGCGAGAATCGCATGACCGACCGCGAAGTCGCCGCCCATGCCGAAGCCGATCAACACGCGCAACGCAACGAGCATCGCGGGCGTGGTCGCATAAAACTGCGCGAACGCCGCCGCCGTGATGATGATGAAACTCAGCAGAAAAATCTTCTGCCGTCCGAGCCGGTCGGACAGCCAGCCGAATACGAGGCTGCCGAAGAAGATGCCGATCAGCGCGGACGAGCCGAGCATGCCCATCCAGAACGCATCGAGCGGAACCTGCCGGTTCATCGACGCCAGCGCGTAACCGATGGTGCCAAGCGCATAACCTTCCGTGAAATGCGCGCCGAACGTCAGCCCCGCGATCTTGATATGAAAGCGGTTGAGCGGAACGTCGTCGAGCGTGACGCGGCCGGCGCCAGGCGACGGGGCGAGATGCGCATCGAGCGCATCGGGAATGACGATTCGAGTATCCAAGGGTGTCTCCTCCACTGCATGAATTGCCGCGCGCTTGCTGGTGCGTGCTTGTGGTTATGGCGTGCGCGCGGCGCCGACAGAAGATGACTCAGCGGCCAAGCCCCGCCATCATCATGTATTTGAGTTCGACGTATTCATCGAGCCCGTACTTCGAACCTTCACGGCCGAGCCCCGACTGCTTCACGCCGCCGAACGGCGCGACTTCCGTCGAGATGATTCCCTCGTTGATGCCGACCATGCCGCTTTCCAGCGCCTGAGCGACACGCCACGCGCGGCCCAGATCGCGCGTGTAGAAGTAGGCCGACAGGCCGTAGGGCGTGTCGTTCGCGAGCGCGACGACTTCTTCCTCGGTCGCGAAGCGGAAACACGCCGCGACCGGGCCGAAGGTTTCCTCCTCCGCGATCAGCATCGAAGGTATGGCATCGGCGAGCACGGTCGGCTCGTAGAACGTGCCGCCCAATGCATGCGCTTTGCCGCCTGTCAGCACCTTGGCGCCTTTTTGCACGGCATCCGCGACATGGGCCTTCACTTTATCGAGCGCCGCCTCGTTGATGAGCGGACCTTGATCGAACGCGCCTTCGAGACCGTTGCCCGCTCGCAAGGCGTGCACGGCGCGCGTCAGGGCTTGCGTGAAGGCATCGTAGACGCCGTCCTGCACGTAGAAGCGATTCACGCACACGCACGTCTGTCCCGTGTTGCGGAACTTCGATGCCATCGCGCCTTGCACGGCGGCGTCGATATCGGCGTCGTCGAACACGATGAAGGGCGCGTTGCCGCCGAGTTCCAGCGAAAGCTTCTTGAGCGTATCCGCGGATTGCTTCGCGAGCAGTTTGCCGACGCGCGTCGAGCCGGTAAACGAGAGCTTGCGCACGTGCGGCGACGCCGTGAGCGTCTCGCCGATAGCCACCGCATCGCCCGATACGATGTTGAACACGCCGGCCGGAATGCCCGCCTCTTCCGCCAGCACCGCCAGCGCGAAGGCCGATAACGGCGTCTCCTCCGATGGCTTCAGCACCATCGTGCAACCGACCGCAATCGCGGGGCCGGCTTTGCGCGTGATCATCGCGAGCGGAAAGTTCCACGGCGTGATGGCCGCGACCACGCCGACTGGCTCGCGCGTGACGATGATCCGCGAATGCGGCTTCGGGCTCGGGATCACGTCGCCGTAGCTGCGCTTCGCTTCTTCCGCGAACCATTCGAGGAAGCTCGCGGCGTAGGCCACTTCGCCGAGCGCTTCGGCAAGCGGTTTGCCTTGCTCGCGCGTGAGCAGGGCGGCGAGCGCCTCGCGGTTGGCGAGCATGAGTTCGCCCCAACGCTTGACGCGGGCGGCGCGTTCCTTCGCCGTGAGCGCGCGCCACACGGGCAGCGCGTTGCTCGCGGCATCGATTGCAAGCGATGTCTCCGCGCTGCCGCCGCGCGCCACGTTCGCGATGACTTCGCCCGTCGCTGGATTGCGCACGGCATACGTGCTTGCGCTTTCGCGCCACGCGCCGTCGATGTAATGGCCGGATCGTAAAAGGTCGCTCATGCCGCGCGCTCCATGAGTTCGTCGAATGCGCCGCGCGCCTCACGCGCTTCGCGGGCGATACGCCGTCCCGCCGTGTAATCGTTGATGAGATCGCACGGTGTGTAGTTGCGGTCGAGTTCGTGCATTTCGTCGTCGCTGAGACGCGTGTCGAGCGCGGCGAGCGCGCTGTCGAACTGCGCGGCCGAATCCGCGCCAACCAGCATGCTCGACACACCCGGACGGTTCAGCACCCATGCCTGCGCAATCTGCGCGGATGTCACGCCGCGTCGCGCCGCCACTCGCGCCACCGATGCCGCGACGCTGCGCGAAGCGGCATCGCCATACATTTGCGCGGTGAAGAAGTCCGTCTGATTGCGATTCGAGCCGGCGTCGTTCGTCAGCAGACCGCGCGCGAGCGGACTGAACACCGACACGCCGACGCCCTGATCGATGCAATACGGAATCATCTCGCGCTCTTCCTCGCGATACGCGGCGTTCAACTGCAATTGCATGTTGATCGGCTTGTGCCAGCCGTGGCGTTCGCACGCCTGCACGATCTTGGCGAACTGCCAGGTGTACATCGTCGAGACGCCGATATAGCGCGCCTTGCCCGCGCGCACGATATCGTCGAGCGCGGCCAGGGTTTCTTCGACGGGCGTGTTCACGTCGAAAAAATGCAGCATGTAAATGTCGACGTAGTCCATGTCGAGACGCTTGAGCGACGCGTCGATGCCGTCCATCACATGCTTGCGCGAATGGCCGCCCGCGTTCGGCGTGCTCGCCATGTCGTAGCCCACCTTCGTGGTGACGACGATATCCTCGCGCCGCACGAGCCGCTTCAGGATGCGGCCGACCACTTCCTCGCCGACGCCGGTCGAATAAAAATCGGCGAGATCGATGAAGTTCACGCCGGCATCGAGCGCATGGCGCACGATCGGCTCGCTTTGCGCTTCATCGAAAATCCAGGGCTTCCATTGCGGCGTGCCCATGTTCATGGTGCCGAGACACAAGCGCGAAACCTTGAGTCCGGACTGGCCGAGACGTACGTATTCCATGGTCGTCTCCTCAGCGCTTCTTCGGCGTGTAGAACGGATTCGAGACATCGCGCGCCGCCTCGAACACGGCATGTCGATACGGCAGGCCTTCCATGGCCGCGACGATTGCGTTCCTGCACGCGCGATAGTTGTTCTCGAAGACGGCGTCGAGATCGTCGGTCTTGGGATTCACCCAGTTCGCCGATACGACCACCCACTCGTTCTCCGCCTCGGGCGGCAGCGTGCCTTGTTCGAGCGCTTCGGCCACGGCTTTCGCTATGCCGGCCTGCGATGCGCCCCAGGTCGCGTTGCCGTGGAAGTCGCCGTCGATCGGCGCCTTGTTCACGTAGAGCGTGAGCGGCTTGGTCGGCACGCCGGGCCGTGCGATCACGACGAAGGGCGCGTGCCCGGCCGATGGCGTCGCGAGCGCGGTGGCGAAGGCCTGACCGGCGGGACCGTCGCGCGGACCGACCAGCACGTTGATATGGGCGAGATTCACGCCCGGTCCCTCGAAGCCTTCGCCGATATACAGATTCTTTCGCATGGACTCCAATCCTTTGCGTTACGTTGAGGATGAAGCGATTTTGCGGCGGGCGTCGCGCGATGAGGAATCGACGATTTGTCAGCGTGGGTGTGAGATTCAATCAACTCCGGGAGTACCCGTAGGGCGAATCCGAAGCTCGACTTAGTCCGTCCTAATTTCCATCGGCGGCAGGCATGGTAGAAACGTCTAGCCAAGTCGAATCAAACGGAGGTTGTCGATCGATGGACTATGCAGGCTTAGCAGAAGCTCACGCGTTGTGGGTCATCGCGTTCGTGCTCGTGGCGGCGCCGCTGGGCGCGGCGCTCGCCTGGAGCGCGTTCGTGCGCTTGCTCGACACGCGCGAACCGCCCACGCAGAGGACGCTCGTCGTGTTCGCGGCGCTGGTTCCGCTTGCATGCGGCGTAATGGTGTTCGCGGCAATCGCGACGCGCGTCGAGCGCGGCGAGGCGTTTTCGAGCGCCGATCAGCTTCTGCTCGATAGCATTCGCAAAGGCGTGCCGCCGCTGGCCGCGCAGAGCTTCGCGCGCTTGACGCATCTTGGCGATCCGCTGTTCCTGGCGTTGTTGTGCGCGCTCGTCTGCGTGGCGCTGGCGTGGAAGCGGCACGTCGGACTGGCGCTCTTTCTGATCGCGACGACGAGCCTGGGCGGTCTGCTCAATCGCGTGCTCAAGCTGTCGATGCATCGCGAGCGGCCCATCGGCGCGCTCGTGCCGTTGCCCGAGAGCTATTCGTTTCCGAGCGGCCATTCGTTCGGATCGATGGTCTGCTACGGCATGTGCGCCTATGTGTTGATGCGCGTCGCCTCGCGCGGCGGCGATGCCCTCATCGTCGCTTCGACCTGTCTTCTAGTGCTGCTGATCGGCACGAGCCGCGTGGTGATCGGCGTGCATTTTCTGACGGATGTCGCGGGCGGATTCGCCTCGGGCGGCGCGTGGCTCGCGTTTTGTATCGGCCTGGCGGAGTTGGCGCGCCGCGTGCCGGCTAGCGGCATGCGGACGAGGTAAGGCGCACCTCGTCCACGACGTGCGCGCTCAGATCTTCTTGACGAATTCGGACTTGAGACTCATGGCGCCGAAGCCGTCGATCTTGCAATCGATATCGTGATCGCTATCGACAAGGCGGATGTTCTTGACCTTCGTACCCATCTTGAGTACGCCGGACGAGCCCTTCAGCTTGAGATCCTTGATGATGGTGACGGTGTCGCCGTCTTGCAGAATGTTGCCCGCCGAATCGCGATAAACCTTCGTTTCGGCTTCGGCGGCGGGAGATTCATCGGCCGACCATTCATGCGCGCATTCGGGGCAAATGAAGAGCTTGCCGTCTTCGTAGGTGAATTCGGAATGGCATTGGGGGCACGGGGGCAGGGCGGTCATGCGGGGTCCTTCGATGCGAACAGGTGGTGCGGAAAGCGGAACGAATAAGCGGAACGATTAAGCGGAACGAAAAAGCGGGACGAAGTATAGCGGTCGGAGATCGCCTGCCGATTCCCGCGCTGTCTTAATAATGAGTATCGCTCAGGGCTGGCAAGGTCGGCAAGGCGCCGCATCCGCGAATCCATGGAATGTCGGCGGCTTCGGCCATCTCCTTGTCGCCCGCGCTGTCGCCATAGGGATACAAGGTCATTGGGCGATATGCGCCCCACCATGCCTTCAGACGCTCGACTTTCTCCGGCCCCCAGCAATTGGCGCCGATGAACCGGCCCGCGTATCCCGATTCCGTCAATTCCAGTTCGGTCGACAGCACCGTGCCGATTCCAATGGTCTGCGCCCAGAGACGAGGATACAGAGAAGGCGACGCGCTCACGATCACCACCTCGTGCCCAAGCGCCTGATGTTGCCGCACGCGTTCGATCATCTCCGGCCGGATCATGGCCGGCAGGCGCGTGGCACAGAAGCTTTGGGCAGCGAGTTGTAGCGCATCGCGCGAGACGTGTTTCAGAGCGTACTTCAAATACTCGGCCTTCGCGGTTCCGCGGTCGCATCGGCCTATTGCCATGCCTGCCAGCGCCGGCGCCGCCCATATGGCCGATGTGGCGAAACGAATCGGCCCGACGGTGTGCAGCACGAAAGCCTTGAGGCTGTCGCCGGTGGTAATGGTGCCGTCGAAATCGAATGCGGCGACGGTGCGGTGTTGCTTGGACATCGAAGGCTCCATGTAAAACGCTCGTTTCTCAGCGCTTGGGCTGCGACCGCGCAGCCAGCGCGGCGGGGAGGGTCACGTTCATCAGTTGATCGGCGCGCGCAAGCAGATCGATAATATCGGTTTCGAACGCATCGACTTGCAGGGACAACAGTTCGAGTTGCTGAAACGCCTGACGCACCATCGCGCGGCGATCGAGCAATGCGCGCGCGGCGCTCGCGGTGTCCCAGGGCTCCGGCAAATCGGCGACGGCGCTCAAGGCGGCAAGACCGATAGCCAGACCGTCGTGCGCTTCCGCGATGTGTTGCCGCGACGACTTCACGCGCGCCGGAAACGAGTGCAACGAAGTCTTGAGCGTGGTCAGGAGGCCGCGAAAATCCAGTTCCGGCGTTCCCGTGCCCAGGTATCGGCCTGTCAGGCGGTCGATCAGACCGGGTTTATGTGCAGCACGCTCGAGCAGGTCGCGCATCAGGCCGGCGCCATCCAGTTCGGCGAAGTCGCGCATCATGCGGGTGAACGTTTCGACAGCCTCGCCGCATGCATGCAACGGCGCTTCGGCCATGACGACGATGTGTTCGAGCCGTGGCGGTACGAGCCGGCGAATCGCGCGTTCGATGCGTGCCTGCTGTCGAGGATACAGGCCGGGAAACTGTTGGCGCGCGCACTCGAAACACTGGTTTAGCAACGGATGGCCAGCGTCTCCGAAGAGCGTCTTTCCCGGCTCGCTCAAGCTTTGCGGTGCGCTCGCGGCGCGCTCCTCGCGCGACACAAAAAGCGGGCGCACGGATGGCTCACGGACGACGTTGCTGCGCGCATCGGGACTGCGGTCGGCTCGGGAATCGTCGACTTGCAACATGCCCGGTGTGTCCGGGAAGCTCAGCGGTCCGGGTTCACTAGACATTCGCATACTCTTGCCGGTAACGCCACGCCATGACAGATCTCCGTTTCAGGCGCGGTCGACGCGGCCGCCATAAGCGGCGACGAAATCCGCGAGCCCACGGTTGTAGCCCATGCCGACCGCCTTGAACATGAACTGTCCGTCGCGACGATAGAAGCTTCCCACCTGCACGGCGGTTTCCAGCGAGAAATCTTCTTCGAGCGGATAACGGGCGAGCACCTTGCCGGTATCTTCCTCGGAGATTTCGATGTAGCTGTTGCGAACCTGTCCGAAGTTCTGCTTGCGCTCCGCTGCGCGATCGATCGTCACGACGACCGAAATTTCGTCCACCGCAGCCTCGAGTTTCTTGCTGTCGATGAAGATGACTTCGTCGTCGCCACCGCCGCTACCGGTTTGATTGTCGCCGCTATGCACGACGCCGAGACACTCGGACGACGACATGCCCTTTCGTGGCCATTCGTCGCCGGGCTGGAAAAACGTGGTTTCGCGGTCGAGCGTGCGAATTTCCGTGTTGTAGAAGATGAAGTGCTTCTGCGACAAGAGCTTCGGATTGCTCTGTTCGTCGTATTTGCACAGGAACACGGAGACGTCGAGGTCGAAGTTGTCGCCGGTATCGGTGGCATTGGCATCCCACCCCAGGCCGATGCGGAACTTGCTTGCGTGCGGCGCTTCTTTCGACAGATTGATCCGGCCGCCTTTGGACAGATTGATCATTGACATGGATTACTTGCTCTCGTTTGAAGGTTTTGGATCGCGCCGCGATTCCGGGCGGCGCGTCCGGATCAGGAAGCAGGGTTGTCGGAAGTCGCGTCGCGCGTGACTTCGCGACGTTGCACGATGATCGAACTGACGACCGCAACGCCGATCGTGCATGCGCCGATTAGCCCCGTGACTACTTCCGGAACGTCGACGTTGACGCACAGCATGATTGCCGCAAGCGCGCCGATCGCCCAGAACGCGCCGTGTTCCAGAAAGCGATATTGCGCGAGCGTTCCTTTCTTGAGCAGTATCAGCGTCATCTGACGGATATAAGCCGCGCCCACGCCGAGTCCGAGCGCAATCAGGAAGATGTTGTTGGTCAGGGCGAATGCGCCGATCACGCCGTCGAAGCTGAACGACGAATCGAGTACTTCGAGGTACATGAAACCCGCGACGCCTTCGCGCACGATCCGTTCGCCGGTCGCGTCGCCGCTGACCAGATCGCCGACGCCATGCGCGACGATGAAGGCGATGACGCCGCCGCCGCCCGCCAGCAGAAACGATGCGCGCTCGCCGTCCGGCAACTGGGTGGAAACGAGCGCGATGATGCCGAGCGTCAGCGCCACTTCAATCGCAGAGAGGCGGCCCAGTCGCGCGAAGGGCTTCTCGATGACCTCGATCCAATGTTCTTCCTTGTCGGCGTTGAACATGAAGCCGAAGAACACCATCAAGAGAAACGCACCGCCGAATGCCGAGACTTCGTGATGCGCCGAAGTCAGAATGGCGGCGTACTGATCCGGCGCTTCGAGCGCGAGCCTGGCGGCCTGCCACAAGCCAATGCCGCCCGCCACCGCGACGATCAGCAGCGGAAACAGCAGCCGCATGCCGATCACGGCGACCGGCAGGCCGAACGTCATGAAACGGTCGCGCCACTTGTCCGACCAGTTGCGCAGGACGGCCGCGTTGGCCACGGCGTTATCGAGTGAGAGGGAGACTTCGAGCACGCACAGCACGGCCACGAGGATCATGTCCTTCACGCCGCCGATCAGGAATGCGAGCACGAGCGCGATGAACGTCAACGCGAACGGGATTTTGAATTGCTTGATCATGTATTGCTCGAGAGAAAAAATGGCCGGGATGAATCGCTTACTTACCGCGCACCCAGTCACAGAATTCCTCGGTAATGAGTTGCTCGTAGATCGCCTGATCGGAGATGTCGAGCGATTCGAGATGCAGGAAGCCTGCATTCGGCAATTGCTCGGCGACTTCTTCGAGGAAGGCGAATTCGTCGGGATTACCCACGCCGATGAGCGACCAGTAGATCGGGAACTTCTGCGTCTCGCGCAGCAGCTTCCAGACGCGCGCGCGGTCGAAAGCAGGGTTCTGTCCATCCGTCACGAACAGGACCCACACGGGCATGTTGTTGGCGGGTGCGGCATTGGCGACGGTGACGTCGTTCTGCGGCGCGCCGAAAAGCCGGCGGAAAAAGCCAGGCTTGTCGTTCGCATCGGGCGCTGCCGCCGCGAAGAAGAAATTGACGATATCCGTCATCACAGGCGCGTATTCCGTCGCGCCCCACTTGCGCACCGACGCATTCTTCATCACCTCTTCGGTGATATAGGCGCCATAGTTTTCGGGCGTCGCCGTTGGCAGGCGGTCGAAGGTGTCAGTGAAGGTCCAGGTATCGATTTCGCCGTTGTCATCGAACTTCATGGCGATGCCAAGCATGCGGTCATGCGTTTCCTGGATGATCCCGGATTCGTACAGACCCTTCGCTGAACCCGAGATGTCCAGCGCCGCCGCTACTCGCACGACGGGCGGACGCGGCAGGCTACGCTTGCTCAGGATGATCGAAACGCTGTCGGCGCGCGCAGCGAGGGCCGGCTTATTGAGATTGATGATGGACATGCGAGATTTTTCTTTTAGTGGTTACGGTCGTTGAACCGGGCGATGAGATCCTGCTCGAGCTTGCGCAGCCGCGGTTCGTCGGCTTTGCGTTTGCGTTGGCCTTCGTCGATGATCTTTGCCATTTCGTCGAGCGCGGCGAACAACTTCTGCTGCGTGTATTCGAAGGTTTCGGTCGCGATGACGGGACGCTCCGCCAGTCTCGTCACCGCGCCGGCGTTGGCATGCAGTTGGTCGGCCTGCGCGCGTAGCGCCATGTCGGCGGCATCGAACGTGGCGTTCGCGAGGTCGGCCGCCTTCTTCGAACTCAGTTGCTTGATGTAGAGCGAGAACGCGTTGGTCCACGCGGGAATCAACACGGTTTTCGCCGTGCCGAACTTGGAGATGAGCGTTCGCTTGTGATCCTGCTCCATGCGGATCTGCGGCGCGAGTTGTTCGGCCATCAGCATGGCGCGGCTCAAGTCGTCGATTTTTTGCGCCAGTGCGTTTGCGCGGCGACGCGTGTCCATCATGCGTTGCGCGGCGAACGCGTCGCCGGCATGAGGCTCTTGCGCAAGCGCCACGCGGTACGCCTCGAGCGAAGCCTCGCCATGCGCCTTGGCCGCTTCGAAATGGCGGAACGTTTCGTAGTTGTCCGCGTACATCTGATCCAGTTCCGCGATATCGCGGTTCTGCCGGCTCGCCGTGGCCTCCAGTTCGACGACGAGCGTACCGATGCGCTTCTCCACTGAATCGAACTGGGCGAGCAACTGTTCCCGGGTCGATCTGAACATCGACACTAGTTTCCCGGCCAGGCCGCGTTTTTGGATGGAAGCAGGGTCGAGGCCCTTGGCGGTCACGATCAGGTTGTTGAGCAACTCGCCAAAGTGGTCGGCGTCGGAGGCACGCGCCTCGGACAGAAGACGCTGCGAAAGGCTGGCGACGCGCTCGCCGGCCGTGGCGCCAAGCTGGTCGATCTGATCGTCGGTGAGTAGTTCGGCCGAGGCTTCGCGAACCGTTTTGGCCGCGTCACGCAGGACCGGCGCCGACGACGGCGATGCATCGCCGCGCGTGTCGTCTGTCGCGAGGTGAAAAGGCTTCGCGTTGCCATCCCCAAAAATGGGTTTCATTTTTCTCTATCTCGTTATTCTAAGTAATGCCAAGCTATGGTTTGTCGATGAACGCCCCCGGCAACCCCGGGCATTGGACGCGCGAAGTAAAGGTTCCGCAAGCCGCAGCAACACTTTGAATCAGATATGCCTGCGGAATGGGCGAGCGCGCTGGCGTTAAAGGATCGATCGTTCTTTTATATTGGATCCAAAATCCTTGATTCAGAAAATTTTCTGGTTCAGAATGCCCCTCAAGCCGCATCCCGTTTCGCCTTCGAACCGACCGCCCGGGAGCCACCATGACCGACCAAGCGCAGACCGTCGCCGGCGCATACGCCACCAGCGACACCGCCCGAGCACCATCTAGAACGCAAACCAGTCGCGCCGTCACCGCCGCTGTCGTCGGCAACGTGCTCGAATGGTTCGACTTCGGGACGTACGCGTTTCTCGCCACCGTCATCGCCAAGGTCATGTTTCCGGCCGGCGACGAGTTCGCCGCCATGCTCGGCACGTTCGGCGCGTTTGGTCTCGGCTTCGCGGCGCGTCCGCTCGGCGCGATCATCTTCGGATGGCTCGGCGACAAAAAAGGCCGTAAGTGGACGCTCACCTTCGTCATGCCGCTCATGGCCGCCGCCACGCTCTTCATGGCGCTGATCCCTTCGTATGCGTCGATCGGCATCTACGCGCCGATCCTGCTCATCGCCGCGCGCATGCTGCAAGGCCTTTCGGTCGGCGGCGAGCTTGGTAACGCGGTCGCGTTTCTGGTCGAATGGGCGCCGCAAAACCGCCGCGGCTTCTACGGCAGCTTCCAGCAATGCAGCACGCTAGGCGGCACGCTGCTCGGCTCCGGCGCGGCCGCGTTGATGACCTCGACGCTGTCCTCGCAAGCCATGCTCGACTGGGGCTGGCGCGTGCCGTTCATCATCGGCGCGGTGGTGATCGGGCCGATCGGCTGGATCATCCGCAAACGCAGCGAAGAGACGCCCGCTTTCGCGCAGGCAAGCGATGTCGCGCCGCCGCCGCATCGCGCGCCCGCGCTGCTCGGCTTGCAAGCTTGCGGGCTCGTGATCGTTTGGACGGTCTCGCTCTACACGTTGCTCAACTATCTGCCGTCGTTCACGCAGAAGTACGCGGGCATGAGTTCGTCGGCGGCGCTCTGGCTCAATACGGCGGGGCTCTTCGCGATGACGGCATCCATTCCGTTTTGGGGCGCGTTGTCGGACCGCGTCGGACGCAAACCGATCTACGCTATCGGCTGCGTCGCGTTCCTGATCCTGCCTTATCCGATTTTTCACTTGATGCTCGAATACAAATCCGCGCTGGTCGTCGGTCTCGTGCAGGTGCTGGGCGGCGTGTTGATCGGCATCTTCTCGGGCGTCGGCCCCGCCGTGCTCTCCGAGCTCTTTCCGACGAAGATCCGCACGACGTGGATGTCGATCGGCTACGGCATCGCCAACGCGGTGTTCGGCGGCTTCGCGCCGGTCATTTCGATCTCGCTCATCAAGGCCACCGGTTCGCCCGTCTCGCCTGCGTACTTCGTGATGCTCGCGGCGCTGCTCTCGACGATCACGGTCGCGACGATCCGGGAAACGGCGCATCAACCGTTGCAATGAGGACTTTCGCATGCGCTGGAGCAGAACTCTCACGGTAGTCAATTGCCACGCCGAAGGCGAAGTGGGCAACGTGGTGACGGGCGGCGTCTTCGACGTGCCCGGCGCCACCATGTTCGACAAGATGATGCATCTCGAAGAAGTGCGCGACGACCTGCGCCGCATCTGCATCTTCGAGCCGCGCGGTTCGGCCAACCAGAGCGTGAACTTCCTATTGCCGCCGACCGATCCGCGCGCGCAGATGGGCTACGTGATCGCGGAATCGACCGAATATCCGGCGATGTCCGGTTCCAACACGATCTGCGTGGCCACTGTGCTGCTCGAAACCGGCATCCTGCCGATGACCGAGCCCGTCACCGAACTCGTGCTCGAAGCGCCCGCCGGTCTCATTCACGTGCGCTGCCGCTGCGAAAACGGCAAGGTGACGCAAGTCGAGTTCACTAATCAACCGGCCTTCGCGAACCATCTGGACAAGACGATCGAGGTCGAAGGCGTCGGCACGCTGACAGTCGATGTCGGCTACGGCGGCATGACCTATGTCATCGTCGATGCGCAAAAGCTCGGCTTTGCCATCACGCCCGACGAAGCGCGCCAACTATGCGAGCTCGGGCAAACGATCAAGGCCGCCGCGGCCGAGCAATTGCCATCGCCGCATCCGCTGAACCCGAACATCAAGGGCATCACGCAGACCGAATTCGTCATGCCCTTGCGGCGCGAAAACGGCGTCCTGACCTCGCGCAATACCGTGATCGTCTCTCCCGGACGCTGCGACCGCTCGCCATGCGGCACCGGCACATCGGCGCGGCTCGCGGTGATGCACGCGAAAGGGCTGATCGAAGCGGGCGAGCGCTTCGTGCATGAATCGATAATCGGCTCGCGCTTCGAAAGCCGTATCGATTCGCTGACGCAACTCGGCGATGTGCCCGCAGTCGTGCCCGTGGTCGCGGGACAGGCGTGGATCAGCGCGATATCGCAAGTGGGCGTGGATCCGACCGACCGCTATCAGACGGGCTTCACGTTGTCGGACACGTGGCTCGAAGCCGTCGACGACAAGCTCATCAAATCGCGCGCGAAGCCATGAGCCAGCCGCGGCAGGAAATAGCGGATGTAATTGTGGTCGGCGCGGGCGTCGTTGGTTTGTCGTGCGCGTGGGCGCTGCTCTGCGAAGGCGCGAGCGTGACGTTGATCGATCGCGACTTCGAAGGCGACCGCACGTCGCACGGCAACGCGGGCGGTATCGCCGTGTCGGAGAACACGCCGATTGCCGTGCACGGCATGTTCACGCAAGCGGCCAAGTGGCTAATGGACCCGCTCGGGCCCCTCGCGCTCGACTGGAAACACGTGCCAAGTGCGCTGCCGTGGTTCATGGCGTTTCGGCGCGCGGCGGAACCCGCGCGGTTCGACGCCATCTCGCGTGCGCTTTCGCGGCTCAACAATCGCGTATACGAAGACATCTTGCCGATGTTCGACGATATCGGCGCCACCGCGATGCTGTATCGACGCGGCGCGCTTACCGTCTATGAGACCGATGCGGCCTTCGCCGCCGATCAGCCCGAATGGGCGCTCAAGCGCGAACTCGGCGTGCGCTGGCATACGCTGAATCAGGACGAAGTACGCGCCGCCGAGCCATCGCTTGCGCCGGTGTTCCGGCATGGCGTGTTTCTCGACGACTGGTCGCATATCGGCGATCCGCGCCGGCTCGTGACCTTGCTGCGCGAACGCGTGATGGCGTTGGGGGCGCGCTTCGTGACCGGCGTCGCGCGCGCGCTCGAACCCGCCGACGGCGTTCTGCTCGACGACGGCTCCCGCGTCTTCGGCCGCCGCATCGTCGTGGCGGCGGGCGCGTGGTCGGCGACGCTTGCGAAGTCTGTCGGCGACCGCGTGTTGCTCGACAGCGAACGTGGCTATAACGCGACGCTGCCCAGGCACGGCATTGCGTTGTCGCGCGAAGTGATCTTCGCGGAACGCAAGTTCGTCGCGACGCCGCTGGATATCGGTTTGCGCATCGGCGGGGCGGCGGAATTCGCGGGGCTCGCCGCCCCGCCGAACTATCGGCGCAGCGAGGCGTTGCTCGCGCTCGGCCGGCGCTTTCTGCCCGACATCGACGAAACGGATGCGGTCAACTGGATGGGGCATCGCCCGTCCACGCCGGATTCGCTGCCGGTAATCGGCGTCTCGCCACGCGCGCCGTCCGTGGTCTATGCGTTCGGACACGGCCATCTCGGTCTGACGCAATCAGCGACCACGGCCGCGCTCGTCGCCGATGTGCTCGGCGAGCGCATGCCGCGCGTGCCCCTCGAACCTTATTCCATCGCACGTTTTCAGCACTGACCAAACGACAGGAGAGAAGAGATGCAAGTCAACTGGCAAGGCGTTTTCCCCGCGGTCACGACCAAACTCACCGCTACCGGCGCGCTCGATCAGGACGCCATCGTGAGCGGGCTGAATCGTCTGCTCGACAACGGCGTGGGCGGCGTCGTGATGATGGGCATGGTCGGCGAGAACGCGCAACTCACGCCCGAGGAAAAGCGCACGGTGCTCAAGCTCGCGGTCGAAACGGTGAACGGCCGCGTGCCCGTGATCTCCGGTCTCGCCGAACTGAACACGGACAACGCCATGCAGTTCGCGAGGGATGCGGAAGCCATCGGCGTGCAAGGGCTGATGGTGTTTCCGGGCCTCACTTATCGCTCGGACGATAGAGAAACCGTCGAATACTATCGGTCGATTGCGCGCTCGACGAAGCTCGGCCTCATGATCTACAACAATCCGCGCGGTTATGGCGTGGACATGCGGCCCGACTTGCTCGAACAACTGAAGGACGAAGCCAACGTCGTCGCGATCAAGGAAGAAACCTACGATACGACACGCGTCACCGATCTCTATGCGCGCTTCGGCGACCGCTTCACCGTGTTCTGCGGCGTGGACGATCTCGTGCTGGAATCGGTCGCGCTCGGCGTCAAGGGCTGGGTATCGGGCATGGCCAACGCGGTGCCGCGCGAATCCGTCGAACTGCTCAAGCTCGCCGTGAATGGCGAATACGAAAAGGCGCGTGCGCTGTATCGGGCATTGATCGACCTGTTCCATCTGGACACGCACGTGAAGCTCGTGCAATACATCAAGCTCGCCGAAAACATCACGGCGGGTTATCCGGAATACGTGAAGGCGCCGCGTCTCGTGCTCGAAGGCGAGGAGCGGCAGCGCACCATCGCGATTGTCGAGAAGGCGCTCGCCAACGTGCGTGCGCTCGCTCAATGAACGGAGCACTAATGTGAAGTCCACGTTCTTCTGTATCGACGGTCATACGTGCGGCAACCCCGTGCGCGTCGTCGCGGGCGGCGCGCCGCCGCTTGCCGGCGCGAACATGATCGAGCGGCGCGCGCATTTTCTGCGCGAGTTCGACTGGATTCGCACCGCGCTCATGTTCGAGCCGCGCGGCCACGAAGTCATGTCCGGCAGCATTCTCTATCCGCCGACGCGCGACGACTGCGATCTCGCCATTCTCTTCATCGAAGTCAGCGGCTGTCTGCCGATGTGCGGACACGGCACCATCGGCACGGTGACGACGGCGATCGAAAACGGTCTTGTGCGGCCGCGCGAGCCGGGCGTCTTGCGGCTCGATACGCCAGCGGGCGTAGTCATCGCGCGTTATCGGGTCAACGGCGAACACGTGGATTCGGTGCAACTCGTCAACGTGCCTTCGTATCTGCATTCGCAGGACCTCTCCGTCGAAGTGGAAGGCTTAGGCGAGATTCGTTTCGATGTCGCTTATGGCGGCAATTTTTATGCGATCGTCGAGCCGCAGCGCAATTTCGAAGGTCTGCACGCGCTCAAGCCATCGGACATTCAGCGCCTGAGCCCGCCGCTGCGGCAGAAGGCCAACGAGAAGTACAGCTTCGTGCACCCGGAAAGCGAGCAGATTCGCGGCCTCAGCCACGTCATGTGGACCGGTGCGCCGACAGTCGAAGGCGCGAGCGCGCGCAACGCGGTGTTCTATGGCGACAAGGCCATCGACCGTTCGCCGTGCGGCACCGGAACCTCGGCGCGCATGGCGCAACTCGTCGCGAAAGGGCGCTTGAAGATAGGCGAGCGTTTCGTGCATGAAAGCATCATCGGGACGCTGTTCGAAGGCGTGCCGGTATCGGCCGCGCGAGTCGGCGAGTACGACGCGATCGTGCCGACCATCGAAGGCTGGGCGCGCATCACGGGCCACAACACTCTGTTCGTCGATGACCGCGATCCCCTGGCTCACGGATTCCTGCTGAAGTGAAAAGGAGCATAACGTCATGCTGATTCTGAAGAACGCACGCGTGCTGGACGCGGAGCACGAACGCGACGACGGCCGCTATTCCGTCGTGATCGATGGCGACACCATCCGCGAAGTCACGCGCGAGCCGGTAGAGGCGAGCGGCGCGCAAGTGATCGATGTCGGCGGCAAGACGGTGATGCCCGGCCTGATCGATTGCCATGTGCATGTCATTGCATCGGTCGCGCATCTCGGCAACAACAGCCGTTTGCCGAACACGTTCGCCGTGCTGCGCGCCGTGCCCATTCTCGCGGGCATGTTGAATCGCGGCTTCACCTCCGTGCGCGACGCGGGCGGCGCGGATTACGCGTTGTCGCGTGCAATCGAGGAAGACGTGATCGCGGGGCCGCGCTTGTTCGTCGCGGGCAAGGCGCTGTCGCAAACCGGCGGTCATGGAGACTTCCGCGAGCGCTTCGACAACTCCGACCCGGACCCGTGCGGCTGCAGCCGCAACCTGGGCGCGATCGGCCGCGTGGTCGATGGCGTCGATGCCATGCGCAAGGCCGTGCGCGAAGAGATGCGCGCCGGGGCGCATCACATCAAGATCATGGCGTCGGGTGGCGTGGCGTCGCCGACGGACCCTATCGGCAATTTGCAATTCTCCGTCGATGAAGTGAAGGCCGCCGTCGAGGAAGCCGCGTCGCATCAGACCTACGTGATGGCGCATGCGTACACGCCGAAAGCCATCGCGCGCGTGGTGAAGCTCGGAGTGCGGACCATCGAGCACGGCAATCTCATCGATGAAGAAGCCGCCGATGTCATGGCCGAACACGGCGCGTTCGCGGTGCCGACGCTCGTCGTCTATGACGCGATGAACCGCGTCGGCGCGCAGATCGGCATTTCGGCCTTGTCGCTCAAAAAGAACGAAGCGGTGCGCGTGCAAGGGTTGAAGGCGCTCGAACTGCTGCACGAGCGCGGCGTGAAAATGGGCCTCGGCACGGATCTGTTGGGCGAGATGCACGAGTATCAGAGCGACGAACTGTCGATACGCGCGGATATCGTCGGCTCGTTCGAAGCCATTCGCCAGGCCACTGCCGTGGGCGCGGACATCCTCAACATGCAGGGCAAGCTCGGCGTGATCGCGGCGGGCGCGTACGCGGATTTGCTCGTCGTCGACGGCGATCCGCTCAAGGACATTCGCGTCTTGACGGGGCAAGGCGAGCGCATCTCCGGCGTGATGAAAAACGGCGCGTGGGTGCGCGAGAAGCTGCTCTAGGCCGCGTGCTACGATTCCCGCGCCGAATGTCCGCAGCAGAAACCAAGAAGACCCACGCCATGCCATTGGCCGCGCCGAAATCAAGACCCGCCGCCGCGAGCGACGCCACCCGCAAGATCGTGCGCACGACCACGGTCGAACTCGTCACGACCGCTATCCGGCAGCGTATTCTGAGCGGCGATCTCGCGCCCGGAGAAGCGCTGCGGCAGGAAGCGCTCGCGGATGAGCTCGGCGTGAGCCGCGTGCCGATTCGTGAAGCGATCACGCGTCTGACGGGTGAGGGCCTTTTGACCAACGTGCCGCACAAAGGCGCGTACGTGGCGGAGTTGTCGATCGAGGAAGTGCAGGAGACGTTCGAGATTCGCTTGCGTCTGGAGCCGTGGCTGTTTTCGCAAGCCATTCCGCATATCACCGAAGGCGAAATTGCCCGGGCCGAAAATCTCGTCACGGAGATGGACGGCGCGGAATCCGGCATGTGGGGGCAACTCAACTGGCGCTTCCACGAAACGCTCTACGTGCCTGCGCACCGCGATATCACGCTGCAGATGTTGCGCGTGCTGCACGACCGCAGCGACCGCTATTTCCGGTTTCAGGTGAAGCAGGTGCCGATCCGTCAGCAGTCGCACGACGAGCACATGGCGATGGTCGCCGCATGCCGCAAGCGCGATGCGAAACTCGGCGCGAAGCTGCTCGAACAGCATGTGAAGATCGCGGCGCAGCAGATTGTCGCGGTGGTCGAGGCGATCATGGCGCGGTGACGCGAATGCATGCCTCGCGCGTTGGGTCCTCGTGATCCGGTGCGTCGATTTCGAGCATGAATTCGCCTTTGCCTAGCGTGGCGAGCACGGTTTCACCGACCATGACGACGGGCACGTTCAGCCCGTACAGCTCGTTGGCCGTGATTGCACCAATGGACAGAATCAGATCGCGCTCGCCAAGCACGATGCCGCACGGCCCCATGCCATTGCGCAAGGCCTCGGCAAGCACGCTGCTGCTCGAACTCGACCCGCGCGCACGCGGCATGACCAGCACGCGCGCGGCGAGACTTCGGCCGCAACCCGCATGCGTCTTGTCGACGATGACGCCGCGCTCTGCGTCGTAGCCGCCCCAGAAACTGAGCGGCGCAAGGGCTATGGAAAGGCCACGCGCCCGGCCCGGAACGAGCACGGTGGCGCTCAAGGAATCAGTTGGCTTCATCGATACACACCTTTCCTTCGAACGCCGAGCGTACGCATTCGTTCATGCTGCCAAAGGCCACCGTCACGCCGATATTCGCGGGCGCGTAATGCGCCCACTTGCCCGAATTGGTCATGACGAGACCGGTGATCTGCTTCATTACCGGCGTGATGTACGTGCAGGTGTCCACGACGATCTGCACGCCGCGCGCGGCCAGCCGCTCCGCCGTGCCGTCGTCTTCCAGTTGCCAGAGCACGTAGCGGCTCGTATTCACGTAGAAGTCGCAACGCATGGCACCTTTGTAGCGGTCGAAGAGCGACGAGAGCGCGCGGAATTCATCGACGGAAAAATGCGGCGTGCCGAGGCTCACGGCGGCGAGCGGAGCGCCGGGTCGGGCCTGATTCCAGCGGCGGCGGATGGCGGCGAGATCGGCGGCGCTCACGCGGATGGTCCGTTCGGGCCTGCGGCCTTGCAGCGCGGCATCGAGCGTCGGCGCTTCGGGCGTGATGCCGACTGCATGGAAGAGCGCCACCGAACCGCTCGATGCCGCCGCCGCGCCGAGCGCTTTGAGTTCGTCTTCGCTGGTGTCGCCGGGCAAACCGGTGATGGCCGCGACCGTGGCGCCCGCTTCGCCGCCCAGCAGGAAACCGAGCGTGGCGAAGTCGGCGTCGCGATGTGACGACGCGTTCAAGTCCGGCGCTTCGATCACCACCCGCGCCGCGCGATTCTCCGTGACATGCAAGCCCGCATGCGGCACGCGGCCGGTAATGGCCGCCGCGAGATCCAGAAAGTCGCCGTAACGGCTGGTGCGCGCGCCGAGCACGGAATTGGCGAACACGATGGCATTCGATTCCGCCCACGCGATCTGATCGCCGAGCCGCGGCCGACGCTTCAACTGATACGGCGCGCACGTGAAGCTCGCCTCGCAGCCGAGTTCGAGATGCGCGTTCATCAGGCGCTTCGCCGCGTTGGCCGTTGCCGAATCTCCGCGATACAGCTCCGGGTGAATCAGATCGAGCGAGCCGACATTGAGCGTGGTCGGCACCGCGATTTTCGCGCCGCTCGCGACGAAACGTTCCACGAAGTCGAGACTCGCCGCGCCGTGATACAGACAGCCGTCGATATGCGCGCAGGTGACGTCGATGAGCGCGCTGGCGTCCATGACACGCGCCGTCGCAGCGACGATGCGCATGGCAAGCGCGGGGCCGGCGCCGAAAGCGCCCTGCAGCATGGCGGTGTCGCGGGAGTCGAGGGTGAGCATCGGCGGGGCGTTTTGGTAACGGTTGCAACAGGATAGCGGAATCGCGCGTTGCGCTCAAATCGCGATGCATCTCGATAATAAGACATGCTGAACAATCGGGGTTATCCCATCCCCCACCCTGCAAGGGGGGTCGCCTTGCCGCGCGCCGCTGCAACACTGGCTGCGAAGGGCGATGACGTGGCCGCAATGGCGATCATCGCCCGATCGCGATGTTTCGCCGCGAATCGGCAGGATATAACCAGGAGACATGCATGCGCTTCAGCAGCAAAGGGCTATGCGCCGCCATACTCGGGCTGACAGCAGGAAGCGCGGCCGCGCAGTCCAGCGTCACGTTGTATGGCGTGGCGGACACGTTTTTCCAGTTTCTCGCCAATGGCGGGCAGCAATCGTGGTCGCTCAGAAGCGGCGGCAATAGCGCCTCGCTGCTCGGCTTCAAAGGCAGCGAAGATCTGGGCGGCGGATTGAAGGCGGTATTCACGCTCGAAGGCGGCTTCAACGTCAACAACGGCACGTCGCAGGTGGACTCGTCCGCCATGTTTTATCGACAGGCCTGGGTTGCCCTGACGCACGAAAAGTACGGTTCGCTGCAAGTCGGGCGTCAGTACCAGCCGACCTTCTGGCTGCTCTATCCGTCGGACCCGTTCCGTGCCAACGAAGCGCTCTCGCCGCTCGCCGCCGCCTCGACGACTGTCGATCGCAATACGCTCGCCACGCAAACGGCTGGCGGGCGTTCGAGCAACGCCATCGTCTACAAGACCCAGAACATGGGAGGTGTCGAGCTGCGGGGCATGTACGCGCTCGCGGCGAGTGTCGCGCAGCCGTACCCGCTGACTACCGGCAACATGCTCGACATCGCCGCGAGTTATACGGGCCATGGCCTCTACGCGGGCGTCGCTTACCAGAATCAGCATCCGGGTTCGAAGACCATGCCGGGCCTGCCCGCCACGCTGCCGACGCTCGGCACGGAGCACTTCACGGGGGCGCTTGCCTATCGCGTCGGGCCGGTGAACTTCCAGTTCAACTACGCCTATCACCGCCCGAAGGATACGCCCGCGGGTTCGCTTGCCGCGCGTCTGAACGCCGGGCATCCGTTCAGCACGATGGAAGCAGGCGCGACGATCCAGGCAACGCCCGCCGACACCATCGAGATCGCGGCCATGCAGCGCGTCGCGCGTGGCGTGCACGACAACGCGTGGCTCGTGCAAGCGGGCTTCGATCACAGCATTTCCAAGCGCACGGGGTTCTACGGGCGCGCGGGCTTTCTCAAGAACAACGGCACGTCGACGGCGGGCTGGCCGGGTATCTCGCCGAACGGGCTCAATGCAACGGAAACGCTGGTCGCGGCGGGCATGACGCATCGGTTCTGAGTAAGCGCTGGTTTTCACATGAGAGGTGGTTATGGTTCTGATTCGAATTGGAGTGCGCGCGAGGGCAGCGGCGCTTGCATGTGTCGGCATGGCATCGGTGTGTGCGTTCGCGCAGGGCGGCGCCGCGAAATTTGCGTCGCCCGCAAGCGTGACAGTGGCTTCGGCGGTAACGGGCGCGGCGGCGTCATCGTCGAAAGCTGCGGACCGCGCGCTCGTGCGGCGAGTGCTCAATGCGCTCGAGAAGGCGAAAGGCTTGCGCGCGAGCGGCATCACCGTGCGAGCGAATAACGGCGCCGTAGTGCTGGAAGGATGGGTGCCGGAGACGGCGCAGGTCGACCTGGCGACGCATATCGCGGAAGGCGTGCCGGGCGTGAAGTCCGTGCAGAACACGTTGACGTTGTCGACGTTCTGAGCAGGTCGCGCTTGTCGCGAGATGGACAAAGTGTCACGCTGAGCGGTTACTGTTTTGGTACAGCCAGCGCGTGATCGTCGATCGATAAAGCGCCTCGGGCTCCGAACCCATTCTGGCATCGTCCTTGCATCGGCTGTTCTCCTTCGACCACTTCGAGCCCTGCAAGGAGACACCATGAGTCTGGACCTGACGTTTCGCGCCGGCGAGGCCACCGTTTTTGCCGCCCCCGGACAAGCCACCGATGCAATGCCCGAAATCCTGATCGGCCGCGTGGATGGGCCGGTCGGTCACGCCTTCGCCAACATGATGGCGCAGTCGAAAGGGCATACCGCCATGTTCGCCATCCGCGCGTGCAACCAGTTGGTGCGTCCCGCGACGATCATCGTCCCGAAGGTCACGCTCAAGGACATGGCAAATATCGACCTGTTCGGCGGCGTGGTGCAATCCGCGACGGCGGACGCAGTGGTCGATTGCTTGATCGAAGGCATCTTGCCGAAGGATCAGGCCAACGATCTGTGCATCATCAGCCTCGTATGGATCGACCCGCGCTGCGCCACCGACGCGAACCTCGACAAGAAAGACATGTATCGCACGAATTACGAAGCGACCAAGCTCGCCATTCAGCGTGCGATGAATAACGAGCCCAGCGTTGAGACGCTCATTGCAAATCGGCACAGCATCAAGCACGACATGGACGACTGGAGTTAGGTGGCTAGCGATTACCCGCCGGTCGTGCGCTTGCGGCGCGCTTGCGTGATACGCGTGGTGCGGGTGATGTGCGTGGCGTACGGGGCGTACTCGGCGTACGTTGAGGCAAGGCCGCGCGATCTTCGACAACAGGCGCGGCTGCCGACTCGTGCTGGCTCGCCAACGGCGATAAGTCGGCCGCCTTCAGTTTGAAATTCACGTGCACGGTGTCGTAGGGAAAGACAATCGCGCCGTTCGCATCGTTTTCCATGAGGCCGGCTTGCAAAAGCGCTTGCACATCGCGATGCACGCCCTTCACATCTCGCTCGAGCCGGCGGGCGAGCTCGCGGATGGACATCGGCCCCGCGCCCGTCATCACGCGAATGATGCGCCAGCGCGGCGTGGTGAAGGTGCGAAAGAGGAGCTCGGGCGTGGCGTAGGAGAAGTTGCGGCCGTGGAGGGGTTTGCCGTTTTTCACTGCCGCGAGAATCTGCTCGGTGACTTCATCGAGCGAGGAGATTCCGATCGTCGCAGTTTTCTTCATCTTGACCTCCATCTATTCCATATATTCACATCCGCTTGAAAGTCGGCAAGCAGTCTTTCGATCGTGGAGAACATGTAGGGCGTTTCGTTACCTACGAAATGGCGATGGTCGCCCTTATCTCGCTCGTTGTCGTAACGCAGCACGCACTGGCCGGAAATCACGTAAGCAAGACGATACTTGTAAAGGTGCCGGCATCCCGGTACAGGATGCGGAAGCCGCCAGATGACCGTTTCGGCAAACCCGCTCGCAGTGATGGCGCTACGGCGATCCTCAATCAAAACCGCTTTGGTGTTGGACATTTTGACAACGCCTAAGTGTGTTGTCAAATGGTCCAACATCGCCGACTCGCTGCCTATTTCCCGAATGGACGACTTGACGTAACGCCAGGGCGTCGGACCGTCGCTCACACTCCACCTGCAAATTCTCGCGAGCCTCGCTATTCTTATAGGGGCGTTCTATCGGCGGCATTGCCACAAATGCATTTCATCTGCCGACGGCTCTCACATATATTGTTGGATGCCGCCGGCTGTCATCGACACGATGCTTGTGCGACGCACCATGTCAGACGCGTGACGCCAACGAATGATCGGCGGCAACCTGAATCCAAGGTCGGACCCATCGACACAGCCGGCGCTTTCTTCGTCCACACGGGACCACGCGTCGGCGCCATGTAAAACAAGCAAGCAGAGGCAAGTCCCCCAAGGAGGTAACGCATGTCAAACGAATCGAAGTGTCCGTTCAATCACACCGCTGGCGGCGGCACGACGAACCGTGACTGGTGGCCAAAACAGTTGCGCGTGGACCTGCTCAGTCAGCATTCGAACAAGTCCAATCCGCTCGACAGCAACTTCAATTACGCGGAAGCTTTCAAGAGTCTCGATCTCGCGGCAGTCAAGCAAGATCTCGCCGCGCTCATGACCGACTCGCAGGAGTGGTGGCCCGCCGACTTCGGCCACTACGGTCCGCTTTTCATCCGCATGGCATGGCATAGCGCGGGCACGTATCGCACCGGCGATGGACGCGGAGGCGGCGGGCGCGGTCAGCAACGTTTCGCGCCGCTCAATAGCTGGCCGGACAATGTCAGTCTCGACAAGGCACGACGCCTTCTTTGGCCGATCAAGCAGAAATACGGTCAGAAAATCTCGTGGGCTGACCTGCTGATTCTCACCGGCAACGTCGCGCTCGAAACCATGGGCTTCAAGACGCTCGGTTTCGCGGGCGGTCGCGAAGATACGTGGGAGCCGGACCAGGACGTCTACTGGGGCAACGAAAAAACCTGGCTCGGCGGCGATGTCCGCTACGGCAAGGGGGCGGCCGGCAAGGACGACGATGAAGGCGTGATCACCGCCGATGCGCAAATGCACGGCATCGAACAGAGCCGCACGGATGGCGGGCGCGACCTGGAAAATCCGCTTGGCGCGGTGCAGATGGGCCTGATCTACGTCAACCCGGAAGGCCCGGATGGCAACCCCGATCCACTTGCGGCAGCGCACGATATTCGCGATACCTTCGGCCGCATGGCCATGAACGACGAAGAAACCGTCGCGCTGATCGCGGGTGGCCACACCTTCGGCAAGACGCACGGCGCGGGTCCGTCGGATAACGTGGGCGCGGAGCCGGAAGGCGCGGAACTTGAAACCATGGGCCTCGGCTGGAACAGCACGTTCGGCACGGGCCGTGGCGCGGACACCATCACGAGCGGTCTCGAAGTCACCTGGACCTCGACGCCGACGCAATGGGGCAACGGCTTCTTCGAGAACCTTTTCGGCCACGAATGGGAACTTACCAAGAGCCCGGCGGGCGCGAATCAGTGGATCGCCAAAGATTCGGCGGAGACGATTCCGCACGCGCACGATGCGTCGAAGAAGCTGCGGCCGACCATGCTGACCACGGACTTGTCGCTGCGCTTCGATCCGGCTTACGAGAAGATCTCGCGCCGCTTCAAGGACAACCCGCAAGAGTTCGCCGATGCCTTCGCGCAGGCGTGGTTCAAGCTCACGCACCGCGACATGGGACCGCGTGCGCGCTATCTCGGGCCGGAAGTGCCGCAGGAAGAGTTCGTCTGGCAGGACCCGATTCCCGCGCTCGATCATCCCGTGATCGACGAGCAGGATGTGGCCGCGTTGAAGCAGAAAATCGCGTCGGCAGGGTTATCGGTCGGGGAACTGGTGACGACCGCATGGGCATCGGCTTCGACGTTCCGTGGCTCGGACAAGCGCGGCGGCGCGAACGGTGCGCGTATTCGTCTCGCGCCGCAAAAAGACTGGGCAGTCAATCAGCCGGCGCAATTGGCGAAGGTGCTGAAGGCGCTCGAAGGCATTCAGGGCGAGTTCAACGGCGCGCAGTCGGGCGGCAAGAAAGTGTCGATTGCCGATCTGATCGTGCTTGCGGGCGGCGTGGGTATCGAGCAGGCCGCGGACAAGGCGGGGCACAAGGTGAGCGTGCCGTTCAAGCCGGGCCGCATGGATGCGTCGCAGGATCAGACGGACCCGGAATCGGTCGGCATGCTCGAACCCGCCGCCGATGGCTTTCGCAACTATCTCAAGCAGAAGTACGGCGTGCCGGCGGAAGCGTTGCTGATCGACAAGGCGCAGTTGCTGAACCTGACCGCGCCTGAAATGACCGCGCTCGTCGGTGGCTTGCGCGTCTTGAACGTGCGCGCCGGGACCGAGACGCACGGCGTGTTCACGGACAAGCCGGAGACGCTGACCAACGACTTTTTCCGCAACTTGCTCGATATGGAAACGGAGTGGACGCCGATCACGGAAGCGCGTGACGCGTTCGAAGGCGCCGATCGCAAGACCGGCGCGGTGAAGTGGACGGGAACGCGCGTCGACCTGATCTTCGGTTCGCATGCGCAACTGCGCGCGCTCGCCGAAGTCTATGCAAGCGAAGACGGCAAGGAGAAGTTCGTGCGCGACTTCGTGGCGGCGTGGACGAAGGTGATGAATGCAGACCGCTTCGACCTGAAGTAATCGCTGCAAAGCGTTGTTCGACGAACGCGGTGGCCTTTCCGGGCCGCCGCGTTTTTTTGTCAATGCGAAAAGCCCGGACGATCGAGCGCCAGTTGCAGCCTGTGCGCCTGATCCAGTTGCAGAATGAAGGACGGACGCGAGCGCACGAGCAACGTCTTGAGATCGGCGCTTGTAGTCGAACGGATGAAGCCATCCACGGACTTCACGAGCTGTTGCAGGAAGAAGACTTCGCGGTTCAGATAAGTAAGGTCGAAATCACGGGCATCGGCGTTGTCGAGGGTTTGCAGGTCATCGCGCGTTTGTCGTGTCAGGTCGTCGCTTACGCCGCTTGGCTGCGCCTCTGCGCCGAGTCTTTGCAACAGCGCCAAGCCTTCCTGATAAACCTGTCCGTGTTCCGAGACCATCCGGCTCGCGAAGCTCTGCACGCTGCGCGATTGCGTCCGGCGCAACGCAAGCTGACCGGTCGCAATCTCGGCCTGATTCGCAACGAGCAGAATGCCGAGCATCTGCGCATCGGACGGACGCGAGGATTGAGCGAACGCGTGAAGCGAAGCGAGCAGCAGCAAGAGCGTGCTCGCAACGGTTCTGATGGTGATCGCCTGTCTCATGGATATCGGGCCCTTTGCGGTATTCGCGCCTCGCAGGGTAGCACCTGACGGAATAACACACGATGACCGCACCGGTTTCGCCGCGCACGCGAGCGCGGCGAAACAGGTCTAAACGCCCAGCCCTAAAGTCGATAACGCGAACCGCCATCCGAAGAAACATACCGACGAGCAGAGCGGCAGCGCCAGAAGCACGGGGCCGTATCGAAGGCCGAACAGGCAGACGGACGACCACAGGCGCGAGCCGCAGTCGAAAAGCCGGCGGCGTTTCGAGCCTTTCACAGCCGCGTCACCACGACTTCGAGATACTCGCTTGGCAGCACGAGCGTCGCGTCGCCCGAACGATTGCGGCTCTCGATCAGCGCCATCATCTCACCTAGAAACGCCGCCTGACGCTCGCCTTCGAGTGCGCCGATAGCCTTGTTCATCGGCCCGTAATACGTGCGGAACACGTCCATGAAATGCGCGGCCGAGCGATACCTAAACGTGAAATCACGACTCGTCGCGACGATTTCCTGCGCGCTGCCGTCGAACAGCGCGTCGAGCCGCGCCTTCGTGCCCCAGAGTGCAGGCGACATCACGCCGGCTGGCGGCGCAATGTATTTGCCGATCGTCTTGAACACTTGTCCGATGAAACTCTCCGGCGTCCAGTTCGCGAGCCCGATCTTGCCGCCTGGTTTGCACACGCGCGCAAGTTCGCGGGCCGCCTTGGCTTGATCGGGCGTGAACATTACGCCGAACGTGGACATCACGATATCGAACGATGCGTCGGCGTAGGGTAGCGCTTCCGCGTCCGCTTCCTGAAACTGCACGGCGAGCCCTTCAGCCGTGGCGCGGGCGCGGCCTGCATCGAGCAACGCGGCGACGTAATCGGTCGACGTGACATCGCACCAGCGGCGCGCGGCGGCGAGGGTCGCGTTGCCGTTGCCGGCGGCGACGTCGAGCACGCGGCTGCCCGCGCGCAAGTCGAGCGCTTCGCAAAGATTCTCGCCGACGATCTGCAGCGTGGTGCCGACGACGGCGTAGTTGCCCGTCGACCAGGCGGCTTGTTGACGAACCTTGACGGCGGCGAGGTCGGCGGCGGGCGAGAAAGCGGGATCGGCTGCGGTCATGACGAACTCCTAAAAAGGCAAGGGCAGCGATGCGACATGCATGATGTGCTGCTGTTCCGATGGCGCCGCGATATCGCAATCGAGACTGCCCGCGCGGCAACGGGCAATCTAGCGATCATTCGGCCACGCTCACGCCCGAGCCGCCCAATTCGGCTGGGAAGTCCTTCAGTTTGGGCAAGCCGTCTTTCATGCGCAACACCGTTTCGGCGTAATTGACGTGCACACCGGCTTCGTAGGGAAAGTACGTCAGGTTGGCGGCGAAGACATCGACGAGCCCGAGCCCCGGATGTTCCGTGAAGAGATGACCGCCGCAGTTCCTGCACCATTTGCGATAGCTGTTCTCGGTCTTGTTGTAAGTGCCGATATCATCCGCGCCGCGCGTCACTTCCAATGCCTCGGGCTGCCAGAGCGTGAAGGCGTTGAGCGGGCTTGCCGACCAGCTTCGGCACGACGCGCAATGGCAGTAGCCCATGCCTTCTGGTTTTCCATGTACCGTGAATTGCACTGCACCGCAAAAACATTGACCGCGATATTCCTCTGCCTGACTCATGCCGTCCTCCTGATTTCGTGGATGCGCGTCTCGTCCGACGAACCGTTTCGCGTTCGTTGTTGCAAGTTCGCATGAGTGCTAGTATCAGCACGCGAGCCGGCTTATGGAATGACCACGCGTCCAGATATTTTGCGCAGGACGCCGAAACTGATGGGCGCCTACATGGATGCGCTTTCCGACGTGCTTCGCCTCGTGCGTCTCGGCGGGGCGGTTTATCTAAATGGCGAATTCACAGCACCCTGGTGCGTCTTCGGCCATGCAACGCCCGACTTGTGCGCGACGTTTCTGCCGCGCACCGAGCGCATCGTCTCGTATCACCTCATCACGGAAGGCAGTTGCTGGGCCTCGCTTACAGGCGACCCCGCTTCCGCCATTCACGTGAGCGCGGGTGAATTGCTTGTCGTGCCTCAAGGCGAAGCGCATCTGATGGGCAGTTCGCTCGAACTCACGCCCGCGTCGGCAAGCGCCATGCTTTCGAAGTATCTGGAAACGTCGCCGGGCGAAGTGATGAAGCTGAGTTATGGCGGAGGCGGCGCGCACACGCGCCTGATCTGCGGCTTTCTCGCTTGCGACGATACCCTGACCAATCCCGTGCTCGCGGCACTGCCGCGCCTGTTCAAAGTCGACATGCGCAACGACCCGCAATCGGCGTGGCTCGAAACATCGCTCAAACTCGCGGCTGTCGAGGCCGCCGAATGTCGCGTCGGCAGCGCGATCGTGCTGGCGCGATTGTCGGAATTGCTTTTCGTGGAAGCGGTGCGGCGCTGCATCGACGCATTGCCGGACGATCGCAAAGGCTGGCTCGCGGGCGTAAGCGATCGTTTCGTGGGACGCGCGCTCGCGTTGCTGCCGATCAGCCACTTCTTGTGCGCGACGCGCGCCGAGTAGCGAAAGTACAAATAAGCCGCGGCAAGCGCGACGAGCGACGTGCAGCCTGTGAGCCTGCCGGCGTTCTCCACCGGATAGTGCAGCCCGCCTTCTAGAAAACGCGATACGAGAAAACTGAGCGTGGTGTTCACGTAATAGAACGCGATATACAACATGATGCCCACGCGAAACGGCTTCTCGCGCAACGCATGCAAGCGGATGAGCGGCCGCGGATGATGCCACTGATGCCACACGAACCAGCCGAGCGCAAAAAGTCCCGCCGCCGTGAGCATGATGAGCAGCGGCGAGCTGCTGAAGAGTTGAAAGCGCACTTGCTGCATGACGATCTGCAACGCGCCTTGCGCAAATGCGAACATGATGTACGGCCAGAAATGCGCCTCGCCGCGCGCTTCGGGTTGCACGCGTCCGCTCGACGGCACGGCGAGCAGCACGAAGAGGCCGCACGCGGCTCCCGCTATCGCCGTGCTCGTGAATAGCGCACGCCAGCCAAACGACGCGACCAGATATCCGCCGATGAGCGGCGCAAGGGCGCTGCCGAGCAAGATCATGTTGAGAAACGCGCGCGTCGCTCGCGGACGTTGCTGCGGCGTGAAGCGCATCTGAATGAGGATGCGGCACGCGCTCATCATGGGGCCGATGAAGTAGCCTTGAAAGCCGCGCGCGAGCGCCAGTTCGAACGACGATTCGCACAGTGTCGCGGCTATCGCGCCGGCGGCAAACAGAAAGAGACTTCCGCCGATATACCGCCGGTTGCCAAGCCGCTCGATCCACCATTGCTGTTGCAGGATGCCAAGCACGGACGCAACCGCGTAGGCACTCGACGCCCACACGAGTTCGTCGGTCGATGAGTTGATGCCGCCCGCGATATAGCTCGTGAAGAACGAGAAGATCGAGTTGTCGAAGTAATCGAGTCCAGTGGCAAGCGCGATGGCCCACGGAAACATGACGTCGCGAAGCGTGGTGGCGCCAAGCTTTGGTGCGGGTAAGCGTGGTAAGCGTGCTGCGGTCATTCGCCATCGACCTCTTGACTGCCTGGCTGGTTGCCGCGCTTCGTCTTTTTCTGCGCGGCCATGCGCTCCTGAAACAAGTCTTCCTTGCTTTCTCCGGCGATTCTCCGCCGCAAGTAATCAAGGTCCGCGTTGAGCTCGCCGCGCACGGCTTGCGCTTCCTTGAGTTCACGACGCACGCTGGCAATCCGCGCATCGAGCGAATCGATTTGTTGCGACAACGCCTGTTCGATCTCGCGCAGCGAATCCGGCGAAAAGCCCGTGCGTCCCGCGCCGAGCGTTTCCAGCGGGCGCTTGAGGATCTCGGTAATGCCTTGCAAGGAAAAGCCAAGCGAACGCAGCCGCAGAACGCGCGCGAACTTCTCCAGATCCTGTTCGCTGTACAGCCGGTAACGTCCCTCGCTGCGGTCCGGCGTGACGAGACCGCGCTCCTCGTAATACTTCAGCGTGCGCGGCGTGACCTGAAGACGCTCGGCGGCGTCGCGAATAGTCAGAAGCGCGGGCTTCGTCGTCATGTGAATGCACTCGCGGATACGTAAACGAGCCGGATTATAAAGCAACGTGTACGTTCACGTTCAGGTTGAAGCGGCCGCGCGTCTTGCTATCGAGCATAGCCAGCCTCGGGCGAAGTTCAATCGTTTCTGTAAAAAATTTCGTGAATCGGACAAAGTGGAAATAATCGGCGAAGATCTTTCGATTTCCGACGCTTTCTGCGCAAGCCGTGGCCTTTTTGAATGATAGACTTGAGCAGTTTTTAAAACCATCAGGGACGTCGCGCCCTCACGAGTTCGCCATGAATACCAACAACACCGGCAAGAAACGTTTCTCGATGATCCGCGAGTTTCATCTGGCCGACTGGTTCACGCTGGGCAACGCGGTCTGCGGCACGGGCGCGCTGTTCTCGTCAATGTCCTATCTCGACGACAACGACGTCCTCCATATCTATCTTGCGTGCGCGTTGGTGTTCGCCGCGCTCGTCTTCGACGTACTCGATGGCCGTATCGCGCGCTGGCGCCAGAAGGCGTCGCTCTTGGGGAAAGAGCTCGACTCGCTCGCCGATGTGATCTCGTTCGGCGTGGCGCCGGCGGTCATCGGTTATGCGTGCGGCATGCGCGGCCTCTATGACCGCGTGATGCTCGCGTATTTCGTCGCGTGCGGCGTCTCGCGGCTTGCGCGTTACAACGTGACCACCGAGGAAATGTCGGCCGGCAGCGGCAAGGTCACGCACTTCGAAGGCACGCCCATTCCGACGTCGTTTGCCATCGTGTTGATGCTCGGCATCGCGGGCTGGTACAACGCGGTCGGCGCGAATCTCTGGTTCGGCGCGTGGGAATTCGCGGGCTTCACGCTGCATCCCTTGACGCTCGTTTATGCCGTCTCCGGCTCGTTGATGATCAGCCGTATCCGCATTCCGAAGCCCTGAGTGGCGAGCCCAGATCAGTGACCGCGCGCGGCGGTGTGTCGGCCGAGCGCGAGGTAATGCACCAACGCCACGAGCGGGAACGCCGTGGCGACCCATCCCACCAGCGTCCAGCCGCCGTGCTCGTAGAGCGGGCCCGCCAGTGCCGAGCCGCACGCGCCGCCCACGAAGATACTCGTCATATACACGGCGTTCAGCCGGTTCCGGCTCGTCGCATGCAGCGCGTAGATTTCGCGCTGGCCGAGCACCATGTTCATTTGCACCGCGAAGTCGAGCACCACGCCCGTGACGACGAGCGCGCCCACGCCCCACGCCGGATGAATCAACGCCGGAAGATACGCGAGCGCCGCAAGCGCCAGCGCGATGAAGGTGGCGCGCACGGTGTGACCGGCATCGGCGAGGCGGCCGGCGATCGGCGCGGAAGTGGCGCCCATCGCGCCGATCAATGCGAACAAGCCTATCTGCGTCTGCGTCAACCCGAAGCCACGCGTGAGCTCGACGGGTATGGCGGTCCAAAAGAGACTGAACGAAGCGAACATCAGCCCTTGATACAGCGAGCGATGACGCAGCACGGGCATCGTGCGCACGAGATGGCCGAGCGAGGCGATCAGTTCGAAGTAAGTCGCCTGATGGCTCGGCTGACGGCGCGGAATGGTGAAGGCGAGCACGCTGGTCACGACGACCATCAGCACGGCGGCCGCGCCGAACATGGCGCGCCAGCCGAAGTGGCCTGCGACCACACTGGAAATCGGCCGCGAAAGCAGGATACCGAGCAGCAAGCCGCTCATGATCGTGCCGACGACCTTGCCGCGCGACTCGTCGGGCGCGAGATGCGCGGCGAGCGGAATCAGTATCTGCACCGCGACGGATGAAAACCCCACGAGAAGCGAGATGCAGAGGAACCAGACGGGATCGTGCGAGAACGCGGCGGCCGTCAAGCTCGCGATGGAAACGAGCGCGGTCACGATCATGAGCCTTCGGTTCTCGAGCAGATCGCCGAGCGGCACGATGAAGAAGAGGCCGAGCGCATAGCCTATCTGCGTCAACGAGACGATCAGACTCGCGGTGCCGCCTTTCATGTGCAGATCGGGCGCGATGAGTTCGGTGATCGGCTGCGCGTAATACAGATTCGCGACGATGGCGCCGCAACAAAACGCAAAAAGCGCGATCAGGCCGCGCGTGAGTTCGATGCGCCGCGCGCCATCGAGCCCGGACGATGCTGGTGTCGACATGGATGATCCCTGTGTGAAGCCGCAAGGATACGTGTTCGCGAAGCGGCTTGCAGGGCGCGGCGTTTTGAAAGGCGCATGCCGATGCGCGTTCGATCAACCTTCGCGATGCGCTTCCGCGTGCGCATCGACCTGAAACAGATCCTCGTCGCCTGCCGCGAACCGGTAGGTGCCGCGTTGCTCGCGCTTCGCTTCGTAGAGCGCCGCATCCGCGCGTTTCAGGGCGCTCTCGAACAACTCGCCGCGTCGCGCCAGCGCGATACCGACGCTCACGCCCACGCGCGCAATACCGCCATCGTCGAGTTCGTAAGGCGCCGACAGATCGCCGATGATGCGCCGCGCGAATGCCGCCCCCGACGTTCGCGCAATGTAAGTCGCCACGATGGCGAACTCGTCGCCGCCGAGCCGCGCGACCAGCTCGCCGCGCCGCATCGCGTTACGCAGGCGGTCGGCGGCCTGGGTCAGCAGCTCGTCGCCCGCGTTGTGGCCGTGCGTGTCGTTGACGCGCTTGAAGCCGTCGAGATCGACATACATCACCATCACCTTCTCGCGGCCCGCGCCGTTCGCCATCAGCCGTTCGGCGTGATCGCCGAGATACCGGCGGTTGGGCAGTCCCGTGAGCGAATCGTGATGCGCCCAATGCAGAAGCCGCGCTTCCGAGCGGCGCCGCTCCGTCACGTCCTCGATGATGATCACCGCGCTGCCGTCCGGCACCGCGTTACGGCAAAGTTCGAGTTGCCGCCCATCGGCGAGATTCAGTTCGAGCGCGCCTTGCCCGTCTTTCAGCCACAGCGCGCAACGTTCGACCAGTTGCGCACGCAAGGTCTCGCCGAACTTCGCGAGTCCCGCATGGCCGATGAAATCCGGCAACGATATGTTCAGCCGCAGCATCTCGACGGTCGAGCCGAACAGTTCCGCCGCCCGTCGATTGGCGATGATCACCTTGCCTTCCGCATCGACGGTGCAAAGGCCGTGCGGCATGTGGGCGAGGGCGGCGTCGAAGCGCGCGGCGAGTTCGGCGTGACGCTGCTCCGCGATCATCAGCGCGACGAGCGTGCGATAGTGGCGGCGCACGACCGAGCCCATCGCGCCGATATACAGGAAAAGCGGCGGCACGAGCATCCAGAAACTTCCGCCCGCGAGCAGCGCCCCAAAACCGATCGGCGCCGCGCCGAGGCAAATCTGCGCGCTGACGAGATACGGCGTGCCCGCATTGCGCGATGCGATGCCGCCGAGCAATCCCGCCGTCACCATGATCGCGAGCGCGGCCAGCACGGTATCGCCGGAGATGACGCAGGCCATGGCGCCGAGTCCCAGCGCGAGACACGCAAGGAGCGCGAAGGGCGCATAGCGCGCGGCCCAGGGCTCGGGATGCGGCGCGTCCGGGCGGCTCAACGCGCGATACCGGCACACGATACCGACGCGCGCCGCGAGCAACAGCACATCGGCGCCGAGCCAGAGCACGGTCCAGAGCGCATGCAGACGCAAGAGCGCGATCGTCGCGACGAAAGCGCTGGAAAGACCGGAGAGCAGAAGCGGCCGAATGTCCTCGACGAGGGTGGATAGCAGCGACGCGCGAATGGCCGCCGTGATCGGTCCGTCCGTGGTCGAAGGCGTGGCCAGAATGGAATCGCGCAAGGACGAAGTGGCTGACATACTGAGACCGGCTAAACGTTGTAGTTGCGCGGGAGAGCGGATGAATCGCCGTTAGCGCCGGTATACGCGTTATCGGCTGCCCGGTGACGAGCTTTAGCGCGCAACGCGCGACGCATGGCTATTGTCAGTGCGCGCCGCGGGTTGCAGAATCTGCGCATCGTCGAAAGCGAGGTTCGAGCTTTCCACGCTTCATTCATCCACCGAAAGGAATTCGTTATGGCAAAGATCCTCACGCTGCATGGCGTCAATCTCAACATGTTCGGCAAGCGCGACCCCAAGCAGTACGGCACGGCCACGCTCGCGCAGATCGACGAACAGTTGCAAGCGCTCGGCAAGGAACTGGGCGTCGAGGTGGAAAGTTACCAGACCAATATCGAAGGGGAGATGTGCGCGCGCATCCACAAGGCGTTCGAAGACAAGGTGGATGCGATCATCATCAACGCGGGCGCGTGGACGCATTACAGCTACGGTATTCGCGATGCACTCGCCATTCTCACCGTGCCTATCGTCGAAGTGCACATGTCGCATGTGCATGCACGCGAGGAGTTCCGTCACAAGTCGGTATTCGCGGAAGTCGCGAAGGGGCAGATTTCCGGCTTCGGCGTGGACAGCTATCTGCTCGGCTTGCGCGCGGCGGTGGCGGCAATCAAATAATTCATCGGCAGCGGCCGTTTGTCGGGCGACAACGGCCTGCCGTATTCGGACGCGGTACTTCGGGACCGCGCTACTTCAGGCCGTGTGGCTGAAATCCTTGATGCGCTCGGCAAGCGTGCGTTGGTCACGACGCACGCGCGCCGGCTTCATTTGCTGCGCCGCCGAGCCGCGGATGAACAGCACCGCGCAGATCGCGCAAATCGCCCACACAGTTGCGATGATCGTCAGGTAGTTCATGTTCTCTTCCAGATTCTTTGGGCTTGCGCGTCTAATTCCCTGATCGCGGACGGCTTCCACATGGAGCCGCCGCGCTTCTCTTTGGTGCTTAAATTTTCGATGCCGGTAGCGCGAGCAATCGGCCGATGGTCAGTTGCGCCAGTTCTTTCTGTTCGGTGATGGAGACCGCGTCTTGCGCCGAGGCGTCGCGTCCGGCGAGCAGCTTGCCCGCGAGGCGCATGATGTTTTCCGACGCCGCCTGCAGCGTGCTCAAGAGTTCCGCTTCCGAATCCGCTTTCGAACCGATTACGCGATGCGGTGCCGCGTTGCCTTCCATCGTCTGAAACATGTCGACTTCCCCGTTGAGTGCATGAGATGAATTTTGCGGTCGCGGATGCCGAATCAATCCTCCGAACAAGCCCTGATTCCGGCCTCAAATCGTTTGCGCGGTAGGCCTAAAGTTGCCGGGAACGGCGAGCAAGGTCCGCCCGATAAGGCTCTGCGGCGGCCAGGCGGTAGAATCGCGTTTCGTCCGCTTCGCTGGCCAAAACGATAAAAGCAACGTTTGCGTGTCATTCGGACAAAAAAACAACAGTGGGCCGCTTTGCGGCTCAAAAGAACCCTAGGGGTTTTCGCGCAGTTCAGGCAGGCATCGACATGGCTTCAGGCACTTCACAGACAGAACAGGCAGTACAGGCATCGCAGACGACACTCCGCCGAGGACTCAAGAGCCGGCATATCCAGTTGATCGCGCTTGGCGGCGCAATTGGCACCGGGCTCTTTTTGGGTGTCGCGCAGACCATCCGGCTCGCGGGGCCGTCCGTGCTGCTCGGCTATGCCATCGCCGGGCTGGCGGCGTTTTTCATCATGCGGCAGTTGGGCGAGATGGTCGTCGATGAACCGGTGGCCGGCTCGTTCAGCCATTTCGCTGCACGTTATTGGGGCAACGCGGCGGGCTTCATCTCCGGCTGGAACTATTGGGCGGTCTACATTCTCGTGAGCATGGCGGAGCTGTCGGCCATCGGCATCTACATGCAGTATTGGTGGCCGATGCTGCCCGCGTGGGTGTCGGCGCTCGTGTGCTTCGCGCTCGTCAACGCCATCAATCTGACGAGCGTGAAGTCATACGGCGAGATGGAGTTTTGGTTCGCCATCGTGAAGGTCGCGGCCATCGTCGGCATGATCCTGTTTGGCGCGTATCTGCTGATCTCGGGTCACGCGGGGCCGCAAGCGAGCGTCACCAACCTGTGGAAGCTCGGCGGCTTTTTTCCCTATGGCGTGAGCGGGCTCGTCATGTCCATGGCCGTCATCATGTTTTCGTTCGGCGGGCTCGAACTCGTCGGCATCACGGCAGCGGAAGCGGAAGACCCGTCGCGCAGCATTCCGCGCGCGACCAATCAGGTCATCTATCGCATTCTCATCTTCTATATCGGCGCGCTTGGCGTGCTGCTTTCGCTGTATCCGTGGGACAAGGTCGTGACGGGCGGCAGTCCGTTCGTGTTGATCTTCCGCGAGATGAACAGCGGCCTCATCGCGAACGTGCTCAATGTGATCGTGCTGACGGCCGCGCTTTCGGTCTATAACAGCGGCGTCTATGCCAACAGCCGCATGCTTTACGGTCTGGCGCAGCAAGGCAATGCGCCGCGCGCCCTGTTGCGGGTGAGCGCGCGCGGCATTCCGCTCGTCGCGCTCGGCGTGTCGGCGCTCGTCACGGCGGCTTGCGTGCTCATCAATTACTTCATTCCGGGACGCGCCTTCGAATTGCTGATGGGTCTCGCGGTATCCGCGCTCGTCATCAACTGGGCGATGATCAGCATCATCCATCTGAAGTTCCGCGCTAGGAAGCGCGCGAGCGGCTCGGTGACGGCGTTCCCGAGCCTCGGCTATCCGCTCACGAACTATCTGTGTCTTGCATTCGTCGCGGGCATAGTCTGGGTGATGTTCGAGACGCCGGGCTTGCGGCTCTCCGTCTGGCTGATCCCGATCTGGCTGGCCGTTCTCGGAATCGGCTACTATCTCGGAAAAAGGAACGGCAGCGCGGGCCAATCGCGCCGCGCGCCGACTCGCTGAACTCCCGTCCCGAAGTCCTGAAACCACCACCATGTTCGAACATATCGATGCCTACCCCGGCGACCCGATTCTCACGCTGAACGAAAACTTTCAGAAGGACCCGCGCACCGACAAGGTCAATCTGAGTATCGGCATCTATTTCGACGATGCCGGCCGCCTTCCCGTGATGCAAGCCGTGCGCGAAGCCGAGCTTTCGCTCTTGCAGGAACTCGGCCCGAAGCCGTATCTGCCGATGGCCGGTTTCGCGCATTATCGCGATGCCGTGCAGACGCTCGTTTTTGGCGCCGAGAGCGCACCGCGTGCCGACGGACGCATTGCGAGCGTGCAGACGCTCGGTGGTTCGGGCGCGTTGAAAGTGGGCGCGGATTTCATCCGGCGTTACTTCCCGGACGCGAAGGTGTGGGTAAGCGATCCGACGTGGGAGAACCACCGTTTCATCTTCGAGCGCGCGGGCTTCGAAGTGAACACGTATCCCTATTACGACGAAGCAACCGGCGGGCTGTTGTTCGATGCCATGCTGGACGCCATCGACAAGCTGCCTGCGAAGAGCGTCGTGTTGCTGCATGCGTGCTGTCATAACCCGACAGGCGTCGATCTGGACGAAGCGCAGTGGGTGAAGGTCATCGACGTGCTGCAAAAGCGCGACTTGCTGCCCTTCGTCGACATGGCGTATCAGGGCTTCGGCGCAGGGCTCGACGCCGACGCCTTCGCGGTGCGCGAGATTGCGCGGCGCGGCGTGCCGGCGTTCGTCGCCAACTCGTTCTCGAAGAATTTCTCGCTGTACGGCGAGCGCTGTGGCGGCCTGCATGTCGTATGCGACGATGCCGCTGAAGCCGATCGCGTGCTCGGTCAATTGACGAGCGCGGTGCGCGCGAACTACAGTAATCCACCGACGCATGGCGCGAAGATCGTGACCAAGGTGCTGAACACGCCGGAACTCGCGCAATCGTGGCGCGAGGAACTGGGGGCGATGTGTCAGCGCATTGCGCGTATGCGGCACGCGATTCACGACTGCCTGCGCGAGCATGTACGCGGCGAGGCGCTTGCGCGTTATATCAAGCAACGCGGCATGTTCACGTACACCGGCTTGCAGGCGGAGCAAGTGGACCGTCTGCGCGAGGAGTTCGGCGTATATATCTTGCGCTCCGGCCGCATGTGCGTCGCGGGCCTGAACGACAGCAACGTGCAGGTGGTGGCGGACTCCATCGGCAAGGTGCTGGCGCGCTAGTCATGAAGCGGGACACGAGAGCACGCTCTGCGAAGGCAGCGTGCCCGGTCCCGCATCCACCTTCGAACCGCGCGGCGGCGTCGCAACGAGCCGCACGCAATTCTCTCCCGCATTCGCGAGCACGTACTGCTCGGGACTTCCATCGGGCTGCCAGTACACGCGACACACCGCATCGTCCCGATAGACGTGCAGCGCGCCTTGTATCGTCTCGTCGCCGCGTTGCAGATTCACGCTTTCGCTTTCGCCTTCGCGCAGCGCGAATGAGCTGCCCGCCGCGCCTTCGAGTGTGCCGCATGGCGCGGCTTCGGCGCTGCTAGCCGCGACAGCGCGAAGCATCAACGCCATCGCGCATAGCGAAATCACACGAATGTTCATGAGTATCGGCCTCGTTCGATAAAGGGCTGCGCCCCACACTCCGCGCGCGTTTTGCCCGACGTTCCCGCGCGCGTGTGCTACCTTGAATGAAGCAGCGTTCAGTCCCGGAGGGCCGCCATGTCAGTGATCGCACCGGACGAGAAAGCGGAGTTTCTTGCGATTCTCGCGCGCCACCGTTTCACCGAGGGCGATTTCCTCGTGACCGAAGCAGGCGCGTCGGATGTCGTCGACGACGTCTATCCATTGCAGGGATATGTGACGATCGTGCGGCGATCCACTTCGAAGGAACGCGAATATCGCATCGGGCATGGCTCCCACTGGACCGTTGCCTTCGAGAAGGATCTGAACAAGCGCGTGTTCGGCTGAGGCGGGCACGCGATATCGGGCACGATGACATCCCTGAAGCGGAGCACGCGATGAGACCGACCGATTTTGCCTCGTTCAAAGCGCATGTCGCCATGTTGTTGCGCGACCTGCCGCGCGGCATGACCGCTGATTTCAACGACGTGGCCGTGGCTTACTGGAACGGCAAGCAAGTGATGGGCGCGTACCTGCGCGATAACGGGCGTATCGACGAAGACTTCGATTTCGACGAGAACGCGTGGGGCGTGTGGTGCGACGAGCTCCTCGCGTGGCTCGACGCGCCGCGCTTCTCCGAACGAAGCGATCTGAAAGCTGCATTACTCGCCGATCTCCCCATGGCCGACGTTCATCTCGGACGCTGGCCGCGCGCCCTGGCTTGAGCCATTGCGACGTGTCGTCACGGCACGCGAATTGCTATCCTCCCCCGGTTCACCATGTCCGAACCACGGCCGCAGGACGGCTGTGTTCCGCCATTCATCATCACGGAGGGTAGCAGTATGGCTGGCACCGGAAGACTTCATCCGCTCACGTTCGTCACGGCCGTCGGGTTCATCATCATCGGCGCGGTGCTTGCGGCCGGTGGTGCTTACCTCGTGACCTTGCAAGGATCTTGGTACTACGTAATCGCGGGCGCGGCCATCGTACTGACCGGCCTTTTGCTGTTGATACGGCGGCGCTCCGCGCTCTTGCTGTTTGCAATTTTCCTGTTCGCCTCGACGATCTGGGCCGTCTTCGAAGTCAAGTTCGATTTCTGGCAACTCATGCCGCGTCTCTGGATTTGGCTGCTGCTCGCACTGTGGCTGCTGATTCCGTTCGTGCATCGCGGCGCGCTGTTCGGGCCGCCTTCGACTGCACGCGCCGCACGCGTGCCGCTGGCCGCAGCCGTCATCCTCACGCTGTTGCTCGGTGCAGGCACGTACTTTCAGGACTTCCATGACCGTCCGGGACGTATCGATGTCAACGTAGCCGCCGATCCGAATCAGGCCGATCTGAACGCCGGCACCGGACGCGCGGCAAGCGACTGGACCGATTACGGCGGCTCGCCGCTGGCGCAACGGTATGCGCCGATCGCGCAGATCACGCCCGAGAACGCGCATCAGCTGAAAGTGGCGTGGACGTTTCGCACCGGTGACATGCCCGGCCCCGACGATCCCACGGAGACGACGGACGAGAACACGCCGATCAAGGTCGGCAACACCATTTTTCTGTGCACGCCGCATAGCAAGGTGATCGCGCTCGATGCCGCGACGGGTGCAGAACGCTGGCGCTTCGATCCGCAGATTCAAAGTCCCATCGGCTTCAAACACTGGGAGCACATGACTTGCCGGGGCGTCGCTTATTACGATGCGGCAATGCACGTGGGTCCGCCCTCCGCCGCCGATGCGGCTGCTTCCGCTTCCGCTTCCGCGCCAGCGCTCGACGCGAGCGCATCCGCGCCCGCGGCTTCGACGGATACGACGGCTTCCGACGCCACCGCTTCGGCCAGCGCCTCCGCGCCCGCCGAAGCATCCGCGCCCGGCGCACCGGCCGCACCGGCCGCACCCGTAGCCGTTGCTCAAACCGCCGCCACCGGCGAGTGCTCGCGCCGTCTCTTTCTGCCGACCGCCGACGCCCGGCTCTTTGCGCTCGACGCCGATACCGGCAAGCCCTGCACGAACTTCGGCAAGAACGGCGCGATCGATCTGCGTTTGAACATCGGACCGTTCACGCCCGGCGGCTATTACTCCACCTCGCCACCCGCTGTGGTGCGCAATCTGGTAATCGTCGGCGGTCACGTGACGGACAACGAATCGAACAACGAACCTTCTGGCGTGATCCGCGCGTTCGACGTGAACGACGGCCATCTGGTCTGGAACTGGGACTCGGGTAATCCGGACGCCACCGAACCGATCGCGCCGGGCGGCACCTACGTGCGCAACTCGCCCAACATGTGGTCGATGTTCAGCGTCGACGAAAAGCGCGGTCTCATTTATCTGCCGATGGGCAACCAAACGCCCGATCAGTGGGGCGGACAGCGCACGCCGCAAGCCGAGCGCTTCGCGGCAGGTCTGGTCGCGCTGGATGCGTTCACGGGCAAGCTGCGCTGGAACTACCAGTTCACGCACCACGATCTGTGGGACATGGATGTGGGCGGTCAACCGACGCTCGTCGATTTGCAGACGGCGGAGGGCACGCAACCGGCGGTGATTGCATCGACGAAACAGGGCAGCATTTACGTGCTGAACCGCGAAACCGGCAAGCCGATCGTGCCCATTACCGAGACGCCGGTGCCGCAAGGCGCTGCGCGTGGCGACCACACCGCGCCGACGCAGGCGGTTTCCGCGCTCAACTTCAATCCGCCGCGCGTGCGCGAGGCCGACATGTGGGGCACGACGCCGTTCGATCAGCTCTGGTGCCGTATCAAGTTCAAGAGCCTGCGTTACGAAGGCCCGTTCACGCCGCCGTCCGAGCAGGGCACGCTTGTGTTTCCGGGTAACTTCGGCGTGTTCGACTGGGGCGGCGTGTCGGTCGATCCGGTGCGGCAGATCCTCATTTCGAATCCGGACTACATGGCGTTCGTGTCGAAACTGATTCCGCGCGAGAAGCTCGACGCGCAGCAAGGGGAAAAGAAGGGCAGCGAGACGAGCGGTATCAAGCAGGCGCGCGGCACGCCGTTCGCCTATGAAATCAGCGCGTTTCTTTCGCCGCTCGGCATTCCGTGTCAGGCGCCGCCGTGGGGTTACGTGGCGGGCGTGGATCTGCGCACGGGCGGGATTGCGTGGCAGCACAAGAACGGCACGATCCGCGATAGCGCGCCGCTGCCCATTCCGATGCCGCTCGGCGTGCCAAGCCTCGGCGGAACGATGGTCACGGCAGGCGGCGTGGCGTTCCTCACCGGTACGCTCGACCAGTACGTGCGCGCCTACGACGTGCGCGATGGGCACAAACTGTGGGAAGCGCGTCTGCCCGCGGGCGGCCAGGCGACGCCGATGAGTTACGCCGATGCCAGCGGCAAGCAATTCGTGCTGGTCACGGCTGGCGGCCACGGTTCGCTTGGCACGAAAGCCGGCGACTACGTGATTGCCTACACGCTGCAGTAGCGCAAACGGTAAGCGAAAAAAAGGAACGGCGGGCAATTGCCCGCCGTTCCTTTTTCAACCTGCGCGACAGCATGATCGCCGCCGCATGTGGAGCGACTCAAGCCGCGCGCCGATAGGCATCGGCCATGAGCTTGCTGACTTTTGCGCGTGTCTTGAGCGCGTCTAGAAAAGCGGCGCGCACGGTCTTGGCAATAGCGAAAACAAACGAACTTGAGGTAACGGCGATGACGGCCATGGCTAAACTCCCTTGAAAATGAACGACCTAGGTAACTAACTAGGTAATAACCCTATATTAGCATGTTGTGATGCAGTGCAACAAGTTGCTTTCAATATTTCCAAAAGTGTGGTTTGCGTGCAAGCTGAAGGGCATAGGCCGCATGTGATGGAAGTGGAATCCAAATTGCTCCAATGCAGGGCAAAACCGACTGATTACGCCGTTCTTCCAGAAGGGAGGATGTATGAAAGGGGATCGCTCGAGCCGTGCCGGCGCGTTGCCGTGGCTGTGTAGCGCAGTAATCGTGTCAGCCATCATTGGCGGATGCAGCGGGGGAGGCGGTTCCAGTTCGACTCCGGCGGCAGGCAGCAGCGCGCCGGCGTCGAATCCTTCGGCGGCTTCAAGTCCGTCGGCGGCGTCGACTCCGTCAGGCGCGTCGAGTCCCGCAGGTGCTTCGAGCCCTTCAGGCGCATCGGGCGCACCCGGCGCTTCGGGGTCTTCGGGGTCTTCGGGCGGAGCGGGCGGGGGCACCGTCGTTACCCCTGTCGCCCATCCGATGGACGTTGCGACCTATCACAACGACATCGGCCGCACCGGCCAGCAACTCGCGGAAACGAAGCTCACGCCCGCGAACGTCAATTCGACCACCTTCGGCAAGCTCAACGTGCTCGCGGCGGACGGACCCGTGGACGCGGAACCGCTCTTCCTGACGAGCGTGGCAATCGCGGGCGGCACGCACAACGTGCTCTACGTCGCCACCGAAAACGCCAGTGTCTACGCGTTCGACGCCGACACCGGCGCGATCCTGTGGAAATCGTCGACGTTAGGCGCAGGCGAAACAGCGAGCGACGACCATGGCTGCGGTCAGATCACGCCGACTATCGGCATTACGGCGACGCCGGTCATCGACCGCACGCGCGGCCCGAATGGCGCGATCTACGTGGTCGGCATGTCGAAAGACACGTCGGGCAAGTATCACCAGCGCATTCACGCGCTCGACATCACGACAGGCGCGGAACTTTTCAACGGTCCGACCGAAATTGCCGCGTCGTATCCCGGCACGGGCGCGGGCAGCGCGAATGGCCGCGTGAGCTTCGATCCCGGCCAGTACGCCGAGCGCGCTTCGCTGTTGCTGCAAAACGGCGTGGTCTATACCGCGTGGACATCGCATTGCGACATCATGCCGTACACCGGTTGGGTGATCGGCTATAACGCCAGCACGCTGCAGCAGGCAAACGTGCTCAATCTCACGCCGAACGGCCAGATGGGCGCGATCTGGATGAGCGGCGCGGGCCTCGCGTCGGACGGCACGTCAATCTATTTCCTCGATGCCAACGGCACTTTCGACGCCACGCTCGACGGCAACGGCATGCCGATTCATGGCAATTTCGGCAACGGCTTTCTGAAACTCGGGACTTCGCCCGCCCTCGCCGTCACTGATTATTTCCAGCCGTCGAACACGGTGAACGAATCGGCAGCCGATGAAGATCTGGGTTCGGGCGGCGCGCTCGTATTGCCCGATCTCGTCGATGCGGGCGGCACGACGCATCATCTCGCGCTCGGCGCGGGCAAGACATCGACGATCTACGTGGTCAATCGCGACGCGATGGGTAAGTTCGATTCGAATGCGGATCACATCTATCAGGAGATCGTCGGGCAGATTCGCGGCCCGATGTTCGCCATGCCCGCGTACTTCAACAACACCGTTTATTTCGGCTCGATTGGCGACAGCATCAAGGCGTTCGGCATCGCGAACGCCGCCTTGTCCACGACGCCGACGAGCCAGACCGCGAACAGTTTCGGCTCGCCGGGCGCCACGCCGAGCGTGTCTGCGAACGGCGCGGCGAACGGCATCGTGTGGGCGGTGGAGAATGGCACCATCGCCGTGCTGCACGCCTACGACGCCAGCAATCTCGCGCGCGAGCTTTACAACAGCAACCAGGCGGCGGGCGCGCGCGATCAGTTCGGGCAGGGCAACAAGTTCATTACGCCGATGATCGCGAATGGCAAGGTCTATGTGGGGACGCGCAACGGCGTGGGCGTGTTCGGTCTGCGGTGATGCCTGTCATGGACGCGGATTGGTGGCGATGAATTGCTTCACGGCGGCGTAGGCGGGCTTGGGCGTCTGGCCGTCGTCGAGGATCACGCCGTAAGGCCCTTCGCCGCCAGGCGGATCGTCGTAGAGCTGGTAGATCTGCAAGGATTCGATGTCGTAGCGCACCGCGATCGCTCTCAGGCCGCCGAGCATGTCGTTGGCAAGGAAGGCGGCCGCTTGCTGATCGGTGCCGAAGTCGGGCCGCACGCCCATTTCATTGATCCATACCGGCTTGCCGAACCGGGCAAGCGCGCCGATGACGTTGTAGCAACCCGTGCCGCCGCACGCGTGCTCGATGTTGCCCTGGTCGGAGTACCAGTGCCATGCCGTGATATCCCACGTCACGATGGGATGCCCGCCCGAACCGTCCGGCTGTGTGCCGTTCGCGAGCATCGTCACGAAGCCGTACTGCATCCACGCATTGCCGCCCATGACGATCTTTCCCGACGGGTCCATCGACTTGATGCCGGCGATCATGCCTCGGATGACGCCACGCGCAATCTGGAACTTTTGGTTGTCGAAGTCCGTTGGCCGCACGCCGTCCACCCATCCGGCGACCGTTGCCGAGCCGAGTTCGTTGGTGACTTCGTAGTAGGCGTAACGCTGCACACTCACGACGTCGCGCGCGAGCGCATAGGCCGATTGATACGCGGAGTCTTCATCGGCGAAATCGATGCCCATCAAGATCACCGGGTACACCGTCACCCCACCGGCGGCCAGCGCGTTGGCTACATTGGCGAGACGCATGGCGGTTGATTTGCTATACACCTCGTTGCGATACAGTTTGATGCCGAGATCCTGAAGCTGCGCTAATTGTCTGGCGGCGCCAGCGAGATAATAGACATCGCCATAACTGTTGTGACCGTTCATTCCGTAGAATAAATCGCTGGCGACGGGATTTATGGCGGCGGACGCGGCGTGATGACGATAGCGTGAATTATCGACGCTCGATGGCACGTTAGCGCTGTCCGAACCACCGCAAGCGGTTAATAACAGACTTGCTGAAAAGATCGCAGGCAAAACAGGTTTTGTGTTTCTGCAAAAACTAATTAAGCGATGAGCGATTTGCATAATCCAAAATAAGCCGATGACGTGTGCTCGCTGTTGTCGCGGAAAATTAAATTCATTCGCGGACGCGAAGACAGGTGAATAGCGCGATGCTGATAACGCGAAGCGCAAGCGGGGCCGCGCCTTTTGCCGATGGCAATGGCGCGGTGCGTCGAGAAATATAGACGGTGACAGACGGGATAATCAAGACTTAATCGCGTCACTTTCACGAGCCGCGCTTATCTTTGCGAGATAATCGAAGAGCGGAGGATGTAATCTTAATGGCGACAGCGATTCAGGCTTCAGAAGGAAACGCGTTGCGAGATTTATTTGGTCGGAAAAATTAAAGCTGAATAGTCAGCGGCAATGCGCGGCGCATTTGAAAATAGAAAATTCGCGACGCGCCGCCCACGACGTGTTGGAGAGAATGATAAACGACGTATGCTTCTGACCTTTGTCGTTTCAATCGACTTCGCGCGTTCTCGAATTACGCACCCGATCCAATACCGCGCGGCACTTCGCCAATTTGCCGAAACACGCTCAACCAGTCTTCCAGATGCCAAGTCTTCGACACACGGTCATCGCGTATCTCATGGAACGAGTGAATGGCAAATCGAACCGGCTTCGATGTCGCCGCGATGCCCATCAACGGACCGGACTGCGTACCGCTCACTTCCGCGCGCACGCCGACGCGATTGTCCTGAGTGAGCATGTCTAGAATCTCGATGCGCATGTCAGGCAGCGCAGCCGCCATCTCCGCGAAGATGGGAATCATCTGGTCGGGACCGGCCTCGAAGCCGGCCGGCTCAGGCAGATATTCCCAGTCCGACGTCACGGCTTGGCGCAGCAAGTTCACGTCCTTTTGCGCGAAGGCGGCGTAAAGACGCTCGACGGCCGCGCGGGCCTCTGACTGGGTGATGTGTCCTGCCTCCATGGTGCCTCCTGGGCGTTAGAGATGCGGCGTTGCAACCCACTTTAACCCAATGGTCCGGATCGGGTGATCTGTCGTGTTAAGCTCGCATTTCTTCGTTGGGGAGTAGCCGGCTTTCCCGCCCGGGAAAGCGTCCATGTCAACACGCTCGGTCTTTCGACCGTGGCATGGGCAGCCGTCACAGGTTGGCAAGACCATCGACAGAATGCGCTTCCGGTCGGGCGCGCCTTCTGTCCTTGTGCTTGCCCGACCAGACCAGAGCGCTACTCGATGAACCTCGCTTCCACCGTATTCCTTGCTTTCGCCATGTCCACCGACGCCTTCGCCGCCGCCGTGGGCAAAGGCGCGAGCCTGCATAAACCGCGCATCGGCGAGGCGCTCAAGGCGGGAGTCATCTTCGGCGTAATCGAGGCGCTCACACCTCTCGCCGGCTGGGCGCTCGGCCGCGCCGCCGCGCAGTACGTCACCGCGTGGGACCACTGGATCGCTTTCGGCCTGCTTTTCGTGCTCGGCGCGCGCATGATCCGCGAAGGCTTAAGCAAATCGGCTCACGAAGAAGAGAAGCCCAATTCACATTCCTTCTGGGTGCTCGCCGTCACGGGCTTTGCCACCAGCATCGACGCGATGGCGGTCGGCGCGGGCCTCGCGTTCATCGATGTCGATATCTTCTCGACCGCCGCGACCATCGGCTTCGCAACCATGCTCATGGTGACCATCGGCGTGATGGTCGGACGGCTGGTCGGCGCGACTATCGGCAAGCGCGCGGAGATCTTGGGCGGGCTGATTCTCATCGGCGTGGGCAGCGTGATCCTTGCGGAGCATCTGGGTTACTTGAGTTGATGCGAAGTTCTGCGTGTCGCGTTAGAAAGCGCCGCCCAAGCCACGAACTCACCACTTCGCCTCATCCGTTCCCGGCGGCACCGATGGCCTCGCGTAACCCGCCGGCGTGCGCTCGAAGCGCGCGCTCGGCGTGACCGCGCGCAGCATGCCGAAACCCGATTTGCTTTCCTCGGTGTATGCGGCGATGTCCGGCCGCGCCGTCTTCAACCCTCCGTCGATACGTCCAAGCCCGCGCAGCCAGTGTCCCGTCTGTGCGAGCGAAACCTCCACGTGCCAGCTACCGCCTTCCGTTTGTTGCTTCCATAGCGCGGCGGCCGCGCCGAATGCCATCAGAAAGCCGCTCGCCATGTCGAGCATCTGCATGGGCAGCGCTCGCGGTTTGCCATCGCCCTGCGCTTCGCCTTCGGCGGCGTTGAAGCCTATCGCGGTCTGCACGAGCGAATCGAAGCCACGCCGATCCGCCCACGGACCTTCCGTGCCATAAGCCGACAAGGACACGTACACGATGCCCGGCCGCCGCGCCACCAGCGCCTCGGGCCCGAAGCCAAGCTCGGCGATCCCGCCCGGCCGATAGCCTTGCGAGAAGACATGCGCCTCATCGATCAGCCGCCACAGCGTCGCGCGACCGTCTTCCGTGCGCAGGTCGAGATGCGCGGAGCGCTTGCCGCGACTCGTCTCGGCGATAGCGGGAATGTTCGGCAGATGCGGCGAATTCACGAGCATCACGTCCGCGCCGAACGAGGCGAGCGCTCGACCGCCCGTGGGACCGGCAAGGATGCGCGTGACGTCCAGCACGCGGATATCGGTCAGCGGGCGCGCGTCATTGTCGAGCGCGGGCAGCGCGAGTGGCGCGGCGTCGCCGATACGCGTGATCTTCAGCAACGGCTGCGCGGCGATGGCTTTGGCTTGCGGCGTCGCATCCCATTCTTCGAAGCTGCGCAGCATCGTCACGACGAGGCCGCGTTCGGCGCACGCGGTTTCGTAATCGTTCGCGCGCCATTCGAGCAGCGCGCGTTCGGCATCGGCGCGCGTGGCGCTGTGCGGGTCGAGACCCAGCACGCGCAACGCGCCATCCTGATGATGCTCGAAGTTTGCGTGTATGCGCACGTAGCCATCGGCCGTGCGGTAGAGGCCCGAGAATTCACCCCAGGTCTCGGGTTCGGCACCATCGACCGTGAACCAGTCGGTGCATTCGACGGCCGCGTGCGTCATGTCGACGCTCACGCGCTGGCGGTCGACGCCGCGCGCATGAGCCAGCTCGGAGGCCGCGAGCGCTGCCGCCGCGATGGTCGATTGCGCCGCTTCGCCCACGGCGAAGGATGACGGGAACACCGGGTCGTGTCCGGGTAGATCGATGAGGTGGAGGGCATCGTCGGGAAGGCCGGCGAGTTGCCAGAGATTCGTAAGCGTTGCGAAAGAAGTCATGGCGATGAGTGCGCGCGGGTCAGCGATGACGCATTGTCGCGCCGATTGATTGAGCGCGCACGTTGCGCTTGTCTGCAGCGCGTGGATCAGCGGAAAAAGTGGTCCGCGAGGCGGCGCAGGCGGTCGCGACTTGACGCCGACGGCTCAACGCTTGGCATAGGCCCGCAGGATGCCAACCGCCAACCGCCAACCGCCCGCACACCCTCACTTCCCCGCCATCGCCAACACGCGCTCCAGCTCAGGCAAATCCACCGGCTTGACCAAATGCGCGTCGAACCCGGCCGCCCGCGTGCGCGCCATGTCTTCGTCGGAACCAAGACCCGTCATTGCGGCGACGATCACACGCTTGCCTTCATCGCGCATCTGACGAATGACGTCGAAGCCCGTCATGCCCGGCATCGATAGATCGAGCAGCACGACTTGCGGACGCGTCGTCCCGAACGATGCCAGCGCTTCCGGGCCGTCATACGCCGCGCGCGCCGCGTGACCGAGCATATCGACGAGCAAGGTCATGCTGTCGGCCGAGTCGCGATTGTCGTCGACAACGAGCACGTCGAGCTGACGGCTCGCCACCGCATTCGGCGCGGAAGGCGGCATGATGCCCTGCGTGGGCGGTTGCGCGAGCGGCAGCCACAAACTGAACGCACTGCCCTTGCCAGTGCCGCCGCTCTTCGCCTCGACGTGGCCGCCATGCAGTTCGGCGATCGCTCGAACCAGCGTGAGGCCGATGCCAAGCCCGCCTTCATCCGGATGCGCGCCCGGCGCATGCTCCTGCACGAAAAGATCGAACACGGAGGCGAGCGCATCGGCGGAAATGCCGCGACCCTGATCCGTCACGCGCAGAAGCGCCGCGCCGCCGCGTGGACCGATTTCCAGCCGGATGGTCGACTCGGGCGGACTGAATTTCGCCGCGTTGTTGAGCAGGTTATTGAGCGCTTGCACGAGCCGCGTCGGGTCGCCATTGACGAAGAGGCGCTGGCCGCTGTCGTCCACGTCGAGCCGCTGCCCGCGCGCCTCGAAAAGCGGCTGACTCGCTTCGACGCTCAGGTGCACGACATCGGCGATATCCACGGTCTCGGTCGCGAGCCGGATCTTGCCGGAACTCACGCGGCCCGCTTCGAGCAGATCGTCCACCAGCTTGGTCAGATGCGCGAGCTGCCGGTCGACGATATGGCGGCTGCGAATGACATCGGCATCGTCGGAAGCCTTCAGTTTGAGAATGCTCACCGCGTTGCGGATGGGCGCGAGCGGATTGCGCAGTTCATGGCCGAGCAACGCGAGAAACTCGTTCATGCGGCGGCTCGACGCCTCGAGTTCTTCCAAACGCCTGCGCGCGGTCATGTCGCGCGTGATGGCGACGAAGCCTTTTTCGCGGCCATCGGCGGCGGGCAGCGCGCTCAGAATGACGTGCGCCCAGAATTCCGAGCCGTCCTTGCGCGTGCGCCAGTCCTCGTGTTCCGTGCGGCCGCGTTCCGCCGCGAGGCGCAAGTCGTCGCCAGGACGGTCGCGGCCCTGTTCGTCCGACAGATAGAAGAGCGCGAAATGCCGGCCGATCGCTTCTTGCGCGGTGAAGCCGTAGAGCGCGCGCGCGCCGTCGTTCCACGAACGGATGATGCCGTCGTGGTCGAGCATGCAGATCGCGTAATCGCTCACCGAATGGATGAGGAGCCGCAGGCGTTCGTCCGCTTCCGTCGCGCGGCGGCGATCCGTGATGTCGTGGATGAAGCACGCGAACTGCCGCTGCCCGTCGAACCACACTTCGCTGATGGTCAGCTCGGCGGCGAATTCGCTGCCGTCGCGGCGCAGCGCATGCAGTTCCACGCGCGTATTCATCATGCGCGCCTCGCCGGTGGCGAGATAGCGCGTGAGACCGGCGCGATGCGCATCGCGATAACGCTCCGGCACGATGAGCTGCGCGAGTTCGCGGTCGAGCGCCTCTTGCGCGCGCCAGCCGAAGAGGCTGGTTGCGGCCTCGTTCCAGTCCACGACCATGCCGGCTTCGTCCATGGCGACGAACGCAATATGCGCGTTGTCGAGCACGGTGCGGCGACGACGCATGGCATCGGCAAGCTTTTTTTCGTATTCGATACGTAACGACAATTCGACCGTCAGGTCTGCATTTACGCTTTGATTCTCTTGCAGAAGTTTGCGGTTCTCCTGCGCAATTTCCTCGCGTGCAAAGGTTTCCGCAATGCACGCGCAAAACGCGTTGAGAATGGAGATATCGTTTTGGCTGAAGTAATCGGGTTCGCTTGAAATGAGTTTCAGCACCGCGACCGACCGGCCTTCGTAAATGACCGGCGCGACCACCATGGAGACAGCACCGACGGCTTCGCATGCAGCACGATCCACGCGATGATCATTCGCCGTATTGCGGCTGATGAGCGCTTGTTGCCGCGTGATGCACAAGCCCGAAAGACTGCCCGCGGTCGGCAGACGCGTGCCGACGCTTTTCGCGGCGACTCCGCTCGCCGCGCAATAGACGAGCTGATCGCCTTCGATCCACTCGACAACCGCGGACGCCACGCCGGCAACTTCCCTCAAGGTATCCGTGACTCTTTGCAGATAAGCAGGAAGCGGCAGCCGGGAATGGGCGAGACTTGCAAAAATAGCGAACCAGCGCTGAAAGTGCGCCTGACGGTTATGTTCCGCCTTTGATTTCATGTTCGGAGTCGAAGCCTCGAATTGCGAGTGCATAGCTCTTGTTCCAATCGACGGATCGCGAATTGTAATCGCGGAAATATCGAAAAGCGCAGCCGATATTTTATTTTGGTATTGAAACACAAAATCCTGCGCAAACGTTTGCGAGGAGAGGAAATTTTGACTTCGTTTGTAAGGCGAAGCTGAATCGATTAGGAGTCGATACGGCGAAACCCGCCTTTCGGATGCAAGTCATGCATGCCTTTTAAACGCCGGACCGATTGAAAAACAATATTCTTTATAGCTTTAGCGGTAAAAACAGCGAACTTCGAATACTGATTTACTTGCCTTCGTCAGAAGCCGGTAAATTTTAGCTTCCGGCTTCCGGCTTCCGGCTTCCGGCTTCCGGCTTCGGGCTTCCGGCTTCGGGCTCATGCAGTCCGCGCCGCCGGACGAATGCCGGATGGCCGCGCCGCCTTGAACCAGCGTTCTGCCGCCACCCAACGATTCTTGCCCGCGCGCTTGGCTTCGTAGAGCGCGTTGTCGGCGTCGCGCAACACGCCGTCGAGTTCGCGGTCGTCGTCGCTGAACTTCGCAATGCCGATACTCACGCCGATCCCAAGCGCCATCCCGTCGTTCGCCATGAATGGCTTCGACAGTTCGCGCACGAGCCTATCGGCGAGTGCCGGCGGGTCGGCTTCGGGCGGCGTTACGATCACGAATTCGTCGCCGCCCAGGCGCGCGACCAGCGCGCCTTCGCCCGATACCAGGCGCAAGCGTTTCGCGACGAGCGCGAGGAGCGTGTCGCCAATTTCGTGGCCGTGATCGTCGTTGATCGCCTTGAAGCCGTCGAGATCGAGATAGAGCAGCGCGCTTTCATCGTTCTGATAACGCTTGCCTGGCACGCGCGAGCGCAACGCCCGGAACAGACCGGCGCGATTGAGCAGGCCGGTGAGCTCGTCGTATCGCGCGCGGCGGTCGTTTTCCTGCTCGGCCTTCATCGTCGTGACGAGCATGCCGTTCAGGCGGTACGCGGCGGCGCTCATCGCGAAGAGATAAAACGGAATCTGCAGGCACGTGACCCAGAGCGTCGGCTCGCCCGACAGGAGTGCGCCTACGCAGCACGGCCCGAGCGACAGGAAGATCATCACGGCGACCAGACGCGGCGCGCCGAAGTTGCGAAAACAGATGCCGCCAACCATCGCGGCCGCCGACAAAAACGAGAGCGTGGCCGCGACCCAGTCGCCGGAGAGCACGCTGACGAGGGCGCCGTAGCCGACCGTCGCGCCCCACATGGGCGCGAGCAGCACATAGAGATCGGTGAACGTGGCGCGCCGTTCGCGCGCGCGGCGGCGCGCAAGGACGAGCACGACGAGCCGCACGAAACACACGGCGATTTCGAGCGCGAGCCACACATGAAACGCGATGGTCGGATGACGGCGCGTGAGCACCCAGGCGACGAGAATCGTGTTGAGCACGCCGCCCGCGAAAATGGGCAGTGTGCCGAACAGACTGCCGACCAGGGCGACGCGAATCGCGCGGGGGATGTCCGGCCCCGCGTGCAGTAACCACTTGGCTGCCCGCAAGCGCGGCAGCGTGTACACCTCAGTCAATTGGTCCATGTCGGTGCGATGCGCGGATCGGCAAAGGCCGGAGTGGCGAAAAGCCATCCATCACAACGGTTAACGGCGGGGGCGCGGGGAGCTTTAGGGCGCCGATGATGGCCGTTCGACGCGAAGCGTTCCGCCTCCACCGATCGAAGCCGTAAAGGTTTACCCCTGCAACTCCTTCATTGACACGCCCCGCTTGTCTCAACTACGCTGAATGTACATTGGATGCACTGAACGTTTTCAGCGCAAACCGAGGCCCTCACCAGGAGACATCGATGGAGACGCGTGCGCGCTGGACTCTCGTAAGTCTGTTGTTCGTAGGTGGAGCGATCAGTTATCTCGACCGGGCGGCGTTATCGATCACCGCGCCGCTCATTTCCCGCGAGCTCAACCTCGATCCCGCGCAACTCGGCATCGTGTTCTCCAGCTTTTTCGTGGGCTACGCGATCTTCTGTTTCGTCGGCGGCTATTCGGCGGATCGATGGGGACCGAAATCCGTGCTCGCCGTCTCCATGCTCGTCTGGTCGCTCTTTTGCGGATTGACGGCAACGGCGGTCGGCATCGTCAGTCTCTTGCTCGTGCGCATTGTCTTTGGCATGGGTGAAGGGCCGCTCTGCGCCAACATCAACAAGCTCGTGTCGAACTGGTTTCCGCGCAGGCAGCAGGCGAGCATGATCGGTATCGCGAATTCCGGACAGTCGGTCGGCGCGGCGATCGCGGGGCCCGTGGTCGGCTTTCTCGCGCTGGCGACGAGCTGGCGCACGTCGTTCGTGATCATCGGCGCGGTCGGCACGCTCTGGGTGCTCGCGTGGTTGCTGCTGGCGAAGGACAAGCCGTCGACGCCCATCGAGGAATCCGCCGAAGCCCTCGCGCAAGACGACGCGGCCCTCGCCGCCGATGGCTCCCCCGCGCCGTTGTCCACTTACCTGCTGCGCCCAGCGATCCTTTCGACCGCGTTCGCCTTCTTCGGCTACGCCTACATCCTGTACTTCTTCCTGTCGTGGTTCCCGAGCTATCTGACGATGGCGCATCACCTCAGCATCCAGAAGATGGCCGTGGTGAGCGTGATTCCGTGGGCGGTCGGCGCGACGGGCCTCGTGGTCGGCGGCCTGGTCTGCGACTGGATCTACAAGAAGACCGGCCGCGCCATCTTCGCGCGCAAGATCGTGCTGATCACGAGCCTGGGCGCGGGCGCGGTGTGCATCGGCGTGACAGGCACGGTGACGGACCTGACGAGCGCGGTCACGTTGATGGCCATCGCCGTCTTCTTCATGTACGCGTCGTACAACACCTACTTCGCGATCGTGCTCGATACCGTGGAAAAGCGGCGCGTCGGCGCGGTCGGCGGTTTCGTGCACTTCATCGCCAATCTGGCGGGGATCGTCGCGCCGGCCTTGACGGGTTTTCTCGTGCAATGGTCCGGCAACTTCAAGAGCGCGTTCTTGCTGACCGGCGCGATCGCCGCGCTCGGCGCGATCTTCGTCGCGGTGTTCGTAAGACCGCCCAAGCCTCAATTGCAGCTTCAACCCGAACTCGCGTAACGGCGAAAAATCATGCGACATTATGCGACTATCGAGGAACTGCGCATCGCCGCCAGGAAGCGCGTGCCGCGCATGTTCTACGACTATGTCGATGCCGGTTCGTGGACCGAATCGACGTATCGCGCGAACAGTGACGACTTCGCGCAACTGCAGTTCCGGCAGCGTGTCGCCGTGGATTTCAGCGAGCGCAATCTCACGACGACGATGGCTGGTATCCCCGTTTCGATGCCGGTCGCCATTGCACCGACCGGCATCGCCGGCATGCAACGCGCGGATGGCGAGATTCTCGCGGCGCGCGCGGCCGCGCGCTTCGGTGTGCCGTTCACGTTATCGACGGTCAGCATCTGCTCGATCGAGGACGTCGCCGCGCATACGCAGAAGCCTTTTTGGTTTCAGCTCTACATGATGAAGGACCGCGGTTTCATTGCGGACCTGATTTATCGCGCGAAAATTGCCGGGTGTTCCGCGCTCGTCCTCACGCTCGACTTGCAGATTCAAGGCCAGCGCCACAAGGACAAACGGAACGGTCTGTCCGCGCCGCCAAAGCTCACGCTGCGCAACCTCGCGCATCTGTCGCGCTATCCGCGCTGGTGTGCGGGCATGCTGGGCACGCCGCGCCGCACCTTCGGCAATATCGTCGGACATGCGCCGGGCGTGACGGGCATCGCGTCGATGGCCGACTGGGCCGCGCGGCAGTTCGACCCGACGCTCACGTGGCAGGACATCGACTGGGTGCGCAAGCAGTGGGGCGGCAAGATCATCCTGAAGGGCATCCTCGACGAGGAAGACGCGCGCATTGCCCGCGATATCGGCGCGGACGCGCTCATCGTTTCGAATCATGGCGGGCGTCAACTGGACGGCGCGCCTTCGAGCATTTCCATGCTGCCGCGTATCGCAGAAGCCGTGCATGGCGATATCGAACTGCACATGGACGGTGGCATCCGCTCGGGACAAGACGTGTTGAAAGCGCTCGCTTGCGGCGCGCGCGGCGTGTACATAGGCCGCGCATTTCTGTATGGACTCGGCGCGGAAGGTGAAGCGGGCGTGACACGTGCGCTCGAAATCATCCGCGATGAACTCGATATGACGATGGCCCTCGCAGGCGTCACCGATGCACGCGCGATAGACGGCCGCGTATTGCGCTCAGGCGGCTTTACCTCCGGGCGCGGCGCGCTGGAAACACCGGTGCGCATGCAGGTTGCTTGAATCACGGAAAAAAGGAGACTCGCATCATGCTGAAGGCATTGACCCCGCAACAGGTTGAACATTTCCAGCAACACGGCTATGTCGCGCCCATTCGCGTGATGTCCGAAGAGACCGCGCTCGAACTGCGCAAGCGCCTGGAGGACTTCGAGCACGAGAAAAGTTCGTTCGCGAAGAAGGCGCTCAACGTAAAGAGCCATCTGCTGTTTCCGTGGCTCAACGATCTCGTGCGCAACGACAAGGTAGTCGATGCAATCGACGATCTCTACGGCGAGAATCTGCTGGTCTGGGCAAGCAGCTTCTTCATCAAGAACGCGCGCGACCCGGCTTACGTGTCGTGGCATCAGGACTCGACGTATTGGGGTTTGTCCAAGCCCGATGTCGTGACCGCGTGGGTCGCGCTTTCGGAGAGCAACCGTTCGAACGGTGCGATGCAGGTCGTGCCGGGCACGCATCTGCTCGATCAGATGCCGCATCGCGATACCTTCAACGAGCACAATCTGCTCACACGCGGGCAGGAAGTCGCGGTGGAAGTGGATGAAGCGCAGGCGGTATCGATCGAACTCGCGCCGGGCGAGATGTCGCTTCATCATGTGCGAATCGTGCATGGCTCGCCGCCCAACCATTCGGACAAGCGGCGCATCGGCTATGCCATCCGCTATATCCCGACTTACGTGCGCCAGCTCGAAGGCGAGGACAGCGCCACGCTCGTGCGCGGCATCGATACGTACAACACCTTCGAGCACGAGCCGCGTCCGACCGAGGAACTGGACCCGGCGTTCGTCGCGCTGCATCAGCAGATCGGCGAGCGCAACCTGAACATTCTCTACAAGGGCGCGGGACAAACCGCAACCGGACGACGCTAGACGCATGACGAACACGAAATTCGAAGCAGCGGTCTTGGAGCGTAAAGGCGAGCCCTTGCAGATCAGGCGCGTCACGCTCGGCAATCTGGCCGACACGGATGTGATCGTGCGCGTGAAGGCGACGAGCCTGTGCCATACCGATCTCGAAGCGGTGCGCGGCGACTTGCGCACGCCGCTTCCGTTCGTGCCGGGACACGAAGCGGCGGGTATCGTCGAATGGGCGGGCAACGCAGTGCGCGGCGTGAAGGTGGGCGACCATGTCGTCACGTCGTGGAATCCTCATTGCGGCGCGTGCTTTTACTGTGCGCGCAAGCTTTCGATTCTCTGCCAGGCGTATCGCGATCACGCGGCGCAGTCGTTCCATTTCGATGGCACGCCTCGCCTCTTTCTCGACGATGGCGCGCCCGTGCATCAGTTGATGTATTCGGGCAGCTTCGCGGAGTTGTGCGTGGTGTCGGAAGAGTGTGCGGTGAAGGTGCCCCACGAGATGCCGTTCGACCGCGCGTGTCTCATCGGCTGTGGCGTGATGACGGGCGTGGGCGCGGCGCTGAATGTCGCGAAGGTCGAGCCGGGCAGTACCGTGACGGTAATCGGCTGCGGCGCGGTCGGTTTGTCGGCGGTGCAGGGCGCGCGGCTCGCGGGCGCGGCGCGCATCATCGCGGTGGATCGCGCGTCGGACAAGCTCGATCTTGCGCGCGCGGTCGGCGCCACTCACGCGCTTTCAGCCGACGACAACCTCGCTGCCGCGCATGCCGATCTGACCCAGGGACGCGGCGCGGATTACGTATTCGAGGCTGCGGGCAATCGCGCATCGCTGCGGACAAGCGTGGAGCTTGCAAGGCCCGGCGCGCATGTCGTGTGGCTCGGCAAGCTGCCGGCGGAAGAAGAGGCATCGTTTCGTTGGGCGAGCCTCATGGGCGAGAAACAGATCGTACGTTCGAGCTACGGCGGCGCGAACCCGGCCAGCGACTTTCCGATGCTCGCCAAAGCGTATCTCGACGGCTCGCTGAAACTCGACGAGTACGTGACGTCGCATATCGCGCTTGCCGATATCAACGACGGCTTGCAAAGGCTCGCCACCGGCGCGGAGCTGCGCGCGGTCATCGAATTCTGAGCGAACGTCATGCGTCATCCCGACATGCAACCCGGCTGGATCGACGCGCCGCATCGCAGCGCGACGCTCGGGCGCTTCGCGCTGGAATCGGGCGAACATATAGACGATCTGCTCGTGTCCTACGTCGTGCATGGCGATATCGGCGACCGCGCACGGCCCGCGGTATTGGGCTTGTGCGCGATCGGCAGCACGCATCATCGGCTGGACTTTCTGATCGGCGAGGCGCGTGCCTTCGACCCGCAAAGCGTGAACATCATCGTCGTGGATGCGCTCGGCAATGGCTTGTCGAGTTCGCCTTCCAATGCGTTGAGCCAGGGCGGCGAGCGCTTTCCGCGTTTTACCATCCGCGACATGGTGAAGAGCCAGAAGGCGCTGCTCGATCATCTCGGCATCGATGAAGTGGCCGCCGTGGTCGGCGCGTCGATGGGCGGCATGCAGGCGTTGCAGTGGGGCGTGACGTTTCCGCGCTTCATGCGCAAGCTCGTCGCGCTAACGCCGATGGCGAAGACCACGCCCTGGTCGCAGGCGATCAATCATGCGGGACGCAGCGCGCTTTCTAAGTCGAACGGAGACTGGAGCGCGTGGCTCGCGGTGATGCAGATCATCGCCATGCGTACGCCCGAACGCTTCGCCGATGACGCCGCGAAAGCGGGCGGCACATACGCCTGGCTCGATGCGCGCGCCGCATGGTGGGCGACGCAGCGCGCCGATCCGCTCGACTGGATTGCGCAGTCGCATGCCTACGATACCCACGATGTCGGCACCACCCCCGGCTTCGATGGCGACACCGCAAAGGCGCTGGCCGCGATCGCGGCACCCACGCTCGTCTGCGTGCCCGCGCTCGATCTCTACAATCCCGTTGAAGCGGGCGTCTGGGCCGCGGAGCACATTCCGCAAGCGACCTTGCTGCGGCTGCCCTGCACGAGCGGGCACATGATGGCCTCGGAAGCGGACCCGCAGGCGGCGGCGCAGCTGAACGACGCCATCGCCGAATTCATGCGGTGACGGCGCATACGTGCTGGGGTATGGTTGAGCATCGATCGAATCTGCACGAAGAACACATGAGCCAGTTGAACACCTACGCGACGAATGCCGCCGATACCCCGCCGCTCGATGCAGGCGGCTCCATCCAGCATCGCACCTACCGGCTGTTGCGCGAGATGATCGAGGACGGACGTATCGCGCCTGGAGAAAAGCTGCTCGAGGCGCAGGTCGCGAAGTCTTTTTGCATCAGCCGCTCGCCTGCGCGTATTGCGCTTGCGGCGTTGTGTGCTGACAAGATCATCGTCGAGAGCGAGGGGCGCGGGTATCGCGTGGCGGGAACGGCATCGGCGGAACGCGCGGGCAAGGCGGCCGTGCTTGACAAGGTCGAACTCACTAACGAGCCGCAATGGCAGCGCATGTATGCCGATCTGGAGCGCGAACTTTGTACGCGCGTGCTGTTCGGCTCGGTGCGTATCACCGAGGAAGCGCTGGCGCAGTACTTCGACGTGAGCCGCACCGTGGCGCGCGGCGTCATGGCGCGCATGCATAGCGTGGGCGCGCTGTCGCAGGACCGCAATGGACACTGGATTGCCGAACAGGTGACCGAGGCGCGTATTGGGCATCTCTTCGAAATGCGCCGTTTGCTCGAACCGACCGCGCTGGTGCATGCCGCGCCGCTTGTTTCGCGCGAATTTCTCGAAGGCGTGCGCGAGCGGCTCATCGGCGCGATCGAGGCCACGCATCGCGGCGGCGCCGAAATGGACATGGCGGAAACAGACCTGCATATCGACCTGCTCGCGCATTGCCCGAACAAGGAGATCGTGTTTGCGCTGCAGCGTACGCATGTGCTGTTCGTGCCGACGCGCTATTTGAGCGACCCGTATCTGCAGATTCCCGATCAGCTCATCAGCGATGCCTTCACGGAGCATCTGCGCATCATCGACGACATTCTCGCCGGCAAGCCCGAACGCGCGGCGCAGACCTTACAGGAGCACATCGGCGAAGCGGATACACGGTGGATGCTGCGCTTCGAGATCATCCGGCGCTTGAGGCAGCCCGATCTTCCGCCGTATCTTTCGTCGCTCGGCAGCGTCTGATTCCTGTTCACGCGCGGCCGGCTTCTTCGATCGCCTGCATCAAAAGACGCACGCCGGGAGACAGAGGCGCGTCGCGCCGCGTGACCAGTTCGTAAGGCTCGCTACGCGACGACAATGCAAGCGGCAAGGTGCAGACGATGCCATGCGCCGTGCAAAAGCGCGCGACATCCACGGACACCAGCGCCACTAGCGACGGGTTTTTCTGTAGCAGAGAAAGCGTCGCGAACGCCGACGTGGTTTCGAGCAGATGCGCGGGAAAACGCAGGCCTGCATCGTGAAACTCGCGTTCGAGCAAGAGGCGCATGGGCATGTTCGCGCGATACACGACCCACCGGTGCTTCGCCAGATCCTTCAAGGCCACGCGCTTTCTCTTCGCCAAGGGATGCTCCGTATTGGCGATGACCGCGAGCGTCTCGTCCTGCACGATCGCGCTGTCGTAGAGATACGGCGTCTGACTCACGCTCGTGCGGCACACGGCGAGATCGAGCCGGCCGGATCGATCAGATTCAGCAACGTCGCGCTCGTATCTTCCACGATTTCCACCGACATCTCCGGCTGACGCGTGGCGACTTCGGTGATCGCATCGGTCACGAGCGGCACCGCGCCCATGATGACGCCGACCGCCACGCGCCCGCCGTATCCACGCATGATGCCGACGATCTCTTCACGCAGATGCGCCAAGTCCGTATGAATGAGCCGCGCATAGCGGATCACACAATGGCCGATCGCGTTGGGTTCGAGCCCGCGATTGGTCCGCACGAATAGCGGCGCGCCGAAGGTGGTTTCGATTTCATGGAGCGCCTTGCTCGCGCCCGGTTGCGTGAGCGCGAGTTGCCTTGCCGCGCCGAGCAGCGAGCCGCGTTCTTCGAGCGCGATGAGAAGCCGCAACTGTTTGACATGCAGGCGGGAGATAATCGAGTCGATGCTGGGCGTCATGGCCGCAAGGGTTGAGTAAAAGTTATAGCGGTATCAATTGTCGTCAGTATCGCCGCGAAGTTCTCCGACGTATACTCGACCACCACCGCGGCGCGCTTCGCTCCATATAACCTTTCCTCAGTCACCATGTCCCTCATCAACTACATCACGCAGATTCAGTTCGACTTCGGCGCGTTGCGCCTGCTTGCGGGAGAGTGCGAACGCTTCGGCATCAAACGCCCGCTGATCGTGACCGATGCAGGCATTCGCGCAGCCGGTCTGCTCGATAAAGTCGTCGATGCGCTGGGCGCGCAAACGCCCGCGCCGGTATTCGACGCGACGCCGCCCAATCCGAACGAAGCGGCCGTGCGCGCGGCGGTGGCGATGTATCGCGAGAACGACTGCGACGGCGTGATCGCGGCAGGCGGCGGTTCGTCCATCGATCTGGCGAAGGGCGTGGCCGTCTGCGCAACCCACGAAGGTCCGCTGCAAAGTTTCGCGGTGATCGAAGGCGGCCTTGCGCGCATCACGGCGGCGACCGCGCCGGTCATCGCCATTCCGACGACGGCGGGCACCGGCAGCGAAGTGGGTCGCGGCGCGATCCTGATTCTCGACGATGGCCGCAAGGTCGGCGTGATCTCGCCTTATGTCGTGCCAAAAGTCGCCATCTGTGACCCCGAACTCACGCTGGGCCTACCGCCGCTAATGACCGCCGCCACCGGCATGGACGCCGTGGCACACTGTCTCGAAACCTTCATGGCGCCGGTGTTCAACGCACCCGCCGACGGTATCGCGCTCGACGGCTTGTGGCGCGCGTGGCGGCATATCGAACGCGCGACGCGCAATCCCGTTGACCGCGTGGCGCGCTGGAACATGATGAGCGCGTCGATGCAGGGCGCGCTTGCGTTCCAGAAGGGTCTCGGCTGTGTGCACAGCCTGTCGCACTCGCTCGGCGGCATCAACCCGAAGCTGCATCACGGCACGCTAAACGCCATTTTCTTGCCGGCGGTCATCGCGTTCAACAGCAGCGCGCCAACCATGCAGGAAGAGAGCAAGCTTTCGCGCATCGCGCAGGCAATGGGCCTCGCATCCGGCGATGAGGTCGGCGAGGCCATCCGCGCGATGACCGCGACGCTCGGACTGCCGCGCGGTTTGTCCGATCTCGGCGTGACGCGCGAATTGTTCCCGCGCATCATCGCGGGCGCGCTAAAGGACCACAGTCATAAGACGAATCCGCGCGAGGCATCGACGGAAGACTACACGGCTATTCTCGAGGCATCCCTGTAATTCGGGCCGGAAGGCAAGACAAGCGACGGCGGCCTATTTGCGGCATTGCAACACGACCCTTACGGGAAAACCCTAGGTTCTGTTACAATGATTGGCAAATTTTGGGGAACTTGTCATGGGCCGCCGCTTCGTTGTCGTAGAAAAGATCGCTTTTACCCTTCTCACCATGTCCGCCGTGCTGGACGCGAGCTATATCACCTGGGAATGCCACCCTAATTTCCGTGAGAACGTTACGGAAATCGTCAAGATGAGTTCAGACCTCTCGTTGGCGAACCCCGGCGGCGACGCCACGCCGCTCGTTCCCATGGCGTTCAATTAAGTTTCACGTCGCCGCGCTCGCCTTCTTCGAGCGCGGCAGTCGCATACCCGCTATACGGCCCGCCGTCGCACGGCGCGCGCACCTTGTCTTATGCTGGCGGCTCCTCAAGCCGTTTCCGCCGCCACGCATGTCCGCCGCCATCCAAACCAACGCCAGTTTCGGCGATCAAATCACGAGCTTTGCCCGCAGCATCGGGCAAATCGTCCTGCAGCGCAATGCCGCGACGGGCGTCTGCATCTTCGTCGCGCTGCTGTGCGCAAATCCCCGGCTCGCGTGCGGTCTGCTTATCGGCGCGTTGACGGGCAACGTCATTACCGTCATCACGCAAGACGCGGATTCACCCGCCATGCGCGACGATCTCTACGGTTTCAACGGCGCATTGGCCGCGCTCGCGGCGTTCACGTTTATCGGCGATGCATCGCAGGCGGCGGCTGTGGCCATTGTCGCGGCGATGGCCGCGACGCTCATCGCCCCCGCGCTCGCCGGCAAACTCATGCGCTTTGGCTTGCCGATCTTCTCCAGCCCGGCGATCATCGTGACCTGGTGCTGGCTGCCGTTTCTGGCCGGGCGCGGCGATACAGGCGCGATTCCGCCCGTCGCGACGGGCTTCGTTTCCATGCTGGAGGCGGCTTTCGCGGGCCTCGCGCCGATTGTCTTCGCGACCGGCGCGCTGGCCGGTGCGCTCATCGCAATCGGGCTGTTTGCCGCCGGGCCGTCGCGTGCGGCGTGGGCGCTCGCGGGCAGCGTACTCGGCGCGTTTCTGCACGCACTCGGCGGCGCAAGCGATGCCGTCGCGCTCTCCGGTGCATGCGGTTTCAATGCGGCGCTCGCGGCGCTGGCCGCCGCGCCGCTCGGCGGCCGCTATGCGCTGCTGGCGATCGTCGCATCGGTGTTGTTCGAGCGCGTGATCGATTGCCTGGGCGTCGCCGCGTTGACCGCGCCTTTCGTGCTGGCGTCGTGGACGGTGCTTTGCATGGCGCGCCGTCTCGAGGCGCATACGGACAAGTCGCATCGCATGCAGGCAGCGCCCGCTCTCGTCGATAAAGGAGACTCACATGTCGTTCACCCACACGCCTGAGCGCCGCATCGCGGAAAGCGGACCGCGTTCGGCGGCCGAAGCGGCGACGCGCGCCGATCTGGCGGCGGCGTATCGGCTCGTCGCGCTCAACGGCTGGGACGATGTCGTCTATACGCACATCTCGGCAAGCGTTCCCGGCGAGCCCGGCCGCTTCCTGATCAATCCGTTTGGGCTTTCCTTCGACGAAGTCACGGCGTCGAATCTCGTCAAGATCGATATCGATGGCAACGTGATCGGCGCGAGCGCGCATCCCGTGAACGCGACCGGCTTCGCGCTGCATGGCGCGGTGCACGCCGCCCGTGCCGATGCCGTTTGCGTGATGCATCTTCACGTGCGCGAAGCGATCGCCGTGTCCGCGCAACCGCACGGTTTGCTGCCCGGCTCGCAACATGCCATGCGCTTTCACGGGCACCTGGCGTACCACGATTACGAAGGCCTCGCGTTTTCGCCGGCGGAAGGCGAGCGGCTGGTTGCGAGTCTCGGCGCGCATCGCGCTATGCTCTTGCGCAATCACGGGCCGCTTACGCTTGGGCGCACCATCGCCGAGGCTTACGTGCTGATGGATATGCTCGTGAAGGCGTGCGATATTCAGCTGCGCGCGCTGGCGGGCGTGGGCAAGATGATCGTGCCGAATCCGGATGTCGTCGCGCGCACGGCCGCACAATTGCACGATGACGATGCGATCGAAGGCGCACTCGAATGGCCTGCGCTGCTGCGCAAGCTCGAGCGCATCGACCCGTCGTATCGGGAATGAAGGTTCAACTCAAAGGAGATCGACGGCATGCCGACATTCAATATTCAACTGTTCGAAGGCCGCACGGCGGAGGAGAAGCGCAAGTTCGTCGAGGCGATCACGCGTACGACTTGCGAGACGCTCGGCTGCGAGCCGGGCTCCGTGGATATCATTCTGACGGATGTGAAGCGCGAGAACTGGGCGACGGCGGGGAAGCTCTGGTCGGAGCAGTAGTTGTGGGTTTATGTGGCTGACGTTTCGGCTGTCTGCCGCTTTTGGATGGATCGCCGGATCTCAATTCTTTCACCGGATCCGAGCGCGATGCGCGCATCATACGACGGGCGACGCCTCTTCAGCGGCAAGCGCGGCCTTCACCGCAGGGCGTGCGCCGATCCGGTCCACAAAGCGTGCGAGCGACTTCCAGCGCTCGATGTCTATTGAGAAGTGCGGCAGCCACGACAGTATCGTGTATAGGTAGGCGTCCGCCACACCGAAGTCGCCGACCTGTGCGGCGGCCTTCGAGACAGATCGCGCATCCGCCACGGCCACCAGCAAACGCCAATGCATCAAGTTCATCATGATCGGATGGGCTTAAGGGGAAATCGCGGGCGAGCGCTTCGGGGCGCCATGCGTCGATAACATCGACCGCTTTTGAACAAGGTCTGACGCCGATGAATGCAACCTAAGTACCTTCAGCCGAACTCTCGTTGCGTAAGTGACTAATCGACGAAGGACCGCCAAGCGGCCCTTCATCCAAAGCAACTCAAGCCGTCTGCTTGGCTGCCAGCCGGAACTTATGCAACAACGGTTCCGTATACCCGCTAGGCTGCGTACGACCCTCGAACACCAGCGCGCACGCCGCCTTGAACGCATACGAACTGTCGAATGCCGGCGCCATCGGACGATAATGCGGGTCTGCTTCGTTCTGCTGGTCCACCACGGCGGCCATGCGTTCCAGCGTTTGTCTCACCTGCTCTTCCGTGACGATGCCATGCCGCAGCCAATTCGCAATGTGCTGGCTCGAAATGCGCAGGGTGGCGCGGTCTTCCATCAGGCCGACATCGTGAATGTCCGGCACCTTCGAACAGCCCACGCCCTGATCGACCCAGCGCACCACATAACCGAGAATGCCCTGTGCGTTGTTCTCGATCTCGCTCTTGATGTCGTCTTCCGACCAGCTCGGCTTGTCGACCACCGGAATGGTCAGCAGGCCATCCAGCAGTTCGTTCTTCACGCCGTCGTAGTCGATGCTCTCCATGTCCTGCTGAACGTGCTGCACATCGACCTGATGGTAATGCAGCGCATGCAGCGTGGCCGCCGTGGGCGAAGGCACCCACGCCGTGTTCGCGCCCGCCTTCGGGTGCGCGATTTTCTGCTGCAGCATGGCGTGCATGAGATCGGGCATCGCCCACATGCCCTTGCCGATCTGCGCGCGGCCGCGCAAGCCGGTGTTCAACCCGACGAGCACGTTGTTGCGCTCGTATGCGCCAATCCATGCGGACGACTTCATGTCGCCCTTGCGCATCATCGGGCCGGCTTCCATCGACGAATGCATTTCGTCGCCGGTGCGATCCAGAAAGCCCGTGTTGATGAACGCGACGCGCGCGCCCGCCGCCGCGATACATGCCTTGAGGTTCACGCTGGTGCGGCGTTCCTCGTCCATGATCCCCATCTTGATGGTATGACGCGGCAAGCCGAGCAGGTCCTCGACGCGCGTGAAAAGCTCGTCCGAAAACGCCACTTCGGCGGGACCGTGCATCTTCGGCTTGACGATATAGATGGAGCCAGTGCGCGAGTTGATCTTGTTCTTGAGGTCGTGCAGCGCGCCGAGCGTGGTCATCACCGCGTCGAGAATGCCTTCGGGAATCTCGTTACCGTCGCGATCGAGCACGGCGGGGTTGGTCATCAGGTGCCCGACGTTGCGGATGAAGAGGAGCGAGCGGCCATGCAGCTTGAGCGTCGAGCCGTCGGGCGCGGTGTATTCGCGGTCGGGGTTCAGGCTGCGCGTGAAGCTCTTGCCGTTCTTCGTCACCTGCTCGGCGAGATTGCCCTGCATGAGACCGAGCCAGTTGCGATAGAGCGCGGTCTTGTCGGCGGCATCGACGGCGGCCACCGAATCTTCGCAATCGATGATCGTGCTCACCGCCGCTTCCATCAGCAGGTCCTTGACATGCGCGCCATCCGTCTTGCCGATGGGATGATCGGCGTCGATCTGAATCTCGACATGCAGGTCGTTATGCTTGAGGAGGATGGCGTGGGGCGCGCTGGCATCGCCCTGAAAGCCCGCGAACTGTTCCGGGTTCGCGAGGCGGCTCTTGTCGTCCTTCAGCGTGACGACGAGCTTGCCCTGTTCGATGCTGTACTTCGTGGCGTCGGCATGGGAGCCGTGCGCGAGGGGCGCATTGTCGTCGAGAAAGGCGCGTGCATAGGCGATTACTTTCGCGCCGCGCTTAGGATTGAACTCGGCCGTGCGCTCGGCGCCGTCGCTTTCGTCGATGGCATCGGTGCCATACAGCGCGTCATACAGACTGCCCCAGCGTGCGTTCGCGGCGTTGAGCGCATAGCGCAGATTCGACAGCGGCACGACGAGTTGCGGACCGGCCTGTTCGGCGATTTCGCGATCGACATTGGCGGTCGTTGCGCGCACGCTGGCAGGCGCGGGCACGATATAGCCAATCTCTTCCAGAAACTTGCGATACGCGCGCAGGTCGCGCACCGGGCCAGGATTGCCGCGATGCCAGTTGTCGAGTTCGGTCTGCAGGCGGTCGCGCTCGGCGAGCAACGCGCGGTTCTTCGGTGCGAGATCGTGCACCAGGGCGTCGAAGCCTTTCCAGAAGGAAGCAGTATCGACGTCCGTGCCGGGAATGGCTTCTTCTTCGACGAACTTGGCGAGACTCGTGGCGACCTTGAGGCCGTGTTGTTGGGTCATGTCGGTCATGGGCACTCCGGCTGAACGATGCTTCAGGGGTTTTTGGGCGGGCTGGGCAATATGGTAGCGCGGATTGACGGCGGGTCGCTGTTCGAAACGGCAAGCGTGGGCGCTGTGGGCTTCATACGGAACGCCTTCCGGTGCGTACGCAACGGCGCCGGAAGACGATTGGCCCGCGCATCAGTGCAGCGTTGGAAGATTGCCGCCGCAGCACTGCTTGTACTTGCGGCCGCTGCCGCACGGGCACGGGTCGTTGCGTCCGACTTTCGGCTCCAGCCGCTTCAATGGCATGGGAGAGAGACCGGCTGCCCGCGCCTTTCGCTGCGGCTCGAAGAACCGGTAGATCGTGCTCAGGTTCTCGCACATCTGGCCGATCAGTCCATCGCGCGTTTCGTTTTCGATGGAAAGCGACTGCAAGGTGCGGTTGTCGTCGTGTTCGTGATGCAAGGCCAGCACGGGAGCCAGCAAACGCGCGCGCGTGTCGTCCCTGAGCAGGCTGCTCCAGCTTTCGGCACGCATGCCGACGCCACGGATGAAGCCATGCGCCCAGTCGTTCGCGTTCGCCACGCCGCTCTCGTCTTCTTCGAGCACAGGCTCGTAATGATGCGAACTATCGAGCGTACGCGCCAGTTCGCCCACGACGACATTCCAGTGGCGTATCAGCAATCCGGTGATTTCGGTTGCCTGCCGTTCGCTATCGAACTCGAAATCGGTGTTCCAGATTTCAGGAAACCATTCGCTGGACTTGATGAGGTCCGGGCAACACGCCAGGGCAGCGAAGAAGCCATCGACCATTTCGACGTTCATCGCGTTCGGACCAACGGATGCGAGGAAGTCGTCGAGTTGGTTGAGTTCGTCGTCGGAAAGATTGTCGGGGCGGATCGAGGGCACGTTTGAAGATTGGACGTTTAGAGTTTTCGGGCAGGAGTCACTTCATCGATTGTACGGCCTGCTTGTTCTCCTCCGATCGAAGGCCAAGGAAAAGGCCCGGTCTCGAAAGACCGGGCCATCACCGTGCATCGACTCACACAGCCGCTTCCAGCAAGTCCTCGATCATCACCGGCAGCTTTCTCACCCGCACGCCGGTTGCGTGATAGACCGCGCCCGTGATCGCCGCCGCGATCCCGGCAAGCCCGATCTCCGCGATCCCGCGTGCGCCAAGTTCGTTGAAGATGGTGTCCGGATGATCGAGGAAGGTGACGTCGAGCTTCGGCGTATCCGCGTTGGTGGCGACGACATAATCCGCGAAATTGCTGTTGATCGGCGCGCCGCTGCGCTCGTCGTAGATCGTATGCTCGAAGAGCGCCATGCCGACGCCCATCACCACCGCGCCTTCCACCTGATTGCGTCCCGCGCGCGGATTGAGAATCTTGCCGCCGTCGATCACCGTCACCACGCGGCTCACGCGCAAGCGCGCCGTCGCCGCGTCCCAGGTCACTTCGGCGAAATGCGCGCCGTACGAGTGAATCGACCACTTCTTCTTGAGTGGATCGTCGAAGCCGCCTTTTGCGCTGCCGCTCCCCGATGCCGCATGCATGTTCGACAACTCGAGGATCCGCGTATAAGGCACGCCGCTTTCCGCCGATTCGTTCTTGCGATGCACGCGTGCGCCACTCAACGCGAGATCGTCCGGCTTCGCGCCCGCGAACGGCGATCCTTCCGCCTGCGATGCACGTGTGAGCACGATCTTCACCGCCGCGCGCACGGCATCCGACACCGCCGGAATCACGGATGCCGTCGCCGCCGAGCCGCCGGAAATGGGGCCGATGGGCAAGGCCGTATCGCCGAGACCGACTTCGATCTTGCGTAGCGCAATGCCCGTGTGCTCGGCCACCAGCTGCGCGAGGATCGTGTACGTGCCGGTGCCGATATCCTGCGTGCCGCACGCAACCCGCGCCGTGCCGTCCGCGCGCAGATCGACCGCCGCTTCCGCCGAGAAGCGCAAGCCAGGCCAACTGCATGCGCCGACGCCCCAACCGAGCGTCAAGCCATCGCGCTTCATGGACCCGACCTCGGGCGTGCGTTTCGCCCAGCCGAATTTCTCCGCGCCAGTCTTGAGACATTCGACGAGATGCCGTGACGAGAACGGCAAGCCGCTGCTTTCATCGACGGTGGGTTCGTTACGCAGCCGCAATTCCACCGGATCGATCTTCAAGGCGACCGCGAGTTCATCCATCGCCGATTCGAGTGCGTAGAGACCGGGCACCGCGCCTGGACCGCGCATCGACGTGGGCGAACCGACGTTGCGCTTCGCGACGCCGCCCGTCACGCGCAAATTGGCCGTGCTGTACATCTGCGGCGTGGCTTCGCCGCAGTCTTCGGCGTATTCGTCGGCGAGCGCGGCGTGGTTCAGAAAATCATGCCGCAGCGACACGAGCTTGCCGTCTTGCGTGGCCGCGAGCCGCACGCGCTGTTGCGTCGTCGGCCGATGTCCCACGTTCTGGAACATCATCTTGCGGCTCAGCACGAGCTTGACCGGATGCCCGGTCTGCTTCGTCGCGACCGCCGCGAGCAGGGAATGCGGCCACATCCACAGCTTGCCGCCGAAACCCGAGCCGAGGTAGCGCGAGATCACGCGCACATTCTCTTTCGGCACGCCGAGCATCTGCACGAGCGTGCCGCGATGGTTCGACACCGCCTGGCTCGTCTCGTAGAACGTGTAGCTGTCGCCGTTCCAATGCGCGATGGTCGAATGCAGTTCGATCGGATTGTGCGTCTCGACGGGCGTCACGTAGGTCTCGTCGATTTTCACGGGCGCTTCGTCGAAAGCACTCGCGGCATCGCCGCGCTCGCTCGCGACCTTCGGCTCTTCGGCGGCGGTCAGGGCCGTGCTGACGTCGTGCGGCGTGACGTCGTAGCTCACCTTGATCGCGGCCGCCGCCGCGCTCGCTGTTTCGAAGGTTTCGGCAATCACGCACGCGACGTATTGGCCGTAATAGCGGATCACGTCGTCTTCGAAGGGCGGACGTTGTTCATCGGTATAACCTTCTTCGAACGAATTGCCGGGAATGCGATACAACTTGCCGATATTGCCGCGATGCAGAATCAGCTTCACGCCGGGCATGGCCTGCGCGGCCGCGAATTCGAGCGATGTGATCCTGCCGCTCGCGATGGTGCTGCCAACCGGCACGGCAACCAGCATGCCGGGCAGATCGACGTCTGAGGTGTAAGTCGCGCGGCCGCAAACCTTCAGCGGTCCGTCTATACGCGACTGGGGTCGTCCAATGAAGGACGACGTGGTGTCGGGTGCGGTGGACATGGGCGGGTTCCTCGGTCGGTGTCAGGATGCCTGGGTGGCAAGTTTCAACGCCTGCACGATGCAGCGCTTCGCCAGTTCCACCTTGAAGCCGTTTTCGCTTTGCGGCTTCGCATCGGCGAGGGCGGCATCGGCGGCGCGGCGAAAACTCGCTTCGTCGGGCGTGGCGTCTTGCAAAACCTGTTCGGCTTCGCGCGAGCGCCACGGTTTCGTCGCCACGCCGCCGAGTCCCACGCGCACATGCGCGATGCGCCCGTCCTTCACACCGACGACAATCGCCGCCGACGCCAGCGCGAATTCATACGACGCCCGGTCGCGCAACTTCAGGTACACCGAACGCGCGCCTGCCACCGGCGCGGGCAGGCTGACGTGCGTGACGAGATCGCCGGCTTCGAGTACGTTCTCGCGCTCGGGCGTGTCGCCGGGCAGGACGTAGAACGCGTCGATGGGAATCGCGCGCTGGCCCTTCGCGCCTTCGACGTGGATGGTCGCTTCGAGCGCGGCGAGCGCCACGTTCATGTCCGACGGATTGCTCGCAATGCACGTGTCGCTCGTGCCGAGAATCGCCTGCGTGCGATTGAAGCCATGAATCGCGGAACAGCCGCTGCCAGGCTCGCGCTTGTTGCAGGGCGAAGTCGTATCGCGGAAATAGACGCAGCGCGTGCGTTGCAGCAGATTGCCGGCCGTCGTCGCCATGTTGCGCAACTGGACGGACGCGCCCGCGAGCACCGCCTGCGACAACACCGGATAGCGCTCCTTGATGAGCGGATGGTGCGCGAGGTCCGAATTGCGCGCGGTCGCGCCGATGCGCATGCCGCCGTCATCGGTGGCATCGATATGATCGAGCGGCAGACGGCTGATATCGATAATCCGCAAGGGCTTTTCGACATTGAGCTTCATCAGGTCGAGCAGCGTCGTGCCGCCCGCGAGAAAGCGCACTTCGGCGCCTTGCTGCGCGGTATGCGCCGACGCGCCCGCCGCAATCGCGTCGCGCAAGTCGCGCGCGCGGGAAAGCGTGAACATTTCCATGGCGCTCTCCTTAAGCCTTGTTGCCGCGCACGGACTGGATCGCCATGACGATGTTCTGATACGCGCCGCAGCGGCACAGGTTGCCGCTCATCGCTTCGCGCACGTCGTCGTCGCTCGTGCCGACGGGTTCGTCGAGCAGCGCCACCGCCGACATGAGTTGACCGGCCGTACAGTAGCCGCACTGATAGCCGTCGCATTCCACGAATGCGGCCTGCAGCGGATGCATGTCCTCGACTTCGCCGATGCCTTCGATGGTCGTCACGGCGTCGCCGTCGTGCGCGGCGGCAAGACACAGGCACGCGTTCACGCGGCGGCCGTTCACATGCACCGTGCATGCGCCGCACTGACCGTGATCGCAGCCCTTCTTCGTGCCGGTGAGATGCAGATGTTCGCGCAACGCATCAAGCAGCGTCGTGCGCGGATCGAGCGAAAGCGCGTGGCTCTGGCCGTTGACGGTGAGATTGAAGCTGACGCTAGCGTCGCCGGTTCTTGCTGGCGGCGGCGCGAGCACGTCGGCGGTGGCTTGCGCGGCCTGCATTTGCATTTGCGGCTGCGAGACGACGTCGGCGCCAGGGACGCGCGTCGCGGCGCGCTTGGCCCTGTCTCGTTCGTTCGTGGATTGGGGGACTGGATGTTGCATCGAGCGTTCTCCTGGGTATGACAGCAGTGCCTGGAAGTGCAACGGGATGCGGCGAGAGTGTGTCGATGCGCGCTCGTGAAAGCGGCGCAAGATGGCGACGCGGCGAGGGTCTGCGCGATGCGGCAGGACGTTCGAACAGCGCGTACGCGAGCGGCGAAGCAGGAACGATGACGCCAGGACGACACTCAGCCAGTATAGGCAGCGGTCCGGTCATTACAGAAGGAGCACGTGAAGGCCGGCCGCGCTTGAGTTTCGAAAGCGTTGGCCGCACGAAGCGTGCCCGAAGGCACACGCGTGCTATTCGGTTGAACGATTCTGCGAGAGGCCCGGCGCTGGCTGGCGTCGGCGACAGCAAAACGCGGTGAACTGGCTCGAATGGAATTGCCCGATTCGATGCGCGCCAGCCTTCAATGAGGCATGAAGATACGCGCGATCACGGAGAGGCCAAATGCGCCGGCCGTGCAAAACACAACCAGCAGTACGACGATCACGAGCAGGCGCACGATCAATTGCATTGCGTCGGTCCAAAAAAATTGGCCGCTTACGCGGCCAGAAGGAGGGGTGGATCGGTCAGATTAGAGCTTAGGGGCGCATTCTTAAGCCTGACTTAAGCGGCTTTACTGGCCTCGCGCGGCCTTGAGCGGCTTGAGGCGTGCGCCGGTCTGGCTGCGATCCGCATGCGTGGACGTCTCCGGCAAGTGCGTCCGCGTGGCGTGCCATGAAGATACCCGAAATGAGCGGGCGCTGATCGGGTTCGTGGCCGCGCTTGGCACTGAGCACCGGCACTTAGCGCAGCGCGTCGCTGTAGCGGTCGCGCAGCGGCAGGATGGTCGCAAGCGCGACCGCGCTGCCGAACATCACGTAATAGCAGATGGAGAGCGCGTCGCCGGTGGTCATCGTCAGCCATTGCACGATGGCGGGTGCAAAGCCGCCGAAGATCATTACCGCGACGTTGTAGCTCACCGAAATGCCCGTCGAACGCACGCTCGATGGCAGCAACTCCGAGATGAACGCCGGATAGCAGCCCTGGTAGATGCCGAGATACATCATGAGCACCGCCTGGCAGGCGATCAGCATCGGCAGGCTCGGATGCGCGGTCAGCACCGCGAAGATCGGATACGCCGTGACGAGCGACAGCACGAGCGCGCCCGTCATCAGCTTCTTGCGGCCCACGCGGTCGGACAGCTTGCCGGAAATTGGGCAGCAGACGAGATACACCAGCGCGCCGATGCTCGAACTGATGAGACCGTCGGTGAGCGCGAGATGCAGTACGCGCGTTGCATGCGTCGGCAGATACAGCAGAAAGATGTATGTGCCGATGGTGCCGAAAACCGTCAGCCCAAAGCCCGCGAGCACGGGCATCCAGTGCTTGGTGGCGGTATCGCGGATAGGCCGCGCCGAGAGCTCGTTCTTTTGCGCTTTTTCGACGAACACTGGCGATTCATCGAGCTTCGAGCGCAAATAGAGCCCCACGGGCACGATCATCAGTCCGAGCACGAACGGCACGCGCCAGCCCCAGCTAGTGAGATGTTCCGGCGAAAGCGTGCGTGTAAGCACCGCGCCGAAGAGCGAGCCGCACAGACTCGCAGCCGCTTGCGCGACCATCTGGAAACTGCCGAAATAACCGCGCCGGTTCGAGGGCGCGTATTCGACGAGAAACGCCGTCGCGCAGCCGACTTCGCCGCCGGCGGAAAAGCCTTGTATCAGGCGGCCGAGCAGCATGAGCAGGGGCGCGGCCACGCCGATTGCCGCATAAGTCGGCGCGAAGGCGATGATCGCGATACCGACCGCCATCAACGAAATGGTCAGCGTGAGCGCGGACTTGCGCCCGACGCGATCGGCGACGGCGCCAAGCACGATGCCGCCGAGCGGCCGCGTAAGAAAACCCACGCCGAACGTCGCCCAAGTGGCAAGCAGCGAGATGGTCGGATTGGTTGCCGGAAAATACAGCTTCGCGATGATGACGGCGAAAAAGCCGTAGACCATGAAGTCGAACCATTCGAGCGCATTGCCAATGGTCGAGACGACGATGGCGCGCCGGCCCGACATATTGGACGTGGCGCTTTGTTCGGCCGCATGTGAAGCGGGAAAGGCGGTACTCATCAAGTGTGCTCCGATGGTGGGTCTTCGGGTGCGCACGGGAGAACGCCTGCGCGCCTCTGCAACAACAGAACATTACGCCTTGACGGACTAAGAAAATAAATAATTTACGACGGGTTTTCGTAAGCTTTGAGAAAGGAAAGGGCGCGCCGAATTCTTTTTGCTTGATGTGTTTGCGGTCCGGCAACCATCGACGATCTCTTTTCTTACGCACTTCTACCAAATGTTTCACACCTGCTCAAAGATGAGGCGTTTCCGGCTTGCTTAGCAACCCTCAGGACTTTAAATTCAAAGCATGCGATTTTGTCGCGCGATCACTTGAACCGCGCGCGCCTTTTTGTCGGAAACGACGATACGGTTTTGTTCGGGTCATGGTGGCCTGGATTTTTGTCTGGAGCAAAGCATGCAACAACGCAGTTCTTGTTTCGTTCGACTCGTTTCCACATCCATCGCGATGAGCGCGCTTCTTCTTGGCGCGCCTTTCGCTCATGCCAACGACAAGGCTCAGTCAGGCGCGGCTGCGGCAGTGAACGCCAGCCCGGCTATTGGCGATGCGGCTGTCGTCGAGGCAACGGCCAAGATCACACATGTCTTCGCCGATACCAACAGCGTGGAGATTCAGGGCGCGCGAGGTGACAAAGAGGTCATCGCTGTCGATCCGTCGATTGCGGATGTGAAGAAGCTGAAAGTGGGCGATGAATTGCACATTCAGTACCGTGGCGCGGTGTTGATGTCCGCGGACAAGGTCGATCCGAAAGGCGTGCGTTCGCGGGTGAGCGCGAGCCAGACATCGCCGGCATCGGAGGGCGTGGTGGTGTCGACGTCGGGCGTGCAGGTGGTGGCCGTGGTGCAGAAGATCGATCCGCAGACGCGTGAAGTCACGCTTGCGGGTCCGAAGCGGGTGGTGACCATGAAGGTATCGCCGGATGTTTCGCTCGACAAGCTCAAGGTTGGCGACAGCGTGCTTGCCACGTACATGGCCGCAACCGCGGTGGACGTGACGCGCAACGGAGAGATTGTGAAGTAACCAGCGTCGTCGCAGATCCAGGGTGACTCGAGTTTCAGTCACCCTCCTTTTATTTGCGTGCGGGTTTGAAATTTAGAAACTCAGTATCTCTTATTATCGTGACGAAACCGCGCGATACAATCTCTTCCATGAAACACGCACCACGGCCCGCCCGATGAAAGCAAGCTTCAAACTAGTTCTCTTCGTTGTTTCGCTGATATCGTTTGCCGGGGCGTGCCAGGCGCAGCAGGCACAACAAGCACCGCAGACCGCTCAAGCGCCGCACGCGCTTACCCGCGAGCAGCAGGCGCAACTCGACAAGCAAGATCAGGATATCGCGCAAGTGGCGTCGACTATCGTGAAGATGGTCGATGAAAACAAGGCGGGCGATATCTGGGATCTTTCCTCGCCGCTGGCCCGGAAAGTCATTACGCGCGACGACTTCGTGAAGAAGGTTACGAATGATCGCGCCGCGCTCGGTGCGGCCGGCATGCGTATGCCGATGGGTGTCAGGCACCTTCGTTTCGATGGCACGGGCAACATGCCTGCGGGCTCGTACATCACCGTCACGTTCGATACGCAATTCAGTCAGGCGCAGAAGTCGTCACGCGAGATCGTCACTTTCATTCTCGATCCGGACAACAGTTGGCGCTTCGCGGGGTATTCGGTACGTTGACCGGGCGGCTGGCTCACATATTCGTGTAGGAGGCGCACCAGCCTTTGCCTGCCACGAGTTTGTCGCCGAAAAGTGTGCAGCCGCCCCATGCATCGGTGGATTTGCCTTGAAAGAGCGAGCAGTTGCCGCACGACTGCTCGGCTGCGAAGTTGGGGTACTTCGTCCTATCCACTTTCGCGGCGTCTTCTTTGTAGCCGACTGCCGCGGCCGCGGGATCGGTCTCGTTTAGATGCGCGGCTGCGGCATCGGCGCGAATGAGCCAGAGAGAGGCGCTTGCTCCGGCGCTCATCACGACGAATTTTCGGCGGGTCAGTTTCATTTTGTTTGAGTGGACGCGGCACACGTAAGAATTTTCAGCACGATACGCCCAATGCGTTGCAGGCAGCTTTCAACGCGACTGCAATTCGAACGACCGGTCGGATCACGGGCTCATTTTCTTTGCATTGTCTCTTAACGCGAGCGCAACGCCAGGTATTTCACTCGACGCTAAACCTTTGCGCGTTCGTGCCGTAAATCAGGCCAGAAGGGTTCGCAAACGTATCAATGCGCGGTTGCAAACGCCGCGATTTTTTGCAAGGAGAACGACTGTGAGTGAAGCTGAATGGATGATGGCCGGTTTTTACGTTGCCGCACTCGTTTGCGGAAGCTTGTTCATGAGCACGCTGGCGCGGCGCGGTTTGAAACGGCTTGAGGCGCGGGGGCATTGAGGGAACGAAGCCACGACGAGAGGCGACGCGCCCGACGTAACCAAGCGTCCGGCGCCGCCTCAATCAATCCAATCAATGAAACAACTTCCCCGCCTGCGTCAACGTGTTCGTCACCCCCCACGCGAGCGGAATCAGCACATACAGCCAAAACACCAGCATCAAGCCCTTGTTCGCGGGCGCACCTGCTTGTCGATCATCCATCGTCTCTCTCCTCTTAGCCAGCAGTTCTCATGTGATGGCTTTCATCCACCCGCTTCACGAGCAGGTTGCAGATAAAGCCGATCACGAGCAGCACTGCCATGATGTGCAGCGTCATCGTGTAGGCATCTGCTTTCGCGACACCATGCGCCACTTCGTACGCGCGGATGTAGTTGACAAGCACCGGTCCCGCAATGCCCGCCGCCGCCCACGCGGTCAAGAGCCGTCCGTGAATGCCGCCGACGAAGGCCGTGCCGAACATGTCCGCGAGATACGCCGGAATGGTCGCGAATCCGCCGCCGTACATCGACAGGATCACGCCGTAAGCCGCGACGAAAAGCGCGATGTTCCCTGACTGCGCGAACTGCGGCACGAGAAAGTACAGCACGGCGCCGAGCGCGAAGAACACGAAGTACGTGTTCTTGCGCCCGAGCCAGTCCGACGCCGACGCCCACACGAAACGCCCGCCCATGTTGAAGAGCGACAGCAAGCCAACGAAGCCCGCCGCAGCGCCCGCCGTGATCGATGTCTTGAAGCTTTCCTGAATCATCACCGAAGCCTGCCCGAGCACGCCGATGCCCGCCGTCACGTTCAGGAACAGCACGAGCCACAGCAGATAAAACTGCGGCGTCTTGAGCGCTTGATCGATATGCACGTGGCTCTTCGTGATCATCTTGTTCGACGTCGCGGGCGGGATCCAGCCTGCCGGTTTCCAGTCGGCGGGCGGGACGCGAATGGCGAGCGCGCCGATGGTCATCGAGATGAAATACAGCACGCCGAGCACGACGAAGGTCTCGGTCACGCCGACGCTCGTCGCGCTCTTGAAGTGGTTCATCAAGGCGACCGAGCCGGGCGCCGCGATCATCGCGCCGCCGCCGAAGCCCATGATCGCCATGCCCGTTGCCATGCCGCGCCGGTCCGGAAACCAGCGGATCAACGTCGATACCGGCGATACATAACCCAGCCCCAGCCCGATTCCGCCGATCACGCCATAGCCGAGATACAGCAGCCAGATCTGATGCAGCGACACGCCGAGCGCAGACACGAGAAAACCGCCGCCGAAGCAGCAAGCGGCCGTGAACATGGTGCGGCGCGGACCGACCTTTTCGAGCCACTTGCCCGCGAATGCCGCCGACAGTCCCAGGAACACGATGGCCAGTGAAAAGATCCAGCCGAGTGTCGTGAGCGACCAGTCATCGGGCGCGGTCTGCGAAATGCCGATCACACGCGTGAGCGGCGCGTTGAACACCGAGAACGCGTAAGCCTGGCCAATACACAAGTGGACCGCGAGCGCGGCGGGCGGCACCATCCAGCGTGAGAAGCCGGGCCGCGCGATGGTCGCTTCCTTCGAAAAAAAACCATGTGGGCCGTGCGGCGCAGGCCTTGGATTGATCGTACTGTTCATTGTGGTCTCCTTTGCGCGTATCGATAAGCCATGTACGCGCTTCTGCTTTTACTTGAATTCACCCCACGCAAAATGTGCTCCAAGGCTTATGGAAACATTCAGTAAGGATGGACGTGACGTTAGACAAGAGCGATGCGCTTGGCAATATGAATCCGCGTGCCACAAGCGTTTGTCCTGACTCGGGTTGTGCCGCATCGCTACAGGGCACGAAAAGTGTTCCGAAAATGGACAACGCGCTACGCGACCCGCCACGCGCTTCATCAAGCGCCATAAGCGTCGTTAGTCGTATACCCCGAATGGCACGGAACTCGCAGAAGTAAGCCGCCGGCGACAGCTATCGACATTGCGCCGGCCAACCATGTCGACATGCGAGGAGCACACAGATGAACCATGCGGAGATGCAGTTCCTGAGTACCGATTACCCGTACAAGAAGCAGTATGGAAACTTCATCGGCGGCAAGTGGACGCCGCCCGCGGGGGGAGAGTATTTCGACAATATTTCGCCGATCACGGGTGAGGCCTTCACCTCGATTCCCCGATCGCGCGAAGCCGATATCGAAGCAGCTCTCGACGCTGCCCATGCCGCCAAGACCGCATGGGGCAAGACTTCGGCGACCGAGCGCGCGAACCTGCTCCTGAAGATCGCGGATCGCATGGAAGCGAATCTGCAGCGTATCGCGGTGGCGGAAAGCATCGATAACGGCAAGCCGTTGCGTGAGACCATGGCGGCCGACATCCCGCTCGCCATCGATCACTTCCGCTATTTCGCGAGCGCCGTGCGCGCGCAGGAAGGCTCGATCTCGCAGATCGACGACGACACAGTCGCCTATCACTTCCACGAGCCGCTAGGCGTGGTCGGGCAGATCATTCCGTGGAACTTCCCCATTCTGATGGCCGTGTGGAAGCTCGCGCCCGCGCTCGCAGCGGGCAATTGCGTCGTGCTCAAGCCCGCCGAGCAGACGCCGGCATCTATCCTCGTTCTGCTCGAACTGATCGAAGACCTGCTGCCGCCGGGCATCGTCAACGTGGTGAACGGCTTCGGGCTGGAAGCGGGCAAGCCGCTCGCATCGAACAAGCGCATCTCGAAGATTGCGTTCACGGGCGAGACGACCACGGGCCGGCTCATCATGCAATACGCGAGTCAGAATCTGATTCCGGTGACGCTGGAACTGGGCGGCAAGAGCCCGAACATTTTCTTCGCCGATGTCCTCAACGCCGACGACAGTTTCTTCGACAAGGCGCTCGAAGGCTTCGCCATGTTCGCGCTGAATCAGGGCGAAGTGTGTACGTGCCCGTCGCGCGTGTTGATCGAGGAATCGATCTACGACCGCTTCATCGAACGTGCCCTCAAGCGCGTGGAAGCGATCACGCAAGGCCATCCGCTCGACAGCAAGACGATGATCGGCGCGCAGGCATCGCAGGAACAGCTCGAAAAGATTCTCTCGTATATCGATCTGGGCAAGCAGGAAGGCGCCGAATGCCTGACTGGCGGCGAGCGTAACGCGCTGGGCGGCGAGCTCGAAAAAGGCTACTACATCAAGCCGACCGTGTTCCGTGGTCACAACAAGATGCGCATCTTCCAGGAGGAAATCTTCGGGCCGGTGGTCTCGGTGACGACTTTCAAGAACGAAGAGGAAGCGCTCGAAATCGCCAACGACACGCTGTACGGTCTCGGCGCGGGCGTGTGGACGCGCGATGGCACGCGTGCGTATCGCTTTGGCCGTGGCATACAGGCGGGACGCGTGTGGACCAACTGCTATCACGCGTATCCGGCGCACGCGGCGTTCGGCGGCTACAAGCAATCGGGTATCGGACGCGAGAATCACAAGATGATGCTCGATCACTATCAGCAGACGAAGAACCTGCTCGTCAGCTATAGCGACAAGCCGCTCGGCTTCTTCTGATCCATCGGCTGTAAAACGGGGCCGCCGCTCACGCGGCGGTTCCGCTTCGAACGAATAACGGGGACATCATGAGCGAACAGGTAATAGAGCGCGTGATCGCGACGCCCGCGGCCATCGAACTGATCGGCAAGCTCAAGGCGGAACACGGCGAGATTCTGTTTCATCAGTCCGGCGGATGCTGCGACGGCAGCGCACCGATGTGCTTTCCCACCAACGAGTTCATGGTCGGCGGCTCGGACGTAAAGCTCGGCGAGATTGGCGGCGTGCCGTTCTACATGAGCGAATCGCAGTTCGAGTACTGGCAGCACACCCAGTTGATCATCGATTGCGTGCCGGGCAACGGCGGCATGTTTTCGCTGGAACGGCCTTCGGGTCTGCGCTTTCTCACGCGCTCCCGGCTTTACGACGATGCGGAAAACGCGTGGCTCGAACAGCATCCCGTGGAGCACGCGGGCTGAGCGTTACTCGTTGCTCCAGCGCGCCGGACGTTTTTCGATAAACGCCTGCGTGCCTTCGAGCGCGTCGCCGTCCATCATGTTGCAGGCCATCGTCTCGGATGCAAGCGCGTACGCGTCTTCGATACCCGTCTCGATCTGCCGGTAAAACAGCCGCTTTCCCGCCGCAACCGCCGCGCGTGGCTTCTTCGCGATGCTCTTTGCAAGCGCGCCTACCGCTTCATCGAGCGCATCCGGTGAGGCAACCCGATTCACGAGCCCGCGTTCCAGAGCCGTGTGCGCGTCGATGAAATCGCCCGTCACGAGCATTTCGAACGCTTCCTTGCGCGACACGTTGCGCGACAACGCCACGCTCGGCGTCGCGCAGAATAGCCCCAGATTCACGCCCGATACCGCGAAGCGCGCCTCGCTCGATGCCACCGCGAGATCGCACATTGCAACGAGCTGACAACCCGCCGCCGTTGCAATGCCGTGCACGCGCGCGATTACCGGCTGCGGCATTTGCTGAATGGTCAGCATCATGCGCGAGCAGCGCTCGAAAAGCGCTCGGTAGTAATCGAGCGACGGCGCCGCGCGCATCTCCTTCAAGTCGTGCCCGGCGCAGAACGCACGGCCCGCGCCGCCAAGCACGACCACGCGCGCCTGCGATTGCGCGATGTCCTGCAACTCGCGTTCGAGTGCATCGAGCATGGCTTCGGAAAGCGCGTTGAACGCTTCGGGCCGGTTCAGCGTGAGCCTGACCGCGCCTTCGACGCCGTAGGCATCGGGTTCGGACGTCACGAGCGCTTCGTTCATCGCGTTGTCTCCATCAAACGTCGATTGCCGCAACCGAGCCCGCGCGCTTGCGCAACTCGAACTTCTGTATCTTGCCGGTCGATGTCTTCGGCAACTCGCAGAATTCGATGGCGCGCGGCACCTTGAAGCCCGCCAGATGCTTCCTGCAATGCGCGATCAGTTCTTCCGCGCCGACCTCGGCGCCCGCCTTCAATTCGACGAACGCGCAAGGCGTTTCACCCCAGCGCGCATCGGGCTTCGCAACGACGGCGGCCGCCAGCACCGCCGGATGCCGGTACAACACGTCTTCCACTTCGATGCTCGATATGTTCTCGCCGCCGGAGATGATGATGTCCTTGCTGCGGTCCTTGATACGCACGTAGCCATCCGGATAAGCGACCGCCAGATCGCCCGTATGGAACCAGCCGCCGCGAAACGCTTCCTCGGTGGCGGGCACGTTCTTCAGATAACCCTTCATCGCGATGTTGCCGCGAAACATGATCTCGCCGATGGTCTCGCCATCCGCGGGAACGGGCTCCATGGTGAGGGAGTCGCGCACGCTCACCGCATCCTGCAAGTGGTAGCGCACGCCTTGCCGTGCATTGAGCCGCGCACGCTCGCCGATGTCGAGTTCGCTCCACTCAGCCTGCCGCGCGCAGACGGTCGCGGGACCGTAGACTTCGGTGAGCCCGTAGACATGCGTGAGTTCGAAGCCCAGGCGCTCCATGCCTTCGATCATCGCGGCGGGCGGCGCGGCCCCCGCGACCATGGCGTGGACCTTGTGCGCGATGCCCGTCTTCAGTTCGTCGGGCGCATTCACGAGCAGGTTCTGCACGATCGGCGCGCCGCAATAATGCGTGACGCCTTCGCGGCGAATGAGATCGAAGACCGTCTTTGCATCGATACGGCGCAGACACACGTTCACGCCCGCGCGCGCCGCGACCGTCCACGGAAAACACCAGCCGTTGCAATGGAACATGGGCAGCGTCCACAAGTACACCGCGTGCTTCGGCATGTCCCATTCGAGGATATTGCTGAGCGCGTTGGTGTAGGCGCCGCGATGGTGATAGACCACGCCCTTCGGATTGCCCGTCGTGCCCGAGGTGTAATTCAGGCAGATGGCGTTCCATTCGTCCGATGGCGGCGACCATTCGCAGGCGGGGTCGCCGCTTGCCAGCAGGCTGTCGTAATCGATCTCGCCGATGCTTTCTCCCGCGCCGGTGTACTGCGGATCGTTCACGTCGATGACGAGCACGGGTTGCGGCACGCTTTTCAGCGCCTCGCGCATCACGCCGGAAAACTCGCGATCGACGATCACTGCTTTTGCCTCGCCATGCGTGAGCATGAAGGCAAGCGTCGCTGCATCGAGCCGCGTGTTCAGCGTGTTGAGCACGGCGCCCGTCATTGGCACGCCAAAGTGCGCTTCGACCATTTCGGGCGTGTTCGGCAGCATGGCGGCGACCGTATCGCCCAAGCCGATGCCACGCGAACTCAGCGCCGATGCAAGCCGCCGCGTGCGCGCGTAAGTCTCGCTCCAGTTGCGGCGCACGTCGCCATGCACGACGGCCGGCCGCGTCGGATACACCGTCGCGGCGCGCTCGATGAACATCAGCGGCGTGAGCACCGCGTAGTTGGCGGCGGTCTTGGGAAGCCCTTCGTCGTAGTGGCCGGCTGTCATGGTCGTCTCCTCCGTGGCGGCGTGCTGTTTTATTCTGCTCGAGGCTCCCAATATTACATGTGCCTTAATTGTCGTCGAGCTTGATCTCGAAGCCGCGCTTCACGCCTTCGCGCGCGAATAGCGTGTCGTACCAGCGCTTGACGTTCGGATAGTCGTCGAGGGAAACCTGATGACGCTCGTGCCGCCACGCCCAGCCAAGAATGGCGAAATCCGCCACCGACAACGCGCCCGCGACGAATTCTACTTGCGCGAGCCGCCTGTCGAGCACGCCGTAGAGCCGGCGCGTTTCGTCCGAATAGCGTTTGAGGCCATAGCGCCGGTCGGCTTCCGCTTCCACGGCGCGAAAATGATGCACTTGTCCCGGCATGGGTCCGAAGCCGCCCATTTGCCACATGAGCCATTCGAGCACCGGTACGCGATCGCGCAGACTCGCGGGCAAGAACCGGCCCGTCTTCTCGCCGAGGTAAAGCAGAATCGCGCCGGATTCGAACACGCTGATCGGCTGTCCGTCCGGGCCGTCGGGATCGATAATCGCCGGAATCCGGTTGTTCGGGCTGATGCGCAAAAAAGCCGGCGCGTGTTGCTCGCCCTTCGAGATGTTCACCGTTTTCACGGAGTAGGGCAGTTGCATTTCTTCCAGCGCGACGCTGATCTTGCGTCCGTTGGGCGTATTCCAGGTATGCAGTTCGATAGTCATGTCGATGCTTCAATGCCGGGTGGAAGTTCAGGTCAGCGGCGCCGAGACATGGCGCCGGAAGCCGTCGCGCGAAGCCTGTTGTCCATACCAGCGTTCGAGCTCCGGCAGCGTCGGACGCGCAAGTTCCGCGATTCCGAACCAGCGCCGCGCATACGCCGCGATGACGATATCCGCGAGTGTGAAGGTACTGCCTTCGAAATACTCGCGCCCTTCGAGATGCGCGTCGACCATGCGCCAGAGTTTCTCGACTTCGCGCGCGGCGGTATCGAGTTGGGCGGGGTCGCGCTCGGCTGCGGGCGTGCGCACATAGCCCCAGAAAACGGGCCGCTCGGCGGGTTGCAGCGTGGAAAGCGCCCAGTCCAGCCAGCGGTCCACGCTCGCTCGCACCTTCGGGTCCGCCGGATAGAGCGCCTGATTCTGCCCGTACTGCATCGCGAGATAGCGAATGATGGAATTCGATTCCCACAACACGAAGTCGTCGTCGACCAGCGTGGGGACGCGGCCGGTCGGATTCATCGCGAGATAGTCGGGTTCGTTGTTGCGCCCGAATTGCAGCCCCGCGTCGATGCGCTCGTAAGCGAGCCCGAGTTCGTCGCAGCACCAGAGCACTTTGTGTACGTTGACCGAGTTGGCCCGGCCCCATATTGTCAGCATGAGATGTCGTCTCCGTTGTCACAGCGTTCTTTTTTGCAAGCATAACGGTTAAGCGACGCGCCCGCGCTGTGCGGGCGCAAGCCGCGTGACGACGGTTTGTAGGTTACCCATGCGCGCGGGCCGCTGGCTGCGTCGCTTAGAATCGATGTCTTGTCGCCGTCGAACTCTTCACGGAGCCTTTTTTGAAGCCGAATTCGCTGTCGCCGGGGCTCATGCTCATCCACGGCAACCGCTCCGAGCGGCTGCGCGATCTGCTCGTCGAGTGGATGAAGCGCTATCCGCTCGCCCCGCTGGAAAACGAGATTATCCTCGTGCAAAGCAACGGTATCGCGCAGTGGCTCAAGCTGGCGCTCGCCGCGCATGTCGATGCCGCGAGCGGCGAGGGCGGTTGCGGTATCGCCGCCGCGCTCGATATCAGCCTGCCTTCGCGCTTCATTTGGCAAGCGTATCGCGCGGTGCTGGGCGCGGACGCGGTCGCGGAAGTCTCGCCGTTCGACAAGGCGCGCGTCGTCTGGCGGCTCATGCGCGTGGTGCCCGCGCTCGTCGGGCGCGAGGAATTCGAACCGCTGCGGCGCTTCATCCGTCATGACGACGATCGCCGCAAGCGCTTTCAACTGGCCGAGCGCATTGCCGATCTGTTCGATCAGTATCAGATGTATCGCGCGGACTGGCTCGCGAAGTGGGCCTCGGGCGAGGATGTCGTGATCGACGCGCGCGGGCAGGCGCATGCGCTACCCGCCGAACAGCGCTGGCAGGCGGCGCTCTGGCGCGCGCTGCTAGGCGATGTCGAACAAAGCCCGCAGGACAATCCCAACGAAATCTCGTCGCTCGGCGGCCGCGCGGCGGTCCACGAGGCCTTCATGCAGCGCGCATCGAGCTGGCCGGAAGGCAAGCGGCCGGCGGGCCTGCCGCGCCGCATCGTGGTGTTCGGCATATCGAGTCTGCCGCGTCAGTCCTTGGAAGCGCTGGCGGCGTTGTCGCGCTGGTCGCAGGTGCTCATGTGCGTGCCGAATCCGTGCGCGCATTACTGGGCCGACATCGTGCCCGACAAGGAGTTGCTGCGCGCCTCGCACGCGCGGCAGACGCGTCGCGAAGGCGCGCCCGCCGAATTGCAGCCGGAACAGTTGCATCTGCATGCGCATCCGCTGCTTGCGTCGTGGGGCAAGCAGGGACGCGACTTCATCGGCTTGCTGGACGAATTCGACAGCGCCGAGGCGCGCGAGAGCTATAGCCCGCAATTCGCGAGTATCGGGCAGCGTATCGATCTCTTCGAAGAGCGCGAAGCCGACACCATGCTGCAGCAGTTGCAGGACGATATCCGCGACCTTCGGCCGGTGCGGGAAAGCCGCGACCACTGGCCCGAAGTAGACCCGGAGTTCGATACGTCGATACGCTTTCATATCGCGCATAGCCCGCAGCGCGAGGTCGAGATCCTGCACGATCAGTTGCTCGCCGCGTTCAATGCGGACCCGCAATTGAGGCCGCGCGACATCATCGTGATGGTGCCGGATATCGAAACCTACGCGCCGCATATTCAGGCGGTGTTCGGTCTCTTCGAGCGCAGCGATCCGCGCTACATTCCATTCAGCGTGGCCGATCGCGGACAGCGCGCCGCCGATCCGCTGCTCGGCGCGCTCGAGGCGTTGCTCGGCCTGCCGCAATCGCGCTTCGCGGTGAGCGATCTGCTCGATCTGCTCGACGTGCCCGCGTTGCGCCGCCGGTTCGGCATGGAGGAAAGCGATTTGCCGCGTCTGCGTTCGTGGATTCGCGGCGCCAACGTGCGCTGGGGTCTGCATGCCGAACAGCGCGCGAGTCTCGGCTTGCCGCGCGATCAGGCAAGCGCCGCGCCGCATACGTGGGCGTTCGGGTTGCGCCGCATGCTGCTCGGCTACGCCGTCGGTAGCGATGCGCAAGCGTGGAACGACATCGAACCGTTCGGCGAAGTCGGCGGCCTTGATGCCGCGTTGCTCGGGCCGCTCGTGCGCCTTCTGGATGCGCTCGATCACACCTGGCGCAGTCTGCGCGAGCCGGCCACCGTGCCTGTCTGGTGCGAACGCCTGCGCGCGCTGCGCGTCGCGTTCTTCGAGAGCGACGACGCCGAAGACGCCTACACGTTCGCGCGTCTCGACAACGTGCTGCAGGACTGGCTCGACACCTGCAACGAAGCGGGCCTCGACGATGAATTGCCGCTTTCCGTCGTCGGCGACTACTGGCTTTCGCAACTCGACCAGGGCGCGCTGTCGCAGCGCTTCTTCGCGGGTGCGGTGACCTTCGCGACCCTCATGCCGATGCGCGCCATTCCGTTCCGTCACGTCTGCCTGCTCGGCATGAACGACGGCGACTATCCGCGCGCGCGCGTGCCGATGGACTTCGACCTGATGCGCGGCTACTACCGGCCGGGCGACCGCTCGCGTCGCGAGGACGACCGTTATCTGCTGCTCGAAGCGGTGTTGTCGGCGCGCGACCATCTGTATGTTTCGTGGGTCGGGCGCAGCATCAACGACAACAGCGAGCGGCCGCCCTCGGTGCTGATCGGGCAACTGCGCGATCATCTGGCGCAAGGCTGGCGTCTCTTCGACGAAGACGCATCGCTCGTGAATGCGCTGACCGTGGAGCATCGCCTGCAACCGTTCAGCGCGGATTACTTCAACGCGGACGACGAGGCATCGCCGCTCTTTACCTATGCGGCCGAATGGCGGGCGTCGAGCCGACCGGGGCACGCCCAATCCGATGACACGCCGCTTGCAACGCTCGCGCCGCTCGTGCGCGAAGAGCCGCTCACGCTGCGCGAACTCGCCGACTTTCTGAAGAATCCGGTGCGCCAGTTCTTCCGGCAACGTCTGCGCGTGTCGTTCGAAGTGGAGCAGATGGCGAGCGAGGACGACGAGCCTTTCGAGCTCGATGCGCTCGCCATCTGGAAGCTTCAGGACGAACTGATCCGCGCGCAGGCATCGATATTGAACGAAACGGGCGCGTTGCAAGAAGGCGCGCTGGAAGAAGCCCGCGAAACCCGCATGGCGATGATCCGCCGCCGTGGCGACCTGGCGACGGGCGGCTTCGGCGACATCGCGAGCGGCAAGCTGCTCGAACCGATGGACAAGCTCTTCGAAGCGTGGCGCAAGGAGGTCGAGCGCTGGCCGGTGGCTATGGAGCGCGATCGCGAAGTGCGCTTCACGATCGAAGGCGCGACGCAGACGCTCGCGCTCGCGGATTGGCTCGGCAACTGGCGCGCCGACGCCGATGGCCGCGAGGCACGCCTCATCATGGAAACGCGCGAACTCGTTTCGGGCAAGGCGTATAGGTATGCAAGGCTCACGGGCGCATGGGTGGAACACCTCGCGGCGAATCTCGACGGACACGAGGTAACGACCGTGATCGTCAGCAAGAAGGGCGTCGTCGAATTCGCGCCGCTCGAAGCGAGCGTGGCGCGGCGGCATATGACCACGCTTCTGCAGGTCTGGGAGCGCGGCATGACGCGGCCGCTGCCGTTCGCGCTGGAATCCGCGCTCGAGTGGCTTTTCAAACATCGCATCGAGCCCGCCGAAGCGCACGGCGCCGCGCGCCGCAAGTACGAAGGCGACGACTACAACAAGGGCGAAGTGCAGAAAAATGCCTCGCTGCTGCGTGCGTATCCCCACTTCGCCGCGCTCGCGGCAAGCGGCGAATTCGTGGAACTGGCGGAGCATCTGCTCGACCCGCTCGTCTCCACCGTGGTCAAGAAAGAGAAGGCTGCCAAGGCATGAACGCATTCGATTCGCAGACCGTCCAGCCGCTCGATCCACTGCGTTTTCCGCTTGCGGGGCGCAGTCTGATCGAGGCGAGCGCGGGCACGGGCAAGACTTTCACCATCGCCATGCTGTATGTGCGGCTCGTGCTCGGCCACGATCCCGGCAACGACGCGGCGCGCCCGCTCACGCCGCCCGAGATCCTCGTCGTCACCTTCACCGATGCCGCGACCAAGGAACTGCGCGACCGTATCCGCGCGCGGCTGACCGAAGCGGCGCGCTACTTCCAGCAAGACGCAAACGAGATCGAAGCGCTCGACTTTGGCGACGAAGACCTGCTGCACGCATTGCGCGAAGAATACGAGCCCGAAGCGTGGCCTGCCTGCGCGCGGCGGCTCCAACTCGCGGCCGAATGGATGGACGAGGCGGCGGTGTCGACCATTCACGCGTGGTGCAACCGCATGCTGCGCGAGCATGCGTTCGATAGCGACAGCCTCTTCGACCAGACGCTCGAAACCGATCAAAGCGATCTGCTGGCGCAAGTCGTACGCGATTACTGGCGCACGTTTTTAGCGCCGCTCGACGAACGCCGCGCGGAAACGGTGGCCACGTGGGTATCCGGTCCGCGCGAGTTGCAAAAGACGCTGCGCAATCTCATTGACCTAGCCGAGCGTTTGCCCGATGCGCAAGCTCCCGCCGATGTGCTCGATGCACGCGCCTTGCGTCTCGCGCAGATCAAGGAGCCGTGGAAGACGTGGCCCGAGATCATGGGCGAGTTGATCGATCAGGCGCGGCTTGCCAAGCGGTTCAAGCCGCGCAGTTACGGCAAAAGCGATTGCGACCGCTGGCTCAGGACGCTCGTCGAATGGGCGCACGACCCGCACGCGCTCATGCCCGATCTGACGAGCACCGCGTGGTCACGGCTGACGCCCACCGCGCTCGCGGAGCATTGCGAAGGCGAGCCGCCGTCGCATGAAGCCTTCGAAGCCATGCTGACCTTGCAGGCCGATCTCATCGCACTCGAAGCGAGCCGCACCGAGATTCTCACGCACGCGGCGCGTTGGGTCGCGGAACGCTTTGCGGGCGAACAGGCACGGCGCGCGCAAATGGGCTTCGACGATCTGCTCGCGCGGCTCGATGCCGCGTTGCATGGCGCGAACGGCGCGCGTCTAGCCGAAGTCATTCGTCATCAGTTTCCGGTCGCGCTGATCGACGAGTTCCAGGATACCGATCCCGTCCAGTACCGTATCTTCGATGCCGTCTATCACGCGCAAGACGCGGGACAGGCGCTCATCATGATCGGCGACCCGAAGCAGGCCATCTACGCTTTCCGCGGCGCGGACATCTACACGTACCTCGCCGCGCGCCGTGCGCCGGGCACGCAACTCTTCACGCTCGCGAAGAACTTCCGCTCGACGGCCGCCATGGTCGATGCCGCCAACCATTGCTTCGACATGGCCGAAGCGCGCGCGGATGGCGAAGGCGCGTTCCTGTTTCGCAGCGGCGACGACAACCCGGTGCCGTTCATCAACGTGAGCGCGCAAGGCCGCGACGATGCGTTCGTCATCGATGGCGAAACGCCACGCGCGCTCACCGTCTGGTGCCTGCCGCCCAGCGACGACGGCAAGCCGACGAGCAAGACCGCCTACATTCAGCGGATGGCGCCGGGCTGCGCAAGCGAAATCGTGCGTTTGCTCAACCTTGGGCAGCGCGGCGAAGCGGGCTTCGAGGGATCGCGTGGCCGCCGTTCGCTCTCTCCCGCCGATCTCGCCGTGCTCGTCAACAACCGCACCGAAGCCGAAGCCATCCGGCGGGAGTTGCGCGCGCGCGGCGTGCGTTCGGTGTATCTGTCGGACAAGGACTCGGTATTCGCGAGTGACCAGGCGGGCGAACTCGTGCATTGGCTTGCCGCCTGCGCGGAACCGGAAGACGGACGGCTCGTGCGCGCCGCGCTTTCCACGCCGACGCTCGGACTCGACTTCGGCGAACTCGACGCGCTCTTCAGCAACGAAACGCAATGGGAAGCGTGCGTGCTGCAATTTCGCGGCTATCGCGAAAGCTGGCGGCGTCAGGGCGTCTTGCCGATGCTGCGGCGCCTTCTCAACGACTTCGACGTGCCCGCGCGTCTTTTCGAACTGCAAGCCGGCAACGGCGAGCGCGTGCTGACCGACCTGCTGCATCTGGCCGAACTGCTGCAACAGGCAAGCGTGCTGATCGAAGGCGAGCACGGGTTGATCCGGCATCTGGTGGAAGAACACGAGGCGGCGCTCGAAGGCAGCGGCGGCGATGCGCGCCAGATGCGTCTGGAAAGCGACGGCGATCTCGTCAAGGTGGTGACCATCCACAAATCGAAGGGGCTGGAGTATCCGCTCGTGTTTCTGCCTTTTGCGTGCGCGCATCGTGCGGTGACGCCGAAGGATCTACCCTTGAAATGGCACGATGAAACCGGCGAGCTCAACGTTACGCTCGACGGCGACGAAGACATCCTCGTCAAGGCCGACGACGAACGCCTCGGGGAAGACCTGCGCAAGTTATACGTGGCGCTGACGCGCGCGCGCTATGCGACGTGGATCGGCATGGCGCCGCTCGAAGCGCTCGAACGCAGCGCCATCGGTTATTTGACGGGCGGGCGGGAGCCTGTCGTCCCGGCCGAATTATTCGACCGGCTGAGCGATGTGTTCGGGGCATCGGCGAATATCGCGGTTTTGCCCGCGCCCGAGGCTCGCGCCGAGCGCCTTGCCGCGCGTGCCGAAACCGCGCTCGCCAGCGACGCCCGCAAGTCGGTGCGCGTGGTGCGCGAAGCCTGGTGGATTGCGAGCTATTCGAGTCTCAAGACGTCGAGCGGCACGCATGCCGCGCCGGATACGCCGGTCGAAGACGTCTTCATCGAAACGCGCGATGCGCAAAGCGAAGCGTCGCAGGAAGAAGACGCCGATGCACCGCGCGCGGTGTCATCGTCCGGACGCACGCTGCATGACTTTCCGCGTGGCTCCGAGCAAGGCAGCTTCTTGCACGACTTGCTGGAATGGGCCGCGCAACAAGGCTTCCAACACACCGCCGACGACCCCGCCGCGTTACGCGAACTCGTCGCGCGGCGCTGCGCCGTGCGTGGCTGGGAGCGCTGGATCGCGCCGCTCACCGCGTGGATCTTGAAGATCGTATCGACGCGTTTCGTCGTGAAGGCCGCGCACGGCATGCGGGCGACTGCCATTGCGCTGGCGGACCTCGACACGTCGCTCGCCGAAATGGAGTTCTGGTTCGAGGCGCGGCACGTCGACACGACCGCCGTCGACCGGCTCGTGTGCGCGCATACGGCCGGCGGCGCCGCGCGGCCCACGCTCGAACACGCGCAACTCAACGGCATGCTGAAGGGCTTCATGGACCTCGTGTTCGAGCACGAAGGGCGCTATTACGTGGCGGACTATAAGTCGAACTGGCTCGGTTCGGACGATTCGGCCTACACGACCGAGCGCATTCGCGCGCAGATGCTGCGCTCGCGGTACGACCTGCAGTTCGTGCTTTACACGCTTGCGTTGCATCGGCTGCTCAAGGCGCGTCAGCCGGATTACGACTACGACGAGCATATCGGCGGCGCGGTTTATCTCTTCGTGCGCGGCCTCGACGCCCCGACTCAAGGTCTCTACGCCGAACGTCCGCCACGCGCGCTGATCGAGCAACTCGACGCGTTGTTCATGGGCGAGGCCCGCGCTGTCATCGCAGAAACGGAGTGGGAATGAGCCTTTTGCCGTCCGGCACGCAAGCCGAATTTTCCTTCGAAGAGAGCGAACCCACGCAATCCGTCTTCGATACGACCGAAGACACCGCGCATCTGCTCGATGCCTGGGTAAAGCGTGGATGGCTGCGTGAAGTCGATGCCGCATTCGCCCGTTTCCTCGCCCGCGAAGCCGCCGACGCGCACGGTCTGCTGATCCTCGCGGCGGCTTTGGCGAGCCATCAACTCGGACGCGGACACGCCTGCCTCGATCTCGTCGCGACGCTGGCCGATCCCGGCTTCGTGCTCTCGTTGCCGCCCGATGGCCATCTCGACCCGGACGCGAGCGACGACGAGGAAAAAGACCTGCTGCCATCCAAAGTGCTCGAAGGCGTGACACTCGCGCGCTGGCAGGAAGCGCTGACGCATGCCGCGCTCGTCGGCCATGGCGCGGGTGCGACGCCGCTCGTGTTCACCGGCACGCGGCTTTATCTGCGGCGCTACTGGCGCTACGAACAGGACGTGTGCCGCGCCATTCGGAAACGGCTCGATGCCTCCGCGAACGCGCCCGATGCAGCCGCGTTGCGCGCCGCGCTCGACACGCTGTTTTCCTCCGCATCGGCGGCGACCGACTGGCAGAAGATCGCCTGCGCGCTCGCCGCCAAAAGCGCCTTCAGCATCGTGACGGGCGGGCCGGGCACGGGCAAGACCACGACCGTCGTCAAGCTACTGGCGTTATTGCAGGCACAGGCGCTTGCCACGGGCGGCGACGCGCGCGCGTTGCGCATTCGCCTCGCCGCACCAACGGGGAAGGCCGCCGCGCGTCTGAACGAATCGATCGCGGGCGCGGTCGCGCGACTGCCGCTCGATGCCTTCGCGAACGGCGCCGACATCCGCGCGGCGATCCCCGTCGCCGTGACCACGTTGCATCGCTTGCTCGGAACGGTGCCGGATTCGCGGCGCTTTCGGCATCATGCGGAGAATTTGCTGTCGCTCGATGTCCTCGTGATCGACGAAGCCTCCATGGTCGATCTGGAGATGATGAACGCCGTGCTCGCCGCGCTGCCGCCGGACGCGCGCCTGATCCTGCTCGGCGACAAGGACCAGCTTGCGTCCGTCGAAGCGGGCGCGGTACTCGGCGAATTGTGCAGACGCGCATCGAAGGCGCATTACACGCCCGCAACGCAAGCGTGGATCGAAGCGGCGACGGGCGAGCATTTAGACGGCGAATACATCGATGCGAACGGCAGCGCGCTCGACCAGTCCATCGCGATGCTGCGGGTGAGTCATCGCTTCTCGGCGGCGAGCGGTATCGGGCAACTCGCCGATGCGGTCAACAAGGGCGATGCGCTCGAAGTCCAGAAAGTCTGGTCGCATGGCCACGACGATCTCGCCTTCGTCGAATGTCCGCCGGATAGCGACGCGGTGCTGAAGGCGCTCGCCGTGGAAGGCACGGCGGGGCACGCCAGCGAAGTATCGGAGCGTCAGGGTTATCGGCATTATCTGCAAACGATGCGCGAGCGGCAGCCCGCCCACGACGCCGCCGCCGCCGCCTTCGACGCATGGGCGCGCGCGGTGCTTCACGCTCACGACGCGTTTCAGTTGCTGTGCGCGCTGCGTCGCGGCGCGTGGGGCGTGGAAGGGCTGAACAAGCGCATTGCACGCATGCTGCACGAGGAAGGCTTGATTGCCGCGAACGCGGAGTGGTATCTCGGCCGCCCGGTGCTCGTGACGCGCAACGATTACGAGCTTGGGCTCATGAACGGCGATATCGGCATCACGCTTGCCTTGCCGGTGCACGATGGCACCTGGAGCCTGCGCGTAGCCTTCGCCGCGGGCGATGGCAGCGAACGCATTCGCTGGGTGCTGCCAAGCCGTCTGCAAGCCGTGGAGACCGTCTTCGCGCTCACGGTGCACAAGTCGCAAGGCTCCGAGTTCACGCATGCGGCGCTCGTGCTGCCCGAGCGCTTGAGCCCCGTGCTGACGCGCGAGCTGGTCTATACCGGCATTACTCGGGCGCGGCGTTTTCTCACGATCGCGAGCGCGGGCGGCAAGAGTGTCGTCGAGAGCGCGGTGCAGGCGCGCGTGCTGCGGGCGAGCGGCTTGTCGGCGGGCTTCGGGACGCAGGCATCGGATTAGGCGGCCGCTGCTTTCGCTATGCGCACAGGCACCGACTTGTACGATGGTGTGCCGCTTTCCTTGTCGATGTAGTCGAGCGGCACCAGCACGTTCGCCTCGGGATAATAAGCCCCGATGGAGCCGCGAGCGATCTTGTACGCGATGACCGTGAAGCCCGCGAGCTTCTGCGTGCCATCGTTGGCATGGCCAGGCAGGGCCGTTTCGACATCGACGACATCTCCATGTTCGAGTTGCTGCACGGCCATGTCCGCTTCGTTCATGAAGATCACATCGCGACGGCCGAACACGCCGCGATAGCGGTCGTCGAGTCCGTAGATCGTCGTGTTGTATTGGTCGTGGCTGCGCAAGGTCGTGAGCTTGAGCACGTCGTCGGCTTCGAGCGCGTTCTCTTCGTTCAGTCCGCCAAACGTGATGAACTCCGCTTTGCCCGATGGCGTCGTCCACACGCGTTCAGTCGGCGGCAAGGGCAGGCGGAAACCGCCCGGTATGCGAATCCGCTCGTTGAAGCGCTCGAAGCCTGAGAATACGGCTTCGATGCCATCGCGGATGCGGTCGTAGTCGGCAATCATGTCGAGCCAGCGCACTTTGCTATGCAAGAGCGTCGCCTGCGCAATGCCCGCGATGATCGCAGGCTCCGAGCGCAACGAAGGCGACGCGGGCGGCAGCTTGCCGCGCGAGGCATGCACCATCGACATCGAATCCTCGACGGTCACGGCTTGCGCGCCGCTCGCCTGCTCGTCCATCTCCGTGCGCCCGAGACAAGGGAAGATGAACGATTCCTTGCCCGTGAGAAGGTGATTGCGATTGAGCTTGGTGTTTATGTGCACGGCGAGATCGAGCTTGCGCATGGCGGCGAAGCATTTGGTCGAGTCGGGCAGAGCGACCGAGAAATTGCCGCCCAGACAAAACAGCGCCTTCGATTTGCCATCGAGAATGGCCTGAATGGCGCGCACGGCGTCGTGCCCATGCGCCTTGGGCGGCACGAAGCCGTAAGTCGCTTCCATGCGCGTGAGCATGTCGGCGGGCGGCTTTTCAGTGATGCCGACCGTGCGATTGCCCTGCACGTTCGAATGTCCGCGCAACGGACAGATGCCCGCGCCCGGCTTGCCGAAGTTGCCGCGCATGAACAGCAGATTGGCGATCTGATGCACGTTGGCCGTGCCCTTGCTGTGCTGCGTAATTCCCATGCCATACGTGACGATGGTCGCGTTCGACTTCACGTAGGCGCGCGCGACGAGTTCGAGTTCGTCGCGCGTGAGGCCGCTGGCTTTCTCGATATCGGCCCATTCGGTGGCGTGCAGATCGGCGACGAAGGCTTCGTAGCCGTTCGTGTGGCCTTGGATGAACTCATGGTCGATGACGGTGCCATCGGCATCGACGGCGTCGTCGAGCGCGATGATCGCCTTCTGAATGCCCTTGAGCGCCGCCGCATCTCCGCCCACTTTCACCTGATAGTACGAAGAGGCGATGTTCGTCGAACGCATGGTGGCCATTTCGACGGCGTCTTGAGGATCGGCGAAACGTTCCAGCGCGCGCTCGCGCAACGGATTGAACACGATGATGGGCACGCCGCGCCGCGCCATTTCCCACAGCGTACCCATCATGCGAGGATGGTTCGTGCCGGGATTGTGTCCCATCGCGATGAGCAGTTCGCAATGATCGAAGTCTTCGAGCGAGACCGTTCCCTTGCCGATGCCGATCGATTGCGGCAAGCCGACGCTCGTCGCTTCGTGGCACATGTTCGAGCAGTCGGGGAAGTTGTTGCTGCCATATTCGCGTGCGAAAAGCTGATACAGAAAGGTGGCTTCGTTCGATGCGCGCCCCGACGTGTAGAACTCGGCTTCATCCGGCGAGGCGAGCGAACGCATGACTTCGCCGATGCGCTTGAACGCGGCGTCCCATTCGATGGCCTCGTATTTGTCCGTGGTCTTGTTGTAGGCCATCGGATGCGTCAGGCGGCCTTCGTTTTCGAGGTCGTAGTCGGACCATTCGAGCAAAGACGTGACGGTGTGTCTGGCAAGAATTCAGGCGGGACGCGCTTCTTGGTGGCTTCCCAAGTCACGGCCTTGGCGCCGTTCTCGCAGAACTGGAATGTCGAGCGATGCTCCTTATCCGGCCACGCGCAGCCGGGGCAGTCGAAGCCGTCGGGCTGATTGGTGCGCAAGAGCGTGAGCGGCGCCTTGAAGGCGTCCATTTGCTGCCGCACGGCGCGCGCGGTGGCGTTGAGCGCGCCCCAGCCGCCTGCCGGGCTGTCGTAGAGCTCGATGCCTTGCACTTTCCGATGATCTGCCATGACGACTCCCGGACGTTGATAGCGTTGCTGCCATGACGTGAGCGTCGCATCTGAAGCGGGGGAGGTCGTGCAGGATCGAACGGTTTTAGCGGATAGGCACGGCGACGTTATCGCCAGCGCGGGTCGTCCAGCACCAGGCGTACTTCGCGTGCAAGATCGGCCTGACGATAAGGCTTGTGGATGACCTTGAAGCGCACGCCATTTGCATCGGCGATATCCTCGATGGTTTCGGCGTAGCCCGTCGCCACCAGTACACGCAGTTCGGGCTTCAGACGCTTGGCTTCGCGCGCGAGTCCCGCGCCGGTCAAGGCACCCGGCATCACGAAGTCCGTGAAGAGCAAATCGAATGCTTCGTCGGATGCGAGAATGGCGAGCGCGTCCGCTGCGTTGAGCGCGAGCTTCGTCGAATAGCCCATTTCGTCGAGCATGGCTTGCGCGACTTCGCCCACGTCGCGCCGGTCATCCACGATCAGTACTTTCTCGGTTCCTCTTTGGCTGATCACGTGCGAGGTGTCTTGCGACGCCTCCTCGGCCACATCCACCGAGGGGAAATAGAACGTGAGCGTCGAGCCGACGCCGTAGTCGGACGATATGGTGAGCGCGCCGCCTGTCTGACGCGCGAACGAAGCCACCATGCTCAAGCCAAGCCCCGTGCCCTTGCCACGGCCCTTGGTGGTAAAGAACGGCGTCAGCACCTTGCCGGCGACTTCCGGCGTCATGCCCGTGCCGTTGTCGGTGATGGATAGCGTGACGTAGCGTCCTTCGGGTAGATCGACGAGGCCTGTTGAATTGGCCTTCGTCAGTTCGAAGTTATCCGTGCGCAGGAGCACTTGCGCGTCGGTTTGGCCGCTCAATGCGTCGCGCGCATTCAGGATGATATTGAGCATGGCCATTTCGAGTTGCCCGACGTCCAGTTGGCAATTGCGCAAGTCACTGGCAAATTCCGTGCGGATTGAAATGGTGTCGCCGAGCGTGTGACGCGCGAGTTCCAGCAAGTCGTCGCAGATGCCGTTCAGGTTCACCGTGCGCCCGACCAGCACCTGCTTGCGCGCGAACAACAGCATTTGCTGCGTGAGCGACGACGCCGTTTTGACCGCGCCGCGAATCTTGGCGATGTTCTTCAGGATGGTTTCGTCGCGTGCATCGGTCTTGACGCTGAGGTCGAGCAGATCGACATAACCGACCATGACTTGCAGCAGGTTATTGAAATCGTGCGCCACGCCGCCGGCCAGTTGACCGAGCGCTTCCATTTTCCGCGCCTGATGCAGACCTTCTTCGGCTTCGTGCCTGCGGCTCACATCGACCTGGGACGCGAAGAAGTACACGAGTTCGTTCTCTTCGGTGAAGATGGGCGCAATGAAAAGCTCGTTCCAAAATGTCGTCTTGTCCTTTCGATAATTCAGGATTTCGGCGGCAAACTCTCTGCCTTCTTTCAGCGCGACGCGGAGATCGGCAAGCGCCGTCAGGTCGGTGTCCGGACCTTGTAGAAACCTGCAATTGCGGCCGTAGATCTCGGCGTCGGTGTAACCCGTGAGCTTGCGAAAGGCATCGTTGGCAAAAATGATCGGGTAGTCGGGAAGGCGCGCGTCCGCCACCAGCATGGGCGTGCGCGTGGTGGTGGCGGCCGCGAAGAACAGATCGTCCCGGCGCGGGTCGAGTCCTCGGTTTTGTTCGACGAAAGGTCGTGGGCCATGTATGGGTGAGTGCATGATCGCTGCTCGCAGAACGTTTCCGCAGACACGCAGTTTGCGCGCTCTGCGCCGGCTGCGAGTGATTATTTGCACGAGCTGGTTGAGCACCGGGGGCGAATGATGGTTCGATACGCCATCGAAGCCTCACCGCCACGAAGACAAAGCTGCCGCCAAGCGGTTTGCGCTCGATTTTCGGCTTGGTCCGTGCTTTACGCTTGGCAACGCTCAAGCGCCGCGCGATTCGCGACATCGAGCGCCCGCGTTTCAATGCGCGCCTCTCGTGCTCTACCACGTCGTATTTTAGATAGCCGGCTTGTCTGCCTGATCCTTGTCCTCCGGGCTGTCCGTGACATCCAGATCGTCGAGCACCGAGTCGATCTTCTCACTGTCGCCGTTATCCAGTTTTTCCTGGACTTCGTCGTCAGTCAGCGAATCGGTTTTATCGGCGGGGTGCTGCTCTGCATTACCCGAAGGCATGGGTTTGTAGTTCATGTCGTCCCTTGATTCCAGTTGAAGGTCTGTTGCAAGCGCAATGGCAAGGCGCCCGAGGTATTCGCAATAAAGCCAAAAAGCACCCGCGACGGGCCTGCCACGGGCGGCGCGCAATGGCGGGTCTGTCGACTCTCTGCCCGGCGAAATCACCGCGTCAGGAGACATCCCCTGACCACGACCCTCGGTGATCCTTAACAATCAGCATGAATCGTTCCGAATGTCAAAAAAGGCGGTTTCGATGGGGAACGCGTAGGACTTGCGGTAGGGCTTGCGTGGCTTGCAGGCCAAGCGGTAGACGAGCGGGGGAGGTTCGTTCGATTGCCAGCACGGACTGCGACAGCACCCGTGGAGACGCGCACAGGAAGTACCGGTAGACGGAGGATGGTTTGCCTGGGAAGGCGTTTGGAACTGGCAAAACGACTCAGGTGTCGAGTCATGCGCCCCGCGGCTTGCACGCCGAAGCGAAGCGAAAGTGAAATACTCCTACGGACCCAGCGTCACATGCACCAGACACGGCAGATACTTTTCGCTGCCCGGATGCATGCGGATCAAGTTGTCCGCGAGCCTCGGCCAGCCACGCGGCGCGCGGTATTCGAGCAAGCTCACCGATTCGATGCCCGGTGACCACGCGCGCAGACAAGCTTCGATGTCGTTGGTATCGATGCCCCACGGCATTGGCGGTAAGCGGTAGTACGGTGTTTTCATCACACCCCACATGGTCAGCGACGAAAACCATTGCGGTATGACATCGAAGATCATCTGGGCTTTGGGAAAGCGCGCGGCGATATCGTTGAACAGGCGCTTCACCGCCGCCGGGTCGAGGTACATCAGCAAGCCTTGAGCGACGACCAGCACATCGCCGTCCGAATCGATCTCTTTTGCCCACAGCGGATCGAGCGCGCTCGCCGCAATGTGACGAAAGCGCTTCGATGGCTGCAAAAAATTCTCCCGAAACGCGATGGCAGCGGGAAGGTCGACGGTGAGCCACTTCATGCGGCCGTTATCGACACGGTGTGCCTGAGTTTCAAGGCCTTCGCCCAGCGAAGCGACAACGCCATTCGGATGATCTTCGAGCCAGCGCAAGACCAGATGATCGATTTCGGCGGCGCGTGCCGCGAACGAGCCGTCCGGGACACCGAAGCGTCCCGCGAAGTCATAATCGATCGCAGCGCAGATTCTGGAACTCTCGGGATCGGACAACACGGGGTTCGGCCGTCTGGCCTCGCACGCGCGGTCATACAGCGTCCACAGCATCGTTTCCGATACGCCCTGAAGGTTCACCACGATATCTGCCTTCGCTTCGCCGTTTTTCGACTGGCGCGCGGCGGCACGTCGGCGCCGTAACGGGACAGTCGCGGTGCTCACAAGGCACCTAGCCGTTTGGCATTGGCTGTCGCGCGGTCGTGAATGGGAGCAAGCGTTTCCTGGATCACGTGCGTGGCCGAATTGGCCAGACGCAGCGGATTGATCGGCGCATTATTGACGACGCCAAGCAAAACGGCCTGCCGCTCCAGCCATTGTGACGCAGTCTGGCTGGATGCCAGCGCGATAGTCGCGGAGGAGGCTTCCCAGATGAGCCGCGTCGTGTCGGCGGCGAGCGTGATGGCGAGGCTGAGACAGCCGGAGCCGAGCGCTTGCAACGCTTCCGTCGCGGCTTCTTTCTTTTCGGTGCTCATCAGGCTGAATTCGGTTTGATCGCGCTCGCTTGGCAGCGGTCCCGCCATTGCCATGCGGACCGTGCGATGTCCCACCACCTGCGAGGTCGCGCGGAACATCTCGCTTGCGTCGGAGAGCGTTTCGAACCAGCTGGTCGAGAGGTCGCGAAAGGGGGAAGCGGACGTAGATGCGGCCATGTAGGCGCTCCTTTGATAGTGGAAACTAGGCGGATGGCCTACTGACGATTGTCGATTGTCGACTGCAACTTGACGATGCGAGCGCGGCTAGTGGAACCGCGAGCAATGCACAGGCCCATGATAGGCCGATAAATGTTGCGACGCAACATAAAAGCACATGTCGCTGCTATTAGTCGAGCAATGCGTTGTCTACATGAAAAGAACGGTCAGTCATAAGCGACGATCAGCTAGTTTTTCAACGCAGTTCACTGCGTGCGTTCCTGCGAAGCACATCGGCGGGTACGCCAAAGGTCCGCAAGAACGCGCGACGCATGCGTTCGCGGTCGGCGAAGCCGGTTTCATCGGCGACCACGTTGATCGTGTGACGCCCTTGCTCGATCATGAATCTCGCGGCTTCCAGCCGAATCTGTTCAACGGCCTTGGCCGGCGACTGACCCGTTTCGGCCATGAACGCTCGGCTGAATTGCCTCGGGCTAAGGTTCGCCACCGCCGCGAGTTCCTCGACCGTGAGTGGATTGCGCAGATTGCGGCGAATGTGCGCGACCACCAACTCGATACGATCGGACCTAGGCGTCATCTCGAGCAACGCGGAATGCTGCTTCTGCCCGCCGAGCCGACGCTGATGCATCACGAGAAGCCGGGCGACGAGCTTCGCGGCATCCGGGCCGAGGTCATTGTCGATCAGCGCCAGAATGAGATCGATGCCGGCGGTCATGCCGGCCGAGGTCCAGACCGGGCCATCGTTGATGAAGATCCGGTCCTCGTCCGTCGTCACGTCCGGAAAACGCGCCCTGAATTCGGGTGCATGCGCCCAGTGCATGGTCGCGCGCCGTCCGTCCAACAGTCCCGCTTCGGCGAGCACGAAAGCGCCGCTGCAAATGGAAGCAATCCGTCTCGATGCCCTGGCCGCCGCTTGCACGAACGCGATCAGATTCGCATCGAATGAAGGCATTTTGAGTTCGGTGATCGACCCGACGATGACAGTGTCGAAAGCCGGGTCGTCGAAAGCCTCCGTCGAAAGCGCCATGCCACCCGACGACTCGGTCAAGCCACCGTGTTCGGACAACAGACGAATGTCGTAGTACGGGCCGGTCGGCGGAAGGTTCGCCAGTTCGAACGCCGTCAAGGCCGCAAGACTCATCATCTGAAACCTTTGCGGCACGATGAAACCGATCCGATGCATGGTTAGTCCCGCCGTGTGATGTCCTGAATGGTGGCAACTACGACATGGATCGTAACGGCGCGGAACGTTAAGGTACAAGCGATTTCCGCATCCGCTCGCATCGAGTGAGACGACGAACATTGCGTCGCAAATCGCCCGGGCCGCAGCCGAGCAGATAGTGGCGGTCCCTTAAAGCCGCGAAGGCTTGGTCTAAAAGTATGTCTCGAGCGGGCGCCGCGCACCGAATACAACCATCGGGCTATTTGCCCTGATCGCCAGGAGAAAGGACATGGACTTCAACCAACTCATCGCGGAACGTAACGCGCACTTCGTTCAAACGCGGTTCGAGCCTGAACTGAAGATGCTGCCGTCGCTGGGGACGATTGTCGTTGGCTGTGTGGATCCGCGTGTCGATCCTGCCGCCGTGCTTGGGCTGGAACAAGGCGAAGCGGCGGTAATCCGCAACGTGGGCGGGCGTCTCAATCGATCATTGCTCGAAACGCTGGCCGTGCTGAGCGTCGTGGCGCGTGCGGCCGGACGCCCGAATGGCGGGCGCAACCTCGTGCTGCTTCAGCATACGGATTGCGGAATCATCGGATGCCATCGGCATGCGCCTGCGCTGCTTGCGCAGTATCTCGACGTCGAGCCTTCCGCGCTCGATGCCCTTGCCATTACCGAGCCCTACCAGGCAGTCGCGCTGGACGTCGCGGCGCTCAAGGCCAATACGACGTTGCCGGATGATCTAGTGGTGTCGGGTTTGGTCTATGACGTAAAGACCGGTCGTGTCGAAACGGTTGTTCCGCCGGCGCCGTTGCGTGAAGCGGCTGCCTGATTGACCGGTGCCGCGAGCGCCCTGGCATGCTGCCTTGCCGGACAACTTCCGGGCAAGGCAGCATGTCTTTAAGCGATTTTGGTAACGGCTTACTTTCCGATTCCAAGCAAATCGATCTCGAACGTGAGATCGCTGTTCGGCGGAATCGAGCCTATACCGCGTTCGCCGTAAGCGGTCGCTGCCGGGCACGTCAGCTTGGCCTTGCCGCCGACTTTCATCTTCTGCACGCCTTGCGTCCAGCAGGGAATCACGCGACCGAGCGGGAAGCTGGCCGGGCCGCCGTGCTTGTCCGACGCGTCGAATTCGGTACCGTTCGCGAGCGTGCCGCGATAGTTCACGCGCACGACGTCGTCGGCGGTAGGTTGCGGTCCCGTTCCTTGCTTGATGTGTTCGACGACGACACCCGACGGCAACTTGTCGACCGGGTTTGCAGCGAATGCAGTCGATGCAAGAGTCGAAGCAGCAAGCAAAGCAATGACGAATTTCATGCGAGATCCTCGTTTGTCAAAACCTGATTATATCGGGCGCGTTCCCTCGTCCCGAGTCGGCACGCGGCGTTTCAGCTTGGCGGCATCGGCTGACATTCCACTTGATACCAACGATCCACCTGACGTTGCGCCGCTTGCAGATCGTCGGGGTAATACGGATCGAAAAACATGGACGGGTGATAGCCCGCCGTTTCCAGCGCCGCCAATTCGCTGCGATTACGCTCGGATGTGATCGGCGCATTGTTCTTGAGCGCGGTCAGATCGCGGCACTGTGCAGGGCTAAGATGCGTCGTGCCGTTCTGCATGCTGGTGGCGCAACCGGTGAGCAGGATGGCCGTCGCGCAAATCAGAGGCCGGAATCTCGGCAAGTGCTTCATGTCATGTCTCCAGTGAAGTCCAGTTCTCAAGCGCTGCGTGCCAGCCAACGTTACACCGTGCGGGCCATCATAGCGAATCCAGATTCGCCTTCAGCGCACGCGCTTTCGTGGCTATGGCCGCGCGTTCTTCCTCGGGCATCCGGCTCAACTGCTTATAGATCATCGTAAGCCGATGATTACGCCCGAGCGTCGCCTCGTTGCGCGCGAGAAAGTCCCAGTAGAGCGCGTTGAAGGGACAAGCGTCTTCTCCGTTGCGGCCTTTTCTGTCGTATGCGCAGCCTTTACAGTAGTCGCTCATGCGGTCGATGTACGCGGCGCTCGAAACATAAGGTTTGCTCGCCATCAAGCCGCCGTCGGCAAACTGGCTCATGCCTAGCGTGTTGGGTAACTCGACCCATTCGAAGGCATCGATATAAACGCCGAGATACCACGCACAGACTTCGGGGACGGAGAGACCCGCGAGCAACGCAAAATTGCCGATGATCATCAGCCGTTGAATATGATGCGCGTGCGCCTCTTCGAGCGACTGGCCGACCGCATGCTTCAGGCAACGCATGCGAGTGTCGCCGGACCAGAACCACTGCGGCAGCGCGCGCTTGTGACGGAACACGTTCTTGCTTGCGTAGCGCGGCATCTGCGCCCAGTACACGCCGCGAATGTATTCGCGCCAGCCGATGATCTGCCGAATGAAGCCTTCCACCGAAGGCAATTCGGCACGGTGCGCGCGATACGCCTCTTCAGCCGCTTCGACCACTTCGCGCGGGTTGAGCATCTTCGTGTTGAGCGCGAACGAAAGCTGCGAGTGGAAGAGACGCGGCTCGTGCGTGCTCATTGCGTCCTGCCATGCGCCGAAGTTCGGCAAGGCTTCCTCGATGAAGCGCGCGAGATGCTGGAGCGCTTCTGCACGATCGAGCGGCCAGCGAATACGCGCGGCCTGCGGATTGCCGAAGCTGTTCACGCCTGCGGCGACGATATCGCGCCATAGCTTCGAATGGTCATGTACCGGCCGAGGGTCTTCGGGCGGCGGCGGTTCGCCATGCCATGCGCGGCGATTGTCGTGATCGTAATTCCACTGGCCGCCTGCTGGCCGATGCTCCGTTTCCATCAGCACGCCATGCTGGGTACGCATATGCCGATAGAACCGCTCCATCAGCCATTGTCCCTTGCCGTGGGTGTCGAAGAACTGCTTCGTTTCGTGGCGCCCGGTGAAGAAGTGTTCGCTGTCGACCATTTGCGTGGCGATCGGCAGCGCCTTCGCATACGCGTCGAGCTGATGATCGAGCCGCCATTCGTCGGGTGCCTGATACTCGAAGCGATCGATTGCCTGCGACGCAATCAACGCGTCCAGATTCGCGGGAACGGAGTGCTCGTTGGCCGTATCGTCGATCTTCAGATAGTGAACGCGATGTCCAGCCTCACGCAAACCGTCCGCGAAACGGCGCATCGCCGCGAAGATGGCGATGATCTTTTGCGCGTGATGCAGCACGTAATCCGTCTCCTGACGCACCTCCATCATGACGTAATGCACGGTGGCGTCGGGCTCGACGAACCAGCTATGCGCGGGGTTCAACTGATCGCCGAGAATCAGGCGCAAGGTAGTCATGGCGATGGCGTGGAGATTTTGGCGCCAATCTCCTCATGCCAGCAATCCAGACGCCCGGCGTGCGTCGCAGCCCGGATTGCCGCTTTGGCAACGCGAATACGCCTGCGTGTGGACGTTTTGTCGAGTCTTTCCGCGCGAGAACGTCGCCTCGGTCAATGCCCCATCGCCTTGACGGCCAGATAGTGGAACGGGTAAGTAATGAGCGCGGTACCCGCCACACCCACGCACCAGAGCAGCACGAACCAGAGAAAGCGTCGGAGTGCCGGGCTCGGTTTCATAAGCGTCATCCTCCGCGCGAGATTAGTGATAAGCCGAGCCGGGCTTCACTTTGCCCCGGAACACCCAGTAGCCCACCGTCGTATAAGCCAGAATGATCGGGATGATGATGACCGCACCCACGAGCGTGAACGCCTGACTCGTTTCCGGCGATGCCGCCTCCCATAAGGTCACGCTGCCCGGCAACGCATAAGGCCACACGCTCAAGAGCAGCCCGATATAGCCCAGGAACACGAGCAGCAGCGCGATAGCGAGCGGACCGGCCTCTGACTCGCGTTTGATCGCGAAGTACATGGCGACCGCCGTCAGCACCACCGCGACCGGCACCAAATACAGCCAAAGATGAAACGACGAATGAAACCAGCGTTCGGCGATGCGCGCATCGGTGAGCGGCGTCCACACGGATACGACCGCGATGAACGCAAGCAGCACGGCCGTGAGCGGAAGGATGAGCGCGCGCATGCGTCGTTGCAGATCGCCATCCGTCTTGAGGACGAGATAACCCGCGCCCAGCAGCGCATAAGTGCATGTGAGACCAAGCCCTGTGAGAAACGGAAAAGGTGCGATCCAGAAGAACGGGTCGCCCGAGAATGCATTCTGGCTCACGGGTATGCCGTGCAGATAGGCACCCAGAATCACGCCCTGAAAAAAGCTCGCGCCAGCCGAGCCGCAGATGAAGAACAGGTTCCAGATATTTTTCGTGCGCGTTGCCTTGGCGCGCACTTCGAAGCTCACGCCCCGAAAGATCAGACACACCAGCATGAAGATGATCGGCAGGTAAAGCCCCGACAGCGCGATCGAATACGCAAGCGGAAAGGCCGCGAACAACGCGGCGCCGCCGAGCACGAGCCAGGTTTCGTTGCCATCCCATATCGGTGCGATGCTGTGCATCATCAGGTCGCGTTCGGCTTCGTCGGGAAAGAACGGGAAGATCATGCCGACGCCGAGGTCGAAGCCATCGAGCGCCACGTAGATGAAGATGCCTGCGGCGATGATCGCAGCCCAAACGATTGTCAGATCCATGTCGTCACCTCACGTGATTTGGCGTGCCGCACGGTTAGCGCGAGACGGCGGAGAAGGGGCGGCGGCCCGTGGCTTCGGTGGGATCGCGCGTGGCGTCGGCAGGCAGCGGCGGCGTTCCTTGCGGCCCCTGGCCGATCATGCGGAAGATGTAGTAGAGCCCGATGCCGAAGACGAGGCAATACACCAGCACGAACAGCAGCAGGGAAAGCCCGGCGGAAGCCTGTGTGATGGGCGAGACTGCATCGGAGGTGCGCAACACGCCATAGACCACCCAGGGCTGGCGGCCCGCTTCCGTCGTGATCCATCCGGCGAGCAGCGAGATGAAACCAGTCGGGCCCATCAGGACGGCGGTCCACTGGAACCAGCGCGCTTCGAATAAGCGTCCGCCGCGTCTGAGCAGATTACCCGTCACGGCGACGAGAATCATCAGCATGCCGAGACCGGCCATCACGCGGAAGGTCCAGAAGATCAGCGACGAATTCGGCCGGTCCGCTTTGGGAAAGTCCTTGAGCCCGCGAATTTCGCCATCCCAGCTATGCGTGAGAATCAAGCTGCCGAGATGCGGGATCTGGATCGCATGACGCGTGACTTCCGCGTTCATATCGGGAAAGCCGATCAGATTGAGCGCCGTGCCGCCTTTCTCGGTTTGCCAAAGGCCTTCTATCGCCGCGATCTTCGCAGGCTGATAGCGCCGCGTGTTGAGACCGTGCTGGTCGCCCACGAGCGCCTGAACCGGCGCGAGCACTAGCAGCAGCCAGAGCGCCATCGACACCATGGTTCGCGTTTCCGCGTCGCGCCTGCCGCGCAGCAGATGCCATGCGCCCGTTGCCAGAACCACGAGCGCGGCGACGATGAACGCCGCAAGCGTCATATGCGCGAGCCGATACGGGAACGACGGGTTGAACACGATGGCGAACCAGTCGACCGGAACCACGTGTCCGTTCTCGATCCTAAAGCCTTGCGGCGTCTGCATCCAGCTATTGGACGAGAGAATCCAGAACGTGGAGATCAGCGTGCCGATCGCCACCATAATTGTCGCGCCGAAATGCGCTTTCGGGCCGACCTTCTCCCAGCCGAACAGCATGATGCCGAGAAAGCCCGCTTCGAGAAAGAAGGCGGTCATGACTTCATAGGTGAGCAAGGGACCGGTGATGGGTCCGGCAAAGCGTGCGAAGCCCGACCAGTTGGTGCCGAACTCATAGGCCATGACCACGCCCGACACCACGCCCATGCCGAAGCCCACGGCGAAGATGCGCGACCAGTAGAGACAAAGCACCTTGTAATGCGGCTTGCCGGTCTTGAGGTAGCAGCCTTCGAGCACGGCGATGAAACTCGCAAGCCCGATGCTCAATGCCGGGAAGATGATGTGAAACGAGACCGTGAAGGCGAACTGAAGGCGCGAAAGGTCGAGAGCGTCGAGATTCATCGGAGCATCCACCAAGGCTGCGCGCTAGCCCGGCGGACCTTGGCGCGGTTCATCGAACCGTGATCCGCGCATGGCGAATCACGGGCCACGTCATCGGGCCGGGGCGTTCGCTTCTTGGAAACGCCTGACGGGCCGGTGTCAATCTGACGACATCATGGCTTCTGCAAACACCTTCGGCATTTATACGTATGTATAGCGAAAGGGCGACATGCCGCTGGCGCGCGGGCGGGAAGACAAATAGCGTGCGAATCTGAAATGCGCGGGTTCGTCGGAGCAAGACGGCGCGCCAGCCTCATGGATGCCGCTTATAGATGCATCCACGCTTTGCATATTCTTCCGACGGTAATAAGCGCATGACGATACGGCCTTTCTCCAAGCGCGATCAAATGACTAGACTCGAAGGTTTTCACGCGTCCAGCCAAGTCGATTATGCCTCGCCAGATCCGGTTCAATGCCTTCATGATGAATTGCGTGGGGCATCTCGCGCCCGGTCAGTGGACAGCGCCTGCAGACGATTCAGTCGGCTATCTCGACACCCGCTATTGGGTCGAGCTTGCAAAGGTGCTGGAAGAGGGCTGTTTCGACGGCCTCTTTCTCGGCGATGTCACCGGCATCTACGATGTCTACGGCGACAGTCCCGCCGCCGCGTTGCGCACCGCCGCCCAGGTGCCGATGAACGACCCCGTGCCGCTGATTCCCTTGATGGCGCACGCGACCAAGCACTTGGGCTTCGGCGTGACGGTATCGGTGGCTTATGAAGCGCCGTATCTGCTGGCGCGGCGCTTCACCACGCTCGATCAGTTGAGCCGGGGACGCGTCGCATGGAATGTGGTGACGTCGTATCTGCAAAGCGGCGCGTTGAGTCTCGGGCAGACGGAACTGCGCGCCCATGACGAACGCTACGATCGCGCCGATGAGTTTCTCGAAGTCTGCTACAAACTTTGGGAAGGAAGCTGGCAAGAAGGCGCATTGCGGCGCGATGCCGAACGCGGCATCTACGCCGACCCCGCGCGCGTGCGCAAGATCACACACAAGGGCCGCTACTTCGAAAGCGAAGGTATTTTCCAGTGCGAGCCTTCGCCGCAGCGCACGCCGCTTCTGTTCCAGGCAGGCGGATCGACGCGCGGCACGGCATTCGCGGCCAAGCATGCGGAATGCATCTTTCTTGGCGCGCCCACGCGCAATGGCTTGCGCAAGTCGGCGCAGTCCATCCGCACCGCGCTCGCGGAGGCGGGCCGCGCACCGGACAGCGCATTGCTGTTCGCCATGCTGACCGTGATCGTCGATGAAACCGCCGAACGCGCGCAGGCACGCTATGCCGCGTATCAGGCGCGCGCGAGTTACGAAGGTGCCCTGGCGTTGTTATCCGGCTGGACGGGCATCGATCTTTCGCGCTATAAGCCCGACGATACCCTCGCTTACGTCGATACCGATGCCGGCCAGTCCGCACTTGCATCGTTCAGCAAGCTGGACCCGGAACGCGTGTGGACCGTGCGCGATGCGGTGGAATTCGTGACGATCGGCGGACGCGGCGCGGTCGTGGTCGGCGATGCGGCTCAGGTTGCCGACGAATTGCAGGCGCTCGTGGAAGAAACGGATATCGACGGCTTCAATCTCGCGTGGGTAGAGTCGCCGCGCACGTTCCACGATATCGTCCAATATCTCGTGCCCGAGCTGCAAAGGCGCGGTGCATACAAGACCGAATATGCAGAAGGCACCCTGCGCGAGAAGCTGTTTGGCAACGGCGCCTATCTGCAGGCGCCGCACGTCGGCGCGAGCTATCGATAAATGCCGCTAGTCCCTTAGCGCCCCAGCGAATATGAATCCACGAAATTGTTCGTGGCGCGGCACCCGGTTCGCATCGGACAATCGAAGGTCCGACTTTTCCCGGAGTGTCACCCATGAGCGGCGAAGCCCCGCGCCAGTTGCATCTGAACATCAATGCGCTTCATTCCGGCTTCGTGCCTTCCGCATGGCGTCTGGCCGACGCCGATCCGCGCGCCTTCGTCGATATCGATCATTACGTGCGTCTCGCGCAGATCGCGGAGCGTGGCTGTCTCGACGCGATCTTCCTCGCCGATAGCGCCGCGATCACCGACCAACTCGACATGCGCCCGATCACGGCGCTCGAACCCACGCTGCTGCTCGCGAGCGTCGCGGCCGCGACGAAGCATATCGGGCTGATCGCGACGGCATCCACGAGTTACAACGAGCCGTTCAACCTTGCGCGGCGCTTCGCCACGCTCGATCTGATCAGCGGCGGCCGCGCGGGCTGGAACATGGTAACGACGGCCGATCTGCCTTCGGCACGCAACTTCGGGCTGGAAGCCGTCCCGGATCACGCCGAACGCTATGCGCGTGCGGAAGAGTTCGCCACGCTCGTGAAGACGTTGTGGAATAGCTGGGAGGACGATGCGCTCGTTGCCGACAAAGGGACCGGCCAGTTCGTCGATCTCGGCAAGCTGCATCCCGCCGCGCATCGCGGACGCTTCTTCGCGGTGCAAGGCGCGCTCAATCTGCCGCGCTCGAAGCAAGGGCATCCGGTGCTCGTGCAGGCGGGCGCATCCGGCGACGGGCGCGATCTCGCGGCGCGTCATGCGGAAGCGGTGTTCTCGGCGTCGCAATCATTCGACGAATCGAAGGCGTATCGCGAGGATCTGAACGTGCGTGCGGCGCGCTACGGACGCGGGCCGCATGCGGTGAAAGTGCTCGCGGGTCTCACGACGATCATCGGCGCGACGCAGGCCGAAGCCATCCGCCGTCGCGATGAACTCGTCGATCTCATTCCATGGCGCTACAGCCTGAACCGGATTGCCGGCACGCTCGGCATTCCGGCCGATTCGCTCTCGCTCGACGAGCATCTTCCCGAGAATCTCACGCTGCCCAACAACGGCAACGGTAATCACACGTTCTTCCACGCGACCATCGCGCAGGCGCGCGCGCATGGCTATACGGTGCGCGAACTCATCCGCGCGTTGGCGGGCGGCGGGGGGCATCGCGTGATCGTCGGCACGCCCGAACAGGTTGCCGAGGACATCGCGCACTGGTTCGAAGACGGCGCCGCCGATGGCTTCAACCTCATGCCCGACGCGTTGCCGGGCGGGCTCGAAGCCTTCGTCGATGGCGTCGTGCCCATTCTGCAAAAGCGCGGAATCTTCCGACGCGCTTACGAAGGGACTACCTTGCGCGGGCATCTCGGGCTCGATGTGCCGGCGGGGTATCGAGTGGAAGAGGCGGTTTAGGCGAGTTAAACAGCGCTCAGACGATCGACGCCCGGTCATGCCGGGCGTCGTCGCTTACATCACACGCGCATTACTTCTGCGGCGCGCCGTCCCATGCCGGCAAGGTCGCACCGTGATACACCTTCAGGATCGTCGCGGCGACGTTGGCCTGCTGATAACTCGTCTGCAGCGTCTTGACCCACGGCGCCTGCGCATCTTTCGCGTTCACCGCCAGAAAGTTGCGATACGGATTGCCCGGCACTTTCTCCTGCGCAATGCGTTCCTGCGGAATCTGGATGCCCGCTTTGATGGCCCAGTCGGTGTTCACCACGGCAGCGTCCACGTCGCCGATCGCGCGGCCGACGATACCCGCATCGAGTTCCTTGATCTGCACGTGCTTCGGATTGTCGGCAATGTCACGCGCCGTCGGCAGCAACCCGACGTTGTCGCGCAGCTTGATGACGCCGTTCGCCTGCAGCAGCAAGAGCGCACGGCCTTCATTGCTCGGATCATTCGGCACGGCTATGGTTGCGTTCTGCGGCAGCGCGGCGACCGACTTCACCTTGCGCGAATAGAGGCCGATAGGCTGCACGTAAGTGAAGCCGACCGGCACGATGTCGTAATGGCGCGCCTGAATCTGCGCATCGAGATAAGGCTTGTGCTGGAACGAGTTGGCGTCGAGATCGTGTTGCGCGAGCGCTTCGTTCGGCTGGGTGTAATCCGCGAAAGTGGTGACCTTCACCGTCAGGCCCTGTTTGGCTGCGTTGGCCGCTACCGTGCGCCAGACATCCTCGTCCTCGCCCGACATGATGCCCACGCGCACCGTCTGATTCGCCGCGAACAACGGTGCGGCGCTCATCACGCCGCATGCAAGCAGCAGGGAAAACAGCGCGGTTTTTATCGGCGACTTTATTTTCATGGGGCAAAAGCTGATAAGTTGGGAGAGACGTGATGCTAGAGGCGGCAGCGCCTCGCGACAAATAATATCGAGCGCTATCGATATAGCGCCTTTTCGTTTGCCGTCACGGGCGGTTTGAGCGCTATATAAGGCATGCAGGCGGTGTATTGCTTTGCAGAAAACCTTGTTTGTGAAAGCGTTGCGGGCGGCCTAGATTTGATTCATTCACCATTTGAAGGGGATGAGCCATGCCGCAGTTCCTGTCGCACTATCTCCAAGCCATCTACGCGCCCGCCGGACGCATGCGTGAGCGCTGGCAATTGCGGTCGCTGGAACGTGCGCGCGCCGCATGCGGCTGCAATGCCACGAGCGTAATCGAGCTGCCCGACGACGAAAGCACGCGCGCCGACCGGCTCGAACACATCGCGCTCTATGCGCGCGCGGGCTACTTCAACATGGGCTATACGGTCGATCTATTTCAGTCGCCCGCCGATCTTCCGCCGCACTGAATCCGCATTCGCATCGACGCGCCACGATTCCGGCGCGTCGGTTCATCGTCGATCCAAGCAACGTTTGCATGCCTGAAGTAACGTAAGCGCTGACCTGGACTCGAACCGATTTTCACATGACCCTTTCCCGACAACTGCATCTCGGCGCATTCATGCGGCCGGTGAGCCTGCATACCGGCGCGTGGCGTTTTCCCGGCGCGTATGCGGATGCCAACTTCAATTTCCGCCATCTCAAGCAGTTCGTGCAAAAGCTTGAGAGCGCCTGTTTCGACGCATTCTTCATGGCCGACCACCTCGCCGTGCTCAACATGCCCGTGGACGCGCTCAAACGCAGCCACACCGCGACATCCTTCGAGCCGTTCACGCTGCTTTCCGCGCTGGCTTCGGTGACGGAGAAGATCGGGCTGGTCGCGACGGCATCGACGACATTCGACGAGCCGTATCACATCGCGCGGCGCTTTGCCTCGCTCGATCACTTGAGCGACGGACGCGCCGGATGGAACCTCGTGACCACGTCGAACCCGGATGCCGCATTGAACTTCGGCCGCGAGGATCACATGGAGCACGACGAGCGCTATCGCCGCGCGCGCGAGTTCTACGATGTCGTCACGGGCCTGTGGGACAGCTGGGCCGACGACGCGTTCGTGCGCGATACCGAAAGCGGCCTCTTCTTCGATCCCGCCAAACTTCACGTGCTCGGTCACAAGGGCGAATATCTGTCGGTGCGCGGCCCGTTGAACATCGCGCGGCCGGTGCAAGGCTGGCCGATCGTCGTGCAGGCCGGATCATCGGAAGCGGGCAAGCAGCTTGCGGCTGAAACCGCCGACGCGGTCTTCACCTCGCAACCGAATCTGGCCGCGGGCAAGCGTTTTTTTGCGGATGTAAAGAGCCGGCTCGATGCACTCGGCCGCCCGCGCGAGCACCTGAAGATTCTTCCCGGCGCGTTCGTCGTGGTGGGCGACTCGCGCGAGGAAGCGCGCGAGAAGCGCGCATTGCTCGATACCTTCGTGCATTACGAAAGCGGTATCGCTTCGCTTTCCATCGCGCTCGGCCACGATGTCTCCTCGTTCGATCCCGATGGTCCCTTGCCCGAGATTCCCGAGACCAATGCGAGCAAGAGCGCGCGCGAACGCGTGGTCGAAATGGCGCGCACGGAAGGGCTGACCATCCGGCAACTGGCGCAACGCGCGGGCGGCTTTTCGGGCTTGCAGATGATCGGCACGGCAGCCGATATCGCCGATGAAATGGAGCAGTGGCTCGCCGAGGAAGGCAGCGACGGCTTCAACGTGATGTTCCCGTATCTGCCCGCGGGTCTCGACGATTTCGTCGACAAGGTCGTGCCGGAATTGCAACGGCGTGGCATTTTCCGGCGCGCGTATGAAGGCAACACGTTGCGCGAGCACTTCGGTTTGCCAAGACCCGGCAATCGCTTTTTCCCCGCGAATAACGCATAAGCTTATTCGCACACACGCATCCACCGCCTTATATGCGCCGTGCGCCTAGCCGCGTCACGGCGTATTCATTTGCAAATGACATTTGCTTGGTTCCGCTTTTGGCGCGCGTCTCGCATAGTAGGGATTGATGGCTATAGACGTCTTTTCGGAAGACGTTCTGGCGCCTGTCTGCCTCGGCTTTACGACCCTATCCCAAGGAACTCCGCATGTCCGATCGTTCTCTCTCGCTGTCGCGCCGGCGTGCGCTCGCGCAACTGGCCGCCGTCAGCGCAGGCGCCTTCGCGTCGAGCCGCCTCTTTGCCGCCGATGCAGGCAAGACCTTGCGCATCGGCTATCAGAAGTACGGCAACTTCGTGGTGTTGAAGGCACGCGGCACGCTCGACAAGCGGCTTGCGGCGCAAGGCGTCACCGTGCAATGGCTCGAATTTCCCGCTGGTCCGCAATTGCTCGAAGGGCTCAACGCGGGCGCGGTGGATATCGGCACCGTCGGTGAAACGCCGCCGATCTTCGCGCAAGCCGCGGGCGTCGATTTCGTCTATGTCGGCAACGAGCCATCCGCGCCGCGCGCCGAAGCCATTGTCGTGCCGAAGGATTCGCCCATTCAAACGGTGGCCGAGTTGCGCGGCAAGAAAGTCGTGCTGAACAAAGGCTCCAACGTTCACTATCTGCTCGTGGAAGCGCTCAAGAAGGCGGGTTTGGCCTACACGGATATCCAGCCCATCTATCTTGCCCCCGCCGATGCGCGCGCCGCCTTCGTGCAAGGCAGCGTCGATGCATGGGCAATCTGGGACCCGTATCTCGCCGCCGCCGAGAAGCAGGCGAACGCACGTCAAATCACCGATGGCACGAACCTCGTGCGCAACATCCAGTACTACCTCGCCACGCGCAAGTTCGCCACCGCGCAACCGCAACTCGTGCGTGCCGTGCTCGAAGAACTGGATCTGGTCGATCGCTGGGCGCGCGACAACATCCCTGCCGTCGCCACGCAACTCGCGCCCCTCGTCGGTCTCGATGCGGGCATTCTCGAAGTCGCGCTGAAACGGACGGCTTACGGCGTGCAGAGCGTCGCGCCTGCAACGCTCGAATATCAGCAGCAGATCGCCGACGTTTTCAGCAACCTCAAGCTCATTCCGAAGAAGCTCGACGTCACCGAAGCGCGCTGGAACGTCGCGTAATTCTCAGTAAATTCGGGTTAGCAGTTTCGCGCACATTCTTAGCGCGAATCGATGGTTGGGCAAGCGTCGCCGCGTCGCTAGACTGACCCGAGCGTCGGGCTGTTTCGCAAAGCCGCATGCCCGTCTTCACGACACAACGAATTCGAAAGGCAGACCTCCCGATGAATGTTTTCTGGTTCATTCCAACTCATGGCGACAGTCGTTATCTCGGCACGTCGCAAGGCGCGCGTGCCGCTAATTACGACTACTTCCGCCAGATCGCGGTCGCCGCCGACACGCTCGGCTACGAAGGCGTGCTCTTGCCGACGGGCCGTTCTTGCGAGGACGCCTGGGTCGTGGCTTCGAGCCTGATTCCCGCCACCAAGCGCCTCAAGTTTCTCGTCGCGATCCGGCCGGGCTTGAGTACGCCGGGGCTCTCGGCGCGCATGGCATCGACGTTCGACCGGCTTTCCAACGGGCGCTTGCTCATCAACGTGGTGACGGGCGGCGACCCGACCGAACTCGCGGGCGATGGCGTCTTCGAAAGCCACGACACGCGCTACGAAATCACCGACGAGTTCCTGAGCATCTGGCGCGGTCTGCTCGAAAAGTCTCACGACAGCGGCAGTATCGATTTCGACGGCAAGCATCTGCGTTCGCAAGGCGGCAAGGTGCTGTATCCGCCGGTGCAGAAGGCGCATCCGCCGCTATGGTTCGGTGGGTCGTCGCCGGCTGCGCACGAGATCGCGGCCAAGCATATCGACACTTATCTCACGTGGGGCGAGCCGCCCGCCGAAGTCGAGAAAAAGCTCGCGGACATCCGCAAGCGCGCTGCCGCCGAAGGCCGCAGCATCAAGTTCGGCATTCGCCTTCATGTGATCGTGCGTGAAACCGAAAAGGAAGCCTGGGCCGACGCGGACCGCCTCATCAGCAAGCTCGACGATGAAACCATTCAGCGCGCGCAAGCATCGTTCGCGAAAATGGATTCGGAAGGACAGCGCCGCATGGCCGCGTTGCATGGCGGCAATCGCGATAAGCTCGAGGTGTATCCGCATTTGTGGGCCGGCGTCGGCCTCGTGCGCGGCGGCGCGGGCACGGCGCTCGTCGGCAATCCGGAACAGGTCGCCGGTCTCATGAAGCAGTACGCGGAACTCGGTATCGATACCTTCATTCTCTCGGGCTATCCGCATCTGGAAGAGTCGTATCGGTTCGCCGAACTCGTGTTCCCGCTCTTGCCGCGCCAGCAAAAAGAAGCGGCGAACGGGCCGCTCTCGGGGCCGTTCGGCGAAGTGATCGGCACGTCCGAACTGCCGAAGGTCGCGCAAAGCTGAGTATCGTCATGGCAAATCAATCTGCTCGAACGGCTTTGAGCGGCATCGGTGCAAAGGCGCTGCCCTGGATCGTGCCGCTGCTGATTCTCGTCGCATGGGAAGCGGCGGCGCGCACGGGCGGTCTCTCTTCGCGCGTGCTGCCCGAACCGCTCGCCGTGGTGAAGGCGGCGTGGGCGCTCATCTTGTCCGGCGACATGTGGGCCAACGTGAAGGTCAGTGCGTGGCGTGCACTCGCGGGCTTTGCGATGGGCGGCGCCACCGGCTTCGTGCTCGGCCTGGCCACGGGGCTTTTCAAGCCTGCGGAAGTTGCGCTCGATTCGACTGTGCAGATGATCCGCAACATCCCTGCACTCGCGATGATTCCGTTGCTGATCCTGTGGTTCGGCATTGGCGAGGAAGCGAAACTCGTGCTGGTTGCGCTCGGCGTGTTCTTTCCCATCTACGTGAACACGTATCACGGCATTCGTTCGGTGGATCGCGATCTCATCGAGATGGCGCGCAGCTACGGGCTGTCGGGCATGGCGTTGTATCGGCATGTGATCTTGCCGGGCGCGTTGCCTTCCATACTCGTCGGCGTGCGCTTCGCATTCGGGCTGATGTGGGTAATGCTGATCGTCGCCGAGACCATTTCGGCGCAATCGGGCATCGGCTATATGACGATGAACGCCCGCGAATTTTTGCAGACCGATGTGGTGCTCGTCGGCATTCTGCTCTACGCGCTGCTCGGCAAGCTCGCCGACATGGCGGCAAGGGCCATCGAGCGCGTCACGCTACGCTGGCATCCGACTTATCAGACCAAGGCGCGCACATGAGCACGGTGAATCCCACTCTCGAACGTGGCGTTATCGCGCGTCAT